>NZ_JAENGO010000001.1:0-1097122 GCF_016595685.1 Devosia sp. WQ 349K1 | reverse complement strand
TGTGTTGCTGTGGGGGTTGTGGATGGGGATGTGGAAGGCCCCCTCACCCGGCCCAAGAGGGCCGACCTCTCCCCCGAAGGGAGAGGTGAAGGGCGGTGAGCGCTGGGCATAAAAAAAAGGCCCGCGCGGGGCGGGCCTTTTCGGATTGGGGTTTCGCGCGGATTAGGCGGTGAAATAGTCCTGCAGTGGGCGAACCGTAAGGTTGCCCTTGGAGTAGGCGATGATGCCTTCAACTGCTGCCATCGCGCCGTCGATGGTGGTGTAGTACGGGATCTTGGCCAGAAGCGCGGTGCGGCGGATGTCGCGGCCGTCGCTGATTGCCTTGGCGCCATCGGTGGTGTTGATCACCAGATGAACCGAACCGTTCTTCATCGCATCGACGATGTGTGGGCGACCTTCCAAGACCTTGTTGACCTTGGTTGCTGGAACATTGTTTTCAGCCAGGTAGGCCTGTGTGCCGCCGGTGGCGAGGATTTCGAAGCCGTTTTCGACGAGCTGGCGGGCCAGATCAACGATGTACTGCTTGTCGCTATCGCGAACCGAAATGAACGCCTTGCCCGAGGTTGGGACCTTCTGGCCGGCACCGAGCTGCGACTTGGCAAAAGCCATCGCGAAGTTGGTGTCGAGGCCAATGACTTCACCGGTCGACTTCATTTCAGGCCCAAGTACCGTGTCAACGCCAGCGAAGCGGTTGAACGGGAACACGGCTTCCTTAACGGCGACGTGCTTGAGGACCTTTTCTTGCAGGCCGAAGGACGCAAGCTTTTCGCCTGCCATGATGCGGGCTGCGATCTTGACGATTGGATCGCCGATGACCTTGGCCACGAAAGGAACAGTACGCGAAGCGCGTGGGTTCACTTCGATCAGGTAGATCGTGCCGTCCTTGTAGGCGTACTGAACGTTCATCAGGCCGCCGACCTTGAGCTCAAGAGCGAGCGCGCGGGTCTGGCGCTTGAGTTCAGCAATGGTCTCTTCCGAGAGCGTACGGGATGGCAGCGAGCAAGCACTGTCACCGGAGTGAATGCCAGCTTCTTCGATGTGCTCCATTATGCCAGCGACGAAGACGTCTTCGCCATCGCAGAGGCAATCCACGTCGATTTCGGTCGCGCCCTGAAGGTATGCGTCGAACAGCAGTGGGTTGTCAGAGAGGACAGAGTTGATCTGGCCGGTCTTGTCGTTCGGGTAACGGCGCAGGATGTCAGGCGGGACGAGGCCCGAGAGCGTATCCTGAATGTAGCGTTCGAACTCAGCCGAGGAGTTGACGATGGCCATAGCGCGGCCGCCGAGAACGTAGGACGGACGGATCACCAGTGGGTAGCCGAGACGTTCCGCAACGAGGCGGGACTGCTCAAGGCTATAGGCAATGCCGTTCTTTGGCTGGGTCAGCTCAAGCTTGTTGAGGAGCTTGGAGAAGAGATCGCGGTCTTCAGCAAGGTCGATCGCGTCTGGCTGGGTGCCCAGGATCGGAACACCGGCCTTCTTCACAGCTTCTGCAAGGTTCAGCGGGGTCTGGCCACCGAACTGAACGATAACGCCGTGCAGCGTGCCGTTCTGCTTTTCGGTGAGCAGGATTTCGATGATGTCTTCTTCGGTCAGCGGCTCAAAGTAGAGGCGGTCCGAAGTGTCATAGTCGGTCGAAACCGTTTCTGGGTTGCAGTTGACCATGATGGTTTCATAGCCAGCGTCAGCCAGCGCAAAGGCAGCATGGCAGCAGCAATAGTCGAACTCGATGCCCTGACCGATACGGTTTGGACCACCGCCGAGGATGACGACCTTCTTGCGATCGGATGGACGCGCTTCGTCTTCGACCTTGCCGTTGAACGGGGTTTCGTAGGTCGAGTACATGTAAGCGGTTGGCGAGGCGAATTCGGCAGCCGAGGTGTCGATGCGCTTGTAGGCCGGGCGAACAGCAAGGTCGTGACGGAGCTTGCGCACGTCGGCGGCCTTGGTGCCTGCCAGTTCGGCAAGGCGTGCGT
This sequence comes from Devosia sp. WQ 349K1, assembly GCF_016595685.1. Lineage (NCBI taxonomy): Bacteria > Pseudomonadati > Pseudomonadota > Alphaproteobacteria > Hyphomicrobiales > Devosiaceae > Devosia > Devosia sp. WQ 349K1. The sequence goes on along the minus strand of NZ_JAENGO010000001.1, from coordinate 1,095,146 downwards.
CCGAGAAGCCCATGCCCTTGAGGGTGCGCAGGTTCGCAGCGTCCGATGGCAGGCCGAGTTCGCGGACCTTGTTTTCCATATCGACGATGCCGCGCATCTGTTCGAGGAACCAAGGGTCGATCTTGCACGCTTCATGGATGTCTTCGTTGGACATGCCAAAGCGCATGGCTTCAGCCACGTGCAGGAGACGATCTGGGGTTGGGGTGCCAAGCGCCTGCTTGATGGCGTTCTTGTCTTCGCCTTCGCCCATGCCTGGGATGCCGATTTCGTTGAGACCGGTGAGACCGGTTTCGAGCGAACGGAGAGCCTTCTGGAGCGATTCCTGGAAGGTACGGCCGATAGCCATGGCTTCACCAACCGACTTCATCGCGGTGGTCAGGCGTGGATCGGAGCCCGGGAACTTTTCAAAGGCAAAGCGTGGGATCTTGGTAACGACGTAATCGATGGTTGGTTCGAACGACGCCGGGGTCATGCCGCCGGTGATGTCGTTGTCCAATTCGTCGAGGCTGTAGCCAACGGCGAGGCGCGCTGCGACCTTAGCAATCGGGAAGCCAGTGGCCTTCGATGCCAGAGCGGACGAACGCGATACGCGTGGGTTCATTTCGATGACGACCATACGGCCATCAGCTGGGTTCACGCCGAACTGAACGTTCGAACCACCGGTTTCAACACCGATCTCGCGCAGAACAGCCAAGGAGGCGTCGCGCATGATCTGGTATTCTTTGTCGGTGAGGGTGAGGGCAGGAGCCACGGTGATGGAGTCGCCGGTGTGCACGCCCATTGGATCGAGGTTTTCGATCGAGCAAACAATGATGCAGTTGTCCTTCTTATCGCGGACAACTTCCATTTCGTATTCCTTCCAGCCGAGGACGCTTTCCTCAACCAGGACTTCGTTGGTCGGCGAAGCGTCGATGCCGCTTTCGCAGATCGCGAGGTATTCTTCGCGGTTGTAAGCAATGCCGCCGCCGGTGCCGCCCATGGTGAAGGATGGACGAATGATGGCTGGAAGGCCGATCACTTCGAGAGCCTGCAGGGCTTCGATGGTGTTGTGCGCGAGCATGGAGCGCGGGGTTTCAAGCCCGATCTTCTTCATCGCATCGCGGAAACGCTCGCGGTCTTCTGCCTTGTCGATGGCGTCAGCAGTCGCGCCAATCATTTCGACATTGTACTTGTCGAGAACGCCCATCTTCCGCAGCGAGAGTGCGCAGTTCAGAGCTGTCTGACCGCCCATGGTGGGCAGGAGCGCGTCGGGGCGCTCTTTCTCGATGATTTTAGCGACCACTTCTGGGGTGATCGGCTCAACATAGGTTGCGTCGGCGAGATCTGGGTCCGTCATGATCGTCGCTGGGTTCGAGTTGACCAGAATAATCCGGTAACCCTCTTCCTTGAGCGCTTTACAGGCCTGAGTGCCGGAGTAATCAAACTCGCACGCCTGTCCGATGATGATTGGCCCCGCGCCGATGATGAGGATCGATTTAATGTCGGTACGCTTCGGCATGGGACTCGCTCTGCTGTCGTTTCTATCAGGACGCGGGCGAGGAGAATCGCCCGGACACACCCGTCCGCGCGAAACCCGCGCAGCAGTTGAGCACTGCGGCACGGGGCATAAAGGCCGAACATGGTGGTTAGGTGGGCGGTTTAACTTAAGAGGGCGCAGAAGGGAAGAGGGAGCGGCACTTATTCATCGTCGCAGGCAAAGGGAAGGAAGGTGCTGGCAGCGCCTTCATTGAGCATGGCGATGGTGAGCATATCGGCCAGTTCCCGTTCATCGTTGGAGCGAGGGCAGGCGGCAATTTTCTCAGTGCAGCCCGCGGCTATGAAGGTCTCGTTAGCCGCGCGGAAACTGTCATTGATGTCGTTGTTTGGGGTGCTGGAGAGGGCGCGGGCCCAAGCGTTTTCGTATAGTTCGCATTTTCGGCTCCCCCAGTCGGACTGCGCAAATGTCGCGCTGGGGACGAGGGTAAAGGGCAGAAAGATCAAGGCTGACAGGAGGATGGTGCCCCTAGGGCTAGTCATGCGCCTGCGCGCAGGCTTGGCGCTCTGGATCACTGGATTTTGCTTGTTCTTCAAGGCAATCGCATTGGGCATTGAACACCGCCTCCTCATCTTGGGTCAGCTTTTCACGCGTGAGGAGGAGGTCGAGCTGATTCCGGCAGAGCTGCGCTTCAATGGATTCGGTTTGGCTCTGCGCTGATGCGGGGAGCATGGGCAGAACCAGAAGCATGGCGAGGAGCGTAAGCGGTAGGCGCATAGGCGGTAGGCTGGGGGCGCAATGCGGCGGCGTTATGGCGCTGTGATCTGGTGGAGCCAGAGGGCGACCAGATTTGCGCCCCATGCTGCGTCGATGGACAGAACGATAGCTGTCCAGACGATAGCCCAGAGAACGCTGCAGAGGCTGCCCAAGAGGACGTATTCCGCGAAGTCCTTGTTGTCCATTTGCTGAAAGCGCGAGATGGCCTTGATTGCGACAACGGCCGCAATGATCTCGGTGCTTGAAAGGGCTATGCCAAAAGCGATGATCAGGCGTTCAACCGCGCCGATCCACCGCCCTGCGGTGTTGCGCTTGTGCTGGGTCTCGCCAGTTTCGGTAGCCCCCTGCGGGAGGGGCGTGACGTGGGTGACAGCCAGCACCCATTTGCAGAAGAGATTGCCGAAGAAAGTGAGGATGACAAGGAATGTGCCAAGGGAAACCAGCGAAATGGCAATCCTTGTGGTGTCCATTATGGCTCCTCAATCTTGGTGAACCCGGTCAGCAGCGCGGTCCATAGGGTCGTATAGACGTCGAGCTTAGCGCTTTTGAGGGTCTTGTAAACGTTGCGTGTCGTGACTGCGCGACGTGTGGCAATATCCTCAACGCTGCTCCCCGCGAGAGTTTGCGCGACGGTTTGGGCCTGAATGTCGGTCCAGTCTGCTTCTATAGTGGATAGGCTCAGGCATAGGGCGTCGAACAGGATCTCATGGGTGGGATCATCAAACAGGGCGACGCGGTAGAAGAGGCCAGTTTGCTTGTCGTTGAGTTTGGAGCGGGCGCGTGCCAAGCCTTCGCCCATCATGTTCCACGCCATGCTCGTGTTGATGGGGGTTTGCAGCCGCAGTTGGCCGATGACAAAGCGGCAATCGATCCCAGATTGGAGCAGGTCCAGACGCAATTGGCGCGCGATGGTGGCCGCTGTGGTCAATGAGGTCGTGATGCCCTGAAATTCATCCCCCAAGGTGATGGTGAGCGGGGAGAGAATGTCGGCGCCATTGTTTTGATTGGCAGCAGTGACGGCATCATTGAACAAGGCGTGCAGCCGGGCCGGTGTGTGCCGGTCGCGGCTGTTGACGATGTCGCCCATCAGAACAGCGGTGGTTGGCGCGCGAACAATATCCATCCGCTGAACATGCCTGTGAACTGAAAATGGTTCAAGATAGAAAGATGAACTGAAATGAGTTCAGTTCTCTAAATTGAACCAATATTGGTTCGGACTAGACAGGCTCGGAGGCCTTGTCGCGTGTGATCCAGGAGCCGTCGCGCCATTCACGCACGGTGACCGTGATCTGATCGGGTGTGATGTCGATCAGATTATAGGCGTTTGGCTCACCGCGCAGGCGGGTGGAAATAGCCGAGGACGCTTGTGCGACAAGGATGGGCGCGGCGGTGGATTTGCTGACGCCGATCGGTTCGCCTTCGCGGCTTTTAGAGGCTGACTCGTGCTTGCGCACATATGACAGGTGAAAGTGGCCGGAGAGGACGAGGCGGACCCCAAGCTCGGAAAAGCGCATGAGGGCGTCGTCGGCGCGTTTGACGGTGCGCGCTTCTTTTTGTGCCATTTGCTCGGTGGGATAGAGCAGGGGGTGATGGGCGACAATCACGCGGACCGCATGCGGGGACGCGCGGGAGAAGCGGGCTTCGAGATCCGCGAGTTGGTTTCGGGAGATGGTGCCGTGGCCCCAATTCCACTCGAGGCGGAAGCGGCGCGAGGTACGCATGCCCAAGATGGCGACGCCATCCATTTCGAGGAAGGGCTCAAGCTGGCGCGAGATATAGCGCTTATATAGGCCATAGGGATCGAGGAAACGGCGTACGAAATTGACGGCGGGCACGTCATGATTGCCCGGAACGGCGAAAATCGGCGCGTTCAGTTTGTCGAGAAAGACCCGCGCCTGAATGAATTCTTCTTTGGTGCCGATCTGGGTGAAGTCACCGCTGGCGACAATCAGATCGGGGTTTTGCGCGTTGATGTCGTCGGCAAAGCCTTCGGCAAGAACGGGGTCATGCTTGCCGAAGTGGAGGTCAGAGATATGAAGGATTTTCACGCGGCGATCTCAGTCGATACAGTTTCAGGCACGATGACGGTTAGGGCCAAGGGGCGGATGGTGAACTTCATGGGCGTGTCGAGCAGCATGACTTCGCCATCAAACATCACCTGCATCTGCGGCTTACGGAAGTCGACGGTGAGCGATTGCATGGATTCGATATTTAGCTCCGGATCGCTCTGCCACTTGCCAAACATCATGCCGAACACGAGGCGGAAAAAGTCCCAGGTGCGGAAGTGGCGCAGGGTGTAAAGGGTCAAAAAACCCTGATCGAGCTTGGAGCGTGAGAAGAAGCGTCCGAGCCCCTGGTCATAGGCGTTGGACGAGACTGCCAGCGAGTGCAAACGCTCGATGGTGCGGGAACCGTCGGCGCGCTCAAAGACCACAGCGATGCGTTTGGCGCGCTGAATACGGCGGAACATATAGCGGATAAGGCCAACTTTGGCGGTTGGATCGTCGCTGCCGCGGATGTGCTCGCGCGCGGCGGCCATGCCGGGGATGACGCCGACGACGACCTTATGGAGGAAGGCTTTGCCATTCACCTCGCCGACGTCGATTTGCATGGGATGGCCGGTGGCCAAGGCGGCCACAGCCTCTTCAAGATCGAGCGGAATATTGAGGTCTTTGGCGAGGGCATTGACGGTGCCAAGCGGGAGAATGGCGAGCGCTTTGTCAGTCTCGATAATAACGTCAGCCAGTCCGGTGATGGTGCCATCGCCGCCAGCGGCCACAATAATATTGGCGGGACTGTCGACAGCCGCTTTCATACGATCGCCAAAATCCTTGTCGGAATCGGCGTCGATCTCGGCGTTGAGGCCGTGGCTTTCAAAGAGGGCTTGGAGGGATTCCTTGGTGACACCTAAGGAATGAGCGGTGCCAGAATTGGCATTGAGAATGACGTGATAGCGATTTTCAGACATGCAGAAGGGCGCCCCGTGCTCTCGGCGAATGTGTTTGCAGGTCAACGCGTCAGTCGCGATCCCGTTGCAGACGCGTGGTTGAACGAAGCGGGCACAGATCAGTTATACTGATCGAACAACACTTAAGGAGAGTACGAGATGGTGCAAAAGATCGTGGCGATAACGTCCGTCTGGGCCTTGATGGTTGCTGGTGCGATGGCACAGGGCGAACCTGTTCCGGTCGGGGAAGCAAATGGACGTGGGCAGGTGCCAGCGTTTGAAGGCCAGACGCGCGCGACCCAACCCGACAACTTGCTCAAGACCAAGAGCACGGTGATTGCGCAGGGGCTGCCGCATCTCTGGGCCATGGAATTTTTGCCCGATGGGCGCATGCTGGTGACGGCCAAAGAAGGCGCGATGCATATTGTTGCGCCCGATGGGACGGTGAGTGCGCCGATTGCGGGCGTTCCGGAGGTTGATGCACGTGGGCAGGGCGGATTGCTCGACGTGGCGCTGGCTTATGATTTTGAAACCTCGGGGCGGATTTTCTTCTCGTTTGCCGAGCCGAGGAGCGATGGCAACGGGACCAGTGTCGCCTCGGCGGTTTTGGTGGCGGATGACAAGGGCGGCGCAGTGCTCGAAGACGTCAACGTTATCTTCCGTCAAACCCCAAGCTATGACGGGGATAAGCACTACGGCTCGCGCATCGTGCCAACCGCTGATGGGTCGCTTTATGTAACGGTTGGCGAGCGGTCTGATCGTCCGATGCGACCGCAAGCGCAAGAACTCGCCAGCGGTCTGGGCAAGGTGTTCAAGATCGATGGTGAGGGCAAGGCGGCGGCGGATAATCCGCTGCTTGGCGTTGAGGGGGCACTGCCGGAGATCTGGAGCTTTGGGCATCGCAATGCGCAGGCGGCAACTCTTGATGGCGAAGGCCGGCTGTGGGTCGTGGAGCACGGCGCGCGCGGTGGCGATGAGCTAAACCTGCCCGAAGCTGGGCTCAACTACGGCTGGCCGGATGTCGCTTACGGCGTCGAGTATTCAGGGCAAGCCATTGGGCAGGGTGTGACCGCGGACGCGGAAACCCAGCAGCCGGTCTATTATTGGGACCCGGTGATCGCGCCTTCAGGCATGGCCTATTATGAAGGCAATGAATTCCCCGAGCTGGATGGCGCATTTCTGGTGGGCGGGCTTGTGGGCAAGGCCGTCGTGGTGCTGCACATGGATGGCGACCGGGTGAAGCACGAAGAGCGCATTCCTGTCGGCGCGCGTGTACGCGATGTGAAGGTCGGGCCTGATGGGGCGATCTATGCAGTGACTGAGGGCGGTGGCTCGACAATCGTGCGGATTAGCCAGGGCGACTAACGCCCGCCAGATCGGAGCGCGGCCATAGTGCTGCGCTCTGACTTTGCTGTGTTTAGGCGGCGCGGGTGACGCGCTGCTTTTCCAAAGCGGAGAGTATCCGGTCGATGCTGTAGGGTTTTGGAATAAAGATTGCGCCCTTGGGGAGGTCCTCGGGCTTGGGCGTTACGCCACCCGAGACAATCACGATGGGCAGGCCGGGGCGATATTGGGACGCGAGGCGGGCCAGGGCCAAGCCATTGGGGCCGTCGCCCAGTTCGATATCAGTGATGAGCGCGTCGATGTTTTCAGCCATGCGACGGGCACCCGTGCGGGCGCTGCTGGCGGCAACGGCTTCCAAGCCGCGTTCGGCGAGATCGTCGATCAGGAATAGAAGCAGTAAGGCATCGTCTTCGACGACGAGGAGGCGCTTGAGTGGGCTCATGGGTCAGGACCTAGGTGGTGAAGGGTGACGCTGCGCATTCAAGGGCTTGGGTGGACGATGGTTGCGCCGAGATCGGGCAAGCTTGAGATTATGGTTAGCATTTGGTTCAAATTTTACGGAGTGAGCGGGTCGCTCGCTGACCCCTGTGCTTGCCCACAAAAAGAAAACCCCTCCGGAGGGAGGGGTTTGAGCGCTTAGAAGCGGCTGGACCAATCATCGACTTCCTTGCGGAGTTCGTCTTTGGTTTTCCCGTAACGCTCTTGAAGCTTACCTTCGAGCTGTTCACGGTTGCCGTTGATCTGGGCGATGTCGTCGTCAGTGAGCTTGCCCCACTGTTCCTTGGCCTTGCCAGCAAACTGCTTCCAGCCACCTTCGATACGGTTCCAGTCCATCTTCATTCTCCTTAGAGAGTTGCGATGGGTGCCCAATGGACGAGGGGGCCGTGCGTTCCGTAGGGGCGGCGTATTGGCTTATGTTAGTGGCGCGGTGCGATAGAGGGCGACGCGGATGCCGCCGTGCAGCACGGTGGGCAATTGTGGTGCAAATTTAAGACCGGTGGCCTGGGCGAGCTGCTTATCGGCGGTGATAATGCCGACGCGCCAGCCCTTGAAGCGGGTCTTCAGCACGGTGCCGAGGGTTTTGTGGACGGCGATCAGCGGGCCCTTTTGGCCAATGCGGCTTCCATAGGGCGGATTAACGATGATCAATCCAGGCTGCTCGCACGGCGGCGCGAGGTCTTCGATGTTCTTTTGCTCGAATACCGTGAGGGCTGAAACGCTGGAGCGTTCGGCATTCTCTCCAGCCATACGGATGGCACCCGCATCACGGTCGGAGCCGTAAAAACGGATATCGGTCGTCTTGCTCGGCGGGACGGCAGCGCGCAGCTCGGCCCAAGCCTTTGGCTTGAAACCCGGCAGCTGTTCAAAGGCGAAGGAACGGGCGCGACCGGGCAGGAGACCAGCGGCGATTTCTGCGGCTTCAATCGGGAAGGTGCCCGAGCCGCACATAGGATCAAGGATTGGCTCGGAACCGTCGAAGCCACATTGGCGCAGGAACATGGCGGCCATGGTTTCGCGCATCGGGGCCTTGTTGACCGCTTCCTTGAAGCCGCGCTTGTGCAGGGACTCGCCGGTGGTATCGACGCTGATGGTGACAAGATCGTCTTCAATGCGGACCATGATGCGAAGAGTGGCCTCTTCGGCGATGGGCGTGCCGATGGTTTCCGTTATCGCGGTGGCGACGCGCTGGGCGGCGGCTCCGGCGTGATAGATGCGCGAACGCTGGCAGCTGGCTTCAACTGTGATGGGAACATTCGGCTTGAGCCATTCGGCCCAAGGGAGTTTGCGTGAGCGCTTATCGAGCTGCGCCAAATGCATGGCGCGGAAATTGGTGAGGCGCACCAGCACGCGGGTGGCACCGCGCAGGGTCAGATTGGCGCGCCAAACATCGCCCCACGTCCCCATGAAAGTAACGCCGCCATCAGTGACTTTGGCGTCAGTAAAGCCCGCTTGCACAGCTTCTTGAGCAAGTGGGGCTTCAAGGCCCGGCGTGGCGACGAGATAGATTTCAAGGAGGGAGGTGGTCATGCTGGTGAATTACCGGGGAGTGCGGCTAAGAGCAATGGGACATTGCTTCATCGGTAAATGACGATATAGTTGTGTCAGTTCTTTTAGCCGAGTTACGCCATGTCTGATGCAGAATATGTGCCGCCAAAAGTTTGGAAGTGGGATCAAAGCAATGGTGGGGCGTTCGCCAGCACCAATCGCCCAACGGCGGGCGCGACCCATGATGCTGTCTTGCCGCGCGGGGAGCACAAGTTCCAGCTCCACTCGCTCGCGACGCCAAATGGTCAGAAGGTCTCCATCATGCTCGAAGAGCTGCTGGCGGCGGGGCATGACGCGGAATATGACGCCTGGCTGATTAACATCGGCAAGGGTGATCAGTTCGGTTCGGGCTTTGTTGAGGTCAACCCCAACAGCAAGATCCCGGCGATGTGGGACTACTCAGGCGCGGAGCCCATCGCTCTGTTTGAGAGCGGGTCTATCCTCGTGCATCTGGCAGAAAAGTTTGGGGCGTTTTACCCAAAGGACCCAGCTAAACGCGCGCAAGTGATGAACTGGCTGATGTGGCAGATGGGCAGTGCGCCTTTTGTTGGCGGCGGGTTCGGGCATTTCTATGCCTATGCACCGGTAAAGCTGGAGTATCCGATCAATCGCTATGCGATGGAGACCAAGCGCCAGCTCGACGTGCTCGATAAGCAGTTGGCCAAGAACAAGTTCATCGCGGGCGAGGACTATTCGATCGCCGATATCGCCATTTTCCCTTGGTATGGCGGCATGGTGTTGAACCGGTCTTACAATGCCGGCGAATTTTTGGATGTGGGCACCTACACCAATGTTATCCGCTGGGCCAAAGAGATCGACGCACGCGAGCCGGTCAAGCGCGGGCGCTGCGTGAACACTGCTTGGGGTCCGGAAGATGAAATGCTGGCCGAGCGCCACTCTGCAGCGGACATTGACCGCGTTTTGGCTATCCGCAAAGAGCGCGGCACAATCTAACGCGACTGGAATATCAAGGTCATCGAACCCTCGCTTCGGCGGGGGTTTTTGTTTGCACAGCGTTTACGCAGTACGCCGAGTTTGCGTTTTTGCACCAATTTTTTTGCAATTTGCCGCGGCGTTAGCGGCGTGTTGCGGCGAGAAGTACACCCCCCGTTAAGTCAATACGAGGCAATATCCTTACGCGCTAAGCGGTTGCGCCGTTTTTTGTCGCTCGTGTCGTAATGTATTAGGTCGGTCACCTCCATGCGTCTTATCTTGGGAACCATCATCGTTTTCGCCTGTGTTCTCGGCAGTTATCACATGATGGGTGGTTACATTGCGGTGCTCTGGCAGCCTTGGGAATATGTGATCATTCTTGGTGCAGCGATCGGCGCATTTGTCATTGCCAACGGCGCGCCTGTGTTGAAGGCCGTGCCGGGCATGTTTGGCTCGCTGTTTAAGGGCCCGAAATACGACAAGACCGCGTATCTGGAACTGCTGGGCATGCAGTATGCCATGTATAAGATTGTCCAGCAGAAGGGCATTCTGGGCATCGAGTCTCATATTGAAGACCCGCACAATTCCACGCTCTTCAACGCCTTCCCAACCTTTGCCAAGAACCATCACGCTGTGCAGTTCGTGTGTGACTACATGCGCATGGTGACGATGGGCGCAAACAATGTGCACGAAATTGAAGCGTTGATGGATGAGGAACTGGAAACCCACCATCAGGAACAAGAGCGCAATGTGACTGCGATGCAGGCATTGGCCGATGGTACACCAGCTCTCGGGATCGTTGCCGCCGTTTTGGGCGTGATCAAGACCATGGGTGCGATTACCGAGCCGCCAGAAGTTTTGGGTCACCTGATCGGCGGCGCGCTGGTTGGTACCTTCTTCGGCGTGTTCGTTGCTTATGGCTTCTTCGCCCCGTTCACCCAGTCCCTGCGCGCGACCTATGAGTCGGAAGGCAAGTACTTCCTGTCGCTCAAGGTTGGTATGCTGGCTCATATCAATGGTCAGCCGCCGGTGATGGCGATTGAATTTGCCCGTAAGGCGCTGATGAGTGAAGTTCGTCCGACCTTCAACGAAGTTGAAGCGTCCACGGCTAACCTGCCGGCGACCAGCTAAGGTCGGCGGAGAGGAGAAGCCAGAATGGCGGACTTAGAACGACCGATCATCATTAAGAAGGTCAAGAAACACAAACACGCCCACCATGGTGGTGCTTGGAAGATTGCCTATGCCGACTTTGTGACGGCGATGATGGCCTTCTTCCTGTTGATGTGGCTGATCAGCATGACCACGCCTGAGCAGAAGGAAGGGCTGGCGAACTATTTCGCGCCCGCTTCTGTCAGCGAAACCATGAGCGGGGCGGGTGGTGTGCTGGGCGGTACGGCGATGGCACGCGATGGCAATATGATGTCGGGTTCGGTTGAAGAAGTGTCGCTGAGTTCGCTGTCGAGCCCAACGGGTTCGGCTCAGAACACGGCTGACGTGAATTCTGGTGGACCCGATCGTAGCCAGGGCGAAGAAAACGCTGAAACTGCTGAAAGCGCGGAATCGATGCGGGCGACGGAAGATCGTTCGTTCCACAGCGCTGCGGCGAGCATCAAGCAGGCCTGGCAGTCTCTGCCGGAGCTGACCCCATTTGCAGACAATCTGCTGGTTGAAGAGACTGAAGAAGGCTTGGATATCCAGATCGTCGAGCAGCAGGGGGCGCGGATGTTCCCCGAAGGCTCGAAGTATCCGGTGGAGCCAACACGTCTGGCGATCTCGGTGATTGCGCCGATTTTGCAGGGGCTCAATGCGCAGGTGTCTGTTTCAGGCCATACGGCGGCAGGTGGTCGTTTTGATAACCCGCGCTATGGACCTTGGGAGCTGTCGGCGGATCGCGCCAATGTCACGCGCTCGATTTTGAGCGAGTTTGGTTTGAGCGATGATCGGGTAAAGTCGGTGATTGGCCGGTCGATGGACGATCCGTTCTTCCCCAATGACCCCTATATGGCTGCTAATGAACGGGTGAGAATTACCGTTCTGCACCAAGCGCCACCGGTTCCGGTGGGCCTCACGCCATAAAGAAAAGGCGGTGTCCACGGACACCGCCTTTTTTGTTTTAGGCGACCGTCAGGGTGACGTCGACATTGCCACGGGTGGCATTGGAATAAGGGCAGACCTGGTGGGCCTTTTCCACGAGAGCTTCGGCCTCGGCGTGATCAAAGCCTGGGATGCTGACCTTGAGCGCGACGGCGATATTGTAGCCAATGCCCTTGGCGTTTTCGCCGAAGGAGACGGACGCGTCGATGGTGGTTTCGTCTGGGATTTTCACCTTTTCAGCGCGGGCAACAGCCTTGAGCGCGCCGAGGAAGCATGCGGAGTAGCCAGCGGCAAACAGCTGTTCGGGATTGGTGCCCGGGCCGTCATTGCCGCCCATGGCCTTGGGCGTATCGAGAGTAACTTCTAGGCGGCCATCGTCGGTCTTGCTGGTGCCAGTGCGGCCGCCAGTGGTGTGGGCGTGGGCGGTGTAGACTGCAGATTTGATGCTCATGACAGTTCTCCTTGAAGATGGATGATTCATAGTGCGCAATTCAATTGCGCGCAATCTATTTTTTATGTAGGCTGTTTTTGCAACTTAGCGAAGGTAGGGCGATGGCTGACGAGACCATGCCGACGATCGACAATATGCTGTGTTTCGCCGTCTATGCGGCGGGTCATGCCTTTACGCGGTTTTACAAGCCGAGGCTGGATGCCTTGGAGCTGACCTATCCGCAGTACCTCGCCTTGCTGGTGCTTTGGGAAAAGGACGACATCACCGTCAAGGCGCTCGGGGAGAGATTGTTCCTCGATAGTGGCACAATAACGCCCTTGTTAAAGCGGCTCGAAGCGCGGGGGCTGGTGACGCGAAAGCGTGATGCGGGCGACGAGCGGCAGGTGCGCATAGGGCTGACCGAGGAGGGGCAGGGGCTGAAAGCTAAGGCTTTGGCGGTGCCGCTGGCCGTGGCCAAGGGCACAGGATTGGCGATGGACGATATTTCGGCGATGCGGGCTGAGCTATTGGCCTTGCGCGAGCGCTTGGATGCGGCGCTGGCAGAAAAGTAGGAGAGAGGCCGGAGCCTCTCCCCCAGAACCGTTTAGAGCGCGATGCGATAGATGCCGAAACCGGCCTCATCGGTATCGCCGGTTGCTTCGATTTTTACGGCAGTGACATCGGCCACTTTGTCGGCGGCTTTTGGGCCGGTGGCAAAGAGCACAGTGGTGTCGCCGATTGGGGCGAGGGACCAATTGCTGTCGGCCTTGGGGTCGATGGTGCCCTGCTCGATAATGTAGCGCACGATGATGTCGCGATTGGTATCGGGGCCGATGAAGATGATTTTGTCCGGGCCAATGCCGGGGAAACCGCCGCCGCCGCCAGCGCGATAGTTATTGGTGACGACGATGAATTGCTGCGCCGGATCGATGGGCTGCCCATCAAATTGCAGATCGATGATACGGTTGGCGTCGGGGTTTTCGAGCGCACCGCCATCCGCGGCATATTTCGACGGCTGGGTGAGATCGATCTTATAGGTGACCCCGTCGATAACGTCATAATTATAGGACGGGAAGGCGGGGTTGATCAGTTGGGCGTCGGTCGCGCCTTTCTCGATCTGGTTAAAAATGCCCGCTGAGCGTTCAAGCCAGTTTTTCACGTCCGCACCGGTGATCAGAACGGCTTGGATGGTGTTGGGATAGAGGTAAAGGTCAGCGACGTTTTTGATCGCCACCGGGCCGACGGGCACGTCGGTGTAGTAATCCGGACCACCACGGCCGCCAGCTTTGAACGGCGCACCGGCGGAGAGGATGGGCAGCATTTCCCATTCGGTGCCAATCATCATCTGGGTCAGATACCAAGATTGAGCCTGTGTGACGATCTGAATGGATGGGTCGTCGGCGACGAGGGCGAAATAGGAATGGAGCGGGGCTGAGGTTTCGCCGACCGGACGACGGATATAGTCCAGCGTTTCCTGATGTTCGGTGGCGACAGCAGCTTCAACGGCCGGGAGAGAATCGACTGTTGGGACGTTCTTATTGTCGATGCGTTCGACAATCGGGCGGGCTTCGGAGGTGTGCGAGGCGATGGTCCATTTGCCACTCCCATCGACTTCGAGCAGCAGATCAACCAGACCCATGTGACTGCCCCAGAAACCCGGCATGACGGCTGGCTTGCCGTTGAGTGTGCCTGCCACGGTGTCGACGCCCTCGATGCCTTCGTAGTCCTTGCCAGGGAAGACACGGTGGTGGTGGCCAGTGAGGACAACGTCGATGCCGTCAACGGCGGCCAGTTGGAGCGCGGCGTTTTCCATGCCGGGGACATGGGGGCCAGCTTCGATGCCAGTGTGGGCGAGGGCGACGACAATATCAGCGCCTTCTTCGCGGATTTTTGGCACCCAAGCTTGGGCGGTTTCGACCATGTCGCGGACGACAACCTTGTCGGTCAAATGGGTTGAATCCCAAGTGAGGATTTGCGGGGGGACGAAGCCGATGACGCCGATTTTGATCGTGTGTTCAGCGCCCGAGCCATCAAGGAGAGTTTTCTCGATGATTTTATAGGGCGCGATATAGGTGTCGTCGTCGGTTGGGTCTTCGCCCAGATCTACGCCACGCACGACATTGGCCGAAACATAGGGGAATTTTGCGCCCGCGAGCGCGCGGTCCATGTATTCGAGGCCGTAATTGAATTCGTGATTGCCCAGAGTGGCAGCGTCATAGCCCAGGGTGTTGAGGGCATTGATGGCGGGGTGAGTATCCCCCTGATTGAGGCCCTTTTCATACGCCATGTAATCGCCCATCGGATTGCCCTGGATCAGATCGCCATTGTCAAAGAGCACGGCATTGCCCGCTTCGGCGCGGATGTTCTCGATGATTGTCGCGGTGCGAGCGAGGCCCATCGTGTCATTGGCCCCATCGGCGTAATAGTCGTACGGCAGGATGGCGACGTGAATATCGGTGGTTTCGATGATGCGCAGATGGGCCTGATTGGCCTGCGCGAAGACCGCGAAGGGATGCAGGGCGACTGCGACCCCGACACTGGCGGAGCCGGCGAGAAACGCACGGCGGGAAATGCTCGGGAAGAAATTCATGCTTACCTCTCCTCTGACCAATGCTTGTGCGGGGGCGTGCTCCCGAACCCGGCTTTTCGACCGGTCATTGTGCGCCAGTTTTCCTAGCGTGGTCTCTTCATGGCGGCGTGCTGTGACACGGCAATGACGACGACGTGAGGAGCGTAGGACGGTTTTGATCGCTTGGTCAAAGCAAATGAGGAGATAAAATTGGCGTGAAAAATCAATGCATTAGGGTGTGTCTGATACACGCCTAAATGCGCGTGAAGGGAATAAAACTACGGTCTGACAGTGGGTTAGTGCGCCGGGCGAACAGGGCGGATCACGCCACGGGGCGGCGCGATCACAAATCTCGGGTCTGGGCTTATTGCAGTCCGACCGCGTCGACGTGGCCAGAGCGGCAGGTGTGGCGTTGCGGCGTGCCTGCGCGCACGAGATCGGCGAAATCGTCTGGTGAGGTGATCTCGCCCGCAAGCGCGATCCGCAGTTCGGTGATGATGGTGCGGTTGCCATCGGTCTCGCAATCCATGGCGACACGTTCGCCCGCACCACGGCCAAAGCTGGCATCAAATGCGGCACGGACCTGATCAATGGCGACGCGGCGGCCAATGCTTTCCGAAAAGAGATGCGCCACTTCGGAATCGTTGAGGGCCTGCATAAGAAAGAGCGAGGCGTCGATATAGTCGCGCTGGGTCCCATCATAGCAGGTGCCGTGTTTGACCCACTCGTGGCGATCAAGCCCTGAGGCACTGCCGGGCATGACGACGTCGAGTTCCCGACGTTGGGCGATGGTGAGGTCAAGTTGCGGCAGATCGCGCCAACGACCGTCCTGGCTGGCGTAGCGGTCGCGATTGGAGACGTCGCAATACTCTGCATCTTTGGGCTGTGGCCAGAGGCCGTGCAGGGTGAAGTTGGTCGCCTCAAAGCTATTGGGGCGCTGATTGCGGCACTCGGTTTTGCGCGGTGCGGTTTCGCAGAAGGCCGGCTGCCAGTTGGCGGCGAGAATATAGTGTTGCTTGGGCGCTGATGCGGCATTGCGCGTTGGCTGACTGGGGGCTTCGCCCGTGAGGGCCGGAGAGGAGCCGCACGCGATGCTCACCCAGCGCAAATCGGGCTGCGCTCCGGGGACGCGAACACGCACATGGGTCGGCGGGGTCCGGTTGCCTGCGAGCAGCTCATACTGCGTGCCAGCCTGAGTGGTGATGTTGCCGGGATTGGTTTCGCGGCTGATCGATTGAAATGCTGGGCAGGCTTCGGCGGCGGTGAATGTGCCCGAGAGTGGGACTTCCGCGTAGGCTGGAGCGCAGATCAAGGCAAAGGCAAGAGTGGTCAATCTGCGCAGCATGGTGGTCCTCGGATAGTACTTGGTCAGTCTAACGGAAATTGTCGCGGAAATGCAAAGTTGGACTAGGCTTCGTCGACATCGATTGGCTGCGCTTGAGAAAGAAGCGCGGGCCAATCATCGGGCGGGGTGCCACCGTCTAGCATGGATTTAAAGACGTGATAGGCGTCGGTCTTGGACCCGTATGTGCGCAAGGAATTCTCGTCATTCACCCAAGCGTATATGATGATTTTGGACGCAGTATCGTAGCGGAAGAACAGTCGGAACCGTCCGCCACCGAACTTGGCGCGGAACCAATGCTTGTAGTCCGGTCCCAGTGTTGCCCCTTGCCTGTAGACGGTGACGGTCGGATCAGAAGGTATGATTTCGAAGGCTAACCGATAAAGCGCCGCGAGAAGCTTGGTATTGGCGTTTTGCGCGTAGGTGTCGGGCTTTTTGGCCTTCAGGACCTGAACGGCCGCGGTGAGCTTTTCGATTTGTTGAACAAACAGCGGATGGGCGAGCAGGGTCCAGCCGTTGACTGTGAGCATGCTAAAGCACCGTCTCGCCGTCGATTGTCTCGCCTGGATCGCTTTCAAGGTCGTCTACCAGCGCGGCAACCCGAGAGCGCAATTCTGGCGTCAGGGGGACGATGGATCGTTGGGGATTGGCCGCCATGTCTTGAGCGAGGAAATTGAGGAAGCTGCCGACGACCGGGTCTGCAGCCTCGTCCTCAACTTTTTCGACAATGACACGGCGCTGCGCATCAACGGTGAAGGTGATGCGGCCACCGTAATCGACGCCCAAGGCCTGACGCACCGATTTTGGTACTGTGGTTTGGCCCTTGGCGGTGATGGTGCTTTCTTCTTTGAGAACCGATGTCATCACGCAACCTCTCATGGAATGCAAAAGGTAATGGAAATTCCTTACCTTTGCAATATTGCGACTACATGGGTTCGTCAGCGCACTAAAGCTGGATCGACGAGTGCGCCTTTGTGGCCGATGACGATGCCTGCGGTGCGGTGGGCGGCCTGAGCGGCTTCGGTGATGGATTTGCCTTGCAGGCGCGCGGCGAGATAGGCGCCGTTAAAACTGTCGCCAGCGCCGGTGGCGTCGACCACGGATGCGGCAGGGGGCGGGGCCATGCGGACGCGCTCGGTGGCGGTGGCGATGAGGGCTTCTTTGGAGCCGTCTTTGACGACGACTTCTTCAACGCCGAGCTCGAGATAACGGTTGGCGGTGTCGTCCACTGTCGCGTCGCCGAAGAGGGGGGCTTCGTCGGTGTGGGTGGGCAGGACAATATCGCAAAGGCTGGCGGCAGCAGTGAGCACAGAGGCCATGACGCGGGGCGACGACCAGAGAGCGGGGCGCAGATTGGTGTCAAAGGCGATTTTGGCGCCATTGTCGCGCGCTTTTACGATAGCGCCGAGGAGGCGGCCGCGAGCCTTGGGGGCCAGAATGGCAAGGGTGATGCCGGAGAAATAGACAAGGTCTGCGCATTCAACGGCAGCGGCGAGGGCGGATTTATCGTCGGCAAGAAGTTTAGCCGCAGACATGTCGCGCCAATAGGTGAAGTGACGATCGCCTGCTTCCTGGTGGATCATATAGAGACCGGGGCGGCGGGCCGGGATGGTCTGGATATGATCGGTGCCAATGTTGTTGGTTTGGAGGAAGTTACGAATGTCGCCGGAGTATTTGTCAGCCCCCAGAGCGGTGACATAATCGACCTTCCAAGCGTCGGGGAGGAGGGCGCGGAGGTACCAAGCGGAGTTGAGTGTGTCGCCAGCATAGCCAAGGCGATAGCTGCGATCTTCGCCGCCGCTCATCTCGATCATGCACTCACCGATGGATACGATACGCTGCGACACTGCCATTCCCTCCAAATGTCTTTGCTCGCTTATGCAGGTGCGGTCTTGCGCGAGCAAGATGGGATCATTAAACAGGCTCCTAACCTGCGTCAAACTTCCATACAAGATGGTGTGGATATGAGGAGATCGATTTGAGCAAGCAACGCCTCAATCAGAAGACCGTGTCGACTTTGGCGGCAGGCATTACCGTTCCGAATTATGACCGCAGCGCGGTGACGGCGGGGATCGTACATCTGGGCATTGGTGCGTTCCATCGCGCGCATATGGCGGTTTATGTCGACGATCTGCTGAGCAAGGACCCGAGTTGGGGCATTATTGGCGCGAGCTTGCGTCGCCCTGACACCAAGGACGCTTTGGAGCCGCAAGACGGGCTCTATACGATTGCTGTGCGCGACGCGGAGGGGACACATCCGCGCGTGATCGGCTCGATTCTTAAGGTGATGGACGCCAATACTGAGCGCGACGCGCTGCTCGATCTGATGGCGAGCCCTGACGTTCGTATCGTGTCGCTGACGGTGACAGAAAAGGGCTATTGCTACGAGCCTTCGACGGGTGAGCTGGACCTGAACCACGCCGATATTCAGCACGATCTGAGCAACCCGGGCGCGCCGAAATCTGCGCCGGGGATGCTGGTGGAAGCGCTAGCGCGCCGCAAGGCCGCGGGGATCGCGCCTTTTACCGTGATGAGTTGTGATAATCTGCCGAACAATGGGCAGACGGCCAAGCGCATCGTCACAGCATTTGCGGCCAAGCGCGATGCGGAACTGGGCGAATGGGTGAAGGGCGTTGCTTTCCCATCGACCATGGTTGATCGCATTGTGCCGTCCACCACCAATGCGGATCGCGAAGAGGTTGCGAGCCTGATCGGGGCGGAAGACGCGTGGCCGATCATGACCGAGCCGTTTACCCAATGGGTGATTGAAGACAATTTCCCAAGTGGGCGTCCGGCGTTTGAAGAGGTTGGGGCGCAGCTGGTGCAGGACGTTGAGCCGTTCGAGCATATGAAACTGCGCATGCTCAATGGCTCGCACTCGACCATGGCCTATGCCGGTTATCTCGGTGGCTATGAGTATATCGCTGAAGTGGTTGGCGACGAAGACTACCGCGAGCTGGTGCATGGGTTGATGACGGAAGAAGTCATACCGACCCTCGACATGCCCGGTGTTGATCTGGAAGCGTATCGCGATCAGTTGCTGGCGCGTTTTGCCAATCCGGCGCTGAAGCACCGCACTTGGCAGATTGCTATGGACGGCTCGCAGAAGCTGCCGCAGCGCTTGCTGGGGACGATCCGGGATCGCCTCGCGGCGGGGCAGAGCATTGATCGTCTGGCTTTGGGCGTCGCGGCGTGGATGCGCTATGTGATGGCGATCGACGAAGAGGGCAATGAGATCGACGTGCGGGATCCGTTGGCGCTGAAACTGCTCGCTATAGCGGCAGACGCAGGCGAAGACCCGGAAGCCTATTTCAACGGGCTGGTGTCGATCCAGTCGATCTTCGGCACCGATCTCATCGATAATGAGGTGTTCCGCAACGCTGTGCTCGAGCAATTGTGGAGCTTCTGGCAAGACGGGGCGCATGAAACCGTTGCCAATTATCAACTGTCGGCGCAGGAATAGCGACAGAAGCAGAGCGAATGCGAAAGGCGCGGGAACTTCACCCGCGCTTTTTTACTTTTCATCTGTGTTGAAAGAATTTTTGAGAGGCGCGACATGAAGTGGCGTGGGAGGGAGCGCAGCTCCAATGTGCAGGACCTACGCGGTCAACGTGGCGGCGGTGGACTGGGCGGTGGCTTTGGACAAGGCCAGCGTGGCGGCTTTCGCATCCCTATGGGTGGCGGCGGCGGCGGTGGTGGCAAAGGCGGGATTTCCGGTCTGATCGGCATTGTCGTCGTGCTGGGCATTATCTGGTTTGCCACGGGGCAGAACCCGCTTGATATGCTCGCAGGCGGCAGCGGGGCAGGTTCGAATTTTGCGCCTTCGGCATCGAGTTCTCGCCAATTGCCGGCTGAGGGCGAAGATGAACTTGCCGATTTCGTCGCTGTTGTGGTTCGGGAAACCGAGGACCTCTGGAACGCAGAATTCGCCAAAATCGGCGAGGATTATCCTGAGCCAAATGTTGTGCTGTTCACCAATGCGGTGAGCACGGGCTGTGGCGCAGCGGACTCCTCGGTTGGCCCATTCTATTGCCCGGCGGATAGCAAGGTTTACATTGACCTGAGCTTTTATGACGAGCTGCACCGCAAGTTCGGTGCGCCGGGCGACTTTGCGCAGGCCTATGTGTTGGCGCATGAAGTGGGTCACCACGTTCAGAACCTAACCGGCGTTCTGCCGCAGTTTAACCAGCGCCGGGCGAGCATGAGCCAGGAACAGGCCAATGCCTATTCGGTGCGCGTTGAGTTGCAGGCAGACTGCTATGCAGGTGTTTGGGCGAACCACGCTGGGCAGCAGAACCTGCTCGAAGGCGGGGACATAGACGAAGCGCTGAACGCGGCCAATCAGATTGGCGACGATACGCTGCAAAAGCGGATGCAGGGCTTTGCCGTGCCTAAGACGTTCAACCACGGCACGTCGGCGCAGCGTAAAGACTGGTTCCAGCGTGGATATGAAACCGGCGATCCCGGCGCCTGCGATACGTTTACTGGCAACGTCTAAGTTTGTGATTTATAGGTCCGGGCATAGTTTTTTGCCCGGGCCTTTTTCTTATGAGCATCCCTAAAGTCGTACACTTTACGTGGAAGACCAAAACTCTGACGAAGTTTGCGCAGCGCACTTGGGATGAATGGCAGCGAACGCACCCCGATTTTGAGCTAAAGCTCTGGGACGATGCGGATTGCCGGGCGCTGATTGCCGAGCATTATCCGGAACACCTCTCCACTTATGATGGCTATCGTTCGGGGATTTTCCGCGCCGATGCGTGGCGCTTTTTCGTGCTGCATCATGAGGGCGGGATCTATGCCGATCTCGATGTGCTGCCCAAGGCGCGGATTGATGAGCTGATCGAGGACACAGAGTGTTTCGTCGGCGCGGAGCCGGAACGCCATGTCGAGGAGAACGACGGGCTGTATCGCGGCATGCCGTTTGTGCTGTGCAACGCGTTTATGGGCTCGGTGCCGGGGCACAAGTTCTGGGAACGCTGCATGGGCGCGATGGCGCGCTGTGCGGCCAGCAATGACGTGGTGGATGCGACGGGGCCGCGTCTCGTCAATGGCGTGGCGCTGCGAGCGCCCAAGGACGAGCGGCCAGATGTGCTGCTGCCGGATCGGTGGAGCCCGCAATCGGGACATGGCACGTTCGCGCCAATGTCGGACGCTTATGCGGACGCTGTGGAAGCTGAGTTCACCGTGATCGGTCGGGGAAAGCCGACGCTCGTCTCGCACCTCTGGCGCAACAGCTGGTTCATGCCCTTTTTCTATAAGGGCCCAGAATTCTGGAAGGTGCCAAACAAGATCCAATGGTGGTGGCGCCGTCAGACCAATCCGCAGATTGCGCAGACGAAGTTTACGGCGACGCGTCGGATTTTCCATAAGCAAGAGTTTGCTCGGTTTACCGACTGGCCTGAGGTTTTCGTGGCGGTCGATCTGGGGCAGGGCGGGGACGCTATTGGCACGGTGTTGACGTCGATCACTTATGATCGGGCAAAGCTGAGCTTTGGGCTGTTTGGCGGCACGCCAGAAGTGATCGGCGCGGTGAGCGCCAAGCTGGCAGCGGACGGATTTGGCTTTGAAGTGTTCCCGGCAACCGAGGGCGCGGCTCAACAGCACAATGCGATGTTGGTCGCTGCGGGAAGTAAGCACTGCCTGATCCTAGATGGCAGGCTGGTGGAATTGGCTGCGGGCGCTGTAGAGGCGCTTGTGGGCGCGGACAAGGGCGTTGTGACGCTCGATGTGGTTTCGCCGACGGGTGAGAGCCGCAATGAGGATACGCTGTTGTATAGCGATAGCGTCTTTAAGGGGCTCTATCGTGGTGGGGCGCGCGAAAACGCGTTTCGACGTATGAGCCATCCCGGGGGATTGCCATTAGTCGATCTGCGCCCGCTTGATGTCGCGCCGGTGACGATTGTTGGCGCTGATGTGGTGTTCGTGCGCGCGGATGTGATTGCAGCCGGTGTTCGGTTTGCGGTGGAGCCGGTGAAGTTCCACCGCGATGCGGCAGGGCTGGCGATTGCAGCGCGTGATGCGGGCTTTGATGTGGCAGCACTGCCCAATGTTACGGCGGTGACGGGGCGGTAATCAGGGTTACGCGAATACCCCCACCTAACCTCCCCGTGGTAGGGGGAGACTGGTTCGAGAACTTGGCGGCACCTGACGCTTGATACAAAAAACCCGGCCAGAGCCGGGTTTTTCTTTTTTCGTGTCTTACGCTGCTGCGCCGGGAGCTTGGTGCTCTGGGAGCTCGGCCATGCCCTTTTGCTTGCGGACATGGTTGAGGAAGCGCGTGAAGAGGTAGTGGCTGTCCTGTGGGCCTGGGGAGGCTTCTGGGTGGTACTGAACCGAGAAGATCGGCTTGCCATCAACCGCAAGGCCAGCATTGGTGTTGTCGAACAGCGAGATGTGGGTCTGGGTGACCCCAGCAGGCAGGCTTTCGGCGTCCACAGCAAAGCCGTGGTTCATCGAGGTGATTTCGACCTTACCAGTGGTGAGGTCCTTCACAGGATGGTTCGCGCCGTGGTGGCCCTGATGCATCTTGGATGTGGTGCCGCCAAGAGCCAGACCGAGCAGCTGGTGACCTAGGCAGATGCCGAACATTGGCTTGCCGGATTCCATCAGCTTCTGAATGGTTGGAACAGCGTAAACGCCAGTCGCTGCCGGATCGCCAGGGCCGTTCGACAGGAACACTGCGTCTGGATTGTGCGCAAGCACGTCCGCTGCGGTTGCTGTGGCCGGAACAACAGTAACCTTGGCACCCTGATCAACGAGGCAGCGCAGGATGTTGCGCTTGGCACCGAAGTCGATGGCGACGACGTGGAAGTCTGGGTTTTCAAGGGCGCTGTAGCCCTTGTTCCATTCCCAGCTGGCTTCGTCCCAGTGATAGGTCTGAGCCGTGGTAACTTCCTTGGCAAGGTCGAGACCTTCAAGACCCGGGAAGGCGTTGAGTTCGGCCTTGATCGAGGCTTCGTCGAAAATGCCCGATGGTTCGTGCGCGATCACGCCGTTCGGCATGCCGTTTTCACGGATCAACGCAGTGAGGGCGCGGGTATCGATGCCGGTGATGCCGACGATGTTACGCTTCTTGAGCCATGCGTCGAGCTTTTCAGCGGCGCGATAGTTCGATGGATTGGTGATGTCGGCCTTGAGCACAACGCCACGAATACCGGAGAGGGCAGCCATGTTAACGGTTTCAATGTCTTCGTCGTTGGTGCCGACATTGCCGATGTGTGGGAAGGTGAAGGTGATGATCTGGCCAGCGTAGGACGGGTCGGTGAGGACTTCCTGATAGCCGGTCATGGCGGTGTTGAAGCAAACTTCGCCTGCCGAATGACCGACGGCGCCGATGCCCTGGCCTTCAAGTCGCGTGCCATCAGCCAGAATTAGAACTGCGGTCGCGGGTGTGTTTTGCCAGCCGGTCACTTTGGGTCTCCAAGGCTCGGTTTATACGGTCGCGCGACAAGGACCTAAGCTTGGGGCCTAGCGGGTCGCGCAGTGAAGATGTCGGTTGAGGCCTTTCCTTAGAAGGCCAAAGCGATCAACGCAAGTGGCGTAGCTGCGCTTTAATGCCTATATGGGGGCAAGATTTTGCATAGCAAGGAGCCAAAACCACATGCGCGAAGACATCAGCGAGGGTCTGAAACAGGCTCTTAAAGCCCGTGATCAGCGCCGCACAGCAACATTGCGCGCAATCAATGCGGCGGTGCAAGACCGCGACATTGCAAATCGCGGTGATGGCAAGGGTCCAGCCACGAATGACGAGGTTTTGGGCATTATTCAGAAGATGGTGAAGCAGCGCGAAGAGAGCTTTGCGATCTATGTTGGCGCCGGTCGCGCCGATCTCGCCACCGTCGAGAAGGAAGAAATTGATATTCTCAATGAGTTCCTGCCCAAGCCTTTGACCGAAGAAGAAGTCGCTGCGGCAATTACAGCAGCAATTTCTGCCGTAGGGGCTGAAGGGCCAAAGGACATGGGCAAGGTTATCGCCCAGTTGCGCGCCGATTACCCGGGCCGAATCGATTTTGGTAAGGTCAGCGGCCAGGTTCGCTCGAGCCTTTCGGCTTAATCACGCCACCAATCTGAGTGAAGCGATCTGGACCTGATTGCGTCCGGATCGCTTTGCTTCATATAGCGCGGCATCGGCGCGGCGTAGGGCGGCCGAAAAGGCTTCACCCGGCCCAACGATTGCCAGGCCTGCGCTGACAGTTGAAGACTGTCCCGCGGCATTGATGGGAATGCGTAAGCCCGCATAAGCCAGACGGATCCGATCGGCGATCGACTCTGCGCTTGATTTGTCGAGACCTGTCACGACGACACAAAACTCTTCGCCGCCAAGGCGAGAGATGAGATCGGCTGGGCGCAGGCAGTCGCGTAGGACATTGGTGAATTGGCGCAGCACTGTGTCGCCATGGGCATGGCCGAAGTGATCGTTGATCTGCTTGAAGTGATCGAGATCGAGCATGATGACGCTCGTGCCCGGAACCTTGGAGTCTTCTGGGAAGCGCTCAAAGAGCGCGCGGCGATTAAAGGCGCCGGTCAGTGCGTCCGTATCGGCCATGAGCTTGTGATGACGGGAGGCGCGGGCGTAGTGCAGCGTAAGCGTGAGCGCGCCGATCAAGGTCAGGCCGATGAGAGACAGAACGGCGTTAAAGGCTTCCGCTATATTGTCTGGCATGACCGTGATGGTCCATTGCCAATCGAGCAGAATAAAGAAGCTGCAGAATAGGTAAGAGGCCCCCACGAGGGCGTAGAGGAACGTAATTGCCATGAGTTGGCCATTGGCCTCTTGGCGAGCCTGCCAACTCTCATAAGCGCAGAGCAGCAAGAGGATGCCGCTGAAGGTGTTGAACCCCAAGAAGAGCAGGGCGGACAACCCGAACAACATCGGGGTGACGGTTAGGATGCTGGCCACTGCACCCAACACGAGTGGGGTGATGATGGAGCTCTTGGCATTACGAAAGCGGCGTGTGCAGGAATAGGTGCTGGCGATGCCGAAGAGGATCAGCACATAGGGCAGGATTTTTCGTTCCGGAACAAAACTCTCGCCCTGAAAGCCCATGATCAATAGGGCAATGACAATGGCGATGGTGCCGATGGCTCCGTGGATCAGAAAACTCTCGCGCTTCACGTTGAGCCAGCCGATTAACAGAGCGGCCACAAACGACAGGCTGGCAATAGCAATTGCTAGCCGAAGAGTATCGATTTCCATAAATGTGCCCCCCGGCATCCCTTCTGGGAATGGCGGGGGGTATACAGCAAACTTCCTAAACAGACCAAAATTTTTGCTAAGCGGTCAGCATTTTACGCGCGGTGACTAAATTTCGGTGTTTGGCGCTGTCGGCGGGGTGGCCGTGCTCTTGGCTTCCCAGACCACAGAAATGATGGCGAGCAGAAGCGCGACGGTGATGACGACCGTGCCGACCCAAGGCAAGTTGTGATAGCCCATGCCTTGCTCAAGCAGATTGGCCGATAGGATCGCGCCCACAGCTATGCCGACGTTAAAGCCGGTTGGGATGAGTGACGAGGTCAGGTTTGGCGCGTCATTGGCCCAGAGGAGCATGCGCGACTGCAAGGGTGAGCCAAAGGCAAAGTTGACGCCGCCCCAGATGAAGGTGGTGATGCCCATGGCGAGCGGGTAGGGCGCCACAAAATAGAGCGACCCGAACAGCAGCACTTGACCGGCAAGAACGAGGACAATGGACTTGCCGAGGTTCCAATCGGCCAAACGCCCGCCCAGAAACACGCCAATGGTGGCCCCGACACCGTAGATCAGCAGCATGATCGGAACCATTTCTTCCTCGAGGCGGGTCACTTCGAGATAAAGCGGGGCGATGTAGGTGAAGACGGCGTATTGGGCCAGCATCACCAAGGTCGCGATGGCGAGGCCCAGATAGACCTGCTGACGGCCGAGTGCCTTGAATTCGCGGGCAAAGCTAGACTGGGTTGATTCAGAACCCGCAGTCTTGGGCAGGAAAACGGCGATGACAATTGAAGCGATAAGGCCGAGAGCACCGACAGCCCAGAACGTCGCGCGCCAATCGAACAGCTGACCAATGGCCGTGCCCAGCGGCACACCGATGACATTGGAAACGGTGAGGCCGGAGAGAACAAGCGCAACGGCAAAGCCGCGACGCTCGGGCGGCACCAGACCGGTGGAAATTACGAAGGCCATGCCGAAGAATGCGCCATGGAGCGCCGAGACGAAGACGCGGGCCGCCATGAGCAATTCAAAATTGGGCGCGATGGCGCAGAGCGCCTGACCCACGGCAAAGAGTGCGCCGAGCACAACGACTGTGGTCTTGCGATTGAACCTCTTGGTCGCCAGCGTCAGCAGCGGACCAAGGACGGCAATGCCGCTGGCGTAACCGGAAATGAGATAGCCCGCGACGGGAACGGAGACATCCAGGCCGAGGGCGACTTCGGGGAGAAGGCCGGCAATAACGAATTCAGCTGTGCCGAAAGCAAAAGCAGTCAGGAAAAGCGCGAGGAGAGGCACAGACATAAAAAGGCGACCGGTTTGGGAGGGGCGGGTGCTGCATCCCATGTGCGGGGGCAAAGGGCAACGGCTAAATCGCCGCTGGTCAGCCCGTGGCATCCGATGCTTGCGCTCTTGCGCCACTGCACAATGGGCGTAACGTGGGTGTCGCAGTTAGGTGACGGCAGCAGAGCCGTCAAAGAGGGGAATGCCGATGCCTGTGTCGTCCGAAACCAAACGCCGCTTCGCTTTGATTACAGCGCTGCGGGGTCTTTTGATGTTTGTTGGGGGCGTTTATGCCCTGCTCGTGCCTGCCGAGGCGCTGACCGTTTTGGTGCTCTTTGGTGGCGCGCTGTTGTTAATCGACGGTGCGCTTGGCCTGTGGAGCCTGACCTTCGGGGGCGGCAAGAGCGGCAATTATTGGTTTGACGTTGTGGCCAATGCGGCGTCGCTGGTGCTGGGTATTGTCATTCTGATCAGCCCGCTGCTGGCGACGGTTTTGACCGTGACATTCATGTCCACCATGGTGGGCTTGGTCGCCATTGTGGTCGGGGTAATGCAGATTGTCGTCGTGGTGCGCGAGCGCGATAGCTACGCACGAATTTGGCCCGTGGTGTTGGCCGGGATTTCCTATGTGCTCCTAGGGCTCGTGTTCCTGCTGTTCCCGATGCTGACGGCAGTGGTGAGCGTTATGTTGGGCGGTGTCTTGTTGATCGCCTTCGCTATTGGCCTATTTGGCTGGGCTTGGCGGCTCTACAAGGCGAGCAAGGCTTAAGCGACACAATGGGCGCTTGTCCCGCTAGGCCGGGATGAGCGTCCAGACGAACCACAGCGTCAGCACAACACACAGCACGGGCCCGATGATTAAAGCGGCAAGCATGGGCTTTGGCGTTTTGCGGATTGGTCGCATGTATAATCAAAATCCTGAGCCGTGACTTTCGGAGGGTTAGACCCTAAGTACTCTATATGCGCTTTTCCGATCATTTCTTGGATGAAATTCGTCAGCGCCTGCCGATAACGCAGGTGGTGGGCGAACACGTGCTTTGGGATAAGCGGAAATCGCAGCCCGGCAAAGGCGATATGTGGGCCTGTTGTCCGTTCCACGGCGAAAAGAGCCCAAGTTTTCACGCTGACGATCGTCGCGGGATCTATCACTGCTTTGGCTGTGGCGTGAGTGGGGACCATTTCCGGTTCCTCACGGAAAAGACGGGGATGAGCTTCCCCGAAGCCGTCGAAAAACTGGCCAGCATGGCTGGTGTTGCGATGCCGGCGCGCGACGAGCGCACAGAGCGTCGCGAGGCTGCACAACGTTCGTTGATCGATGTGATGGAGCTGGCGACGCGGTATTTCGAGGCGGCGCTGGCGCATAATATTGGCGCGAGAGCGCGGGGCTATCTGTTTGAGCGCGGCGTGTCGGCCGCGAGCCAGAGCCGGTTTCGTATTGGCTTTGCTCCTGACAGTCGCAATGGCTTGAAAGAGCATCTGGCGGCGAACGGGGTTTCGGCGCAGGCGATGATCGATACCGGCCTCGTGACAAGTCGTGATGGCGATCCGTTGACCTATGACCGGTTCCGCAACCGCGTGATGTTCCCGATCACCGATTTCAAAGGGCGGGTAATCGCCTTTGGTGGTCGAGCGATGAGCGCAGATGTGCCGGCGAAATATCTCAATTCGCCGGAAACGCAGCTCTTTTCCAAGCGGCAGACGCTCTACAACGGTCAGACAGCAAAGCGCGCGGCCTATGAAGGCGCGACGGTCGTGGTGGTTGAGGGGTATCTCGACGTTATCGCAGCGGTGTCAGCAGGTTTTGAGGGCACGGTTGCGCCGCTCGGTACGGCGCTGACCGAAGAGCATGTGCAATTGCTCTGGCGCATGAGCGATGCGCCGGTTTTGTGCTTTGACGGCGATAAGGCTGGGCAAAAGGCGGCGCAGCGCGCTGCCGAAATCGTTCTGCCGCATTTGCAGCCCGGAAAAACGGTCAAAATCGCGACCTTGCCTGAAGGGCAAGACCCGGACGATTTGATCAAGGCGCAGGGGCGGGGTGCTTTTGCTGATGTGATCGACAAGGCACGCAGCCTTTCCGACACGATCTGGAGCATTGAGACTGGCGGGATTGTGCCAGAGGCGCCGGAAGAGCGCGCGGCCTTGCAGGCACGACTTCGTGATCGGGCGAAATCCATTCAGGACTCCAATGTCAGCTTCCACTACGCGCAGGCGTTTGAGGAAAAACTGAAAGCGTTCTTTGCGCCAATTCGGCAGCAGGGGCGGCAGGGAAATTGGAGTGGTGGTGGCAAGCCGGCCTATGGTCAGAGCGGGGGCTATGGTTTCCCATCACGCGGTACGCCCAAGCTCGTGGTCTCTGATACGCTGCGCAACTCACGCCTCGTGCGCAGTGGCGCGACCGCTGTCGACGCTACTCCGCGTGAAGCCACTATTATTCTGACGCTGGTCAATCACCCCTCGCTGGTCGAGGACAAGTTCGATGCGCTGGGTGCATTTGACTGTGAGACGACTATTGCACAGAAAGTTTTGAGCGACATTTTGGCGCTAGTCGTGCGCCACCACGACATTTCTGCAGAAGATTTGCGGGCCGCTTTGGGTGTGCGTGGGCATGGTCCGGCGTTGTACCGGATGAATGAGATTTTAAAAATTCAGGGGGTCTGGCAAGTCGATACCGAGGTCGCGGCAACGGACGCGGAAATCGGTTTGAGTCACGCCTTGGCCTTGCATAAAAAGAAAGTTGAGCTAAATAGAGAGCTCAAAGCAGCAGAAGCGGCGCTGGGCGAAGACCCGAGCGAAGAAACCTTTGAACGGCTGCGGGACATCAAGAACCAGATTACCACTGTCGATGGCACTGAAGCATTGATTGAAGGGTTTGGTTCGCTATCTGGACGCGCAAGTCGCAGTTTTTAGAGGTCATTCTCTAATTACGGGCGAATTGCGCGATTTTGCGTTGTGGCGAATCACTCGTTGCTATGCTCCATAGCGGACCAGCGTATGGCACCCCGTTAACGGTCTGGTGACCAAACCTTTACCTTGTCTTGAGTTGTCACCACCTAAGACAAAGCCGGGACCTCCGTGCCCAACGGTCCCGAGGAGTAGCAGATGGCCACCAAGGCAGCGAACAAAAATACTAAGGATACCGAGAAGCCCGAAGGCGCGGCTCCGGAAACATCCAACGACAGCCCGCTAATCGATCAAAACGATGCAGCTGTTAAAAAGCTGATCAAGGTCGCCAAGAAGCGTGGCTACGTCACGTATGAAGAGCTGAATGCCGTACTGCCTTCGGAAGAAGTCAGCTCGGAGCAGATCGAAGATTTCATGTCCATGTTCTCGGAAATGGGCATCAACGTCGTCGACGAAGACGAAGTTGAAGAAACCGAGGTGGAGAAGGACGAAGACGACACCGGCACGGAAGTCGCCACATCTGCTGGCACCGCTGTTGCCAACACGTCCAACGCCAAGGCCGGTTCTGACCGTACCGATGATCCGGTGCGTATGTATCTGCGTGAAATGGGTTCGGTTGAGCTTCTGAGCCGCGAGGGCGAAATCGCCATCGCCAAGCGCATTGAAGCTGGCCGCGAAACCATGATCGAAGGGCTTTGCGAAAGCCCGCTGACTTTCCAGGCGATTATTATTTGGCGCGATCAGCTCGCTCAGGGCGAAATTCTGCTGCGCGACATTATCGATCTGGAAGCCACCTATGCTGGCCCAGACGCCAAGCAGGCTGCACCGGAAGTGCAGATTGTTGCTAAGCCTGTGGTTGAGGCTCCTAAGCCTGCTGCTAAGCCTGCGCCACGTCGCTCGGCCGGTTCGGGCGAAGACGACGATTACGTGCCAGAAGAGCCAGAAGCTCCGCAGGACCCAGTCGAAGACGACGACGATGAATTTGATAACGCACTGTCGCTTTCGGCGATGGAAGCAGAACTCAAGCCGCAGGTCGTGGAAACCTTCAACCGTATCGCAGAAGCCTATGGCGCGATGCGTGAGATGCAGGATCGTCACGCCGAAGACCGCAATATTGCTGTTTCCGCTGACGAAAACACCAAGCTGGGCGTGCTGCGCGGCGAAGTGATTGCCGACGTTAAGTCGCTGTCGCTGAACGCGAGCCGTATCGAAAGCCTGGTTGAACAGCTTTACGACATCAACAAGCGCCTCGTGCGTTTGGAAGGTCGCCTGCTGCGTCTGGCTGAAAGCTATGGCGTTAAGCGCGAGAAGTTCCTCGACAAGTACTACGGTCGTGAAGTCGATCCGAGCTGGGAATGGGAACTCGAAAACTTTGACGGTAAGGGCTGGGGTGAGTTCGCTCGCCGTGAAGCTGGTACCATTGGCGACATCCGTACGGAAATCGCTACGCTGGCCACTGAAACTGGTCTCGATATCGCTGAATACCGCCGTATCGTGCACAAGGTTCAGAAGGGTGAGCGCGAAGCGGCTATCGCCAAGAAGGAAATGGTGGAAGCCAACCTTCGCCTCGTGATCTCGATTGCCAAGAAGTACACCAACCGCGGTCTGCAGTTCCTCGATCTTATTCAGGAAGGCAACATCGGTCTGATGAAGGCCGTTGATAAGTTCGAATACCGTCGCGGCTACAAGTTCTCGACCTATGCGACCTGGTGGATCCGTCAGGCGATCACGCGTTCGATCGCGGATCAGGCCCGTACGATCCGTATTCCGGTTCACATGATCGAAACGATCAACAAGATCGTTCGCACCAGCCGTCAGATGCTCCACGAAATCGGTCGCGAACCGACGCCAGAAGAGCTCAGCGAAAAGCTCCAGATGCCGCTCGACAAGGTCCGCAAGGTCCTCAAGATCGCCAAAGAGCCAATCTCGCTCGAAACGCCAATCGGTGACGAAGAAGATTCGAACTTGGGCGATTTCATCCAGGACTCGAATGCGATCCAGCCGATTGATGCGGCGATCCAGTCGAACCTGCGTGAAACCACCACGCGCGTTCTGGCATCGCTCACCCCGCGTGAAGAACGCGTTCTGCGTATGCGTTTTGGTATCGGTATGAACACCGACCACACGCTCGAAGAAGTCGGTCAGCAGTTCTCGGTTACGCGTGAACGTATTCGTCAGATTGAGGCCAAGGCACTGCGTAAGCTCAAGCATCCGAGCCGTTCGCGCAAGCTGCGGAGCTTCCTCGATAACTGAGATCATTCCGCTAAAGCCGGTTCGGCTGAAGGTGACCAGCTTGAAGGCCGTTGTGCCGTTCAAGCTGGTGGTGACGTTCTCGGACGCCACTTATGGTACGTTCAACGCGGCCCCCATGCTCTCCGAGCGGGGGGAGGGGACAGAGCCTCTGCGGGATCGGAATTTCTTCGCTAAGGTCGAGCTGGTCAACGGCAAGCCGATCTGGCCCAACTATTTTGATATCTCGCCTGCGTGGTTGCAGGAGGAGATGGAGAAACGCGGTGAACTCGAACATCCGAGACCACTGCGGCGACGGTAGATTGAGGGGAGCTCCCATGTCGTTCTTGAAGAAGCTATTTGGTGGCGGGAATTCGGAAGCCGCGCCTGCTGGCGATAAGTCGCTGGGCGAAGAAGACTACAAGGGCTTCAAGATCAAGGCCATTGAGATGAAGGTCGGCTCCGAGCTCCAGCTCGCTGGCACCATCGAAAAAGAAATTGGCGGCGAGGTGAAAACCTACCGCTTTATTCGCGCCGACCGCATGAGCTCGCGCGAAGATCTGGTTATGCTAGCCCTGAGCAAGGGTCGGCAGATCATCGATGAGCAGGGCGAGCACATCTTCCGCTAAGCCCAGAATAACTGACTTTTTGACGACCGCGGGCCGATCGGCCCGCGGTTGTTTTTTGCAAGGAGAACTCTGATGGCCCGTAAGCCAACTGCCCGCACTGAATTCGTGATGTTTGACGTTGTGTACGAAGATGGCTCCCAGCGCTCGAACCGTAAGGTTGATGCAGGACTGCTCGGTGGCCTCGATGGCGATGAGCCTGCACGTGCTGAGATTGAAGCTCAGGACCGTGCGATTTCTGAAAAGTCCGGTATGCCACCACTGGCTATCAAGTCGCTGAGCCGTTCAGGTAAGTAAGGTCTATCTTGGAACAGTGCGAGCGTAAGCTGCTATGAATGGCGCCATCCCGCGATGGCGCCATTTCTCGTTTACGCGCTCTTGGCGAGTGGAACTCGGGTTTCGAGCTGGAACTCACCGACGAGCGTATTGAGCGCTCCAGCTTCGCCCTGAGCTTCTGCAACCGCACTGTGGGTTGTTTCAACCAGTTGCGCATTGTGCTGGGTGAGCACGTCGATGTGCTGCACTGCTTCGTCGATCGCGCGCAAGGCGTGGTTCTGCTCGGAGGTGGCCTCGGCAATGTCGTGCATGAGCCTGTCGCTCACATGGGCTGCCTGGGTGATCTCACTTAAGGCGCTCGCTGCCTCCTTGACCAGAACCGTACCTTGTCCAACTTGGCTTGTGGCCTGTTCGATCAGGGTTTTGATCTGAGCGGATGAGGAGGCGGCAGATTGCGCTAGACGGCGCACTTCCACGGCGACCACAGCAAAGCCGCGACCGGCATCGCCGGCACGGGCCGCTTCAACAGAGGCGTTCAGCGCTAGCAGGTTGGTCTGGAAGGCGATGTCATCGATCATGGTGATAATGCCAGCGATCTGCTGGGAGGAGGCGGCAATCCGCTCCATGGCGGCGGTTGCATTGGTCATGACCGTGGTGCCGCGATCGGCCGTGGTGGCAACGGACTCCGTGGCGGCGCGGGCTTTGGAAGCACGCTCGGCGGTCTCGTCCACATTGCGGCTCAGCTGCTCAAGGGCGACGGCGGTCTCGCGCACGGCCTCTGACTGCTCGTTGGTGCGGCGAGCGAGTGCTTCTGCGCCGTCGAGGAGTTCACCCGTTGCATGCGCCAGCGTGGTTGTGGCGGTCCGGATCGTGGTGATGACGTCACTCATGCGGTCGGCAACGAGGTTCGTGTCGGTCTTGAGCCCGGAAAACACGGGGGCATAGGTGCCGGTAACGCGCGCGCTCAAGTCCTTCTGCGACAGTGCCGCCATGACGGATGACGTTTCCGCAAGCCCGGTCTCAAGGTTGGCAATGAGATCGTTGACGGCATGCGCCAGATTGTTGAGGTCGGGCTCTGCAAAGGTCTCGGGCACACGGCGGCCAAATTCGCCATTGAGCGTAGCCGTGATGACTGTGCCGAACTGATCGCGCAGCTCTTGCAGGGTGCGCTGACGGTCTTCAACGCGTGTTTCTTCGCTTTCCTCGACGTCACGAGCGAGCGAAATGGCACGCTCGGCATTGGCGTTCGCATCATTTGCGTTCTGATCAGCGAGCGAGACGAAAGCGAAAGTATTGCGGAGCAGCCAAATCAGGCCTGCGGCCTCGACAAGCAGAATGACAGCGTGAAGTACGATGCGGGGGAAGCCGCCGCCGCCATAAAACACCAGATCGGGCAGGGTCATGCCCAGAAGAAGGTGGTGGATGGCGATAACGATGGTGCCCACCAGAATGACGCGCGCGTCGTAGAGCAAAGAGCTCAAAGCGAGTGAGGCGAAGAAAGCCATGTGCAGGTCGGTTTGCCAAGGCGTGCCCTTGGTTGCGGCGATGATGGCCGAGATGGAGACCATCAGTACAGTCACCAGCAGATAGCGGAAACCGGCGCTCGATCTTGTGGTCAAGAATCCGGTTACTACGGTTGCGATGCCGGCAGCGCCGATGAGCGCTGTGGTGCCAAAATTGCCCTGCATGAGCAGCTCGACGACGATAGCAGTCGCCGCCATAAACAGGGTCAGGGCCGTGACCATAATGGTCGCGACAGAACGAATATTGGTAAGTGTCATTGAACTAGCTTTAGGCCTCGGCACATAGGCCAGTGGCAGCGGTGAACCAAAGGGCGCCAAATTGGCTGGCGCGGTACTTAAAATCTGGATCGTCGGCGTAGACGACGACAATGTTGGAAAAGCGGGTCGGACCGACAACAAAGCCGCCAGCCTCGTGGATGCGTTCCCAAGCAGTGGCTTCTGAGGTGAACGGGGGGAAGATCACCGCCATCTCGCCGGTGTCTGCTGCCGCTTGTGGAGCAGCAAGAAGTCCGGCGCCGACTAGCGCAAAAGCGACTGCGGGGAGCCAAGTCAGAGCGTTTTTCAGGTGCGATGTCTTGGTTCGGCTCGCTGGGTTTTCAGGCACGAGATAAGAAAAACACATGCGCGTGAGCTAGGCGTGGCCCGCTTAACCGATGGTTAAGTCGGGCCTGCGCTTAAGACGTACTCACTTATGCTAATGCCTTATCAATCGCCGGTTTTACGACCGTGCCGTAAAGCTCAATCGCCTTCATGACCTTGTCATGAGGAAGCGTACCAACGCTGAGCTGCAGACCAAAACGGTCATGTTTAAACCATTCGTGCTGAAGTAAAATCTTGTCGATCACTTCTTGCGGCGAGCCCATGTAATAGGCGCCTTCCAGCGTGGTGCTGGCATCAAACTGAGCGCGAGAGCTTGGGCCCCAACCGCGTTCGGCGCCGATCTTGTTCATGGCGGCGCTATGGGCGGGGTACGCTATGTCGCGGGCGTCTTGGCTGTTTTCTGCGATGAAGCCATGGCCGGAGACACCCAGTTTGAGCTTGGTCACATCATGCCCAACCTTCTCGGCGGTCTGGCGATAGAGCTCGGTTAGCGGCTGGAACTGACGGGGGCGACCACCAATGATCGCAATCATCAGGTTGAGGCCGTGATAGGCGGCGCGCGCGACGGAATTGGGGGTGCCGCCAACGGCGATCCAGAGTGGCAATTGCTCTTGAGCGGGCTTGGGGTAGATCTCCAGACCCGGAATGGGGGTTGTATGCTGGCTGCCCGGCCAAGCGACCTTGCCGCCCTTGCGGATAGCGAGGAGCATGTCGAGCTTTTCCTCGAAGAGATCATCGTAGTCGTTGAGATCGAGCCCGAAGAGCGGGAAGCTTTCGATGAAGGAGCCACGACCCGCCATGATTTCAGCGCGGCCATTGGACAGAAGATCGAGCGTTGAAAACTGTTGCCAGACACGCACAGGGTCTTCTGACGAGAGGACGGTGACGGCGGTCGAAAGTTTGATCTGTTTGGTGCGGGCGGCGGCGGCGGCCAGGATGGTGACCGGAGACGAGGCGACATAGTCGGAGCGGTGATGTTCGCCCAAGCCGTAGAACGCAAGGCCGAGCTGATCGGCAAGCTCGATCTCTTCAATCAAATCCCGCAAGCGTTCCGCCGGGGATTGCAGATGCCCATTGTTGAGCATGTCTGGGGTGTTTTCCGCGAAGGAATAGAGGCCAAGTTCCATGGGTGTATCTCCTTATCGGGAGAAGTGGAGGCAGCCGGTGCACGGCGCAAGAGCGCACATGGATGTAACTACGGTAGGTTTTTGTTGCCAGAAATGAAAGGCCCTCGGGAGGAGGGCCTTTTTGGATCGGAGATATTAGCGCTGCCACTGTGGGGTGTAGGCGAGCGGGGCGATTGGCTGCTGGCTCGGCTGAGGGAGCTTTTCGCCGGCCTGACGATGGATTTCAGCAACGAGGGCTGGGTCAAGCTTGAGCTTTACGGCCAGCGCTTCGAGATAAGCCTGTTCTGCGGCGGTATCAGCGGTGATCGCGACGAGCGAGGCCGCATAGATTTCGGCGGCGTGCTCAGGCGTATCTGCGCGGGCGACAACAGCATTGATATCGAGTGGGGACGAGAGCTCGTCAAACACCCAAGCCTTTTCCTCGCCGGAAAGCTGCATGGTGTTGAGCTTGGCGAAGATTGCTTCTTTTTCGTCGGCGTCGATGCGGCCATCGGCCTTGGATGCGGCGATCATGGCGCGAACGAGGGTTTTGCCCAAATCTTCCTGCGCTGGCGTGTTCGGCTGTGGGATGAAGGCATCTTCGCGCACTGGCGCGGCTTGACCGGCCTGGTTGGCCTGATGGTTCTGCCACGCCTTATACGCAAGGCCACCAACGGCTGCGATAGCGCCAGCCTTGAGGCCGGTTTCCAAAAGTTTGTGCGGCTTACCGCCAGAGAGCAACATACCAGCAGCCATGCCAGCTGCACCGGTCAGAGCCTTGCTCTTGAGGTTCGGGTCGGACTGCAGCGTCTTTAGAATTTGGTCGATGTTGAACATGTCGTCTCCGTGAAAAACTGCACATGGTGCGCGCGGTCGAGGATTACAATAGGAGCGGTCCTATGAAGTCAAAATAGCAAGACCCCGGCAAGCCGGGGTCTGCTAAACGCGCTTAATGTGGCTGTGCAATCAATTAGTTGGCTGGCACAACCGGAGTAGCCGGAGCGGCTGGTGTCACTGGAGCGGCTGGAGCGGCCGGAGCTGGGGTGGTCGCTTCTGGTGCTGCTGGGGCAGCTGGAGGCGCAACGTCTGTCGCAGGCGCTTCAGTCATTGGAGCGGTGCTTTCGATAGCAGGCGCTGGCGCAGTGGTATCAACGGTCGCTGGCCCGGTATTGGCCGAGAAAACCAGATAGCCAATTGCGAGGAGTGCTAGGGCTACGATGATGCCGACAAACCAACCGGTACCATTGCTCTCACGAGTGTAAACGGTGCGGCTTTCGTCGCGGGTGTAGACTGGATCACGTTCTGGGGTCGCCATTTTAGGTTTCCTTTGTTTCAACGTCCCCGATTCAACGCGTTTTTAATTAGCTGGTTCCAAAACGACGAAAGACGTGAAGAGGGCGGAAATCTTTTCGATTTCCGCCCTGCTGACAGTAGTTTGCTCTGATCCTTAGAGACCCGGAGTGTCGTCTTTGCCAGTTTTTTTTGTAATTTTGTCGATGTAGGCCAAGAAGAGGGCCGAGAAAATAAAGGTCACATGCAGAATTGTGTACCACATGATCTCGTTGTTTTCGTACTTCGGGATGTTGAGGAAAATCTGCAGCAAGTGAATTGAAGAGATCGCAACAATGGTCGAAGCGACCTTAACTTTTAGCGAGCCTGCGTCGATTTTGCCGAGCCAGTGAACGTCCTTGTCGTCGTCAAAGCGCGAGACAAAGTTTTCATAGCCGGAGATGATCACCATAACCACCAGGCTAGCGATGAGGGCTGCATCAATCAGGCTGAGTAGCTTGAGGATGGTGTCGTTTTCGCTCAGCTCCATGAACTTCGTGGCAAAGTCAAAGAGCTTGCCGAAGAAGGAGAGGGCGTAGAGGCCAAGCGCAGCGGCCAGGCCGATGTAGAAAGCGACCAGCAGCCAGCGCGACGCCAGGATAATGCTTTCAACAAAGAGTTCGAGTTTTTTCATGATAACTCCAAGGCAATTGCCTCAGGCTTATCAAGACGATTGTGGCGCGCAAGTGTCTCTGCGCCGCAGGGTAAAAAGTAAGGTCGGCCCGAAGGCCGACCTTGAGGGTGGTTTTAGCGGTTTGCCACTGTCACCAGCGGCGTAATGCGGCGGATGGTAACGCGACGATTTTCACGTTCGCCAGCTTCGGTGCGGATCTTCAGATAGCGTTCGCCGTAACCCTGGGTGGCAAGGTTTTCAGGCGGTACGCCATAGAAGTCCGACAG
Source organism: Devosia sp. WQ 349K1 (assembly GCF_016595685.1). Taxonomy (NCBI): domain Bacteria; kingdom Pseudomonadati; phylum Pseudomonadota; class Alphaproteobacteria; order Hyphomicrobiales; family Devosiaceae; genus Devosia; species Devosia sp. WQ 349K1. The sequence goes on along the minus strand of NZ_JAENGO010000001.1, from coordinate 1,057,229 downwards.
AACACGGGCGACTGTGGCTGCACGAGAATCCGAGAGGCGGAGATTGGAAATGTCCGAGCCAACCGCGTCCGTGTGACCTTCGATAAGGAAGGTTTCGTTCGGATTGGTGCGCAGCAGTGCCAGCATTGCGTTGGCAACGCTCTGGAGCGAACCGACCTGATCGCGGCCGATGGTTGCAGCACCCGTATCGAAAGTGAGGTTACCCACTTCGAGCTTACGCACACTGTCACGAACACGAGCCGAGCGCTTCACTTCGTCGATCGAATAAAGACGGGCAACCTGTTCAACCGGAGGCTGAGCAAAGAAGGTCGTCAGCTGACGGTCATCGGCATAACGGGCATCCAGAACGTAGTCGCGTGCTGGAATGTTGAGCTGCAGCGGAGGCAGGTCCAGACCCGGATCGCGCCAGTTGTTGAGGTTGTCCTCATAGCGATCATCGAAGTAGGCGAGGATATATTCCTGACCATCTGGGGTGATGCGCGTGCGACGCAGGATGTCGCCATTGCGGTTGCGGACGGTGATGACCTGCGTGCCATCAGGACGGACAATCACTTCACGCGTGCGGCCGTTGGAGAGATTTTCGTAGTAAATCTCGTCCTGCTGCGGATTGTAGAAGCGGTTGGTGTCCTGACCGATGGAGTTCACAATCAGCTGTGTACCAACCTGCAGGATCACCTGAGCGATGGCATCGCCAGTTGAGGTTTGCTGCAGTACCGGGGCCTCAATGATCTGAACGTAGTTGTTCTGCTGCCCGATATTGGTGGTGTTCTGATTGTTCGTGATGTTGGTGTTGTTATTCGTCACCGTGTTGTTCACGGTGGTGTTGTTGGTGACGCTGTTGTCGACGTTCGAGACGTTGTTGACGATATTGGTCACGTAGTTGTTGACCACGGTCTGGTTGACCGTTGTGTTGTTCGTCGCAGCGACTTCGGTCCCTGCCTCTGCGTTGGCGAGAGGCGCCTCGACCATGGCGCGGATTTCTTCGGACTGCGCCGCTTCATCCGTCTGTGGCAGGGTTTCGACCGTCACGATTGCCGGCGCAATTTCGACTGGTGCAATCACAGCTGGTTGGCCGTCAACAGGGGCTGGCGCTGCCACCATTGGCTCATCCTTGGCACTATCGAGCAGCGGAGCGATTTGCTCGGCTTCGATGCCAGCTGGCAGTTCCGTGATCGGTTCTGCAGTCTGACCATCAGAGGTGGTTTCCTCGACAGGCGTAGGCTGTTCAACTGGAACTTCTGGCGCGACTACAGGCTGTTCGACAGGCTGTACGACTGGAGGCTGAGCGGCAATTCCAGGGACTTCTGGCAATGCCAAGCCAAAGGCGGCGAGGCACGAGGTGGCGTCACCATTGCCCTGAGCGGCACAGAGGTCGGAGATTTCTGCACGGATGGCCGTGAGACGCTGGTTCACTTCGTCTGCATTGGCACCATTCAGCAGATCGGAAATAGCCGTTTCGTAGTCGGTGACGAGACGGGTCAACTCTGCCTGATAGTCAACGCCCGGTGCTTCTGGCACCGCTTCTGGAGCAGGCGCAGGCGCGACTTCGGGTGCTGGCGCAGCTTCTGGTGCTGGAGCTGGTGCGGCTTCTGGGGCTACCTGTTCCTCAGGGGCAGGGGTTGGCTCAGGAGCGGGTGCAGCCTCAGGGGCTGGTGCGGGTTGCTCTACGGCTGGCTGCTCAACAGGAGCGGCCTGTTCTGCCTGAGCTGCAGCGGCGGCGTCAGCTTCGGCCTGAGCCTGTGCGGCAGCCTCAGCTTCAGCTTCAGCTGCAGCGCGGGCTGCGGCTTCTTCCTGCTCACGCGCTGCAGCGGCAGCGGCTTCGTCGGCGGCCTGCTGTTCAGCAGCGGCACGTGCTTCGGCCTCGGCAGCAGCTTGTGCTGCTGCTTCATTGGCAGCGGCTTCCGCTGCCTGGCGCGCTTGCTCGTCAGCTGCGGCCTGTGCGGCGGCAGCCTCCGCTTCCGCAGCAGCCTGAGCTTCTGCTTCGGCAGCAGCGCGTTGTTCAGCTTCAGCGGCGGCCTGGGCCTCGGCGGCAGCACGTTGCTCGGCCTCTGCCTGCGCAGCAGCTTCAGCTTCTGCGGCAGCGGCAGCTTCGGCCTGTGCAGCGGCTTCTGCTTCTGCAGCAGCGGCCGCTTCAGCTTCTGCGGCGGCATTATCGACGGCTGGGGCCGCAGGAGCGCTACCACCCGATGCCAAGCATTCTTCGACGCTAGAGAAGCCCGCGACGATACACTCATTGGTCAACGTCGACTGTGCAGCTTCAAGAGCGGCGGCATCGCCCGATGCCTGCGCTTGCAGGTAGGACTGGATTGCAGATTGGAGTTCTGCACCCTGTGCATTGGCGGGAAGCGGCGCGACGGCCATTAGGCCGATGCTGGTCCCGGTGAGGAGCCAGGTCTTGAAACTCATATGTCAATTCCTTCGAGTGTGTAACACTATGACGGGAAGATCGATTTATTTGCCTGAACCCAGTCTGAACGAAGTGTCAGTCGCTAGGAGCAGGTGGAGATCTTGTAATAATCCCCTAACGCCGGGCTGTTGGGGCAGTTCCTCAAGACATTCTGGATAACACAAGCAATCCGACAATGCGGCGGGATTGGGGCGCTGGACGATTTCGCAGTGGTCAGGCTCCTCCAGTCCAACCCGTCGTGATAGGCATGTGCGATGCAGCAAGCGATACACAGTCACAGCATTCAGACGCAAGGGCCGGGGCTTTACGAATTTTCTCGTGCAGTGAACAGTTTCGTTGCGCAAACTGGCATGTCGACGGGGCTGGTGACAGTTTTTGTCCGGCACACCAGTTGCTCTCTGCTCATCCAGGAAAATGCCGATCCGGACGTGCAAGTGGACCTTGATGGTTTCTTCAAGCGCCTTGTGCCGGAGACTATGGATTGGTTGGTCCATACGCTTGAAGGGCCTGATGATATGCCGGCGCACATAAAGGCCGCGCTGACGCAGACCTCAATCGGTGTGCCGGTGAGCGAGGGGCGTCCCGTTTTCGGTAGCTGGCAGGGTATTTATCTATTTGAGCACCGCCGCCGACCGCATCGGCGCGAGATCGTGCTCCACCTCATCGGAGAATAACACATGAATTGGGGCGAACTTATCGGCTATTGGCCGTTCGTTGTCGGGCTGCTCGCCACTGGTATTGTGTCCGGAATTGCCGCTGGCCTGCTGGGGATTGGCGGGGGCGCGGTGATTGTGCCTGCGCTATCCAATGCGCTGCTGCTGATGGGTTATGACAGTGAGATCGTTCAACACGTTGCTGTTGGGACCTCGCTCGCCATTATCATACCGACCGGGATCATGAGTGCGCGCTCGCATCATAAGCGCGGCGCGGTCGATATGAATGTGTTCAAGCTGTGGGCGCCGTTCATTGTGGTTGGCACGTTCATCGGTGGGCTTATGGCCGGCTTGTTCTCGGCCAATGTGCTGCGCATTGTTTTTGCGGTAATGGCTTTCGTCATCGCGGCGAACATTATCTTTGGTTTGCAAACCAAGGTTATGGGGCACTTAAAAGGCTCGTCGCTGACGCACCGAATTTCGGCGTTTGTCGTCGGCTATATTTCGTCGCTGATGGGTATTGGCGGTGGCTCGCTAACTGTGCCGACACTGGTGGCTTTTGGGGACAGCATGCACAAGGCCGTCGGGACGTCGGCTGCGATCGGCGTTGCGATTGCGCTGTCCGGGACCGCGGGCTTTTTGATTTCAGGCTGGGGCGTGCCGAACCTGCCGCCGTTGAGCATTGGCTACATCAATATCGTAGCGCTGGTGCTGGTGGGCGTTTTGGCCGCCGTTTGTGCGCCGCTTGGCGCGACGTTGGCGCATAAGCTCGACCAGAAGACGCTCAAGCGCGTGTTCGCCGTGTTCCTGGTGCTGGTGGGGCTCAATATGCTTTGGAAGGTGCTGGCGGGGTAGGGAGGTTGTCTTTTGATGAGCCGGGCCATTCGAGCTTAGCTCTCATGGCCTCCTCTCCTAAAAAGGCGCCACTGGCGCCTTTTTGCTGGCCTCCGGCCAGCCGGTTCGGAGGGGTTGGTGGGGACGGAGTGACTACGGTGGTTCCGTCCCCACCGCCCAAGCCCCCTCTAAGGAGGGGATCCGGGTTCTCGCGGCAGACATGTCTGCCGGAATGTAACTGTGCCTATGTCGGGTCCCGTTTGTTCAAAACAAGGCAGGTGCGACAGAGTTCCACCGATTACTTTTTGGTGTTCTCAAGGTCCCATTCGACATTGACGGTGATGGAGAAGCTCAGCTCGCCGGCCTCAACCGGGACCTTGTCGGCGGCGACTGCGCGTTCTGCCATGGCGTAAGCGACTGGTACGGCGTAATCTCGGCTTTCGCTGATCTTCTCAATATCGCCAAGGGTTGTGCCAGAGGCTAGTGCGTAAAGCTCAGCCTTGGCGCGGGCATCGGCGAAAGCGGCCTTGCGCGCTTCATCGAGCAATTCCGACGGGTCGGTGACCGAAAACTCGATCCCATTGACGGTGTTGGCGCCTACGGTGACCGATTGATCGAGAATCGAGCCAAGCTTTTCGAGGTCGCGAACGACGACGGAAACGCTGTTGGCCACCTGATAGCCATTGATCTTGGGCGGCAGACTATAGCCGCTCGCGTCACGCTCTTCCGAATAGACATAGTTGGGGCTGACCGAGAAGCCAGAGGTCTGAATATCGCGTGCCTCGATACCCGAGCCTTTGAGGGCTTCAATCAGCGCCGTCATGGCAGTGCTGTTCGCGTCGAGCGCTTCCTTGGCTGTCGCGCCCTGTGTGGTCACGCCAGACGACACTGTTGCCATGTCAGGCGCTGCGCGGACTTGGCCGCTGCCCTCAATCGCAATGGTACCGGCAAAAGCAGGCGCAACACTAGCAAGCAAAGCGAAGGGAACGATCAGGCTTAATGCACGCATGTCATACTCCTAGATGAGGTCAGGGGAGAATCCCCTGTCTATGCGTCAGTATTGCGGCAGAGATGAACTGTGCCTGAACGTTTCACTTTAACGCCAAGGAATAGGCGTTTGGGGCGAGGGTTTAGGAGCGCAGGCTTGCAAGAGTCTTGCGTATGATTACGCTGGTGCAAGCAGGTTGGATTTGTTCCGATTTGGGCAAAGCGATGTTGCCCACTTTCCCTTCCTTTCCAGAAAAGTATGACTTATACCCTTGCGTCATGGGAGGGCGCTGGCTGCGGTGCAGTCGCGGCCAGAGGCAAAAGAGGTTGCGAATATGGGCTTGGTTCCGGGTGGAGTGTTGTTGGGACGTGCAATGGTGCCGGGATATGCATATCCGCGCATTGTGACCGTTAGGGACGGGCAACTCGTCGACATCACCGCCAAGGGATTTGCTGCGGTTCGCGATATTGCCGAAAGCGGGCGAGCCACCGAGCACGTGCGCACTGTGGCGGGCACTGCTGTCGGTGCTGTCGAGGCCGTGCTCGCGAATTCGGAGGCGGCTTCCCCACGCGATGATGTCGCCCGGCTTCTCGCGCCAATTGATTTGCAGTCAGTGAAAGCTTCGGGGGTGACCTTTGTGGTGTCGCTCCTTGAGCGCGTGATTGAGGAGCAAGCACGCGGCGACAAGAGCCGTGCAGATGCTCTACGTAGCGAAATTCTCGATTTGATTGGTACAGACCTCAGCGAACTGGTTCCGGGATCGGACAGCGCCATGAAGGTCAAGGCCGCGCTGATCGCCAAGGGTGTTTGGAGCCAGTATCTCGAAGTTGGGATTGGACCGGACGCTGAGATTTTCACCAAGTCCCAGCCGATGAGCGCTGTTGGCTTTGGTGCCGAAGTTGGGCTGCACCCGATTTCGAGCTGGAACAATCCTGAGCCGGAAGTGGCTCTGCTGGTGACCAGCAAGGGCGCGATTATCGGCGCGACCTTGGGCAATGACGTCAATCTGCGTGACGTTGAAGGACGTTCGGCGCTGCTCTTGGGCAAGGCGAAGGACAATAATGCTTCGGCCGCGCTCGGCCCATTCGTGCGCCTGTTCGATGGCGAGTTCACTCTCGACACCGTCAAAAACGCTGAGATCGCCTTACGGGTTGAAGGCGAAGACGGCTTTGAACTCGATGGCCATTCCAACATGGCGCAAATCTCGCGCACGCCTGAATCGCTGGTTGCCGCCACGATTGGCGAACATCACCAATATCCAGACGGTCTTGTGCTTTATCTGGGGACGATGTTTGCCCCGGTGAAGGATCGCGGCGGGCAGGGCATGGGCTTTACCCATAAACTTGGGGACGTTGTCTCTGTTTCGACGCCAAGCCTTGGCACACTGCGCAACCGGGTTAATCTCTCAACTGTTTGTCCACCCTGGATCTATGGCGCGAGCCATTTGCTGCGCGATCTTGCTCGCGCGGACCTCTTGTGACCCATTGCTGAAAGGCACATTCATGACTGAACTGTTTAAGAACCTTATCGACGGCGAGTGGGTCGGCTCTGACGGCGTTGAAAACATCAACCCATCCAATCTTTCGGATGTTGTGGGCGTCTATGCGCGCGCATCGGTTGACGACACAACAGCGGCAATCGCGGCAGCTAAGGCTGCGTTCCCTGCATGGTCGCGTTCCGGCCTGCTTGAGCGTCATGGCATACTGCGCAAAGCGTCCGACGAGATTTTGGCGCGCAAGGCCGAATTGGGCGAGCTGTTGGCGCGCGAAGAAGGCAAGACACTGCCAGAAGCAATTGGCGAAGTGACCCGCGCTGCGCAGATCTTTGACTTTTTCTCGGGCGAAGTGCTGCGCCTGACAGGCGAAGTTATGGCTTCGGTTCGTCCGGGCGTTGGCGTTGAAATCACCCGCGAGCCGATTGGCGTCGTGGGGATTATCACGCCTTGGAACTTCCCCATTGCGATCCCAGCATGGAAGATTGCTCCAGCGCTCGCTTATGGCAACACGGTTGTCATCAAGCCTGCTGACTTGGTGCCAGCTTCCACCTGGGCAATTGTTGACATTCTGCAGCGCGCAGGCCTGCCGAAGGGTGTTCTTAATCTGGTCATGGGCAAGGGCTCTGTCGTCGGGCAGACACTGCTGGATAGCCCTGATGTCGCGGCGCTTAGCTTTACCGGTTCGGTTGGCACTGGCCGTCGCGTGGCGGAAGCCTCGATCAAGCACAATCGTAAGTTCCAGCTGGAAATGGGCGGCAAGAACCCGGTTCTGGTGCTCGATGATGCGGACCTCAAGGTCGCCGTCGAGAGCGTGGCGCAGTCGGCCTTCTTCTCGACCGGTCAACGTTGCACGGCATCGAGCCGCGTGATTGTCACTGAAGGCATTCACGACAAGTTCGTCGAAGCTTTGGCTGAACGCACCCGCAATTTGCGTGTTGGCGCGGCGCTCGACAAGGATACCGAAATCGGGCCAGTCGTCGATCCGAGCCAGCTCAAGCAGGACACCGATTACATCGCTATCGGTCAAGCTGAGGGCGCAAAACTCGTCGCAGGCGGTGGTCGTGTGAAGAAGGATACAGAGGGCTACTTCCTGCAGCCTGCACTGTTCACTGAAGCCACCAATTCCATGCGTATTGCGCGCGAAGAGATATTCGGGCCGGTTGCAGCGGTGATCAAGGCCAAGGATTACGAAGAAGGTCTGGCGATCTGTAACGACACCGAGTTCGGTCTGTCGGCAGGTATCGTCACCACCTCACTAAAATACTCGACGCACTTTAAGCGCAATGTCGAAGCGGGCATGGTGATGGTCAATGTGCCGACGGCCGGGGTGGACTTCCACGTGCCGTTTGGTGGTCGCAAGGGATCGAGCTATGGCCCCCGCGAGCAGGGCCGTTATGCGGCAGAATTCTTCACCGTGGTGAAGACGGCTTACACAGCCGCTGGCTAAATTGGAAATGCGAACGGGGCCTTCGGGCCCCGTTTTTTATTCTGCTTGGTCTTTGGCAGGGCGTTGCGTGAGTGCCATGCCTGCAAGGATTAGCACAATGCCCAGGACGCTCGCCCACATGGTCAGGGGCACGCCGCGCAGCATGTCGAGAACGACACTCGAAATCATCTGACCTGCAATGAGTAATAGGGTTGTATTGGTCGCGCCAATCTTGGTGATGAGGAATGAGCCTGCGGCAACAAAGATCACACCGATTGCACCGCCCGAATACACCCAGAGCGGGATTTCGCCGATGTTTTCGGGAATGAGCCCACCCACGGCAAGACCGAGGACGGTCATGAAGACGAAGCCGACGATGTGGTTCCAAAAGGACGAAATGAGCGGCGTGGTAGAGACGGAGACGCGCCCATTGACCTGACGGCTGAGGATGATCAGCAGGCCGATCACGAAGGCAGAGATAATGGGGCCGATCATGCTGCACCGACGCCGAAGAGAATGATGATCATGCTACCGGCGGAAATCAGTAGTACGGCGGCGCCGTCGCGCAGGTCGAGCTTACGCTTCGGCAAGCCCAGCAGCCCCCAGTGATCAGCGGCGAGCGAAAGAGCGAACTGACCCACGAGGCCAATCGCCAAAGTGCCACCCAAGGCGATGGGCGAATTGACTGAGTAGGACGTGAGAATAACCGTCAGACCACCAAACACGCCCCCGAGATAGGCCCAGAGGGGGGCTTTGCCATGAATGGCCTTGGCAGCGGCGGCTTTGGCGCGTTCCTTGCGCCATATGATGGCGAGCAGCAGCATTGAAACGACCGTGCCGACGCCATGAGCCTGCCACGATGAAAAGATGCCGCCGCCATATCGACCGGCCTCACCATTAAAGAAAACTGCGAGGGTGAGTAAGCACCCACTGGCGAACGCAGCGAGCAGGTAGAGCGGGTTGACCCGCTGCGTTGAAAAGGACGTCATGAAGTTCCGACTCAAATGGTTGCTAGGAGACTAGCTGAGCTGTGAGGAACGTACAGCGAGAACGTGAACCACGTCGAAACCAAAATCGCCCGTCGGTGACGAGCGATTAAAGTCGAAGAGAACTGAAGGCTTTAGAAACGCATCCCGACACCGCCGCGTAGGCTGGCCGAGACCATGCCTTGGGTGTTGAGTCCGAGTTCTGTGCCGGCGGTAAAACTGTAGGTGCCGGACTGGTATTGGGCATTGGCACCGATGAAGCCGCGCGCGGCATTGGTCGAGTTGCCCGCAAGGCTCAGTGTCGTGCCGAGCACTTGAGCGTCGGTCGTGCCGCCATAGGTCAATGTGCCATCGGCACCAATCTTGGCGCTGCCACTCCAGCCACTGCCCGCTTCGCCGAGGTCGATAGTGCCGAGTTCAAGTTCTGCACGGGCGTTGAGCAGCTGCGAGAAGCTGGAGCCCATGGTGACATTGGCAGAGGAGCCTGATTCCGAATAGCCAGCCTGATGAATGCCAGCATAGGTCAAGGTGACGCTCGGAGTTAGGCGAGCGAAGCCGAGATACTGGTCCATGCCGAGTTTGATCGACGGACTGGCGAACATGCTAACATAGTTGGCATAGGCCGTTTCATACCCTGCTGCGACCGTGTTGTTGACGAAGCGGCGCGCGCTGTCATTGGCGGAAACGCCAAGTGTCGCGTTGATGTCGATGAACACGGACCCAACAGCCAGCGAGGCATAGCCGCCGCCGAGCAGAGATGTGACATCGAGTTCGGACTTGGAAACGGTCTCAACGTGGCCACGGCCGAGGCCAACGAAAAGCCCCGCGAGGCTCTCATCGGAGAGTTTTATGTCTGAGCCAACCAGTGCGCCACCTTGCAAGGACTTGGAGCCTGTCTTGCCCGAAGTGGGGGCGGTGAGTTCGCCATAAGCGCTGGCCCATGCTCCAAAATCGTCGCTCGGGGCAAAATCAGGGAAGTCTGGTGTCGCCGGGGACGGAGCATAGCCCAGAGCCGAGGTGCTGCTCGGCAGGCTTTGACGGCGATCGCCAGTATGGTTGGCGATATTGGATGTCACCGTGCTAGCAGTTTGAACGGTCGCGGTGTTGGCCGCTTCGATGGAGGCGGTGGAAACAACGGTGAAGGTTGTGTAGGTGCTCGTCGCGGCATCGCCATTGCGGCGGTGCTCTGTGGCTTCGGTTGTGACAGCGCGGGTATAGGCCTGGCCATGCGTTTCGATCTGATCGTCGCGCAACTCTCCAGTAATCTTGATAACGCCTTCAAGGCCGTTGCCGATTTCGAGAGAGCCCGTTGCAGCCTGCGAGAAGCGAATGCCACCAGAAACCACAGAGCCGGGCAAGAGCGTGAGTTTGCTATTGGCAAAACCCATTGCGAAAGCATCGAACTGTTCGCTGATTACGGTGCCGCTGTTGATAATGTGAACATTGGCGGCATTGGTTTGGATGCCATGGCTCTGGACGTAGCCGCCAGAAGAGGTTTGGTACTCTCCACCCTTTGCATGGATGGTCCCGGAGTTGGTGATGACAATATCACTTTGGGTCGTGGGGGAGTAGACATAGATACCGGCGCTGCCGTGGTCCGCTGTCCTAATGTTGCCCGTATTGGTGATGCGTGAACTGGTGCCGTAAAGGCTAATACCGTGGGATTGTGTGCCGTGGGTGATGATGCTGCCACTATTGTCCAACGTCACATTGAGCACATTATTGGCGCTGTTTTCGACCTGGATACCTGTGCCCGCCCAGCTGCCCTTGGTCTCAATCGTTCCGGTGTTGGTGAGTGTGAAATAATCACCAGTGGCGTAGACGCCATAGGAGCAGTCTTCGTAGGAGAAGATGCCGCCGTGATTGACCACTCGCGTGTTAGCTGCCAGCGTTTCCAGCGCGTAGGTGGCGGTTCCGCGATTTTCGATCGTACCGTAGTTCGTGGTCACCGTATCCAAGCCGGTGATGGAAATCACGTTGCTTGTGGAGTCCAATGTGCCGCCACTTGCGATAAAGAGCGTGTCCCCGGTCCCGGAAAGGCTCTGAGCGCCTTCGGTTTGACCATCACTGATGGTGATATCTCGGGCCTGCGCTGCGGTGATATTGGTAGCAGCAAGTAGGGCGACGATCGCCGGTACAACGGCAATTGGCTTGGACAACATGGTGGCGCGGCAATCCGCAGCTTTTGGTGCTGCTCAACAAATCAGGAGACACGAAGAATATTATGGTTAATCCTATGATATGAAAGGACTTTACCCGTCAAGCGTCTGATTTGGTGGATTGCGTTTTTGGGCCTCGTAGAACGCGCAAAACAGTTTCGATGCGCCGCGCGCAGAGAGATTTTTTGGCTTTTTTCTGATCACCGGCGACTTGCGGTGACCAGAAAACAGTGCCGAGTGTCAGACCTTGTTGTGCCTAAGGGCACGCGATCTAAGCCAGTTGCGAGAAGCGTTCGTCGAAGGAGTAGCCGGCGCCGCGCACGGTGCGGATGGGGTCGGCTTCCTTGCCACGGTTGATGGCGCGGCGGAGGCGGCCGATGTGGACGTCGACCGTGCGTTCGTCGACATAAACGTCATTACCCCAGACGCCGTCGAGCAACTGCTCGCGGGTGTAAACGCGGCCCGGATGGGTCATGAGGTATTCGAGCAGGCGATACTCTGTTGGGCCGAGGTGAATGTCTCGGGAGCCACGGCTGACGCGATGGGTGGTGCGGTCGAGTTCTAATTCACCGACCTTGAGCGCGTTGGTCACAAGGTTCGGGCTGGTGCGGCGGAGCAGGGCCTGAATGCGCGCGACGAGTTCGGGGACAGAGAATGGCTTGACGATATAATCGTCTGCGCCGGTGGTGAGACCGCGGACGCGCTCTTCTTCTTCGCCGCGTGCCGTGAGCATAATAATTGGAACGCGGGCGGTTTCTTCACGCGCACGGAGGCGACGGCAGATTTCGATGCCGGAAACTTCGGGTAGCATCCAATCGAGCAGGATCAGGTCAGGGACGCGTTCTGCGATGGCGTGGTGCGCTTCATCGCCGGTTTCCGCTGTGACGACATCAAAGCCCTCAGCCTGCAGATTGTATTGCAGGAGCAGGGAGATGTCGGCTTCGTCTTCGACAACAAGGATCGTCGCGGGCATGGGCGTGCTCCGTCAATCGGTCCCAAGGGACCGTTACTCAATATAGGGGATATTCGAAGAGTTCGTCACGCCGATTGGGCGGCGTGACGGAATTTGCGCTTAGGCTTTGATCTGCTGGCGATGGAGTTCTTGAACGTCGCTGGTGAGCTGCTTACCAGTCGAGAGATAGTAAGCGCGTTCAGCGATATTGGTTGCGTGGTCGCCGACACGTTCAAGGCTCTTGGCGCAGAACAAAAGCTGGGTGCACGAGGTGATGTTGCGCGGATCTTCCATCATATAGGTGAGGAGTTCGCGGAACAGAGAGGTGTGCATGGCGTCGACATCGTCGTCGCGGTTGCAGACGACCACGGCAGCTTCAGCATCGCGATTGGCGTAGGCGTCGAGTGCCTCCTTGAGCTGACCAAGCACGAGAGCGGTCATGTTGCGAACGCCGCTGTAGAACGAGGCCTGCAGGTTGATCGCTTCGAGCTTGAGCGATCGGCGGGCCAATTGCTTGGCCATATCGCCAACGCGCTCAAGATCAGACGCCACGTGGATGGCAGTGATGATCGAACGCAGGTCAGACGCCATTGGCTGGCGACGGGCGATCATGGACACGGCCATTTCGTCGATTTTGCGCTGCATGTCGTCGATGCGCTGGTCGGCGATGATGGTCACGTCGGCAAGTTCGCGGTCGAGCTTGAGCAGGGCGCGCGTGCCGTTTTCGACAGCCGTTTCCACCTGACCACCCATTTCGGCGATGGCCTGCGCAAGGGCGAGAAGTTCTTCGTTATACGAAGTAACGATGTGCTCTGTGCCGGTATTGTGTGGCATGGCTTTGCTCTCCCCTTAGATTAGCCGATACGGCCCATGATGTAGTCTTGGGTCTGCTTGTGGACGGGGTTGGTGAAGATGTCTTCAGTGTCGCCCTGTTCAATCAGATTACCCAAGTGGAAGAAGGCAGTCTTTTGCGAGACGCGGGCTGCCTGCTGCATCGAGTGGGTGACGATGACGATGGTGTAATTGGTACGCAGCTCGTCAATCAGCTCTTCGATGATTGCGGTTGCAATCGGGTCGAGGGCCGAGCAGGGCTCGTCCATGAGAATGACTTCTGGGCCAACGGCAATGGCGCGCGCAATGCACAGACGCTGCTGCTGACCGCCGGATAGGCCGGTGCCTGGTTCCTGCAAGCGATCCTTCACTTCGTTCCAAAGACCTGCCTTTTGCAGCGACGAGGTGACGATAGCGTCGAGATCGGTCTTGTTGCGGGCAAGGCCGTGAATGCGCGGACCGTAGGCGACGTTGTCGTAAATCGACTTCGGGAACGGGTTCGGCTTCTGAAACACCATGCCAACGCGGGCGCGCAGTTCAACCACATCGAGGTCTGGCGCGTAAATGTCCTGACCGTCGAGTTCGATTTTACCGCCAACCTTGGCGCCTTCGATGGTGTCGTTCATGCGGTTGATGCAGCGCAGGAAGGTCGACTTACCGCAGCCCGATGGACCGATGAAAGCGGTGACCGAGCGATCCGGGATGTCGATGGAAATGCCGTGCAAAGCTTGCTTGGCACCATAGTGCACGGTGACATCGCGGGCAGTCAGACGAATGGGATGCGCGATCATTTCAGACAGATCCGTATTGGCGCCGAGGGCAGTGTGGGGTGTCTTGGCCTTGGAGGCAAGGATATCCATTATGTGATCCTTATGCGCGCTTTTCGAGGCGAGATCTGAGGAAGATCGCGATCGCATTGAGGGAGATCATGAAGGCCAGCAGGACCATGATAGCGGCGGAGGTGCGGGCTTCAAAGAAGTTGCGGTTTTCGTTGCCCTGCCAGAGGTAGATCTGAACGGGGAGGGCGGTCGCCTGATCGAGCGGGGTTCCGGGGACCGACGCAACGAAGGCGTTCATGCCGATCAAGAGGAGCGGCGCGGTTTCACCCAAAGCCTGAGCGACGCCGATGATGGTAGCGGTCAGGATCGAAGGGAAGGTGACGGGAAGCACGTGGTGGAACACCATCTGCGTCTTGGAAGCACCCATGCCGAGCGCCGCCTGGCGCAGAGCCGGGGATACGCCTTTCAAAGCTGCGCGGGTGGCAATGATGATGGTGGGGAGCGTCATCAAGGTGAGGACGAGACCACCAGCCAAGGGGGCAGAGATGGGGAGGCGGAACCAGTTGATGAACACTGCGGCGCCCAGAAGACCGAAGACGATCGAGGGAACAGCCGCGAGGTTGTTGATGTTCACTTCGATCAGGTCGGTAAGGCGCGACTTGGGAGCGAACTCTTCAAGATAGATCGCGCTGCCCACGCCAATTGGCACGGCGAGCACAACCACAATCAGCATCATCCAGAGCGAACCCATGAAGGCACCCAGGAGGCCTGCCGATGCGGGAGCAGAGCGACTATCAACGCTGGAGAGCAGCGACCATGCAAAACCCTGCGTGATGGTGCCGTCTTCTTCGAAAATGTCGATGAGAGCACGCGCCGGGGCCGAGAGCTGTTGCTGACCGTCGCCCAAGCTGCGGTCAATATTGCCCTTGATCCAGTTATCGGCATTGGCCGAAGCGAGAAGCTCCATCTGCACGGTTTGGCCCATCAGGGATGGGTCGGCGACGAGACGCTCACGGACTTCGTGACGGGCGTCGGTCTCGGCAATGGTCAGGAGCTGGCGGGTGTCGATCTCATACCCTTCCGGCGCTGCTTTGCGCAGGGAGGCTTCGATGACGTTATTCCAGTTGAGCATGGCGAGCTTACGCTGCCAGGCCATGTTGGCAGCATGAAACTCAGCATCGGACTGACCGGCAGTGCGGACAGGGGCAGGCTCGATCTTGATCAGTTCAGGATCGTAGGTGATTTCCAGATGCAGGTTCGACTGCATGAACGCCGGAACGCCCTTACGCAGAACGTCGGTGAATAGAATGGCGACGAACCCAAGAGCCAGCGCAATGGCGACGACGCCAAAGCCGCGGAAAAGCTTTTCGGTGCGGTGACGGCGCGCCAGTCCATCGCGGACGCGTTTACGGCGTTCGGCGGCAGTGTCGAGGACAGTGTTGGTCATTCGTACTGCTCCCGGAAGCGACGGACAATGTAGAGGGCGACAATGTTCAGGCAGAGGGTCATGACGAAGAGCGTCAGGCCCAAGGCGAAGGCAACCAGCGATTGCGGGCCGGTGAAGTCGGTGTCGCCGGTCAGCTGATTAACAATCGACACGGTGATGGTGGAGACAGGCTCTAGCGGGTTGCCGCGCAAGATTGGAGCGTTACCGGCAGCGAGAACCACGATCATGGTTTCACCAATGGCGCGGGATACGGCCAAGAGGAAAGCGCCGACAATGCCCGGGAGAGCTGCTGGCAGAAGCACATTGCGGATGGCTTCAGATTGGGTGGCGCCGAGGCCGTAGGCACCATCACGGAGCGTACGCGGAACCTGATTGAGAATGTCGTCGGACAGGGAGGAGATGAACGGGATGATCATCACGCCCATAACGATGCCGGCGGTCAGAGCGCTGGTGGCGCTGACGGAGATGCCAATGGAGGCGCCGAAGTCGCGCAGGAAGGGACCGACGGTGACGAGGGCGAAGAAGCCATAAACAATGGTTGGAATACCCGCGAGGATTTCGACCACAGGCTTGATGACGGCACGGACTTTTTTATGCGCGTATTGGTTGAGGTAGATGGCGGTCATCAGACCGATCGGTACCGCAACCAGCATGGCAATGGCTGAAATCATCAGCGTACCGCCGAGGAGCGGGAGCAGGCCATAAGACCCGGCATCACCCGACCCGGTGGAGGAGAACTTTGGCGCCCAGACGGTGCCGAAGAAGAAATCGAGCGGATTGACGAAGGTGAAGAAGCGCAGCGCTTCACTGACCAGCGAGGCAACAATGCCTACGGTGGTGAGGATCGCGACGGCCGAGAAGGCGATCAGCAGCCAGGAAATGGCGCGTTCAACTTCGTTGCGGGCGCGTAGGCGCGGGCTGATGCGGCGGCGGGCAAGGTGTAGGCCGAGGACGCCCAGACCTGCTGCGGACGCCAGCATGATCAGAAACGAGAGAAGCTGGAAGCGGCCAAGATTTTCGCCTGCGGCTTGTTCAAACGGCAAAAGCTCGCCAGTGACACCGAAGCCAGAGGCAAGATCCTGAATGCGCTTGAGTTGGGCGTTGAGGCCCATTTGGTCGAGCCCCGTCAGAACATCCGTTGGGATCTGCGAGACCGTGAACCAGTGGGTGACGCCGGGGGAGAAAAAGGCCCAGATGGCCAGCACGAGAACGGCAGGCACCAGAGTCCAAATCGCGGCGAGGGAGCCGTGATACTGGGAACGAGAATGGACGCGAACGCCGTTTGGCGTTGCGAGAGCGCGGCTCTTGGACCAGCCGAGCTGGTAAGCAAGACCAAGCAGGACGATGAGTAATCCGGCAACGATCGCTGTGTTCACTTTGTGGGGTCCTTACTGGCCCTAAGAGATGCGGGCCGCATCAGATGCGGCCCGCTGTTTGGGAGAATTACTGGCCCAGGAAGGTAGCCAGTACTTCGGCAGTGACTTCTGCCGGCTGCGGGATCAGACCCGCGGATTCGAGAGTGCCACCCTGACCCGACATGCCTTCAGAGATGAAGTATTCGGTGAATTCAGCTAGGCCCGGGATCGTGCCGATGTGCTGACCCTTGACGTAGAAGTAGAGTGGACGGGAAACTGGGTATTCGCCCGCAGCAACGGTTTCGAGCGAAGGAACAACGCCATCAATGGTCGCGACCTTGAGGGTGTCCTTGTTCTGGTCGTAGAACGAGAGGCCGAACACGCCGATGGTGTTCTTGTCTGCGGTCAGACGCGCCAGAGTTTCGGTGTAGTCACCGGCGATTTCGACAACGACGTCCTGACGGAAGGTGGTGACAGCGGCTTCGGCTTCTTCTTCCGAAAGACCTTCTGGCAGACCTGCAGCTTCAGCACCTGGAGCGACAACCTTCTCCTGGAAGACTTCGCGGGTGCCGTGGTTCGAGCCAGGGATCGCGAGGGCGATTGGCTGGTTCGGCAGGGATGGGTCGACCTGATCCCAAGTGGTGTATGGGTTGTCGACAAGGGCGCCATCAACAGTAACCTTAGCGGCGATGGCCTTGTAAACGTGTTCTGGCTTCAGGGCGAAATCAGCGCCCGTTGCGGCCGATGCGAAGACAATGCCGTCAAAGCCGAACTGGATTTCGCGGATGTCGGTAACGCCAGCGGCGTTGCAAGCTTCCCGCTCGCTGTCACGGATTGGACGCGATGCATTGGCGATGTCGATGGTGTTTTCACCAACACCTTCGCAGAACTGACGGAAGCCACCACCGGTGCCGCCGGAGCCGACCACTGGAGTGTTGAATTCAGGGAAGGTCGCGCCAAACTCTTCAGCGACGATGGAAGAGAATGGGAGAACGGTCGAGGAGCCAGCAATCTGGATAGTGTCACGGGCCTGAGCGGCGACAGTGCCAAAAGCGGCGAGGGCGACAACAGCGGTGCTAGCGTAGAGTGCGATCTTCATAGGGAATTCCCTCTCGAAATTCGTTTTAGGTCTTGGCCAGCCATCTGTCTGGCCGCCCTGAACGTGGAGGACCATATTGCTGCACGGCGACAGATTTATTGCAGTTCAGTGACAGGTATGTGACGCGCTAACATGCTGACAGATATGGTGAAAAACAGATATGACATGCTGTGTGACATCTTATGTGACGGAGTGTGACACAGAGAATCTGAGACGTTTAGCGCAGAAGGGGGCGCAGCTCGGACTGAATTTTGCGGATGAGGGGCAGGAAATGCGCAATCATTTTCGAGGTCGGGGCACGCGCTGTTTGGGCGCCAATGTTGACGGCGGCGACGATTTTTCCGGACGTGTTATAGAGCGGCACGGCGATGGAACAGAGGCCGAGTTCGAGCTCTTGATCAATGACCGCAAAGCCCTGAGCCGCGACTACGGCCAGCTCTGTCAGAATTGAGGGCATATCTGCCTTGGTGCGCTCTGTGTAGGCGATCAACTCGGACCGTTCGAGAATATCGCGCGCTTGGTCTTGGGGCAGGGCGGCTAGTAATATGCGTCCCATGGAGGTGCAATAAGCCGGTAGGCGCGCGCCTTGGGCCAGATTGATGGACATCACGCGGCGCGTCGAGACGCGCGCGACATAAAGAATGTCGGTTCCATCGAGCACTGCTGCCGACGTTGACTCATTGGTATCCCGCGATAGCTCTTCCAAAAATGGCTGGATCAGGCGGGGTAGGGGCGTGGTGGCGAGGTAGGAATGCCCAAGCTTTAGGACGCGTGGCGTGAGCTGGAAGAACTTACCATCATAAGTGGCATAGCCTTGATGCACGAGAGTGAGCAGGCATCGGCGTGCGGTTGCGCGCTCCAGACCAGTTCTCGCGGAAACTTCGGTGATCGACATCCGTGAATGTTCCTCATCGAAACATTCGATAACCGATAGGCCTCTAATCAGGCCGTGAATGATATCGCCATCACGCATGGGAGCTTTGTCGCGTTGTCTCGGAACAAGGTCAAGCGCGGTTCCGTTGATACGCTTGTATTTTGGTGGTTCCACCACCACATAAGGCGCAATTTTCTAGGAGAAAAAATGACGCAAGATCGTGCTTACGCGCAGTATGACATCGAAAAGAAGTCCCCGATCATCGCCTATGTGCTGTGGTTTTTCCTCGGCTATATCGGTGTACACCGCTTTTACCTCGGGCGTGTGGTAAGCGGCTTTATCATGCTGGCGATGTCTGCGCTTTTTGCGCTGCTGACTTTTGTCAGCTTCGGACTGTTCGCATTTTTGTGGTTCATCATGGGCGCGTGGTGGCTCATTGATGCCTTGCTTATTCCCGGCATGATTTCACGCCGGAATAATGAGGTTGCGAACCGCGTTCTTGGACGCCGCTACTAGTTTGTAGGCTGGTTCTCGATCTTGACGTCTTCGGCCTTATTGGCCTCCGTCAATGCCTTTTCATAGCGATCCCGGAACAAGGACGCACGTGCGAGCAGCATCAGCGTCACCGGGGTCGTGAGTGTCATGAAGACAAAAATCGCGATCTCATGGAAGACAGGACGCTCTTGGATGACGGTAAAATAAATTGCCGAGCCCAAGAGTATCAGTCCGCCACCCATGCTTGTGCCCATCGTGGGGGCATGAATGCGCAGATAAAAATCATTGAGCCGTACCAGGCCAAGGCACCCTGCAAGAGTAAGCAAGGAGCCAATAACCACGCATGCCGAAACGATGATTGCGAGCCAGAGGGGAAGATCGGGGATCATTCGACAACCTCGCCACGCATGAGGAACTTTGCCAAGGCGACGGTGCCGACAAAGCCCAAAAGACCGATGAGCATGGCCAGTTCAAAGTAGATCTGGTTTGCCGTGCGAATGCCCAAAGCGATCAGCTGGAGCATGGCGACGACGTATAGAGCGTCGAGCGCCAGGATGCGGTCTTGGGCGCGCGGGCCCATGAACATACGATAGAGGGTCGCGATCATCGCGGCCGCAAGCATGACCTGTGCGCTGGTAATGCTCCACATCAGAATATCGTGGCTCATTGGAATACCTCCAACAGCGGTTTCTCGTAGCGATTGCGGACGGTGTTGATCCATTCATCGGGATCAATAAGATCGAAGACGTGGAGCAAAACGACATTGCGTTCTTTGTCGTATTGCAGCCAAGCACTGCCCGGCGTGGCGGTGACGATGCAGGCCAAGATGGCCAGGGCAAACTCATTGGTGAGTTGGAGTTCCATCTCGATGAATTCCGCCGTGGGCTTTGGGCGTCTCTGAATGAGAATAGTGAACACGGCCAAGTTCGACCGGATAATGTCGAGCCCTGCAACAAAGGTCATTTTAACCAAGGGCAAGACCCGTTTGATGCGGACACGATCCGGCAGAACGGGGAGTGCGAAGTGGGGCACGGCAATCGCTATGGCGATGCCCATGATGATGTGGCCGAGCCCGGCAGATTGCTGCAGCGTGAGCCACAACAACAGCAGCATGAGCGAAAGGACAGGATAGGGGAACAGCCTGCTCATTGTGTGTTCCTCATGCTGGTGAAGACAGCGTCGATATAGGCCTGAGGCGAATGCAACAGGGCGGCCGTGTCGTTGAGGATGTCGAGGATGGGCCCGGCAAACAAGGTCATCAGCACGCAGATGCCGATCAAGCCGATGATGGGCTGAATTTCGGCCACCCGCACCTGGATGCCTTCTTCAGGCATGGAGGTCCAGAAGATGTTGATGCCGTTACGCACCATGGCGATGAGCACCAAAAGCCCGGAGATGATCATGGCTGCGGTGTACCACCAGGTCGCCGCAGTTGGAGCATTGCTTGCGTCGAACGCTGAGGACAGCATGATGAACTTCGACAAGAAGCCAGCAAAAGGCGGCAGTCCAGCCATCAGCAGGGCGATAATGGCAAAGCAGCAGCTGATCAGCGCCGTTCCGGCGGGAATCGTGGGGCTAACTTCCTGATCTTCGTCGATCTCTTCATCTTCTTCGTCGCCGTAGAACTCGAGCGAAACGGCGAGAACCTGCGCTTCCGCAGGCAAGCCTTGGTCGATGATGTCTTTGAGGAGGAAAAGCGCACCCGCTGCCAGAGTTGCGACGATCACGTAGAACAGCGCGCCAGCTGTAACGCCGGGGTCATTATAGGCAACGCTGAGCAGCAGCGTGCCTGCAGAGACGATGATCAGGTAGCTCGCGAGGCGGTCGAGTGCCTTCGACTGCAAAACACCCAAGCTGCCATAGGCAATGGTGAGAAGGCCGAGCACGAACAGCGTGTTCTGACCGAAATCATTGCCTTCGCCAAAGACGAGGGTCCAGAGACGCAAGAGGGCATAGAAGCCAACCTTTGTCATGATCGCAAAGAGTGCTGCGACCGGCGGAACTGCTGCCGAATAGGCGGTCGGGAGCCAGAAGTGCAGGGGCCACGCGCCAGCCTTGACGAGGAACGCAACGCCGAGAATAGCAGCGCCTGCTTCGAACAGACCGCGGTTCTCTTCACCCAATTGCGCCGATACGCGAGCGATATCGGCCATGTTTAGCGTGCCGGTGGTGCCATAGATCAAGGCAACGCCGATGAGGAAGAGCGACGAGGCGACCAGATTGACGGCGATATAGTGCAGGGCAGGGCGTACGCGATTGCGACCACCACCGTGCAAAACCAGACCATAGGACGCGGCCAGCAGGATTTCGAAGAAGACGAAAAGGTTGAACAAGTCCCCAGTCAGGAACGCGCCATAGAGACCGATGGTCAGGGCGTGAAAGAGCGGGAAGAAGTTCGTGCCATTGCGATACCAATGGGCCGATGCAAACACCAAGGCGGCAAAGGCGAGGACCGCTGTAAGCAATACCATGATTGCTGCCAGTCGGTCCGCAACCAACACAATGCCGAATGGTACGGGCCAATTGCCAAGCGGGTAAACGGCCACTGCCGCATCGCCCGCTAGAATGATCGAAGCGACGAGCAGTACTGCAACCAGTACGCTCATTGCGGCAAATGCGATATTCAATCCGACGAAACGATCGCTGCGACCGTCACCAATCAGCAGATTGGTGACGACGGCGATCATCGGAATGATGATCGGTAGAATAGCGACGTGAGCGAGATCCATCCTTAGCTCCCCTTTCCGTCGACGTGGTCATTGCCCGACAGGCCACGGGTGGCCAGCATGACGACGAGGAAAAGAGCAGTCATCGCAAAGCCGATGACGATTGCGGTCAGAACTAGCGCTTGCGGAACCGGGTCTGCATATTGAGATGGGTCGATGTTTGCTTTGTCTGTGATGATTGGTGGGGCGTCCGTGCGCAGGCGGCCCATCGAGAGGATAAATAGGTTCACGCCATAGGAAATGAGCGACAGACCAATGATCACCTGGAAGGTGCGTGGACGCAGGACGAGATAGGTGCCGGACGCGGTGAGAACGCCAATGGCGATGGCAAGGGTCAGTTCCATTGGTCGGCTCCCTTGGTTGGCTTACGGCGCGGCGCGGAGGCAGGCTTTGGTCCACGGATGGACTGGTGGGCGAGAGCAATGAGCAAGAGCACAGTTGCGCCGACCACGAGTGTGAACACGCCAATGTCGAAAATGAGAGCGCTCGCTAGCGGCACTTTGCCGATGAGCGGTATGTCGAGATAGGCGAAAGCCGTGGTTAGGAACGGATAACCGAGGGCCATAGACGCTAAGCCCGTGACCAAGGCTGCCATAAGGCCCCAACCAATCCAGAGGATCGGACGGATACGGAGGCGGCTCTCAACCCAGCGAATGCCATTCGACATGTACTGGAGAATGAAGGCCAGCGACATGATGATGCCGGCAATAAAGCCACCACCTGGCAGATCGTGGCCACGCAACAGCATGTAGAGCGCAATGGTGACAATGACCGGGAAAAGCCAGCGCATGATTTGGGCTGGAACGAGCATGAACTCGTTGAGCGCCTTGCGGTCGTCTTCTTCGGTTTCGGCGAAGGTGGCTTGCGCGACCTGCTGCTCAGGGCGAGAGACCGAGTCACTGGCTGGACGGAAGCGGCGCAACAGGGCGAAGACCGTGAGCGCGACAACACCGAGAACGGTGATTTCGCCCAAGGTATCAAAACCGCGGAAGTCGACCAGCATCACGTTGACGATATTGGTGCCACCACCCTTGGCGTAGGCATTCTCGACGAAGTAGCGCGAGATGCCATCGACGGCAGGGCGGGTCATAATGGCATAGGCTGCCAAGCCAACGCCGAGGCCAACGGCAGTTGCGATGGCGAAGTCGCGGTGACGGCGAATGCGAACCGCCCAAGTGGTGTCTTCAGCAACGGGGCTGCGCTTTGGCAGCCAACGCAGGCCAAGTAGGATCAGTACGGTCGTGGCAATTTCGGCCAGAAGTTGGGTTAGGGCAAGATCAGGAGCGGAGAACCATGCAAAGGTTAGGCAGGTCGCAAGACCCGCTCCGCCCATGAGAATAAGCGCAGCAAGGCGATGGAATTTGGCTTGCTGTGCTGCGGCCAAAGCACTGAAGCCGCCCAAAAGCCAGACAATGGCCAAAATCGGGTCGAAGCTCTCTGGCAGCGGCAAATTGCCCATGCGTGCCCAACCGGCGCCAAAGCCCGCGAAGAGGGAGGCGAGGACAACGATAAGCAGCTGTGTTTGCAGACGGGTGGTGCCGAGCTTTTGGACGGTGTTCTTGGCCCAGCGATTGGTCGCCGTCAGCAAGAGGCGCTCAAAAATACGCTGGCCGATGATGCCCCGGAACAGTGGCGCCTGATCGGTGTCGCGCAGCTGGCGGTTGTAAAGCATGTAGATGAGCACGCCGCCCGCGAGGGCAATCAAGCTCATGATCAGCGGCAGGTTGAAGCCGTGCCAGATCGACAGGCTGTAGTAAGGCACATCTTGCCCAAGCACTGATGCTACAGCGGCGGCGAGGTAAGGCCCGATAGTCAGGCCGGGCACGATGCCGACGGCGAGACAGATGATAACCAAGAGCTCGATCGGGCGACGCATGAGCGCTGGGGGCTCGTGCGGGGTCTTTTCGAGCTCGGTGCTTTCCGGGCCGAAGAAGACGCCGTGGACGAATTTCAGCGAGTAGGCGACCGAGAAGGCGCCTGCAATCGTTGCGATGAGTGGCAGCGAGATGTTGACGAAGGGGTTCTCGTCGAACTCTGCGGTTTCGGTGAAGAACATTTCCTTGGAGAGGAAGCCGTTCAACAGCGGAACGCCGGCCATGGCCGCACAGGCAATGATCGAGAATAGCGCGGTAAATGGCATGGCCTTGCGTAGGCCCGACAGTTTGCGGATGTCTCGGGTGCCGGTTTCGTGGTCGATGATGCCCACTGCCATGAACAGCGACGCCTTGAAGGTCGCATGGTTGGCAATGTGGAAGATCGCAGCGACCGCAGCGAGCGGTGTGCCCATGCCGAGAAGTGTGGTGATCAGGCCCAGATGGCTGATGGTCGAATAGGCCAAAAGGCCCTTCAGATCGCGCTGGTAGAGCGCGACGTAAGAGCCGAGCAGAAGCGTTGCGAGGCCGGAATAGGTAACAATCCAGAACCAGAGGTCAGATTGCGACAGAACAGGCCAGAAGCGCGCGAGCATGAACACGCCCGCCTTCACCATGGTTGCGGAGTGCAGATAGGCCGACACAGGGGTCGGCGCGGTCATCGCGTTCGGCAGCCAGAAGTGGAAGGGGAACTGTGCGCTTTTGGTGAAAGCGCCAAGCAGGAAGAGGATCAGCGTGACCGGATAGAGCTCGTGCGAAACGATCAGATCGCCAGAGGCGAGAATGTCGTTGAGCTCGTAGCTACCCACAATATGGCCGATGAGCAGCAGCGCCACGAACAGGGCGAGCCCACCCGTGCCGGTAATAATGAGCGCCATGCGCGCGCCATCGCGGGCGTCGCCACGGTGATACCAATAGCCGATCAGCAGGAAGGAGACCAAGCTGGTCATTTCCCAAAAGATGGCGAGTTGGATCACATTACCGGATAGCACCACGCCGAGCATGGCGCCCATGAAGGCGAGCAAAAGGGCATAAAAACGAGGAACGGGATCGCGCGGCGACATGTAATAGCGCGCGTAAAGAACAACCAGAACGCCGATAAAGGTGATCAGAATGCTGAAGAGCCAAGCAAGGCCGTCCATGCGGAACGTGAGGTTGAGTCCTGCCGAAGGCATCCACTCGATCGTGTGTTGAACAGCCCCACCACTCGCGATTTGGGGGAAGAAGCTGATCGTTGCCGCAAGACCCGCAGCGCAAACAGCGCCGGCCACCCAGGCAACAGCATTTCGAGCAGCAGCAGGAAAATTCAGCACCAGTGCACTGGCGATGAAGGGCACGACACACAAGAAAGCGATAGTTATGCCGGGCATCGGTTCACGCGGTTGGTCTCCAGTGTAAGGGGGCCGCTAACCTATGAGTAGAATCTTTTACCCTTGGCAGCGCTGTGCAGCCCTATTTGGCAGCAATTTGGGGCGCTATTGCAATAGCGTAGCTGGTCAATTTGATTAATTTTGTGAACAATTTTCAACAGGCAGCCCGCGAACAGTGGGCGAGTTTTATGCGCGCAGTAAAGCTTCGGCGGTTGGTCCGGCTATTCTGGGCTGAAGTTCCGCCGGCAGCTCATTTAATGGACACGGTGGGCTAATCAGGAACCCTTGGACTTCTGGGCAAAGAAGCTCAGCTAGGCAGGCAAGTTGCTCTTCAGTTTCGACCCCTTCAGCCGTGCTGGTAATGTTCATCTTCTTGGTGATTTGTGTGACCATCTCAACAACGGCCCGGGCACGGGTTGAGTGTGGAAGTTCGCGTATGAAGGATTGGTCGATCTTTACCTTGTCAAATTCAAAGCGAAGCAGGCTCTGAAGTGAAGAGTAGCCCGTGCCAAAATCGTCCATTGAAAATTTAACGCCCAAGTCTTTGAGGTGCTTCAATGTCGATAGTGTTGTGTCTGACGCGGATAGAAATGCTGTTTCGGTTATCTCCAAAATGAGACGCGACGGTGGTAATCCAGTTTGCTCGAGGGTGGATGATATCTTGTAAGCGAGCGTTGGGTCGCGGAACTGGACAGGGGATATATTGACAGAAACGCAGGTGTCTTCCTCCCAAGTCGCCGCTTGGGCGCATGCTTGATTGAGCACCCAGTCTCCAATGCTGAAAATCGTCTGGTTCGCTTCTGCGAGCGCGATAAAGGTCTCAGGGGGAATGGGACCAAACTCCGGATGCGCCCAGCGCGCCAAGGTTTCGTAGCTGATAGGTCTGCCCGAAATTGTGCAGACGATGGGTTGGAAGACCAACGACATCTCATTGCGCTCAAGGGCCACCGCTAGGTCAGCCTCTAGTCGTGCGTGACGGACCCGAGTTTCGTCCAACTGCGGAAGATAGAAGCTGGTTTGACCGCGTCCGTCAGCTTTGGCTTGGTATAGCGCCACATCGGCGCGTCGGATCAATTCCTCGGACGAAATCGGAGATCGATTAGACCACGTCGCTATGCCAATGCTGACGCCAACACGTAAAGAGTTCGTCCCGATAAGGTAGGGACGGGAGAGCTGGTCAATCAGCCATACACTAAAGCGCTGGTGGTCTTTGGCCTCGCCTAATGTGCTCATCACCGCGAACTCGTCGCCGCCAAACCGCGCGGGGAAGTACCCGTCTGGAAGGGCGGCGAGCATGCGGGCGGCGACAGCGCGCAAGAGGTCATCACCAACTTGGTGACCGAGCGTGTCGTTGATGTCTTTGAATTTATCGAGGTCGAGGAAGAAGAAGGCCATATGGCTGTCCTTCTCATCCTTCTGGCCCAACACATGCTCGAGGCGCTGGCGGAAGTGCGCGCGATTGGGCAGGCCGGTCAATGAGTCATGCAGTGCCATATGGGTGATCCGCGCCTCGGCTTCGCGGACGCCAGAGATATCCTCAAAAGTTGCGAGCCAACCGCCATTTGCCATTGGGGTTTGGTTGACGGTGTAGCTGTGTTTATTTGGTAGATCCGTGATGACGAGCTGGGGCAGACGCTTGATCACGGAGGGGGCAATGGCATCGTACAGATATTGAAAGGTGCGGTTGCCCTTTTTGCGCAGGGCGTTGATTGAAAGCCCCTCTAGTTCGCTCTCGTCGATGCCCGTCAATGCACTGAA
Organism: Devosia sp. WQ 349K1; assembly: GCF_016595685.1. NCBI lineage: Bacteria > Pseudomonadati > Pseudomonadota > Alphaproteobacteria > Hyphomicrobiales > Devosiaceae > Devosia > Devosia sp. WQ 349K1. The sequence continues at coordinate 1,030,724 of NZ_JAENGO010000001.1, read as the reverse complement.
CCGACTGTTATAGACGGCGAGTTTCCGGTGCTTGTCGAACATGCAGAGCGCGTGGCTCATGTTGTTGAGTGCCGCATCAAACCGCTCGTTCTGGACGGTCACGGACTGCATGGTGCGCGTGAGTTCGGCCGTCAGGTCGCGAAGCTTGACCTGTGTTCGATCAAGGAGCCGCAGCTTGAGCGTGAGGACGCCGACGAGGAGTGCGCCGCACCCGATCAGAATGGCTTTGAGGATTTCAGAGAAGCGCGCGATATCCTGCAACTCGCGCTTGTCGCCGGCATAAAGCTGAGCGGAATGGCTGGACGCTTGCGCCGCGAAACTTGCCATTTTGCTATCCAGCCGATTGAGAGCGCGAAGGCTGGTGTGAACAAGCGCCATGTTTGGGGTGTCGCCAGAGTTGATGGCGATATCGGCGATATCCAGCGCCTTTTTGACCTCCGCCATGGTCTCGCCATAGCCTGGATCTGTGTGCATGAAGTGTACGACGAGGCGCTCTTCGCCGACATGATCGGTGCTGCGCTCGAACTGCTGCAAGCGACCAATAATGATGTCGAGGCGGAGCCGCACATCGTCAATAGACAGCTGGCTTCCCGGCAGAGCGTAAATCGCTAGGGTTTGCTCGAAACGCAAATACTCATTCACCGTCTGAGCGACCGCGAAGGCCACTTCGTAGGGTGAGAAGGTGTCGTGTGCTTGCTGACGCTCAACTTCGATCGAGTTGACATAGTAGGTCGCGGCGGCAAACAGGACCACTGTGCCAACCAGAAGCCAGTTGAGCAGTCTTATTATGCCGAGCTGGTTGGCCTCATTCGATGACAAGTTTTGCAACCTGCCAAGCTGACCGTGAATAATAGAGGTGCGTGCGTAGCTCTGGCTTGGAGTCGTACGCGTAGATTATGAACAGCGGGCCTTTGTCGCGAACGCTCATAAACTCACCATCCCGCTTGAGGGCGAGGATCGGCTTGTTGGCCTTGATGTCGTCGAACGGAATCTCGGTCATGTAATCATTTAGCGCGATGGCGGTGATCTTGGTGGCGCCCGCATTCAGCTCGCCGATTAGCTCTTCGAGGGGTATGCCCTCAAAAACGGAGGTGCCATCGAACCACGGCGTACTTGTGGTGATCGATGCAGTCATCATCGCCTCTAAGCTGGCCTGATCATAAGTGATCTCGTCCGCGTCAGACGTTGCGCCGCTGTGCCCTGATATCGTGAGAATTGGGCGTGTGTTTTCGGCAGCAAAGTTTGGGGTGATGAACAATAGTGTTGCCATGAAAGCTTGGCAGGCGGATCGTAATACTGTTTTTTGCATGGCATTAACCAGTTGCTGTTGCTTGTATTATGTCTCTATCTTCCTAACTCGAGATTAAATATGGCGGGGTAATGCGTTGTTTGTGCTTGAGATTTTATTGTTGGATTAGTTTGTTTTAATTGTCGGAATTTGTATCAGCTAGAGCGGTTTAAGGCTCTGGCTTCCGCCTAAAACGAAAACGCCCGGACAGTCTGGGACCATCCGGGCGGTAAGGTTCAGCGATCTACGGCTTTTCAGCTCTGAAAGAACGGCTGAGTGCCATGCGCTTCAATGGCGGTCGAGATGCGGCTCAGTGCAGTCACATAGGCGGCCGTACGGACGCTGATGTTCTTGTCCTTTGCCACCTGCCAGATAGCAGCGCCTTCGCGTTCCATGATGACGCGAAGGCGTTCATGGATTTCGTCGAGTGGCCAGTAGAAGCCCTGACGGTTCTGAACCCACTCGAAGTAGGAAACAGTCACGCCGCCAGCGTTCGCCAGAATATCTGGGAGGACAATGACGCCCTTCTTGTTGAGGATCGCATCTGCCTGCGCGGTGACAGGGCCGTTTGCGAGTTCAACAACGAGCTTGGCCTTGACCTGATCGGCATTGTCGATGGTGATCATGTCTTCCATCGCCGATGGAACAAGCACGTCACAGTCAACACCGACGACGTCGTCGATTGCCGTTGCCTGGCCGTCGGCGACTAGGGAAGCGACCGACTTGCCGTTCTTCTTGGCTTCGAACAGCTTTTCGATGTCGAGGCCGTTGGCGTTGTAAACGGTGCCACCGGTGTCGGAGACAGCAACGATGATGTGGCCATCGGACGCCATAAGGCGAGCCATGTGCTGGCCTGCGTTACCAAAGCCCTGGATCGCTACGCGCAACTTGTCGGCAAGACCTAGGTCGTTGGCGAGGCGGCGGACGAGATAGAAGCCACCGCGTGCAGTTGCGTCGTCACGACCCAGCGAACCGCCGAGAGCGATTGGCTTACCGGTGATTACGGCTGGAGTAACTGCGTCGACGATCTGGTTATATTCGTCAGCCATCCAACCCATGATCATGGAGTTGGTGTAAACGTCTGGAGCCGGAATGTCGCGATCTGGACCGATGACGCGGGAGAAAGCCTGCATGTAAGCGCGCGAAAGGCGCTCTAGCTCAGACTTGGAAAGGTCGCGTGGGTTCACCTGAACCGCACCCTTACCACCGCCGTAAGGCAGGTTCATAACCGCGCACTTGAAGGTCATCCAAAACGCCAAGGTTTCGGTTTCGTCTTCAGTGGAGTGCGGGTGGAAACGAATGCCGCCCTTGGTTGGGCCACGGGTATCATCGTAGCGGCAACGCCAGGACAGGAAAGACTTACGCGAACCATCATCCATACGGATCATGAGGCGCATCTTATGCGTTTCACGCGGGAATTTCAGCTTTTCAAGCACGTCGGCGTCGACATCGATATGCGACGCAGCCTCATCGAGACGAACAAGGGCGCGGGACAGTAGTGTATCCGTCATGTTCTTAGCTTCCTCCTAGAACACTGCAGGTAAATGGAGTGTCACAACCCCGAAAGTCCAACTCGCAATGGACTTTGAAACGAAACCCTCGGCGGCGGAGGCGGCAGGCTGAGCACCGTGCGTCTCGCGCTTAGGGCGTCGCTGGGTTTGCGACGGATCAAGACATAGAAATTCAGCTATGGCTTGGTGATGAAGGATCATGATGGACAATTCGGTGGTCGCCGTGCCGGGGCTGTGTTCGACGTGCTTTGTGAGACCGTGTTGTGGAGGGAAATACTAACCTGACCCGCGCGCCGTGCTATTCAGCGCGGCCGCGGGCTGTAATCCTTCGACGGGGATACCCCGCAAAGGCTCCACAATGATCTCTGCCATATGAGCCAACATGGCGCGAACATGTCTAAAGTATGAGACGCTGTCAACGATCAACGTACCGGCGGGTACGGAGAATTCTTAATACTATCGAGGGGTTAGGATGGCTTCACGCCGAAGAATTGAAATGACAGAAGTACTTACCTATCTTTGTTCAAGTGCAGGGGGCGACGATGGGTCGCTAAGAATATTTTTGGATTGAGGTCTGAAGCGCCGCTCCATGCTCGACTTTGGCCGATTTGACTCCAGACTCAGGGACAATCCTTCGCTCGCGTGATTGCACAGCGCTTGCGTGTCGCGTCCGAGAATGGCAACGAAAGCGACATGACAAAGCTTGGTTTTCTCGGCGCGATGAATCGCGATTTGGTGGCAAATCTATCCGGCGCGGATTTGATAAAACAAATCGGCGTTGAGGCCGTGCTATTGGTCGAGACTGCGGTCAGCGATGAGGCGGCCAACAGTGGTGCTGAAGCGTTGGCGCGGCTTGGCGCAAAAACCTTTTTGGGCGGATCTGCATTTAATGTTGCGCGCGTCGTCGGTCTGCTGAACGAAACAAACCGAAAAATCGACGGGCAATTTATCGGGATCGCAGGCGCGATTGATGGCGGTTGGCCGCATGTCGAAACCTTGGCCGCACTCGGGATTGCTCCGCGCCAGATAGCGATGCTCGAGCTGCCCCCGGCCACCTGTCTCGCCATGGTTGAGCCGGGCGGACGCACGCTGCTGACGGCTTTGGGCGCCAATGCGAAGGTGCGCGAATTTCTTATCGCGGAGCGCGCGCGCATCGTGTCTGCCGTCGCCGAGTGTGATGTGGTGCATATCACCTCGTTTCTCGATGCCGAGGTGCCTGCGCTGCTGGCGGGCATTGTGGCGGATGCCAAACAGGTCAATCCGGAGCTGAAGCTCTCGCTTGATCCGGGCGCTGCGTGGGTGTTTCCGGGCGGGGATGGCTTTGCGCAGATCCTCAAACAGACCGACATTTTGCACCTCAATCATGAAGAGCTTGAGCATCTCATGAAATCAAGCGCCGGGGATATTAGCGGCGTCGGTGTGCGATTGGCGCAGTCTGGCTGGATGATTGTATCCCGGCACCACGAATGGGTAGGTGTCTACCAAGGGCAGGGGGGCGAGGTTTCAGCCCAGTACGAATTGCCGAAGACGAACGATCTTGTCAGCGTCGTTGATGCCAATGGGGCGGGTGACACTTTCTGCGGGGCGTTCTTGTGGGCTTGGCTCACGGGAAGTGCTGCCATCGATGCCGCACGGTTCGGCTTTGTGTGTGCGCGCGCTAAAGTCAGTGTGTCGGGGCCGCTAACACCGGACACTCTACCGCAAGAGGCCTTCGCGTTCGAACTCGGCCCAACCCGCTAGTTTTGCTGCTTTCGCATCTTTAGGGGTCTCGGCAGGCTTGGCTTTTTCCTCGCGCGCGAGGCGGCGTTTCCAAGCGGCCTGTCGACGGTTTTCGGCCGCGGTGAGCTTATCCTGTTCGCGCCATTCACTCATTTTATCGTCGTTGAGCATGTCTTCGACGACCTTAGGGTCAAACACGTGAAAGGTGATTTTGCGGGCGCGACCGTGGAGCTTGACGGTACGTGTTCCTGCGCTTGGGAGTCGGCCATCTTTTAGCCAGCGATGGCGTTCGCTGGTGGTGATCGTGAGAATGTCCTGAATTTCGCGTGGAATTATAGCGAGTTTCTCGATGCCCGCGAGATTGCGCTCAATCGTCTCTGAGGCGCGAGCGAACTCTTGTTCGTGGCCTTCCGGCATTCCCAAGATGAGAGTGCCGGGTCGTACATCCAGAAATTTGCGGAGCGTTGTGGGCAGCTTGGCGCGCATCTCCAGCATGATGCCTTTGGTGCGCACGGCGGAGCCCAGTGTCGCCGCTGTTGGCAGTGACCACTCCGCGATATGGACTGCTGGTTCAGGAGATTTTCGTTTGCTGGCCATGTGGCATAGATAGGCTTTTGCGCACCTAAAACAACAGTGCTGCAGTGCGCAGATTTGTGAAGGCAGGCCTATCGCGAGCGCCAGAGCTCACGATAGCGTTTTAATGGCGCGGGATTATCAGCTTGCCAGTCTGGATTACCCCAAGAGGCCTTCCGGGAGGGTGCCCGCGCTGAACAGTACTTTAGGCTCGTCATAAGTGTCCGCTTCCACGTCGACATCGGCGGAGTAGGCCCAGACCCCAGCGCGCGTTGGAGCGATCCGTTCGGCGGCGGCAATCGCCGCTTCAGCAGTCTTCTTTGCCTGGGGCACATCAGGGTCCAGCTTGCGGCCTTTAGCGCGGAAACCCTGAACGTAATAGAGTGTTGGCATATTGGTCCTCGTGGTTGGCTAAGGCCTTACCACATGTCGGCAGAGATTCCGCGCAGCATTTTCTCGGCGTCAAAAACCGCGAAGCTTGGCAAGACTAGAGCGCATGAGGTGAGGAAATTTGGTGGGCCCACCAGGACTCGAACCTGGAACCAGACCGTTATGAGCGGTCGGCTCTAACCATTGAGCTATAGGCCCCCATGTGCGTCGCACGGGGATTTTCCTAGTTTGTGTCGGCCTGCGCGGTCAAGGGTGATTGTAGACTTGGCGCGAACTTGTGGGAATAAGTTGGGCAGCAAAGCACGGCCGCCCAAGAGTTTAGTGCTGTAGGACCACAAGTGTTGCTGCGCCCGCCAGCATGGCGCCAGCGGTTTTATTGAGACGGCGCAAGGCTTTTTCGCTGCGGAACATGTCGCGGGCGGCTGATGCCAAGGCGGCATAGGCACTGCACACGAGGAGCAGGCAGACGATAACCAGAATGGTCAACTCGACGATGGCGAGGGCGTTGATCTGGCCGAGAGGAACCACTGTGGGCAGAATTGCGAGGTAGAAAATAATGGTTTTGGGATTGCCCATGGTGAGCGAGAAGCCGGCCAAAAAGGTCTTCATGGCGTCTTCTTTTTTCGGACGCATCTGTTCGGAGCCAGGCTTGGCCGTCCAGAATTGATAAGCGATATAAAGCAGATAGGCCGCACCGACCCAGCGGATGATAACGAAGATGGGCGCGAAATAGGTGGCGAGCGCGGCGAGGCCAAAGATGGCGAAGAAGAAATAGACGAGGTCACCGGCGAGGATGCCTAAGGTCATCGGGATGGCATTTTTGAATCCGCCACCGAGCGCTCTGGCGACCACTGCTGCGATGCCCGGGCCCGGAACAATCAGGGCAATCAAATAGGCAATGGTGAAAGCAAAAAGCGTAAACAGATCCATGGCGGTCATCCAATTATCCAAACATCTCTAGCGCTAGACTTTGGCCTTGCCTAGGGGGAGTTGACGTTTGGCTTGAAGGGGTTATGGTCAGAACGTCGCAACTGGACCGGTAGGTGCCCAATGGAATTTGTCCCGCAAACACGAGTTTCCCCGTTTGCTTTTGAGGACTGTTCCAGCCATGCCTTCCGCTATTACCATCTCTCAGCTGAGCTATTCTGCGCCTGACGGCCGCCAGCTTTTCAATAAAATCGACCTTAGTTTCAACGCCGGCAGGACTGGCATCGTTGGGCGTAATGGTGGCGGCAAGTCCACACTTTTGGGCCTCACGATGGGCACGCTTGTGGCATCCAGTGGCACTGTTGCCGTGCACGGCCGGGTTGCCATGTTGCGGCAGGATGTCGGCGCGTCCGATGGTGAAACCATCATGGATTTGTTTGATGTCAGCGCACCGTGGCAGGCGATGCAGAAAGCCATTGCGGGTGATGCCGCGCTTGAGGACTTCGACACCATAGACTGGACGCTCGATGCGCGGATCGAGGAGGCGTTGAGCAGCTTTGGTCTCGTGGCTACGGCTGAAACTGTGCTGGCCGAGTTGTCGGGAGGGCAGCGCGTCAGGGCGGCTTTGGCTGCGCTCGAATTTTCTCAGCCCCACATCATTCTCCTCGATGAGCCGACTAACAATCTGGACCGCGAGGGACGGGCGGCTGTTTTGCATCTGCTTAAGCGCTGGCGCGGCACGGCCATTGTGGTGAGCCACGACCGTGAGTTGCTCGAAGAAATGGATACGATCGTTGAGCTGACGGGACTGGGCGCCCGCAGCTATGGCGGCAATTACAGTTTCTATCGGGAGCGGAAGGCGCTGGAGCTGGCGGCAGCTCAGCATGATCTGGATGTGGCGCAGCAGCAGAAAGACGATGCAGCGCGGTCGGCGCAGCAGGCCAAGGAGCGGCAAGATCGGCGCAATGCCAGTGGGCGCAAGAGTGCTGCACGGGGCGGCGCACCCAAGATACTGCTCGGCGGGCTCAAGCGGCAGGCGGAAGGCACATCGGGTTCTATCGATAAGCTTGGTCAGCGGCAGGCTGCGGCGGCCGATGACGCCATTAGGGCTGCTCGTGAGCAGATCGAAGTGTTGGCGCCTTTCGCGGTCAAACTGGCGCCGACCGGTCTGCATGCGGGCAAAGTCGTGTTGCGCGCAAGTGGACTGACGGGGGGCTATGTTCCCGATGCGCCTGTGATCCGTGGCTTTGATTTTGAGATCATTGGGCCGGAACGGGTGGCGCTCGTTGGTCGCAACGGGGCGGGGAAGTCCACGGCACTGAAATTGTTGACCGGGGCGCTGCCTTCAACAGCTGGGCGGGTGGAGGCTTTTGGGCCTGTCGCTATGCTCGACCAACATGTTGGTCTGCTCAATCGGGACGAGACGGTGCTGGAGAATTTTCAGAGGCTCAACGCGGACAATACGATCAATGATGGCCGAGCAGTGTTGGCGGCGTTTAAGTTCCGCAATGATGCAGCACAGCAAACCGTGGGGACGCTCAGTGGCGGTGAGCTTTTGCGGGCGGGATTGGCCTGCGTGCTCGGAGGCGTGACAACACCGATGCTACTGGTGCTGGATGAGCCGACGAACCATCTCGATATTGAAGCGATAGAGGTGGTGGAGGCGGGGTTGCGCGCGTTTGACGGGGCACTGTTGGTGGTGAGCCATGACACGGCGTTTTTGGAGAATATTGGGGTGACCCGGTGGGTGGAGATTGGTGGGTAGAGGGTGGGAGGTTTTTACCCGCACCCTCGGTCCCCCCATTCAAGCGGGATGGAGGCGACGGGGGTTTGCTCGGCATAAAAAAAGACCCCGATAGAGTGAACTATCGGGGTCTTCATTATGAACGCGAGGCCGATTAAGGCAGGCGGGATAGGCGTTCGGTGAGGAGCGCGTAGAAGCCTTCGGCATTGCCCGAGCGCAGGTAGAGCGCGTTGCGGGGCTTGTCGGTGACATGCCAATAGTCGGCGACGGTCATGCCGACAGTTAGCTCGGAAGCTGTTTCGATCGAGACGTTGCAGACGCGACCTTCGAACAGCTCTGGCTTCAAGAGGTAGGCTATGACGGTTGGGTCGTGCAGCGGAGCGCCTTCCCAGCCGTATTTCTTGAGATCGAACTGTTCTGAGAACGTCAGCATGGCGTGAACGGCTGCACCCGATTTATTGCCCAGCGCCTTAATGGCGTTGAGGCGGGCAGGGGTGGCCTGGATCATGTGCGTGACGTCGAGCGGCTGGATGGTGATCTTGGCACCGCACTTCATCACCAGATCTGCGGCTTCCGGGTCAACATAGATGTTGAACTCGGCTGCGGGCGTGATGTTGCCCACTTCAAAGTAAGCGCCGCCCATCAGGACGATTTCCTGAATGCGCTCAGCGATGGCTGGCTCTTTGACCAGCGCCATGCCGATGTTGGTCAGTGGGCCAAGCGTTGCCAAGGTGATGGTCTTGGGCGGGTTGTTCATGATGGTGTCGATGATGAAATCGACGCCGTGCTGCTCCTGCAGCGGAATGGTCGGATCGGGCAGAACCGGGCCGTTCATGCCGGTGTCGCCGTGAACATGTTCGGCAGTGACGAGGGTGCGGCGCATTGGGCGCGAGCAACCAGCGTAGACTGGGACGTCGGTGCGGCCGGAGAGTTCAACCACTTTGCGCGCGTTGATGGCGTTCTGCTTGAGACCGATGTTACCGGCAACAGCGACAATACCCAGAACGTCGAGTTCCTCTGGGGATGCCAGCGCCAACAGAATGGCAACGGCATCGTCTTGGCCGGGATCGGTGTCGATAATAATCTTACGGGACATAGATGGCTTCTCTGAACAAACCGCAGTTTGAGGTCACTTTATCGGATCGCATTGGCGGGGTCGACACACCTCAGAGGGGTAAAGACGGCTTTGACTAAGGTGCTCGCCTAGCGAGAAAAAGCGGTCGAGATCGCGTGTAATTACCTCCTGATTTCTGTGGCCCAATGGCGTTTGCGACTGTATTTGGCCGCTTTTTGAGCGCTTGACGGCTGCACTAGAGAGGCAGAGTTTGCGACCTCTTTTTAGATTGAGGAACGAGAATGGCAGGTGAACTGGCCGGTCACGCAGGCGATGCGGCGAATCATGGGATTGATCTGATCCCAATCGTTGCTCTGTTGGCAGCTGCCGCGATTGCTGTGCCGATCTTCAAGCGATTGGGGCTTGGATCGGTATTGGGGTATCTGGCGGCGGGTCTATTGCTCGGGCCATCGGGCATTGCTCTGATTGCTGACCCAAGTTCGGTCTTGGCCGCCTCGGAACTCGGGGTGGTGCTCTTCCTCTTCATTATTGGCCTTGAGATGGAGCCGTCCAAGCTCTGGGCGTTGCGCAAGCAGATATTTGGGCTCGGCGTGATCCAAGTCGGGTTGTGCGGCGCGCTGCTCACGGGCGTTGGTATTTTGCTCGGCTTTGCACCCGTCGTGGCCTTTGTGTTCGGCATGGGCTTCGTTCTGACCTCGACTGCGATTGTCATGCAGATTTTGGGGGAGCGAGGCGAACTCAACAGTCCGAGCGGCCAGAAGATGGTTTCCGTTCTGCTGCTCGAGGATCTGGCGATTGTGCCGCTTCTTGGCGTTGTCGCTTTGTTGGCACCACACGAAGAGATCTCGCTGACGACGCGACTGATTTCGGTTGGCGTGGCGGTTGGCGCCATTGTGCTGCTGATTTTCCTTGGTCGTCGCATCATGAACCCGTTCTTCGGCATCCTCTCTCGCGCTAAAGTGCGTGAAGTTATGACGGCTGGGGCGCTGCTTGTTGTGCTCGGCGCGGGGCTGTTGTTCCAACTGAGCGGCCTGTCCATGGCCATGGGCGCGTTCATGGCGGGCGTGTTGCTTTCAACCTCAACCTTTAGGCATCAGCTTGAAGCAGATGTGGAGCCCTTCCGTGGTCTGCTGCTTGGCCTTTTCTTCCTTGCGGTTGGGATGTCGCTCGATCTGGGGATCGTAGGTGAGAACTGGCAGATCATCGCGCTGAGCGTCGTGGCCTATATGCTGGTCAAAGCCGTGGCGATCTATGTCATCGCGCGGGTTTTGAAGTCGGATCATGCCGAAGCGCTAGAGCGCGCGGTGCTGATGGGGCAGGGCGGCGAATTCGCTTTCGTGCTGTATACGACGGCGGTAACGGCGGGGATTATCGACGGTCCGACCAATGCCATTTTCACCGCGACCGTAATCGTCTCGATGGTGCTCACCCCATTTGCCATCATTGCTATGCAGAAGCTGATGCCCAAGCGCGTGCAGTCGCTCGATGGTGTTGAACTGGCGGATGGCCTGAATGGCAGCGTGCTGATGATCGGCTTTGGCCGGTTTGGACAGATCGCCAGCCAATCGCTGCTGGGCAAGGGGCACAAGGTGTCCATCATCGATAATGATGTCGAGATGATCCAGGCGGCGCAGCCGTTTGGCTTTAAGATCTATTACGGTGACGGAACGCGTCTTGATGTGCTGCATGCGGCAGGGGCGGGTAATGCCGATCTCGTGCTCGTGTGCGTCAACAAGAAGGACGATGCGACCAAGATTGCGCAGCTTTTGCGTCATGAATTTCCGCTGGTGAAGGTCATGGTGCGCTCTTACGACCGTGGTCATGCAATCGAATTGCGTGAGATTGGCGTCGACTTCGAGCTGCGTGAGACGTTTGAATCGGCATTGCAATTTGGTGCTCACGCGATCCGCGTGATGGGTGCGGACGAGATCGAAATCGAAGAGATGATCGAGGGCGTGCGCGTCCGCGATCGTGCTCGATTTGAGGCTCAGGTGCTGGGCGGCGTGACAGCAGGAACGGGCTTGCTGTTGTCGAATGCCGAAGATCAGGCACGAGAAAGCGGAATAGCACCAACAGTTAAGCCTGCCGTCGCAGAGGGGAAAGAAGAGAGGGCCAACTAGCCCTCTCTAGGCGGGCGTTATTAGGGCTTTTCGTGTTGAAAAATAAGTGCAACAGTCAGTGCAGTTCTGAGGGGAACATCGCAATGAATATTGGACTGCGTCATGCCGCAAAAGCCTATTGTTTACGATGCCCCTACGCCGGAGCCACGTGCCACTACTGTTGAAGCGATACAGGCGGAAATCCTTGAGAGGCTGATTTACTCAGTCGGTAAGGACCCGATTGTTGCTCGTCCACATGACTGGTTGCGCGCTACTATCTTGGCGGTGCGCGACCGCGTCATGGATCGTTGGATGGAGAGCTCCCGCGAGACGTGGCGGACCTCCAATAAGCGCGTCTACTATCTCAGCCTAGAGTTCCTCATTGGTCGCCTGATGCGCGACGCGATGAGCAATGTGGGGCTGATGGAGCCTGTGCAAGCGGCGCTTAAGAACCTCGATGTTGACCTTGGCGAGCTGATCAATCTCGAACCTGACGCCGCGCTGGGCAACGGTGGTCTCGGTCGTCTGGCGGCGTGTTTTCTGGAGTCCATGTCGTCGGTCGATATTCCGGCCTATGGCTATGGCATTCGCTATGTCCACGGCCTGTTCCGTCAGGAAATGAGTGAAGGCTGGCAGGTGGAGCTGCCTGAAGACTGGCTGACGCACGGCAATCCATGGGAATTCGAGCGTCGGGAAAGCGCCTATGAGGTTGGCTTTGGCGGCAAGGTCGAACCTGTTATGGACCCCGATGGGGAAGTGCGCCAGGAATGGCACCCCAATGAGCATTTGCTGGCTGTCGCCTATGATACGCCCATCGTGGGGTGGCGCGGGCAGCGCGTGAATACGCTGCGCCTTTGGAGCGCGCAGCCCATAGATCCGATCCTTCTCGATCGGTTCAATTCGGGCGATCATATTGGTGCGCTGGAGGAGAGTGGGAAGGCGAGTGCGATTACGCGCGTGCTTTATCCAGCGGACTCGACGGCAGCGGGGCAAGAGCTGCGTCTGCGCCAAGAGTTCTTCTTCTCGTCGGCGTCTTTGCAGGACATTGTGCGTCGTCATCGCCAGCAATTTGGTGACTTGGGCTCGCTGCCCGATAAGGTTGCGATCCAGCTCAATGATACCCATCCGGCGATCTCCGTTGCCGAATTGATGCGCATTTTGGTGGATGAGAATGGGCTTAAGTGGGCTGAGGCTTGGCGCCTGACCAAGGGCACATTTGGCTACACCAATCATACGCTGCTCCCCGAAGCGTTGGAGAGCTGGCCGGTGGCTCTGCTGGAGCGGCTGCTGCCGCGCCACATGCAGATCATCTATCAGATCAACGCTGATGTATTGTCGGAAGCGCGGACACGGGCCAAGTTTACCGATCAGCAGATTGCTGCTGTGTCGCTGATTGACGAGCATGGTGGCCGTCGCGTGCGCATGGGTCAGCTGGCGTTCGTGGGTTCGCACTCGATCAATGGCGTGTCGGCGCTGCATACTGATCTGATGAAGCAGACCGTGTTTGCGGACCTCCATAAGCTTTATCCCGAGCGCATCAATAACAAGACCAATGGGATCACCCCGCGCCGCTGGCTGATGCAGTGTAATCCGGCGCTGACCAAGCTGTTGTCGGATCGGATTGGCCCTGAGTTTTTGGATCGTATCGATGCGCTTAAGGCGCTCATCCCGCACTCTGAGGACCCTGGGTTCCAAACCCAGTTTGCGGCGGTGAAGCGCGCCAATAAGGAGCGACTGGCCAAGGTCATCAAGGACCGGATGAATATTGTGGTGTCGCCGGACGCGATGTTCGACGTGCAGATCAAGCGTATCCACGAATATAAGCGCCAGCTGTTGAACATCATTCATGCGGTGGCGCTGTATGATGAAATCCGGGCGCATCCGGAGCGGGAATATGTGCCGCGCGTCAAGATTTTCGCCGGTAAGGCCGCGCCGAGCTATTGGAACGCAAAGCTGATCATCAAGCTGATCAATGACGTGGCGCGCGTGATCAACCATGATCCGGCGGTGCGCGGGCTGCTCAAGGTCGTGTTCATGCCGAACTACAATGTCAGCTTGGCTGAGGTGATCGTTCCGGCAGCGGATTTGTCCGAGCAGATTTCGACTGCGGGGATGGAGGCATCGGGCACCGGCAATATGAAGTTCATGGCCAATGGTGCGCTCACCATCGGGACGATGGACGGTGCCAATGTCGAGATGCACAAGGAAGTTGGCGACGACAATATCGTTATCTTCGGCATGACGGCGGATGAGGTTGCTGAGAAGCGCTCGCGGGCGGAAGTGCCTCGGTCGGCGATTGTCAAATCTCACGCGCTCAAGGAAGCGCTGGAGTCGATCTCGTCTGGCGTGTTCTCGCCCGATGATCCGCATCGCTATCGTGACTTGATCGGCGGGCTTTATGACCATGACTGGTTCATGGTGGCGCGCGACTTCGATGCCTACGTGGCGGCGCAGGCGGAAGTGGATGCGATCTGGAAGGATCGTGCGCGTTGGAATGCTATCGCCATTCGCAATACGGCCAGTGTTGGTTTCTTCTCCTCGGACCGAACCATTCGGCAGTACGCATCGGAGATTTGGGGAGTGCCAACGAAATAAATGCTGGCTTGGCGTCAGTAAGAATGAACACATAGCACTATGCAGCGTTAGGCTCGGGTCGGATTGGACGGTCGTGATGAGGGGAAGCGCGTGAGCTTGGGTAAGGAAGTCTGGCAAGCCGAGACACATGAGGTCGAAGCCATTGTTGCCGGTCGGCACAGTGACGCTTTCGGCTTTCTCGGCCTGCATCAGATCGAAGGTGCGTGGGTATTGCGTGCCTTTGTGCCCAATGCGGAAACGCTGACCGCCTATACGCTGGATGGCGCTGAGCTTGGTCATTTGATCCCACGTCATGGTGCGGGGTTCTTTGAGGGCAAGGTTGCGATCGATACCCCGCAACCGGTTCGCTATCGGGCCAAGAACGCGGGCGGGGAGTGGGACGTTTACGACCCCTATACGTTCGGGCCAGTGCTCGGGCCAATGGACGATTATTATATCGGAGAAGGCACGCATTTGCGGCTCTTCGATAAGCTCGGCGCGCATGAGATGGCGTTTGAGGGCATTCACGGAACGCATTTTGCGGTCTGGGCGCCCAACGCATTGCGCGTTTCGGTCGTTGGTTCGTTCAATGAATGGGATGGGCGGCGCAACCCCATGCGCAACCGCGGGGGCATTTGGGAAGTGTTCATCCCGGTGCTCGGTACGGGGACGATCTACAAGTATGAGATCGTTGGGCCAGACGGCCAAATCTTGCCCCTCAAGGCGGATCCGTTTGCGCGGCAGGCCGAGATGCGCCCCAAAAATGCATCGGTTGTGCCCGATCCGACGCCGTTCGTTTGGACGGACGCACAGTATATGGAAGAGCGCAAGGCCAAGGACTGGCGGCGCGCGCCAATGTCGATTTACGAGGTGCACTTAGGCTCGTGGCGGCGGCGGCCGGATGGCGGCTTTTTGAGCTATGACCAATTGGCTGAACAGCTTGTGCCTTATGTTGCAGACTTGGGTTACACCCATATCGAAGTGCTGCCGATCTCTGAGCATCCCTATGATCCGAGCTGGGGTTATCAGCCGACGGGGCTCTATGCGCCAACGGCGCGTTTTGGCGATCCGGCAGGGTTTGCGCGCTTTGTGAATGCGGCGCATGAGGCGGGACTTGGGGTGATCCTCGATTGGGTGCCAGCCCATTTTCCGACCGATGAATTCGGCCTCGCCAATTTCGATGGTACGGCGCTTTATGAGCATGCCGATCCGCGCCAAGGGTTTCACCCTGATTGGAACACGGCGATCTATAATCTGGGGCGCAAAGAGGTTTCGGCTTTCCTTACCAATAATGCGCTCTATTGGTTTGATCAGTTCCATATCGACGGTCTGCGGGTCGATGCGGTGGCTTCGATGCTTTACCTCGATTACTCGCGTGAGCCGGGGGAATGGGTGCCCAATGAGCACGGGGGCAATCAGAACCTTGAGACGGTGGCGTTCCTGCAGCGGGTGAATGCCGAGGTCTATCGGCAGTTTCCCGGTGGGTTCATGATCGCCGAGGAAAGCACCAGCTGGCCGGGCGTGACGGCGCCGACTTATGCCAATGGGCTGGGCTTCGGCTTCAAATGGAACATGGGCTTCATGAATGACACGCTGCGCTACATGAGCCGCAGCCCGGTGCATCGTAAGTTCCACCACGCCGATATGACCTTTGGCATGGTCTATGCCTTTAGCGAGAATTTCGTTTTGCCGCTGAGCCATGATGAGGTGGTGCATGGCAAAGGGACATTGCTCGAGAAGATGCCGGGTGATGACTGGCAGCAATTTGCCAATCTGCGCGCTTATCTGGCGTTTATGTGGGGGCATCCGGGCAAGAAGCTTTTGTTCATGGGCCAAGAATTTGCCCAGCGCGCCGAGTGGAATGAAAGCAAGGCGCTAGACTGGTATCTGCTCGATCAGCCCAACCATGAGGGGATGCGCCGGCTGATTGCCGATTTGAATGCGGCCTATCGGAGCCTGCCCGCATTGCATGAGCGCGACTGCGAGCCCGAGGGGTTCAATTGGGTGATCGGCAATGATCAGCAGAATTCGGTTCTGGCCTGGGTGCGTAAGGCGCCGGGTGCGGACCCGGTTTTGGTGATCACCAATCTCACTCCCGTACCGCGCACCGGATACAAGGTGCCGCTGCCAGCTGCAGGCAGATGGGTCGAACGGATCAACACCGATGCTGGCTGGTACGCTGGCAGCAATACGGGAAATCATGGCGGCGTTGAAGCGCGGGCCGTGAAGGGGCAACACTGGCCTGCGGAGGCCGAACTTTATCTGCCCCCGCTGGCGACGCTTTTCTTAAAATTCGAGCCCGAATGAAGGGCTGTGTTTGAGTAGCGCCCGGTGGCGTTTACCGGGCTTGAGGAGGGAGACTACTATGGCTGAATATCGGGTCCCGTCGCCTTTAGCTCGTGAGGCGATGGCCTATGTGCTGGCTGGGGGGCGAGGCACGCGGCTTATGGAATTGACGGATCGCCGCGCTAAGCCAGCTGTGTACTTTGGCGGCAAGTCGCGCATCATCGATTTCGCGCTGAGCAATGCGATCAACTCCGGCATCCGCCGCATTTCGGTGGCGACGCAATACCAGGCACACAGCTTGATCCGCCACTTGTCGCGTGGCTGGAACTTCTTGCGCACGGAGCGTAACGAGAGCTTTGACGTGCTGCCTGCATCCCAGCGCGTGGCGGAGGACATGTGGTACGCTGGCACGGCCGACGCCGTGTATCAGAACATGGACATCATCGAGGATTATGGCGCGCGCTATATCGTCATTCTGGCGGGCGACCATATCTACAAGATGGACTATGAAATCATGCTCCGTCAGCACGTCGATACCGGCGCTGATGTGACCATTGGTTGCCTCGAAGTGCCGCGTATGGAAGCCCAGGGCTTCGGCGTGATGCGCGTTGATGGGCGCGACCGCGTCGTCGATTTCGTCGAGAAGCCGAAGGACCCGCCGGGCATTCCGGATCGCCCAGACATGGCGCTGGCTTCCATGGGCATTTACGTGTTTGAGACGCGTTTCCTGATGGAGCAATTGCGTCGCGATGCGGCGACGGAAGGCTCAAGCCGTGACTTCGGCAAGGATATTATCCCTTACATCGTCAAGAACGGTACAGCCTGGGCGCATCGGTTCAATCGCTCCTGCGTCCGCTCGAGCAATGAGAAGGTCGCCTATTGGCGTGACGTGGGTACGGTCGACGCCTATTGGAAGGCCAATATCGATCTGACCGACATCACCCCGCAGCTTGATCTTTATGATCGTGACTGGCCGATCTGGACCCACGCCGAAATCACCCCGCCAGCCAAGTTCGTGCATGATTATGACGGGCGTCGGGGCTCGGCGGTGAATTCGCTGGTGTCAGGGGATTGCATTATTTCGGGCGGGCATGTGCAGCGCACGCTGTTGTCCACCGGGGCGCGCGTCCATTCCTATTCGGTGCTTGATGAGGCGGTGGTGCTGCCCTATTGCGAAATCGGGCGGAATGCTCGCTTGCGCAAGGTGGTTATCGACCGCGGCGTGAGTGTTCCCGAAGGACTTGTCGTGGGCGAAGACCCAGAATTTGACGCCAAGTATTTCCGGCGAACTGAAGAAGGGGTCACGCTCGTGACGCAGGCCATGATTAACAAATATCTGGCGGATAGATGATCGAAGTTCTCTCGGTCACGGCGGAGATTTATCCGCTGATCAAAACGGGCGGGCTGGCGGATGTCGCCGGCGCGCTCCCTGCCGCCTTGGCCGAACAGGGCGTGACCATGCGCACGCTGGTGCCGGGTTATCCCGCCATTATGGCGAAGATGACCGATGGTCGGGTCGTGGCCAGTTTCGACGATTTGTTTGGCGTCAAGGCCAAGCTCATCGCCGGGCAGGCGGCAGGGCTCGATCTCATCGTTCTCGATGCGCCAGCGCTCTATGATCGACCGGGGAACCCCTATCTTGGGCCGGAAGGCTGGGATTGGCCGGATAATTGGAAACGCTTTGCGGCCCTGTCTTGGGTCGCATCGGAGCTGGGTGCGGGGCTGGTTGAGGCATATCGCCCACAGGTCATCCATTGCCATGATTGGCAAGCAGGTCTTGTTCCGGCCTATGTGAAGTTCGGTCCAGCATCGTCCGTTAAGACGGTGATGACCGTTCATAACATGGCGTTTCAGGGCAATTTCGGTGGCGAAATTTTCGGACAGTTGCGCCTGCCGCCTCATGCCTTCGCGGTCGATGGCGTCGAATACTATGGCGGCGTGAGCTACCTCAAAGCGGGCATTGAATGCGCTGACTTTGTGACCACTGTTAGCCCGAGCTATGCCGCTGAAATCCGCACCCATGAGTTTGGCATGGGGCTTGAGGGCATTCTCAACAATCGCCCATCGACGGTGGACGGCGTTCTCAATGGCATTGACCTTGAGGCTTGGAACCCGGCCACCGACCCGGCGCTGACGCAGAATTATTCTGCCAATACGATCCAGTATCGCAAGGCGAATAAGACCAAGTTGCAGGAGAGCTTTGGCCTCGACAAGAGCGATGGACCGCTGTTCGCGGTGGTGTCGCGCCTGACCTGGCAGAAGGGGATCGACCTGATCGCCGCCAATATCGATATGATGGTGGCGGCGGGAGCGCAGTTGGCTGTGCTGGGTTCGGGCGAAGTGGGGTTGGAGAACGCCATTCGGGCTGCTGCGCAGCGCCACCCGGGAAAGGTCGGGCTCGTGACCGGTTACAACGAAGCGCTCAGCCATCTTATTCAGGGCGGGGCCGATGTGATGATGGTGCCCTCACGGTTTGAACCCTGTGGACTGACCCAGCTCTATGCGCTGCGCTATGGATGTATTCCACTGGTGGCGCGTGTGGGCGGTCTCAATGATACCGTAATCGACGCCAATGTGGCGGCGCTCTCCGCCGATGTTGCGACGGGCGTTCAGTTTTCGCCGCCGAGCGAAGGGGCGTTGGCAAACGCCATCCGCCGCACGCTGGCGCTCTACGCCGATGAAAAATCTTGGAAGAAAATGCAGAAGCGCGGGATGAAGTCGGAGGTGAGCTGGCAAGCAAGTGCACGCCGCTACGCCCAACTCTACGCTTCGCTGATCGGATATAAGCTCGATGACAATTCAGACGATTAAGACAACGCCCTATCAGGATCAGAAGCCGGGGACGTCAGGGCTGCGCAAGCGGGTCACCGTCTACAGCCAACCGAACTATGTCGAGAACTACATTCAGGCGATCTTCGATAGCCTTGAAGGTTTTGCAGGGCAGACGCTGGTGATCGGTGGCGATGGTCGTTTTTATAACGACGTCGCCATTCAGAAGGCGATCCGCATTGCGGCGGCAAATGGTTTTGGCAAGGTGCTTGTCGGGCAGGGCGGACTGCTCTCTACCCCGGCAGCGAGCCATGTGATCCGCCACTATAAGGCGTTTGGTGGACTCGTTCTGTCCGCTTCGCACAATCCGGGCGGGCCGGATGGTGACTTCGGCATCAAGTACAACATTGGCAATGGTGGGCCAGCGCCGGAGAAGATTACCGACGCGGTTTATGCGCGCTCGAAGGTCATCGACAGCTATAAGAGCGTCGACGCGGCGGACATTGATCTCGGCACGATTGGCACCCAGAAGGTGGGTGACATGGTGGTAGAGGTGATCGATCCGGTCGCCGACTATGCCAAGCTGATGGAGGGCCTTTTCGACTTCGACGCGATCCGAGCGATGTTCAAGGGCGGTTTCCGCATGACCTTTGATGCGATGTCGGCGGTGACTGGCCCCTATGCGCACAAGATCATTGAGGACATGCTGGGTGCGCCCAAGGGCACGGTTATCAATGGTACGCCGTCGCCGTCGTTTGACGACGGGCACCCCGATCCGAACCTTGTGTACTGTAAGGACATGCATGATCTGCTGATGACCGATGCAGGGCCAGATTTTGGCGCGGCTTCGGATGGTGACGGGGACCGTAACCTCATCATCGGCAAGAAGCGTTTTGTGACGCCCTCGGACTCGCTGGCGCTGCTGGCGGCCAATGCGCATTTGGCGCCGGGCTATAAGAAGGGCATCGCGGGGATTGCACGCTCCATGCCGACGAGTGCGGCGGCGGATCGTGTGGCCGAGAAGCTCGGCATTGAAATGCATGAGACGCCAACGGGCTGGAAATTCTTCGGCAATCTGCTTGATGCTGGCCGCGTGACTATCTGCGGGGAAGAGAGCGCCGGAACCGGCTCGGATCATGTTCGCGAGAAGGATGGCCTTTGGGCTGTGCTGCTGTGGCTGAACATTCTTGCCGTGCGTAAGCAGGGCGTCGATGAGATCGTGCGCGAGCACTGGAAGACCTACGGCCGCAATTATTACACCCGTCACGACTATGAAGAAGTCGATGCTGGGATTGCCAACACGCTGGTTGATGATCTGCGCGCCAAGCTGCCGGGTCTGGTCGGTCAGGTATTGGGCGATGATCTGCAGGTCGCCTATGCCGATGACTTTAGCTATCTCGATCCTGTCGATGGTTCGACCAGCGCCAAGCAGGGTGTGAGGATCGGTTTTACGGACGGGTCGCGATTGGTCCTGCGTTTGTCAGGAACCGGGACCGTTGGTGCTACGTTGCGTCTCTATATTGAACGCTATGAGGCAGCCGATGGAAACCACGATCTCGACACTCAAGTCGCCCTTGCAGAACTTATCGGGATCGCAGATGCCATCGCAGGAATCCGGAGCCGAACTGGACGGGACGCTCCCACCGTTATCACCTAATCTGGCTCTCGCATCGAAGCCGGAACTGGTGCCTGGTGCTGGTCGTATCGAGCACCTGGGTGCAACCGTGACCGCTGACGGAGTGAACTTTGCCGTTTACTCCGAAAGCGCCACGGCGATCTGGGTTTGTCTGTTCAATGAACTGGACGAAGAGATCGAGCGCTTTGAGCTTGATGTTCATCAGGACAACATCAGGGCGGCATTGATCGCCAATATTGGACCCGGAGCGCGCTATGGCTTGCGCGCTGACGGGCCTTATGAGCCCGATCAGGGCTTTTTCTTTGACCCCAACAAGCTGCTCGTTGACCCCTATGCGCGGATTTTGGATCGGGTGTTTGTGCGCTCGCCAAAGCTGCGTCTCGAACGAGACGAGGCGGTGGATACCGCTCCGCTGGTGCCGAAAGCGATTGTGCCGGGCGCGAGCAATGAGCCGGCCGTGCCACGCAAGAAGGCGCCGAGCCTTTATTACGAACTCAATGTTCGTGGCTTCACCATGCGCCACCCCAGCGTGCAGGGACCGTTGCGCGGCACTATTGCGGCGCTGACGACCAAGTGGGTGGTCGACCATTTCAAGCATATCGGCGTCGATACGATCCAGCTCATGCCGACAGCGGCCTGGATTGATGAGGGGCACCTTCCGGCGCTTGGGCTGACCAATGCCTGGGGCTATAATCCCGTGGCCTATTTTGCCGTTGATCCGCGCCTCGCGCCGCGTGGGCCGCAAGAGATGCGGGTGATGACGGACACCTATCGCAAGGCCAATATCTCGGTGATCCTTGACGTGGTCTATAACCACACCGGTGAGGGTGACCAGCAAGGGCCGATCCTGTCGATGATGGGGCTTGATCCGCAGACCTATTATCGCTTCGTGGAAGTTGATGGGAAGAAGCACCTCGTCAATGACACGGGCACGGGCAATACGCTGCGCTGTGATCATCCGGCGGTGCAGCGGTTGGTGATCGACAGCCTGCGTTACTATGTCGAGGAATGCGGGGTTTCCGGCTTCCGCTTCGATCTGGCGACGGTACTGGGGCGTGATCCGGGCTTTAACGCGGACGCGGAGATGCTGCGTAAGATCAAGCAAGACCCGGTTCTGTCCAAATGCATTTTGGTGGCTGAGCCGTGGGATCCGGGTCCGGGTGGCTATGCGGTGGGTCAGTTCGGCAAGGAGTTTGCCGAGCATAACGACACTTATCGCGACGAAATCCGTGGCTTCTGGAAGGGCGAGAGCCATGCCTTGGGTGCGCTTGCCGGGAAGGTTTCAGGCTCGGCTGAGATTTTTGACGTGGCGGGGCGCAAGCCGAGCCACGGGGTCAATATGCTGGCCGTGCACGACGGGTTCACACTGAGGGACTTGGTGAGCTACCACGACAAGCACAATGAGGCGAACGGGGAAGAGAACCGCGACGGGCACAGCCATAATCTGTCGTGGAACTGTGGCGTCGAAGGCGAAACGGACGACGCGGGGATTGTCGCGGCGCGGAAGCGCGATGTGCGAGCCATGCTAGCGACCCTGTTCTTCTCGCGCGGTGTGCCGCTGATCCAGCAGGGCGATGAGATGTATCGCACCCAGCATGGCAATAATAATGCCTATGCGCAGGACAATGAGATTACCTGGGTCGATTGGGACAATGTCGACGGGGACCTCGTCAACTATGTCGCCGCGCTCAATCATTTCCGCCGGGATCACGTGGCGATCCATCACGACCACTTCCTGACCGGGCACGACAAGAATGGCGTGCGCGATGTTGTGTGGATGCACCCTGATGGTCGCGAAATGAATGAGGGCGACTGGAACGACAGCAGCGCTTCGGTTCTCGGCCAGCATTTGCGCCATAAGGAAGATGAGGTGATCATCTGGTACAATCGAAAGATTGAACCCGTTGTCGCGCACATTCCAGAAGGTGAATGGGCGGTGGGTATTCAGTCCGATACGAATGCGGATGTGCCGTTTTCAGGCGCGACTGTGACCCTGCCGCCGCGTTCGGTGGTGGTGCTCGTTCGGCCTGCTGCAGGCTAATCAAGCACCTCAATCATGCCCAAGCCCGCGTAGAACTTCTGCGCGGGTTTGTTTTTGCGTTCGACCTTGAGGTCAACGTGAGAGAGGCCGCGCGCGGCGAATAGCGCGAAGGTTTCGGCCATGAGCAAAGTGCCGATGTTCTGACGGCGATGCTCTGGGGCCACCACGAGGTCTTTGACGAAGCCCGAAGTCCAGCTTTGGATATAGCCCGCGACTGTGCCGTCAGGTCCGAGCGCGAGGATCGCTAATGCGGGATCGTACTCTTCGTCGGTAGACAGCGCTGCATACCAAGCAGAACAAGGCTTTGCTATGTCGCGGAAGGTTGCCTTGAGGAGCTTATGGACTGCCTCGGGAGGGACGTGAGACAGCGTCGCCTTGACGAGGCCCGTCGGCCAGATGGGCGCGGGAAGGGGAGCGATCAGCGCCTTACGCAATCTGAGGTAGGGCGCTGCGCTTTTCATTACTCGGCTGCCTCGGCGGTGAAGCCGCCGTGCTTTTCGATGAAGCCGATGATCTGGTCGAGGCTTTCGCGGCGCAGGAGGTCGGTGAAGACATAGGGGCGACCGTCGCGGATTTTTTGCGTGTCGCTGTCCATAACCGCAAGGCTGGCACCGACATAGGGCGCGAGGTCGGTGTGGGTGATGACCAAGAGGTCGGAGCGCGAAATGGCGGGGCCACCCTTGCGTGGGATCTTTTCGCCTTGGGCGACGGAGATGACGTAGATGGTGAGGTCCGCAAGATCAGGCGAGAAGGTTGCCGCAAGGTTGTCGCCGCCACTCTCTATAAGAATGATGTCGAGCTCGGGGAATTTTTCGTTGAGCGCGTCGATGGCGGCGAGGTTGAGAGAGGCGTCTTCGCGGATAGCGGTGTGCGGGCAGCCACCGGTTTCAACGCCAACGATGCGATCCTCGGAGATGGCCTGAGCCCGGGCGAGGATCAGCGCGTCTTCTTGGGTGTAGATGTCGTTGGTCACGACTGCCATGGAATAGCGGTCGCGCATGGCCTTGAGGAGCATCTCGCACAAGGTGGTTTTGCCCGAGCCTACCGGTCCACCAATACCAATGCGAAGGGGACCGTGTAGGCTTTTGGACATTGCGTGCTCCGAGAGACTAGATGAGGCGAAGGAGGATGAGCGACAGGAACCCCAGCCCAATAAACAGGCAGAGTGGCGAATATACGCGCTTGTCGTTGAAGCGGAAAATGGGTTCGGCGGTTATGGCTTGCCACTTGGGTGTGTAGCCAACGATGCCGCGGGCCAGAAAGATCACGGCAATGACGCCGCCGACAAGATTGAGATTGGTGCCGCCACCGTCATGATCGGCCATCGCGAGGGCGATGAAGGCCGCATAGAAGGTGCCGATGGCAACGGCCAAGGTCAGCAATGGGTTTGGCATTTTCTCAACGCCAGTAAAGCCGACGACGGTTTGCGCAAGTAGTTTGCGGTTCTTCAAGGGCCAAGACAGGCCGACGCCCCAGACGAAGTGGGAGACGGAGATCGCCAAGAGGGCGATACAAACAAAAGCGGCAATCAACATGCTCATGATCGGAATATCCTCGTGCCCAGAGTCTCGTGCTGCATCTGTGCGATGTCTGCGCAATAGGCTACCGAACCGATATCGTCCAGTGTTGCTGCCAAGCAAATTTCGGCCAATTTGAGAATTCTGGGTTCGAGGCTCGCCATGATGGCGAGGCCATCGTTTTGACCAATCGGGACGAGGCGCACGGCGACAGACACTTGGCTGTGCACTGTGCTGGTGAGGAAGGCGGTAAGTGTGGCCAGGGCGTCGATGCCGTGTGCACCGGCTGTTGCCCCTATCGCTATTGGATAGGGACAGGGTTTTGGCAGGGCGAGAGGGCTCTCAGTCGGCCAGGCGGCGCTCGCCAGCACGAAGGCGTTGCCGGTTAGGACCGTCTCGGCGTGGCGCTCCCGCGCTGGGGTGAGGGCCAGGCACAAGTCGGCCAAGTCGCGCAGTGTCGCCTGATCGGCATGAGAGCGATGGGCATGCGCGAGGAGGATCGCGTCGGTCTTGATGCCGCCGTGTTCGAGCGTTGCTGCTACCCATTCCTCTGTCGTGGCGCGATCTCTAACTGTGCCCTGCACAATGGCTGTTTCGAGACCAGCAGACCAAGCAAATGCGCCCACTGGGAAGGCCGGGGACAACCAAGTCAGGAGCTTTTGCAGGTCTGAGGTCATGAGCGTTTGGCGAGGAGGGCGTGGCCTGCATCGGCATGCGCGTGGCTGTGATAAGCGCCGTGCTCAGCGAAGAAGGGCTCGCTCACATTGGTGACTGTCGCGCCCAAGCCTTCGAGCATGGTTTTGAGGACGTGATCGCGCTGAATCAGGATGCGGGTTTCTTCTAGTTGGGCGGGGGTATGGCGGTTACCGATATGCCAGCCCAGACGGATGAGGTGGGTCGGGTCTTTGGCCCGAATTTCGTAGAGAAGTTCCTCGGCCGGAATAATGCTGACGGTGCGTCCGTCGTCCAGCAAGAGTAGGTTGGTGTGATCAAGTGTTGTGGTTTGCGGCAGGTCGATGAGGACTTCATCGCCTCCAGAGAGGCGCAACACCTTGCGCCGCAGACGACGCTCAGCGTGTTCGAGCTTTATGTTGTCATAGGGCGGGGTGGCTGACGGATCGGAGGGGATGATGTCGGTCACTCGGCGCATGAATGTTCCTCGTCGTGAGCTAGCCGTTGAAGTACTTGCTCATCAGATAGGCTTGATAGACGAAATGCAGCCCCACGATCGTGAGATGGAGGGCGCGATTGCTACTGTAACACGCAATCAAAGCAACAATGATGCCAGTTCCGGCCTGCACGGCATAACCATCGCCAAAGCGTGCGCTGTAGACCCCGCCTTTGATGGCGTTGTCGATAACGTCGAAGATGGCGACGACGGCGAAGAGGCCGAAGAACCAACGACGGCGTTTGAGGAAGAAGTCCTCGTAGCCAGAATATTCAGAAATGTGGTCGGGCGCGAGAATGGTGGCGATGAGAACGAGCAGCATCGCATAGATGACGAGGAAGCCGGTGACGCCGAAGGTCCACTCGTGAACTGAGTAGAGGGAGAGTTCCCACCACCAGAAGAGCACCAGCTCGATGATCATGGAGAACACCCAGAGCATGTGCAGGAGTGAGGATCTTGCGCGCTTGGGGTGCTGAATGATGCCAGCGACGGTCATGATCAAACGGGCGAGACCCAGGCCGATCACCGTGCCGAGAAGTACTCGGACGTGAAGGAAGATTTCGGAAGACGTCAAGTGTTCCATGGTTATCCTTGCGGCATGGCTCAATGCACGAGAGCTATATACCCAAGGACCAAGCCTAATGGCTTAGTATTGAACATTTATTATTTTGTCTGAGCGCTAGATTGTTTCAATCGCATAGAAGAAGCTCACAATGGCCAAGCCCAGCATGTGCAGCGTGATAATGGTGTAATGGACACGCCTCTTCTTCGATATCCATCCAGCGAGGCCTAGAACGATAAAGACGCCGCCAACAATCAGGTCGGCCGGTTCCAACTGTTCTTTTGGCGCTAGGAAGATTGTATCCAAGATATCAAAGACTTGGCTTGCGATGAAGAAGCCAAAGAACCAGTGGCGCCGCTCAATGAAGAATTCCTGATAGCCACCATGGTCTGGTGCTCTGTCTGAGGTTAGCAGAGCCGTCTGCATATAGAGCACGATCGCATAGCCGACATAGAAGGCGAAATAGCCGAAGTTCCAATGCGGCAGCAGAACCAGTTCAATGTGGATGTACCAGAATAGGGCCAGCTCAACGAGCATGGCCCCGAGCCATAGCAGGTGGAGCAGCGATCTGGTGTGGGTCTTCGGTGTTTGAATGATATTGGCGAAGGTGAGAAGGGTCCGGGTGATCCCCAGACCGATCACCATGCCAATCACGATGCGGGTATGAGCGAAGAGGTCGACAGTGTGACTTTCTAAGTCCATCGCCTCCCCCTCCGGTTTTTATGGAGTGTTTACGACAGCGGTGCAGCTGAGGAGTGGGTCACTATCCTCATCCTGCATAAGGTCTCGCAAGGTCGCGTCATCCCCTGTGCTCCACCACTCATATGGACCAGCGACATATCGTGCCCCCGAGCCGGATAGGGTGGTGACCATCACCAGATTTGCGCCGTCTACCGGCACGATTGCGAGGAAGTTCGGCGCGGCATTGATATATTGAACGGGCAGGGTGACGCCGTTCTCGCAGGCATAGCTGACCATTTTCCGGTCAATGTCGCCTGCGGTATCGATGGAGATGGTCAGCGAAACGCCTGCCGTGTTGAGCGCGGGAGCTGTCGCTGCGGGAACTTCTTCAGGGGCCACAGCGTCTTGGCTGAGAACCGCGCCAGTGCTGGCTAAGATAAGGCCGATGGCCGAAATTATGCGGATCACTGTCAAGGAACTCTCCAATCACGCGGTTGATGCGAATAGCCCAATCACGGACATACAATCATGGCTATTCGTGGATTAGGCAAGTTCAGTTTCGTCGGCAAATATAGACTTCGCCGGGGATTGGTTTTTCGTGTTCGAGCCGGATCGTGTGATGCTGTTGGTCCAGCACAACGAGCCTATTGGCGGCCAAGCACGAGCGGATGTACTGAGACGAGTGGGCGAAACGCCCGCTGGATCGGATGACTATTCCTGTGTCGTCCGCGGCTTCGGTGGTGAAGACGAAGAGACCCTTTGGGCTGAGTTTTGTGGCTACGGCTTGGAACAAGTCTTCGGCGGGGCCGATGTAGATGAGCAGATCAAGCGCTGCTATTAGGTCATAGGTCGATGCCAGCTCGGCACTGGCTTTGAGAGCGTCGACGCAGTCGCCCGTCGTGAGGGTTCGGTAGAGGCTCCGTTCTGTCGCCTTCTCAATCATACGGGGCGAGAGATCGACGCCGTCGATTGCTGCATATTTGCCTTTGAGCGCTTCCGCGATGAGACCGGTGCCACAGCCGAGGTCGAGTACCGATGCGAAGGGGCTGTAGGGCGTTACGGCCTCGGCCACAATTTCTGGGATGCGGTAGTGCAACGCGCCCGTTAGGTGCTGATCGAACATGGGCGCGTAGCTGTCGAAGAGATTTGTGACATAGGTCCGATCTGGCTGGCGCGCGTCTGACAGCGCCGACAGCATATGGCGGGCATAACTGTTGGCTGGGTTTTGCTTGGCGACCGAGCGGAAGAGCTTGAAGGCGTCGCTCGAGCGGTCTTGGGCAAGATAGGCGTCGGCCAGATCGCAGGAGATCTGCGGGTCTTTGGGGCGGAAGACGAGCGCGCGCTCCAGCGCCTTTTCAGCGGCTTTGAAATTGCCACGGGCGATGAGCGCGGTGGCCCAAGCGTGCAGCCGCATGGCGTTGACTGGCCCGAGCGCAACAGCGCGTTCAAAGCAGGTTTCAGCAATATCGAAGGCGGTTGTTTGGAAGGCGACGCGGCCCATGATATCATGGGCCTCTGTCAGCTCTGGCGCAATGCGGGTGAGCTCAAGGCTGAGCGGAGCGGCGCGTTTCCAATCATTGGCGGCCGTAAGCTGTTGCAGCGCCGTGAGGAGTTCTTGGGCTCGCAGCGCCTGTGCGGGATTCTTGGGGAATCCTTTGGACTTAGACATGGCGCACCTCCCTCGCAACGGCAGCAATGTGCGGCAGCGAGGGGGGTGTGTCAAACAGACTTAGAAGAGAAAATACCGTTGTGCCATAGGGAGTATTGTTGCGGGCTCGCAGGTGAGCAAGACGCCGTCGGCCCGCACTTCATAGGTCTCAGGATGCACTTCGATGTTCGGTGTCGCGGTGTTGAGCTTCATCGCGGCTTTGCCGATGCCGCCACGCGTGTTGGAGACCGGAAGAAGCTGTTTGTCGACGCCGAGGCGGTTGCGCAGCCCAGCGTCATGGGCGGCTTGTGAGATGAATACGACCGAGGAGCGTGAGGCCAATTTGCCATAGGCGGCGAACATGGGGCGATAGTGCATCGGTTGCGGGGTCGGGATGGAGGCGTTTGGGTCGCCCATTGGCGCTGCTGCAATTGAGCCGCCGAGCAGGATCATTTCAGGTTTGACGCCGAAGAAGGCTGGGTTCCATAGGACGAGGTCGGCGCGCTTGCCGACTTCGATTGAGCCGATGTGCTGGCTCATGCCGTGGGCGATGGCTGGATTGATGGTGTATTTAGCGATGTAGCGGCGGACGCGATAATTGTCGTTATCGCCGGTTTCTTCCGGCAGGCGACCGCGCTGGCGCTTCATTTTATCGGCGGTCTGCCATGTGCGGATCAGCACCTCGCCGACGCGGCCCATGGCCTGGCTGTCGGAGGAAATGATCGAGAGCGCGCCCATGTCGTGCAGAATATCTTCGGCCGCGATGGTTTCCTTACGGATGCGGCTTTCGGCGAAGGCGACGTCTTCCGGGATCGATTGATCAAGGTGGTGACACACCATGAGCATGTCGAGATGCTCGGCAATGGTGTTGACCGTGTACGGACGGGTCGGATTGGTCGAGGAGGGAATGACGTTGGGCAGGCCCGCGACTTTGAGAATGTCCGGAGCGTGACCGCCGCCCGCGCCTTCGGTGTGGAAGGCGTGGATGGTGCGGCCCTTGAAGGCGCCGACCGTGTCTTCGACGAAGCCAGATTCATTGAGCGTGTCGGTGTGGATCATCACCTGCACGTCGTAATCGTCAGCTACCGAGAGGCAGTTGTCGATGGTGGCCGGGGTCGTGCCCCAGTCTTCGTGCAGCTTGAGGCAGGAGGCGCCGGAGAGGATCATTTCTTCGAGCGGGGCGGCCACGGCAGCATTGCCCTTGCCAGCGAGGGCAAGGTTCATCGGGAAGGCGTCGAAGCTTTCGATCATGCGTTCGATGTGCCAAGCGCCAGTGCAGGTGGTAGCGAGCGTGCCATGAGCCGGGCCGGAGCCGCCGCCGAGCATGGTGGTGACGCCGCTCATCAGCGCTTCCTCGATCTGCTGGGGGCAGATGAAGTGGATATGGGCGTCCATGCCGCCGGCAGTGAGGATTTTACCCTCGCCAGCGATCGCCTCGGTTGAAGGGCCGATGATGATGTCTACACCCGGCTGGGTGTCGGGATTACCCGCTTTGCCAATGCCGGAGATGACGCCATTCTTAAGGCCAACATCGGCTTTATAGATGCCGGTGTGATCGACGATGAGTGCGTTGGTGATGACCGTATCAACGGCGCCCTGAGCGCGGGTGCGCTGCGATTGGCCCATGCCATCGCGGATGACTTTACCGCCACCGAACTTGACCTCTTCACCATAGGTGGTGAAGTCCTTCTCCACCTCAATGAAGAGTTCCGTATCCGCCAACCGGACTTTATCGCCGGTGGTCGGGCCGTACATGTCGGCATAGCTGGCGCGCGAGATACGTGCTGGCATTTTGAGTCCCGTATGAGCCCGGAACAGAAGCTTCCCAAGGCTCAGATTGGCCGGTTTGGCGGCTGAAAACAAGAGAGCTGGCTTGCGCCAGCTCTGAATCAGTTGACCGTTGTGTCTTTGAAGGTTTCGTAGAAGGTGATCGCTTCATCGATGATGTCGTCGAGCAGGGGCTCGCCCTGCGCGATGTGTGGGTCTTTGCGCTGGGTCGCGGCCACGAGTGCGGTGGAGAGCGTTTGGATGGCGTAGGCCTGCTTGCTCAATCCTTCGGCATGGGCCTTTTCGCCCTGCTGCTGGAAGGTCAGGAGCAGAGCGTCATATTGCTCGCGAGTGCACGCGGCCTTCGCTTCGCTCCATTTTTTGTGTCCGAGACCTTCAGACACGGTGAGCGCTAGAGAGCCAATCATGGCCATGGCTTCGCCGTCGTTGAAGCCATTTTCCTTCAAGTCCTCGATCACGGCAATGAAATGACGCTTGAAGAACGCTTCTTTATTGTTTTCGTTGATTGTTTCCTGGGTCATTTTCTTTGCCGGTCGTGTGCAGCGCACATCGAGTTTAAGGAATTGGGCGTTTACAGGGCGCCCATGACGGATTGGCGAAAGCCATAGATTTTGCGGTCGCCGGAGATGGGCACGAGTTTGACCTCTCGCGCCTGTCCGGGTTCGAAACGCACCGCCGTGCCCGCTGGTATGTCGAGGCGCATGCCACGCGCCTGCTGACGATCAAACAGCAGGCCTGGGTTCGTTTCGTAGAAGTGGTAGTGCGAGCCAACTTGGATGGGCCGATCACCCGCATTTGCAACTTCGAGGGTGATCTGCACTGCGCCACGATTGAGCTCAATCTCGCCGCTTGCAGGAATGACTTCACCGGGGATCATCACGACTCCTTATGCAAATGCAAGCCACGCACCCGCGAATGCTGTGGTTGCGCCGACCAGACGCGTCGCAAGGGGAGCGGACAGTCGCGCAAACAACTGAGCGGCCCCAATACCGACGGCGTGCAAAATAGCAGTTGCGACAATAAAGCCTAGCGCGAATTGCGATGCGCCAGCCGCACCCAATTCCCCACCGTGAGCGTGGCCGTGGAAGAAGGCGAAGAAGGCCACAAGGCCCGCCACAGCGACTGGTGGCACGGGGAGGGCCAAGGCAAGGCCGAGGCCGATGAATATGACCGAGGCAAGAATGACCGGCTCAACCAAGGGGAGGGGCATGCCGAGGACAGCTGCGAGGAAGCCGAGCGCCATGGTCCCAACGAACGCGGCTGGAACGAGCCAGATGGCGCGACCTGATTGCTGTGCCGCCCACAGCCCAACGGCGATCATCGCCAGGATGTGGTCGAGGCCGAACAGGGGGTGGCTGAAGCCCGCAGCGAAGGAGCCATGAGCCTCTGGGTCGAGGTGGGCGAATGCCGGGACGGTGGCGATCGTTGAAACGGCTAGGGCAAGAAGAAGGCGTTTGAGCATGGTACGGCCTTACCGAATGGGTTGATGCACGGTGACGAGCTTGGTGCCGTCGGGGAATGTCGCTTCGACCTGAATGTCGTGGATCATCTCGGGGATGCCCTCCATCACCTGATCGCGGGTGATGACGTGAGCGCCTGCTTCCATGAGCTCCGAGACGGGGCGGCCATCACGAGCACCTTCGACGACGAAATCGGTGATCAGGGCGATTGCTTCGGGGTGGTTGAGTTTGACCCCACGCTCAAGGCGGCGACGCGCCACGATGGCAGCCATGGCAATGAGCAATTTGTCTTTTTCGCGAGGCGTGAGGTTCATCGGCGTTTCCTAGAGATGCCAAAGGCGGGGTAGGGTCCCGGTTGCGGTGAGATTTGCGAGGATAGGAACGATGTTTCGGCGCAATTCTATCCCTGAGGGCGCTGCCGCACGCAGGACGACGCGCTCGCCATTGGCCGATATGGCAGTGCGGCTGTGTGGAGCGATGATGGCGCGGAGGCGGTCAGCGATACGGTCGGCTTCCTCGCTGGTCTTGGTAATATGTACAATCGAGGCGAAGGCGCGCGCTCCGGACAAAAGGGCGTTAGCATCGCGCTCGGCAGCGGTGCCGGTCAGTTTGGTGGCTTCGGCGTGGATCAGCCGACCACAGCGATAGATGCGCCAGTTGTCGGAGAGTTCGGCGTCGCGTGCATCTTCGCCCATCGCCTCGCGACCGAGTAATATCGCCTCAATGGCGGTGAGGGTCGCCCCTTCTGCCAGCTGAATGTTGAGGCGGCGGGAGAGCTTGCTGGCTTCAAACAGGATCGTCTCTTGCGGGAGCCAATCGAGATGGGCGTTTTCACCAACTTCAAGAGTGGTCTGGATACGGGCCGTTTGGCCGGTGGAGCGATAGCTGCGTTCGCAGGCTTGGGTGGTCAGAACGAGGTGGCCATCTGCTTCGACGGACGCTTCCCACTCAATTTGATCGCCACCGGTGATGCCGCCAGCAGTGTTGATCAGCACTGCTTCCAGCGATTGTGAATGAGTTTTTGGCAGGCGGATCTTGGCGCAGCCATCTTGGTACAAGCTGGCTAAATGCGTCCGACCGCCGAATTGTTTCGTCGAGACCCGGCCAATGCCGCGAGCTCGTTGAAGGTCAGCATAGATCAGTTTTTCTGCCGTGATCGCACCCATCGGAACGTTTTGACCGCACTACCATTTGTCGGACGAGCAAGAGCTCTTGTACGAAACACCATACAGGACACTAAAATGCATATGAAATCAGCAATTTCAATTTTTGCACTAACTGTTGGCATGATGGTCGTTCCAGCGATGGCGCAAGACGCCAAGACCATCTCTGGTAATCCCGTGATTGAAGGCGATGTGGCTGCTGTGCAGGCCAAATGCGATGAAATCGCTCTCGCTGCAGGGGCTTCCTCAGAAATGAACTCGACTGATAAGAATACTCTGAGCGACGCTGCCGCTGGGGCGCTGCCGAATGCAGAGCCAACTGATGGCGACAAGCCGCCTGCCGAGGGTTTAGCTCAGGCCACAACCACGATTGATCTCAGCGGGATCACTCTTGAGCAGTGCAAGGACGGTGGTTGGGTTCAGTAACCCATCACACTCCGTTAAAAGCGCCCGGTTTCGACCGGGCGTTTTTATTGGGATCTGCAGTTGCACGGTTTTGCGGGATGTTTAGCGCCAGCGTGGCCTTCGGAAATCTACCAATCCCCGACATAAAATAGGCTGGCGATCTGTCGGCCTTAAGAGGGTGAAGTGAGTGAGGCTGACGCTCCTTGCTCAGTTCCCAGGAGCGCGAAGTTTCGACTTCGCGCTCTTTTACTAAGGGCGTAGTGAATTGAGAATTCAATCTGAATTGCATTTGAATTAAGTTGAATTGAGTGTCGTTACTCTTTGATTTCTGTGTTTTTAGCTTGGATCTTCGTGATGCAACATAAGTATTCATGCGGATTTATCCGTATAGCGTGTTTCGCGCTTACGGGAGTTGATCATGACGAAAATGGGCATTGCCCTACTGTCTGCGGCGCTGATGGTAGGATCGGTTATTCCGGCACATTCTCAGGGACTTTTGGGAGGTCTTCTTGGTGGCGGCGGAAGTGATAGCGGTGGCGGTGGCTTGCTCAGCGGTGTCACGGACACACTGAGCTCGGTCACCGAGACTGTTACCGGCGGTTTGGGCGGAGGTGGAGGCTCCAGCTCGGATTCCGGTGGTGGCCTTAATGTTGGCGGTCTCGTTGGCGTTAGTTCTGGCGATGCGGATACGGGGGCGTTGATTGACGTCGGTCTTGGTGGTGGCGGTGGCGGCTTGCTCGATGCCAACATCGGCAATGGCGCCGTTACGGCTAATGTGAACACCAGCGGTGGCATCAATGCTAATGTTGGTCTGGGTGGAACGACGCTTGTTGACGTTGGCCTGCTTGGGCCAGACGTTGTGAGCATCGGTATCCTTCCGGGTGGCCCAGGAGGCCCTGGTGGTCCTGGTGGTCCTGGCGGGCCGGGTACTCCCGGTAATCCGGGCGCACCTGGTGCTGGTGGCGGGATGCAGGTCATCAACTTTGGTGCGCTTGGCGCAGGCGGTCGAAACGGTAGCGGCGGCCCCGGTGCTGCAGGGATCGTCTGCAATGGCGTTTCGAGCGGTCAGCTCGCACAGATGATGCAGGGCACTAAGTTTGACGGTTGGAACCGTGCGAGCAACGTGCAGGTGCAGAAGGTCAATGTCTGTCCAGAACTGCGCAACTGGCTGAAGTCGGCCATGGCCCAGACCGGCATGGCCCCAAATCTTCAATATGCGGTTTCGGGTGATGCATTGCTCAATGCTTCGCTGAGCCGAACCTCGCACAAGCCAGACAGAGTGTTTGCAGTTCATCGCAATGGCTCGCAGCTGACGATGTTCGTTTATTAAAAGAGCAAAACAGCAGCAAAAGAGGGTCGGCCTGTGGCCGGCCCTTCTCGGTTTTGTGGCCTTCAAAAAGGCAGCACAAAGCGCAGGAAATAGGCAGCAAAAGATTTTCGCGGCGATTTTGTTTGAAAATGCTTGCACAGGTTCAGGGCCTAGGTTTTTCTGATGGCGCACTAACCTTTTGGCCAATGGCGTGCAGGGCAATGAGCATGTAGCAGTTGCCTCCACTGAGTTTTCAGTTACCCGGCTCGGGTGATAAGGGCGCCCGGGCTTAACGCCCCGATTTGTTCAACGGAGGGAACGGGAACAGATCGGGGCGGGTTTTCTTGAAAATCAAAACCATCCTCACTTCTCAAACTCGTGCAGCCAGCACTTGCGTCTGCCTCGCCAGGGCATGAGGATAGCCGCACCTGTTTCGGGGGAGGGTAAGTTTCGTGGCCGATACCAGTGCAATTGTGGGCGGTGGCCCCAAGAAGGTGCTCTATACGCTCTCAACCATCGGCAAGATGGGGGTGGGCAAAGCGACCAAGGCACTTACGGCCAAGAACACGTGCAAGGCCTGCGCCTATGGCATGGGTGGCCAGCACGGCGGCATGACCAACGAACTCGATGAGTTTCCATCGGTTTGCAACAAGAGTGTGCAGGCGCAATCGACTGATATCCAGCCCGCTATTCCACATCCAATTTTTGAACACACCATTGCTGAGTTGGGCGAACTGACCGGCAAGGAAATGGAGCATCTGGGGCGTTTGGGGACGCCGTTGTTCCGTCGCGCCGGATCAGACAGGTTTGTGCCAATCGATTGGGACAGTGCGCTTGAGCATGCAGCACACCGTTTGGCCGAGACCGACCCGCGGCGCACATTCTTCTATTCATCCGGCCGCAGCTCGAATGAGGCTGGGTTCCTGTTTCAATTGCTGGCGCGGGCCTATGGGACCAACAACGTCAACAATTGCTCCTATTATTGCCATCAGGCGACCAGCGAGGGCCTTGTGACGACAATCGGCAAGGGCACGGCAACCGTTGAATTAGAGGATTTGACCGGGACCGATTTGATCTTTGTCATCGGGGCCAATCCATCGTCTAACCACCCGCGCTTTATTCATATGCTCAAGAACTGCCGCGAGCGGGGTGGGCAGGTGATTGTGATCAACCCGGCCAAGGAGCCGGGTCTGGTCAAGTTTGCGGTGCCGAAATCGCCGATGTCCATGCTCAAGGGCGGGAGCGATATTGCGTCAGACTATTTGCAGCCGCGTATCGGCTCGGACATCGCGCTGTTCAAGGGACTGGCCAAGGCCGTGCTTGAGCAGGGGACCGAGGACGCGGACTTTATCCGAGCCCATAGCGCCGAGTTCGAGGTTTTCAGGAGCGATCTTGAGGGGCTGAGCTGGGACGAGATCGTTTCGGCCTGCGGGATTGCGCGAGAAGAGATTGAACGGGTGGCGGCCAATTATGGGCGGGCCAAACACGCGGTTTTTGCCTGGGGCATGGGGATGACCCACCATGTTCATGGCGTTGCCAATGTTGAGGCGATTTCAAACCTTGCTCTGGTGCGCGGCATGTTGGGCAAACGCTTCGCGGGTCTGTTGCCACTGCGCGGGCACTCCAATGTGCAGGGCATTGGTACGATTGGTGTGAAGCCTGTTTTGGCCAAGGATGTGTTGGCCAAAATGGAGGAGGCTTTTGGTGTCACCTTCCCTGAGGAGAAGGGTCTCGACACCATGGCGTGCATGAAGCGCGCAGAGGCGGGGGAAATTGATGCCGCTGTGATTATGGGCGGCAATCTGTGGGCGGCGACGCCAGACACAGCATTTTCCAGCCGGGCCATGGGCAATATTGGGTTCAAGCTGTTTCTGACCACGACGCTCAATCAGGGCCATGTTCATGGGCTGGGCGATGGTGAGGTGATGATCTTGCCGGTAACGGCGCGCGACGAAGAATGGGAACCGACAACGCAAGAGTCGATGTTCAACTTCGTTCGCCTCTCGGACGGCGGCATTGAACGCATAGAAACAGTGCGTCCGGAAAGCTGGATTTTGGGGCAATTGGGTCAGCGGATGCTGCCGGACAGTCCAATTGATTTTGACGGCTTTTCCAAGCACAGCAAAATTCGCGACGCCATTGCGGCCATTGTTCCGGGCATGGAGGGCTTGGCCGATATTGATGTCGCTAAGCGCGAATTCCATATCCAGAACCGGGTCATGCACACGCCAAGTTTCGGCACGGTGGATGGCAAGGCGCATTTTGTGGTGACGCCAATTCCGGCGATGAGGCCAGATCAGTTGATGCTCGCGACCGTGCGCAGCGAGGGGCAGTTCAATTCCATTATCTATGAGGAAGAGGACAGTTATCGCGGCAAGGCGGGGCGCTATTCGGTGTTTCTCAATGCGCAAGACATGGCACGTTTTGGGGTCAGCGAAGGGGAGCGAATTGCCGTTTCTTCAGAGGCTGGCGAAATGGTTGGCTTTGCGACCAGCTTCGATCTGCCGGCAGGAAGCGCCATGGCTTATTACCCCGAGGCCAATGTGCTCGTGGGGACGGAAGTTGATCCGCGCAGTAAGACGCCCGCTTTTAAATCAGTTCCGATTAGCATTCGGCCGATGTTGTAGGGAAGTATTTTAGTGGCGCAGACAGTCTCTTGTCATCTGATGTAGATTTTTGATTTTTATTTCTAAATTTATTTACATAAGTCGGTCAGGTTAGCTCTATCGGAGGGTTTATTGAACGACGTTTCAAAAAAGCAGCTGGTAGAGCTCGCCCGAGAGTGCTGGGACCATGGACGTGTTGGTCGCTCGTTTGAGGGGCTGGCACAAGCGCGCGCGTTGTTGGCCGAAGCGCAAGCTGTTGGCGATGCCGAGGCTGAGGCGGAATGCAACCGGTGTATCGGATGGTTCTGCTTGCAGTTGGGCTATCCCAAAGAAGGCGTTCAGGCCGCTGACGCAGCTCGCAATTATTTCTCGCAGACCGAGAACGACTGGGGCCATGCGCTATCGCTGGCGGTTTATTCTTGGCTGATTTTGGAACTGGGGCTGAGCGACATTAGCTTTGAGACCTCCAGTGAGTCTGTGGTTATCGCCTCGCGAACGGGTGATCCCGCACTTCAGTCGTTTGCGCTGAACTGCAAGGCCGTGGCGCTGGTCATTTGCAACGAGAGAGCCTTGGCATCGCAGATGCTGACAGAGGCGCTCGATCTTGCCTATGCTTCTGGTGACGAGAGCACGATTGCCCTGACGCTGGTCAACCGTTCCTACGCCCTCCTCTCGGCGATATTCGTGACCGAAAAGCTCGACCCGGGTATGAATGGTGAGCAAGTCATTGATGAAGCGATCAAAATCCTAAGGGCTGCAGCCGATGTGTCGCGGGCCGCTGGCGATCTTTGGAACCTGTCGGTGGCGCTGTGTAACCGTGCCGAGCTGTCAGCCTATTGCGGGCATTACGACCAAGCTCTCAAAGACTTGGTGGAAGCAGAGACCTTGCCTGGCAAGCCTGGCCCGCGAGCGCGAACACATATGCTCTACACTCGGGGCGAAGTGTTTCGGAATATGGGGCGCATTGATGAGGCGCTTGCCGCTTACGTCGAGTCCGAGCGGATCGCATCGCAAAATTCGATCTTTGATCAGATCGTCCAAAGCTTGCAGCGCTTGGCTGATGTTTGGGAGCTAAAGGGCGATTTCGCACGAGCCTTGTCATTCCACCGTAGCTTTCACGCCGCCTATATCCGGCAGAGTAATGATCGGACACGACAACGCGCGCTCGTGATTGAGATGCAGTTGGCGAACGACAAATTGCGCAAGCGGACTGAAGAGCTCGA
Source organism: Devosia sp. WQ 349K1 (assembly GCF_016595685.1). Taxonomy (NCBI): domain Bacteria; kingdom Pseudomonadati; phylum Pseudomonadota; class Alphaproteobacteria; order Hyphomicrobiales; family Devosiaceae; genus Devosia; species Devosia sp. WQ 349K1. The sequence continues at coordinate 992,562 of NZ_JAENGO010000001.1, read as the reverse complement.
GATGCAGGCGGGCGTTGATCCGCTCACCGAGATCCCGAACAGGCGTGCGTTTAACAGTGCCTTCGAGACCATCGGCCATGAGAAGTCGTCGTTAGCCATCCTCGACATCGACCACTTCAAACTCGTCAACGACCAATACTCGCATATGGTCGGGGACGCGGTGCTTCGCAGGATCGCGCAACTTCTGCGCACGATCGATGGGGGTATGCTGCCCTATCGCATCGGCGGGGAAGAGTTCGGATTGTTGTTTCCCAATCTGTCGTTGGAATCTGCGGCGCCACTGGCTTGGAAAATCACTGCCGCTGTGCGGGATACGGACTTTAGTGATCTGGCCCCGGGATTGAAGGTCACGGTGAGCATTGGCTTGGTTGAGACGGGTATTTTGAGCGGACCACAGCTGCTGGCAGAGGCGGACAGGCGGCTCTATGTTGCCAAGAAGGCCGGACGCGATCAGGTCATTGCCGATGGCCGTTCGTCCGTCGCCGCGCTGCCGGCGGAGTAGTGCCCGCTGTTACGCGGGCACTGGGATTGTTGCTAAGCGAAGTTTTCGACGAGCTTTGCGGCCTCTTGTTTGAGGCGTGCGAGATCGTCCTCCGTGAAGCCTTCGTGTGGCTCATAGTCCAAGAGGACCAGTGCGCCGAGCGGGGTGGTGCCGTTGGCGACCGTTAACGGCACTGCCGCGTAGAAGTCTATGCCGTTGGTCACCAGATATGAGTTGTCGCCGATGCGCTCGTCCGGCGTTGCTGCGTGGACGATCAGTGGAGCGTTGTCGGAAACGACAAGCTGGGTGAGCTTGGCAGCATCGCCATCGTCGAGGTGACGGTCATCATCGATAAGATTGATGAGCGCTGCCGGGACGCCGAAGCGCTCGGCAATCGCGTCAAGTTCCTGACCCAGAGCATCATCGCCGCGACCAAGACCGGCGAAGGGTTGCGGTACTTCTTCCCAAGGCTCAATGGTTTTTGGTGTTGCCACTTCCGAGATGCCATCAACGGCGGAGTGGAAGTCGCGGTAGACGTTGTCGACATGGAGCGAGTCTGCGGTTTCGTCGGCAGCAAGCGCATTGGTGACAATGGCGATGAGGCGCACATTGGGGCTCATGCGGCGGATACGGCGCGCGACATAGCGGCATTGAGCGCGTACATCGCGTCCCATGAACACCAGAACGAGGGTTTCGACCGGATCGAGGTCTAGGCGGCCAATGGATTCCTGACGGATCGCGCCGGGAGGAAGAATGGTGGCGGGGATGGTCCGCTCAGCCAGCTCTAGACCGATGAGCCGCGCGGCCGCTTCGTCAATCTCGGTGCGGCCGCCCACGATGAGGACGGAGGCATTATCGGCAAACTCATGTTCGAAGACGTCGGCAATGACGGTTTCAAACGAGGTGATGAGCTGGCGACGCTGGGGCAGGGACTCTGGGCGGTCTGACAGCTCGGTTGTTCCCAGGCGCAGAGCCGGGAGCATGACATCGGCGATGAGCGCGGCGCGGCCATTTTCTTCGAGATAGTCGTCGCTGAGATCAATCGCGTCTTCGGTGTCGCCCTTGAGCATGCGCTGGTAGAGGCGTTCGGCGGGCGAGAGTACGGGTTCACTGCCGAGAAGGGTTTCGAGGAATTGGAACTGCGGCAGGTGTCGCCCGATCACGACGAGGCACACGGTCATGGGCGTGGCGAGGATCAGGCCCACCGGACCCCAGAGCGTGGCCCAGAACATGGCGGAGAGCAGAATGGCGAGCGGGGAAACGCCCGTGCTGGTGCCATAGAGGCGCGGTTCGATGACGTTGGCGGTGGTGAGGTCGATGATGAGGAAGAGACCGACCGACATCAGCAGCATGTTCCAGCCCGGATCGACCGCGAAGGCGAGGGCGAAGGGGAGCACGGCCACGATCAGCGCGCCAACGAAGGGAATGTAGCGGAACAGCACGATCATCATGCCCCAGAGCGGGGCGCTAGGTACACCGATGAGCCAGAGGCCAATGCCGAAGATAACGCCATAGGTGATGTTCACGCACAGCTGGATGATGAGATAGCGGCCAACGCGACGGCTGGCGTCGGTGATGGCGAGATTGGTGAGCGAGTAGCGACCGGCGCTGACGAGGCGAATGAAGCGATCTTGCAGATCTGCACGGCCCATCAACAGGAAGATCAGGAACACGGTGACGATGGCAATGGTCGCGACAGGGCCAACAATAGAGCCCATCACCGAGGTGACAATGCTTAGGGGCCCCAGTTCATTGGAGATGGAGACCGGGATCGGCTTCATCTGGCCGGCAACGGCTGGCGCGTCGCTACTGCCGCCGAAGCCTGCGCCGATATTGGAGATCATGCCATTGAACTGATCCAGCCATGTCAGGCCGCTGAACTGGCTTTGCAGGCCTTCAATCTTACCTTGAATGGTCTGGCGATAGCCCGGCAGTTCTTGCGCCAGATGGGCGATTTGCGAGCCAGCGAGGAGCGCAAAACCGGCCAAAAGGGTCATGGCCAAAAGGACGGCCAAAATAACCGCGACAGGGTCGGGAAGACCCAGTCTGCGATTGAGCATGGACACGACCGGGTTGAGGGCAAACGCGAGAAGGATCGCCAAAACCAGAGGAACAAAAATGCCTGCGCCGAAGAAAAGCAATGCGGCTATGAGGCAGAAAGTGGCGACGCTTTCAAAAGCGGAGGGGCGACGTGAATGCGTCGCGGGAGGCGTTAGAAGTTCTGACATGCTGACAATCCCTAAGTGTCAGCATAACAAAGGCGTGATGACTTCGTTCCGCTTAATCTAAGTCAATTCTGGCGCGCCGAGCAGAAGTGATCGGCGCGCCAACTTGGCGTTTTACTCTGTGGCTTCTGGGCCGATAGTGAGAACTGTTGGCGTTGCGCTAAAGATGCGTTTGGCGACGGCCTGTACGCGTTCCGGTGTTACCGCCTCAATCAACTCGGTGCGGGTGTCGACGTAATCGAGGGGCAGGTTCAGCAATTGATTGCTGACCATGGTGCCGACGAGACCGCCGGTGGACCCAAGATTGTTGATGGCGTAGGAGCCGACCAGATAGCGCTTGTAGAGATCAACCTGCTCTTGGGTCGGGCCCTCTTCGGCGATCTGCTTGAAGATGTCATTGATCAAAGTATGCGCTTCGACCGCTTTTTGAGGCTCGGTGGAGGTGTCAAACGTGATGAGGTTGGAATAGCGGAAATTGGCTAGGCCGCCGCCGACCCCATAGGACAGGCCGCGCTTTTCACGCACTTCGGTGTTGAGGATGGAGCTGATCCCACCACCTGCCAGCATCTCAACGAGCACCTGAGCCGGGTAATAGTCCGGGTCTTCGATAGCGATGCCTGGATAGGTGATACGGAGGCTCGTTTGGGGGAGCGGATAGGTCACGGCGAGAGTTTCGCCAATGTTGAGCTCGGCGGCTTCAACCGTTGGCAGGGTGCTCTTTTCAGGCAGAGAGCCAAAAGCCTTGTCGATGATCGCGCCAGCTTCAGCTTCGGTCACAGCACCGATGATGCCGATCTTGAGCGCGTCGCGCGAGAGACCGGCCTTGTAGAAGGCGCGCAGATCATTTGGCGCAATTGCGGTCAGAGTTTGCTCGGTGCCAATAGCAGGGCGGGCATAGGGGTGGTCGCCATAAATGGCGGCGTTCCACAATAGCGAGGCGCGATAGCTCGGGTCTTCAGCGTTGCTGCGAATGTTTTCAATGGCGATGCGGCGCACGCGATCGAGATCTACTTGCGCGAAGCGAGGCTCATTGAGCACTTCGGCCATGAGGTCAAAAGCCTCATCGGCGTGGTCGCTGGTGGTGCGGGCGCTGCCCCAGAAGTAATCTTGGTCAGCAGAGAGCTGGAGTTCGAGCCCAACCTCTTCGACCTTGGCGGCGAGTTGGTTGGGGTCGAGCTGCGCGGTGGCTTCGGTCATGACTGCGGCGGTGAGGCCTGCAACGCCTGCCTTGTCGGCAGGCTCATGGGTTGCGCCGGCTTTAAAAGCGAAGGCCATGGAGATGATGGGGAAGGTCTGATCCTCCACCATCCATGCGGAGATGCCGCCGGGCGTGGTGAACTGCTTGAACTTGGATTCAGCGACAGCCGGGAGCGTGAGCGTGCCCAACAATACTGGAGCGAGCAGGGTGGCGAGACGGGCAGATTTGGTCATTGGGAAGGCGATCACTGCGCTGTCTCCTCGGTTACTGGGGCCAAGCTTGGGGCGGGTTCTGCCGGGGCAGGCGCATCACCTGTTTCAGCTTTGGCCTTGGGCAGGAGATATCCCCTGACTGAGATTTCGGGGCGCAGGTATTTTGCAGCGACAGCCTGAATATCGGCCGAGGTGACGGCGCGGATTTGGTCGGGACGCTTATTGATCTCGTCAATGGTCATGCCGTTGACGAGCCAAGAACCATAGTAATCGCCCACACCCTCAGCACTATCGAGGCGGAAGATCATATTGCGCAGATAGCGGTTTTTAATGCGTTCCAGCTCGGCATCGGTGACGCCGTTTTCGATGATCTTTTCGATTTCGCCATAGGCTTTGGCTTCGAGCGCGCTGAGGTCAACGCCCTGCTGGGGCGAAGCGGTTAGGCTGAACCGGCCATAGTCGTAAGCGCCACCATCGTAATAGGTAGCAGCATAAGAGGCGTCGCTGGAATTGATATAGAGTTCCTGATTGAGACGGCTCAGAGTGCCGTTGCTCAGGATGGCGCTGAGAACGTCGAGTGCCTCCGCTTCGCCCGGTTCGGCGGTGCGGTAAGAGGGCACAATCCAAGACTGGATAAAGCTCGGCGTTGACACGCGGTCATCCAAAAGGGTCACCGTGCGCGTGGTTTCTTGTGTTGGCTCTTGCGGGCGAACACGCTCCGGCAGGTCTGGCCCGCGCGGAACTTTGCCATAGGTTTCTTCAGCCAGCTTGAGCGCTGCATCGGGGGTTACGTCTCCCGCAATCACAACGATTGCATTGTTGGGAGCATAGAACCGCTCATAGACACCGAGAGCATCTTTTTGATCGAGCTGCGTGATCTCGTGGGCCCAGCCGATAATCGGGATGCGGTAGGGGTGGTTCTGGAAGAGTGTGGCGTCGATCTCTTCAGTCAAAACACTGCCGGGGTCGAAGTCGACGACTTGGCGGCGCTCGTTCTCAACAACGGAACGCTCAGAGGCAATCACTGCTTCGGGCAGAAGCAGATTGCGCATGCGGTCGGCCTCAATCTCCATGATCTGTGGCAGCACACCGGCTGGCACGGTCTGGAGATAGGCGGTGGTGTCATAGGTGGTGAAGGCGTTGTGGTTGCCGCCGGATTCGCTGACCAAACGATCAAGCGTGCCACCGGGGAATTTCTCGGTGCCCTTGAACATCAAATGTTCAAGGAAGTGGGCAATGCCGGATTGACCGGTGGGATCATCGGCTGAGCCGACTTTGTACCATGCTGTTTGTGTGACGACGGGTGCACGGTGATCGGGAATCACCACCAGCTGCAGGCCATTATCCAAGGTGTAGTGATTGATATCAGGAATGATCTGGAGATCTTCGGCAAATGCCGGTGACACCAGAAAAACAGAGATAAGGGGCCAGGAGATGGTCCTGTTCATTGACTTATAAGCTCCGACTTCAAATTACGCCGACATTCCTAGCAAGCGCGGCATTTGGCTTTTGCTGCGGCGGTTGCTTAGCTGGTGGGTATCACTTAAATGAGGCACAAATTTCCATTCGAGGAACGCGGCGATGGCCAGACAGTTCATTTATCACATGCACGGCATGTCCAAGGCTTACGCCGGGGGCAAGAAGGTTCTGGATAACATCCACCTCTCGTTCTACCCCGATGCGAAGATCGGCATCCTTGGCCCGAACGGCTCGGGTAAGTCGACCCTTCTCAAGATCATGGCCGGTATCGACACCGAATTCACCGGTGAAGCCTGGGCAGCCGATGGCGCCAAGGTCGGCTATCTTGAGCAGGAACCACAGCTCGATCCAAACCTCGACGTCCTGGGCAATGTCATGCTCGGCGTTAAGGAGAAGAAGGCTGTCATCGACCGTTATAACGAGTTGATGATGGACTATTCGGACGAGACCGCTGACGAAGCGGCCAAGCTCCAGGACGTTATTGACAGCCAAAACCTTTGGGATCTGGAAAGCCAGGTCGAAGTGGCTATGGAAGCCCTTGGTTGCCCTCCGGGCGACTCTTCGGTGGCCAACCTTTCGGGTGGTGAAAAGCGCCGCGTGGCTCTGTGCGCGCTGCTGCTCTCCAAGCCAGATCTGCTGCTGCTCGACGAACCGACCAACCATTTGGACGCTGAAACGACCGCATGGCTCGAACGTCACCTTCGTGAATTCGAAGGCGCAGTGCTGATCATCACCCACGATCGCTACTTCCTCGACAACGTGACCGGTTGGATTCTCGAACTCGACCGTGGCCGTGGCGTGCCTTACGAAGGCAATTACTCCGCTTACCTCGATGCCAAGGCCAAGCGCTTTGCGCAGGAAAAGAGCGAAGACGCAGCTCGCGCCAAGGTTCTGGAACGCGAAAAGGAATGGATGGGCATGTCGCCTCAGGCACGCCAGTCCAAGTCCAAGGCGCGTATCAAGGCCTATGACGAACTGGTCAAGATCAACGATGCGCGTACCCAGTCGCACACCGCTCAGATCATCATTCCGCCAGGCGAACGCCTCGGCCACAATGTTATCGACGTTGAAGGCATCTCCAAGTCGTTTGGTGATCGTCTGCTCATCGACAACCTCTCGTTCAAGCTGCCTCCGGGCGGTATCGTGGGGATCATCGGGCCGAACGGCGCGGGTAAGACCACGTTGTTCAAGATGCTCACCGGTCAGGAAAAGCCAGACTCGGGCACCATCACGGTCGCTGAAAACGTTGACCTTGGTTATGTCGATCAGAGCCGCGATGCGCTCGATGGCAATAAGACCGTCTGGGAAGAAATTTCTGGCGGCGACGACGTTCTGATGCTCGGCAAGCGCGAAATGAACTCGCGCGCTTACACCTCCACCTTCAACTTTAAGGGTGGCGATCAGCAGCAGAAGGTTGGCAATCTTTCGGGTGGTCAGCGTAACCGCGTTCACCTTGCAAAGATGCTCAAGGCGGGCTCGAACGTTCTCCTCCTCGACGAACCGACCAACGACCTCGACACCGAAACCCTTGCAGCGCTTGAAGAAGCATTGGAAGAATTCGCAGGTTGCGCAGTGATCATCAGCCACGATCGTATGTTCCTCGATCGTCTGGCGACCCACATGCTGGCCTTTGAAGGCAACAGCCATGTTGAATGGTTTGAAGGCAACTTCCAGGACTATGAAGCGGACAAGGTCCGTCGTCTTGGCGCCGATGCTGTCAACCCGAAGCGCGCGACCTACAAGCCGCTGACCCGCTAAGTCTTTTCAAGACGAGCAACACATTCAGCCGGTCCCGAATTTCGGGGCCGGTTTTTTGTTGGATGAGCTACTCAAGTTGACATATCTATAGGTGGTTGACAGAATCGTAATATTGCCATTTCAATAGCGACTGTTGAAACGACGGATTCTATAAAATGAAGCCTTGGGAATTTCATCCAGACCTGACTGCGGATCGTCTAGAAGTCGTTGCAAGGCTTATTGCTCTGGCGAGAGACATGGTGGTTGATCGTCATGAGCCGTCTATCGGGGATGATGACTGGGTGCTCGGATGCCGCGCATTTCGTTCTTCATGTCACATGATTACTAGCTTTTCTGAGCAGGAAGACGTGAATTGGCTGTCAATTGTAGATCCTTCGAAGCGTTTTGTTTTTCGCTTAGGCTCTATTCCTCTACGATTTTATAGGGGAGATCCTGAAGATCAGAATCATCGCGTTAAAAACGTCTCTTTCCCAGAGCTTCGCCAGTTAAGTCTTGCTTTTGATACGCCCGACCTTTTGGATGTTACTGTTCGCATCGCCATTGAGACGGATGCCGAGGGCGCTGCACTGGCGATTTTTTGCGTTGGTTCCCATGCTGACGAGATCCTATTTAATTGGAACATTCCTTTCAGCTCGCCTATTGATCTTCGAACTGCGCCAGAACATACGGGGGCTGTCGAGCTTGGCGCTCCGCCGGTCGGTGAACGCGAAGCGGACGAAGTCGAGCTTGGCGCTCCGCCGGTGGGTGAGCGCGAGGCGGACGAAGATGATAATCAGGATAATGATGATCATGAGGACGGGAATAAAAGTGCCTAAATGAACCAGTTGGCTACATTTTCAGCCGACCAACTGAGACTCGTGCGCATGTGTAGAGGGTGGTCTCTCGACGAGCTTGGGCAGAAATGTTTAGTCAGTAGGCAGTATCTTCATCAGCTGGAGAGTGGGATCAAACTCCCATCTTCTGAGTTCATTGCGGTACTCGCGGCCGAGCTAGGGGTGAAACCCGAATTCTTTTCGATGAATGCGCAAAACCAAGTGAGAGTAGAGCAGGTCCACTTCAGGAAACAGGCCACGACGCCTCTATATATTGCTTCTCAGGTAGTTGCGCGAGGAACGATGATGGATCGGCTAGTCGAAGTGGTGGAACGACACCTTCGGCTGCCTGCTGTAAACTTCCCGCGCGTCCAAGTTGAGAATTTCCATGACGTTGAGCGAGCTGCGCAAAATGCTCGTGCAGTCTGGGGCTTGGGTAGCGACGCCCCTATCACCAATGTCATTCGTGTTGCAGAAAACGCTGGAGCAGTAGTCACTCATTTTAGCGGGCTTTCTGAACGGGTGGATGCATTGTCTATGGACCGGCCGCGTCCAATAATTGTGCGAGGTGACGCGAAGGCAAGTTTAGCTCGACAGCGTTTTGATATAGCGCACGAAATCGGGCATCTGATTATGCATCAGGGGTTAGTGACCGGTGATGCTGTTACGGAGCGGCAAGCTCACCGTTTCGCAGGCGCCTTTATGATACCGGCAAAGCAGTTTGAAATAGATTTCCCTCTCACCAGTAGGATCGACTGGAACGCGCTCTACAGAATGAAGCTGAAGTGGAAACTGTCGCTGCGCGCAATCATCCACCGGGCATTCGATCTAGGTCTGATTTCCCCGTCTCAGTATCGGTCTGCAAACATCCATCTGATGAAGACAGGTCAGTCTAAGGTTGAGCGATACGACGACGAACTGGCGCTTGAAGTTCCCGAATTGATGGTCGCCGCTATGAGGCAAATTACCTCAAAGCCTGGAAGATTGAAGTCGGTTCTGGATGAGTTGGGTATTTCCTCCGATATGCTGATCACCATGATTGGTGATGAGTGGATTGATGCAGGGGGCGCGAGTAACGTTGTGCCTTTCTCGAAACCATCTGCGCCATAGCAAATTCAGCCGGTCCCGAATTTCGGGGCCGGTTTTTTGTTGGATGAGCAACCCCGGCGAGGCTTGGCCTCGATAAAAGGGGTGGTGAAAAGGGTGAGGTTTCCGCCTCGCCGGAGTGACAGACCATCCTCACCTCTGGGCGATCTGGCCAATGACGAGGCCCGTCATCGCAAGAAGCTGTCGCCCAATTGCGCTGCCGCATTTGGGCTTGGCTGTGGCAGCGCTGGCAGCGGCCGCCACGATCTTGGCCCTAGGGTATCACGCTGACTACCAGGTCCAGAGGTTGGATCAGCAATGGGCGACCCCATTGCGTCTGCCGTTGCGTCCCGTTCACTCGTCATGACCGTGCTCATGGGCGCAACGGGCATGAAACTAACTTAGGTTATGTCGGCGGGGATAAGTCTAGAAAAGTTCTCCGGCCTCCACCTAGAGAAAAACGCAGTGTTCTCTTCATTGGGCCTTAAGCAATGTGAGGGAAAGCTGCTCTTGTTTGCCGGTTTCCTCCGGCAGTTCTGCTTCTGACGGGAACCAATGTCAGACGTAAACGTCTTCCGGTTTGGGACTATTTTTGTAAGGGGCTGACGCGCGCATGGATGTGACGGTCTTTTCCCGCGTCTTTGAGGCGCTCCCCAGTCCCTACCTCCTTCTCAATCGCGAGCTGCGCATTTTGGCTGTGAACGCGGCCTATTTGGAGGCCGCCGAACGCAAGCGCGAAGACGTCGTGGGGCGCATGGTGCTCGAGCTGTTCCCGAATTCGGGGGAAGGGCGCGTCAAGCTCCAGCAATCCTATGAGCGCGTTTTAGAGACGGGGCTGCGTCAGACACTGCCCTATCTGCATTATCCCATCGCTGGCGCGGACGGCACGATCCGCGAAAAATATTGGACCGCCGTTCAAGTGCCTATTCTGGGCGAGGATGGCGAGGTGCAATATATTCTGCAACAGGCCTCGGACGTGTCCGAGCTGGCCCATGCCGATCCGGACGGGACCTTGGCATTCGCAGCGCTTCCGGCGGCGTCGCAGTTGATCGAGCGCACGCGGGAGACTGAGAAAACAGCTGATGAATTTCGGCGGCTGTTTCAGCAGGCTCCGGGCTTTGTGGTGGTGGTTTCCGGCCCGAACCACGAAATCAAATTCGCCTCTGATGGGTTCGCGACGATGGTGAACAATCGCGCGACGGTGGGGATGGCTGGCGCAGACGCTCTGCCGGAAATGATCGAGCAAGGGTTCTTCCTGTTGCTCGACCGGGTCTATCACGAAGGCTATTTCCATAGTGCCGAGGCGGCGAAGGTGATCATCAACAATGATCCGAGCCAGCCTCCATTGGAACGCTATCTCGATTTCACGTTCAACCCGATCAAAGATCGTGACGGCCATATCTCCGGGGTCTTCGTGCATGGGATTGATCGCACCGAGGCGGTCAAAGCGCAGCGGCGGCAGCGCCTGCTGATTGATGAGCTGAACCATCGGGTCAAGAACACGATGGCGACGGTGCAATCGATCGCGCGGCAGACCCTGCGGACGACCGATGACCTCGATACGGCGCGATCAAACTTTGAATCTCGGCTGATTGCGCTCTCAAAGGCGCATACGATTTTGAGCCAGCGCAGTTGGCGCGACACGGAAATCGGCCAATTGGTGCGCGAGGAGCTCTCGGCGTTTGACGATGAGCGCGTGCGCTATGGCGGGCCGATCATCCCGATCAATGCCAAGTCGACGATTGCGCTGGCGTTGGTGTTGCATGAACTGGCGACCAATGCGGCCAAGCATGGCGCTCTGTCCTCGGCCGATGGTGTGTTGTCGGTCAGTTGGGAGCAGGGCGCCAACACGGAGTTGATGATCAACTGGGTGGAACGCGGCGGCCCACGTGTGGCGGAGCCGACGCGAACCGGATTTGGCTCGCGCCTCTTGCGCACAGTCGTGACCGGTGAATTGGGTGGGACGCTCAACCAGCGTTATGCCGCTGAGGGATTTTCGGCACTGTTGTCGGTGCCCCCCGCGGCCTATGGCGCGCAGGAGGGCGATTTTGGCTAATCCATCCGGCAAGATTTTTGTGGTTGAGGACGAAACGCTCGTCCTCTTCAATCTCGAAGACATTTTGGAGGATTTGGGGTTCACAATCGTGGGTGAAGCGATGTGGATCGACCAAGCCCAATCGCTGGCGGCGTCGGTTGAACAGCCCGATGCTGCGATATTGGACGTCAATATTGGTGGTTCCTCGGTGTTCCCCGTGGCGAAGATTTTGGCCGACCGTGGGGTGCCGATCCTCTTTGCAACGGGGTACGGACGCGAGGGGCTGTCGGCGGAATGGCAGGACAGTCCTGTGGTTTCAAAGCCTTACACTCAGGCCGACATTTCGAACGCGCTTAACACCCTGCTCAAGCTCAATTAAGGGGCTGTTTTACCATTGCGGCAGGAGGATGCGAAAACCCTTTGAGGCCGCTGGACTTTCTACGGTAAGCTGTGCAAAACCACCGCGGTTGCGGAGCCTTGGCTTTCTGGGGGATTTGATGAAGAGGTTTTTGACGGGAGCGGCATTGCTGTTCAGCTGCGCTCTCGCAGTGCCCGCGCTGGGGGCTTCTGGGGAATGCTCTTTGACTGGCTACGACAGCTTCGCGTGTGACGTGGCAGTCGACGGTGGCGGCATTACCTTTGCTCTGCCAAACGGCGACACTTTCGTTTTCGCCCATGAGGCCGATGGCGCTGGTCCTGGCTATGTGATCGCGGCGGATAGTCAGCCCGGTCGGTCGCCCGCACAATTGGGGCGCTTTTTTCCGGTAGCGGATCGAGACGGTTGCTGGTTTGCGCCGATCAAAGAGATTACCTTCTGCGCCAGTATCGCAGAGTGAGTTCCTAAAATGACCGCAGAACCCTTTTCTATCGACATTGGTGGCGCAACCATCGAGGGGGTAGAACAGGGGGACGGGCTCCCGATCATTTTCCTGCACGCCGGTGTTTGCGACAAACGCATGTGGGCCGAGCAGATGAGCGCGGTGGCGGATGCCGGTTGGCACGCCATTGCTTATGACCGCCGTGGCTATGGCGAGACCACCAGCGCCGACGAAGCCTTCAACCATCTCGACGATCTCGAAGCCTTGCTCGACGCGCTCGATATTCACGCGGCGCTGTTTGTCGGCTGCTCGATGGGCGGTGGCCTCGCCATCGACTTTGCGCTGGCGCATCCGGGACGCGTGTTGGGTTTGGTGCTGATTGGGACTTCAGTGACAGGCGCGCCATGGACGGCGACGGCGGAAGAACGCGCCATTGAAATGGCCGAAGAAGACGCATGGGATCGCGGCGATCTCGACATGCTCAATAAGGTTATCACTCATCAATGGCTGGATGGGCCTCGGGCGAAAAGTGGCCGTGTGAGCGGGGATGCGCGGGCGCTGTTTATGGAGATGAACGGCACTATTTTGCGTAAGCCGGAGCTGACGGGAGAGATCGCGCGGCCAAAGGCGTGGGATCGCACAGAGGATGTGACGGCGCCAGCGCTGCTGATCGTTGGTGATGAGGATTTTACGGCGCTGGTTGAGCGACACGAAACCCTCTCGGAAACCATGCCCAATGCATTTGCCGTGGTGCTTGAGGGCGTGGCGCATATTCCAAGCGTTGAACGGCCGGACCTGGTCAATTCACTGCTCTTGCAGTTTTTGGACGTGCTAAGCGGGGTGGATGACGAAGATGAGGACGAGGACGCGGTTTAGGCGTTCGCGTTTGAGGGTTTCGTCCCCCCACCCTCAATCCCTCCCCTCTAGGGGGAGGGAGGCAGATCGGGTGTGTGGCGAGGCTGGTGTGACACCTTCCTTAATCCAGCCAGTTGAGCGTAGCAGTCATGGCTGTCTACCCCCCGATCATCTCATTGGGGTGGTTTGACTTCGGACGGTGGCGGACATACCCCCACCTAGCCTCCCCTTGGTCGGGGGAGGGACGATAGCGAGTGTGCCGAAGGTTTGAGTTAGACGGGAATAATGCCGTCGAAATGCTTGCCGACTTGGTCGGTGGGGATGTTGGTCAGGTCTTTGTCCAACTCGGCGATAATGGTCTTTTTGACGTGCTCGGACATCGCCTTGCGCAGATTGCCCAAGGCAATCGGGGCGGCGGCGATGACGAGGCGTTGGAATTCGTTTTTGAGAGCGCGCTTATCGAGGCGGGCGGCAACTTCCTTGATGAAATCGGCTTCGCGCAATTGAGCGGGGCTTTTGTCTGAGGTTTTGCCCTTGCCCTCTTTATCGGTGTTGATGTCTTGCGCTTGCAGGGGCTCTATCGACCAATCGAGTGCGCCAATTGTGGTGAGACCCTTATTGGGGCCGTTGTATTCGACAACGCGGGCTTGCGTGCCGTTGGCAATCAGGATCCAGGTGACAGTTTTCATCTGTTTCTCCTCTCTATGGTCCCGCGTTCAAGTGCGGTCACTGAGTACAACGTGGGATAGAGTCAAAAGTTTGCCAAGGGTGGCAAAGTTTATACCGGAGGCGCGCGGGGCCAATTGATGGCGTGCTGTGAGCCTGTTACTGCCAAGGGGCACGGGTCCGTGCCGGGGTAGTTCTATGTCTTCGCCAAATCGTGTTCGTGGTCCACAGCCTGCCAAGGCGAACGACAATAGTGGGGTGCTGGCGGCGGTCGGGGCCTATTCCACCTGGGGCGTATTGCCGGTGTTGTTCCACTTTCTTGAGCCCGCGGGCTCGGTGTTGGTGGTGGCAGAGCGGGCGTTTTGGTCGGTGCTGTTTGTTGGGCTCTTGCTCGCCTTCACCACTGGATTTGGAGAGGTCAAAGCGGTTTTGGCCAATCGGCGGACCTTGGCGGTTTTGGCCAGCTCGGCGCTGCTGCTGTTTGGCAATTGGCTGATCTATGTGTGGGCGGTCGAAAGCGGGCAGGTGCTGGAGGTCAGCTTTGGCTACTTCATCAACCCCATCGTCAACGTCGCCATTGGCATCGCGCTTTTGGGAGAAAAACAGAACCGCGTACAGTATTCGGCGATTGCGGTGGCGTGTCTCGCGATTGCTATTCAGTGGGTGGCACTGGGGAAGGTGCCCCTTGTCGCGCTCAGCCTGGCCCTGAGTTTTGCGGCCTATGGCTATATCCGCAAGACGGCACAGGTGGGCTCAACTTCAGGGCTGTTTGTCGAGACGATTGTTGTTTCGCCCATCGCCATGGTGCTGGTGGGGCTTTATTTTGCGGCGAACGGGGCGGGGGTTCATGCGGACCCTAAGCTGATGACGCTCTTGGTCTTGACCGGTCCGGCGACAGCTTTGCCGTTGATTATGTTTGCATATGGCATTCGTCGCTTGCGCATGACGACCATTGGCATGCTGCAGTATCTCTCACCATCGATCACCTTTGTGCTGGCGATTACCTATTTTGGTGAGAGCATTGATCCGGTCCGATTTGCCAGCTTTGCCCTGATCTGGTTCGCCTTGGCGATCTACTCGTGGGACGGTTTGAGACGCTACCGGCGCAGCAAGGCCTAGGCGGCGGTTGGCGGTTGCGCCTGGCGGATCTGGTGAGCAATGGCTTCAAAGGTTTTGCCAAAGGGCGTGGCTTCGCGCCAGACGAGCCGCAACTGACGGGTTGCGGTTGGGTCATTGAGCCGATGGACCGCAATGCGCGGGTTATGGCCTTCTTTGCGCATCGCAATTTCAGGCAGCAGGGTGACGCCCTGACCTGAGGCGACGAACTCCACAATGGTAGAGAGCGAGGTCGCGGAAAACGTGCTCTTGCCACGGCCCGGCAGGCCGCAGGCGGCAATGGCCTGATCGCGGAAGCAATGGCCCTCATCAAGCAGCAGCATGCGTTCAGGCGCGATGGTGTTAAGCGAAACCGGCTGCTGAACGATTTCATTGCTGGGCGTGGCCAGAACGAAGTGATCTTCAAATAGGGCATGAACCACAAGGCGTGGGCCGGTTTGCGGTGGCTCGGTGGCGATCAGCGCGAGATCAAGACGTCCGTCTTGGACGCTGGTGAGCAGATTATCTGTTTGCGCTTCGGAAATCGCAAAGCGCAAATCGGGCATGGTCTGGCCGAGCGCCGGGAAGATTTCGGGCAGCAGATAAGGCGCGACCGTGGGGATAAGACCAAAGCGGAGCGGGCGATCTGGGCGGTCCGCGTGACGCAAGGCGAAAGCGTCGAGCGCTTCCGCACTGCGGAGGGCCTCTTCGGCGAGCAGAACGAACTCTTGACCGAATGGGGTGACGCGAACGCCGGTTTTCAACCGGTCGAACAAAGGCGTGCCACACAGCGCCTCTAGGGCGAGGATCTGTTGAGACAGGGCAGGTTGGGTGACTGCGCAGGTTTCCGCAGCACGGCCAAAATGGCCAGCGCGGGCGACTGCAACGGCGTAACGCATCTGTTTCAACGAGATTTGCATGATAAGATAATCTTATCATGATTGGTAGAATTATCAATTGGCCTTATGGCGTGCGAATCCGTATATGTGGGGCCAATAAAAAGGAGCCCCGCTGTGGAAGATAACGTATTCCCTGACCAGAAAGACGCAGCACCGGCAGGCAAGTGCCCGGTGAATCATGGCAAGCAGCAGACCGGTACGCAGAACCGCGACTGGTGGCCAAACCAGCTCGACCTCTCGGTCCTGCACCAGCATTCTGCTCAGGCGAACCCGCTTGGCGAAGAATTCGACTACGCTGAAGAGTTTGCAAAGCTCGACTACGAAGGCCTCAAGGCAGACCTTCGCGCGCTGATGACTGACAGCCAGGAATGGTGGCCAGCCGACTGGGGTCACTATGGCCCGTTCATGATCCGTATGGCTTGGCACTCCGCTGGCACCTACCGTGTTCAGGACGGTCGTGGTGGCGGTGGCGAAGGCCAGCAGCGTTTCGCGCCGCTGAACTCTTGGCCAGATAACGTCAACCTCGATAAGGCCCGCCGTCTGCTGTGGCCAATCAAGCGCAAGTACGGCAACCGTATTTCCTGGGCTGACTTGTTCATCCTGACCGGTAACGTTGCGCTCGAATCCATGGGCTTCAAGACCTTTGGTTTCGCTGGCGGCCGCGTTGACACCTGGGTTCCAGAACTGGACATCTACTGGGGTCAGGAAGGCGAATGGCTTTCGGACGCTGAGCGTTACACCGGCGAGCGCAAGCTCGACGACGCCCTCTCGGCTGTGCAGATGGGCCTGATCTATGTGAACCCAGAAGGTCCGGCTGGTAACGCCGATCCGCTGGATTCTGCTCGTGACATTCGTGACACCTTCGCCCGTATGGCGATGGACGACTACGAAACCGTTGCGCTGATCGTTGGTGGTCACAGCTTCGGCAAGACCCACGGTGCGGGCGACGCATCGCTGGTTGAAGCGGAGCCAGAAGGCGCGCCAATCGAAGCACAGGGCCTCGGCTGGAACAGCAAGTTTGGCTCGGGCAAGGGTGCAGACACCATTTCGTCGGGTCTCGAAGTCATCTGGACGCAGACCCCGACCCAGTGGAGCAACAAGTTCCTCGAAAACCTTTATGGTTTTGAATGGGAACTGACCACTTCGCCAGCTGGTGCAAAGCAGTGGACGCCAAAGAACGGCGCCGGTGCTGGCACTGTTCCGGATGCGCATATCGAAGGCAAGAGCTGGGCTCCAGCGATGCTGACCTCCGATCTGGCGCTCCGCATGGACCCAGCTTACGACAAGATCTCCCGTCACTTCCTGGCGAACCCAGATGAACTGGCTGATGCATTTGCGCGCGCTTGGTTCAAGCTGACCCACCGTGACATGGGCCCGAAGGCTCGTTACCTCGGCGCGGAAGTTCCATCGGAAGAACTGATCTGGCAGGACCCGCTTCCAGCGCGTGACTTTGCGCTGATCGACAATGCTGACATCGTGGCTCTTAAGGGCGACATTGAGGCTGCTGGTCTTTCGGTATCGGCAATGGTTTCGACCGCTTGGGCTTCGGCTTCGACCTATCGCGGTTCGGACATGCGTGGTGGTGCAAACGGCGCTCGTATCCGTTTGGCGCCGCAGAAGGACTGGGCTGTCAACCAGCCAGAACAGCTGGCTGAAGTTCTCACCGCCCTGGAAGAAATCCAGGCTGAGTTCAACGAAAGCCAGACCGGTTCGAAGCGCGTTTCGATTGCTGACCTGATCGTTCTGGCCGGTGTGGTCGGTGTTGAACTGGCAGCGCTCGACGCTGGTGTTGTTATCGAAGTTCCGTTCACCCCGGGCCGCGTAGATGCGTCCGACGAACAGACCGACGCTGACAGCTTCAAGTGGCTTGAGCCAACTGCTGACGGCTTCCGCAACTACTACCTCAAGCAGCGTCTGGCTCCAGAATCCGCACTGGTGGATCGTGCACAGCTGCTCGGCCTTTCCGCTCCGGAAATGACCGCACTGGTTGGTGGTCTGCGCGTGCTGAAGGCTGGCGTCAACGAACACGGCGTCTTCACCGACAGCCCAGAAGCGCTGACCAACGACTACTTCGTCAACCTGCTGGACATGTCCACCAAGTGGACCCCAGCTGGCGACAACCTCTACCAAGGCGTTGATCGTGTGACTGGCGAAGCGCGTTGGACCGCGACCCGCGCTGACCTGATCTTTGGTTCGCACAGCCAGCTGCGCGCAATCGCCGAAGTGTATGGTCAGGCCGACAATGCTGAGAAGTTCGTTCGTGACTTCGTAGCGGCTTGGACCAAGGTGATGAACGCAGACCGTTTCGATCTGCGCTAATCGCTAGAGCTTTGCTCTGAATATAAAGGCCCCGGTGCTCAGCATCGGGGCTTTTTTGCTTCTAATCGGTGCGTTTTAGCCAGCCAGCCATGCGCTGCCACACAGTGGCTGAAGGCGTGTCGGGTGGTGCTGAAGCGTCACATGAATAACGCTCTGACATTTGTTTGATGGCGCCGTTCGATCTGGCGCTAATCATGGCGCTCCAAAGGGGTGTATTTCCATAGTCGTGATTGGTTTTGGTCATGATCACTCCTTTGTGGTATTTGCGTTTGAGTGATGAAGACTATTGTGTGATTGTTAGCTCACTGTTTGATTTTTGAATTTTGTTTGTGATGGGGTTGGTTTTTAGGAGGGGGAATGCCTTCATACGAAGGTGTTGATTTTGAAACTTCGATGCGGTCGGCACGACGTGCGGATGGCTGTGTCGTGGTGTTCACCCGACAAGAACGCACCTTGCTGCTGACCCTGACACGGAAGGCAGGGGCCGTGGTGACCCGGAGTGAGTTGGCTCAATCCCTCAGTCAAACTGGTCGCGAGGCGGGCGAGCGGAATGTCGATTTTCTCGTCAATAAGCTACGCCGGCATTTGCAGGACGACGCAAGGGAGCCCCGGTTTGTCGCCACGCAATATGGCGAAGGCTATGTGTGGGTGGCGCAAGAGACGCGCAAAACTTCAGACGCATTTCTCGTGCTTGGACCGCTTCAAGGAGAGGTGGGCGCGCCTCTGGCGCAGGAGCTTGTCGCCCAACTCCATCGGCAACTCACCAGTATTCTCGGACGCGGCCGCGCTGTGGTCATCGACGCGAGTGGTGGGGGACAGGGGCAACATCAATATGGCTTGGCGCTGGCCTGTATTGCCGATGAGGGGCGCGTTCATGGCGTGCTCACGCTGACCGGTCACGATAGTCCGCGTGCTTTGGCCTGCGTGCGTCTGGTCGTTGAGCGGGGTCATGCCTTGCCAAAAGCGATTGAGTTGGCGCGTTGGGTGCGGAGCGCCATTTGGCAAAATATGGCCCAACCCGACCATACAGCGCCGATCAGCGCGAGCGATGTTCCTCTGGAAATCCGCTTGAGTCAGGCGAACCGCGCGCTCATGGCGCCTGTAGCGCATTGGCGAGTGGGCGAGCGCGAGCTCCAGGCAGCGCGGGGGCATGCGCCCGATGACTCAACTTTGGCGATGCTTTGGGCGTTCAATCGCATGGTGCAAAGCATTGATTGGCCCCCGGATGCGGCTCTGTCTGCGCCGGGCGCAGTGGAGGCTTTGCAGGATGAGATCGAGAGCCTTGTTTTAGGACATTTGCAGGCCACGGAAGACAATCCGTTGTTGAAGTTGGCGGCCGCCAAGATGTTGTTTTTCATCAATCGCGGTCATCATGAATTTGCAGAGCAATTGGCCGAAGAAGCGTTTGCGGAATCGACCGCTTTCGCCGCCGCCTATGCCACGCGGGCGCAGCTCTATATGTGTGCGGGGAAACTCGAGGAGGCGCTAAGGCTCTATGACCTCGGGCTGGAACTGGCAGAGTTTGGTACAGAGTTTTACGCCTATCTCCTGATCCTCAAATGCACCGCTCTTATGGCCGGAGGACGGCGCGCCGAGGTTCAGACGACAACGTTGGAATTGTTTCAGGCGTGGCCTCATGCCCAAGCCATTGCGTTGTTTTTTATCTCGCCCTTGCAGAGCATGACGCCCGAGCAAGAAACCATGCTGGCGGCATTAACGCCTGAGCGCGCCACGGCGATGATCCAGCACCTGTATTATACCTCAGCGCGTCATTTTCTATCTGTCGAGCATAGACGGCAGGTGCTGTCAGGGTTGACGGCGGTTTTGCATGAGCAGTTTCCTGAGCTTAACCTCATGCCGCCGGAAGTGCTCGCGGAACTCAATTTGCTACAATTTTATTCAAATGCTGGAGTGAAGCTTTAGCAGCCACAAGCAGATAGGGGTTCAATCTCTCCCAAAAAGCCACACTCGGAGATAGGGCGCATGGGCGAGAATGATAATGGGCAAAGAGCGTTCGCAAGTTTTCGCGTGTTGACGACCGAAAGCGATACGTCTGAACGCACGATGCTGTTTCGGAACATGGCGCAGCTGTTTTCGTTTGTGTCTGACCGCTGCGACGACGATCAGGTCAATCAGTATGACGAAGCGCTCTGCCGTTTGGCTGAATATGTCGAGATCGAAGCGCGGGCGCATGTCGCGAAAATTCTGGCTCCACTGGAGCGCGCACCCGGCACGGTGGTGCTTCGGCTCGCGAATGACGCGATCGAAGTGGCGCATCCTCTGCTCGAGTTCTCGACGGTTCTCAGTGATGACGATCTGATCGACATCATTGCCAACCAAACCGAAGAGCATCGCATCGCCATTGCTAGCCGCAATGGCGTCAATGAGCGGGTTGGGGAAGCCATTGTTGAGCATGGCGACGGCGCTTCGGTTGTGCGTCTGGTGCAAAACCCCAAGGCTGAGTTTGCGCGCGAAACGCTGGCGAAACTCATCAAGCGTGCCCAGCAGGACGCCGCGCTGGCTGACGATTTGCGCGGACGCAATGACATCGATTGGTCCTCGGTTCGCAACGAGATCGATGAGGCGTCTGAAAAGGTTCTGCAGGCCATTCCGCAAGCCAACGTGGCGCTCGATCCGGTTACGGCGAGCAAGATCAACGCGGTGGTTTACAACCGCTTGCGCGCTCGTGCGGGGTTCAATGCGCAGGAGTGGAAGGTCGCTTATAATCAGGTGAAGGGCTTGGCGGATCGCCGTCAGCTTGATGACCGGGCTTTGGCGCGATTTGCCCGCTTTGGCTATGGTCACCATTCGGCTGCGGGGATCGCGGTGATGCTCAAGGTCGGCCCGGAGATCGTGGTGCGCTGGCTGGCTTCGCAGGATTACGCAGCGCTCACCGTGGCGCTGAAGGCGCTGGGGCTGAACGCAGACCTTTATGAGGCGATTGTTGCCACACTGCCGTGGCGCGATCTGCCGTCTGAAGAAGAAAAGCGGATGGTTCTGTCGCGGTTTAAGGCGCTGGAGCTGGAAGACGCCAGAGAGATTTTCGCCCTCTGGCGCGCACATTCCTTTCGTAAGAAAGGCCCCAGCCTAGAGCGCTATTCGGCCTGAGTGGCCCGGCTTGGCTGAGCGAGTAGCTTGCCCATTTGTTGCATATCGTGACCTGCGGGTTCTTGGAAAACGCGCAGGTCGAACTCTGCCAGAATGGCATAGAGATGATCGAAGATGTCCGACTGGATAGCTTCGTAATTCACCCAAACCACAGTGTTGGTGAAGGCATAGAACTCCATCGGCAAGCCGGTGGAGGTGGGCTCCATCTGGCGCACCATGATCACCATTGAGGGGTGAATGTGGGGGTGGTTGCGCAGATACGCTTCAGCGTAAGCGCGGAAGACGCCGATATTGGTTGAGCGGCGCGTGTTCGCAGGGACTGTGGCGCGCTCGCCCAGGCTGGCGTTCCACTGCGCAATCTCCTCACGCTTCTTTTTGAGGTAGTTTTCGAGAAGGCCGATTGAGGCCAGACGATCGAGTTCGTCCTGGTTGAGGAAGCGGATGGAGCTTTGGTCGATATTGATGGCGCGCTTGATGCGACGGCCACCGGATTCCTGCATACCACGGTAGTTCTTGAACGGATCGGTGACGAGGCGGCGAATGGGGATGGTGGTGATGGTTTTGTCAAAGTTTTGGACTTTGACCGTATGCAGCTCGATGGCGAGAACATCACCATTGGCGTCCTGATTGGGCACTTCGATCCAATCGCCAACGCGGACCATGTCGGTGGACGAAATCTGAATGCCTGCGACCAGCGAGAGCAGCGTGTCCTGAAACACAAGGATCAAGACGGCGGCCATAGCGCCAAGACCCGAGAGCAGAATGACCGGGGATTGATCCATCAGCGTTGCGATCATCATCACCGTGGCGATGACATAGACCGCGATTTTGAGAACCTGAATATAGCTCTTCATCGGCCGAAGGCGGGCCTTGGGGCGGCGATGGTAGATAACGTCAACGACGTTGAGCACAGCCGAAATGGCGCGGGCCAGCATCAGAATAATGGTGGCATTGGCGACGTTGCGAATGGCGACGACGGCAACATCATGCAGGTTTGGCACAATGGCGATGCCGAGTGCGATGATCAGTGGTGGCGCGGCCTGGGAGAGGCGCTCAATGACATTCTGGCGGCTGAGCTCGGGGTCTTTGCCATAGGGCGTGAACTTGAGCAGGCGATGCAGAACACGCAAGAGGACGAGCTTTATCACCAGATTCGCTGCATAAGCGGCGAGTGCGAGCAGGATGAGCGCTATGCTTGTGCTGACCAGCGGGTGATTGTCGATCCACTCAAGTGGCAGCATAAAGACTCCTATCAGCGGGCATCCGCTGGAATACGGCGGTTTGCCGGGCGGGCCCTTCAAAAGGAACCGCGTGGCAGAATGACGGCAAAGGGGTTAAGAACAGGCTAGACCTCGTCACGATAAAGATATAAACATATCTTTATATCTGAGGTGTGTATGAGCAATCTGAACGAGTTGGTGGGCGTTTTGAAGGCGGCGGGGGAAAGCACCCGGCTGCGCCTTTTGGCGCTTCTGGCCGATGGCGATCACTCGGTCAAGGACCTGACCGAGATATTGGATCAAAGTCAGCCCCGTGTCAGCCGTCATTTGAAGCTGCTTGCCGATGCAGGCCTAATCGAACGCCATGCGGAAGGGGCCTGGGCCTACTATCGCCTGACCCCATCGGGGCAGGGCGCAGATCTGGCCCGTTGGCTGACCTCACGTGTTGACCCCACTGACCCTGAGCGGTTGCGCGACAGAGCGCGACAGGCCGAAGCGCGGAGCGCGCAGCAGGCTCTGGCGGCGAATTACTTCGCGCAAGTGGCGGATAGCTGGGACTTGCTGAAAACCCTTCATGTGCCAGAAGCTGCGGTTGAAGCTGCGGTTTTGGAAGCAGTGGGTGAACGCAAGATTGAGCTGCTGCTTGATCTGGGGACGGGCACAGGGCGGATGCTCGAGGTGCTGGCGCCTGCTTATGAGCGCGGGATCGGCATCGACTCCAGCCGTGAAATGTTGGCGGTTGCCAGAGCGCGCCTGGTGGAAGCCGGGCTCGCCCATGCGCAGGTCCGTCTTGGCGATATGGCGGCGCTGGATAGCACGCTGGGACCAGCGGACGTGATCGTGGTGCACCAAGTGTTGCACTATTTTGACGATCCGGGCCGAATGCTGGCGCAGGCCAAGGGGTTGTTGAAACCCGGTGGGCAGGTGCTGATCGTTGACTTTGCGCCGCACACACTCGAATTTTTGCGCACCGACCACGCGCACCGACGTCTCGGTCTCTCCGATGAGCAGATGTCGGGTTGGGCCAATTCAGCGGGAATGGATGTGCAGTCTGTGCGTCTGTTCCCAAGCGACACAAATGATCAGGGGCTGACCGTGTGTCTGTGGTCTCTGGTCGATCGAAATAAGACGGAAAACTAAAATGCTCGATGACAATTTGCGCGCTAGCCGCAAGACCGCAGAGACGCGGCCGGATCTGCAGATCTCGTTCGAGTTCTTTCCCCCCAAGACCGACGTTATGGAAGAGCGGTTTTGGGAAAGCGTGCACAAGCTTGCTCCGCTTAAGCCGCGCTTTGTATCGGTGACTTATGGTGCCGGTGGTTCGACCCGCGAGCGTACGCTGCGCATGGTGAGCCGCATTGCGTCGGACACCGGCGTTCCGGCAGCGGCGCATTTGACCTGCGTTGGCGCGACCAAGGCCGAAGTGGATGAGGTTGTGCGCGGCTATAAGGATGCCGGTGTGACTAGCATTGTGGCGCTGCGCGGTGATCCGCCAGAAGGCATTGGGCAGCCGTTTACGCCGCATCCGGAAGGCTATCAGAACGCGGCCGATCTGGTTGCGGGTATTCGCAAGATTGGCGACTTCGATATTTCGGTTGCCGCCTATCCCGAAAAGCACCCACAGAGCGAAAGCTGGGATGTCGAAATCGACAATCTCAAGCGCAAGATCGATGCCGGTGCGAACCGTGCGATTACGCAGATGTTCTTCTCGAACGCGGACTATCTGCGCTATGTCGAGCGCGCGCAAAAGGCCGGTATCACCGCGCCAATCGTGCCCGGCATTCAGCCAATCCACTCGTTCAAGCAGATTTCTGGCTTTGCCGGCCGCTGCGGTGCGTCGATCCCAGAATGGCTCGCGGAGCGGTTTGATGGGCTCGACGAAGACCCAGAAACGCATGCGCTCATGGCTGCGGCGGTTGCGGCGGAACAGGTCACCGAATTGCTCGATGAAGGCATAACCGAGTTCCACTTCTTTACGCTGAACCGGTCAAATCTGGTTCTGGCACTCGCGCGCCTGCTCGGTCGCCGCCCGTAAGAGGCGTTCATCCCCCGTTCAGACGGGGTGGCGGATGATGGGATCATGGCCGCAGTTCATATTGTGGCCATGAAAGCGGGGTTTGTCCTCGCCTAGCGCCCACAGCCGTTTGGATGATGTTTATGAAGATCGACCGCCGCATTACCAATGGCCTGGCCTGGACCGGCGCTTTGCTGGTCGTGGCTATTCCGTCCGCTGACTTCATTACACGCCAGTTCATGCCTGATGTCGGATCAAGCGTGGCTGTGGTCAGTGAAGTGCGTGCGCCTGCTGTTGCGTCAGCGCCTGCAGCCGTTTCAGCCCCGGCGGCACCGGTGGTTGAAGCGCGCCAAGAGGTGGCGGAAGCTCCAAAGGCGAGTGCACCTGCTGCGGCGCAGTCTGGCGATGTGGTCGATAATTTTTTGAACTCCGGACGTGCGCTTCCCGATTATATCTCGGGCGGTGGCAGCGCGCCTGCGGCTAAGCCCTCGGCTCAGCCTGAAACCAAGCCAGTTGCCGCAAAGCCAGCGGTTCCAGCACCTGCACAGCCTGCACCGCAGGCTGTAGAGAAGCCTGCGCCAAAACCAGCACCGGCTCCTGTGGCTGTGCCCGCTGCAACGCCACCAGCGGCTCCTGCTCCTGCGGTTGTTGCTACTGTGCCAAAGGTCGTCGGCTTTCCGACGCCTGCGTGGCAGCGTCCGCCGTCAGCCGAGGTTGCATATACACCACCCCTGATTATCGATACGCCGCCGATCCATAGCCAGACCGTCATAAGTCCGTCAGATAACCGTGTTATCCGACCCCAAGACAATCGCGTCATTCGGCCTGAAGAGCTTGATGGCATGGAAGAATGGGAAGCGGGGCCTGTGCAGGATTTCCTCAATCAGCAGGGTAGCCGCGCCACCGTTCGCCGCCAGCAGATCGTGCCACCAAACGCAGTCGTGCCTCCGGCCAATGTTGGTGGTGGCAATGACTATGTGCCGGGCGGTTTTTTCTTTGATCAAGGTCCCGCGAACGCGCAACCAAGGGCCTTCCCTCCGGTTTATGACGGTAGGGACATCCCCGAATATGAAGTCTATCCGTTGAACTGATGAAACGGGTCCATGCGGTGCTGCCATGGACTTCATCGTAAAATGCCGATAAAGAGGTGTTTCGACGGAAACTGAAAGCGACAGCAAATGTTATCTTGCGTCCGCAAAGCTGAAGAAAACAACGATCTGCGTCATAAGCTGTCGCGGTTCCTTGGCTCGTTTTCAGATCGCACCGGCCTCGCGGGCCGAGTGGCTGATATTCTCGACCCAGACACATGGCTACCGGGTGGGCGCGACGCCGCGTTTACGCTAGCCTTGATTGCCTTGTCGGCCAAGATGGCTGTGGCTGACGGCGCGGTGACCGCATCGGAAGTGCGGGCGTTTAACGCAACGGTCGATATTGCCGACGATAGCCGCGAGCAGGTTCAGAAGCTTTTCAATTTGGCTAAGCAGGATGTTGCTGGCTACGATTCTTATGCACGCAAAGTGTCCCGCTATTTCGCCGAAACGCCAGAAACGTTGGAGCACGTGCTCGACGGGCTGTTCTTTATCGCCACGGCGGACGGCCTCGTGCATGAAAGCGAGCTGGAATACCTGCGACACGTCAGCTCAATTTTTGGGTTCGATGAGGCGCGGTTTGAACAGATCGCCTCCCAGCATGTGATGCTGGAGGAGGGGGTGGACCCTTATATGGTGCTGGGCCTGCGCCACGATGCGCCGCCTGAGGAAGTGCGCCGGGTTTATCGCCTGCTGGTCGCCGAACACCATCCGGACCGTTTGATCGCTAAGGGTGTGCCTGAAGAGCTGATCGATGTCGCGACTGCGCGCATGGCGTCGATCAATTTGGCATATCAAGCGATTACTCGGCCCAAACCCCAACCGATGCTCACTTGACGGATCAGTGGCGCTGCCGCATTTAGGCACCGTCAGTTGACCGGGTGACCGCTGGCGGGTGGGTAACTGCTCGTTGGAGGAAAGTCCGGGCTCCATCGAAACACGGTGACGGCTAACAGCCGCCGGGGGCGACCCTAGGGAAAGTGCCACAGAAAGCAAACCGCCTCGGCATGCCGAGGTAAGGATGAAAGGGTGCGGTAAGAGCGCACCGGGCGTCTGGCGACAGAGGCCGCACGGCAAACCCCACCGGGAGCAAAACCAAATAGGGATGACGCGGGCTTTATGCCCAGCCTGTTTCGAGGCCAGATCATCCGGGTTGGTTGCACGAGCGCGCCGGCGACGGCCGCCTCAGATGAATGGTCACCGCGTCGCTTTTAGCGGCCTTACAGAACCCGGCTTATAGGTCAACTGGCATACCTTCCCCATGGTGGTGGGGAGGGGCGTCCACAGGACGTGGGGTCGCAACCCCGTGAGATATCCCTGTGTGCCCTTGCGATTTTCGTCATCTTCCCTTAAACGGGGCCCCCTTGGACCTCCGCCGTATTTCCGGCGGGCACACGCTTTTTTGGAGTTGGCGCGATGCCCCTGGCAACACCGTTTTACCTGATCGACGAAGCCAAGCTCGATCTCAATCTGGCAAAAGTTGATCGTCTGCGGGAGCTCTCCGGGGCGAAAGCTGTGATGGCGCTGAAGGCGTTTTCGACCTGGTCAACCTTCCCGCAAATCTCCCAGCATATGGACGGCTCGACCTCGAGCTCGCTCAATGAAGTGCGTTTGGGCAAGGAAAAGTTTGGCGGGGAAACCCACGCTTATTCCGTGGCCTGGTCCGATGATGAAATCGACGAAGCGATTTCGTACGCCGATAAGATGATCTTCAACTCGATCAATCAGCTCGATCGTTTTGGTGCCAAGGCCGCGCATATGCCAGTTGGGTTGCGGGTCAATCCGGGCGTGAGCCATTCCCATTTCGATCTTGCCGATCCGGCGCGACCATACTCCCGTCTGGGGGAACGCGACGTCAGCAAGGTTGAGGCGGTTATGGATCGCATCAGCGGGTTCATGCTGCACTGCAATTGCGAGAACGACAGTGTTGTCGCTTTCTCGGCCTTGCTCGACACTTTTGAAGAAAAGCTCGGTCACCTTTTCGAGAAGCTAGAGTGGGTCAGCTTTGGTGGTGGTATTCACTTTACCGGCGCTGGCTACGACATTGATGCGCTGGCAGCACGCCTCAAGGCGTTTTCTGAGCGCTATCAGCTACAAGTTTATCTTGAGCCCGGTGACGCGATCGTCACTGGAACAACGACGCTGGAAGTGTCGGTTCTAGATGTGGTCGAAAACGAAAAGTCTGTCGCCATTGTCGATAGCGCCGTTGAAGCCCATATGTTGGATCTGTTGATCTATCGGCAGAGTGCCGAAATGGAACCGAATGCCGGTCCAAACCACTATGTTATCGCGGGCAAGTCGTGCCTCGCCGGTGACGTGTTTGGCGAATATGATTTTCCGACGGAACTCAAGGTTGGAGACCGTATCTCTCTGCAGAACGCAGGCGGGTACACAATGGTGAAGAAGAACTGGTTCAACGGTGTTGCCATGCCTTCCATCGCTATTAAAAAACGAAATGGGGATGTCGAGCTGGTACGCACGTTCGACTATTCTGACTATCTCGCTAGCCTGTCTTAGGATTGGCTGACCTTTCCACCCATAAAAAGGTGTTTCGTGACAATTGAAGAAAAACGTACTGATCATCGGCGCCGGAGGTGTCGCGCAGGTCGCAGCTTATAAGGCTGCAATGCACAATGATGTTTTGGGAGACATTCACATTGCCTCCCGAACGCTGTCCAAGGCTGACGCACTGGTTGCGGGCATTTTGGACAAGAAGGCGCTTAAGCGCCCTGGAGTCTTGGCTGCACACAAGCTCGACGCAATGGATGTCGAAGCCACCAAGGCACTGATCAAGCAGACCCACACACACATCGTCATCAACGCCGGTTCTGCGTTTTTGAATATGTCCGTTCTGCGCGCCTGTATGGATACGGGTGTTGCCTATATCGACACAGCAATTCACGAAGACCCAAAGAAGATTTGCGAAGCGCCACCGTGGTACGGCAACTACGAGTGGAAGCATCGCGATGAATGCGAGCGCAAGGGCGTCACCGCCATTCTCGGTGCTGGCTTTGACCCAGGCGTGGTCAATGCTTATGCGTCGCTGGCCGCGAATGCCTATTTCGACCAGATCGACAGCATTGATATTATCGACGTCAACGCTGGTAGCCATGGGCGCTATTTTGCGACCAATTTCGATCCGGAAATCAACTTCCGCGAATTCACTGGCACCGTATGGAGCTGGCAGAACAGCGAGTGGACCGCGAACAAGATGTTCGAGGTAAAGCGCACGGACGATCTGCCGGTCGTTGGTTCGCACACGACCTATCTCACCGGCCATGACGAGGTGCATTCGCTCTCGGCCAATCTCGGTGTTCCAGATGTTCGTTTCTGGATGGGCTTTGGCGAGCACTACATCAATGTCTTCACTGTGCTGAACAACCTTGGCCTGCTTTCTGAGCAGCCGGTGACAACGGCAGAAGGCGTTGAAGTTGTGCCGCTTAAGGTGGTGAAGGCTGTGTTGCCTGATCCGATGTCGCTCGCTCCGGGCTACACCGGTAAGACCTTCATTGGCGACCTGATCAAGGGGACGCGCAATGGCGAGGCTGCTGAGCTGTTGGTGTACAACATCGCAGACCACGAAGAAGCCTTTGCTGAGACCAATAGCCAGGCAATCTCCTATACGGCTGGTGTGCCTGCCGTTGCGGCTGCAATGTTGATCGCTACGGGCGAGTGGGATTGCCATCGCATGGCCAATGTCGAAGAACTGCCAGCTGTGCCGTTCATTGATCTTTTGGGCAAGCTCGGCCTGCCGACACGCATTCGTGACGCCAAGGGTGATCGCGAATTTAACCCGGCTGAGTTTAAGGCTCAGAAGGCTAAATCCAAGCTGGCATAGGGTTTTAGCAAATATCAAAGGCCGGGAGTTATCCCGGTCTTTGATATTTCTGGCACTCACTTAGGTTTGTCAGTGCAACCACTCCCCCGCGAAGGGCTTTTGTCTGCAATATAGTTACAGGCCTTTCGATGGACTCTTCTAACAGTGGTGACCCGATCCAGGGTCGGAAAAACCCCTTCAAAAACAGCTACATCAGATTTTACGTCCTGAGTGGCGCTCTGGTTTTGGCACTGGTCGTGGGCATCGTTAAATTTGCCGCCGTACCGAACGAGCTGGCTCCTGTCCTCTATGCTCAGCCGTTCAGTGGGAAGGTGACCTCGACGCTCGTGCCGGGGCCGTTACGGTAGATCACATCGGCACTGAGTGAATGGGCCATGGCCTTGACGATGCGGGTGCCGAGGCCAGTGCCACGCGGCTTGCCTATGCCGCTCCAGCCCACTCCATCGTCCTCAATGACCAAGCGGACATTGTTATCCAGATAGCGCATCGAGATGCGGATCTCGCCGGGCTCGCGACCCTCATAGGCATATTTCAGCGCATTGGTGACCAGCTCGATGAGGATGACCCCGAGTGAGGCGACCTTTTCCGTCGGTACCGGGAAGCTCTGCACATCGGTGCTAATGCGCGCGGTTTGGCCTTCGGCCTGAACACTGTTTTCGAGTTCGCCGATCAGGCTTGAGACATAGTCGCCGATCTGTACGGTGCGGACGTCGCCCGAAGTGTAAAGGTGCCTATGCACGCCTGCCACAGCATGGATACGGGCCTGCGTCTCGGAGAGGGCGCGCTTGGCTTCCTGATCCTCTAGAGCGTTCGCTTGTAATCCGACGAGCGCGGCGACCATGGCCAATGAATTGGCGACGCGATGATTGACCTCCCCCAACAGCATCTCGGCGCGTTCGCGGGCTTCACGGGCCTCGCGGTTGGCGCGCTCGTTGGCTCGGGTCAGTCTGACGCTGTCGACGGCGCTATCAATTGCCACCAAGAGCAGTTCCATGAATTGCTCAGAACCGGTCTTGGGGACGAAGTCGGTGGCCCCTGACTTCATGGCGGACACGGCAATCTCGGTTTCGGCAGCGCCTGTCACATAGACAACACCGGGCCGGTTTTCGAGCGTGCCCATGCCTGCGAGAATGTCCAAGCCGGTGCCGTCGGGCATGTAGTGATCAAGCACGGCGACATCGATATTCTCATTCTGCAAATGGGTCAGCGCTTCGCCAACGCCGCCAGCGCTGAAGAAGTGGAAGCCCCTGCGCTGCATGGCTTTTTGAACCAGCCGCGTCAGCCCCGGGTCGTCATCAACATAAAGAACGGTCGGCGTTCTATTCGGCATTTAAATTATTCGGCCTCTGGAATTTGCATGACTGAGAAGAACAGGCCGAGCTGTTTGATGGCATGTGCGAACCCTTCATAGTCTACCGGCTTGGTGATGTAGACGTTGGCGCCAAGGTCATAGCAGCGCTGGATCTCGCGCTGGTCATCGGTGGTGGTGAGCACCACAACCGGTGAGCGACGAGTATGCTCGTTCGCTTTGACTTTTTCGAGGATATCGATACCGGTCATGTCGGGCAGGTTGAGGTCCAGCAAAACCAGAAGCTGACGCCCCTGATTGGTTTGGCCGGTGCCATCGGGACCAAGAAGGAATTCGAGTGCATCGGTGCCGTTGGTGAAGCCAAGGATTTCGTTGGCAACACCAGCACGGCGGATGTTTTTCTCGATGAGGCGGGCGTGGCCCTCATCATCTTCGACCATGACGATGGTCACTGGACGCGCGTTGTTCATGCCCCATTTCCCTTTAGGTATGCGCGCAGATCGCGCGGAAGATCGACGGTGAAGGTGGTGCCTGCACCGAGTTTGGATGACAGTTTGACGTCGCCACCTAGGCTTCGGGCCATGGTGCGGACGTGGGCGAGGCCAATGCCTTCGCCAGGATTGTTTTGGGTGCCAGAGCGGCGGAAGAGCTCGAAGACGCGTTCGTGGTCGGTGTCAGCAATGCCGCGCCCATTATCTGCGACATCAATGATCACGCGGTTGCCGGGCGCGTTCCGTGCCGTGATCCGAACGTTTAGCGGCCGATTTGGGCTTTGGTATTTGATGGCATTATCGAGAATATTGCCCAAGACCTGCTCAACAGACAGCCGGTCGGTGAACAGCTCGTTGACCTTGACGTCGATATTGATCTCGCCTTGCCCTTCTACGAGCTGATGGTGGACGGCTGCCGCCGAACTTTCGACAAGCCGTTTGAGATCAATAGATTCAGGGCGCAAGGTGCGCCGTCCTTCGCGGGAGATTTTTAGAATAGCGTTGATGAGGCTATCCATCTTGCGCGTGGCAGCACGAATGAAGGTGACGGCCTCGGGAAGATCTTCAGAGGCGGCCAGATGGGCTTCCTCAGCCACTGTGTCGCCGGGGGCAGGCGGGTGCAGTTCCATATAGGTCCGCACGGCAGCCACGCCTGTTTCCATTTCACTGGTAAAGCCCATAACGTTGACGAGCGGGGCGCGCAGATCGTGTGTGACGATATAGGCGAAGCGCTGGATTTCCTCATTGGCCTTGCCCAGCTCTTTGGTGCGATCGGCGACGCGCGCTTCGAGCCCGAGGTTCGCTTCTTCAATCTCTTTGCGCGCAAGGGCCAGTTCGCGCATGTAGGAAATCATGGTCCAGATGGAGCCGCTGACCACAAGCAGAATGACCGCGCCACCCACGACAGTGACGAGGCGTAGAAAATTGATCGTGTTTTCTTGGTTCTCAGCGCCGGCAGAGATTCGATCATCCGCGCCTGTCATCACAGCCGTGAGGAAAGCCCGGATGTCATCCATCGCTTGCTTACCACTGTCGCTGCGGACCCGCTCAATCGCGGCAGGGAAACCTTGGCTATCAGCGAGGGTTAGGGTGTCCGCGAGCTCGGCGCGCTTGTAGGCGATATTGGTGCTCAGTCGTTGCAACGATTCTTGAGCGTTTTCAATTTGACTGAGGCTGGCATTCAGATCGGCCAGGTTCCGATCGATTGCCTCAATATGCTGTTCGTATGGCTCAAGATATTTTCGGTCCTGGGTCAGCAAATAGCCGCGCTGCCCGGTTTCCATATCCTGCAATGATCCGAGTAGGTCGACAGATGCGCGGCGTATGGAGCGCGCATCAATAACTTCCTGGAAATAGCCTTGGGAGCGCTCGACCAACCAAATATTGGTCCCGACGATGCCGATCAGGGCGATCAAGCCGGTGAGCATTAAGAGTGCTGTCGATCGGATGAATGTTTTGTTGGTAATTGGCATCTGAAATCTCGGCAGGCACATATTTAATCGCCTGAATATTTTACAGGCGCAATGAAGAATATAAGTCACGAGATCGTGAGTGGTTCCGCCGTCAGGTGAATGGGAAACAAAATCTTAAAGGTCCCATTGCAAAATAGGGGATGAGTTTTTGTAACCGGCGCGTTTTGCCGGTGATGGAGTTTTGCCGAATATGGGCAAGCCAAATCTGCCCGAGTCAGACGTGACAGCAGGGCCACATCTACCGGTTTTGTTGGACGAAGTGCTTTGGGCTTTGAAGCCCGCACCGGGAATGAAAATCGTCGACGGTACGTTCGGCGCAGGCGGCTATTCGCGTGCGCTGCTGCAGGCTGGCGCGACTGTCATCGGGATCGACCGCGACCCGACCGTTGCTCCGCATGTCGAGCGGTTGCGCGCTGAATTCCCCGATACCTTCCATTTTGTTGCTGGCACATTCTCGGCTCTCGATACGCTGGCCGCGCCCTTTGGGCCGATTGATGGCGTTGTGCTCGACATTGGCGTGTCGTCTATGCAGCTTGATCAGGCCGAACGAGGCTTCTCATTTATGCGCGACGGGCCTTTGGATATGCGCATGAGCAGTTCAGGCACGAGTGCTGCTGATCTGGTCAATGAGCTGGAAACGGAAGCGCTGGCGAACTTGCTCTATGCGTTCGGCGAAGAGCGCAAATCTCGCCGTATCGCCCAGTTCATTGTTGCTGCGCGCGAAGACGGGCCGATTACCACGACGCTGCAACTCGCAAAGATCATCGAGAAGGCCATCGGTCGTAAGCCCGGTGACGCGCATCCGGCAACGCGCTCGTTCCAAGCCTTGCGGATCGCTGTGAATGGGGAATTCGACCAATTGGTTGAAGGCCTGTTCGCGGCTGAACGCCTTTTGGGCGAAGAGGGTACGCTGGCCGTGGTGAGCTTCCATTCGTTGGAAGATCGCATCGTCAAGCGCTTCTTTGACCCTGACAAGGGTGGTCCGACCGCATCGCGTCACCTGCCGCAAGTGCAGGCTGAAGCGCGGCGTTGGCATCCGGTCGCTAAGGCCGTCAAGGCAGGCGAGGCCGAGCTGTCGCGCAATCCGCGCTCGCGTTCGGCTGTGCTGCGCAGCGCGCGCCGCACCACTGATGCTGCCCGTCCGGTGCAGTTGCGTGGTCTGGGTGTTCCGGAAGTGCGAGAAGCGTAATGATCCGCAGCGTCAACATTTTCCTGCTGTTTGTGTCGGTGGCGATGCTTTCGGGCGTCTACGCGCTCAAGTTTTCCATTGAAGGCACGGCGGCTGAGCGAACTGCGTTGGCCCTGAAAATCAATGAGCAGGAGGGGGAACTCTCTTTGCTCAAAGCTGACTGGGCGGTGCTTAATCAGCCCGGTCACATCGATCCCATTGTGAAGCGCCATCAGGTTGAGCTGGAATTGACCCCCGTTGCGCAAGAGCAATTTGGGGCCTTTGCGGCTTTGCCGATGCGCCCCGAAAAGCCCGATGCGGCATCGATGGATGCCTTGTTTGAAGCGATCGCAGAAGGCGTTGATCCAATCGACGCCATCATTGAACTGGATGGAGCCGAATAATGGCTATCGTCGCCGAGGGAATGCCGCCGACCATTGCGTTAGAGGGCTCGCGTAAGCAGCGCGGGAACCTGACGCAGGCGCGTATTCGGTGGATGATTTTGGCTGTCGTGATGGGCTTTGGCCTGGTGGGCGGCCGCCTCATTCAGCTGGGCATGGTTGTGCCTGATCAATCGATCGAAGGGCAAACGCGTGACGCGATTATGGCGTCGCGCCCGCCCATTCTGGACCGCAATGGTCTGGAGATGGCGGTCGATATTCGTGTGCCTTCGCTCTATGCCGAGCCGCGTCGCATTATTGACGTTGAAGAGGCTGTCTCCAAGCTTCGCACCGTGTTGCCGAGCCTTGATGAGGAATGGCTGCGCAAGCGACTGACGGGCGAAAAGGGCTTTGTGTGGGTCCAGCGTGAACTGACGCCTGCTATCCAAGAGCAAGTGATGCGCCTCGGTATTCCGGGCATTGATTTCATCACGGAATCCAAGCGCTTCTATCCGGCGATGAGCGAGGCGGCCCATATTCTGGGGTCGACCAACGTCGACAATCAGGGCATTGCCGGCATTGAGCGCTATGTCGATACCGACCACCTTGCGGTGTTGCAGGAGCTTGGTCTTGCGCGCGGCAATGCGCTGACGCCGATTGAGCTCTCGGTTGATATGCGTGTGCAGCATATTCTGCATCAGGAGATGCAGGATTCGATGGCGCGCTATCAGGCGATTGCAGCCGCGGGCGTCATTATCGACATCTATTCGGGTGAAGTTGTTGCGATGGCATCGCTGCCGGACTTCAATCCGAATGAGCCAGCGTCTGCATTGGTCAAAGATACATTCAACCGGATCACTTCGGGCATCTTTGAGCCCGGCTCGATTTTCAAGACCATCACCATCGCGGGGGCGCTGGACTCCGGGACTGTCCGTATCACGGACAAGTTCGATGCGCGCTATGGCGTACGCTTCGGTCGGTACACCATTAGCGACTTCCACGGTAAAAACCGTATCCTCGCGTTGCCGGAAGTTTACAAATACTCGTCTAACATCGGGACGATCCGGGTGATGCAGGCGATGGGTAAAGACAATTTCCGCGCCTTCCTCAGCCGTCTCAAGTTTGACGAACGCGTCGAGTTTGAATTGCCTGAAATGCGCTCTCCGACCATTCCAAAGTCGTTCTCAGAAGTGGGTGCCGCTACGGCATCCTTCGGTCACGGTCTTTCGGTGTCGCCGCTGCACATGGTTATGGCGCACACAGCTCTGCTCAATGGCGGCAACTATATTGCCCCAACGCTATTCAAGCGCTCGATTGCTGACGCAGAGAAGCTTTATGAGCCAGTGGTGAGTGCGCAGACCAGCGAATACGTCCGCTATTTGATGCGGTTGAACGCAATCTCGGTTGGCGGTTCCGGTTCGCAGATGAATAAGCTTGCGCTGGGCTACCGCGTTGGCGGGAAGACTGGTACTGCAGAAAAAGTGGTTGATGGCCGCTATTCATCGAGCAAGGTGACGAACTTTTTCGCGTCTGCCTTCCCACTCGATAATCCGCGCTATGCTATGGTCGTGATGGTCGATGAGCCAAAGGCAGAAAATGAACGGTCAGGCACCACCGCAGGTTGGAATGCGGGGCATATGACCGGCCGGATCGTGCAACGGATTGCACCAATGCTGGGTATTGCGCCAGAATTTAGTGAGCTGCTGGATCAACAGATCGTTCCGCAATCAGTGCGGCAGCTCTATCCAGAAGGATTTTGACTGTTGTCCATAAGCGTTAGCCAACTGCTCGAGGGATCTGGCGCCCGCCCAAAAAAGGGCCTTGGTGCCGTATTCGGGTTGAATTCGGACAGCCGGCGTATTGAACCGGGCGATGTCTTTTTCGCTCTGCCGGGCGTTAAGGTGCACGGTAATCAGTTTATCGCTGACGCGGTCGAACGCGGCGCGCTTGCTGTTGTGACGGATGTGACGCCTCCGGGTGACCCGGGCGTGCCAGTGATCGTGGTTCCCGATGTTCGCGCTGCCTATGCGCGCGCGGCAAGCCGCGTGTTTGAGCCGCAGCCAGAAATGCTGGTGGCTGTAACCGGCACGAATGGCAAAACTTCCGTTGCATCATTTGTTCGCCAGATTTGGGACGAAGTCGGGGTGCCGGGTGCAAGCATTGGTACGCTGGGTATTGAGACGAGCAACCGTCGTATCGACGGCGCTCTGACCACGCCAGACAGCCGCACGCTGCATCAGGCCATGCGCGCGCTCAAGGCGCAGGGGATTGACCATGTGGCGCTCGAAGCGTCGAGCCATGGTCTGGACCAGCGCCGCCTTGACGGTATCCACTTTGAAGCGGTCGCTTTTACCAATCTCAGCCGTGATCACCTCGATTATCACGCTGACATGGAAGAGTATAAGAACGCCAAGCTGCGTCTGTTCACCGAGCTTCTGGTTGATGGCGGCGCGGCAATCGTCAACGTCGATGATCCGGAACACGAAGCGTTTATGTTCGCGGCCCTTTCGGCCAGCGCAACATTGCTCACGGTCGGTCGTGAAGGCGCTTATATCGAGCTGCTTTCGATCAAGCCTGAAGGTTATGGCCAGCGCGTTGAGATCCGCCATATTGGCGAACTCGTCAGTTTCCACCTCAAAATCCCTGGTGAATTCCAGGTTTCGAACACGCTGGTAGCGGCCGCTCTGGCGATGTCTTCGGGTGTTGATAAGGCTGATGTGTTTGCAGCACTGCCAGAACTTGTGGGCGCTGTTGGGCGTCTTGAGCTGGTTGCCGAGCACAATGGCGCAGCCATTTTCGTGGACTATTCGCATAAGCCCGAAGCACTGCGCACGGCTCTGACCACTTTGCGTCCATACGCGCCGAACAAGCTGCGCGTGGTGTTCGGTTGTGGCGGGGATCGCGACAAGGGCAAGCGTCCGCAGATGGGTGAGATCGCCAGCAATCTGGCGGACGAAGTGATCGTCACGGACGATAATCCACGCACCGAAGACGCGGCTGCAATTCGCGCTGAGGTGATGGTTGGTGCCAAGGGCGCTGAGGAAATCGCGGATCGTCGTGAGGCGATCTTTGCCGCGGTGAAGCGCCTCAAGAAAGGCGACGTGCTTCTGGTCGCTGGCAAGGGCCACGAAACCTACCAGATCATCGGAACCACCAAATCGCACTTCTCGGACCACGAAGTGGTTCTGGAAGCGATCAAGGGCTAATACGATGGCGCCGGACCTCATAGTCCGGCGTTATTGTTTTGGGGGAAAGTGACACGCGTGGTCCATCACCTCAATTTCGCTATAGAACGGTGCTCTGACTTTTTGCGTCACCAACTGCGCTTCTCTCAACGACAGCTAATTTCATGACCCCTCCACTTTTTACGCTTGATGCCATTCTCGCAGCGACCGGTGGGCGCGCGGCCGGTGTGAGTGCGACTGAGATCAACTCGGTCTCAATCGACTCCCGTGATCTTGGCCGTGATGCCCTGTTTGTGGCGATCAAGGGCGATCGCTTCGACGGCCATGATTTTGTCGATACCGCTATCGCCAATGGCGCAGCGGCAGCTCTGGTCACAGACGGCAAAAGCGTGGGCGAGGGGCGTATTGTCGTTGCTGACGCCTTGGGCGGGTTGCGTGACATGGCGCGGGCAGCGCGGGCGCGGAGCCGGGCGTTTATCGTTGGTGTGACCGGAAGCGTGGGGAAGACCACGACTAAGGAAGCCATTCGCACTGTGCTCGAAACAGCTGGCGAAACGCATTACTCGATCAAGAGCTTTAATAACCACTGGGGCGTGCCGCTGATGCTGGCGCGGATGCCGGAAACGGCGCAGTTCGGTGTGTTTGAAATGGGCATGAGCGCGCCCGACGAAATTCGCCCGTTAAGCAAGCTGGTGCGCCCCCATGTGGCGGTGATCACCAATGTGGCGCCAGCGCATTTGGAAAACCTTGGTTCGCTGGAAAACATCGCGCTGGCTAAGGCGGAGATTTTCGACGGGCTTGAGCCCGGTGGCACGGCGGTGATCAATGCCGATCACCCGCAGATTGATATTCTGATGCAAGCGGCCAGCGCTGCAGGCGTTGCCCGGGTCATCACCTACGGTTTTTCGGCCGGTGTCGATTGGCAGATCGTTGATGTTGTGACGAGAGCTGATGGCAGTACGGCCACGGTTGAGCGTGGTGGGGAACGCTATGCGCTTGAGCTGAGCGTTGCCGGGCGGCATATGCTGGTCAACGCAACGGCAGCGCTGATTGTGGCGGACCTCGCGGGCATCGATATGGGTTTTGCCCTGCACACTTTAGCGCGTTTGGGTGCGCAGCCGGGGCGGGGACAGCGCACCAATTTTGGATCAGCCGATAAGCCTTTGTTGCTGATCGACGAGAGCTATAATGCCAACACCGCCTCCATGGGCGCGGCTTTGGATGTGTTCGCCTCCGTAACGCCAGCGAATGGTCGCAAGGTCATCGTGTTGGGCGATATGAGAGAATTGGGTGACACGGCGAACGCGTTGCACGCGGGCCTTGCACCAGCCGTACTGGCGTCGGGCGCGACGCGCGTGCATCTCGTGGGCCAGCATATGGCGGCTCTCGGACAGGCTCTGCCCGCTGGCATTGTGGCCAGCCATCATCAGAGTGTTGAACAAGCCCAAAAGGTGATCATAGATGATCTTGCGTTTGGCGACGCAGTTATGATCAAAGGATCGAACGGGGTTGGTCTGGCGCGTATTGTCAGCGCCATCACACAGAAATTCTCAAACAGCTGAAATCCCCAACAAGAATAGCGGAATAGAATGCTCTATTTTCTCGGCCAGTTGGGCGACTCCGTGTCAGCCTTCAACGTCTTCCGGTACATCACCTTCCGTACAACTGGAGCAGTTGTAACGGCGTTGTTCTTCGTTTTCATGTTCGGCCCGGGGATGATCTCCCTGCTGCGCCTGAAACAGGGACGTGGACAGCCAATTCGTGAAGATGGTCCTGCTGGACACTTGCTGACCAAAAAGGGCACCCCGACAATGGGCGGGTTGATGATCCTTTCGGGCGCGGTGATCTCAACTCTGCTGTGGTCGAACCTGACCAATGGTTATGTCTGGGTGGTGTTGTTCGTAACCATCGGCTTTGGCGCGATTGGGTTTTACGACGACTATCTCAAGGTCAAGCGCATGAGCCACAAGGGCTTCGGCTCCAAGCAGCGCTTGCTGTTGGAAGCGCTGATCGGTGGTGTTGCGGCCTTTGCGATTTCCCAGCTTGCTTCGGGCTCTTATGGCACTTCGCTGGTCTTCCCGTTCGTGAAAGACCTCGCCATCAACCTTGGCTATTTCTACATTCTGTTCGGCGGTTTCGTCGTGGTTGCTGCGGGCAATTCGGTGAACCTGACAGATGGCCTCGATGGTTTGGCGATTGTGCCGGTGATGGTTGCGGCGGCTTGCTTTGGCCTCATCGCCTATGTTGTTGGTTCGCAGAACTACGCGGACTATCTCTTCCTCAATTCCGTGCCGGGTACGGCTGAATTGGCGGTTGTGTGCGGTGCGCTGATCGGAGCAGGGCTAGGGTTCCTGTGGTTCAACGCGCCACCGGCGCAGATCTTTATGGGTGACACAGGTTCGCTCGCCTTGGGTGGTGCTTTGGGCACGATCGCGGTCGCGACTAAGCACGAAATCGTCCTCTGCATCATCGGTGGTCTCTTCGTTCTGGAGACGGTTTCTGTGATCGTGCAGGTGACCTCGTTCAAGCTAACAGGGAAGCGCGTTTTCCGAATGGCGCCCATCCATCACCACTTCGAGCATCTGGGATGGACGGAAAGTCAGGTGGTTATTCGCTTCTGGATCATTTCTTTTGTTTTGGCGCTGATTGGTCTGTCGAGCCTCAAGCTCCGCTAAGTCGGTCAAGTCCTTGAAATTCCAAGCAAGCCCCGGTTCGCCGGGGTTTGTTTTTTTCTGATCACGCTTTTGCAAAACGCAAATGCCTTGGCAAATCGGTAACCATCGTTGGTTACAAATCGAAGTAAGTTGTACCGCGTAACCGGGCTTTCCCGATGATGTTCTCCCGTGCTGAAAAAACTTGGCTTGCCGAATGGTGGTGGTCGATTGACCGCGAGCTGCTCGGCGCTCTGATTATGCTTTTGGCGTGTGGGATGGTCCTCAGCTTTGGCGCAAGCCCTGCTGTGGCTGAACGCATCGGGCTCGATGAGTGGCACTTTGTAATCCGCCATGCCATGTTCTGCGTCTTGGCGGTGCCAGTTATGCTGGCAACCTCTCTACTGTCTCACCGCCAAGCACGCTTGAGCGCGCTCTTCGTGCTGGTGGTGATGACAGTATTGCTCTGGGCGACCCTCTACTTCGGGACCGAGGTTAAGGGGGCGCGCCGGTGGGTTTCGCTCGCCGGGCAATCCATTCAGCCATCGGAATTCGTCAAGCCTGCCTTCGCGGTGATCAGCGCGTGGCTGTTTTCTGAATCGCTCATCCATCGCAACGTCCCTGGGCGCTGGATGGCCGCTGGGCTCATGGTCCTGATCGTGGCGGCGCTGCTGTTGCAGCCGGACGTTGGGCAGACCGCGCTTGTCGTCGCCACCTGGGCCGTGTTGCTGTTTTTTTCCGGGATTAGCTGGTGGGTGATTATTGGGCTTGGGCTACTGGCGGTCAGTGCGCTGGCAGGGGCCTATATGTTCTTCCCGCACGTGTCGCGCCGTATCGATACGTTCATCAATCCTGACGCTGGTGGCAATACCTATCAGATTGACCGCGCCATTCAGTCCCTGCTGGAAGGCGGGTGGTTTGGGCGTGGTCCGGGCGAGTCGCTGGCCAAAAAGCTCATTCCCGACGCGCATGCTGACTATGTGTTCTCGGCGGCGGCGGGTGAGTTTGGTATTCTATTCTGCATGGGCCTTGTTGGTCTCATCGCCTTTATCGTGATCCGCGCGATGATCTCGGCGCAGCGTCAGACAAGTCTGTTTGCGCGATTGGCCGCATCGACCATTGCCGTGCAGTTTGCGATGCAGTCGGGCATCAATCTCGCTGTGAACCTGAACCTGATCCCACCCAAAGGGATGACGCTGCCATTCGTCTCTTATGGCGGCACGTCCATGTTCGCAGTGGCCTTTGGTATGGGGCTGATGCTCGCATTGACCCGTACCAAGCCGGAAGAGCGTATGGCGACCGGCATTCCTTCGTATCGCAGTGCAGTGGTGGCCCCCGCAGAATGAGCAGCTTTATTCTTATTGCCGGTGGGACCGGTGGGCACCTGTTCCCGGCTATGGCGCTGGCTCAAGAGCTGCAACGCCGTGGTCATGTCGTCGAGCTGATGACGGACCATCGCGTGGAAGCCTATGGTGCGGATTTCCCGGCCAAGGCGATCCATATCGTCCCCTCCGCCACCCCTTCAGGCGCGAATTTGGTGAAGGCCGCGGGTGCGGGTTTCACTATTCTGCGCGGCGTGGCAAAGGCCTATGGCATTTTCGCTAAGGATAAGCCTGCCGCTGTTATTGGCTTTGGTGGCTATCCGACATTCCCGCCGTTCATCGCGGCGAAGCTGGCCGGTGTGTCGGGCATTCTGCACGAGCAAAACGCAGTTATGGGGCGCGCCAACCGGGCGCTGACCCGTTTCGCGCATACGCTGGCGCTGAGCTTCGGCAAAACGAAATTTGCTGATGCGCAAAAAGTGGCGTCAGTGGTGACGGGTAATCCGGCGCGTGACCGCGTTCGTGCCGTAGCGGGTCGACCTTATCCCGCGCTCGACGCTGTCGGTCCGATCCGGCTCGTGGTGACTGGCGGCAGCCAAGGCGCGCGCTTCACCTCCGATGTGGTTCCGGCGGCGATTGCGCTTTTGCCGGATGCGCTGCGTTCGCGTTTCCAGATTGTTCAGCAGGCGCGTCCAGAAGACATTGATCGCGTGACGGAAAGCTACCGCCAATCGCGCACCAATGTGGAGCTGGCGAGTTTCATTGGCGACTTGCCAGAGCGGATCGCCAATGCGCATTTGGTGATTGGACGCTCGGGCGCTTCCACCGTAAATGAGCTTTGCATTATCGGGCGTCCAGCGATTTTGATACCGCTGCCGGGCGCGCTCGATAGCGATCAGAAATACAATGGCCAGGTGCTCGAAGAGGGCGGCGGCGGCTGGGTGATGGAGCAAGACACACTCTCACCGCAATCGCTTGCCACTCGGTTGCAGAACCTGTTCAGCAATCCTGCCAAATTACAGCAAGCCGCTGAGGCTGCCAGAGCCTTGGGTCAGCCTCAGGCTGTCGAGAAACTGGCCGACCTTGCCGAGCAAATCGCTGGGCTTGCACCAAAGACGAATGAAGGAATTCCATCATGAAGATGCCGCGGAACATCGGGCCGGTCCATTTTATCGGCATTGGCGGCATTGGCATGAGCGGTATCGCCGAAATCCTTCATAACCAGGGCTACACGGTGCAGGGCTCCGACGCCTCGCTTAATCCCAATGTTCAGCGCTTGCGCGACATGGGGATCAAGGTTGAGATCGGTCAGAGCGGCGACAACCTCGGGCTGGCTGAAGTCGTGGTGATCTCCTCGGCGATCAAGAAAGACAATCCTGAGCTGATGGAAGCGCGGGCGCGGGCTTTGCCTGTGGTGCGTCGCGCTGAAATGCTGGCCGAAATCATGCGGTTTAAGACCGCGATTGCTATTGGCGGCACGCATGGCAAGACGACGACGACCACGCTGGTCGCGGCGCTGCTCGATGCCGGCAATCTTGATCCGACCGTGATCAACGGCGGTATCATCAATGCCTATGGCACCAATGCCCGTCTTGGTGGCGGTGAATGGATGGTGGTTGAGGCAGACGAAAGCGACGGCACTTTCGTGAAGCTGCCGGCGGACGTGGCGGTCGTGACCAATATCGACCCTGAACACCTTGATCACTACGGTGACTTTGAAGGCGTGAAGAAGGCCTTCCACCAGTTCGTTGAGAATGTGCCGTTCTACGGCTTTGCGGTAATGTGCCTCGATCATCCGATTGTGCAGTCGCTGGTTGGCGAAATTCGCGATCGTCGTGTTGTCACCTATGGGCGCAATCCGCAGGCAGACGTGCGCCTGATCGATGTCGAAAATCATGACGGCGTTCAGACCTTCTCGGTCGAAATCCGTGACCGTATTCGTCAGACGCAATTGCGGATTGATGGGCTCGAGCTGCCAATGCCGGGCATTCACAATGCGCTCAATGCGACCGCAGCGATTGCCGTGGCGGACCAGCTGCATGTGCCAGCAGAAGCGATCCGCAAGGGCCTTAAGGGCTTTACGGGCGTCAAGCGTCGCTTCACCAAGACAGGTGAAGCAGGCGGCGTGACAGTGATTGACGACTATGGCCACCACCCCGTTGAAATCGCGGCAGTATTGAAAGCAGCGCGCCAATCGGCACGACGCGATGTGGTCGCGATTGTTCAGCCGCACCGCTTTAGCCGTGTGCAGGATCTGTTTGATGATTTCGCGGCCTGCTTCAACGACGCAGACACCGTGCTCGTGGCGCCGATCTATGCTGCGGGCGAACAGCCGATTGAGGGCGTGACCAATGATGAATTGGTCAACCGCATTCGGGCCCGTGGCCATCGCGATGCGCGTGTTCTTGCAGGGCCTGAAGACCTTGCCGCAATTCTGGCGGAACGCACGGCAGCAGGCGATTATGTCGTGTGCCTAGGCGCCGGCAATATCACGCAATGGGCGGCCGCGCTTCCAGCGCAATTGGCTGCTGCACAGAATGAGGCTGCACAATGAGCAAGCATGTCGCGGTCTTGATGGGTGGTTGGTCGAACGAGCGTCCCGTGTCGCTGAGCTCTGGCGCTGGCTGTGCTGCGGCTCTGCGCAATGCGGGCTATCGGGTGACCGAGGTTGACGTTGGCCGTGACGTTGCCGACGTGCTGCGTCAGCTCAAGCCGGATGTGGCGTTCAACGCTTTGCATGGCCCGTTTGGCGAAAGCGGCATGATCCAGGGCGTGCTGGAACTGCTCGAAATCCCATACACCCATTCTGGCGTGATGGCTTCGGCGCTGGCGATGAATAAGCATCAGGCCAAGATCGCCTTCAAGGCTGCGGGTATCCCAGTCACTGATCACGTCATCGTGACCAGGGCAGAGGCGGCGCGCGATCACGTTATGGCCCCGCCTTATGTGATCAAGCCGATCGCCGATGGCTCCAGCTTTGGCGTTTTTATCGTCAAGGCCGAGACTGGTCATCCGCCGCAGGAACTGTTGCGCGAAGATTGGAATAATGGCGAAGAGGTCATGGTTGAACGGTTTATTCCGGGCCGTGAACTCACCTGCGCAGTGATGGGTAATGTGGCGCTAGGGGTGACAGAGATCGTCACAAACCTCAGCTTCTACAATTATGAAGCAAAATATGCGGCTGGTGGGTCGGTGCATATTTTGCCTGCCGATCTGAAACCGAAAATTTACGACAAAGTGCAAAAGCTCGCACTAGCTGCCCATGCAGCACTCGGATGCCGAGGCGTGACCAGAAGTGACTTCCGGTACAACGAGGCAGCTGGGGAAGATGGCGAACTGGTTT
This sequence comes from Devosia sp. WQ 349K1, assembly GCF_016595685.1. Lineage (NCBI taxonomy): Bacteria > Pseudomonadati > Pseudomonadota > Alphaproteobacteria > Hyphomicrobiales > Devosiaceae > Devosia > Devosia sp. WQ 349K1. Next base: position 948,035 of record NZ_JAENGO010000001.1, on the reverse strand, counting down.
GTCTCGAAATCAACACCCAGCCGGGTATGACAGCGACATCCCTGGTGCCCGAGCAGGCTCTGCATGCCGGACACACTTACGAAGATCTAGTCTCCTGGATGGTGGAGGACGCGAGTTGCAACAGGTAAAAAGCGAGACACTTCTCGCTGGAGCGCGACCAGTGACGACCCGCGCTTTGCCTGTCCGTGCGCGCGCTCCGCGTCGCCGTATCAAAAATTCTCTGAACCGCGTTTGGGTATTGCACAGTGGGAAGATCCGTAAGGTCTTTTCAGTTGCATTGCTGCTCGCTGGCTGTGCGGGGCTTTACCAAGTCCGTGAGCCAATCGGCAATCTGGCGATGATCGGGGTCGAACTGGCACAGGCGCAATTTGCGCATGCGGGCCTTGCCGTTTCGGAAATCTCGATCTCCGGTCAAACACTGACATCCGAGCAGGATGTGTTCGACGCTTTGGCGATCCAGCTCGAAACCTCGACAATGAGTTTTGATGTGGATGCAGCGCGCAAGCGCATTGCTGAGCTTCCTGCCGTTGAAAGCGTGTTGGTCCGCAAGACCTATCCGGGCAAGGTGGACGTTACGATCACCGAGAAACTGCCGGTTGCGCGTTGGCGCGTGGATGGCATCACCTTCTTGATTGACCGGGCAGGGGATCAGATCGGCGAGGATCGCGGTGCCTATGGCGATCTGCCATTGGTTATTGGCGATGGTGCCGCGGACGATGCCTTGGCGATGATCCGCGCCATCGACACTGTTCCGCAACTCAAAGACGAGTTGGTGGCGATTTCGCGTATCGCCGACCGTCGTTGGGATTTGATTTATAGCACTGGCCTGCGGGTGCAGCTTCCGGAGCAGGGCGTCGCCCAAGCGCTGCGCAAGCTGCAAGACTATCAAGATGAATTCCGATTGCTCGACCGCGATCTGGCGCAGATTGATTTGCGCAATGATACGCTGGTCGCGCTCCGCCCCAATAAGCCTATCGAAGAAACTGTGACGACACCCCAATGATCACCGATGCGATGACCTCCCGGCTTCGTCCGGTTCAACCAGGCAAGACCACTCTGGTGGCCGTGCTCGACATTGGGTCGACCAAGATCTGCTGCATTATCGCGCGCCTGGTGCCGCGCAGCGAAGGTCGCTCCTTGAAGGGGCGTACCCACAAGGCAGAAGTGATCGGTTTTGGCTATGGTCCGGCGGCAGGCGTCAAGAGTGGCGTCGTCACCGATATTGAAAAGGCCGAACAGGCTATTCGCAATGTCGTGGGCATGGCTGAGCGCGCTGCAGGGCTGACGCTGGAAAGCGTGCTCGTCAACGTTACGGCTGGCCGCCTGGGTTCCGAAACCTTCTCGGCTGCGGTCAATCTTGACGGGCAAGAGGTGGAAAAGTCTGACCTTGTGCGTGTGCTCAAGGCTGTCAATTCTCGTTCGGTCCGCGCGGAACGCTCCATTATTCACGCGCTGCCCATCGGGTTTTCGCTCGATGGTCATAAGGGCATTCGTGACCCCAAGGGCATGGTGGGGGAGAAGCTCTCAGTCGACGTTGCCGTGGTGAGCGCGGAAACTCTGGCTATGCGCAATCTGGAACTGGTGCTTCACCGCTGCCACTTGCAGATCGAAGCCATCGTTGCCACGCCCTATGCCTCGGGTCTTGCAACCCTTGTGGATGATGAAGCGCAATTGGGTGTTGCCTGTATCGACTTTGGCGGCGCGACGACGACAGTGTCCGTGTTTAACGACGGGCACATGGTCTATGCCGATGCTATCGCCATTGGTGGGCACCATCTGACGCTCGACATCGCGCGCCAGCTCTCGGTGAGCGTGCAGGACGCAGAGCGCCTCAAAACATTGCATGGCTCGGTTCTGCCGGGGCAGGCGGATGAACGCGAGATGATCCCGATCCAGCCCGTGGGTGCAAGTCATGACGAAGCGCCGGGGCAAATCCCGCGCGCTGTTCTGACCCGCATCATGCGTCCGCGTATCGAAGAAGTTCTGACAGCTATCCGTGATCGCATGCAGGCCACGGGCATGATGGACGTCTGCGGACGTCGCTTCGTGTTAACCGGTGGGGCCAGCGAAATGACTGGCCTGCCGGAAGTGGCGCGTCGCACCCTTGCTCGCAACGTCCGCAATGGTCGCCCAATGGGGATTTCGGGCCTGCCTGAAATTGCTCGTGGCGCCGCCTTTGCGACAGTGGCTGGCATGCTGGTTTATCCGCAAGTCTGCGCTAATGAATACTCCGAGCCGCGCAGTAGCCGCAAACTCATTGGTACGGACGGCTACCTCTCACGCGTCGGCAACTGGCTGCGGAGCAGCTTCTGATCGACGACGGAAAGCTGCGTTCAAGCGACGGCTTCGGGCGCGAATTAACACACAAAGATAGATACGGATAACTCCGTACGGCCAAATCAGGAGAGGGCGTTCGTTAAGCGAGCGCCCTCTCACTTTATGGGCATTCGTTTATTTTATTATCACTTTATCAAGGCCCAAACTGACCGGCTCCGCACCGTGCAAGGTTAATTTTGTTGCTTATCGGCTGGTTAACACCGGAGGGCGTGCCTTGCATGCGGTGTCGCAAAATGCGCCGAGAACTGCGCAATACAGGCAATTGTTAGGGTGGGATTAACGATTAGGCCGCTAAATCTTAATCAACCACGCCACCTATGGGGCCACACATGACGATCAACCTCACTATTCCCGATATTCAGGAACTCAAGCCCCGCATCACCGTGTTCGGTGTGGGCGGTGGTGGCGGCAACGCCGTAAACAACATGATTCAATCCGGCCTTGAAGGCGTGGATTTTGTCGTTGCAAACACCGACGCGCAGGCACTCGCCCTGTCGAAGGCACAGCGGATCATTCAGCTTGGCGTTGGCGTCACTGAAGGTCTTGGCGCTGGATCGCACCCGGAAGTGGGTCGTGCGGCAGCGGAAGAAAGCTGGGACGAAATCAACGATCACCTTTCCGGCTCGCACATGGTGTTCATCACCTGCGGCATGGGTGGTGGTACTGGCACTGGTGCAGCGCCCGTTGTGGCTCGGGCTGCGCGCGAACAGGGCATCCTGACCGTTGGTGTTGTGACCAAGCCGTTCAACTTTGAGGGTAATCGTCGTACCCGTCTGGCTGAAGATGGTATTGACGAACTGCACCGTCACGTTGACACGCTGATCGTTATCCCGAACCAGAACCTGTTCCGTGTTGCCAACGAGAAGACCACCTTCGCCGACGCTTTCGCGATGGCTGACCAGGTGCTGTTCTCGGGTGTTGCTTGCATCACCGATTTGATGGTCAAGGAAGGCCTGATCAACCTCGACTTCGCTGACGTGCGCGCTGTTATGCGTGGCATGGGCAAGGCGATGATGGGTACTGGCGAAGCTTCGGGCGAAGACCGTGCACGTCACGCTGCTGAAGCGGCTATCGCGAACCCACTGCTCGACGATGTGTCGATGCATGGTGCTCGTGGCCTGCTGATCTCTATTACCGGCGGTCCAGACCTGACCCTTTATGAAGTCGATGAAGCCGCTTCGCGTATCCGCGAAGAAGTGGATACCGACGCGAATATCATTCTTGGTGCGACTTACGATCCAAACCTGAACGGTACGATCCGCGTATCTGTCGTTGCTACTGGCACCGACGCGACTATGGTTCAGGCAATGGAGCCGGCTAAGCCGCACGCGTCCCGCACCCCTTTATCAGTAAAACGCCACGTTCCGGTTGAGGCCAACCGTCCCGTGGTGCCGCAGGCTCCGGTTGAGCCAGTGATGATGGAAGTTGAAGACATCAGCTCGCAGGTTGAAGCTGCGGTTGCCGAGGCGTTCCACGCTCAGCACCCAACGCCCGCTGCGCAGCCATCGCCAGTTTCCTTTCACGAAGACGACGGTATCGTCGTAGAACCATACGTGCCGGCTTCTGAATCTCACTATGAGCCAGAAGAGATTGTTGTTGCTCAGGAACAGCCGATCCCTTCGGTTTATGTTCCATCCAATGCAGCGCGTCCGGACGGTCAGCGTCGTATGCCGCGTACTGAAGAACTGCCAGCTGTCGCTCGCCGCACTCAGGAAGCTGCAGTCGCTCCGCAGGTGCAGACTGAAGAACCACGCAATGCTCGCGCACTCTTCAAGCGTCTGGCATCCAATGTTGGTCTAAACTTGGGCGCACCTGCTCAGGCAGAGGTTCGTGCTGAACCGCGCCAGACCATGGCTGACGATGCTGCAGCTCGCAGTGCAATCGAGAATGGTGGTCAGCGCGCTTCGCGTGTCCCACCAGCAACCGAAGGCGCGCGTGGCAATCTTGATACACATGGTCGCGCTCCTGCTGCACCCGCGCAGAAGGAACACCTTGAGATTCCAGCATTCCTGCGTAAGCACGGTTAGTCTTTTCGTGATCAACAGGTGAAAACCTTGCTCGGTGCGGCTTCCGCACCGAGCTTTTTTTCGATAAGCGTTCTGATTGAGCGTGACCTATTTGGAATATTCCAGGCATGACTAAGCTATCTACGCGTCAGCGGACCTTGGCCAGCGAGATTAACTTTGCTGGCTACGGCGTCCACGGGGCGCAGCCTGTGACAATGATTTTGGCGCCTGCAGCGCCCGATACTGGCTATGTAATTCGACGCGCCCTCGGCGGCGGCACGTATACAAAGACGGTTCCGGTGCTGCACACGCGCGTCAGCCGCACGACGCTCGCGACCACTATCGACCTGGGCGATAGCTACAGTGTTTCGACCGTTGAGCACGTGGTTTCCGCACTCTCGGGACTTGGCGTCGACAACGCGCTGATCACGCTTGAAGGGCCGGAATGCCCGATCCTTGACGGTTCCGCCTATCCTTTTGCCAAGGCAATTATTGAAGCTGGTTTGGTCACGCAGCCAGCTGCCAAGAAATTCCTCAAGGTGATGCGCGCCGTTACTGTTCGTAACAACGACGCCTTCGCAGCGCTTGAGCCCTACAACGGGCGCGCGCTCGATCTTGAAATTGAATTTGATTCTCGGGTCATTGGCCGCCAGCGCATGATCTTTGACTGGACGCCGCGCCGGTATTTTGAAGACGTATCGCGCGCCCGTACCTTTGGCTTTGCGCGCGACGCCAAAATTCTGCGTTCTGCTGGTTTTGCGCTCGGCTCTAGCCTTGATAACTCAATCACAGTCGATGAGGACCGTATCCTGAACCCAGGTGGTCTGCGCTTTGAGGACGAATTCGTCCGGCACAAGCTGCTCGACGCCGTGGGCGATCTCTCGCTCGCTGGCTTGCCGATCTTCGGTCGCTTCCGCTCCTATAAAGGGGGCCATGCGCTCAATGCTCATGTTTTGACTGGTCTCTTTTCCAGCGATGCTAATTATGAGATAGTTAGCGCGGAGGATCTGCCGCTTGAAATGGAAGCCTTCAACGACCAACCTGAAGGTCTTGAGGTGTCCCATTATCTGCGCTCGGCAAGCTGAGACGTTGATTTCTGCTGCCACAGTTTTGATCCATTTGGAAACTACGTCGCATTAGTGCGCATGAACCAATACGGGGCCGTACGTGACCTTTAATGCAATGAAGAAGCTTACAGCCCGCGCCGTTCGGCTCGCTGCCATTGGCGTTTTTGCGACAGCACTGACGGCTTGCGCCGGTGGTGGTCTGTTCCAGCCGCCTAAGCTCAAAGAAGCTGCTATCATTCCTGCCGCTGCCCTTTATCAGGGTGCGCTCGACGATATGGATGGCCAGCGCTACCAGACCGCGATCCGCAAGCTCGATCAGCTCAATCGCCAGCATCCGCTGGATCCGCTGACCGAAAAGGGCAAGGTCATGCAGGTCTATGCGAACTATCGCATCGGCAAGTTTGACGAGGCGATCCTAGCGGCAGACCGCTATCTGGCGCTCTATCCCAAGAGCTCTGAAACCGCCTATATCCTCTGGCTGAAGGGCACTGCCTATTTCGCTCAGATCAAGGATATTACTCGTGACCAGCAGCTGTCGACGGACGCGATCGACACCTATCAGCTCCTGATCAACAATTATCCGAAGTCCGAGCACGCCAAGGACGCTAAGGAAAAGCTCCTGATCGCCTATGACCAGCTCGCTGGTAAGGAAATGTCGGTGGGCCGCTATTACCTCGGTAATGGCCAGTACGCCGCGGCGATCAATCGCTTCCGCGAAGTCGTTGAAAAGTGGCAGACCTCGACTCACATCGAAGAGGCGCTCTACCGCCTGACCGAGGCTTATCTCTCGCTCGGTCTGACCACAGAAGCCATGTCTGCTGCCGCCGTTCTGGGCCACAACTACCCATCGAGCGATTGGTACAAGCGCGGCTTTGAACTTCTCGGTAAGCAGGGCCTCGCACCAAGCCTGAATTCGGGCAGCTGGTTGGCCGGCGTTCGCAACTAAGCGCGTCAGTTTGACGAGTTTGAAGGGCCCCACACGGGGCCCTTTGTTTTTCGCTCTGGGGTTAGCGAAAGACGGTGTTGCTATTTTGTTCTATTTTGCTATCGTGTCACGCGGCTGTGTTAGCGGCTTTGCTGTGGAAGGCGTCTCGCGGACGTCTCAATCCGCAGCCAAGCTGATAAGACAAGCAAAGCCCAGTCCCTTGAGGGAAATTCGCGCATGCTAAACGCGCTGTCGGTCCGCAATATCGTTCTCATCGACCAGCTCGATCTGGCGCTTGATAACGGCATGACTGTCCTCACCGGTGAAACCGGCGCGGGCAAATCCATTTTGCTTGATGCGCTGACTTTAGCGCTCGGCGGACGTGGGGATGCCTCGCTGGTACGGCAGGGGCAGGACAGCGGGCAGGTCGTCGCCGTGCTGGAACTGGCCGCAGATCATCCGGCGCGCGCGCTGTTGCGCGAAAACGCTGTGCCCGATGATGAGGACGTGATCCTCAAGCGTGTTCAGTTCTCGGACGGCCGTACCCGCGCCTTTATCAATGACCAGCCGGTGTCGGCCTCGCTTTTGCAAAAGGTGGGGAGCCAGGTCGTCGAAATTCACGGCCAGCACGATGATCGCGCTTTGGTTGATGTGGCCACGCACCGCGCGGCGCTCGACGCTTTTGGTGAACTCTCCAAACCGGCAGCGGCTGTGAGGGACGCCTGGGCGACCTTAGTTGAGGCGCAACAGGCCGTTGAGGAGCAGCGCGCGCAGGTTGATGCGGCACTCGCCGCCGAGGACTATGCGCGGCACACGGTTGATGAGCTCTCTAAGCTGAAACCGGGATTGGGCGAAGAGGCAGAATTGTCCGAACGTCGCCAACAGTTGCAGCAGGCCGAAAAGGCTGCCGCGGATGTTGTCGAGATTGATGAAATCCTCAACGGTCCAAATGCGCCATCGCCTGCACTCGCAGCGCTCATGCGGCGCTTGCTGCGCAAGCTGGACAGCGGGGCGACCCTGTTCCAGCCGATTGTGGATGCGCTGGACGCTTCGCTGGCCACCCTAGATACAGCCGCTGACGCTTTGGAAGATCTGAAGCGTGAGATGGCGTTTGATCCCTCTGAGCTTGAGCAGGTCGAAGAGCGTCTTTTCGCGCTGCGCGCAGCCGCGCGTAAGCACCAGACCAGCTGCGATGGATTGGTTGAAGTGCTCGAAAAGTATGAAGGCGATCTTAATACGCTACAAAGCGGGGAAGGGCGCCTCAAAACTCTGCAGCAGGCCGAAGCGCTGGCGCGGGCCAAATATGTAGAGGCGGCAGAAAAGCTCAGCACCAGCCGAGCGAAATCGGCTAAAGCGCTGGCCAAGGCGGTTGAGGCTGAACTGCCGGATTTGAAGCTGGGCGCGGCCAAGTTCATTGTCGACCAGCAGGTTGATAAGAACCGTGTCGCTGCCGCAGGCTTTGACCAGATCGCGTTCCACGTTCAGACCAATCCGGGAACAGCTGCGGGCCCGCTACTCAAGGTGGCGTCGGGGGGCGAATTGAGCCGTTTCCTGCTGGCGCTTAAGGTGGTGCTCGCCGATCGCGGCTCGGCGCCAGTTCTGATTTTTGACGAAATCGACACTGGTGTTGGTGGTGCTGTTGCCGATGCGATTGGTCGCCGTTTGGCACGGCTGGCAAGCACAGTGCAGGTTCTGACGGTAACACACGCCCCGCAGGTCGCAGCCCGCGCCAACCGTCACCTGCTTATTGAAAAGCAGATGGTCAAAGAGGGTGCTTTCATGCGCACGCATGTTCGTCCGCTGGACCGGGATGCACGGCAGGAAGAAGTGGCGCGAATGCTCGCGGGGGCGGAGATTACCGATGAAGCCCGCGCTGCAGCGAGCAAACTGCTGGGGACAGTGGTTTAGTTAAAATGGTGCTCGGTGTTTGGCCGAGTTGAGGCAGTATGTGTGGGGCGCTTTCCCCCACCCCAGCCCTCCTCGCAAGGGGGAGGGAGTGAAACAGCGCGCGTTTAGGCGACGTGGCCTGAGCGACATCGGTCAGCCTCCCTCCTCTTGAGGGGGAGGGATTGAGGGTGGGGTGGTGGTTTGCGCGTAATTGGCAGGGACAACCCTTCGTCCGGCCCAACGGGCACATCCTTCCTCACTCGCTCTTGAGGGGCAGAATTCTCGCGTTGCGACACGGCCTGCTGTCAGAAATTGTCCGTGCGCCTTGCTAGCGTAAACTTGGGCCCTGTTGACCCTATCCCCTGTGTCGATGCGCTGGCACCATGCGCGGTGTGATGCGTTCTGCTAAACCAACAGCATTCAGATTCTGAGTGATGCCATGACCGATTTGCCGCTGCTGCCTGTAACCGATCTCACGGAAGACCAAGCACGGGCTGAGCTTGACCGGCTCTCGACGGCGATTGCGGCGGCGGATATTGCGTATCATCAAAATGATGCGCCGGATTTGTCGGACGCCGATTACGACAAGCTCCGCCAACGCAATTTTGCCATTGAAGAGCGTTTCCCTGCTCTCGTTCGCATGGATAGCCCGTCGACGGCGGTTGGGGCTGCACCTGCCGATGGCTTTGCCAAGGTGCGCCATGGCGTGCCGATGCTCAGCCTCGCCAATGCTTTCACCGACGAGGACGTGACGGACTTTGTCGCGCGGGCCAAAAAATTCTTCATGGCCGATACGCTGCGCGACCCGGAATTCAAGCTCGAATTCACCGCTGAGCCAAAGATCGACGGGCTTTCGGCATCGCTGCGCTACGAGAATGGTGTGCTCGTTAAAGGCGCGACGCGAGGCGATGGGTCAGTGGGTGAGGACATCACCGAAAACCTCAAAACCATTGCCGATATTCCGCACACGCTCTCAGGCGAGGGTTGGCCTGCGGTGATCGAAATCCGCGGCGAAGTTTATATGAACCACGCTGAGTTCAAACGCCTCAAGGAGCATTCCGCCAAGTATGGCGGGCAGGATTACGTCAATCCACGTAATACCGCTGCGGGTTCGTTGCGCCAGAAAAACGCGGAAATTACCAAGAGCCGGAAACTCAATTTCTTTGCCTATGCTTGGGGCCTAGCTGAAGATGGCGCGGGTAATCCTCAGCCTCCGGCCGAAACGCAGTTTGATTTCGTCCAGAAGCTCAAAAACTGGGGCTTTGTTACCAATCCGCTGATGGTCCGCACCACTTCAGCCGAAGAGCTGATTGCCCATTACCACGGTATTGAAGTGCAGCGCTCGGCACTCGGCTACGACATTGACGGCGTGGTCTATAAGCTTGATCGGCTCGATCTGCAGGCGCGTTGGGGCTTTGTGGCGCGCGCGCCGCGTTGGGCTATCGCTCATAAGTTCCCGGCCGAGCAGGCGTTCACCACGCTTACGGCCATTGATATTCAGGTGGGCCGGACGGGGGCGCTGACCCCGGTGGCGCGTTTGGCTCCGGTGACAGTCGGTGGCGTGGTTGTTGAGAACGCGACGCTGCACAATGAAGATTATATCAAAGGTATCGGTAATAAGGGCGAGGCCATTCGCGATGGCGTCGATCTGCGTGTTGGCGACACGGTGATCGTTCAGCGCGCGGGTGATGTGATCCCGCAGATCGTCAATGTCGTGCTTGATAAGCGACCAGAAGGCACCGAGCCTTTCGTCTTCCCCCATGTTTGCCCGGTATGCGGCTCCGAAGCTGTGCGCGAGATCAATGAGAAGACAGGTAAGCTCGACTCGGTGCGCCGTTGTACGGGCGAGCTGTTCTGCCCCGCACAGGCGGTTGAGAACCTAAAGCATTTCGTATCGCGCAACGCGCTCGATATTGATGGCTTGGGCGACAAGCAGATCAGCCAGTTCTATGCCGAGGGTCGCATTAAACGTCCGGCCGATATTTTCACCCTCAAGGCTGTCGATTCCAAGAGTTTTAAAAAGCTCAAGGACGCCGACGGTTTTGGGGCAGTGTCGGTGAAGAAACTGTTCGACGCCATTGATGCGCGTCGTGAGCCAGAACTCGATCGCTTCATCTTTGCGCTCGGCATTCGCCACGTGGGTGAAACCACGGCTGCCATGCTGGCTAAGGAATTTGGCACGATTGAAAACTTCCGTGATGTGGCCTTTAAGGCGGCGCATCATGTCGACGGGCATTCGCTATTCCCCGAAATCGCCGGCATCGGTGACACGGTGCGCTCTTCGATCATGGGCTTTTTCGCCAATGATAAGAACGTTGATGCGCTCAATGATCTGCTCGTTGAGGTAAAGCCAAAGCCCTACGTCGTGGTGATTTCGACCGACAGCGTGGTTGCAGGCAAGACCGTGGTGTTCACAGGCAGTCTTGAAAAGATGACACGCACGGAAGCCAAGGCCATGGCGGAGCGCTTGGGCGCGAAGGTCGCGGGGTCTGTTTCGGCGAAGACCGATCTGCTGGTGGCGGGGCCGGGGGCGGGCTCGAAACTCAAGCAAGCAGAAACGCTTGGCATTGAGGTGATCTCGGAAGACGAGTGGTTCGAGCGGATCGCAAAATAGGAACAAGAAAAAGGGCAGTCGTGAGACTGCCCTTTGGTTTGACTAGATCGCTGTGGTGGCCCGGCGAAGCCACTCCTTCACCTCGCCGTTGAGGCGTGGCCCGATCTCGTCCCACACCTTGGCGTGGAAGGTGTTGAGCCAATCGCGCTCTGGAGCCGTGAGCAGGCTTTGGTCGATGAGACGCGTTTCGATGGGCGCTAGGGTAATCGTGTCGAACTGGAGATAGCCGGGGAAGGATTTGGCTTCCTCGACCACGATCAGGTTTTCGATGCGGATGCCATAGGCTCCGGCCTTGTAGTAGCCCGGCTCATTGGAGAGCACATTGCCGATTTCCAGGGGAGCGGTGTAGCGGCTGGAAATGCCAATCGGCCCTTCGTGGACGGCGAGGAAATGGCCCACACCGTGGCCGGTGCCGTGGGTGTAGGTGATGCCATCCTGCCAGAGGAATTGGCGCGCCAGCACATCAATGACTGCGCCGCTGGTGCCGACGGGGAAGCGCGCCATGGAAATGGCGATCATCCCCTTGAGGACGCGCGTGTAGCGGTCTTTCTCTTCGGCGCTGGCATCGCCTGTATAAAGCGTGCGGGTGATGTCGGTGGTGCCGGAGAGATATTGCGCGCCACTATCGACGAGCATCAGCTCACCGGGGTTGAGGCGACGGTCGGTCTTTTCAGTAACACGGTAGTGGACGATGGCGCCGTTCGGACCGGAGCCGGAAATGGTATCAAAGCTGGCGTCAACGCAGGTCTCCTCTTCGCGGCGGAAGGCTTCAAGCGCGGTGACGATGCCGATCTCGGTGAGATTGCCCTTGGGGGCTTCGGTGTCGAACCAATGGAGGAACTTGGCCAGAGCCACGCCATCGAGCTTATGTGCTTCGCGCATGCCGGAGAGTTCGACCTCGTTCTTGCGCGACTTGGGCCCAAGGATCGGATCGCGCTTTTCGATGAGCTTGGCGCCGGCATTGGTCAGCGTTTCGGCAACGGCAGCGGGGGCAGATTGTGGGTCGATTAGAACGCTATTCGCATCTGCGCCAAAAGCCGCAAGAGCGGCAGAGAATCCGGTTACTGGTTCGATCTCGGCAATGCCAGAAAGTGCCTGTTTAATTTCGGGTGTGATCTTCCCCTCATCGAGGAAGAGCTTCGGTGTGCCGGATTGTGGCACGATGGAGAAGCCAAGAACGAAGGGCGTGTTGGGCACGTCGCGCCCGCGCATATTGAAGAGCCAGCAGATGCTTTCGGGCAGGGTGAGCACCACAGCAGCGGCGTTTTCGTCACTTAGCGTTTTACGCAGATCAGTGAGCTTGTCCTGCGCGGTCTTGCCAGCGCGGTTGTGGCCCAGGAATTCGATCGGGCTAATGGGCGCTGCCGGACGGTCGTGCCAGATGGTGTCGACGAGATTGGTGTGCGGAACGACCTTGGCATAGCCCTTGAGCGCATCAACAAAGGTGCGGATTTCGCCCGGGGTGTGCAGCCACGGATCGTAAGCAAGGGTCGCGCCCTCGGCGATGTAATCGCGCAGTACCGGGCTGGCTGAGCCAACCGCCAGTTCCTCAATTTTAAAAACGTCTGTGTCTGTCTGCGCGGGTGCCTGCAAGGTGTAGCGGCTGTCGACAAAGAGCGCAGCCTTATCCGCTGTGACCAGGGCATGACCCGCCGAGCCGGTGAAGCCGGTGAGGTATGCCAAGCGCGCATCGCTTTCCGGCACGCTCTCCCCGCGGTGCGCATCAGCGCGTGGAATGAGGAAGGCATCCACGCCCGCAGCTTTCATCGCCGCGCGCAACTGAGCGACTCGGGGCGCGACCTGGCTTGGGTCACTCTTGACCTCGAAGCTCTGAAACTGCGTGGGCGGGAAAGAACGGTCTGTCATGCTTACAAATCCTGCGCCGTGCTGCGCTCTGGGCATAGCTGGCTTGTCTTTATCGGACTGGTTGTCGCCCGAAGAATGCCTATCTTAGTGTCGAACACTAGGAGAGAAAAATGACGAAGCAAGAGAATTTCTTCCGCCGCGCCCTGAATGCCATCGTTGATGCTCGCACACAGCAGGCTGAACGCTATGTTGCTCAGTTCGATGCCAAGACCAAGGCTGCTCAGAAGCACAATACCGACATCTAATCGGTCGCCTTGCATAAAAGGCATAGCTGATCTGTTCGCGCCCCACTAACTGGAATGGCGCGGATGGAATAGAGAAACGCACAGACGGCGCAACGGATTGCCGCCGTCGCATGGAGTAGAGAATGACCGAGAGCAAGAATAGCTTCCGCAGCACACTGGGTGGTCTGATTGACTGCCGTGGTCGCGAAGCTACCCGCCAGGTCAGCTACCGCATGCAGCACCAGCTGATTGGCGCGGTTACTAAGCGCCCATAAGGCGGCTGCAAGCATTACGCTGACAATCTAGACCAGACGATCCCCGGAGCCACCTTCGGGGATTTTTTGTTTTTGGGCCTGAGCACCAGGACTCGCACCGCATTGCGCATTTGATCGACGGGCCAACAAAAAAGCCTCCCCGAAGGGAGGCTTTTCTATTTCTGAGGCGCGGGTGCTTAGTTCTTTTCGAGGATAAGCGTGGTCCAATCCTTCCGCTTAAGATGCTCGACCAGCTTGAAGTCGGCAGCGAGGTAAGCGTCGATAACGCCCTGCGCCTGAGTGTTGAGAATGCCCGACAAAATGGCATTGCCGCCTTCCTGCGTCACAGCGCCAACGCCCGGAGCCAGTTCGGTCAGCGGGCCAGCCAGAATATTGGCGACGACCAGATCATAAGGCGCGCGAGAGGTGATCTCTTCATGGTCGAGGCCGGTGGCTTCGATGCATTCGATCAGTTCAGCGCAATCATTGAGGGCAGCGTTTTCGAGCGTCGTGGTGACGGCGATCGGATCGATGTCGGTCGAGAACACCTTGCGGTTGAGCTTCTTGGCCAATGCAATGGCGAGAACGCCCGTGCCGGTGCCGACGTCGATCATGTTCTGCGGGTTTTTCGTGCCCAGGATCATGTCGATGGCTTCAAGGCAACCGGTGGTGGTTTCGTGGTGACCAGTGCCAAACGCCTGCGCAGCGTCGATCTGCATGGCGATCAGGCCTTCGGGTACCGGGTCGGTCGAGTGCGAGCCATAGACGTAAAAGCCGCCTGCGATCACAGGAGCTAGGCCTTCGAGAGACTTGGCTACCCAGTTGATGCTCGGGTCGATTTCTTCGACGGTAAAGGTCACCGCGCCGCCGAGAACCTGCTGAGCGATTTCGTTAAATGCTTCGAGGTTTGGCGTGTCTTCGCAGCCTGCCTCAAAGATCCACTCGCCGGTTTCTTCGTTCTCGTGGCACGACACGGTCGTGGCCAGATCGTCGCGTTCAGACACGGCGTCGACCAGCGCATAGGCCTGTTCTTTGGTGAGAGCGACGGAGACTTGTTCGACGGACATGGGCGACCTTTATTAGAGTTCGGTGCCATTGGGGCAGGAGAGGCGTCCAAGTCAATGGCGCAGTGTGTCCTGCCCGCGCGGAATTAGAGTTTTACGGCAGTGCCGGAGACGGAAACCATCAGCATGGAGCCGCCCTGACCAACGACTTCATAGTCGAGGTCGATGCCCACAACGGCGTCTGCACCGAGGCGGCGGGCTTCTTCTTCGAGCTCACGATACGCTTCACGGCGTGCATCGCGCAGTGTGCTTTCATAAGCGCCCGCGCGGCCACCGACGATGTCGCGAATACCGGCAAACAGGTCTTTGAAGATATTAGCGCCGACGATCACTTCACCCGTAACAATGCCAAGATATTGCGAGACGGGACGGCCTTCGAGGGTGGGCGTGGTGGAGAGGATCATGTTTTCTTCCCATAAGTGTGTGCAGGCACAACGCTTAAATGGGAGCAGAGTTCACGAATGGATAGGGCAGCGTGAAGAAAAACCGGGCTCTTAGCCCGGCTTCACAAAGCTCTCCAAAACCTTCTTGGTTCCGGCTTTCTCAAAATCAATCGTCAGCTTATTGCCTTCGATATTGGTGACCGTGCCATAGCCAAACTTGAGGTGGAAGACGCGGTCGTTGAGCGAATAGCTGCTCGATTGGCTGCCGGTGTTGACGGAACGGGCCACGAGATTGCCCTCAATCGTCATGGGACCACCGCCCGTGCGGCTCGATTGGTTTTCGCGGGCACGCTTCCAACCGGGCGTTTCATAGACGCTTTCGAATGGGTCGATCTTATTAAAGCGGCTCGATGCGCCGCCGCCACCACCATAACCATAGCCGCCATAGGACGAGCCGGTGTCTTTCACTTCCACCACGTCGGGGGGAAGTTCATCCAAAAAGCGGCTTGGTAGGCGATGCTCATAGCGATCGAAAATTCGTCTATTGCGCGCCAAAGTGATACGAACGCGCTTCCTCGCTCGTGTTAGACCGACGTAGGCTAAACGCCTTTCTTCTTCCAGCCCCGCCTTGCCACTCTCATCCATGGATCGTTGACTCGGGAATAAGCCCTCTTCCCAACCAGGTAGAAACACAGAGTTAAATTCTAGGCCCTTCGCCGCATGGAGCGTCATGACGGTTACAGCGTCGTTTCCACTTTCTTGGTCGCGCTCCATAACTAACGAGATGTGCTCAAGAAATCCTGATAGGCTCTCGAATCCCTGCATAGCTCGGACCAATTCTTTTAGGTTCTCAAGCCGTACCGTGCTGTCCTCAGTTCGTTCTGCCTGCCACATGCCGGTATAACCGCTCTCGTCGAGAACTTGTTCGGCTAGCTCGTGATGCGGAATGACTTTCATTCGCTCGGCCCACAAGTCAAACTGCTGAACGAGCGCGTTCAGGGTTGAACGTTGTTTGGGCTTAAGTTCCTCTGTGCTAACCAGCTCGCGAGTGGCCTCCAACAATGGTACGTTCATCAATCGCGCGGTTTCCATCAGCGTCTTTACCGTGGCATCGCCGATGCCGCGCTTTGGCACATTGATAATGCGTTCGAATGCTAGGTCATCTGCGGGCTGGCTTATGATACGAAGATAGGCCAACGCGTCGCGAATTTCCTTTCGTTCATAAAAGCGCGGACCACCGATAACGCGATAGCTTAGCCCCATCAGGATGAAGCGGTCTTCGATGGCTCTCATTTGAGATGCCCCACGAACCAAGACAGCAATTTGGTTTAAGTTTTCGCCATCTCGCTGTATTTGCTCAATTTCTTCTCCAATATGGCGCGCTTCTTCTTCGCTGTCCCATAGCTCAGCGACATGGATGGCATCGCCGGCCTCGCTACCCTCGTTGTGTAGCGTTTTGCCTAAGCGGCCTTCGTTATAGGCGATGACGGTGGATGCAGCCTTAAGGATATTGGCCGTGGAGCGGTAATTGCGCTCGAGTTTTACGACCTTTGCGCCGGGAAAGTCCTGCTCAAAGCGCAGGATATTGTCCACTTCAGCGCCGCGCCAGCCGTAGATGGATTGGTCGTCGTCACCCACCACGCAAATATTGGCCTCAGGTGCGGGCTTGCCCATGGCGAGCAAGCGCAGCCACAAGTATTGGGCGGTGTTGCTGTCCTGATATTCGTCGACGAGGATGAACTTGAAGCGCCGATGGTATTCGGCCAGCACGTCCTTGTTTTCGCGGAACAGGCGAATGCATTCGAGCAAAAGGTCGCCGAAGTCGGCGGCGTTGAGCGATTTTAGCCGCGCCTGATAGTCGTAATAGAGCTTTAGGCCCTTGCCATTGGCGTAGTGGCTGCCCTCTGAGGCGGGAACATCCTTCGGCGTCCAGCCGCGGTTTTTCCAGGCGTCGAGCATTCCGGCGAACTGCTTAGCGGGCCAGCGCTTTTCGTCAATCTGCTCGGCTTCAAGCAATTGCTTGATCAGGCGCAGCTGATCGTCCGTGTCCAAAATTGTGAACTGCGGTTTGAGATCAACCAATTCGGCATGGCGGCGCAGAATTTTGACGCCGATCGAGTGGAATGTGCCCATCCATGGCAGGCCATCAAGCTGAGGCACCAGATCATGGATGCGCTTTTTCATTTCCGCTGCGGCCTTATTGGTAAAGGTCACAGCGAGAATTTCCGAGCCCCAGGCCATGCGGGTATTCAAAATATGCGCAATACGGGTGGTGAGAACGCGCGTTTTGCCTGTGCCCGCGCCCGCCAGAACTAGAACCGGCCCTTCGGTGGTGAGCACGGCGTCGCGCTGTTCCGGGTTCAGACCGTGCAGGTAATCGGGAATATTCCGATCAACCGGCGGCTGACGGTTCAGTTGGCTCGTGATGGGACCAGCCTTGGGGCGGGGCAGGGGCGCGTTGTCGACCATTAGCGAAAGTTTCCAAGGCGCTCACAGCGTGTCAGCCGCGTCGCCAAGCCTCGTCGAATCTCATTTTGTTCTCATTGCAATATAGGGAGTGCGCCGCCCCCTGTATAGAAGCGGGTGTTTTCACCGATCCGTCAGCGGCAGAGCTCGAAATTTCTCCCGTTTTCATTGCGCAAATTGCGGCTATGGCTTGCGCGGGGGCCGCAAGCGCCTACACTTCGCTCCAAATTGTCCGGGGCAGGCACAACATTGCTTAATCGCATTTATATCGTGGTCGGCATCTTCGCTATCGTGGTGCTCGGCTCAGCTTTCATTCTGCCCCGGTTCATCCACTGGGCGGATTATCGCGACCGCATGGAAGTGCTGGCCAGCCAAGTGCTTGGCACGGATGTGTCCATTCGCGGCGATATTGCGTTTTCACTGTTGCCGACCCCGCGTCTTGAGTTCGATGATGTGGTGGTGGGCCCGGCCACCGATCCGGCGGCAACGGTTCGGCGCGTTGAAGCTGAGTTCGCGCTGATGGACTTTTTGCGCGATATTTATAACGCCACCTCGGTTTCGCTGATTGGTCCCGTTGTTGATTTCACCATCGACGAGAACGGTCTCTTGGCCAGTGGCGTTGATATGTCGAACGCCGGAACCGGTGTCGCTCTGGGTCACGCCAGCATCACTGAGGGCAGTGTGCGGCTCAATGATGTGCGGAGCCACGAAACCTTCACTGTTTCCAATCTCTCTGGCGATCTGCGGCTGTCTAGTTTTGGTGGGCCATTCCAGTTTCAGGGCAATGCCGACTATGCCGATGGGCGCTATGAGCTGCGGCTGAACTCTGGGGCCAGTGATGCGCAGGGCGCGGCGCGCGTGTCGGCCATGGTGCGCGATCTTGCGACCAATACGGTTTTTAATGCCGATGGCTCTTTTGAAAGTGGGCTCGCCCCTAAGTTTGATGGCACGCTGACCTATCGTCAGCCACCACAGCTCGCCACGGCGGCTAAGGACATTACGGGCGATCTGGTGCTCGAAACCAAGATTACCGCGTCCACGGATCGGGTCTCGCTGACCGGGTTTACGTTGAGCCCAGATCAGAACCGCTCGGGTATGCGGCTCACCGGCACGGCCAATGTGCAGCTGGGGGAAACGCGCTTCTTCGACATTATGGTTTCAGGGGGCGTGTTCTCGCTCCCGCCGCGTGATGCAAGCGAAGTTGCAGCCGAACAGGCCTATGAGTTTGTCCGTCTCTTGGGCGAAATTCCGGCTCCGCCTATTCCCAAAATGGCGGGCAAGCTTGAGATTGACCTTGCTGAGGTTGGGATGCGTGGCTTCTCGCTGCGCAATTTGCGCGTGGAAGCAACGACGGACGGCGATAGCTGGACCATTGCGCAAGCCATCGGGCTTTTGCCCGGCCAGACCGAAACCCGTTTTTCGGGCAAGGTGACCAATGCCGGCGGAAGCTTGGGCGTCATGGGCGACATCGTCATGCGGGCGCAGCGTCTCGACGCACTGGCTGCGCTTTGGCGCAAGCCGAGCGACGACAACCCACTGTTCGGCGTTCCGGGGGAATTGCACGGTCGCGTGCGTTTGGGCTCCGACGCTTTTGGCCTCAGCAATGCTTGGATCGCCTTGGGTGGGCAGGATCATGGGCTGGACCTACGTATCGGGTTTGGCGCAGAGCCGAGACTGGACACTGTGCTGCGCTTGGGAGACCTCGATGCGCCGCTGAGCGAGGCGCTCTTTGCCCTCGCACCCAATGCCTCGCTCGACAGCAATTTCCTTATTAGCTTCCCCGATGGCAGTTTCTCAGTACAGGCGCAGGCGCTCGATGTGCTCGGTCTGCCCGCGCAAAATCTCGTCGGCGAGGCGCAATGGTCGCGGGACGCCATCCGCTTCTCGCGCCTATCGGTCGATGATTGGGGCGGGGTCGGCTTTAACGGCACTGTGCGTCTAAGCGGTTCGCTGCTCGATCCCAATGTCACGCTTTCGGGTGGCCTAAATCTCAAAGAGGCGGGCGCGCCCGGGCTCACCGCGCTTTATGAAATGGCCAATGTGCCATTTGATTGGCAACAAGCCATCGATTTGGCCATGCCAGCCGATTTGCAGATTGTGCTGGCCGATGCAGAACAGGGCAGTGGCCAGACCATTACCGCCAATGGCTCCATTGCCGAGGCGGCGCTGGACGTCCGCGTCGAGAGTGAGGGGCCCATCTCGCACATGGGCGAAGGCCAGCTTTCTGTTGTCGCATCAATTGAGGCGCAGGATAGCCTCGCGCTGCTTGAGCAATTCGGTTGGACCGGGCCGACTCTGTTTACCGGCGATGAGGCCATGGTCGGCAGCGCCTTTGTTGACGGCACGCTGGCCGATGGCTTCACTGGCCGTCTTTCGCTGGGGCAAGATGGGCAAGTCGTCGCCTTTTATGGCGATTTCGATTTTGACGATGGCGCTGTGCTTTCCGGCACGGGCACGGCCGACGTGATCTTGCGCGATGGCAGTGGACTGGCGGCATTGGTTGGCGTGTCCGGCGCACAGCTGCCGCCGGTGGAAGCGAGCGCCAGCATGGAATTTATCGCTGGTCGCAGCCTTGCGCTTTCTGAGATTACCGGCGCGTCGGGCGACACCCGATTTAGTGGCGACGTCAGCATGCAGATGATCGGGCAAATGCCGGGCTTTGGCGGCACCATCACCACCGATCGTGTGGACGCAACCGCACTGGCAGCGTTTCTCTTTGGAGGCGAAGCGCTCATCGGAGCGGCAGAGGGCGTCTGGCCAGAAGGCCCACTGGCCACAGCACTCGCGCCCCGCCAAACGCGTGGCAATGTTGAAGTCATCGCCCGCGAGCTGAGCCTTGATGGGCGAACGATCGGCGGCGATACCAGTTTCATGTTCCTCTGGGATCAGCAATCGGCCACGCTCGGGCGCTTTGAAACCGCATTGGGCGGCGGCAAGCTCTCGTTGAACCTCGTCAATTGTTGCGCTGGCGCTTTGAGCGAACGGACCATTTCGGGGCGCGGGACCATGACGGGCGTCACTATTGATGCCGTGGCGCCAGAGCTGGGTCTTTCCGGCATTCTCGATGGCAGCGGGCAGTTCGAAGGGGCAGGGCAAAGCTTGGCCGAAGTGGTGCGCAGCCTCTCCGGGGAAGGCAATTTTGCCATTCAGGAATTCGGCGTCGCCGGGCATTCTACGGCGGTCTATCCAGCACTCGTGAACGTCGACGATGTTCTCAACACCCCGCCAGACGTTTTGGAAACCGTCATGCGTGCGGCTCTGGCCGAGGGCAAATTTAGTGCCGCTGTGGCACCGGGCGCTTTCACGATTGCGGGCGGCACAGTGCGCTTGGGCAATATGTTTATCGATGGTGAGGCAGCCACCCTTTCGGGCTCGCTCCAGTTGGCGCTCAACGATATGGGTGTCAGCGGCTCTTTCGTTATGATGCCGAAAGCGTTTGAAGATCCACGCGGCTTGGTTGAGCTCGACAATGCGCGCATTCTCACCAGACTTGGCGGGACTGTCTCTGCCCCCGAAGCCACTCTCGATCTCTCAGAAATTTCCGCTGCCGTGCAGGTGCGCGCCAATGAGATTGAGCTGGATCGCCTAGATGCGCTCCGTCTTGAAGACGAGGCACGGCAGCGTGCAGCGGCGGAAGATCGGAACCGGCGTATTGAGGAGCAGCGCCGCCTAGCTGCGGAAGAGGCAGCACGTATCGCTGCGGAGGAAGAAGCCGCGCGTCTTGCCGCCGAGGAGGAAGCGGCGCGTGAGGCAGAGCCAGTGCCGCCATTCTCGCAGCCGCTCGTCGCGCCGGAGCCGATGTTGCCAAGTTTTGATCAGCAGACGATTGAAATGCTCATTCAGAGCGCGCCCGATGCCCCGCAGAATCCCACGCTTTTCGCGCCGACTATTCGGCCTTTGCCTTAGGGTCTGTGGAGCGAGCCAAAGCTTCGCCATCGCGATAATAGGCCAATACGGCCAAACGCACGGCAGAAGATAGGTTCTGCGTGTCGCGGGTTTCGTCGATATGTCTGACGAGGCCAGCCAAACTTAACCCGCGCTGTTGTGCCATGGCCTCAAGCCCAGCCCAAAACGCGGGTTCTAACGCAATCGATGTGCGGTGGCCGACAATGGAGAAGGAGCGTTTGTCCATCTCCGAGACGACTTATGGCTTCTTGCGGAAAGCGTCGAGCGAAACGACTTTTTCGCCGCTCGCTTCGACCGGTTCGGCAGAATTTTCTTCCGACGCAGCAGCAGAGGAAGAAGAGCCGGTATCGTCGCGCTGATCATCGGCAACATTGCTCGGATCAAACTGCAAGCCAAACTGCACGGACGGGTCAAAGAAGCCCTTGATCGCGGTGTACGGAATGAGCAGCATTTCGGGATTGCCGTTAAAGCTCAGGCCCACTTCAAAGCTGGCTTCGTTGACCTTTAGATCCCAGTATTGGTTCTGCAGCACGATGGTCATTTCGGAATCATACTGCTTGATCAGCTCTTCCGAGATGCGCACGCCAGGAGCGCGGGTCGCAAAGGAAATGTAGAAGTGGTGATCACCCGGAAGGCCGGTGCGCGACACCTCCGCCAATACCTTACGCACGACGCCCCGCATCGCTTCTTGCGTGAGGATATCGTAACGCATGTGGTCTTCGGCCATTGGGGCTTCTCCCGAGAGTAGTGTCGAATCCGAACGGCTCATATCAGCCCTACGTTCCCTGATAATTCAAGAACAAAGACGGATTTTTGCGATCGGATTGGAGATTGAGTGCAGGCTTCTGTTGCCAGGTGCCTGCGAACCCCGCCTATCGCCCGGCTAGGGGCGGAGGACTTATTTCCCAGATGTCGCGCAGCTTACGCTGCGAGAGCTACTGGAGCCTTATTGTTGTCATTTGCAACTATAAGTTTTAGTCCGATAACGGTGGTACCATGCCGAGCGAAAGCACACTCTTTACGCCCTCGTCGATCCTGTTTCGTCCCCATTGGCTCACCTCATAAAGAGGGGAGATGGTGGAGACGCCGGGTACTGCCCCCGGGTCCGATGGGTTTATTACAATGACAGTTTATCGCCATAGCTCTTGCGAGCCCCTTCTATATAGGTGACTGGGCGTAAGGATGCAAACGCTCTGCATAAAATTCACACGGGATTAAGATCGGATAGGTCAGTTTGCTCTGTGTAGGAGTAACCATGCCGCCCCGCCTTTATCTCGTACGATCTAACCGCTCGCGCCGATCCCAGCGCATGCCGTGGTGGGTGAAATTCCCCATCGCCTATGCGATTGCAGGCTCGTTTATGCTGGGCGCTTTGGTCGTTGTGGGCGTTGACCGCAGCGGGTTGGCGCAATGGCTTATCGAGCCACGGATCAGCGCTGTTGCCTCGACCGGTGTTGCGCCGTCTGGGGTGGCGACACCCGCTAGGATGAGCGCACATTTTTCTGTCTGCAGTACGAGAAATCGCGTCACCTGCGTTGTCGATGGCGACACATTCTGGCTCGATGGCGTGAAATATCGCATCGCCGATTTGAATACGCCGGAAGTCAGCAGCCCATCTTGCCCGCATGAAGCGGCATTGGGCCAGCGCGCAACAACGCGCCTTGTCTCGCTGTTGAATGCGGCACCTTTCACACTGGGCGATTATGAGCGTGACGAAGACCAATACGGGCGCAAACTGCGCATCGTCGAGCGCAATGGCCGATCCATCGCAGACACTATGATCGCTGAAGGTCTGGCCCATCCATGGCGCGGTAAGCGCGAAAGCTGGTGCTAGACAAGCTGGCCCAATTCACGCTCTTCTAAGGTCCGGGGGAATTGGAGGGGTCTATGGAATTGCAGCCAATTGAAGGGCGTAGCTGCGAAAGCTGCACCGCCTGCTGCTCCTTTGCGCCAATCCGCACGGAAGAGCTGCAGAAGCCCGCCAATTTTTTGTGCCTGCATTGTGCCGAAGGGCAGGGCTGCACCGTCTATGATGTGCGTCCAACCGTATGCCGCGGCTTTTATTGCGGCTACTTCTTCCTGCCTGAGTTGAGCGAGGCGTGGCATCCTCTGCGGAGCGGCGTGGTTATCCGCTCAGAGCATTTCGACAATGACACGATCACAATTCTCGTTCTTGAGCTAACCGCCTTCCTCATTTCCAAAGAGTTCGCGGCTCTCGTCGGCGCTTGGGTTGATGAAGGCATTAGTGTTGAGTTTGAGCGTGTCGGACCTCTTGGCCATTTGCCCGCCAAGATGCGGATCAACGAGATCTTGGAAGAAGCGGTCGCGGCGCGAGACTTGCGTGGCATGCAGACCATGTTCGCGTGGGCGCTAGCGCATATCGACAAGTCGCATGTTTGGGAGAAGGACGAGACTGAGTTTGTCAGTCGCCTCGCCTAAAGCAGGAAACACCGTCTGAGACAGGTGCTGACAGCATTCTATACGGGAGTAGGATGCCATTCTGGCTTGCGCCACCGCAGTGTCAGTATTGCCCCATCCATAAAGCAAGGGAACATGCCCATGTCTTCCGATCCCGCCGCCCGTATTGCGCATGCGTCCGATAGGTTTCTCGGCAAGGATATGGAAAATCTGACCGACCAGGAGCGGAAGGTCCTTGAGCAAACGATCGAGCGACGCACTCTATCGCGGGATACGCAGGCGCAATTCAATGACAGTCTGACCTTTGGACAGCGGTTGGCCGACAAGGTCGCGGCCTTTGGCGGCTCATGGGTTTTTATCGCAGGGTTTGGCGTGGTGTTGGCGCTTTGGGTGACCACCAATCTGCTATTGGCCGGTCGGGCATTTGATCCCTATCCCTTCATCTTTCTCAATCTGATGCTGTCCATGCTGGCGGCCGTGCAGGCGCCTGTCATTATGATGAGCCAAAACCGACAGGCGGCGAAGGATCGGGAGGTTTCTTCCCATGATTATGAGGTGAATTTGAAATCGGAGATCGAGATCATGGCCCTGCATGAAAAACTCGATCGGCTTCGCGAAGAGGAAATTCGCGGTCTCATTTTGCGCCAACAGGAGCAGATCGCAACTTTGACGCGACTTATCGAGAAACACCTCGGCGGCGAATCGCGCTAGTTATGGGTCATGCAGCCGTACCTAAAACTCCTCTCCGATATTCTTGAAACCGGTGCCGACAAGTCGGACCGTACCGGAACCGGTACGCGATCGCTGTTTGGCTATCAGATGCGCTTCAACCTCCAAGAGGGGTTCCCGCTGCTGACCACCAAGAAGCTGCACTTGAAGTCCATCATCTATGAACTCCTGTGGTTCATTCGCGGTGAGACCAATGTGCGCTGGTTGCAGGAGCGGGGCGTCAAGATTTGGGACGAGTGGGCCGATGAAAACGGCGATCTTGGTCCGGTCTATGGTTCGCAGTGGCGCAGCTGGCCGGCGCCCAACGGTCGTCACATCGACCAGCTCGGTGCGCTTGTTGAAAGCCTCAAGCACAAGCCGGATAGCCGCCGTCACATCGTTTCGGCCTGGAACCCGGCGGAAGTGGACAATATGGCGCTGCCGCCATGCCATTGCCTGTTCCAGTTCTATGTCGCCAACGGCAAGCTTTCCTGCCAGCTCTACCAGCGCTCGGCGGACACTTTCCTCGGCGTGCCGTTCAACATCGCTTCGTATGCGCTGCTCACGCATATGATGGCGCAGGTGTGCGATCTCGAAGTGGGCGACTTCGTCCATACCTTTGGCGACGTGCACATCTATAATGACCACTTTGAGCAGGCGAAGTTGCAGCTGACGCGCGAGCCGCGCCCACTGCCCAAGCTGATCATGAACCCAGAACGCAAGCGTCTGGAAGATTTTGTGTTCGAGGACTTTGCGTTTGAGGGCTATGACCCGCATCCGCATATCAAGGCGTCGGTTTCCGTATGAGCCGCACTCTCGAAGAGCTGACCGGTCTCGTCGCCAAGATTTCCGACCTTTATGCAGAGCGCATGAATGTCGAACGCAATGACGATTGGTTCATCCTTAAACTCCAAGAAGAGCTTGGCGAGCTGACTGCTGAGCATCTTCGCCTATCGGGTCGCGGGCGGCTCAAAGGGATGAGCGAAGACGAAATCAAGCAGAAGCGAGATGACGAGGCTGCTGACGTTCTCGCAATGATGCTGCTCTATGCGCGCCACAACGGCATTGATCTTGATGCCGCGCTCGACCGCAAGTGGTTCGCTTATTTCAATCGCCCCGATTAGGGGATCGCGACGAGTACTGCGCCCACGCCGATCAGAGCCACGCCCAGCCAATTGTGCACGGCCAGCTTTTCGCCGAGAAACAGCGCTGCGAAGAGAGCGACCATAACGACGCTGAGCTTGTCGATGGGCGCAACCTGCGACGCCGGCCCCATTTGCAGCGCACGGAAATAGCACAGCCAAGATGCGCCCGTGGCGAGGCCCGACAGCAGCAGAAACACCCAGGTTTTGCCGGGAATAGTTTCGAGCTTTTGCCAGTGGCCAAAAGACACGACAATAGCCGCTGTCATGGCCAGAATGATGATTGTCCGGATCAGCGTCGCCATGTCCGAATTGATGTTCTGGACGCCGATTTTGCCGAAAACGGCGGTGAGCGCCGCAAACACTGCGGACAGAAACGCCCAAAATTGCCAAGTCTGAACCATGATGTGCGCGCTCTAAATACTTGCTCGGATGCGGTGTTGAAGAATGCTCTAGTCTAGGCTCAGGCTGCTGTCAGCTTTCGTCGGCTGTAATTCAGCGAATTTGCTGGTTTTGCGCTGCGGCTGAACATGCTTAAACCGGAACAAGGCATTTTGACGAGAGTCCTGCTCCCACGAGGAGCGGGCAGAGTGGGGAGTTCACATGCGTTTCATCGCCCTTATGGTGGCTGCCGGAATTTTGGTGGGACCCAGTTTTGCCAATGACACGTCGGTTCAACTGACGACGAATGGGCTCAACTTCGTCACCAATGACCACATCTCGATGGAGAGCGAGGAACTCTACATCTCGGTCGACGAGATCCGCGTAAAATATGTCTTCCGCAACAATAGCGACGAAGACATTGAGCAGCTCGTTGCCTTCCCGATGCCCGACATTGATTTTTCCTATCATAGCCCAGTGTCCTATCCGACAGGGCCACTCGATAACCTCTTTGAGTTTGTGACGACCTTCGACGGCGATGAGCTTCCCGCGAAGCTTTATGAATATGCCATGGCCGTCGGGGTGGACCGAAGCGCGCTATTGACCAGCATGGGCATCCCCTTGGTCAATTTCGCCGACGAGACCCAAGACGCACTCAATGGTCTGTCGGCGGAGGACAAGAGCGCGCTTCAACGTCTCGGCATTGTTCAGCGTGAGGTTTATGATTTGGGCGAGGGCAAGGTGCAAGATGACACCTATCCGCTCTGGACCTATCGCGCCTCCTATGTTTGGGAGGCGACATTCCCAGCCAATGATAAGGTTGTGGTTGAGCACAAATACCGCCCAAGCGTTGGCGGCACCGTGGGGACAAACGTCTTGCTCACCGGCGATCCAGAAAGCGGCTGGGACCCGCAGGGCGAATACGCAACCAAGTACTGCGTCGATGAAGGCTTCCGCAATACAGTGCGGAAATCCATTCCGAAGGGCGAGGAATACGCCCCTTATTGGGATAACTGGATTTCCTACATCGTCACCACCGGCAATAATTGGGCCGGCGGGCAAATCGAGAACTTCCGTCTCGTTGTCGACAAGGGCGACCCGAAAAATCTGGTGTCGTTTTGTGGGGACGGCGTCAAGAAAATCGGGCCAACGACCTTTGAAATGGTCAAAACAGATTACTGGGCCTCAGGAGAGATCGACATCCTTCTGCTGCGCCATTCCGATCAGCTGATGAACTGAGGACCGTATTCCATGCAGCTTGCCTTGATTGCCGCGGTGGCGCGGAACAGTGTCATTGGGTCTGACCAGACAATTCCGTGGCGCATTCCGTCCGATTTCGCGTGGTTCAAGGCAACCACCATGGGCAAGCCCATGATCATGGGCCGCAAACAGTTCGAGACTTTCCCTAAGCCCTTGCCGGGGCGCCCGCATATCGTGGTGACGCGGCAAGAAGACTATGCGGTTCCAGCGGGCGTCCATGTCCGGGCAAGCCTTGAAGCAGCCATAGAATTGGCCGCGAGCTTGGCCGGTGCGCTGGGTGTTGACGAGCTTATGGTCATCGGCGGCGGGGAGATTTACGCGCAAGCCATCGGCAAGGCGGATCGGCTCTATATCTCCCATGTGGAGCTTGAGCCGGAGGGCGATGTCGTCTTTCCTCAGATCGACCCCGAAATATGGCAGGTTGTGGCCGAACCACATGTTGAACCGTCGGAAAAAGACGGCGCGCCATATTCCATTAAGGTCTATGAAAAGCGCCAAGCGCTCGCGGATTGATACGCGGGTGCGCATGCCTATATAAGAACGAACAGATTTTCTCTTAGACACCGAAAGGATTGCGATGCCTTGGGAGAATAATGGTGGCGGAGGCGGCCGCAACAATGGCGGCCCTTGGGGCCAAGCGCCAGGTGGTGGCGGCAATAGCGGCGGTGGCGGCGGCGGCGGTGGTCCGCGTCGTCCGGGCGGTAATCCCCCCAATCTCGAAGACATTCTCAATCGTGGCCGTGACCAGTTTAAAGGTAACGTTCCAGGTGGGAAGTGGCTGTTTATCGGCGGCTTCCTCGCGCTAGCAGCGTTTTGGGTGTCCAACTCTATCTACACCATCAACCCGCAAGAAGTGGGTGTTGAACTCCGCTTCGGTAAGCCGAAGCCAGAGATTTCGGGCCCGGGTCTGCACTTCATGGTGTGGCCTGTTGAATCGGTTGAACGTGCAACCACGACCGTCAATCAGACCCAGATCGGTGCAGCCACTGCATCGTCGCGCAGCAATGCGGGCGACGGTTTGATGCTTTCGGGCGACCAGAACATCGTCAATGTCCAGTTCTCCGTGTTCTGGGCGATCAACGATCCGGTCTCTTACCTGTTTAACGTTCGCGATCAGGAATCGCTGGTGCGCTACGCGTCTGAAAGCGCGATGCGTGAAGCGGTTGGTCGTCGTCCGGCTCAGGACATTTACTCTGACGACCGTGCGGGCATTCAGCAGGAAGTTCTGCGTATCACTCAGGCGACGCTGCAAAGCTACGGCCTCGGTGTGAATGTCAGCCAGGTGCTGATCGAGAATGCTGGTCCTCCAGCTGACGTTATCGACGCCTTCAATGAAGTGCAGCGTGCGCGTCAGGACGAGACCCGTCTTCAGGAAGAAGCACGTTCTTACGCAAACACCCTTCTCGGTAATGCTCGCGGTGAAGCCGCAGCGGCCCGTGAAGATGCTGCTGCGTATAAGAACCGCGTCGTTCAGGAAGCAACCGGTGAGGCGGAACGCTTCAACTCGATCTATGCTGAATACGTGAATTCGCCAGAAGTGACCCGTCAGCGTCTCTTCCTCGAAACCATGGAACAGGTTCTGGGCAGCTCCGAAAAGGTGCTGATCGAGCCAGGTGCAAATGGTTCGGGCGTCGTTCCCTATTTGCCGCTGCCAGAATTGGGCAAGCGCAACACCACTGAAGGGAACTGATCATGAACCGTCTTTATGTTCTCGGCGGTCTGGTTCTTGCCGCCCTCTACGTCGTCTTCTCCTCGCTTTACGTCGTCGACGAACGCGAGCAGGCCATTGTTATGCGCTTCGGTCAGATCACCGATGTGCGCACCGAGCCGGGCATCTACTTCAAGATCCCGACCGACTTCGTTGATACCGTTCAGATGATCGACGATCGTCTGCTGCGCTATGATATCTCGAACATGCGTGTTCAGGTGTCGGGCAACGCATTCTATCAGGTTGACGCATTCCTGACCTACCGCATCGCTGATGCGCGTCTGTTCCGTGAACGTGCGACCGGTCAGCTTGCAGTCGCTGAAGCCCGTATCGGCGCAAGCCTCGATGCGGCTCTGCGTCAGGTTTACGGTCTGCGTGAATTCTCCGACGCTCTGTCTGATCAGCGCGCGCAGATGATGCAGGAAACCCGTGATCTGATCCGTCCGGATCTGGCAAACCTCGGCCTCGACATTGTCGATGTACGTATCCTGCGTACCGACCTCGATGCTGAAGTTTCGGCAACGACCTTTGAACGTATGCGTGCTGAACGTCTTGCCGAAGCTGCATTGCTTCGCGCTCGCGGTCAGGAACAGGCTCAGAGCCTGCGCGCTATCGCTGATCGTCAGGCGGTTGAAATCGTCGCGGCTGCAACCCGTGATGCGGAAATCCTCCGCGGTCAGGGCGACGCTGAACGGAACCGTATCTTTGCGCTGGCTTATGGCCAGAACGAAGAGTTCTTCCAGTTCTACCGTTCGATGGAAGCCTATCGTACGTCGCTGGCAAATACCGGCACGACGATGGTTCTGTCGCCAGACAGCGCCTTCTTCAGCTACTTCGGTTCGGGCGGCGCGCTGCCAGAACGCGGCGAAATCACTGGTGCTCCGATCCAGCCTCTGGTTGTTCCAGAAGTTGTCGATGCACCGACTGAGCCACTCCTCGACGGCCTTGGCCTGCAGGACACCACTGTTCCAAGCATCACGCTGGAAGATGGTACGGCCTTGCAGCCAACCGTTGGCATTGAAGCTCCGGCCCCAGTTGAACCCGTGGTTCCGACTGAAGCCGAGCCTGCTGCACCAGCAGCTCAGTAACGGCAGACCAGACATGATAAAGGCCGGCGCAGGAAACTGCGCCGGCCTTTTCTATTGGATCTTGGTGTTGGCTTAGCGGACGAGATCTTCGTCGTCATAGCCTTGCAGATAGAGCAGGGCCGTGAGGTCGCTGTGGTCGATGCGGTAGCCTGCGGCGGCCGCTACGACCGGCTTGGCATGCAGCGCGACGCCCATGCCGGCAATCGCGATCATATCGAGGTCATTGGCACCGTCGCCCACAGCCATGGTCTGGCTCAGCGACAGACCCTTTTCATTGGCGAGTGTTTCAAGGCGTGTGCGCTTGGTGGTCTTGTCGACGATAGGCTTGCTCACCGTGCCGGTGAGGTTATCGCCGTCGAATTCGAGAACATTGGCGATGGCCTCGTCAAAGCCGATGCGCTTGCCAAAATAGTCAGCAAAGAAGGTGAAGCCGCCCGACACCAGCGAGGTGTAGGCGCCATAGGCCTTCATGGTCTGGATCAGCGTACGCCCACCCGGCATGAGGGTGATGGAGCCACGACGAACCTCGTCCATGGCAGCACGATCAAGGCCTTTGAGGAGAGCCACACGCGTGTCTAGCGCCTGTTCGAAATCAAGTTCGCCGCGCATAGCGCGTTCGGTGATTTCGGCAACCTTGTCTTTGAGGTTCAAGGCAGCGGCCAGCTCGTCGATGCATTCCTGCTGGATCATGGTGGAGTCCATGTCTGCGACAAGAAGCTGCTTGCGGCGACCCTCGGTGGGCACCAAATTGACGTCCACGGCGCGCGTGCCAATGATTTCGCGTGCGAGGGCGAGAGCGTTCTCAGCTTTTGGCTCAATGATATCGCAGGCGATACCATTGTTCAGCCAGTTGAGTTCTCCGCCTATTTCCGCCACGACAGCTTGAGCAAGCTTGGTGTCGAAATCAGGATCTGCAGGGTTGGCGATCAGGGAAAGAACCGGCATGGATAAAGCGACTTTCGGGAGAACGAAATGATGGCCCAGAGGCGCGTGGTTCTGATAGCGGGTCCGACTGCCAGCGGCAAGTCGGCGCTGGCAATCGCGCGCGCCCAGACGGGTGGCGGCGTGATTATCAACGCCGATTCAATGCAGGTTTATAACACGCTTCGTGTCGTGACAGCGCGTCCATCTGTTGAAGACGAAGCGCAGGCCGAGCACCATCTCTATGGTGTTGTGCCTGTCGCTAAACGGTTCTCAACCGGCGAATATATCCGAAAAGTTAATGCGTTGATTCAAGAGGTCGATCCAGCGCGTGAGCTGATCTTTGTCGGCGGCACAGGACTTTACTTCGATGCGCTGACAAAGGGATTCGCAGACATCCCAGAAGTGCCTCAAGCCGTTATGATTTCGGTTGAAGAAGAGATCGCCGATTTTGACGAGGCTCAGCGTATGGCGCTGCTCGCGGCGGAAGACCCCATCACCGCATCTCGGCTCAAGGTTGCTGACCCTCAGCGTGTGGTTCGGGCGCTCTCGGTCAAGAGGGCAACGGGCAGGGCGCTGTCGTCTTATCAAGACGAGCCGCAGGCCGGAATTTTGGCTGACGCCGAAATTGAGCGCTTTGTCATGTGGCCCGAGCGCGAGGTGCTGCGCGAGCGTATCGCCCATCGCTTTGACCACATGTTCGACAATGGCGCTGTGGGGGAGGTGAAGGCGGTGTTGGCGCAAAACCTCGACCCGATGCTGCCGGCCATGAAGGCGATTGGCGTACCGGAGATTGCAGCCTGGCTGAAAGGGGAAATGGATGAGGAAGAGGCGATCCGCCTCGCCACAACCGCCACCCATCAATATGCCAAACGGCAGCGAACGTGGTTCCGCAACCGTATGGCTGATTGGCCAAGACTGGGCCTTGGAGGAACCCCGCTTTAGGCGGGGTTCAGTGTTTTGAGCAGTCCGAGGCGTTCGCGATAGGCAAATCGCCCGACCAGCAGCACAGCGACGAAGGCGAGACCAACAGCGAGGCCCAGCCAAACGCCCAAGCCTTCCATGCCGAAGGTAAAGCCCAAGACATAGCTGGTCGGTAGGCCGATGAACCAATAGCCAAAGATGGCGATCCACATGGGCACCTTCGCGTCGCTGAGGCCGCGCAGCGAATAGGCTGCGGTAACCTGAGCGCCATCGACCAGTTGGAACAGGCCCGACACAGCGATGAAGGTCACAGCAAGATTGATCGCATGGGCGTTGGACTCGAGCGTCGGATCCAAAAATACCCCGGCAATCTGTCGACCCGCGAGCAGGAACAGGGCGCAGGAGAACACCATGAAGCCGGTTCCGAGGATGAAGGACGCCCAGCCAGCGCGCCGAATACCTTCCTTGTCGCCGCGACCATAGGCCAAGCCAACACGGACGGTTGCGGCATATCCCAAGCCGAGCGGCACCATGAAGGCGGTCGACGAGCATTGTAACGCGACGGCGTGGGCTGCAATCGCGTCCGTGCCGAATTGACCAATGAGCACCGCCGCGGCGGTGAATAGCCCGACTTCCGCCAGTGTCGTCATGCCCATCGGCACGCCAATGCGGAAGATTTCCTTGAGGTGTCCCCAGTCCGCCTTCCAGAAGCGCACAAGGATGTTGAAGCGCTTAAGTTTGCGGTGACGCAGCACATAGGTCAGCATCATGGCGAACATCGCCAAGTTCGCCACCAGCGAGGCGACCCCAGCGCCACGAATGCCCATTTCCGGCAAACCAAAATTGCCGAAGATGAGGCAGTACGCGATCAGCCCGTTAATGAGCACGCCAAAGATGGTGATGATCAGAATGGGGCGGGTGATGCCGGTCGCTGACAAAAACGAGCGCAGCACCATGATGCCGAGTGCCGGGAACAGGGAAAACGCCAGAATATTGATGTAGCTCTGGCCATGCGCGAGCGTGTCGAGGTCTTGGCCCAGATGCTGATAAATATTCTGAAACTGTAAGATCAGCGGCACAAGCACCGCGCAAATCATGAGGGCCGCCCAGAACCCCTGGCGCACGACACGGCGCACTGCCTTGATGTCTCGCTGCCCACGCGCTTGCGCAACAAGCGCTGATACTGCTGCGACGATCCCGGTGCCGAGCAGCATGAAAGGGGTATAGAACGTCGAGGCCAGCGTTGCCGCGGCGAGATCGGAGGGGCCAAGCCAGCCGACCATCACGACGTTTGTTGTTTGCAAGGCGTTTTGAGCAAGCTGAGCAATAACCAGCGGCCAGGCGAGAGAAAAACTCTCGATAAATTCCCGCCCCCAGGCGCCGCGCGAAGCACGCTCTGGCATTGGCGCGACCATCTCACTCATATTCAATACTCTCTTAGAGAGTGATCCTCTAGACCATTCGCTGGCGCTATAAAAGAGCAGCTAAGGAGTTGGACATGATTGTGTTGCATCGAGGCCTGCTTGTCGTTGTAGGTTTGCTTGGGGCAAGCGGTGTGGCTGCTGCGGCTGCATCCTCCCACATGGTAGATTCGCGCAATCTTTCCGCCATCGCGGCAGTCTTCCTCTCCCATGGCCCTGCGTTGTTAGCGGTTGGCTTCTTTGGTCGGTCTCGTTCGTTCGCCGTTTCGGGGGCAATTCTGGCGCTCGGGACGCTGATTTTTGGAGCGGATTTGGCGTTGCGTGAGTTTCTCAGCGCCCCACTTTTTGCAGGTGCGGCACCGATTGGCGGTGGGCTTATGATTTTGGGATGGCTTGGATTTGCCCTAAGTGGCGCGGGCCTCGCTAAATTAAATAAATAATTCGGTCAAAATTCTGGAACCATTCACGGACGTCGCGCATTTTGGACGCGGAAGTTATCGTGGAGGATATTCCATGCTTAAGATTTTGGTGGTCGCTGCTGCGGCTCTCTCGCTCACCGCATGTACTGCTAGCCAGCAGGGTGCAACCGTTGGCGGCGTCGGTGGCGCAGTCGTAGGGTCGGCAATCACGGGCGGCAGCGCAGCTGGCGCGATCGTTGGTGCTGGCATTGGCGCGATCGCTGGTGCGGCTGCAGGCGATGCTCTGCAAAGCCGCAACTACAACGGAAATCCCAATCAGTGCGTGTACCGTAACCCACGCACAGGTGTGCAGTACGTAGCGGCTTGTCCGCGCGGCTAACACCGTCTCTAGATGCCGTAGCGCCCCCTGCGGCGTACGCCCTTTTGGGCGTAAGACACCCGGTCGGCCCCCCGGCCGGGTGTCTTTCACTTACAGTGAGATGTGCCTTGAAAATTGTTCAGTCTGCATAGATAATTGGTTCTAACGTGCCACTCGACTTGCGCTAACTGAACGACCGGGCTTCCGGAAACTAGGCTACCTCCTGATCTGGTGAAAATGTACGTTCTGACAACTTGCTGTCAGGCTCACCCAACGCTGCGCGAGCAGCATCTACGACCTCGAGGTCTTGCTATGTCTACTATTACGGGCACCGTGAAGTTCTTTAACACCACTAAGGGCTACGGTTTTATTTCGCCTGAGAACGGCGAAAAAGATGCGTTTGTGCATATCTCTGCATTGCAGCGCTCGGGCCTTCAGAGCCTGAACGAAGGCGACAAGGTCACCTTCGAACTCGAAACCGGCCGTGACGGCAAGGTTTCTGCTGCAAACGTTGCACTGGCACGCTAATCGAGCATATCGGCTCGACATACCGAATTGATGATTGGGCCCTACGGGGCCCTTTCTGTTTGTGGTGTGGACTCTGGCCGCGTAGCTGTGCCAAGGAGCGAGCAACCTATTTTTCCAAAAGGGTCGTGACCTTGCGCGAATTGCTAAAGCATTGGAGCCCTGCAGTCGAAACGCCAGACGCGCTGCGTCAGGCTGGAGCGCTGCCATATTCGATCGTCGATGGGCGCATGGCTTTCCTGCTGATCACCTCGCGCCGCAGCGGCAAGTGGATTTTTCCCAAGGGCGCGATTGAGCCGGGATATACCGCGTGGGACAGTGCCGCGACCGAGGCCGCTGAAGAAGCTGGCGTTGTCGGTACGATCGCGCAGGATGTTATTGGCAGTTACCGGGCGAGCACCGGCGGAGAAGGCGCGACCTTGGTCAATGTCGATCTCTACCCGCTTCTCGTTACCGAGCAGCTCGACACATGGCGCGAGAAGGGTCAGCGCTTGCGTCACTGGGCGACTTTAACCGAAGCCAAGCGCCTTCTGGCTGATCGCTCGCTAGCGCGCCTCGCGGTGAAGTTTCACACGCTCTACTCAGGCAAATAAGCGCTGCCACCGGATTTAACGAAGAAGGCCCGGAACCATGTGGTTCCGGGCCTTCTTCGTTTCAACTATCGCACTCGCCAAATTAGCGAATGATCAGGCTCAGCACGTAATAGAGCACGCCCGACAAAATTGCAGAGGCGGGTACGGTCACAACCCAAGCTGCCGCGATGGAGTACACATGCTGACGACGCACGAGCAGTCGCCCTTCAGACTTGCGCGCATTGGCAAGCGCTTCTTCCGGTGTTGCGTTGAGCTGGGATGGGTCCACGAACTTGGCATTGACCGGAACGGCAGAGCCTTCCATGTCGCGGCGCGAGAAATACTCACGTAGGAAGCCGACGCCGAACACCGCACCCACGGCAATGTGGGTCGAGGAAACCGGCATGCCGAGTGCCGATGCGACGAGCACGGTCACAGCCGCCGACAGCGCCGCACAGAACGCGCGGATTTCGTTGAGCTTGGTGATCTGCTCGCCAACGGTCCGGATGAGACGGGGTCCGAACAGAGCAAGGCCCAGCGAGATGCCGATAGCGCCAATGGCCAGAACCCAGAATGGCAAGCTAATGCCACCCGCGTCAGCCCCGCCGCTTTCGATGGCGCTGACGATAGCGGCCATTGGGCCGATAGCGTTGGCGACGTCATTGGCGCCGTGTGCAAACGAGAGCAGGGCGGCCGAGATCACCAGCGGAATGCGGAACAAGGTCGCCACATGCTTCTTGCGGTTCTCAAGGTTCATCGACTGCTTGCGCACGATGGGCATGGAAACAATCCAGCCCAGCGCCGTGAAGACGAAGAACAGCACCACAACGATGGGCAGCTCAGGCTTCCAGATGCGGCTCATGCCCTTGGTGGCGAGATAGATGGCGAAGACGCCGGTCATCAGCGCGACGAGGATCGGCACCCAAACGCGCGCTGCTGAAATCTTGTCGAGACGATTGGTGATCGTCTTCATGATCAACCACAATAGGCCCGCGGCGCACAGCCCGCCCATAACGGGTGAGATCACCCAGCTGGTTGCGATAGCGCCAATCATGCCCCAGTTCACAACGCCGAAGCCTGCGGCGGCAATACCGGAACCAACCACACCGCCGACAACGGCATGGGTGGTGGACACTGGCGCGCCGATATAGGTGGCAAGGTTGACCCATAGCGCTGATGCCAGCAGAGCGGACATCATCACGGTGATGAAGGTTGTCGACTCAAAGTCTGGTGCGATCAGCAGGTCCCGCGCCACCGTGTTGACCACGTCGCCGCCAGCGAGCAGAGCGCCTGCTGCTTCGAAGATGGCCGCGATTACGAGAGCACCGCCCATGGTGATGGCACGAGCACCCACAGCTGGGCCCATGTTATTGGCGACGTCATTGGCGCCAACGTTGAGCGCCATATACCCTGCAATACAGGCCGAAATGACAACAATATAGGTGCCAGGCGAGCCGCCCATCGCGTAGCTGGCCCAAACTGCGGCGAGCAGGAGGAAGACTAAGGCGATGCCCGGCGCTGCAAGCGAGCGGGTCAAATTAAAGGTTGCCGTTTCCATTCCGGAAACACGCTGCAAGTCTTTGTCGAGCGCGCTTTTACTCATGTCACCAAAACGTCATAATCTCTGTTGTGCCGCCTGTAGCACTTTGCAGGCCTGCTGCCATTAAAAAAGCCAGCGTGGCAGGGTGACGCCTTCACGGAGTGACGATTTGCGTGCGGCATTTTGGGTTGACTCAGGTCTCACAATCACTTTATCAATGCGCAACGAATTTTCAGGAGAGGTCCCATGCGGGCGCTCATTCTCGTAGTGGTTAGCAGGCGCATCGGCACCGTGGGGTAAAACCCCGCGCGATTGCGGATGCGCCGAACACAAGGTCCCAAACGGGGCCTTTTTTATTGCCTTTTTTCCGCCGCGCGGGGAGAGGCGGAGAACGACGGATTTCCCTCCGGGGGAGAATTAGGAAGGGCTGAATGATGGCCGAAAAAATGACCGGCGCTGAAATGGTGATCCAAGCGCTCACCGATCAGGGCGTTGAACATATCTTCGGATATCCCGGTGGCGCTGCGCTGCCAATTTATGATGCGATGTTCCAGCAGGACTTCGTCCAGCACATTCTGGTGCGCCACGAACAGGGTGCGACCCACATGGCCGAAGGCTATGCACGTTCGACCGGCAAGCCGGGGGTTGTGCTCGTAACGTCGGGCCCGGGCGCGACCAATGCGGTGACCGGCCTCACGGACGCTCTTCTCGATTCCATTCCGCTCGTTTGCATCACCGCGCAGGTGCCAACGACCCTTATCGGGACCGACGGTTTCCAGGAATGCGATACGGTCGGCATCACCCGTTCGTGCACCAAGCACAATTACCTCGTGAAGAACGTGGCGGACCTGCCGCGCATCCTGCACGAAGCCTTCCACGTCGCCACCACTGGCCGTCCGGGTCCGGTTGTCATCGATATTCCGAAGGACATTCAGTTCGCGGTTGGCGATTACTATCGTCCAGAGCCGAGCACGCTGCGCGCCAAGTCTTACCGTCCGCAGATGGATGGCGACCTCAAGGCTATCGAAGCGGCTGTAGATATGATGCTCAAGGCTGAGCGTCCGATCTTCTACACCGGTGGCGGCATCATCAACTCGGGTCCGGAAGCCTCCGAATCCCTGCGCGAGCTGGCCGAGCTCACTGGCTTCCCAGTGACCTCGACCCTGATGGGTCTGGGCGCGTTCCCGGCTTCCAACAAGCAGTGGCTCGGCATGCTGGGCATGCACGGTTCATACGAAGCGAACTTGGCGATGCATGACTGTGACGTCATGATCAACATCGGCGCACGCTTTGACGACCGTATCACCGGCCGCGTCGATGCTTTCTCGCCAAACAGCCGCAAGATCCACGTTGATATCGATCCTGCATCGATCAACAAGATCATCCGCGTCGACATTCCAATCGTTGGCGATTGCAACCGCGTGCTGGCGGAAATGATCCGCATCTGGCGTTCCAAGACCAATCAGCCTCGCACTGAAGCGATTGCGCCTTGGTGGAGCCAGATTGAAAAGTGGCGCGCCGTTGGTTCGTTCAAATTCAAGAACTCGGACACGGTCATCAAGCCGCAATGGGCTATCCAGCGCTTGTATGAAGCGACCAAGAACCAGTCCAAGGAAGTCTACATCACCACTGAAGTGGGCCAGCACCAGATGTGGGCTGCGCAGCACTTCCACTTCGATAAGCCAAACCACTGGATGACCTCGGGTGGTCTGGGCACCATGGGCTATGGCCTGCCAGCTGCAGTTGGCGTGCAGGTTGCGCATGAAGATGCACTGGTGATCGATATCGCCGGCGAAGCGTCCGTTCAGATGACCATGCAGGAAATCTCGACGGCGGTTCAGTATCGTCTGCCGATCAAGATCTTCATCCTCAACAACGAGCGCATGGGCATGGTCCGCCAGTGGCAGGATCTGCTGCACGGTTCGCGCTACGCGCATTCCTATTCTGAATCGCTGCCGGACTTCGTCAAGCTCGCTGAAGCTTATGGCGCTAAGGGTATTCGCTGCGAAAACCCAGCCGAGCTCGACGCGGCAATCGCGGAAATGCTCGACTATGACGGCCCAGTTATCTTCGACGTGATCGTAGAGAAGGACGAAAACTGCCTGCCTATGATCCCATCGGGCAAGCCGCACAATGAAATCATCCTGCCTGATACCGCTGACATCGGCGACATCATCGACGAGAAGGGACGCCAGCTGGTTTAAGCCAACTGCGGAGAGAAACAAACATGAACGCACATCTCCAGCCCACTGGTTCCGCCTATTTCATGGCTCCGGAAACCCAGCAGAACGAACGCCACACGCTTTCGGTTTTGGTCGACAATGAGCCCGGTATCCTCGCCCGCGTCGTCAGCCTCTTCTCGGCGCGCGGCTACAATATCGAGAGCCTGACCGTCAGTGAGACCGAACACGACAGTCGACTTAGTCGCATCACTGTTGTTGTCATCGCCACGCCCAAGGTTCTGATCCAGATCAAGAGCCAGCTTGAGCGTCTCGTGCCGGTCCACAAGGTCCACGACCTTTCGGCAGAAGGCGCTTTCGTTGAGCGTGAATTGGCGCTGATCAAGGTTCGTGGTTCGGGCGATCATCGCGCCGAAACGCTGCGCCTTGCTGATGCCTTCCGCGCGCACATCATCGACTCGACCGTCGAGAGCTTCGTTTTCGAAGTCACCGGCAAGCCAGAAAAGATCGATAGCTTTATCGCTCTGATGGCGCCGCTTGGTCTCGTCGAAGTCGTCCGCACCGGTCTGGCTGCGATCAGCCGCGGTCCTGAAAGCATGTAATGCCCAATCATCCGGCGCGGTGTTCGCTCATCGCGCCGGGTGTTTTTTAGTCTGCGTCTAACGGCCTAGCGCTTCAGTATTGCTCCTCGGTGGGGCAGGGCGTAAGCAGAAGCTATCTGCTGTAAGGATATCCGTCCGTGACTCTGCTGTCCGTCAATCTCAACGCCGTCGCCCAACTCCGCAATCGCCGCGATCTGCCGTGGCCGAGTGTGACCGGCATGGCGCGCGTAGTTTTGGACGCGGGCGCTGCGGGCATCACCATTCATCCCCGTCCCGACGAACGCCATATTCGGCGTACGGACGTGTTCGCTTTGGCTGAGCTTCTGTCCTTGGAATATCCCGATGTTGAATACAACATCGAGGGCTACCCAAGCGAAGATTTCATCACCCTGA
The DNA here is from genome assembly GCF_016595685.1 of Devosia sp. WQ 349K1. Lineage (NCBI taxonomy): Bacteria > Pseudomonadati > Pseudomonadota > Alphaproteobacteria > Hyphomicrobiales > Devosiaceae > Devosia > Devosia sp. WQ 349K1. The sequence continues at coordinate 908,476 of NZ_JAENGO010000001.1, read as the reverse complement.
TCGAGACCATCAATCCGCATCAAGTGACGCTGGTGCCTGACGATCCGAGCCAGGCGACTTCTGACCACGGATGGGATTTTGTCGGTCAGGCCGACATTCTCAATGCGGTCATCCCGCGTCTTCGTGGTGCTCAAGGTCGCCGTATCTCGCTGTTTTGCGATCCAGACGCTGGGGCCGAAGGCGTTGCTGCTGCCAAGGCGGTTGGTGCCGATCGTATCGAGCTGTTCACCGGCCCTTATGGCGCTTGCTATGACAACCGGGCTGCCGCGCAGCGTGAACTCGTGGCGCTGGCTGAGACCTGCGCCGCTGCCCTTGCCATTGGTCTGGGTGTCAATGCCGGACATGATCTGACCCTCGAAAACCTGCCCGCTTTCCAGGAGCAGGTGAGAGGCGTCGCCGAGGCATCCATTGGCCACGGCATCACCGCAGACGCACTGCTCTATGGCTTTGCTGAAGCCACTCGTCGCTACTGCGCGGTCCTCGCAGACTGAAGACTGTTCGATAAAACAGAACACTGCGTTTTAATTATGCTGAAAATGGACGGATTATCGTGATCCGTCCATTTTTCGTTCTAAAAGCCTAGGACTTTCCGATACTTACATCGGTGTTACCTAGTGTGGCATCTGTATCTGGGAACATAATAGTGCCCACTTGTGAACGGACGAGACAGGCACATATATCGCCTCAGTTACGTTTTGTTACCAAGGAGGGCACTCAGATGTCCAAGCTCAAGATTGGCGTTATTATTTCGACCACTCGTCCGACCCGCTTCGGTCACGTCCCTGCCCAGTGGATTGCTGACAAGGCCAACGAACGCCCTGAAATCGCAGCTGAAATCGTAGACCTGCGCGACTATGACCTGCCATTCTTTGACGAAGCTGCGTCCACTGCCTGGATGCCTTCGCAGAACGCAAATGCGCAGAAGTGGCAGAAGAAAATTGCTGAACTCGACGGCTACATCTTCGTAACCGCTGAATACAACCGTTCGATCTCTGGCGCTCTCAAGAACGCAATCGATCAGGCCTATGTCGAGTGGAACAAGAAGGCTTTTGGCGCTTTCGGTTACGGTGGTGTTGGTGGCGCACGCGCTATTGAGCACCTGCGCAACATCGGTGTTGAGCTGCAGATGGTTTCGACTCGCTCGGCAGTTCACCTTGCTGGCGCTGAATTTGCTTCGGTTCACCCAGGCTTTGGCGGCACCAAGTCGCTGAACGACATCGAAGGTGCAATCGGTGGCGCAGCCAAGGACATGCTCGATCAGCTGATCTGGTGGGCCTCTGCTACAAAGCAGGCTCGCGAAGCAGACGCTGCAACTGCAATCGCTGCTGAGTAAATCACTCACGCTCAGAGACAATTCTTGTCTTGGAAGGTCGCTCGCAAATCGAGCGGCCTTTTTTTCTTGTTGAACCAAGCATCGCGCCGGGCATTGATAGTTTATGGGTGCGGGTGTATAGCGGCGCCCGCCCTGCTACAGCGAGAGCCCTAACGCTCATGACGCACTCGGAAAACACCGCGCCCAGCGTCGGTGATGTGAACGTCCCCCACAGCGATCACAAGTCCAACAATCTACCCATGCTGACCCTCGGGGCGATCGGTGTCGTCTATGGCGATATCGGCACCTCGCCGATCTACGCTTTCCGTCAGGCCATGCACGTGCGCCCGGGCGCTGCGGCCACGAATATCGAGATCCTTGGCCTGCTCTCGCTGATCGTGTGGGTGCTCGCGCTCACCGTTGCGGTCAAATATGTGTTCTTCGTCACCCGTGCGGACAACAATGGCGAAGGTGGCACGCTCAGCTTGATGGCGCTTGCCCGCAAGACCTTCACCAACCCACCATTCTGGATCACAGCGCTCGGCATTTTGGGCGCAGCCATGTTCTTTGGCGATGCTATTATCACCCCCGCCGTTTCGGTTCTGTCAGCCGTTGAAGGCATTGATCTTGTCGCCCCCGGCATGACGCGCTGGGTGGTGCCAATCACACTGGTCATTATTGTCGGCGTATTCGCCGTGCAAAAATTCGGAACGGCGAAAGTCGCCATCATTTTTGGCCCGATAACGGCGATTTGGTTTCTGGTTCTCGGGGCCTCAGGCCTCTTCAACATCGCGCAATATCCGGCAATCTTGTGGGCGCTGAACCCGCTACTCGGCATCGAGTTTCTTGTCACCCATCTCGGCATTGCCTTTGTGGTGATGGGGGCAATCTTTCTTGCTGTGACCGGCGCAGAAGCGCTCTACGTCGATCTGGGGCACTTTGGCCGCAAGCCGATTGTGCTGGCTTGGTTCGGTCTTGTCTTTCCGTGCCTGTTGCTGAATTATTTCGGGCAGGGGGCTTATGTGCTGCATACGGGCGTCAACAACGTTGTCAGCCCGTTCTATGAGATGCAGCCTGAATGGGCGTTGCTGCCTTTCGTGATCCTCGCCACCTTGGCGACCATCATTGCCTCTCAGGCGGTCATCACGGGCACCTTCAGCCTCACCCAGCAGGCTATCGCTATGAACATGCTGCCGCGCATGCGCGTGCTCCATACATCGGAGACGCAGAGCGGTCAGATCTACATGCCGCAGATCAACATGTTCTTGATGATCGGCGTGCTTATCCTCGTGGCCGCGTTTGGCAGCTCGGCCTCCCTGTCCAATGCCTATGGTATTGCCGTGTCGGGGGTGATGATTGTCACGCTGGCCTTGTTGCTCGTCGTCATGCGTCGCAACTGGAAATGGCCGCTCTGGGCCGTTGCCTCATTTGGCGTGGTCTTTGCCATTATCGACGGCGGGTTCTTCGCCGCGAACGCCTCAAAGCTCTTCCAGGGTGGCTGGTTCCCTGCGGCGGTCGCAGTGTTTGTCGCGCTCTTGATGGGCAGCTGGATGGCCGGTCGTCGCCGCCTGCAAGAAAAGACCCGTCGCGATGAAGTGCCGTTGCAGTTCCTCGTCGATAATCTCGCCAAGAAAAAGCCAACGACTGTGCCCGGCACAGCGATCTTCCTCACCAGCGACATCGAGGGCGCGCCGACAGCGCTGCTGCACAGCCTCAAGCACTACAAGGTGCTGCATGAGCAGAACGTCATTCTGACGGTTCGTACCTCGACTTCGCCGCGCGTGCCGGACGATGAAAAGGTCACGATCGACGCCTATAACGCGCTGTTCTTCCGCGTCGTCATCACCTTTGGCTTCATGGAAACGCCGAACTTGCCAAAGGCCCTAGGGCTGGCGCGCAAGCTGGGCTGGAAGTTCGACATCATGTCGACCTCCTTCTTCCTCTCGCGTCGTTCGCTCAAAATCGGCAAGTCCACGTCGTTCTGGCACACCTGGCAGGACAAGCTGTTCATTCGCCTGTCGCGCAACGCCAGCGACGCCACCGAATACTTCCACATCCCGTCCGGGCGAGTGGTGGAAATCGGCACACAGGTGCTGTTGTAAAAGAAAAGGGGGCGTGAGCCCCCTTTGTCATTTCCGCACGCCGAGAACCTTGTCTCGACTTTGCACCCGCACTGTTTGCACCGGCCAGTTGTCATAAGACCCATCGAGCGCCCGTCGCGCGTGTGCTGCCCATTGCGGATCGTCCATGGCCCCGCGGGCCAGCGCGATGAAGTCGGCCTCGCCGCGCGCAATGATCTGTTCTGCGGCGTCAACGTCACCCAATAGGCCCACTGCCATGGTCAGAATATCGCCCTCGGCCTTTACCTGCTGGGCGAACTTGACCTGATAATTCGCCTCGGGCTTGATCCGACCCTGCGCAAACCCGCCGCTTGAGCAATCGATCACCTCAACACCACGCGCTTTGAGCTCGCGTGCCAGCACGACGCTATCCTCAATTGTCCAGCCGCCTTCCGCATTGTCGCTCGCGGAGATGCGCGCCATCAGCGGCTTGCTGGCAGGCCACACCGCCCGCACCGCTTCGGTCACTTCCAAAACCAGTCGCATCCGGTTTTCGCGGCTGCCGCCATATTCGTCGGTACGATGGTTGGCGAGTGGCGAGAGGAACTGGTTGAGCAGATACCCATGCGCGGCGTGGATTTCGACGGTATCGAAACCCGCCTTGTCGGCGCGGATTGCAGCGTCTGCAAACCCGTCAATGACACGCTGAATACCGGCTGCGTCGAGTGCTGTTGGCACTTGATAGTCGTCGTCATTGGGGTCGTGGCTTTCGGCACTCGGCGCCACTGGTACCCAGTGCTCAAAGCCTACGGCCTTGCGCTGTTCTTCCGTTTGAAGCTCATCCGCACCGCGCCATTCGACCGATGTCGAAGCCTTGCGCCCCGCATGGGCCAGCTGAATGCCTGCGGCAGTGCCGTGCGTGTGCAGGAAATCGACAATGCGGGCGAGGGGAGCGATGTGCTCGTCTTTCCAGAGCCCCATGTCCGCATAGGAAATGCGACCCTCGGGCACAACGCCCGTGGCCTCCACAATCACCAGACCGAAACCACCAATGGCAAAGCGCCCCAGATGAACGAAATGCCAGTCATTGGCGAAGCCGTCGATGGAGGAATACATGCACATGGGCGCAACCACAGTCCGGTTGCGCAGCGTCACGTCACGAAGCGTGATCGGGGAGAATAACTCAGACATTGGTTCATCCGCATAGGGTGGGGCGGTGACCATGCCTTGATATTGCTCCATCGGCAAGTGCCGATGGAAGCAAGATGTTTCAACCCACGCCGCCTGAGCGGAAAGACTTAGTGGCTTGGATTATACTGACGATAATCTTGCACGGCCTTCGCGTCGGCGACACGGCGGGCGATGGCTTGTGCCAGTTCGCAATTGGCACCGGGGGCAAGCCCCTTCACCTTACGAAAATAGTCGCCCATCGCGTCGGGTGTGAAGTTGATATTGTCGACGACCTTGCGGAGCGTGCGGTGGAACACATTATCCTCGAGAGAGTCGGGTGTGTGCCAGGTATCGCGGTTCAAATATTCATCGAATACGTCGTACATGAGGGCCTGTACTAGTCATGTTTCTTTACGCCTGCGCGTGCGGAAAGACTGCAATGCGAGACGTCAAAAGTTCTAAAACAATTTCGTGTCGTGCAAACAAGTAAGCAGTCTGGGCGCGCTGGACCATTGGCATAGCGCGCCGCAGCCTCTTGGTAAACGCTTCTATCGTAGGGCCTGACTTGAGCCAGGCGCATTGCTCCTTAAAGGCTGATGCGGAAGGCCCGCGCCAAGCGCCAGGTCAGCAGAATGCCTAGGCACATGAAGACGAGGAAGACCCAGCCCGACAAAGACCCAGCCTGAATGCCAGAGAGCAGAACGCCTACGGTGCAACCAAGCGCCGTCATCGAGCCCCAGCCCAACAGCACACCGCCGACAAGACCACGAGCGACGTCTGAGCCTTTTAGGCGACGCGGCTTGAACTGACCGGCGATAAACGAGGTGATAAAGCTCCCTCCGATGATCCCTAGAACGAAAAGGCCGTTGTTGGAGAGCAGCGTTTCTTTGATGATGGTGGCGCAACCTCGCAGCGTGTCCAGACCAAAGAGGCTCGACGGCACAATGCCTCCCGCAGTGCCTGCAGTACGCGCCAGCGAGCCGAGTTCGGCTGTTACGCCCAGCGGTGCGGCGCGCAGATAGGCGAGGGTGGAGATAATGCCCACCAGCGTACCGGAAATGATCGCGGGCCAGCGCTTAAAGAACAGGTTCCTTACCCCGGTTTCCAGCGTCAGTGCTGGCTCCGCTTCCGTCGCTTGCGGCTTGGCCCACAGCAACGCACCAATCGCCAAAGCGCCGAGCAGCACCAGCGTGAGCGTCAGCCCACCAGCATAGCCAAGGTGGTGCGGGATCCAGCCGATGAAGGCATTCGTTGTGATGGCGAGGAACAGGCTGTTCCAGGTGAGGAAGCCCAGCCCAAAGCCGAAGAAGGCGCCGATAATGGCGAAAGGGGAAATGACCGAGCCTTCAGAGAGGCGATAGAAATGCGCCGAAAGGCATGAGCCGGAGATGGCCATGCCGATGCCGAAGACGGTCGAGGCAATGGCAAGGGTAATGCTAACCGGGCCGATATGGGCGGTCGGGGGTAAGCGCTCCAGCGCCGGTGTGGGCAGCCAAGCGCCAAAAATGGTGGTGTAGCCAATCGCGCCAACGCCCAATGCCACCAGAATGGCAATGATGCCCTCCGCCTGCCGCTTCTCGATGAGATCGCGGAAATTGCAGAGGAAGCAAAAGCGGCTGCGCTGCAGCACAATGCCGAAGGCCGTGCCGAGCACCAGTGACAAGGCGAGGGGGCGGCTTTCGACGCCCGCACTGTTGAGAGAAACGAAACCCCAGATCAACACCGTCGCTGCAATCAGCGGCACGAGATAGCGAGATGGCGACAAAGTCATAAGAATGCCCCGGAAAAGTCAGTGGCGGGCGCCGAAGCGTCCGCCATGTCAGATCGTCAAAGCTAGTTCAGCTCTGGTTTAGATGCGGCCCCAAACGGTGCCCGATGGGTTGTCGATCGGAACGCCAACTGAGTTGCCATATTCGGTCCACGAGCCGTCGTAATTCTTCACTTCGTAGCCAAGGATACGCGAGAGAACGAACCAGGTGTGGCTCGAACGTTCGCCAATGCGGCAGTAGGTGATGATCGGCTTGGAGCCGTCGATGCCGATAGCCGCGAAAGCTGCCTTGAGGTCTTCAGTCGATTTGAAGCGACCGTCTTCCTGCACAGCGCCGCCCCATGGGAAGTTCACTGCACCAGGGATGTGACCGGCGCGGACGGAGAGTTCCTGCACGCCTTCCGGAGCGAAGATTTCACCCGAGAATTCCTTTGGACCGCGAATGTCGACCAGCGACACGTCGGCGCCACCTTCCACAACCTCGAGAACGTCAACGAGGCGCGCACGGATAGGAGCCGCTTCTTCTGGCAGGTCGATGGTTGAAGCTGCGTATTCTGGGGTTGCAGTGTCGAGCGGCAGGCCCTGTGCTTCCCAGTACTTACGGCCGCCGTCGAGCAGCTTTACGTCGTGGATGCCGTGGATATCAAACACCCAAGCGCCCCAAGCTGCGAACCAGTTGTTGTTGTCCCCATAGAGAACAACGGTGGTGTCTTCGGTCACGCCAGCCTGCTGCAGGATGGCTTCCAAGCCTTCGCTCGAAACGATGTCGCGACGAACGGTGTCCACGAGATCCGTGTGCCACGACAGGTTCAACGCACCCGGAATATGGCCGCGCTCATAAACGCCAGTATCAACGCTGACTTCAAAGATGCGCACGTTTGGATTGCTGATGTTTTCTTGAACCCACTCAGCAGTGACCAGCGGGCTGGCGTCGTCTGCGAGGGCGGGAGTGGCAACCAATGCAACACTGACTGCTGCGGTGGTCAGTAGTCGGGAAAATTTTGTCATTCTCTCGTCCTGATGAGCTCGGCGTATCTGCCGCGTTGACCCAATCATGGCCTTTTCGGGGCATAATTTTCAAAGCACAGGGGTCTAAAAGCGTGTTCAGGAGAATAAAATTCCGCTCAATCGAGCGTGAGATGAGAGAATAAAACTCTATTGGGTCGCTAGGGTCTGAGGATCAGGGTTTTCGCGGCCGTCCCGTGCGCGCCAGCAAGATGACCGGCAATATCCCTATCGCTACTAATAAAATTGCCGCTAACGAGGCATCTTCATATGTGCCGCGTGCGGCCTCGCCATAGAGTAGTGTTGCGAGCGTTTCAAAATTGAGCGGTCGCAGCAGCAGCGTGGCTGGTAATTCTTTCATGCAATCGACGAACACCAAAAGTGCCGCCGCGATCAGCGCTGTGCGTGACAGGGGCAGATGCACTCTGAGCAGCGTGCCAGATGCACTGTGGCCCAAGGTGCGCGCAGCATGATCATAAGAGAGCGGAATGCGCGACAGTCCTGCCTCGATCCCGCCTGTCGAAATCGCGAGGAACCGCGCGCTATAGGCATAGAGGAGTGCCGCGCCTGATCCCAAGAGAAGGAGGCCAGAGGACAGGCCGAAGTTGGCGCGCAAAAAGCCGTCGAGCGTTCTGTCGAAAGCGGCGACAGGGACCAGAATGCCAATGGCGAGAACGGTCCCCGGTACGGCATAGCCCAGCGTCGCGATGCGCGAAAAGCCCTGCGTCACCGGTCCGCTGCGGACCCGCGCTGCATAAGCCACGGCAAAGCCGAGGGATAGAATGAGCACAGTCGCCAGCGATGAAATCGTCACCGTGTTCACCGTCGCGCGCAATAGGCTTGGCGAGAACCCGGCAAAATCCAGGCGCTTGATTGCTGATGATATCAGATAAATCGCTGGTCCCGCAAAGCCGATGAGGATTGGGGTTAGGCCAAGGCAAAGCGCCAGAACTGCCTGCCAGCCGCGTAGTTTCTGCGCTGGCATGGGGCGAGCCCGTTGCGCATTGCTCGCATAGCGTTGGTTTCGTCTCGCCCAGCGCTCAAGAACCAGCAGCAACAGCACGAGGGTGAGCATCGCGGTGGCGATTTGTGCCGCGCCAGCCAAATCGGTGCGCACAATCCACGTTGTATAGACCGAAGCCGTCAGCGTGCGGACGCCAAGAAACTGGCTCGCCCCCACATCGTTGAGCACTTCCATAAGCGTTAGCGCTACACCCACAGCGATGGCGGGGCGGGCGAGGGGCAAGGCCACACGCCAAAACACCATGTTTCGGCTGACCCCTAAGGTGCGCGACACCTCCACAAGGTTTGCGGCTTGGGTCAGAAACATCGCCCGGGTCGTGAGATAAACATAGGGGTAGAGCACGAAGCCAAAAACGAGGATGGCGCCCCACATCGAGCGAATATCGGGCAGACGGAATTGACGGGGCGAGGAATAGCCCAAGACCCATCGTATCGTGCCTTGTACCGGCCCGAGCGGGTTTAAAATGTCGAGATAGGCATAGGCCATAATATAGGTCGGAACGGCGAGGGGCAGGAGCAGCGCCCATTCCAGCACGCCGCGGCCTTTAAACTCGTAGGCCGAGACGATCCAAGCCGCGCCCGTGCCCACCAGCGTCGCGATAATGCCGGTACCGAGCAGCAGAACGCCGGTGTTCCAGGCTGATTGGGGCAGCACGTTGACCAGCACATGGCCCCACAGATCGCCCGTGTCGGCGCTCGCGGTGAAGACAATGACGAGGATTGGCACAAACACCAAAACCGCGGTGGCAGCAGCCACGGCGGTCCATGCAGAGATTGGGTTTCTGGTGCGCGCCAAAGGCGCGTTGGCCGCCATGGTCATGATGGGAAACGGTGCGGCGGGAACGAGCCGCCGCACCGAACAGTGTTAGTTTGAGAAGGTGTCGAAGTTCACTTCATCCACAAGTTCGCTGGCGCGCTTGCGGAACGGAAGGATGTCGCTCAGCGCGAGACTATCTGGTGTCAGCGTGCCGAAAGCGGCGATGATCGGATGGACTTCAGCCGAAGCATTGACTGGATATTCAAAATTGGCTTCGGCGTAGATCTTCTGCGCTGCTGGCGACACTAGATATTCCAGCAGCTTAACGGCCTGATCCTTGTTCGGTGCGTGCTTGGCAACAGCAGCGCCCGAGATGTTCACCAAAGTACCGCCGTTTTCAAAGGTCGGAAGAATGACCTTGATCGCATCGGCCCAGGCCTTTTGTTCGTCGCCACCAGCGCCCGAAGCCATCAGCCCAACATAGTAGGAATTGGCCAGCGCGATGTCGCAAATCCCGGCTGCAATGTCGCGTGCGCCGTCACGGTCGCCGCCTGCTGCTGCACGGGCCTGATTGGCCTTGATGCCTTCCAGCCAGGTCTTGGTTGCCTCTTCACCATGCTTGGCGAGATAGGCTGCAAACGTCGCTGTATTATAAGGGTGCTGGCCCGAACGGATGCACAGGCGACCCTTCCACTCTTCATCGGCCAATTGCTCGTAAGTAATCGCGTCGAGATCAAGGTCCTTGGCCGCGTAGACAACGCGGGCGCGAGACGACAGGGCAAACCAATTACCATCCTTGTCGCGCAGCGTTTCTGGGATCGCTGCCGAAAGCACGTCTGACTGGATCGGCTGGGTGAGGCCCGCATCAACGAGGTCGATGAGGTTGCCGAAGTCGACGGTCATCAGAATATCGGCGGGCGAGCTTTCGCCTTCAGCTTTCGCGCGTTCGATGATCCCGTCCTGCAGGAACACGGTGTTGACCGTCACGCCGGTTTCGGCCGTGAAGGCATCGAGCAAAGGCTGCACCAAGCCTGGCTCGCGGGTGGTGTAAATGTTGAGTTCTTCGGCAAATGCAGGAACTGCGACGCCAAGCGCGAGTGCGCTGGTCGCAAAGATGATCTTGTGAAGCGATGCCATGGTGTTTCCCTTGTGGCTGACTCAAACAAGCGCGCCGTCGACGGAGAATTCTGCGCCCATGGCCGGGCAATAAGCTAAGTGGAATTATTGAGTCAAGAAATATAGATTTGAATTAGAATAGTTCTAAACCACAGCGGTTTCTCAAGAATACTATGATGAGAATATCGATCACGGAGAAAAGATCAATATTTCGTCTTCAGAGACATTTAGCTTGGCTGTGTGTCCGGGGTGCAATTTATAGCGCTGACTGGTGCGAATCAAAATGGGTTCGGATAATTCTGGAACGGCAATGCGCCATTCTTCGATTTCGCCCAAAACGGCATGGCTAAGAATAGTGGCGTTGATTCCGTCGGCCCCAAAACTGAGCGCGCGCGGCCGGATGAATATCTCGCTGATCGCGTCTGGCTTATCGGGTGCAGGGAAGCGCCCGAGTGCTGTGTCGAGCCATTGCCCATTGCGGGTGGCCGGAATGCGGTTCATCCGGCTAAAGAACTCGGCCGTATAGGCGCTCTTTGGCGCGTTGAACAATTCGCTGCCGCGGCCGGCCTCTACGACCTTGCCCTCGCGCATCAGAACAATACGATCGCCAACCGCCAAGGCTTCTTCCGGGTCGTGGGTGACGATGATCGCGGTGGTGTTGAGCTCGCGCAGCAGCGCCACAACTTCCCCGCGCAAGGTGTCACGCAGTCCACGGTCGAGGTTGGAGAAGGGCTCGTCCATCAACAGCACATGCGGGCGGGGGGCCAATGCTCTTGCAAGGGCAATGCGCTGCTGCTCACCGCCCGATAGCATATGCGGATAGCGCTCAAGCAAATGGTCAATGCCAAGCCTAGAGGACAACTCGTCCACGCGTATGCTGGCTTCCTGCTTCGCGAGTTTTCTCAGGCCGAAGGCAATGTTCTGACGCGCTGTCAGGTGCGGGAATAGAGCATAATCCTGCAACATATAGCCAATCCGCCGATGCTCTGGTTCGACAAACCTGTGGGGGGCAAAAACCAGCGTCTCGTCGATTGCAATTGTCCCTGCATGAGGCGTTTCGACACCGGCAATAGCGCGCAGCAGAGTAGACTTGCCGCAGCCCGAATGTCCCAAAAGACAAATGATCTCGCCATCCATAACAGCGAGATCCACGCCATGAAGCGCAACGACATCGCCGAAGTGCAGATGGATATCTTCGAGTTTTAAAACAGTGCGCCGTGCGGTCATTGCTGCATCAACCATTCGGGCTTTGATCATGTCAATGTTTTGCATGACTTGTATGGTATGTTTGCTCGCGAAAGTGTGGGCTTCTACTTCGTTTTACTCATCGCGTTTCAGCGCGCGAGTGCCTTCGTATCTGGCTGATTTTGATCAACTTTCTGTGTTCAGCGAGAATTGTGCGTTTACTCGCTGATGAGGCAAGTTTGACGCAAGGTTGCCGGTGCAATTTCACAGCACTCGATCCCTCCTCGAGACGCGAACAAGGAATTGAAAATGAAGAAGATCGCATCCGCTCTCCTCGCCGTTGCTCTGGTTGCTGGCGTCACCGCGCCGACTTTCGCGCAGGCCACCACCCACGGTTGCACTTTCAAGGAAGCATCGTTCTGCGAAGCTAAGTCGATCCCGAACACCGACGACTAATCAAAATTCGGCAGCAATTGCTGTAGAATAACAAAAGTCGGCTTCTGGATTTCCGGAAGTCGGCTTTTTGCGTGAGGTCGGGCATGAAGATTCTTTTCGTTGAAGACGAACCGGAAATGGCCAAATTGGTCCGTGCCGCGCTCACAAAGTCTGGTTTCGTGACCGATTGGGCGCCCTCTCTGGCGACCGCCTCCGAAACCATTCAAAGCACGCGGTATGATCTCGTCGTGCTCGATCGGTCTTTGGGGGATGGCGAAGGCACCAGCCTCATCCCCGTTGTCCGCAAGCTCTACCCGTCCATGCCCGTTCTGGTCCTGTCAGCGCATGGCACGGCCTCCGACAAGGTTGAGGGGCTCAATCTTGGTGCCGACGACTACCTTGCCAAGCCCTTTATGGTCGATGAGTTGATCGCCCGCGTCCGCGCTTTGCTGCGTCGCCCCCGCGATGTCGTCACCGAAGCCTTTGCCTTGGGTAATGTCGAAGTCGATGTCACCCTCGGGCAGGTTAGTGTCAACGGCCAGCCGCTAGAGGTGCCGCGCCGCGAATTGTTGCTTTTGGAAAGCCTTATCCGTCGCTCGGGGCGCACCGTCCGCCGCAGCCTCATTGAAGAAGAGGTTTATGGCTTTGACGACGAGGTGCAGGCCAATGCACTCGAGCCCCATGTCTCGCGCTTGCGCAAGCGCTTGGCCGATGCTGGCGCGACAGCCACGCTCCACACTGTGCGCGGGGTCGGGTACATTCTGCAGGCTCAATCATGATGGACCGCAAATCTCCCTCTCTTGGCCGCAAGCTCACGGGCAAGATGATTGTCGTGCAGTTGTTTTCGCTCGCCCTGTTCTTCGGTGTGGGCGTTTTCCCGCTGGTCATTTACCCCATCGTCAGCCAGGCCGGCACAGCGCGGGCCATTGACCCCAGTGTTTCGAGCACGCTCGCGGCGAGTTTCGCTCAAGTCCAAGATGGCGAAATCGTCATACGGCCAAGCCCGGAGGTTCGCGACCTCTTCGTCAACAATCCCGACATGTATGTTTATGCGGTAAGTGATAGCGGAGCGACTCTGACACTCGGTGCCGTACCGGCGAGCGCGGAGCCGCTTATTGCTAACCTGTCTCAGGTCACCATTTTGGATCTGCGCACCAAGGACGCCAGTGGGCGTTTCTTTGTCCGCACCGAAAACTCCAGCGTTGGGCCAGTTCATGTGCTCATCGGCAATGGCCCGACGGTCAGTGTTGTTGGCCTTTTGCGCAATGCCACCATTCTTCTCGCCTTCAGTATTTGGCTCGTACTCACGCTCGTGACCGTCATTGCCATTCCGCTCATTGTTCGGCGCGAGCTGCGCGGGGTGAAGCTGCTGGCAGAGGACGCCAGCCAGATCAATTACGAAAACCGGGGTGATCGTCTGCGTGAAACCGGCGTTCCGAGCGAACTGCTGCCGCTGGTGAAGGCCGTCAACGCGACCCTGGCGCGTCTCGATATGAGTTACGCTGGCCGCCAAAAATTCCTCGCCGCCGCTGCGCATGAAGTGCGCACGCCAATCGCCATTCTGCAAATGCGGCTAGAAAACAGCGATGTCTTCCCGGAGCGGCAGAACCTCCTGTTGGACGTGGCCCGCCTCGCCACACTTGCCGAGCAATTGCTCGAGGTGCAGCGCCTCGGCATCGTCAAAGGCGTCTTGGCGCCACTCGATTTGCGTGAGATCGCTGAGCTGGTTGTCGAAGAAATGGCGCCGCTTGCGCTCAAGTCTGGCTATGATTTGGGACTCGATATCGGTGACGCTCCGGTCATCGTCACCGGCGACAATCGCTCACTGCATCACGCCCTTGCCAATCTCGTCCAGAATGCCATCGCCCATAGTGGCGGGGCTGGAGCAATCCTGGTCCGCGTCGGGACAGATCGCACCATTTCGGTCACGGACGAAGGGGAGGGGATCCCCGCTGAAGCGCGCGAGCGTATCTTTGAGCCCTTTGAACGCCTCCACCGCGCCGGTCGCGGAACAGGGCTGGGACTCAATCTGGTCTACTCGATCATGCACTATCACGGCGGTTCAGTCGTCGTTTCGGATAGCGATAGCGGCGGCGCAAAGTTTGTCCTGCGCTTTCCGGAAAAGTTCGATGAATCGGCCATTCCAAGCATCTAACGCATTGGAAATTCTCATTTTCACTCGATGTTTTCACCGATCTGTTTCGATCAGCTGAATTGGAGCGCAGCGGGAGCTGGTGAAATCCTTCCCCCTAATCCGAAGAATCCACTTGCTTCGAACCGTACCGTACGGTACGCCATCGAACGGATTAACGCCGATGCGTTCGGTCAACGCGTGGAAGGTATGGTCGTGGCACTCGCCATCAAGGTCAACGAAGAGACGTTTACGCCCCGCCAGCAAGCAGTGCTGACGGCCGCGCTCGATCTTCTGGTCGAGAACGGTGACGGGCTGACAATGACAGCCGTGGCGCGCCGCGCCTCGTGCTCGAAGGAAACCCTCTACAAGTGGTTTGGCGACCGCGATGGTCTGCTCACTGCGACAGTGCAATGGCAGGCCGCCAAAGTGCGTATGCCATTCGTTGATCGTAGCCATTTGTCGCTTAAAGCGCTGCGCACCAGCCTTGAGGCTTTTGCGCGCGATCTGCTGATGACCATTATCGGCGAAGTGTCTGTCACGCTCAACCGGACAGCCATTACCCATGCGGCGCAGGAGAAGGATTCTCTGGGCAATATCGTGCTCGAGAACGGTCCTTTGGCCATTCGCCGCCGCCTCAAACCCATTCTGGAAGCTGCGCGTGACGCGCGCCTTCTGCGGTTCACCTCCAGCGAAGAGGCATACCGCACTTTCTTTGGTCTTGTGGTTCGTGATGTGCAGATCCGTCTGCTGCTCGGCGACAAGGCCCTGACCAGCTCCAATGTCGAAGAAAACGTCGAAGCCGACGTTAAAGCTGCGACAGATCAATTCTTGGCCCTTTACGGGGCAAAGGCCAATACATAAACAAACCGCTTTCCGAGGGAGACTCCCAATGCGCGTATATTACGATCGCGACGCCGATCTGAACATCATCAAGGCCAAGAAGGTCGCCATCATTGGTTACGGTTCGCAGGGCCACGCCCACGTTCTGAACCTGCGCGACTCCGGCATCACCGACGTTGTCGTCGGTCTGCGTCCAGGTTCACCATCTGCTGTTAAGGCAGAAGGCGAAGGCCTCAAGGTTATGTCGGTTGCCGACGCGTCCGCATGGGCAGACGTCATCATGCTGCTGACCCCAGATGAACTCCAGGCCGATATCTACAAGAAGGACATCGAGCCAAACATCCGTGACGGTGCAGCTCTTGCTTTCGCACACGGCCTGAACGTTCACTTCAACCTGATCGAACCAAAGTCGACCGTTGACGTGATCATGATCGCGCCAAAGGGCCCAGGCCACACCGTTCGCGGCGAATACGTTAAGGGTGGCGGCGTGCCATGCCTTATCGCTGTTCACCAGGACGCTTCGGGCAATGCACATGACATCGCTCTGGCTTATGCTTCGGGTGTTGGTGGCGGCCGTTCGGGCGTTATCGAAACTAACTTCCGCGAAGAATGCGAAACCGACCTCTTCGGCGAACAGGCAGTTCTCTGCGGTGGTCTGGTTGAGCTGATCCGCGCGGGCTTCGAAACCCTCGTAGAAGCTGGCTACGCACCAGAAATGGCTTACTTCGAGTGCTTGCACGAAGTGAAGCTGATCGTCGACCTGATCTACCAGGGCGGCATCGCGAACATGAACTACTCGATCTCGAACACTGCAGAATGGGGCGAATACGTCACCGGTCCGCGCATCATCACTTCGGAAACCAAGGCCGAAATGAAGCGCGTTCTGCACGACATCCAGTCGGGCAAGTTCACCTCCGAGTGGATGCAGGAAATCAAGTCGGGTGGCGGCGCACGCTTCAAGGCAACCCGTCGTCTGGCTGACGAGCATCCAATCGAAGCAGTTGGTCACCAGCTGCGCGACATGATGCCATGGATCAAGGCCGGCGCACTGGTGGACAAGGCAAAGAACTAATAGAGTTCGAGGGCGGGAGATAAAACTCCCGCCCTTTTTGTATCTTCACTTGGTGCCCATGACCTCCGTATTCCCGATCTCTGCCGTTGATATCCGGTTCAGCCCTGAGAACTGGCCACTGCCGCAGGCCATTCGTGAGGCCGTTGGCGAGACATGGGCCCGGCAGCTTCAGGAAAACCCACATTTGTGGGACGGGCGCATGATCTGCGTTTCTGTTCCGCAAATAGACGGTAATGGCGTCTTGCACGCGACTGCCTATGAAGATGCCTTTTCCGCCTTTATGACCTGGCGCGAGCAGGGCTTCCCGGAGATTGGGCTACGCAATCTCTTTGGCTCTGCGCTGATTATCACCACCGACAATGCCGTTATTCTGGGCGTCATGGGTGCCAACACCGCCAATGCCGGTCGTATCTATCCGCCAGCAGGCTCGCTTGAGCCGCGTGACGTTCTGCCCAACGGATCGATTGATTTGCGGCGCAGCACTGAAATCGAGTTGATGGAAGAGACCGGCCTCTCCTATGCCGATGGTGTTGAGGGAGAAATGGTTGCCGTGTTTGATGGCCCGCGCGTTTCCGTCGCTCGTGCCCTCTACTTTCCGCACACAGCCGAAGACATGCTAGCGACCATTCGCGCCAATCTTGACATGCAAGAAGAGCGCGAGCTGGCCGATGTTGTTGCCGTGCGCAGCAAGGCCGAGCTTGAAGCGTTTGGCGAGCCTCTGCCTTATGTGGCGGCGCTGCTCTGGGCTTTCGAAACCGGCGGCTTTATTCGCCCCTAAAATCCCCTCGCAGTAGAGCAAAAAGCCGCTACAACTGGTGGTGCAAGTCAGCGCGGGGAGTCGCTGGCTGATCGTCTGGAGGGGCGAGATGGCACTACCAAAATTTCCGGTTTCGGGTGGATGTAGCTGCGGGCAAGTCCGCTACACGCTGAGCGCGCCGCCCCTGACCGTCTATAACTGCCACTGCAAAGACTGCCAGCGCGCGTCTGGCTCGTCATGGGGCATGCCGGTCGTTGTTCCGGACGCGAGTTTTTCTGTCACCGGCGAGGTTGTCACCTATCGGCGCACCGCCGACAGCGGCAATATTATTGCCATGAACTTTTGCTCCACCTGCTACAGCTGGCTCTGGAACGATCCGCAAAGCCCCGGTTTCCGCATTGTGCGCGCCGGAACGCTGGATGATATCAGTTGGGCCAAGCCAGTCGGCAATATCTGGACGGATAGCGCTGCGTCTTGGGCGCCCATTGATCCAACACTTGTCAATTTTCCAAAAGGCCCACCGAGCCGCGAACCCCTCATCCAGGCATGGGCGTGGGCGAACGAGGTTTGAATATGATCAAAGACGACGAAATTGCCCTGGTGAAACGGCAGGAACTGGAGCTTGTCCTGCCTGCATTTAACGAAGACGTCGCTTATGCCATTGGCACGGCAATACGCGCCCGCGCGCTGGCGGAAGGCCTAGTCCTCGTCTGCGATATTCGCACTTGGGACCGCCAATTGTTCTTTACGGCGATTGAAGGAACGGGCGCAGACAATGCTGAATGGGTCCGTCGCAAGATCAATTCCGTGCGCCGTTTCCAGCGCGCATCCTACCGCCTCGTGCTCGAACGTGGCGAAGTGCCATTCTCGCCGCAGTCAGGTGCCGATCCCGCTGATTATGTGATTGCGGGCGGAGGTTTCCCGGTTCGCGTACCGGGCGCAGGCATTATTGGTACCATCACGATTTCGGGTCTGCCCGGCCGTAAGGATCACGGCGTCGTCGTTGATGCGCTCTGCGACTATCTGGGCAAGGCGCGCGGTGACTATGCTCTGCCGGAGACTGCAGCGTGAAACGCGATTACCTGCTTCTCGACGTCTTTACCCGCTCGCCTTTGCGCGGCAATCCTCTCGCTGTCCTTACCGATGCCACGGGGTTGTTGGACGACGAGATGCAGGCCATCGCCAAGGAGTTCAATCTCTCCGAAACGGTGTTTTTCCTCAAACCTGTGTCTGAGCGGAATGCGGCCTCAATCCGCATTTTCACGCCCACGCAGGAGTTGCCTTTTGCCGGGCATCCGACCGTTGGCGCCGCTGTGGTTCTCGGCCTCAACGGTCGGGGCGGGGTGGTTCGGATTGAGGAGCAGATAGGGCTCGTTTCAGCTCTCGTCGAAAAGATCGACCACCGCACGGGCTCCGCGCGCTTTACCCTGCCGAAGTTTCCCGAGTTTGTCGGCGATCTCCCCGATACGCTCACCATCGCCCAGGCGCTAGGTCTTGAGCCGGAGGATATCGGTTGCGAGTTCTATAAGCCTGCAGGCTACTCGGCGGGTAATCCCTTCCACCTCATTCCGGTGCGCAGCACGGAAGTGCTCAAGCGCATCAAACCCAATGCGCTGATCTGGGAGAAGGCTTTCCCCTTCGCGCGGAACTCGGCCTATATTTTCACCCTCACTCCCAACGAACCCGGCGTCGACATCGCCGCGCGCATGTTCAACGCTCGCCTCGAGGACCCCGGCACAGGCTCCGCCGCTGCCGCTCTCATCGGCATGTTGGCCACACAGCTCGGAGACAATGAGCATGCTGATTATGCTCTGCGCCAGGGCCATGAAATGGGCCGGCCGTGTCGAATGACCATCCACATTAAGAAAGAGGCTGGGGCACTGACCCACGCGGCCATCGGTGGCGACGCGGTGATCATCGCCTCCGGCACACTGGAGCTTTAGGGGAGGGGCTGAATTCGCCTCTCTATTGCAACGCACAGGGAGATGAACATGGCGATATCCGCAAGCACCATACGCTTGGCGACGGCCGACGATCTTGCGGGTCTTGCCATCCTCTATCGCCAGCTGCATCCCGATGACCCTGTGCTGCGCGCAGATACGCTTAAGGCAAATCTGGCGCGGTTTGCCGCCATGTCGGGCAGTGGCGTGTTCATCGCCTTGGTCGACACCCAGGTCGTCGCCACCGTAACCGTCGTGATCGTACCGAATCTCACCCGAGGTGGTCGCCCGTTCGCTTTGCTTGAAAACGTCGTCACTCACGCCGATTTCCGCAAGCAGGGGTTTGGTCGACACCTCCTCAGCACCGTCATCGACCACGCCTGGCTCGCCGACTGCTACAAGATCATGCTGCTCACCGGCTCAGCAAAGCCCGAAGTCCTCGGTTTCTATGCCAATTGCGGCTTTGCCAATACAAAAACCGGCTTTGAAATGCGCAGGGTCAGCAAACGGCAAGAATAACCCAGTTCATAAAATCTTCCTGATCCGGCTCGTTATTTTTCAAGCCTCTCTGCTGCTAATCGAACGCATTTTGTCACATTGGTCTTGCAACGTGCTTTCAGTTCGCGCATTGTTGGAATTATCAGAAGCCGTACTCTTGGGTACTCGTATGCAGCGCAACCGCGCCAAAGCCATTGCAGTCGCTCAGCAGCAGGTCAACCAGACCAAGCTCGCGATTGTTGCTGCGCTGTCGCTGCTTCCACTACTTCTCCTCCTTCTTATCAGCCCCTGATAACCGACAGCTCGATTTTGCGAGCGGGTGGTCAGGGGAGTGCGCATCTTAAACCGAACAGAGATTTTGTCCGGTCCAGTGAGCCTTTGCGCCCGGGCCGATAAGAAAGAGACTAGTATGACCGCTGCAACCAATTCCAATAAAGAACGTGTCTTCATCTTTGACACCACCCTGCGTGATGGTGAGCAGTCGCCCGGCGCGACGATGACGCTGGAAGAAAAGCTGCAGGTTGCTGAAACTCTGGACGAAATGGGCGTCGACATTATCGAAGCCGGTTTCCCAATTGCCTCGAACGGTGACTTTGAAGCCGTTGTCGCCGTTGCCAAGCACGTCAAGAACGCGCGCGTTGCAGGTCTGGCTCGCGCCATCACCGCCGACATTGATCGCGCCGCTGAAGCTGTGCGCCACGCCAATGCTGGCCGTATCCATACCTTCGTTTCGACCTCGCCGATCCATCTGGCCCACCAGATGAAGAAGACAGAAGACGAAGTGATCGAGATCATTGCGCGTACCGTGGCGCAGGCTCGCAACCTCATCGACGACGTCGAGTGGTCCGCAATGGACGCGACCCGCACGCCAATTGAATTCCTGATGCGCTGCGTCGACACCGCCATCCGTGCTGGTGCGACCACCATCAACCTGCCGGATACGGTTGGTTACGCTGTGCCGGACGAACATTTCCGCATGTTCAAGACCGTCATCGAAGGCGTGCCGAACTCGGATAAGGCGATCTTCTCGGTTCACTGCCATAACGATCTGGGCATGGCTGTTGCCAATTCGCTCGCCGGTGTTGCCGGTGGCGCGCGTCAGATTGAATGCACGATCAACGGCTTGGGCGAACGTGCTGGTAATGCGGCCTTGGAAGAAGTCGTCATGGCGCTGCGCACTCGCGGCGACGCGATGCCGTTCTATTCCGAAATCGAAACCACACACCTCTCGCGCGCCAGCCGTATTGTGGCAGCCGCTGCGAATTTCCCGGTTCAGTATAACAAGGCCATCGTCGGCAAGAACGCCTTCGCCCATGAGAGCGGCATCCACCAGGACGGCATGCTCAAGAATGCTGAAACCTATGAAATCATGACCCCGGCGAGCGTCGGCATCAAGGAAACCACCTTGGTCATGGGCAAGCATTCGGGCCGCGCTGCGTTCAAGGATAAGCTCAAGGAATTGGGCTACGAGCTGGGCGACAATGCCTTCCAAGAAGCCTTCCAGCGCTTCAAGGATCTGGCTGACCGCAAGAAGCACGTTTACGACGCTGACCTTGTAGCGCTGGTTGATGACGAAGTCGGTTCGGCTGGCGATCGCATCAAGCTGGTTGATCTCGAAGTCATCTCCAAGACCGGCGGCATTCACAAGTGCAATTTGACCGTCACCATTGAGGGCGAAGAAAAGTCCGTGACCTATGAAGGCACGGGCTCGGTTGACGCGATCTTCAACGCCATCAAGTTGGCCGCAGACGCTAACCCGCATCTGGTTCTCTATGCGGTCGACGGCGTAACCGGGGGCACCGATGCGCAGGCATCGGCCCACGTTCGCCTCGAAATGAACGGCCGTATCGCCTCGGGCAATGCTGCCGAGCCTGATACTCTGGTGGCTTCGGCCCGCGCTTATCTCAACGCACTCAACCGTGTTGTCATCGAGCGTGGTGCTGCCGCACAAGGCGCGCTGGCAGGCTAATCGGTTTTAAACACGCAAGTGTCATTATGGGCCTCGGCGATAAGCCGGGGCCTTTTGTTTTGCGCACTTGCACTGAGCTGTCGAAACTGGTCTAGCCGGTCACTCGGGTGATGATGGAGTGTTGATGCTCAAACGTGCAGAATTCCGCGGCGCCATGCTGGCGCTAGGTTTGGTTGTGCTCGGTCTGCTCGGGTTGATCTGGTATTTGCCGGGCCTGCCGGGCGAGCTCTTGCTCCAAACCCTGCGCTTTCACATCCTCGGGCTCGGCGCGATTTTCGCCATCGGCGCGATGATCGCTGGCGCGCGTCTGCGCGGCACACTCCTGCTTTTCATCATGATCGCCGGTGCCGTTCACAGCGTCACCTATGTCCGCGACTACCTCGGGCGTCGTCCGCCGATTTATGAAGCGCCCAAAGCAGAATTCTCGCTGGTCTCGTTCAATGTCTTGTTTGACAATCCCACGCCTTCCAAGCTGGTGGATGGCATTCTGGCCAACCCGCCCGATGTTGCACTGATCTTGGAGAGCCCCGGCATCAGCCATCAGTTTGATCGGCTCAAGCGCGCCTTGCCCTATAGCGTCGGCTGCGAAGAGGGGAAGGCGTGCGATATATCGCTTCACTCCGCTTTGCCGATGGCAAATGCCCGTGTGCAGCGCTTGCCCCCATTCTCCCGCGATCGTCTCGTCTCTGCCGAACTGACGCTCAATGGCGAGACCGTCACCATTGTCGGCGTACACCTCTCCAAACCCTATTTTGATGGGGCCTCCTGGGTTGAGCTTCAGGCCGTCGGCGAGTTCCTCAAGACCATCGAAGGCCCAGTCGTCATGGCTGGCGATTTTAATACCGCCCCTTGGTCCGATCCGCTGGCCACGCTGGCCGCCAATCAAGGCCTTGCAATCGGCGGCTGGCCCTCGGCCACTTGGCCCGTCAATCTCGGGCTGCTCGGCGTGCCAATCGACAACGTCTTCTCGCGCGGCAATGCGCGTATAAAAACCCTAGAGGCGGGTGATCCTCTAGGGTCCAATCATTTGCCGTTGCGCGCAGAAATCAGTCTTTACGCGTCGCCCTGAGCCTGCTTGAGCGCAATGGGTAGCGCTGCAGCGAAAATATCCATCTCGCGCTCAGGCCCACAGCTAACGCGGATACACCGGTCATGCCCCGGCGATCCGGGCTTGCGGATAAACACGCCCTGTTCGGCCAGCGCGTCGAGCACGGCCTTGGCAAACGCGCCATCGCGCTTGCAATCAATGGTCACGAAATTGGTCGCCGATGGAATGGGCTCTAGCCCGTGTTCTCTGGCGATGGCGTAAAGACGCTCACGCGACGCATCAATCGAGTTTAGCGCCCATTGCAAGTGTGCTTCGTCCTGCAGCGCAGTGAGGGCCGCCGCTTGGGTCAGGCGGGTAATACCAAAATGGTTGCGGATGCGGTTGAAGGCGCGGGTTAGGCGCGCATTGCCAATGGCATAGCCACAGCGCATCCCAGCCAGGCCATAGGCTTTCGAGAAGGTTCGCATGCGCAAGACATTGGGGCGCGACGTGTCGATGGCGGGCATTGTGCCTTCGGGCGCGCATTCGCCATAGGCTTCATCGAGCACGATGATGCAGTCTTCCGGCACAGCATCAATAAATGCCTGAATGGTCTCGGCGGGCCACCAGGTTCCCATCGGATTGTCCGGATTGGCGAGATAGACCATTTTCGCGCCCACTTCGCGGGCCTTTGAGGCCAAGGCGATTGGATCTTCATGGTCGCGCATATAGGGGACGTAGTGCAAATCCCCGCCATAGCCCGACACATGATAAATAAACGTCGGATAGCCACCCGCCGCCATAACCACCTTATCGCCCGGTGCGATAAACAGGCGAACGACCCAGCTCATCAGCCCGTCAATGCCCTCACCAATGGTGATCTCATCTGGCGAGACCCCGAACTTGGCGGCGAGAGCATGCTGCAGCTCAAAATTCTCTGGGTCGCCATAAGACCAAACACTGTCGGCATTGTCGCGAATGGCTTGCAGCGCTTTTGGGCTCGGGCCAAAGACAGATTCATTGGCGCCGATACGCGCGCGCGTCTTAATTCCGGTCCGCCGCTCAATCGCTTCGGGCCCGACAAAGGGTACAGTTTCGGGCAGAGTATCGACCACTGCGGTGAATGGCGGGACGGGCACAGGGCTATTCCTTCGTACGAATCGTCCCCCAGTCTACCCTCAGGCAAGCCACCCCGACCCCAGGTTTTTCGTCGCTGTTCTCTTCACCTGGCCCCATTGGGGGCTTCGCAGCGTGAAGAGATCGCTCCGGTGGACCGATCTTAGCGGAGAAGGCCGTGAGAGCTACGCTCGAATGGCTTGGTCGACGCGTCGCGTCGGGTGAGGGGCCCACCACACCTCCAACCACACCCTAAACCCCTGAAATATCACAGGTCAAAACGCACCCCAAAACCACACCTCTCGCCCCCGTGATTAAACTCATCCGTATCGACAAATTTTACATACCCACAGCACTTTACTGGAATCTGTCGCATTTGACTTAATCTGCGTCGGACAGTGCAACAGCGCTGCAACTTGGGTCAGGCAAATTCGCGCCTGTTTCAACCAGTGTCTTCTCCAAAACTCATTGCGGAGCCTCCTATGCAATCATCGCACCTGCTCGCACGTGACTACCTGTTGCGCGCCGTGTCCATTCTCGAGGGGGATGACGACCGGACTGAGGAGATTCGATACATCATCGCGCGCACGGTAACGTTGTTGGAAGATCAGCAGGCGCAGCTGTCCACCTTCGGCGCCAATGTCGTTGAAATGTCAGACTATTCCTATCTGCGGTGCCGAAAAGCACAGCCTGCCTAACTCTCAGCAAAGTTATACACATCCAGCATTTTTCACGCTGGACAGTCGGAAACTCGCTTGTTACATAGCACCCACTTTGGTGACGGCGGTTCACACCGCCTTCGGGTGCATAGCTCAGATGGTAGAGCAGCTGACTCTTAATCAGCGGGTCCAAGGTTCGAGCCCTTGTGCACCCACCAAAGTCTAAATCTCTTCATTGAGGTTTTGTTTCTTGGCTCCGGCCAAACCCTTTCGGGTGCATAGCTCAGATGGTAGAGCAGCTGACTCTTAATCAGCGGGTCCAAGGTTCGAGCCCTTGTGCACCCACCAAGGTTTTCTAACCTCGGTGGTCCGAATACGAAGGGATGAGAAATCATCCAAACCCTTACGGGTGCATAGCTCAGATGGTAGAGCAGCTGACTCTTAATCAGCGGGTCCAAGGTTCGAGCCCTTGTGCACCCACCAAGGTTTTCTAACCTCGGTGGTCAGAATACGAAGGGGTGAGAAATCACCCAAACCCTTACGGGTGCATAGCTCAGATGGTAGAGCAGCTGACTCTTAATCAGCGGGTCCAAGGTTCGAGCCCTTGTGCACCCACCAAGGCCTTCAGGTCTTTGTGGATTTTCTAATCTTAAAATTCTGTTCTGGCCGCACGATAGCCTCTTAATCAAGGCTCTCGGCTCGTCCTATGCGCAAGTGTCATGGCTTGTGTGTGATTTGTGCCTGACAAAGAGCATTCCCAGCTTGGCCGAGCAGGCGTATAGCGCTGCCAATACTCTGGGACAATTTTTCGATGTTTGGCATAGACTCGAGTTTTCTGTCATCGCTCCTACAAGTAATTTTTATCGATCTCGTCCTTGCTGGTGATAACGCGGTGGTCATTGGTTTGGCCGCGGCCGGGCTAGCCTCCGACCTGCGTCGTAAAGCAATTCTCATCGGTATTCTGGCCGCTACGGGACTGCGCATTATTTTTGCGTTGATCACCACCGAGCTTCTCTCTCTGGGCGGAGGCTTGCTCGTTGCTGGGGGCGCGCTGCTGTTCTGGGTTTGCTGGAAAATGTACCGCGAACTCAGTGTTTCCCATCAGGATGAAGTTGAGGCGCATGAAGCCCTCGACAATGCTGATATCAATGCTGACGGACGTGTTGCCGGCAAGGCACCAAAGAAAACCCTTCGGCAGGCGGTGACCCAGATCGTTATCGCCGACGTGTCCATGTCGCTGGACAATGTTTTGGCGGTAGCCGGCGCAGCGCAACATCACATCGAAGCAATGGTCTTTGGTCTGGCGCTTTCCGTAGTGCTCATGGGCGTCGCGGCGTCTTTTATTGCGCGTCTCCTGCACAAGTTCCGCTGGATCGCTTGGGTTGGTCTACTCATCATTCTCTTTGTCGCCGTTCGGATGTTGCTCGAGGGCGTTGGTAGCTTTGTTGCTATTCCGGAAATTCCGTTCCTCTACACGCCGCATGTGGCGGCTGCACATTAAGAGTTGCGAAACGATAGTGAAAAGCTCTCTGGGCTTTCACTGTCGCAGTAGGAATTTAAACATGTGAGCGTTTTATCTTTCGGATGTTGAATGCCGTCCGGAAGATGTTTTTATGTCCGCTGCAGTTAGTTCTGTTGATCGCGTCGAGATGTTGCGTCCGAGCGGCGCGCTTCGGGCGGATACTATCGAGCTGACACGTCGGCTGGTCAGTGCCGATGATTGGGATGCGATCATTTCGGGGTTCGACACGGTCTGTCAGGAGCAGATCTTCGCCTTTGCTCAATTGCGCTGGCCCTCCGTCACTTTGGAGCCCAATCTGTTTTACGTCAGCAATGTGCCGGTTGGTGGTGTGCTGATCATGATTCAGCGCTTGCCCGGTGGGCTATCCTCTATCGCCATAGCCAAGTGGGCGCCGATGATCGCTGACACCCAGCATCCAGAAGCTGATGCAATCTATAGCGCTATGGTGGCAGCGCTGAAGGCCGAATATGCCGATAAGCGCGGGATGTTGGTGTCGATCCTTCCCCATGCCAGCACCGATCCGGACAATGCTGATTATGCTGCACTGCGCGGGGCCGGGTTCAAGCGCGGCTATGCGCTGACCTATCCCGATCGCTATCTTGTAAAACTGCAACTTTCAGAGGCTGAGCTGCGCGCCAGCTTTGATCAAACTTGGCGACGCCAGCTCACCAAGTCTGAGAAAAACAATCTGCGGTTCGAACACGTCCAGCCCGAACAGCTCAGTGCGTTCAAGTCACTCTATGCCGCTATGTCAGAGCGCAAGCTGTTCCCCGATTTTTCCGCCTTTGACACGCTGGATAAGCTCTTCGCGCTCGATCCCGCGCTGCGCCCCGCGCTGTTCTATGTCTACGAGGGGGACGCGCTTGTAGCGGGCGCGGTCATTTTTAAAGCTGGCAAGCGCGCCGTTTATCTCTATGGCGCGACCAATGCTGCGGCGCTGCCTTTGCGCGCGGGCTACTTCCTCCACTTCCACATCATCCAATGGCTGAGCCAGAACACAGATGCCGATTGGTATGATCTCGGTGGGACCGATGGTTTCCTCGGCCTCCATCAGTTCAAAAAAGGGATGGTGGGGTCGCGTGGCGTCATTACCCCGGTCCCTCCCGTGGTCAATTATGCCTCTAACCCTCTGGCCTATGCCTTGGGAGTTGGGGCCTTGAGCGCGCGAGAAATGCTTCATCGCCTGCGCCGCACTCTCAGTCGCGCCAACCGCAATATTGCCCAGTCCGATCAACCATTACCGCCCTTGGATCGACAGTTTTCATGAGTTTTGTCGGACGGCTCGCGTCGCAGTCGAGCATTATTTTTGCCAGTCGCCTTGCGGGGGCGGGGCTCACCTTTATCGTCCAGGCGCTGATTGCCCGCGCATGGGGCGCAGCTATCCTCGCCGATTATATGCTCGCCATTGCAGCGGTAAATCTGATTGCCTGCTTCATGCCCCTGGGCTTTCAGACCATCGGCACTTACTTCGTTGCCGAATATGCGGCCAAGCGCGAAACCGGAAAACTCGTCGCCTTTATCAAGCGCGCTTATGCCCATGTCGCGATCTGCTTCGGCATTGTTCTGGTACTGGCGGTTTTGGGGCAGGGCGCGCTGCATCTGCCCATCGTCATTCTGGCCTGTGCCACTGCGGTCAACTACATCAGTGGTGCCGTTCTCGTCGGCCTCAAGCGCCCCTATGCGGGCTATTTCGCCGATAGCCTTTTCCGACCGATGATGGTGGTCGCCACTTTCCTCGTCTGTCTCAACTTCATCGAGCAACCGACCCAAGGCTTCACCACCCTGCTGTGGGCCATTGCCTTCGGTTTTCTGGCGATTGCCGCACTGCAGTTCGCCTATGTTCTTGCGATCCTGCGCAAGCTTCCCATTGCGCTCGAGCCGCCGCAGCCCGAAACCCGCCGCTGGTGGCGCTTTGCCCTGCCTTGGGTGATCATTGGTCTAGCCACCGATTTCTTCTTCGACATCGACCTTCTGCTGCTCTCGACCCAGTTGAGCAAAGAGGATCTGGCGATCTTTGGCGTCGTCAGCCGAATTTTCGTTCTGGTGTCTTTCGGTGTCGCTGCGGTCTATGCCGTCATTCTCCCCGAAATCTTCGAGCGCGAGGCCAATGCCGATCGGGCTGGCTTCTTGCGTAAAGTCGGGGAAGCAAATCTTGCCGCCAGCTTTGCGGCGCTGGTGATGCTGGTCGGGGTCATCATCTTTGGCCCCTTGGCGCTTTCAATCTTTGGTGAAGGTTTTAGCGCTGGCCTGTGGCCCTTGGTCTTGCTGTCGCTGGCCTTGCTGGTGCGCTCGCTCTTGGGCCCGGCCGCCATGGTGCTGTCGATCTATGATCACCCTTGGGCAAGCGTTCCTGCCGTGCTCATCGGCCTATCGGCGCTCGTCTTGGGCAATCTGGCCCTCGTGCCCGCCTATGGCCTCGTCGGCGCGGCCGTTTCGGCGTGCCTCGCCATTAGCCTATGGTCGCTGGTGCTCTGGCTCATCGCTTGGCGGGTCGCCAAGGTCGATGTTTCCATCCGCCAATATTTCGCGCGCTAGCCGCCGACCAACTGCCTGATCTGTTTCTTAAGACGGCCCAAACGCCCCATATAGCCACTGTCATACGGCCCGTCCTGGCGCGTGTAGAACTTCTCGATCAGGAGATAGTCCTCGCCAAAAATGTGCTTTTCCAGCAGCGCCGTTTCCCGATAGCCGTAGCGTTTGAGCAATGCGCGCGCCACGGCATTGTCAGGCCGCACATAGGTATAGGCCTTGTGAAACCGGCCATTGTCCCAATGCTCGTCGAAGGCCCGCATGCCAAACATGCCCAGCTTGGTTTGCCGTGCTTCGGGGAATACCCAAGACCAATAGCGGAAGACTGCGCCGCATTCCGGACCTGAAACCATCGCGCCGCCCGGCACACCGTCGCTGCACATGATCATGATGTGCCACGGGTCAATCGCGAGCAAATTGCGGAGGAAGGTTTTGTCCAGCCGCGCCGCCTCATGGGCTTTGAAACGGTCTGAATAATGGGGTGACTCGTGGATCACCGCAGCCAACTGCCGGTGCACAAGGCCGATATCTGCGGGCGTCGCTGCCCGAATTGTCATCTCAGCCATGAGCCCCCTCCATGGACACGCATCTCGGTGCGTTTCGCCACACTAACAGGTTAGCTGTTAATGGGTTCTCACCTGCCATTTCGGCAAGCCCCCATGCTGGTGTAAGACGGTCAGCGACTCCCACGGTACTTGCCGCATAGTTGCGGTGTCAGGTAGAACAGTTGTGGGAGAGACGAAGGGAGGATGCCTATGAGCGAACAGCTCGTATTCCAGCCAAGCGCTGAAGCACTCGCGCACACCCACACCAAACAGGACCAATACCAGGCCGACTATCGTCGCTCGGTAGAAGACCCCGATGGTTTTTGGGCAGACCAGGCCAAGCGGCTGGATTGGGTAAGCTTCCCCAAGACAATCAAGAACACCACATTTGCCTATCCGGATGTCTCGATCAAATGGTTCGAAGACGGTGTCCTGAACGTTGCTGCCAACTGCATTGATCGGCACCTTGCCGAGCGTGGCGATGACGTTGCGATTATCTGGGAGCCGGACAATCCGGCCGACGAAGCACTACATATCACCTACCGCACGCTGCATGAAAAAGTCTGCCGCTGTGCAAACGTCCTCAAGAAGCTGGGCGTCAAAAAGGGTGATCGCGTCACCATTTACCTGCCAATGATTCCAGAGGCAGCCTACGCCATGCTCGCTTGCGCGCGCATCGGCGCGGTTCACTCTGTCGTGTTCGGCGGGTTCTCGCCGGATTCGCTGGCTGGTCGCATCAATGACTGCGATTCATCGCTGGTCATCACCGCCGACGAAGGTCGTCGCGGTGGCAAGACTGTTCCCCTCAAGGCGAACGTCGATGCTGCCCTGCAGAATTGCCCCGGCGTGTCCAAGGTGCTCGTTGTCGAGAACACGGGCGGCACTGTCGACATGAAGGGCTCGCGCGACGTCTGGTGGCATGAAGCCGCCGCTGGCGTTGAACCCTTCCATGACCCAGAGCCAATGAATGCGGAAGATCCGCTGTTCATCCTCTACACCTCTGGTTCAACCGGCAAGCCAAAGGGCGTGCTGCACACCTCTGGCGGCTATCTCACCTATGCCTCGCTGACCCATGAGCGCAGCTTCGACTATCGTCGCGGCGAAGTGTTCTGGTGCACGGCGGACGTGGGTTGGATCACTGGCCACAGCTACATCGTCTATGGCCCGCTCGCCAATGGCGCGACCACGGTCATGTTCGAAGGTATTCCATCTTGGCCAGACTCCAGCCGTTTCTGGCAGGTGGTTGAGCGTCATAACGTCAACATCTTCCACACCGCACCAACCGCCATTCGCGCGCTGATGGGTGCTGGTTCGGAATATGCTGATAAGCATGACATGCCTTCGCTCCGCCTCTTGGGAACCGTTGGTGAACCGATCAATCCAGAAGCATGGATGTGGTATCGCAAGCACATCGGTAAGGACCGCTGCGGCATCGTTGATGCGTGGTGGCAGACCGAGACCGGTGGCCATATGATTGCTCCGTTCCCGGGTGCAACACCGACTAAGCCGGGCTCAGCCACTGTGCCATTCTATGGCGTTCAGCCGGTTGTGCTCTCGCCAGAAGGCAAGCTGCAGGATCAGACCAAGGGCGAAGGCGTTCTCGCCATCAAGGATTCTTGGCCGGGTCAGGCGCGCACCATTTGGGGCGATCATGGTCGCTTCGTTTCGACCTATTTCGAGACCTATAAGGGCTATTACTTCACTGGCGACGGCTGCCGTCGCGATGAAGACGGCTACTATTGGATCACCGGCCGCGTCGACGACGTTCTCAACGTCTCGGGTCACCGCCTCGGCACCGCCGAAGTGGAAAGCGCTCTGGTCGCCCATCCAAAGGTATCCGAGGCCGCTGTCGTTGGCTTCCCACACGACATCAAGGGGCAGGGCATTTATTGCTATGTCACGCTGATGGCTGGTGAGAGTTCCAGTGACGAGTTGCGCGCTGAACTGCGCAATTGGGTTCGTAAGGAAATCGGTCCGATCGCGTCGCCAGACTATATTCAGTGGGCTCCTGGCCTGCCGAAGACCCGTTCGGGCAAGATCATGCGCCGTATCCTGCGCAAGGTCGCCGAAAATGACTTTGGCGCATTGGGCGATACCTCGACCCTAGCAGATCCAGCAGTGGTGGATGATCTCATCGCCAACCGCCAGAACAAGGTCTAAAACGAAAAAAAACGGGCGGCGACCCTGCGGTCTCCGCCCGAAAAGTATGATGGTTGTCGGATGAAAGGTTGAACATCCGGCATTGCGTCCACCTGGGGCCATTATCGCGCTTTGGTGCTGGCTCTGCACTTAAAAAATGCATTTTCACCACGCTATGGACATTTTTGACGGTCCATTTGCTCCTCTGCGCGTAACCAGGTGATTGCTTTGCTTCGAACTTTTGCGTTTATCGCTGTGCTTTTGGGTTCGGTCTCCGCCGCCGCAGCTGCCAGCCTTGCCGAAAAGGCGGGGCAAATGGTCGTGGTGGGCTTTGAAGGCACTTCTCCCACGTCCAAGGGCGTTGTCGCCGTTACAGAGCAATTGGCGGAAGGGGCAATTGGCGGGGTCATGTTCTTGAAAAAGAATGTCTCCAGCCTTGCCGGCGTCGCCGAATTGAACGCCAGTTTTCGCGCCGCGTCTCCAGACGTAAAGCCCTTCATCACCCTCGACCAAGAGGGCGGGTCGGTTGAACGCCTGACCAAAGATGTTGGGTTTAAAGAAATCCCAAATGCGGCCCGGATTGCAGCGGTCAACTCGGTTGAGCAAGCCGAGACGATCTATGCAGAAATGGCGCGCGGCATTGCCGACGTCGGCTTCTCGGTCAATTTCGGCCCTGTGGCAGACCTCAATACCAATCTCAACAATCAGATCATCGCCAAGTTTGGTCGATCCTATTCGGCCGATCCTGCGGTGGTGGCAGCTTATGACAGTGCCTTTATCCAAGCGCATCATGAAGCGGGCTTGGTGACGGCGCTAAAGCATTTTCCCGGACACGGCTCGTCGACCGCCGATAGTCACGAAGGCTATGTCGACATCACCAAAACCTGGTCTGACGCCGAGCTTGAGCCTTATCGCCTCATGCAGGCGGATGGTTTGATGGACATGGTCATGGTCGGGCACCTCTATCACGCGGATTATTCCGACGCGGGGGATAAAACCCCGTCCTCATTGTCGCGGCAGTGGATCGATGGCGTGCTCCGCAGTGACATCGGTTTTGACGGCGTAGTCATCACTGACGATCTCGAAATGGGTGCAATCCGCGATCACTACACGCTCGAACAGACCGTGACGCGCGCTGTCCGAGCCGGTGTGGACGTACTTCTGTTTTCCAACACGGCCGAATATCGACCAGAACTGGGGAAAGAAATCCGCGATATCCTCGTTTCCGAGGCGGAACGCGACCCAGAATTTGCAAAAAATATTGACCAGAGTTACCAACGCATCCTCGCGTTGAAGTCGCGTATCCGTTGAGCTGGCGATTTAATTCTGACTTGCCTGCTTTTGCGTATTCAGCGATAGCGACCAGCGATAGTATAAGTTCTGCTTGAAACGAGGGCGCCTGGCTTATGGCCGAAGATCGTCAAACCCGACATGTCCGGGCGCTATTTCTGTCCGACGTGCATCTCGGTATGAAACCGATCCGCATCAAGCAATTGATCGACTTCCTGCGCGCCCACGATGCCGATATGATTTATCTGGTCGGCGACATTGTCGATGGCTGGCGCTTGGGCAAGCAGTGGCACTGGCCTGAAGAATACAATCAGCTGGTTCAGATCATTCTCGACAAGGCCAAGGCTGGCGCGCGCGTCGTCTACTTGCCGGGCAATCACGACGAATTTTTGCGCGAATATCTCGGCACCTATTTCGGTGAAATCGAGCTGGTCGAGCGCACCATCCACACCTCCGCCACCGGAAAAACCTATCTCGTTATTCACGGTGATCAGTTCGACGTGGTGGTGATGAACGCCAAATGGCTCGCGCATGTCGGCGACTGGGCCTACAACGCAGCTCTGCGCGTCAACGGCGCCATCAATTGGGTTCGCCGTCGCCTTGGTTTGCAATACTGGTCACTCAGTGCATGGGCCAAGCAGCGCGTGAAAAACGCCGTTTCCGTCATCGGGCGGTTTGAGGAAGCCCTTGTCCATGAGGCCAAGGAAACTGGTGTCGATGGCGTCATCTGCGGTCATATTCACCTCGCTGACATGCACGACCGCTTGGGCATTCAATACATCAACACCGGCGATTGGGTCGAAAGCTGCACAGCCGTCGTTGAAAATCATTCCGGCGATTTTGAGCTTATCCGCTGGACGGAGATGACCGCGACGACAGGTCGAAAACGTACCTAAGAAACTGAACCCTATCGGTTTTTGGCGACCTCTGGCGTCACCTCGTAAAATCTCCTTGCGTCAATTGAACTTCCGGCTCATGTAGGGTTTTGGGGGCGCCGTTTTGCGCCGGAGTTCAAGTTTCATGCAGTCGTTGGCTTCGCGCTGGGATACTCCCGAGCTGCGCGCGACAATCTATCAGTTCACCGTTTATTTTCCCGGTGGCGTAGCTTCTGTCTTCTTAGGCATCTGGCTCTTTGAGAACGGCATTCAGGCTGAGCAAATTGGCTTTATCAATGCCTTGCCGACCCTGTTGCTGCTCATCCTCAACGTTGTCGTTGGACGCATTGCTGATAAGGCCGATGACTGGCGGACGGCGCTGATAGGTCTATCCATCGTCTCGGCCTTGGTTGCCTTGCCGCTCTTCTACGTTTCGGAATTCTGGGGGATATTGTTCGTTTGGGCCCTGTGTGCCTCGAGCAATGGCCTTGTTCCCCCGGTTATTGATGCGGCCACTGTGCGCATGACCCGCCGTAACGGCACAGACTTTGGCGTCATTCGCGCCTGGGCGACAGTTGGCTATGTCGCTTCTGCCATTATCATGGGGTCTGCTCTGAGCACTTGGGGCGCAGAGGCCTTCGTTTATCTCTATGTCGCTGTGGTCGTCGCGCGTGCGCTTCTGGCGTTCCTGCTCCCGCGTTTTCGCGCCCCAGAGCCGCAGCTCACTGTTGCCGCCGTCACAGCCGATCAGAACGCACCCAGCCGCCTCAAAGACTCGCTGAAGCTTTGGTTTGTTCTGCCACTTGTCGCCTTTGCTCTCGTCAACGGGGGCAATGCGATCATGGGTGGCTTTGCCTCGCTGCTCTGGCACGAGAACGGTATTGGCAGCTATCACATCGGACCATTGCTCGCCGTATCGGCAGCTGCTGAAGCGGCCCTGATGTTTGGCTGGCGCAAATTTGGCGGCCGGTTCACGGCGCGCAATATGATCATGGTGTCGGCGATTGCTGGGCTCGTGCGCTTCGCCATCATGGCCTTCAGCCCGCCTGTTTGGCTGCTCTATGTCGCGCAGTGCTTGCACGCCTTGAGTTTTGGTCTGGGCTATTTTGGCATGGTCCACTTCATCGCCAATTGGACCCGCGAAGAAAACGCTGCTGAAGCGCAGGGTTTCTCCAACATGCTCACGCAAGCCGCCGCGATGGTGGGTTTGATCGTCTTCGGCGCTCTCATGCAGCCACTCGGTAGTTTCGCGTTCTTCTACTCAGTCCTCGCCTGCGCCCTAGCGGTGGTCTGCGTTCTGATTTCGCTCAAACTAAAACCCCCAAAATCCCTCTGAGCCATTTTTAACTCGCTCCACCTCTTTGTAGCTCTCGCTCCTTCACCTCTCCCCCACGGGGAGAGGTCGCCCCACTTGGGGCGGGTGAGGGGGCCTTCATAAAATCCCGTCCTGCTTTTCAATCTTCCACGCAGCTGCCTCTGTACCTCTGCCTTAGCGGAGAAGGCCGTGAGAGCTATGCTCGAAAGGCTTGGTCGACGCGCAGCGTCGGGTGAGGGGGCCTACCTTCGCATCAGTGGAACAACCACCCCACCAGCCGTCCTCCTCGGGCCTGACCCGAGGACGTTGCACTTTGAGATCAGCGAGCAAGTGCTGATCGGTCGACTTGAATCCAAGGGTCACTGCGCGCAGCCTGTAACTACACTATCCTCCTTCACCTCTCCCTTGGGGGAGAGGTCGCCCCTCTTGGGGCGGGTGAGGGGGCCTTCCATCAGCCTCTTGGTCCGGCCCCGTCACTTAACCCCGCACTCCCCAGAGCTTGTATTCTCCTCCTAGAGATACTGCTTCTGCTCGCCCATAAGACAGTCGCGCCTCCGTCCCCAAAAAAAACCACCAATTGCTCTGCAGCGCCAACACGCTGCCACTCCGCCGTGGCCACAAAAAGCCACGCCCGCGCCACCCCTGACGCCCAAAAGTGCCAGCACCGGGCCACAGATGTGCCAAAAAAAGCCCCGGATCTCTCCGGGGCTTTTTCATCTCGATTATTGGTTGTTTTACGCGAGGCGACCGCTGGCGTGAGCGAGGGTCGTGTAAACCTTGCCGCGATCCGAAAGCAGATACTCGCGGGTTTCGGCAGCAGGGTTGTTGCCCGAGGCGGCACGTTTCAGCAGCGCTTCAAACTCGGTCATATAGGCCTGTGCTGTGCGCGCGAAGTCTGGCTCGCGCTGGATGCGACGGCGCACTTCGTCATAGGTGCCCTGGCCGGTCAGCGAATAGATACGGCGGGTGAAAACATTCGATTCACCAGACTGATAGCGTGCCCAAGCTTCCGCCAATGCATTCTCATCAATCGCGCGGGCGATCTCTTCGGTCAGGCCCGAAAGGCCCTGTGGGGCAATGCCACCGGCCTGCTTGGCCGAGGCGTTGCGCAGCACGTCGCGGAGCCAACCACCATCCCGTGGTGGACCGGCTTCGGCAACAGCGGCCGCGGCAACTTCTGCCGCAGTTGGCAGAGCCGCTTGTGGCTGTGGCTGCGGACGCGGTGCAACACGGGCTGGTGCTGGCTGCGGCTCGACCGGCTGGGTACGGATCGGGTCAACCAAGGTCGCCTGAGCCGGTTCCGGACGGTAGACTTCGCGGGCAGGTTCTGGCTGACGCGGCGTAAAGCTCGGTGCTTCTGGCTGGCGCGGGGCAGGGCGGTTTGGCGCGCGGCGCTCAGCGACGTCGTGGCTCGCTGGCTGCGAGCGGACGATGGCATTGAGTTCGCTGAGCGCTTCGATCTGCTCGGCCACGACGCGGCGCATTGCGGCGGCGCTGGCGCGGGTTTCTTCCGGTAAATCGTTGACGCTGCGAGCCAATTCGGCGCGGGTCGCTTCCAGTTCGCCACCCACTTCGCGGGCGGTTTCGCGCATTGCACGGGCGGTTTCGTTGAAGCGCTGGGTGGCTTCATCGATTGCGCGCTGCATTTCTACCATCATGCGCTGCTGCGCTTCCTGCAGAACTTCGCTTGCACGGCGGCTTTCGGTATCTGCGACCGAATGGAACTCTCCAAGCTTGCCGGTCACGTCGCCAGTGGTCTCGTCCAGAGCACGGCGCAGCTGGCCAGCATTGGACGAAATCGCGTTGCGAACCGAAGCGGTCGAGTCCGAAATTGTGTCAGCGAGCGAGCTGGTGGTCGTGGTCAGAACGTCGGTTACGCTGCCAGCAGTTGTAGAGAGTACATCGCTGACTTTGTTGGCATTATCGTCGAGAGCAGCGTTGACCTGGTTGGCCTGTTCGGACAGGGCCAGACGCACTTGGCTCTGGGTCTGGTGCAGAACATTTGCGGCTGCATCTGCGGCCCGCTGAACGGCCTGATCAACCTGCGAAACATTGCTGTTCAGGGTCGAGGTAAAGCGTTCGTTGGTGGTGTAAAGCGCGTTGGCGACGTTTTCGCTGTTCTGTTCCAGAGCCTCTGTGAGGGTCTGGGTCGTGTTCGCCAGAACGTCGGTGACGGTGTGCGTGGTCGCGTTGAGAGCTTCGTCCATGGCGCGGCGCGCACCGATCAGGCGGCGTTCCGTGTCGTTGACGGTGTCGGCAATGCTCTGAGCAAAGACGCGCATACGGCCGTCGATGTCGTCGGCACGCGAAGCAAAGCTTTGCGCGAGGGAGTCCATCGCCTCACGGCGCTGTTCGAGATTATCCAGTGCAGTTGTGCTCGAGCTATCGAGGGCGTGAGCTGCCATATTGAGGCCAACGGCCTCGTGGTCGAGACGGCCGAGGATCGAGCCAAACTCTTGGACCATCGACTGAATTGTCGTCTGGAGAGCGCCAACGTGCTGGGCAACCATTGTGCCAGCCTGTTCGGTCTGGCCCATGGCTTCGCGCATGGTGCTGGAGTAGTTCGCGGTCTGCTGAGCGACACTGGTTTCGAGACTCGCCAGATTTGCGGTCGAAGCGTCGAGGACGCGCTGCAGCAGGAGATTGGAGTCGTTGAGCTTGTTTAGGGCAGTACTCACGTCGCTCAGGATGCGACCGGTCGAGTTTGCCATCAGCTGCTCAGCCTGAGTGCTGTTCTCAGTGAGAGCATCGCGCAGGATATTGCCGTGGTTCGCCAAAGCGTTGTGCAGCAGGCCGGTCTTTTCGTTGACCAACTGCGCGAAGGTCGAAGTGTGAACTTCCACCGAGCGATTGATGTCGGTCAGGCGAGTTTCGATTGCTTCGGCAGCATCCACTGCCTTCACGCTGACCAGCTGATCGATATTGGTCGCGGCCAGACGGATCTGGTCGAGGGCCGAGCGCACAGCGGAGTCCATGCGGGTCGCTGTATTCTCGACATTGTCCGAAATCGCATGAGCCGCCGCAGTGATGCGGGTCGCGATGGTTTCTTCGATACGGTCAGCGCCCGCTTCGAGGTCCGCCATGGACTGGGTGATCGAGGTGCTGATGGTCGCGTTAAGGGCAGCCAGGCGTTCTGCGGTAATGTCTGCGCGCGCAGTGATTGCTTCGGGCAGGGTGCCAAGGCGCTCATCGACCATGTCAGAGATGGCCTGACGCGCGGAGTTAACACCGTGTTCGATAAGCTCAGCTGCCTGACGGGCGCTTTCGCCGACAGTGATGCTGGCGCTTTCGATGCTCGCTGCGACGCCGCGTTCTGCGTCGGCGATGCGAACGATCGCAGCATCGAGGCCGCTTTCGAGGCCATTGTTGACTTCTGTGACCTTGGTCGTGACCGTCTGCGACATTTCTTCGAGACGTTCCGACATGGTGTCGGTGGCCTGACGCAGCGCGTTTTCAATGCTGCCACGGGCATTTGCACCATGCTGATCAAGGGTCGACGCCAGCTCAGCGGTGTGCAGGCCGATGGTTTCGCCAATCGAAGCTGTGTGGGTTGCGAGCGTGTCGGAGAGCGACTGGGTGCGGGTGCCCATAGCTTCGTTGAGTTGCAGGGTACGCGTGTGAACTGCGTTGGCCAGCTCGTAGGTGCGCTCGTCGAGGTTCGACACCAGAGTACCAGTGCGCTCGTCGATTTGACCGGCGAGGTCGCGCGTACGCGTTTCGAATTCGAGCGACAGCGCGTTGGTGCGTTCCGACAGTGTGGCGCTGAGGTCCTGCGAGCGCGCGGTGATCGCGTCGGCAAGGGCTTCGGCGCGGCCATCGAAAGCCTGCGAGAGGTTGTCTGTGCGTTCGGTGAGCGTTGCCGCCAGTTCCTGGGTACGCGCCGAAATGGTGCTTGCCAGCTCGTCGGCACGGCCATCGAAGGCCTGCGATAGGTTCTGCGTGCTGTCGGACAGGGTTGCTGCCAGTTCCTGGGTACGCGCCGAAATGGTGCTTGCCAGCTCGTCGGCACGGCCATCGAAGGCCTGCGAAAGGTTTTGCGTGCTGTCGGCCAATGTTGCCGCCAGTTCCTGCGTGCGCGAGGAAATGGTGGTGGAGAATTCGTCGGCGCGGCCGGAGAAGGTTTCGTTCAACTCCGAAGCACGAGCGGCAAGGGTGTTGTTGAGCTCTGCCGAGCGCAGCGCCATGTTCTGGTCAATGTCGCCAGCGTGGGTGGCGAGGCTTGCCGCGATTTCCGCCGCACGATGGGCGAGGTTCTGTTCGAGTGTCTGGCTACGCGCCGACAGCGTCGAGGTCAGCTCTGCCGAGCGTGTTGCAAAGCTCTGATTAAGTTCAGAGCCGCGTTCCGCCAAGGTGGCTGCGATTTCAGCCGAACGGATCGCAAGGTTCTGATCAAGCTCAGCATTGCGTTCCGCCAAGGTCGAGGCAATTTCAGCCGAACGTGCTGCAAGATTGAGATCGAGCATCGAGCCGCGTTCAGTCAGGTTCGACGCGATTTCGTTCGAGCGCGCTGCTAGGTTCTGGTCGATTTCAGCTGCGCGGACAGTCAGTGTCGACGCAATTTCTGCGGAGCGAACGGCCAGGCTCTGGTCGATGGAGGACGCGTGAGTACCCAGTGCGTTGTTGAGGTATTCGCTACGCGCAGTGATCGTTTCGTCGAGGCCCTGCGTGTGAATGGTGAGGGTTTCGTCGAGCTGACGGGTCTGGTTCTCCAAGGTGTCGGAGAGACGCTGCGTACGACCGGCGATAGCTTGATCGAACGCCTGCGTGCTCGTGACGATGGTCTCGCCCAGTTCTTGCGAACGAAGGTGGATGGCTTCGCTGACTTCGACGGTGCGGTTCGCGAGGACTTCGCCGAGTTCGTCGGTCTGAGCCTTGATAGTTTGACCAACTTCGGTAGCGCGGTTGATCAGCATCTCATTGAGCTGACCCGTGCGAGCGTCAAGTGTATCGGCAATCAGCGTCGCCTGGCCGTCGAGCACATCGGCGATGGCTTCTGCACGCTTGGTCAAATTGTCAGCAACAAACTGTGTCTTGGCGCCAAGGGTTTCGCTCAGTTCGCGTGTGCGTTCCGACACGATGTCGTTGAAACGACCGGACTCTGCGTTCAGCGCCATTTCCAGCACGTTTGCACGCGCAGCAAAATTGGTGCCCTGTTCGCCCAGACGCGCAACAAGCTGTTCGCCACGTTCGCCGATAACATCGTCCAATGCCTTGAGCTTGTCATCCAAGGCACCGGTGATTTCGGTGAGGCGGTTGTCGAAGTCCTGCAAGGAGTCGCGACCAGCCGACGAAACGGTCAGGCGCGCGCGCTCCGAGGTATCATCGAGGGCGCCGTTAATTTCGATAATTGCCGACTGCAGGCGGCTATCGAGGGCGTTGAGCTGGATCGAGACCGATTCATCAAGCTGACGCGAAAGCGTTGCTAGAAGCAGTTCGGCTTCGGTCGAACGACCAGAAATATCGCCCGAAACCTGTGCGCCAATCGCGGCGAGGGCGGCGCTGACTTCTTCGCCACGGATGCGCAGCTGTTCGAGCAGCGAGCTGCCACCGTCGGTGAGCAAGTTCGACAGCGCTTCTGTGCGCAGATCAAGTTCAGAGGCAAGGTTGGTGGTGCGCGCTTCGATCAGGCCGGCAATATTCTTCGTGCGGTCTTCAAATGCACCGGTGAGCACGTCAGCGCGTTCGGCGATGTGCTGTGTGCGCGCGTCGATCGTCGCGGAGATGGACTGCTGATGGGCGTCAAGTGCTTGGCTGAGCAGGGCAATGCGATCTTCAACGCCAGAATTGAGGTTGAGTGCACGTGCATCGAGAGCCTTGGCCATCTCTGCGGTTTTTTCGTCGAACCCACTCTCAAGGCGGCGCGAGCTGTCGTTCAGTGCGCCGAGGAAATCCGTCGTGCGGTTTTCGAGCAGGTGGACAAACTGGTCCGCATGGTCGTTGAAGCCAGTGTTAAGCGTGTTGCCTGCTGTTTCCAGCGCGCGGGTGAGGTTGCCGCCGCTATCGACGATGGAGCCCGAGATACGCTGGCTGATCATGTCGAGGTCGAAGACCAGACCGGTATGGCTTTCGGTGATGGCTTCGCGGACACGTTCGGTGTTGGTCAGCACGCTTTCGCGCTGGCTGGCGAGTTCGGCAATCAGCGCACGCATGCGCGATTCGTTGTCAGAATAGGTGCGCTCGAGGGCGGTGACTTCGTTGTGAATCATCACTTCGAGTTCGCCAGCACGCGAGAGCGCACGTTCAAGACCATCGCCAAGCGCGTTGACTTCGCGGCGAACGGCTTGGCCGACAGAAGCGACCTTATCGGCAGCGGTAATTTCTGGTTCGGCCAAGCGCATAGCGGCTTGGGTGATGGAGGAGGCCGCGTTGCGAAGGTCTGCGGCGCGACGGAAGAGCGTGGCTACGGCGAAGAAACCCACGATCGGCAGAACAACGATGGCCAGCAGTGCTACGAATTCGACCGAGCCCATGAACTGGCCGAAGTTGGACATCTGCGGCGCGAAACGCAGCCAAGCAGCGGTGCCACAAGCGAGCAGCCAAACGAGGGAGAGACCGAGAGCGAGATAGGTCGGGGTGTTTGAAGAGCGACTCTGCAAGCTATAGAGAAGCTTGGAAGTCGAGATGCGATCGTCATTGGCGACAACGCCGGCTTGCTGCGCGATTTTATCGGCGGCGCGCAAACGTTCCGAACGGGCTGGGGCCGTAGGCTTCTTTTCCGAAGTAGGCTCGGCGCCTTCCTCGAAATCGAACACCGAATCCTTAAGCGCATCCTCGACGGCCGAAAAAGCCAGTGCGGCCGGATCGTTCTGGGGTGTCGTGTTCTTCGCCATACTCTTTACAACTCTCGCGTCGGCACTGCAGCAACACGGCGGATTTTGGGAGTTGTTATCGCGTTCAAGCCCTTAGCAAGCTGAACGCCACAACGGGACAATGCGATGCAAATGCCCCAGATTGTCCCCCAAACCCTCGCCGCCGCGCGCTGGTTAAAGCGCATACTTACATTCAATTTTAAGCAAACCCACCGCTTTCTTGCTCAAAGGTTAATTTTTGAGTGAAAAACGTTAACCTTTTGATCGTTTGAGCAAGGCAAAGCTGTGGCTTAATTCCCTGTTCATGGGCGTTGCGTAAGTTGTTCACAGGGTATTTGCCGATTTCGATCGGTTCTAGGAGTGCGACTATGGCTCAGTGGGCAGTCAACGAGAACGAGCTAGAGAACAATGAAGCGCTGCCGAAGCGTCCCATTGATCGCGCTCATTTGGCCAAGCAGTGCCTGGGTGATCCCAACCTAGAACTCGAAATTTTGCGTCTCTTTGATACGACCATCAAAACCTATTACGAACGCCTGCGTCTGGCGGCGGACTACGACGGCATGGCCATGAATTTGCATGCGATCAAGGGAGCCTCTGCAGGGGTGGGTGCGTTTGAAGTGACAGAACTCGCGCGCCAGCTTGAACGCGATTTGCAGGGCATGCGCCCGCTCACCACCGAACAGCTTGATGATTTGGGCATGGCGGTAGAAGAAGTGCGGGCGACAATCGCTGATATTCTGAGCGAAGCAGAGTAGACCGAGAACCTAGGAGGCACGGTGATGGATCTCGATGTTGCGACAACAAAAGGGGCCTGTCACTGCGGTGCAGTTCAATTCACGGTAAAGCTGACTGACGGTTTGCGTACGGCACGGCGTTGCACATGCTCGTTCTGCCGCATGCGTGGGGCCGTGGCGGTGTCGGCTGATCCCGGCGGGATCACCATCACAGAGGGCGAAGACAAGCTCACGCTCTATCAATTCAATACCAACACCGCCAAGCACTACTTCTGCTCGGTTTGTGGCATCTATACCTTCCACGTTCGCCGCTCCGTGGCCGGGCAATATGGCGTGAACGTCGCCTGTCTTGAGGGCATTAGCCCTTACGACTTTCATGATGTGCCGCTCATGGATGGGGTGCACCACACCTCTGACGGGTTTGCCCTGCGCACGATCGGTACGCTCAAGTTTGTTCCAGAATGAAATGGAACAGGCGAGACACTGCGTCCGTTTGACCAAACACCTCTGTCAAACTATACAGCGCACCCATATGTAAGGCCGGGTCGCTCGGCTCTTTCTGCCAGCGCCAACACATTCAGCAGTATCGATGACCATTGCCACCGCTGCCGCGGCACCAGCCCGGCCCACCAACGAACCGTTCCGTCTTCGCCGTACCTTTGCGATCATCTCGCACCCTGACGCCGGTAAGACGACCCTCACCGAACGCCTGCTGGCAGCAGCAGGCGCGATTCAGTCTGCAGGCCTTGTTCGCGGCAAGTCGGGCGTGCGCGCCACGCGCTCGGACTGGATGGAGATGGAGCAGCAGCGCGGCATTTCCATCACCTCCTCGGTGATGACCTTTGATTATGACGGGTTGACGCTCAACCTGCTCGATACGCCAGGCCACTCGGACTTCTCGGAAGACACCTACCGCACGCTGACCGCCGTTGACGCGGCCATCATGGTCATCGACGCCGCCAAGGGTATCGAAAGCCAGACGCTCAAACTGTTTGAAGTCTGCCGTCTGCGCGACATTCCGATCATCACCTTCATCAATAAGGTGGACCGCGAAGGTCACGCCCCGCTCGAATTGATTGACGAAATTCAGGGCAAGCTGGCGCTGGATTTGACGCCTGTGCTTTGGCCAATCGGGCAGGGCGTAGATTTCACCGGCTATATCGATCTGATCGAAAAGTGCGTTGTTGATCCCAAGGGCAAGACCATCGTTGAGTTCGACAGCCTCGAAGATCTGCTGGACGTCGAAGCACTAGCGAACAATCCAGTCTTCATGACGGCCCTTGAAACTTTGGAAATGGCGCAAGCCATGCTGCCAGAGTTTGATCTCGAAACTTTCCACGCTGGCCATTTGAGCCCAGTGCTGTTCGGCTCGGCGCTCAAGGGTGTTTCGGTTGCTGAACTTCTGCGGACCCTCGGCGAGTGGGGGCCTGAACCGCGCCCACAACCAGCATTGCCCGCGCCAATCGACCCTGCCGACAAAAAGGTCACTGGGTTCGTTTTCAAGGTGCAGGCGAATATGGACGCGAACCATCGCGACCGTATTGCTTTCGTGCGCCTGTGCTCGGGCACGTTCGAGCGCGGCATGCGTCTCAAGAACGTCCGTACCGGCAAAGATATGGCCGTGTCGAACCCGATGTTCTTCTTTGGTAACAACCGTGAACTCGCCGAAGAGGCTGTTGCGGGCGATATCGTCGGTATCCCAAACCACGGCACCTTGTCCGTGGGTGATACGCTCACCGAAGGCGCAAATATCAACGTCACCGGCATCCCGAACTTTGCGCCGGAAATCATCCGTCGCGTTCGTTTGACCGATGCGATGAAGACTAAGCAGATGGCTAAGGCTCTCTCGGACCTATCCGAAGAAGGCGTCACGCAGGTCTTCCGCCGCATGGTCGGCG
Source organism: Devosia sp. WQ 349K1 (assembly GCF_016595685.1). Taxonomy (NCBI): domain Bacteria; kingdom Pseudomonadati; phylum Pseudomonadota; class Alphaproteobacteria; order Hyphomicrobiales; family Devosiaceae; genus Devosia; species Devosia sp. WQ 349K1. The sequence continues at coordinate 864,977 of NZ_JAENGO010000001.1, read as the reverse complement.
CAGACTGGATCGTCGGCGTTGTTGGTCAGCTGCAGCTTGAAGTTTTGGCGTCGCGCGTTGCTAAGGAATACAACGTCCCAATCACCTTTGAATCCATGGGTTATGAAGTTGCCCGTTGGGTCGAATGTGATGACGCTGAGGAACTCAAGCGCTTCATCGCAGCGCAGAAGGTCAACATGGCCGAAGATCGCGCTGAATCTCCTGTCTTCCTTGCTCAGAACGCCTGGTGGGCTGACCGCGCGAAGCAGGACTGGCCCAAGATCCGCTTCCTCACCACGAAGGAACGGCATTGAGCGCGTCCGACCGCATCGCTGAGTTTGTAGCAGCTGTTCGCGAGACATTCGCGGACGGTACGCTGCTGAAACTGAAGCTTGCTGGCTACCACGGTGCTGAAACCGATCTGAAGTCGGTTGAAGCCCGCAAGGTGGTCATCAAGGCCGGCGAGCGTTTGAGCTTGGTCTATCGCTACAAAACCCGCGACATCACCAAGAACCTTGCTTTGGCCGAAGCTGAAGCGTTTTTGTCGGCGGGTCTTGGGAACGACTATCGCAGCGCCAAGCTTGAAACAGTTGCGTTCGATCTCAGCCTCGAGCGCCAAAAGGACGACGTTCGCCTCAAGCGTCGCGACGTGAAGGGTAGAGAAGCTGCCCCCGCTACGCACGACCGGGCGAAGAACCGGCCACTGGCAGATACGTCTTCTGTTTGGCTGAAGGAACTCGGCATTACAGGTGCTGATGGCAAGGTTCTGTCGGCGTCCCAAGACAAGTTCCGCCAGATCAACAAGATGGTCGAAATCTTTGCGCCGCTGATTCAACAGATTGGCGCAACCGAGCCCACCATTATGGATATGGGCGCGGGGAAGGGCTATTTGGATTTCGCCTTGGCCGACTATTTCAAGCGTGAGAGCCTAAAGGCCAAGATTGTGGGCGTAGAGATGCGTCCCGCCTTGGTCGAGAGCGGCAATGCCCTGGCCGCAAAGTCTGGCTTTGCGAGCCTCAGCTTCGCGTCCGGCATGATCCTTGATTTCGACACGAGCGGCGCTGATGCCATAATCGCGCTCCACGCCTGCGATACAGCCACCGACGACGCAATCTTTATGGGCATTACGTCGGGAGCGACTCTGATCGCCGTTGCGCCGTGCTGCCATAAGCAGATCCGTCGCTCGATGGAGCAGGGGCAAGCCGATGAACGCCTCGACTTCCTGCTGCGCCACGGCACGTTCCTTGAAAAGCAGGCCGAGATGGTGACGGACGGTCTACGCGCACTCATTCTTGAAGTGCACGGCTATCGCACCAAGGTGTTCGAATTCATATCTGATGCACATACGCCCAAGAACAATCTCATCGTCGCGCAAAAGGGACAGGCGATGTCTCGCGAAGCCGCGCTTGACCGGATTGCTTCAGTCAAGGCTATGTTTGGGATAGAAAAGCATTACCTCGAAGGCCTTATGGGTCTTTGATCGTCTGGAAGGCCCCTTAATGACCAAGATTACCTATGTCACCGCTCAGGGTGAACGTATCGAAACTGTTGGCGAAAACGGCTCCACCGTCATGGAAACGGCGATCATGAACGCTGTTCCGGGCATCGTCGCCGAGTGCGGTGGTGCGTGCACCTGCGCGACTTGCCACGTTTATATCGACGCTGCATGGCGCGACACGGTTGGTGGTCCATCGTCGATGGAAGAAGACATGCTCGACTTCGCCTTCGACGTTCGTGACGAAAGTCGCTTGTCATGCCAGATCAAGGTGCGTGGCGAGCTCGATGGTCTTGTCGTTCACGTACCGAGCCGCCAGGGCTGAGGGTTTGATTTTCAAGTTTGAAGGGGCCGCAGCAATGCGGTCCCTTTTTTGTTGGCCATACTGCTTTCACGCAGAAGCCTTTCTCTCTCCGCGTCAGCCGTCGCAACGGACCGCACACCACTCACCGCCCGTCATCCTCTGACTTGCAGAATTATCCGGCCTGACGCGGACCGTGCAATTCGGAGAATATTTCTCTCCAAACGGGTCGCTACACGCAAATTGCACGACCAAAACTGGCGCCGCTCGTCAGCAAAAAATTCTCTCTGGCGATCCGGGAAAGATTTATTTGGCGAGAAGTGGCCTGCATGGTGATGCTCTTTCCAAGTCACGCGTCTGAAGAGGAAAATAAAAGCTATCGAATTTCAAGCCATTGTTGCGCTTGATGAAATTAGATTAGGTTCCAGCATCTATTGTTTGGAAACCAAATGGGCAGTCTCAACACATTTCCGTTGAGTTTTAAGGTCAAGGGTAAGCGCATCATCATCGTCGGCGGTAACGATGAAGCCCTTAATAAGGTCCGGTTGGTTAGTAAGACGACAGCTTCGGTAGAGATTTACTCCCAGACTGTCGAAACTGACTTCTCCGCCTTTCCTGTAACCATCATCCCTCGTGCCATCACTGCAGACGACGTTGTCGGCGCAAGCCTCGTCTTCGTCGCAGAAGAAAGCGACGCGGCAGAGTTGGCCAAGGCGACAGCACGTCGCCTCGGCATTCCGCTTAATGTGGTCGACGTTCCAGCCGAATGTGATTTCTATACGCCCTCAATCGTGGATCGTGCGCCACTGACCGTGGCGATCTCCACTGAGGGCGATGCTCCCGTTCTCGCGCGTCTTGTCCGCGCGCAAATGGAAGCCATGCTGTCGCCCAGCGTCGGCAAGATCGCTGGCCTTGCGGGTAAGATGCGCCACGCGGTCGAGGCCCTGATCCACGAGGGGCCGAAGCGTCGTCGGTATTACGAAGAGCTTGTCAGTTCACCCGCGGTCGCTCGTGCTGTCGAAGCGGGCGCAGGAGACGCCGCAGCCAATGATCTCCTTCAGCAGCACGCGAATGCTGGCAGCGGCGAAGGCGTCGTTTGGTTGATCGGCGCGGGCCCGGGTTCTGAAGACCTGCTAACCTTACGCGCCCAGCGCTTGCTTCAATCCGCTGATGTGATTGTTCACGATCAGCTCGTCCCCGCAGCCGTGGTGGAGATGGGCCGCCGCGATGCCGAACAGATTTGCGTTGGCAAGGCGCGGGGACACCATTCCTTCAGTCAGGCTCAGATCAATACCCTCATCGTGCGTCTCGCCTCGGAGGGTAAAAAGGTCGCCCGGCTCAAGTCCGGCGACCCGATGATTTTTGGGCGCGCGGGCGAAGAGATCGCGGCTCTGCGCAAAGCCGGCATTGCTTACGATATCGTGCCTGGCGTCAGTGCGGCTCTTGCCGCTGCCGCAGATACGGCAACGCCAGTTACTCTGCGTGGCGTGTCGACGGGCTTTGTCGTTGCGACGGCGCACGGCGCGGACGACACAGATTTGAACCATTGGGCGGCGCTGGCGCAGTCGGGGCTGACGGTCGCGCTTTACATGGGCAAAGCCATCGCCGCCGAAACGGCCGCGCGACTGGTTTCGCATGGGGCAGGTTTTGATCTTCCTGTCGGCATTGTCGTCAATGCGGGCAGGGCGGATCGGACATTCTATTCGGGCACGCTTGGTGCCTTGGCAGAAGGTGCAGTCGAGTTCGTCGATGGACCCGCCGTCATTCTGATTGGACGGGCTGTCGCCCACGGTGATTGGGCGCAAGCGGCCTCGGCCGCTGCTGAGAGTTTTAAGGTAGCGTGACTATGGAAATTCTAACCGGCAACGAGCTGATCTCGGGCGCCGCTGTTTATCTCGATGGACACGGCGTTTGGGTCGAGGACCTGCAGTCCGCGCGTCTTTACGCCAAGGACGAGGCCGTTGCCCGCGATGAGGCGCTGGCAGCCAGCAAGGCCACCGGCCGTGTGGTCAGTCTGGAAATTGAAGAAGTTGAGCAGGTCGACGGGGTGATTGTGCCCAAGCGCCTGCGCGAACGCATCAGGGCGGCGGGCCCCACCGCTCCCCTCTCTTTGAACGGGCAGGCATACGAACGCCAGCACTTGGGTGAAGACGGGCATGTATCGATACGATGAATTTGACGCGGCTTTCGTTGCAGGCCGCACTGCGCAATTTGCTGATCAGGTGAAGCGTCGTCTTTCCGGCGAGCTGAGCGAAGACCAGTTCCGTCCGCTCCGTCTGATGAACGGGCTCTACCTGCAGCTGCACGCCTATATGCTGCGTGTGGCCGTGCCTTATGGCACGCTCAGTTCGCGCCAGATGCGGAAACTGGCTCATATCGCCCGCACATATGACCGGGGCTATGGCCATTTTACCACGCGCCAGAACATTCAATACAATTGGCCAAAGCTGAGCGATATCCCCGCGGTGTTGGAAGAGCTGGCGAGCGTTGAGATGCACGCCATCCAAACCTCGGGCAATTGCATTCGCAACGTCACGACGGATCAATTCGCTGGTGCTGCTGCCGATGAAATCATCGACTCGCGCCCGATTGCCGAAATCCTGCGCCAGTGGTCGAGCCTCCACCCGGAGTTCTCATACCTCCCACGCAAATTCAAAATCGCCATCACCGGTTCGCCCAATGATCGCGCCGCCATCCGCTTCCACGACATTGGTCTGCAAGCAGCGGTAAATGGGTCCGGCGAGATCGGCTGGGAAGTTTGGGTGGGTGGCGGCCTTGGCCGCACGCCGATGATCGCCAAGCTCCTCAACAGCTTCGTTCCAAACGAGCATTTGCTGGCTTATCTCGAAAGCATCATGCGGGTTTATAACCGCTATGGCCGCCGCGATAACAAATACAAAGCGCGCATCAAGATCCTCGTCCACGAAGAAGGGCTGGAAAGCATCAAGGGGCAGGTTGAGGCCGAATTTTCCGAAGTGCGTGGCGGCGTTCTCACCCTTCCGCAGGAAGAGGTTGATCGTATCTCTGCCTATTTCGCTCCGCCTGCGTTTGCCGACCGTTCGGGCGACAGTATCGACATCGCCTATCAGTCGATCATCGATCCGGCCTATGGCCGTTGGCTCGACAATAACCTGCATCCGCATGTCCAGCCGGGCTATGCCTCGGTGACCATTTCGCTCAAGCCGGTTGGCGGCGCTCCTGGCGATGCCACCGATGCGCAGATGGATGTGGTGGCCGATCTCGCCGAGCGCTATTCCTATGATGAGCTGCGCGTTACCCATGAGCAGAACCTCGTGCTGCCGCACGTCGCCATCGCCGATCTGCGCGCAGTGTTTGATGTGCTCGTCGCCCATGATTTGGCCGAGGGTAATAACAACCTCATCACCGACATGATCTGCTGCCCGGGCCTCGATTTCTGCGCGCTTGCCAATGCGCGCTCGATCCCGATCGCACAGGAAATCTCGCGCAAATTTGCTGATCCGGTACGCCAGAAGAAAATCGGAGACCTCAAGATCAAGATTTCCGGCTGCATCAACGCTTGTGGTCACCACCACGTTGGCCACATCGGGCTCTTGGGCGTCGAGAAGAAGGGCGGCGAGCTTTATCAGATCACGCTCGGCGGCGACGCCACCGAAAACGCTTCTGTGGGCAAGATCATCGGACCCGGCTTTGAGGCCGAAGAGGTGCCAAACGCCATTGAGAAGCTCGTAGATTTCTACATCAGCCAGCGTCAGGGCGAAGAAGAAACCTTCCTCGCAGCCTATCGCCGCTTGGGCGAAGCCCCCTTCAAGGAGGCGCTCTATGGCTGAACTTACTTCTCTTTACCTCTCCCTTTGGGGGAGAGGTCGGCGCGTAGCGACGAGTGAGGGGGCCTCTTCTCATGGCAATGCCTAAACTCGCCCCCGTTCCCGTCGCCAATGAAAAGCTTCGCGCGCTTGGCATTCTCGCCCTCAATGGCATGTTCGACGAAATGGATGCCGTTGGCGTGCTGCGCTATGCCGTCAGCGATGTCCTGCCCGACGATCTCGCCATTGTCTCAAGCTTTGGTGCGGATTCTGCTGTGCTGCTGCATATGGTGGCGCAAGTCGATCCGTCCATGCCGGTCTATTTCCTCGAAACTGGCAAGCACTTTGCGGAGACGCTTGAATATGTCGAAACGCTCAAGCGTACGCTCGGCCTCTCAAATGTCCGGGCGATCCATCCTGATCCAAAAGACATCACGCGATTTGATCCTGATGGCACGCTCTGGCAGTCGGACCCGGATAGCTGCTGCCATATTCGCAAGACCGAACCGCTCGAACCTATCACGCTACAATTTGGCGGCTGGGTGACGGGGCGTAAGCGCCACCAGACCAGAGAGCGCGGCGTTCTTCCGCATTTTGAATTGACCGCTGATGATCGCATCAAGGTCAATCCGCTCGCTTATTTTACCGACGAAGACGTCATCGCCTATCGCAATGAGCACAAGCTTCCGGAGCATCCGCTCTACGCGAAGGGCTTTAAGTCCATCGGCTGCGCGCCATGCACCTCTGCGGTGGCAGAGGGCGAAGACCCGCGAGCTGGCCGTTGGCGCGGCAAGAACAAGAAAGAATGCGGTATCCATTATGATTTCAACGGAGCGATTGCCCCCGCTATGACCGCCGCTGCTCGTCACACGCTCTGGAAGGATGGCGCTTTTATCGCCGATCCCTTCACCGCTTTTTCAGAGGATGTCTCGCCTTCGGAGGCGCGCTATGTGCACGTCCCGCTTGCCCATTTCCTCACGCACCGCAGCGACTATCTTGCCAATCCGCATCCGCTCGGACTTCTTATAGCCCCCAGCGACAAAATCGAAGCGGTGGAAGATGATCTCGCGCGTTTCGCCTCTATTGCGATTTCGTTCCCGGCCTACACCGATGGTCGCGGCTATTCGGCCGCTCGTTTATTGGCGGAACGGCTCAAATATGTCGGTGAAATCAGAGCTGTAGGCGATGTTCTGCAGGATCAGATTCCGCATATGTATCGTTGTGGCTTCACCGCGCTCGTGGTCAGCCATGAGCCGTCGCGCCAAGCGCTGATCGAAAAACGACTGCCAGAAATGGCATTGTTTTATCAGCCAGTTGGATTGACGGAAGTGCCTGCGGGCACGCGCCCCTTCCTTCGACGCGCGTCGTGAGTTAAGTGGAGCGCGCGTATCGCCTTTGACGAGGCAAAACGGGGGCGCTGGTGACAGCGGCTGTTCCCATTCATTCAGTGCGGGGCACTTGGCCCCGATGGGACCTTATATCCAGAGTCCACTGGGCTCTGGTTTCGATTGGACGTGAGAGATGACCACTGAGATCACCACCGATGTTGTTGTAATTGGCGCGGGCCCATGCGGGCTTTTCGCTGCCTTTGAGCTCGGGCTTCTCGACATCAAATGCCACTTCATCGACATTCTTGATCGCGCCGGCGGCCAGTGCGCAGAACTTTATCCTGAAAAGCCGATCTATGACATTCCGGGCTTCCCGGTCGTCACAGGTCAGCAGCTGACCGACAATCTCATGGCGCAGATCGCGCCATTCTCGCCTGAGTTCCACTTCTCGCGCATGGTCAATTCCATCGAGAAGCAGGAAGATGGCTCGTTCAAGCTCACCACTGACGCGGACGAAGTGTTCAACACCAAGGTTGTGGTCATCGCTGCTGGCGGTGGTTCTTTCCAGCCAAAGCGTCCGCCAGTTGCGGACATTGAGCAGTTCGAAAACAAGTCTGTCTTCTACGCTGTACGCAAAATGGAAGATTTCCGTGGTCAGGACGTAGTCATCGTCGGCGGTGGCGATAGCGCTCTCGACTGGACCCTGGCTCTCGAATCCGTTGCGCGCACCATCACCCTTGTGCACCGCCGCGACGCCTTCAAGGCAGCTCCCGCTTCGGTCAACAAGATGAAGGAACTGGTTGCTGAAGGTAAGGTCAACTTCCAGCTCGGTCAGATCGCCAAGCTTGAAGGCGAAAACGGTCAGCTCAACCACGTTCACCTCGCAACCGATGCGGGCGATCTCTCGATCCCAGCAACCCGCTTGCTGCCGTTCTTTGGCCTGACCATGAAGCTTGGTCCGGTTGCTGATTGGGGCCTTGAACTCAATGACAACACCATCGTCGTTGACACTGAAAAGTTCCAGACTTCGGTTCCAGGCATTTTCGCCATTGGCGACATCAACTGGTACCCAGGTAAGCTCAAGCTGATCCTGTCCGGCTTCCATGAAGCGGCTCTGATGGCGCAAGCCGCTAAGGCCGTCATCTCTCCCGGCGAACGCGTTGTGTTCCAATACACCACCAGCTCGACCAAGCTGCAGAAGAAGCTCGGCGTCGCATAAGGCTAGCGCCCAACACACTGTTTGCGGCGAGGGCGTAGGACTTGCTTCTACGCCCTTTCGGCTTTATCCCCATCGCGCTGTTGAGGAGCGACTGAATGAAGATCACTGTAACTGATCAGGCTGGCGAAGTTCACGAGCTTGAGGGCTTGGAAGGCTGGCGCGTGATGGAAGTGATCCGCGATTGGGGCCTGAACATTAAGGCTGAATGCGGCGGCGCCTGCGCCTGCGCGACCTGCCATGTCTATGTCGATCCGGAATGGCTGGCCGCCGTTGGCGCTCCCAATGACGACGAAGAAGATATGCTGGACACGGTTGGCGACGTGAAATCCAACTCGCGTCTCTCGTGCCAGATCCTCTGTTCAGACGACCTAGATGGTCTCAAACTGACCCTAGCGCCGAGCGCAGCTAAGGACTGAGTGGGTTTTATCACCCCCACTAACCTCGCCCTAATAGGGGGAGGGACGACAGCGCCTCATGATAATATCTCCCGTCGGACTCGATCTGGCTCCTCCCCTGTAGGGGAGGCCGGGTGGGGTATTGGCCCCTCCATCTCACTACCGAGCCTGTTCCGGCAATCCAGTGCAATGCTTGTTCACTCTCCCCGACATAAGTCCGGGGATGACGCCCACTGCTACCACGCTCCGTTGTCGATGCTTTAAGCTCTCCTGCCTTAGGAACGCGGCGTATTTCTTTCTGACCACATGGGCTAGTCGATGAGTGCCGTTTCATGCCGAGGCTGCCAAGATGCGGAACCGTTTCCGATTGCCTTCACCATGGCGTTTCAACCGATCGTCGATGTGAGTGCCGGAGAAATCTGGGGCTATGAGGCACTGGTTCGGGGTGCCGAAGGACAGGGGGCCGGTACGGTGCTCGCCGTCGTCACGGAAGCGAACCGTTATGTCTTCGACCAGGCGTGTCGCGTAAAAGCCATTGAGCTGGCAGGCCAGCATTTGCCAGCATCGTCGACAGCTCGTCTTTCGATCAACTTCATGCCCAATGCGGTTTATGAGCCGCGCGCCTGCATCCGCGCGACCTTGGCCGCTGCCGCACGGACAGAGTTCAACCCGCATCGCCTGATGTTTGAGTTCACCGAAAACGAGCGCATGGCAGATGCCTCACACGTCGCCAACATCGTGGCCGAGTATAAGCGCATGGGGTTTCTGACCGCGCTTGATGATTTTGGTGCCGGCTATGCCGGGCTCGGCCTGCTTGCCAAATTCCAGCCAGACCTCATCAAGATCGATATGGAACTGCTGCGCGGCATTGATACGTCGTCGGCGCGCCAGCATATTATCGGCGCTATTGTAACCATGGCCCAGCAGTTGGGCGTGATGGTATTGGCCGAAGGCGTTGAGACTGAAGGCGAACTCAACGCACTCCGTCAGGCGGGTATCTCGCTCTTCCAAGGCTATTATTTCGCTCGGCCCCAGATCGAGCAATTTCAAGCCATTGGCGACATCCGCCTCGCTGCCTAACTGCCAGACCGCCCACACCCTCCAGCCGTCACCCTCGGGCTTGACCCGAGGGCTCTTCGCCGTGCTGTGCAGCACTGAGGATCATCGCTTCCATCGTCATTGCCGGACAAACCCGGTGATGACGAACTGCAAGGAGCGCGGAAGGGCAAGCGACGAGCGCTCCATTATGCCCCTTTGCCCGCATCCTGTGTGATCTTCACCAGCTCGGGAATGAAGTCGCGAACCATCGGCTGCGGTTGGGTGTCAAATGGCAGTGGCCTCACGACCCGCATCGCGGCGATACCGACACGCACCGTCATCAGACCGTTCACCACGCCTTCGCCCAAGCGTGCCGACAGCTTCGCGGCCAGACCTTGCCCGACGAGCTGCTCGACGATGCCGTCCGTGAGCACTAAGCCACCTGTAACGGCCAAATGGGAGAGAACGGCACCCGTGAACCTAAAGAACCCAAAGAGGCCCGGGCGGGCCCCGTAGAGGGCTGCGATAGAGCTTGCGAGCCGGATGCTCTCATAAATCACAAATGCAATGTCGATCAGCGCGCGGGGCGACACCGCCGTAACAAGCGCCACGCGACGCGCCGACGCCGCAGTGAGGCGTTTGGCCTTCGCATCAAGCGGGGACATCAGCGCGCGCTCCGAGAGAGCGATCACCTCATTGCCGTCGAACATATTGGGCAGATGTTCGGAGACGTTCTGCTTGGCTTGTGCCAGATCGGCGCGAGACGCGTATATGGCGAGCAGTTCGTCGGCGACTTTGCCCGCACGGTGGCGGTCGTTCTCGGCTTTTGCGCGTGCGGCATCGGCTTTCAGCGCATCAAGAACGCGCAGGCGTCGGAGCGCAAAAAACTCGCGCGTCAGCAGCGCCAGAATGGCTACGATGAACGCGCCAAGAACGCCTAGGCCAATGTAGCCGACATAGACATTCTGCGCGAAGAGATCGCTGATGAGCCGCTCAGCCGCCAGACCCAGTCCGGCGGATACGAGGATGCCACCCGTCGTCCAAGCGATCCGCCCAACCCAGCCCATGCGTCGGGCCGGTGGCGTTATCAATTCCGGGTCTGGTTCAGGCTCGAACGCGACTTCAACGATCTCCGCCCGTTCCGCTGCGAATGCCCTTGGTGCGCGCACGGGCACCTGGCTCTCTTCGGACGACGTGATGGTGTGGGCAACAGGGCGCTTCATGCCATCCAGTCTCCAATGAGATAATCAATGGCGCGGTCTAGGCGGATATGCGGAAGCACAACATCACCGGCGGCATTGCGCTCAAGGCGTTGTGGCGGCGTGAAACGCAGGAAATTCAAGTCCACTGGCGCGCCATCTTCGAATAATGAATCCGGCCGCGCAGGCAAGTCGCCGGGGAATAGAGCGATTTCGGTTTTGCCGTCATAGACGGTCCCATCCAGTTCTTCGCCGGCGATGGGCGTTCCAACCAGCGTGGGCAGTGTATGACCATCCTCGCGGATGGTGCCTTCGGTGGTCGCACGAATGCCGGCAAGGGCCATGGATTTGGCGTCAGCCCCTGCAAAGCGGCCGCGCTTGGCAGCATTAGCAACCAGCCGATTGAGAATGGCTTCGAGCTTGTCGTGGCTCGTGTGGTGCACATGGTCCGCTTTCGTCGCGGCGAACAGAACCCGATCGATCCGGCGCGAGAATGGCCGCAGAATGGGGTTCGCTTCGCCTTGACGGAAACAAGCCATAACAGCGGTCAGCGCCGTTTCGAGATCGCTCACTGCGGCAGCGCCAGTGTTCAGCGCGCGCAGCGTATCGACTAGCACGATCTGCCGATCGAGCCGCGCAAAGTGATCGCGGAAGAAGGGGCGGACGATGCGGTCCTTATAGGCCTCGTAGCGCTGCTCAAGCATGCGGTAGAGGCTATTGCGCGGAATGTCTCCGGCAGGCAGCGGCAGTGGCGCGAAGGTGAGGGCAGGCGAGCCTTCCAAATCACCGGGCAACAGGAAGCGACCGGGCGGTAGCGTCGAGAGGGCTCCGTGCTCGCGGCTGCGGCGCAGATAAGTCGTGAAGGCCGCAGCAAGGTGTTCGGCCAAAACGTCCGTTGCCTCCCCCTTGACGTCAACCGTGTTAAGCTCGGTCAGGAACTCGGAAGCCTCGGCGAGGTGTCCCGGCTTTTGTGCGCGCTCCAGCGCGTCCTTGCTCCACTCGGCGTAGGACAGGCCCAAGAGCGGCAGGTCAAGCAGCCATTCGCCGGGGTAGTCGACGATATCGAGGTTCAGCGTCGCCGGGCCACGCATATTGGACCACCATTTGGCTGACTGATATTTCAGGACAATCCTGAGCTGTGAAATGCGTTTTGTGCCTTCTGGCCACGTCGGCGGGTTGCCCGTCAGCGTTGCCAGGTGCTGCTCATAGGCAAAGCGCGGGATGGTCGCATCGGGGTATTCGGCCAATCGCGCGCCAATGAAACGCCCCTCAGATGCCGGCACAAAGCCAGGCAAACGCCCATTGGTGAGGAGGTTATGAACGAGCGCGGTGATGAAGATGGTTTTGCCAGCGCGGCTCAAGCCGGTGACGCCCAATCTCAAGGTTGGGGTCATCACGCCAGTGGCGCTATCTGCAAGATTGGAAAGAGCAATACCGATTTCGTCGGTCAGTCTGGTGGGCGGTTGCGGCACGCGGTCAGTCCTCAATGGCACCCAGAATTTAAGGGCGTTCTGCGCCAATACAAGGCTTTAACCCCAAGTGGGGGAGAGCCGTTCCAAAACAAAGGGGCCACGAGGGCCCCTTTGGATATTATGCGCCAATCTCGTCGAGATTGTATGGCGTGGATTGGTAGATCTCGTTGATCCAGTTCTGGAACAAGAGATGCCCATGGCTACGCCAGATATTGCGCGGCGCTTGGGTCGGATCATTGTCCGGATAAAGATTGGCCGGCGGCGGGGTGTCGAGCCCCTCCTTGATATCGCGCTCATACTCATCGGCTAACGAGCGATTGTCGTATTCGAAGTGGTTGAGGAAATAGACCGCGCGCTGGTTTTTGTCGCCCAGCATGCACAGGCCAACGTCTTGGCTATCAACCATAATCTCAAGGTTATCACCGAGCGTGCTGCGGTCGATATCATTGTAGCGCGAAACGGGCACCATCAGATTATCGGACATGCCGCGCAGGAATGGCGAACGCGGAGTGATCACTTGATGCTCGTACACACCAAACGACTTCTTCTCGGTGCGATAGCGACGGGCACCATGGAAGTGGTGCAGCGCGGCCTGAGCGCCCCAGCAGATAAACATGGTGTGGTGCACATTGGTGCGGGTCCACTCCATAATTTCGAGCATTTCTGGCCAGTAGCGCACTTCCTCAAACGGCATATGCGCAATCGGCGCGCCAGTGATGATGAAGCCGTCGAACTTCTTGTTCTTCACTTCGTCCCAGGTTTGGTAGAACGAATTGAGGTATTCTTCCGAGGTATGCTTGGACTGGTGCTCGGTGATGCGCACGAGCGACAGGTTCACCTGCAACGGCGTCGAGCCGATAAGGCGCGTGAACTGGGTTTCAGTTCGCTCCTTATTCGGCATCAGATTGAGCAGGCCGATTTCAAGCGGACGGATATCCTGACGCGCAGCGCGCGAGGAATCCATGACATATACGCCCTCGTCTTCGAGGGTCTTTCGGGCAGGCAGCCCGTCTGGAATTCTAATAGGCATGGTGGCCTCTTATTCGATGCAAGGAGAGAGCGTTTCGAGCGGAGCGCGCGTCACCACGGGGTGCGCGCGCTAGCGCATTCGCTTCTCAATTGCGGCGGCCACCAGATCGATAAACTCGTCGCCATCGCGGACAGTGGCCAAGTCCGATGCTTCGATAACATAGCCGAAATTGTCCGCGAGCGCTTGGTAGCGCGGCAGACGATCATGGAGCAGAGCTTCAAAGCCCCAGGCTCCGAACCCGGCTGGGTCGACATCGCAGTCGTCCATAATGCCGTTGATCAGCTTATACTCGGCCCATTTCTCAACGAGAAATTCGGGGCGATAATACATGGGCTTCGGCGACTTTTTAAACCGCTTCACCAGCTCGATCGCATCCTTGTCGGTGCCACGGATGTAAATAAGCGCCGTGTGCGCGGCCAGCGTCTTAACCACCGGGTCTTCGGCATTGGTTGGGTCGATCACTTCGATCAGCGAGCCGCCGGTGTCTGCAATGAAGTCATTGTAGCCGTACAGGGCCTTCGCACGGTCGAAGAAGTAGGGAACGTCCTGCAGCGCCGCGATTTCCGCCACGCGATGTTGCTCTTGGCGGCGTTGATATTCCGCCAAGGGCAATCCCCCCCGCGTTTCATCGCCCGGCGTGCCGAGATAGGTCGAGAGCGGGTCGAGATTGTCGAAGGTGATGTTGGACGAGATGTAGATGGAGTCCGAGCGCAGCAGTTGCGCGAGGAACGGCACCTTCATCGCCTCATGTTTGAAATTGTCGACGATAAACTCGCCCATGTAGCGCGTGCCAATGCGGTAGTCGGCCGAATAGTGGAACCAGCTATTGTCGCGCAGCATATTGCTCAGACGAGTTTTGCCCACGCCTGCCATGCCAAACACGGTGATCGCGCGTCTCGGGGCCTTCACAAATTCATCGGCGCTGGAAAACAGCATTTGGGCAGTCTCGTCGTTATATAGATCGGTTCGATTTAGCTGATGCTCTGTGGTTTCACAAGCAAGAGGCAAAAACTGCCGGTTGGAGTGGATCGTTTTGCCGTGGTTGCCAAGTTTATTGTGATGTAAAAGTCAAAATCGTTAATAGATTCAACGTTCCAAGTAAGTGGCATCCGTCTTGCTTTGTTAGTGCCAAGTGAGCCCAGTTGGGCGCGAGGTTAGGCGGAGCGAATAATGGGTATATATGGTGCACTTTCTACTGCGGTTACTGGGTTGCGCGCTCAGTCTCATGCACTAGAGAATATATCAGGTAATATCGCAAACTCTCAGACTGTTGGTTACAAGCGTATCGACACGAGTTTTAAGGATCTGATCGCAGACGCGCCGGTCCGTGCGCAAATTCCTGGTGCGGTGCTTGCTCAGTCGCAATCGACCAACAATCAGCAGGGCGATATCCAGACTAGCTCCAACGAGACCTATATCGCTCTGAACGGTAACGGCTTTTTTGTTGTTGAGCCTAAGATTGGCCAGGCTGATGGTTCGCCGCTATTCGCTGGCACCAATAACTTCACCCGTCGTGGCGATTTTGAGATCGATAAGGACGGACTTCTTGTCAATGGCGCGGGCTACTACCTGAAGGGGTTCCCGATCGATACCGCCACTGGGAATATCTCGGGCTCTGTGCCGAGTGTGATTTCGATCTCAAACGCCTATTTGCCCGCCAATGTGACGCGTTTAATCAACTACCAGGCGAACCTGCCACAGGTTCCCAAGACGGCCAACTACAACGCTGCATCGCCAAATAGCGAGCTGATGAAGACTTGGTCCTACACTGGAGTTTCCGGTAGTCCTGCCTATCCGCGTACGACAAACGGTGCGACCATTTCCGATTTTGCGACGAGTGTCCCTGCTCGTGCAGTCGGCGCGCAGACCTATGTCGGAACAGCGGCGGCAAATACCATCGCCAATGACGGCGATCTGCTGGCCGTGACGATGCATGGCGCCACCTACAACCTGCTGTTCGCTCCGACCGGTACGACGCCTGGCGTTGGCGAAATCCTGATCGATAACACTGGTACGGTCGCTGATGTGGTGGGCCGAATTCAGACGGCCCTGCGCACGGCGACGGGTGAGCCGACGGTTTCGGCTCAACTGCGCCATGGCGCGATGGTGTTGTCCGCTGGGGATGGCAATACGGCAGACCTTACCTTAGCCACGACACGCGCTGCGGGCGGTGCAGTCGTTGGTGGCATGCTTGGACTGGGCGACGGGACGAAAACTGCCCAGACTGGGGGGGCTGTGACTTCGGCCACAACGCCAGGTTATATGGCCGTCTCTCATGGTCAATCGATGGAAATCAACATCGGTGGTCTGGTCCGCAAGTATACGTTCGATGCTGTTGGTGGCATGACCGCAGGTACGGGCGAGGCGATCATCAATTCCAGTAAAACACTGGATGGCATGCTGGCGGATATTCAGACGGATCTGCGGGCGAACGGCGGGCCGGGTGCTGCTGATGCGCGGGTGGTCTATGAGGGTGGCAAGGTCGTTGTCTCGTTTGATAGCAACTATCTCTACAATGTGTCGATCACGGGCAGCGCGGCCACAGCGCTTGGAGTGAATGGCTCCTTTGCTGCCGAAACCGGTACGCTCGCCACGATCACTGCCGATGACTCCGCAAAGTTCATCTCCGAGTCGATTTCTGGTGGTGCAATAACCGTTTACGCCGACAACGGTGCACCGGCGAACGTCCAGTTGCGTTGGGCGAAAGTGGATAGCGAAGCCACAGGTGGTCAGGACAAGTGGCAGTTGTTTTACATGTCCAACAGCACTGCCGTCGGCGGTGCTACGGCATGGACCAATGTTGGGCAAGACTACACCTTCAACCCCAACGGTACCCTCGTTGCTCCAGGCGTGACCGAAGCCACGATCAGCAATTTGACGGTCAACGGCGTCACCATCGGCGACGTGAAATTGCGTCACCAAGAGAACGGGATGTCGGAATTCGCAGACGTCAATGGTTCCGTGAGTGTTTCGACGCTCAACCAGAACGGCTATGGCGCTGGTGAATATCTCTCCGTTGCCGTTACCGATGAAGGGCGCGTTGTTGCGACCTATTCCAACGGTGAGCGTCTTGAACTTGCGCAGGTGGCTACCGCCCAGTTCAACGGTGTGAACTCGCTCAAGCGTCTCGACGGTGGCGTCTATCAGGCGACCGCGGAGTCTGGGGAGCCCATCATCGACCTCTCCGGCAGTGGTATTATCGGGGGAGCGCTGGAGTCATCGAATACCGATATCTCCGACGAATTCACCAAGCTGATCATCACGCAGCAGGCCTATTCGGCCAGTACGCGCATCGTCTCTACAGCCGATGAAATGCTCCAAGAAGTGCTGAACATGATCCGCTAAGGCGGGTCATGACTTTCCCCTCGGCTAGGATGGCTGAGGTTCATATTTCGCGGAAGGGTTGTTTCCATGGGCTTGATGTCCTCACTCTCCAATGCTGTTTCGGGTCTTAGGACTAACCAAGATGCAATCTCGGTCCTAAGTCGTAACGTCTCCAATGCAGGGACGCCCGGCTATCACCGGCAATCTCTCAATATTGTCGATTATAATACGGAGAACTCTAGCTATGCGCGCACCGTCGGGGTGAACCGCGCTTTTAGTCAGAGCCTTCAGACTTATTACAATCGGCAGGTGTCGGACACGTCGGCCTCCAATGTGATGACGCGCTATTTGAGTAAGCTGGATGGGGTGCTCGGCAAGCCCGGTTCCGCCGGTTCGCTCGATACGCTGGTCGGGTCGCTCAAAAACTCTTTGCATGCACTTGCAACAAGTCCGGACGATTATTCGACGCGGGCTGATGTGGTGTCGCACGCTCAAACCTTTGCCAATCGCCTCAATGAGCTGTCGACGACGGTGCAGGGGCTCCGCAAGGATACTGAGACGCAGATCCAGAGCAATGTGACGACTGCCAACGCCATGCTCAATTCACTCGATGAAGTGAACAAGCGCATGCTCGATCTTGGCATGACGGACACCGCCCGTGCATCCCTTATGGATCAGCGAGATCGCCTCGTTGCTGGCCTTGCCGAGATCATCGACGTGCAAGCGGACTATCGCCCGGATGGTTCAGTGGCGTTGATGACCCGATCCGGCGTTGGCCTGTTAGACAACGGCCCAAGCTCGTTTAATTTTGTCACCGCTGGGGCCCTATCGCCCACGACGCAAGCGAGCATTGATCCCGAACTGAATAAAGTTGGCATTCTGACGCTGACGACGCCTTCGGGTCTGACCATTGATCTGGTCAAGCAGGGTGTGCTCGGTGGTGGCGAACTTGCGGCCTTGGTTGAGCTGCGCGACAAGACATTGGTCGAAACGCAAAATCAGCTCGATGAGATCGCTGCTAGTGTGGCCTCGGTCTTCTCAACAATTACCACTGAGGGTACGCCAGTCACGCAGCAAGCCACGCAGGCCAGTGGCTTTGTTGCCGATATCTCGCATCTCAAATCCGGCAACGATATTCTGTTCCGCTATAGCGAAAATGGCGAAGAGCAGCGTGTGCGGGTGGTGAACAGCACAGTCGATGAAGACTATGTTGATGCGAGTGGCCAACGCGTTGTGTCGTTCAATTTCGGTTCCCCGCCAGATGCCGCTCAGGTGGCATCGACGTTACAGTCGCGCTTCTCCTTTCTGCAAATTTCAGGGACGGATGGTAATCTGCAAATTCTGGACGATGGTCCGGAAGGCACCCGAGATATCACTGCACTAACCACGCGCGGAACCGCGACGGGAATGCAGCAGGGGGAGCTTGCGTTCTCTCTGTTTACAGATGGGGCAAAACCCTATTCGGGCAGCACAGAGTATAAGCCTGGCCAAATTGTTGGCTTTGCGTCACGCATTACCATCAACGCGGATGTCCTTTCTGACAACCGTTTGCTGGTGCAGTATGACTTGGAATCCCCATTGGGCGACGCCAGTCGACCGGAATATGTGCTCAAGCAATTGCAGGGCATGTCGTTTGTGTCCGGCACGACCGCAGCATCCAATTATGGGCGCCATCAGCTCAACGGTTCGCTTGAACAGATTGTTGGGCAGGTCCTCAATTTTCAAGGTTCGACGATCGGTAACGCGCAGCGTGTGAGTGATCATCGTCAGCTGACTCTGGATACCATTTCCGAGCAGATGGACGCCGATTATGGGGTCGACATGGATGAGGAAATGGCTCGTCTGACTCAGTTGCAGAGCACCTATGCCGCCAATGCTCGTGTCATGTCAGTCGTGCAGGAACTGCTCGATACGCTGATGCAAGCCGTTTAAGGGAGATCGAGAAAATGATCGTCAATAAATCGATGTTCCCGCTTCAGGCTGGTTTCGGTGTCATCTCCAAGATGAACAGCCAGTTCGCGCTCCTTCAGACGCAGCTTGGCACGGGCAACAAGGCGCAGACATTGGCCCAAATGGGCAAAGACCTGCCTGTATCACTTTCGGCGCGGTCCAGGCTGACCCAGATCGAAGGCTATATGGGCAATGTCGAGCAAGTGAACCTGCGCCTGTCCTTCTACAACAATGCGCTCACACGCATGGACAAGATGGAAGGCGAAGCGCGCAACTCAGCAGTGCAGGGGCAATACGGGTCCAACAACATCAATATGGCGACTTTGCCTGGGCTGTCCAAGGCGCGCTTTGACGAGCTGGTCACCATGCTGAATGCAGACGTCAACGGTCGCTACCTCTATGGTGGCAACAAGACCGACACCTTGCCTTTGAAGCCCACTGAAGAGCTTCTCAACGGTGTGGGCGGTCGTGCTGGCTATGCCACCGTAGTGACCGAACGGCGTGCTGCAGATTTGGGGCAATCGGGTTACGGCCGTTTGACCGCAGACATTGATGTTCTCACTCCCGGAACCGTGACATTTGCTGAGGATGGTGCACATCCATTCGGCATGAAGCTATCGACTGTTTCTCAAGTCGGTGGACGGGTTACGATCGACACCAGCGCGCAAAACGCGGATCCGGCAGCTTTGGCGTTTACCTTTGACGACGCCAACCTGCCGCGCGCCGGCGAGAGCATCACCCTGGGCTTTACCTTGCCCGACGGGTCCGAAACGCAGATTACCCTGCGTGCTTCAGAAGAGGACACGGGCACAAAGGGTGAGTTCACAATTGGCGAAGACGCTGCAACGACAGCTGCAAATTTCCAGACCGCGCTTTTGGAAAAGATTCAGATAGCGGCTGAAGGCGAGCTAATGGGAGCATCCACCTTCGCAGCGGCAGAGAATTTTTTTAACGCCGCTGGTGAGCCCGTAGTGCGTGTTGCTGGCAGTGATCCTTACACTGCCACCTCTTTGCGTGTCGCAACTCCATCCGACACTGTGCAGTGGTACAATGGCGAAACCGCAGCTGTATCAGCCAGCAATCTAGGACGATTGGGTGTTTCGTCGGGTGGTGGCGACAGTGTTACCGTAAAGGGCCTGGAGCCTAGTTCCTTTGCTCATGGCTTCCGTATTACGGCGGCGTCTGCACAGTCCAGCCAGTTCCCTCCGACCGCTACACTACCAACCGTAACGCAGACCGCGGGGCCGCCGTCGTCTCTATCAGTGCAGTTCAGCCAGCTGCCCACTGCCGGTGATCAAGTGACCTTTACCCTCACCGAACCATCGGGGAAGGAAAGGGAGGTCACTTTGGAGGCCGTGACTGGGCGCGCGGGGCCAGGGCAGTTCACGATCGGCACTGTCACTGCGGCGGGCGATGCTATCGCCAATACCACCGCCAATTTTGAGCAGGCCATTACGCGCTCCTTGTCCACAACGGCGGCTTTGGCCGAAGGGAACCCTCGCCAAGCAGTGTCGGCGGCGGTGGAGGATAATGGTCGCGTCAATTACGGCATGCAGGCCAACGAGATTGGTTATCTGCGGATGATCCGAAGCTTTGCTGCGCTCTCGATCGAAACCTATCCTGAGGCAGCAGGTGCTGAGGATCCCAACTCAATTGACCTCAACCCAGCGCGCGCGCGTTTCGATGCGTTGGCGAGCCGACAGGCATCGCAGCTGTCCGAAGCGCGCAATAGTGAGCGTGGGTCGATCGAAATGGTGACGATGGAACTGGGGGTGGCTCAATCCAACCTGCTCGCAGCCACCCAGAGGCACACCAACTATAAAGCGCAGCTAGAAAACCTGCTTGGCGAAGCCGAAGCCGTGAACAAAGAAGACGTTGCTATGCAATTGCTTGCGCTGCAAACGCGGCTTCAGGCGAGTTATCAGGCAACCGCGATGATCAGCCAACTGAGCTTGGTGAACTTCCTCTGATCGAACCGAGTCCGCAAATGCAAAAGCCCCGCTTTCGAGCGGGGCTTTTGCATTTGTAAGGAACGGTCACAAAAAAAATGCCCCACATTTTGCGGGGCATTAAACTCGGGTGTGTCGCAAGCTACATGCCGCGCAGGCCAGCTGCGATCTGGCGGTTCAATCGAACCAACACCTCGAGCTTGCCTGGTTCGGGCTCGAGCAATACTTCGCGTGTCTGGTTCATCACGAAAATACCAAGATTGGCGATGTTTTGCCGGACATCATCGGGCAGGGGGCTATCTTCCTTCGTTACGGAAGTCATGAACACGGTCCAGAGCTTTCGGTTGAAGTTTAAGACAGGTTCAAGCTGATCTGAACTCGCTGGCCATTCGTCTGTTACTTTTTGGATCGACGCCGCTGCGCGCATTAATAGTGCGGACTCGCGTTCACGTGAAGTTTCGACGACTCGTGCGGTTTGCTGGTAGGCATTAGCCCCGGTTTGATACATGAGAAACGAGTTCCTGTTCGTACTCGATAAGCCGTTGTGCGGCCTTCAATGCTTTGTAAAGCTGGCCGGTTAATATCTCGTTGTTTATTTGGCTAACTATCTCAATTGACGAAGGAACTGCTGTCGTGAAGTCGTTAATAAGTGCGAAATACTCGTCCTTTGCGACACTGATGTCATCCTCAATATACATCAGCTGAACTGCAAGGTAGATCCGCTTCGCAGGGGTCTTTGCGGTGTCAGAGGTCAGGATGTCTTTTTCGCGTAAAATTGGCGCGCGACCATCAATGTAGAGGCGTGTTCTCTGGTCTGAATTTGTAATAATGCAGTTGCCAACCAGCAGTTTCTCGCCTGGCTTCAATTCGACTTTTAGGGCCATTACTCGACGCTCCGCTTGATGGGATATGATCCAATGAGCTTCTGCCTGAGATTGAAAGGCAAGAGAAGGCAAGAAATGTGCCCGGTTTACTCAAGTGAATACATATCAATACGTTATTGGAGCAGTTGTAGCACGCTTTGATCGGCTTGGCTGGCAAGAGAAAGAGATGAGCTTGATAGTGACTGTCGCGTTTGCAGCGCGAGCAAATTGGCAGCTTCTTCGTTCATATCGGCTAGGGTGAGGTTAGCGGCACCTGTCTCCAGCGTATTGATCATTTTCTTGGTAAAGTCTTGGCGGTTTTGAACGATGGACAGGTTCGACCCAAACTTAGACGCCTGAGAACGAATGTCTGAAAGCGCCAATTTGATATCATTGATCAGCGCATCAATGCCCTCATCAGTATCGAGGTCACGGCCGATTAGGTTTTCGATTTTTAGAGCGCTGGCATTGATGCCCCGACCATCACTCGTCTGCACATCAATGAACGAGCTGCCGTTTTCATTAAATGTGATTTTCAAGTTATCGCCGCGCAGCAGGTTGATGCCGTTAAATGAAGCGTCATCTGAAAGGCGGTCGAGCTGGTTTTTTAGGTCGTTGAACTGCAAAGATAAATTGTCGCGAACAGAATTGCCTTTGATCGTGGAAGGTCTTGTAGTGACAGGGCCTGCACCGTCTGGATCAAATTGAACTTCAAGCTCCGCTGTCGAAAGGTTTTCAACGCGCAATTTGCCATTGTCATTGGACGCGCGAAGCTTTGAACCGTAGTTACGATTGATTTCTTCAACAAACTTGTCGACAGCGGTTTTGGCGGAGTAACCGTCAACAGTCGGTGTTCCGGTAACTGTGCTGTCCGGGCCGAACAGGGC
Source organism: Devosia sp. WQ 349K1 (assembly GCF_016595685.1). Lineage (NCBI taxonomy): Bacteria > Pseudomonadati > Pseudomonadota > Alphaproteobacteria > Hyphomicrobiales > Devosiaceae > Devosia > Devosia sp. WQ 349K1. Next base: position 842,763 of record NZ_JAENGO010000001.1, on the reverse strand, counting down.
AACGCCACGTGGGCCGAATATTGACAAGGTTTTGGCTTCTGGCACGCGAGCGACGATGGAAAATTTGCCATCAGCGTCAAAAACGGCCTCTAGGCCGTTGATGTCGGCGTTTTTCAACTCAGCATTGATGCGTTCGACCGTACTGTTCTGCCATGTCTGGATATCCATTGCAGAGATGGCTGTGCCTACGCCGCCTTTGACGCCCGTAATGGATACCTCAACTGATATATTGTCGTAGTTGATCGAGAATTTGTCACTCGCAGCTTCAACGGTCTCGATGTGAACGCCCGTCGTTACAGGCGTTGTGGTGACGTCACTGGGTATCCCATCCTCACCGTCCTCAAATACCGCGGGATTGGTCGGTGCCGTCGTGAAGGTATGGGTCACAGAGGGGGCAGAGCCGATCTCGCCTGCAGCACGATTGCGAATTGTGAGTATGTTGCCGGAAACAGATGCCTCATAAGTACCATTCAGCGTGGTGTTTAGAGCGATCAACGCTTCCAACTCCTGCGCGAGATCGGCAGGATTGGAGCCTCCGGTGGCTAGAGTGAGGGTCTGACCATCGAACGTGAGTGTCTCACTGGCAGTGACGCTTGCCCCTGTGAGGTCGATGCGGGTTTCCGCAGCCACAGCGGGTACGCCGTCGTACAGTCCGTTGACGACCGGCGCGGGGTCGCCATACTCCAGTGCTTCTAGTGTAATGTTTTGCGTGAGCGGATCTGCAACAACGCGATACCCACCGGCTGTCGCACTGGCTTCAAGGCTGGCGACAAACGTCTCAAACGACCCACCGGTTGAAATGGATTGTCCCTCGACAGTTACTGTCGTCGGTACGGACCCGTAGGCGAAGCTCGAAGTCGCCTTTTGGGCTGCGCTGTGACCAGAGACGAGGGCCACTGTGGCAGCCGGTTGGTCAGTTTCAACTGTTTCGATGATCACGCTATCGGCGTTGACGCCGGTGCCAACACTCACGGTGTAGTCACCGAGAATTTGCGAGCTGTTGGCGTTGATTGCGTCATCGATGCTTTGAGCAATTTCTGCCGGGGTAAGGATAGCGCCCGCGCCGGTTAGCGTTACATCTATGCCCCCGACCTTGATGACAGAGTTATTGGCGAGGCCTCCGCCAACATTGATCTTGGTGCGGGCACCAATACCAGTTGCCTCGGAGGCCTGGGAGCCAGTCGCGGCAGGTATAGGGCCTTGATACGGTTGAGCATCAATGGTTGTTAGCTGCGCCTTCCGCCCCACAGCTTCTACCCCGAGCTTTATTTCTGTTGGTAGTTCGAACTGGCCGCCATTCACTGTCAGGATACTGTCTGCGGTCACTTCGTAGATATGGTTCTGGAAGGACTTGTCCTGTCGGGCTTGGCGCAGGGTCGACTGCATCGATTCAAGCGTCTTGGTAATGGCCGTCAAGCCGTTGTCTGCTGCCTGTAAAGTCTTGATGCCGTTGGACATGTTGTCCATGAGCGAATTCAAGTCTGATGCGCGACTATTGAGTGCTGACGCAGTAAAAAAGTTCGTCGGGTTATCAAGGGCAGAGTTGACCTTGTTTCCTGTCGCAAGGCGTTCTTGTGTTCGTGCCATCAGGTCTGCTGTGCTTTGCAAGGAAAGCAGATTAGTCCGTACGGCTTTTGACAGAGTTATATCCGACATTTCTCTTACCTCGCGCAGAAAGACTCGTGACTTTCTATTTAAGTAAGGAAATGTTTACGGAGGTAAATATTAATGAGTTGTTAACGATGCTTGTTAATCCTTTTTTAATGACAACTCGCAGTGCGGTAGACGGCAGGCAGTTATAGGGTGATTTTGGCCTCCTCAAACGAGAATAGGCGGGCCGAAGCCCGCCTATTCTTATTGGTTGTTGCGTCCGATTAACGGAGCAGCTGGAGAACCGACTGATCCTGCTGCGAAGCCATCGACAGAGCCGAGGAGCTCAGCGACTGACGGGTCTGAAGAGCCAGCAGGTTTGCTGCTTCTTCGTTCATGTCAGCCAGGGTCAGGTTTGCTGCACCGGTTTCGAGCGTATTGATCATGTTCTTGGTGAAGTCCTGACGGTTCTGAACAGCCGACAGGTTTGAACCAAACGAAGACGCCTGTGAGCGCAGTTCGGTTAGTGCGGAAGTCAACTTCGAGAGGAAGCCATCGATCGCAGTGTCGGTGTCCAAATCGATAGCGGCTAGGCTGTCGACGTTCAGGTTCGAAGCATTGATGCTGCGATTGTTACCGTTCTTGTCCTTCGCTTCGATATCAATTGAGGACGTGCCGGACTCATTGAAGTTGATCTTCAATTTGTCGCCACGGAGCAGATTGATGCCGTTGAAGGACGCGTCGTCCGACAGCTTGTCGAGCTGGTCACGCAGCTCGTTGAACTGCTTGGACAGGTTCGCACGAACCGAGTTACCTTCGACCTTAATGCCCGTCAAAGCACCATCGGAGTCGACGTTGATGTCGAGCTCTTGGGTTGACAGGTTCTCGATGCGCAGCTTGCCGTTATCGTTTGATGCGCGGACCTTGCCAGCGTGATCGCGATTGATCAGCTCTACAAATTTGTCCACTGTCTTGGTGGCGTTGAGCTCGCTCTTTTCGGCCTTACCGGTGTTAACACCGTTGGTGCCGAACAGGGCAGTCGCATCAGTGCCGGACACAGCAAGCGTCTTCGCTTCCGCAGTCTTGGCAACAAACGTGAGCTTGTTGCTTTCGTCGAACTTGGCTTCGACTCCAGTGATGCCCTGGTTGACGAGCAGGTTGTTCACGGAAAGAACTGTGGCATCCTGCCAGTTTTTGGTTTCGACCGGGTTTGCGGTCGAACCAATACCACCCTTCACTGCAGAGATCGAAATGTTTGCAGTCTTGCCATCATAGGAGATGGTGAACTCGTCTTTCTCAGCAGCAACTGTCTCGGTGAAGGCACCAGGTATGCCGATAACAGAGAGTGCGTCGCCATCTGGAGATGCGGCATTAACGCCCTGAGTGAACGTTGCCGTGGTTACGGTCGGGTCATTGGCCAAGCCGCTCCAATCGAACGCGGTGACGGTTTTACCTGCGCCGATTGACTTCTCGGTGAACGCGATCTTCTGGCTAAAAGTATCATAGGTAACATCATACTTTGCTGACAGGGTCGCGTTTGCCGCTACCTTGGACCTGATGTCAGCTGCCAAAGCATCCGGATTGGCGTTCGCGGCGAGGGTTAGGGTCTCGCCATCGATGACGAGTTGGTTGCCCAAAGCCGAGTTGGCTCCGGTCAGGTCGACCGAGCTCGTCGCACGCTTCGCGCCCCCAGCGTCCGTGCCGGCTGTGAACGTTACAGTCATATCTGATGGGTCGGTACCGAGGCCTGCAAAATTCATGTCAGGCTGAAGGCTTCCAGACCCGGCAGTCTTGGAGGTGATCGTCAGCTTATCCGTCGCTGCATCGTAGGCGATATTGTACTTCGCGGTCAGGGTCGTATTGGCATTAAACCTAGTGACAAGATTGGCTCCAACCGCGTCAGCGTTGGCGCTTACTGGCATGACTAGGGTCTGACCGTCGATAACCACCGGGTTATTTGCCGCTGCGACGGAGCCAGTCAGGGTTATTTCGCTCTTAGCAAAGGTAGCCGAGGCAACGCCACCATTATTCGTTCCGTCGGCAAATGTGACGGCGACGGAGCTTGGGTCGGTAGCAACACCGGTCCAGTCGTAGGTTGCAGCGCTCTTACCTTGGCCAAGACTGCGCTCAGTCAGGGTCAGCTTGTCGTTAGTAGCGTCATAGGTGACCGCATACTTGGCGCTAAGCGTAGCGTTGGCTTCAATCTTGCTCTTAATGTCGGCGCCCAAGGCGTCGGCATTTGCGTTGGCAGCAAGCGTCAGAGTCTCGCCGTCGATCTTGAGTGTTTCATTCGCCAGCGAGACGCCACCAGTCAGAGTGATGTCGCTCTTTGCACCCGTTGCCGGAGTGGCTGTGGTGATGCCGGTGATGGTCGGGGCGTTGGCACCAGATTTCACGTTTGTGAGCGTGATATCCTTGGTTGTGGTGTCGTACGTAACCGTGTACTTGCCAGCCTCGGCCTTGGCTTCGAGGCTTGTCACAAAGTCTTCGAAGGAAGCGCCGGACGTAACGCTCTGGCCACCGACGGTGATGGCACTTGACACTGCAGAATAGTTGAATGTGGTTGTGCCCTTAACGTCCACATCGGCATTCGCGAACGTGACCTCGGCGGCAGCGGCCGACGTTTCCACAGATTCGATAATGATTTTGCCTTCATTGACAGAACCAACCGCACCTGCGGTGACGGTGTATTTGCCAGTGGTCGGCGGGTTGGTGCTCAAGTCGAGAGCGCTCTGGATCGTAGTGGCAAGGCCTGCAGCAGTAACATCTGCACCAGCGGTGACTTCTACGCCGGCGACAGTGAATTTTTCGCCCTGATTGATGCTCCCATTGGTGGTGATCAGAGTACGAGCGCCAGCGCCGGTAGCAGTCGCGTTGGTGCCAGATGCGCCGATGTACGGAGACGTGCCGGTCGTCGTGACTTGTGACTTAACGCCCGCTTCAGTGGCTTCTGCCAGGCTGATGTTCACACCGTCGACTCCAAACTGGCCGCCGAGGAGTGCGATAGTTGACGTATCGGTCACTTCGAAAGACTTGGTCTGGAACGACTTGTCTTGACGGGCCTGGCGCAGGGTGGACTGCATGGATTCCAGGTTTTTGGTCAGTGCGGTGATGCCGTTGGAAGCGGCTTCAATTGTCTTGATACCCGACGCCATCGAGTCCAGCAAATTGCCCATGTCAGCAGCGCGGCTGTTCAGAGCGGAGGCGGTGAAGAAGTTGGTGGGGTTGTCCAGCGCCGAATTCACCTTGTTGCCAGTAGCCAGACGCTCCTGCGTCTTTTCCATCATGCTGGCGGTGTTCTGCAGCGAAAGCAGATTGGTGCGGACTGCTTTAGAAAGCGAAATGTCGCTCATAATAATCCCCTTCCTAGGGTTACGCTAGTTCATGCCTCTTCCTGAGGTCCGCTGAAACTGTACGTAGATGTCCTAATGGGGAATTAACAGTTGATGGTCCCATTTTCATCTAATGGGTGATTTATTGATCTGGTTTTATACTTAGTATTCGGGCGCGTAATGTGTTTTCGAGATTTTGTTGGCCGGAACTTCCGAGTGAAATATATTACATATTTTTGTGGGATTCTTGCGCCTGACCTGCTGTGTAGGGCTGTTGTGCCGGGCAACAAAAAAAGCGGGCCTTGGCCCGCCTAGATATTCGCTTATTTGTGAAGAGTTTAACGAAGCAGCTGCAGTATGTTTTGATCGCCTTGCGAGGCCATCGACAGTGCCGAAGTGCTTAGTGACTGTCGTGTCTGTAGCGCTAGCAAGTTTGCTGCTTCCTCGTTCATGTCAGCCAAGGTGAGGTTGGCTGCGCCGGTCTCGAGCGTGGTAATCATGCTCTTGGTAAAGTCCTGCCGGTTTTGAACCGAGGATAGGTTCGAACCGAAAGTGGACGACTGAGAGCGGAGATCGCTCAAGGCCGCTGATAGTTTGGTCAGGAAGGCATCAATCTTGGCGTCGGTGTCGAGATCTTGCGCGTCCAGACTGGCAACATTCAGAGTTGCGGAGTTGAGGCTGCGCACATTGCCGTTTTGGTCTTTCGCCTGGATATCGATGGCCGAGCTGCCGCTCTCGTTGAAGGTGATCTTCAACTTGTCACCGCGGAGCAGATTAATGCCGTTGAAGGACGAGTCGTCGGCTAGTTTATCAAGCTGATCTCGCAGTTCGTTAAACTGTTTAGACAGATTAGCACGAACCGAATTGCCTTCGATGTTTAGCGTCGTTGGGGCGTTCGCGCCTGAGATGTCGATTTCAAGCCGCTGCGTGGAAAGGTTCTCGATCCGGAGGCGGCCATTGTCATTTGATGCTCGCACTTGAGACGCGTGATCGCGATTGATCAGCTCCACAAATTTGTCGACGGTCTTGATGGACGTGAGCTCGCTGCGTTCGGCCACACCGGTCGAGACCGCGTTGGTGCCGAATAGAGCGACTGCATCCTGGCCGGCTATTGCAAGCGTTTGTGCTTCTGCGTTCTTGGCTATAATCGACAGTTTGCCGACACTGTCGAATTGGGCTTCTACCCCGGTGATGCCCTTTTCGGCGAGTTGCGCATTTATGCTCTCGACCGTGGCGCTTTCCCATTGGCTGATGTCGTAGAGCGAAGGGGCTGTTGCGTCGTCACCTGTCCCGCCGCGAATGCCGCCGATGCGTATATCCGCGGTTTTCGCACCATAGGAGACTGTGAAAATATTGGTCGCGGCAGCGACGGTTTCGTAGTGGGCGCCAGCCTCCGGCGCCGTTGGTGTGCCATAGATTGGGTCTGCGGCGTCAATGCCGGGAGTATTATCGGGCGTGCCGACCATTGCTGCATCGGTTTCGAAGGTAATTGTTCCTTCTTCGCCTGCGGTTTTGGCCGTTATCGTTACTGTAAAATCATCTGCCACTTCAACGTCATAGTCCGCACCAATGCCGTCGTCCTCGTCGGCAAGCAATGCCTGCAGATCGGCCGGTGTGGTGGTCGTGAAGATTTCATATTCTTCTCCGTTGATCGTCAAAATTCGATCTGCTGGTAGGGTCGCCCCGACAGTCGCATCTTCACCGTCCACAGAATCTACTGCAATATTCCCGCCGACAATGCCCTGTGTCGCCAGATCGATATCGGTGGCGTCAATAGATACTGGCGTTGTGAAGGCGTCTTCGTGCCCTAGTGCCTCTGCGCTGTCGACATCGGTCGTGGTAAATGTGAACGCTTCGCCGTCGGTGCGAGAAAGGCTAATGCCGTCTTGCGTGCGGGAGACTGTGAACCCTAAGCCCTGAAGTTCAATTACAACTTGGTTGAACTCATCAAGCGTGTTGCCAAGTTCGATGTCTACAGCAGCGCCTCCGCCCACGCTAACGGATATTTCTTGGCCATCAAAATCTGCAAAGGCAGTGTCAACAGCTGAGAAGTTTATGCCATCGGTGGGAGTATGTTGTGAGGGCTGCGTCGTCATCACTGCAACGGTCGGCGGGTCAATGTCACCGACGGCCGCCGCCGTAATTGTTACCACGAAGTCGTCGTCTACTGACGCTACCCAATCGTCGGAAAAGTCAGTTATGGCATTGATCGCATCTTCAACTTCGGAGGCAGACATATTCGCTTGAAGCACAACCTCGAAGTCGCCAATTTTGAGCTCTTGGTGGGTCCCGAGCGGCTCTGATGTTGCTCCCGAAAACTCGAGGCCGAATGAGAAGACGAGCGCAGCGGCAGGGCCAGGGGTTGCGTCTGCTCCTGGAGTTACAACGGTCGGTGTCTTCACTATCACGTCAGTGTCACCGGCACCGACACTGACTGGATCCCCTTCAGGGGTGACGTCGATGCCGAGAGCGTCTGCTGCGTCGCCGGTGCCGTTGAAGACGTTAATACTAAAGCTCTCGCCTGTGGCTCGTGAGATAGTTAGGCCGTCCGTACCGAATGCAGCGGTGTAGCCATCAGATTGGAGTTCAGCGAGGAATGCGTTGACGTCAGCGCTTGTCACTGATGCGTCGAACTCATATTCCGTATTGGGTTGAGAGCCGGTCGCGAGAACAATGCGGGCGCCTGCCAATTCAGCATAATGGTTTCGTAGATCTTCACCATCTGCCGCGGCATTCATTTCTGATGGATCACGAATACCGATCGCGTCAGATGTGACGACAGGTGCCGCAGCAGCTCCGGGTTCCAAGGCGCTGATGCTGACATTAAAGTCGTCATCAACGGCGATGCTGTACAAGGCGCCAAGCGTCGAGCCGCCGACGATATGGTCCCGTAGCGCTGCCTCCACTTCAGTGGACGTGGCATCGGCAACAAGCTCGATCTCTTCTTCGCTGGTCCCGATGTCGATGGTGAGGATTTGTCCAGAGGTCAGCTCGCCAGCGCTGTTCGTGAGTTGGAATGTGGTCTGGGCGGTCGAGGCTGGTTGGTAGTCACTGTTGAGACGGAACGTTAGGCTTGCGGGACTTGCCTCGACGCCTGGATTGGAGGGTGTGACACCGGTTATGGTCGGTGGGTTTGCGCCATGTGTTAGGGCGGTCAGCGTGATTTGCTTGGTGTCTTCGTCGACATCGACGCTATAACCGCCTTCAACGCTAGCGCTACGGAGATTTTCGACAAATTGCGAGAACGAGCCGCCAGTTGTGATGGTTTGTCCGCCCGCTTCGATAGCCGTTGAAACGTCAGAATAATTGAAACTGATGCTGCCTTTGATGGCTTGGGTGACGCCTGTTTCAGGATTGTTATCTGGGTCGAGGTTGATTGTCGCTGCGGGGTCTTTGGCTCTCACGGTCTCGATGATGATCTTGCCATCAAAGGGCGTGCTCGCGGCTCCGATCGACACCGTATATTCGTCCTGAGTATCCTCGTGACCGTCGAGTGCGAGCCGGATGTTTTCAGCCACACTTTCAGCATCGGGTGTCGCGCCAGTTACGGTTACAGTCTGTCCTGCAACTGAGAAGGTGTCGCCAGTCTTGAAGCCAGCGTCCGCACTGATGATGGCGCGCGCGCCTGTGCCAGCACGTGCGTCGGATGCAATTACGGGGCCGCGATATGAGGTCGCGGCTATCGTCTGGACAGTGGCTTTTTGCCCGTCAACCGTGGCAGTCGCTAGGCTAAGCTCGCTGACTGTGTCGCCGAGCTGTCCTCCTTTTAAGCGCAATACGGATGCGTCGGTTACATCGAAGGACTGCGTCTGGAACGATTTATCCTGGCGGGCCTGCCGCAGGGTCGACTGCATGGACTCCAAATTCTTGGTCAGAGCAGTCAAGCCATTGTTAGCGGCCTCGATCACTTTGATGCCGGAGGCCATAGAGTCGAGAAGATTGCTCATATCAGCCGCGCGGCTATTCAGCGCTGAGGCCGTGAAGAAGTTGGAGGGGTTGTCCAGAGCGGAATTGACCTTGTTGCCTGTCGCCAGGCGCTGTTGGGTCTTTTCCATCAGTTGAGCGGTATTTTGGAGGGAAAGCAGGTTCGTGCGAACGGCTTTTGATAAAGAAATGTCACTCATGATCAGGCCCCTTTCTAGGGTACGCTTGAGATACCTCTTCCTGAGGTGCGCTCATGCTGATCTTGAGGGGCGTAAACTGGGCTTAAGAGCCGACTACGGTGTTCCGCTTACACCGCGGTCACAAATCAAATCAAATTTCAGATAAAACATTGTCGGCATATCGAGTTAGACGAGAATGTCTCTTAAGCGCATTTGTGGTGCATCGGGAGACGAGGGGGCGCTGGACGGTGCGTGTTTCCGCCGTTCGCCCGTCATTCTCTGCGCGAGCAATGATGTGGTGAAACCAGCTTCTCCATCGAGAAGAGGTCGGCCTAGCATCTGGCTCACAGGAGTTGATTGCGGAGGGTTGTGCCTTAGTCCCGTACTATCCGTGCGTGGACCGGCGTATCGGCTACTGCTCGCCGCCTGATGTTCAATCAAGCGCTGCCGCTGATCTGGATTGGTTGTCGTTCCCGTAGAGCCGCGAACGACAATGGTCGAAGCCATCGTGATCTCCAATGCTGCCTACTGCACCAGAAACGTACGGCTAGGTCATTGGTTGCAAAACCTATTTGCAACCAATGTATGGGAGGCGGCTGGACGCTAAAGTGCGCGGTTGACGGCGATGCCGCGTGCAGCGCTTTCAGGATCGAGTGTGATGGTTCCGCTCATGTCATAGGTCCGGGTACGTTCCTGCTGACCAACGGCTCTGGAAACGTCGGTTAGCACATCTTCGGTGACGGATTTTGCCGTCGCGAGAACGCGCAGGTTCTCGGCCATTTGTGTGGCCAAGCTTTCGTGGCCATTTTGCAAACGACGCAATGCATCGGGCGCTTCAGCAACGATACGGGCATTCTGGCGCTGGATTGCACGCGCAAAGCCCACGTAGTCCTGCGCGAGGGCAGTCTTCTCTGGCGTGAGCTGACCGGCTTCGCGCAAGTGCCCAGCACGGAGCAGCGTGGTTTCTTTGTTCATCACGTCGACCAGTGACGACAGAGAGGCCTCGGCGCGTACGCAGAGATCGAGAGGATCTAGGCTGTCTAATTCTGCCAAACGGGACGCTGCGGTCATTTCTGGTAGGCTCCGATGCCGGAAACAATATTGATTGGGTTAGAATTGGCTTCTTGTTGGCTCAAAAGCTGCGCGACGATCTGATCAGCGAGACCAATTCCACCGTTTTGAGCGATGGCATTGGCGAACTCTTCTGCTTGCATGCCGCGCCAGGTATCTTCACCGAAGCTGCCGCCGCCCATGCCTTCGTCGCTTTGTACGGTTTCGAACATGGCTTTGGTCAGCTGCGTCAGGAAGACCCCTTCAAGCTCTTCGGCCTGCTGGCGGAAGGCTGCGTACTGAGGGCTTTGCTTGAGCGTTGAGTTGGTAATCGCGTCCATTAGAGCACCTGAATTTCGGCTTGAAGCGCGCCAGTCGCTTTGATGGCCTGAAGGATGGCGATGAGATCTCGAGGGGCAATCCCAAGAGCATTTAGGCCATCGACGAGTTCTTGCAGGGTCACGGACTGGTCCACCACTTGGAGCGCAGAGTCCGTTTGGGTGACCTGGAGATCGGTGTTGGGTTCAACAGCGGTTTGTCCATCTGAGAACGGGGCAGGCTGCACGACCTGAGGGTTTTCAGCGATAGTCACTGTCAAATTTGACTGTGCGACGGCTACGCTGGAGACGCGAACGTCCTTGCCGACAACAATGATACCAGAGTTTTCGTCGATGACGATCTTTGCTGACTGGTCGGTCTGCACGATCAACTGCTCGATATCGGTCAGCAGGTCCACGATGTTGCCGTTGAAGCCCGGTGGCAGCGTTAGACGCACGGTTGATGGATCTTCAGGCACCGCAGTTGGCACGCCGATGAAGTCGTTGACCGCCAAGGCGATACGACGTGACGTGGTGAGGTCGGGGTTGCGGAGAGCCAAGCGTACAGAGTTTTGAGAGCCGAGATGGAAATCGATCTCACGCTCAATCAAACCACCAGAGGCGATACGGCCTGTGGTTGGTACGCCTGAGATAACACGGGCAGCGTCGCCAGTGGCTTCAAAGCCGTTGATCAACACCGGGCCCTGCGCGATGGCATAGACTTCACCGTCGGCGCCAACGAGAGGGGTGACCAGCAGGGTGCCGCCTTGGAGGCTCCGCGAGTCGCCCATGGCTGCAACGCTGACGTCGATGCGCGTGCCCTGTGTGCCGAATGGCGGCAGATTGGCTGTGACCATGACCGCTGCTACGTTCGCAGTACGCACGTTCTCGCCCTGCGTATTCACGCCCATGCGTTCGAGCATCGATTGCAGAGACTGCTTGGTGAATGGGGAATTGTTGAGCCTGTCGCCGGTGCCATTGAGGCCGACAACGAGGCCATAACCCACGAGCTGGTTCTCGCGAATGCCTTCCATGTCGACAATGTCTTTAATGCGCGCAGGGGCGGCGGTTACGGGCGCAAGTGGGCTCAAGGCCAAGGCGGCGGTGAGTGTTGCGGCTATAATCGATCGGACCAGACGGTATTGCATTTCATTCCCCGAGGGTTGGCGCCGTGCAAGATCTGCGGAGCCAGTCGGAAAGGTAAATGCGAGAACCGTGCCAGTTTATGTTTTTGCCCTCTATCCATATGTTTCTAAAGAGTAAATGGATCGTGCTCGGGCGGTTTATTCGCCATTTGAGAAGGTGATAAGCAATTCTTGCCGAGCATATTAACCATTCGTTAACTGCTGTGGGCAGATTTTGCCGGTGTAGGTTTCGTCACGGTGAGTCATTCGCTTGCGCATCGAGGGTTCAAATAGGTCTGGGTCTGTGTCCAACCGCGGCGCTTTGTCGAAAGCGGGGGCGGGCGCTGTTTTTGCTCCGACCGGTCAGGGCGGTGTGGGACGGATTAAACAAGCGCCTCCTGCTTCTGCAGTGATGGGCGTTGGTTCAATTCTGGCGCTGCAGGGCATTGGTGACGTCAATGAGGGCCGCCGTCGCGCGGTTAAACGTGGGGCTGCGTTGTTGGACCTACTTGAGGGTATGAAGGCAGACCTGTTGCTGGGTGATGTTTCACCGGCTCGTTTAGACGCCATGAGCCAACAACTCTCAACGTTGCGCGATAAGGTTGACCCAGATCTCGATGCTGTTCTGGATGAAATTGAGCTCAGAGTACTCGTTGAATTGGCAAAGTCTGGCCGTTTCCCGACACTTTAGTTCGGGTCGGGATGTTATATTTTCCCTGATTTTCTAATGGTTTTGCGGTGATCGGCATTGTCCTGCCGCCGGTCATCATGCTCGAATCTGCTTTGTATGCTTGCGGGGTTCGACTCAGCCGAATATATAGGCCGCCCATAAGAGCGCATTGGAGTTGAGTCTGCTGATGTCTTCGGTTGAACTTACGGACTATCGACCCAGCGAGGACGAGCCTTTCATGAACCCGCGCCAGCGGGAGTATTTTCGGGCGAAGTTGAACGCTTGGAAGGATGAAATTTTGCGCGAAAGCCGCGCAACGCTCGAGACCTTGCAGGAAGAGAGCCAGAACCATCCTGATATGGCCGATCGCGCCAGTTCAGAGAGCGATCGCTCGCTTGAGCTGCGTACGCGTGATCGACAGCGTAAGCTGATCGCCAAGATCGACTCGGCGCTCAAGCGCATCGATGATGGCACTTATGGCTATTGCGAAGAGACTGGTGACCCTATCGGCATAGCGCGCTTGGACGCTCGTCCGACAGCGACCTTAAGTCTTGAAGCTCAAGAGCTGCACGAACGCCGCGAAAAGGTCTATCGCGACGAATAAAGATTTTTACAGAAGCCCGCAGAGATGCGGGCTTTTTGTTTCTGTCCGCCAAACAGCAAAAAGCGGAGCCGGGGCTCCGCTCTTGGGTCGTGCTGATGGAGGGCCTTAAAAACCGAAGACGGTGGTGATGCCCGATTGGCCATCTCCGTTCTGCAGGCACTGACCGTTGGTGGCATTGCCGAACTGGAATAGGCCGCAGCTATTGCCATTGCCGTTCTGGTGAATAGTGCCGTTATGGCCATTCCCTTCTTGCCAGATCAGGCCGTGATTGCCAGAGCCGTTCTGCGAGCCGCCTGCGGCATTGCCCGAGCCGTTCTGATAGACATTTGCGCCGGTGCCGGACATGCCCTGAAACAGCGAGACGAGCTGGAGGCCGACGCCAAGCGCTTGAGCCTGGTCTGGGTCGGTTGGGGCGAAGCCAAACGAAATCTGACCTGCGGCCTGTGTTGGTGCGGCGCTAAGAGCCAGAATAGCGGCTGTTGCGGTGGCGGCGATGATCTTGGTGAAGGTCTTGGTCATTTTAGTCTCCTCAGTGTTTGCGTTCCCAGTGCTGGTGTTCCAGCTGATGAAACAAGATTAGCGAGGAGCAACTGAACGGCGCAGGAAGAGCTCGTTCAGACAGCGTTAATCATGTCGAATTTGAAATAAAAATACCCCGGACGAGGCCGGGGCATAAAAGCAATAGCGTTCAACCGATTAGCTTTGGTAGCTGATGGTGTTCGAGCAATCATAGGTCACGCCCTTGGCTGTGATAGTGAAGTCGATGTTCAGTTTCGCATCAGCACTGACCGTCACTTTGCTCATGGTGATTGTCTGTGCTTTGGGGGCAGTGAAGCCGCCGCCCTGGTTGATATTTGTCGAGCCCGCCCCGCCAGATCCCTTCATCGACAGGCGATATTCGCCGCTGATGGTCTCGGGGCTATAAACAACCGCTTCAAGGGATTTCATGCCGCGTTCCGTGCTGGCATGGATGCCGCAGCTGATGCCGGTGTTAACTGGTGGCTGGTTGGCAAAGGCGCTCGCGGCAACACAGCCAATGACGGCTAGGGTCGCGATGCGGATAACAGAGTGTGTCATTCTATCCTCCTCAAAAGCATGAGGGCCGGCAGCGCCGGCCCAATTCATTGGTTTATCGGTGTTATGGGCAAGCCTGCACAAAGGCGCTGACATTGTTCGAGCCATGCTGAACGACATTGGCATTGCAGCCATTGCCAACCTGCACGCCGGCGGCGACGTTGCCATTGCCGTCCTGGGTGATGACGCTGGTGTGGTTGGTGCCGAACTGGCCGACGCCCGCCTGATTGTTCCAGCCCTGCTGAGAGATGTCGCCGTAGTTGTCGTAGCCGTCCTGACCGATAGCGGACACATTGTTACCGCCGTTCTGCGAGCTAACCGCCTCATTCCAAGCGCCGTTCTGGTAGCCTGCGAAGAAGTTGTTCCACCCAGTCTGACCGCCGCCAACGGCATTGCCGTAGCCGTACTGTGAGATCGAGATGCCATTTGCCATGGCGGGAGCTGCTGCGGTTGCGAGTGTCGCTGCGGCGATGGTGGTGATGATGAAAGTGCGGATCATTTTAGGTCTCCTCGTTTTGCGACCCCTCCGGTCGCGTTGTTGATGGGACCTTTTTACGAGGGCGATTTGGAACGGCCGCTGAAGCGCAAATTCAGAAATCATTCACCCAAGAAAAAAGTCGGCGAGCGTTTCGCCGACTTCTGGCTCTGATATTTTCGCGCGGGCAGGGAGTTAGCCTGCGTAGCGGCTCTTTAGGTGTGATTTGAAATAATCTGCATTGAGTTTTTCTCCCGTCGCCTTGGTGATCAAGTCAGGCGTCGAATAGCGGGAGGCTTGGCTCCAAATCTTGTCTGCCCGCCATTGATTGATCGCCGAGAAGTCGCCTTTGGCAATGTCGGCGCTCATATTGGGCAGATCCTTGCGCATGGCGCTGGCCAGTTGCGCGGCTGTCATGGCGCCCAGCGTATAGCTCGGGAAATAGCCAAAGCCACCGCTCGGCCAGTGAACGTCCTGCATCGGTCCGTCCTTGGGGTTGTCGATGGTCGAGAGGCCTAAGTAGTCTTGCATCTTGGCGTCCCAAGCCTCGGGAATATCTTTCACCTGCAGCGTGCCTGCAATCAGCTCCTTCTCCAGCTCGTAGCGGAGAATGACATGCAGCGGATAGGTCACCTCGTCGGCGTCTACGCGGATATAGCCACGCTCCACGAAATTCACTTCGATCAGAACATCGTCAATGTCCCAACCCGGCAGCGCGTCTTTGCCGAGGTGTTGAGTGACGAGTGGCATGGCGAATTGCCAGAATTCAGGGCTGCGGGCGAGTTGCATTTCCACGAACAGGCTCTGGCTTTCGTGGATTCCCATGCCGCGCGCCTTGCCAAGCGACCAATGCGACCAGTTCTTCGGTAGGCCTTGCTCGTAAAGCGCGTGGCCGGTTTCGTGTAGAACGCCCATGAGTGAAGTCAGGAATTCGTCGGTACGGTAGCGCGTGGTCATGCGGACGTCGGTCGGTACGCCGCCACAGAAGGGGTGATGCGATACGGCAAGTGAGCCGTGATTGAAGTCAAAGCCGACCGCCTGCATGGCCGCAAGGCCCAACTCGCGCTGTTTCTCGATTGAGTATGGGGCGTTGAGCGCCTTGCGTGGTCGTTTGGCGAGGCGGGCTTCTTGGGCGTCAAGTGCGGTGGGAATGAAGGCCTTGAGGAAGTTTTTGAGATCGGCAAATACAGCGTCGATATCGGCGGCGCGATTGCCCGGGTCGTATTTGTCCATCAGCGCATCATACGGCGCTAACCCGGTTGCTTCCGAACGGAGTGCAGCTTCCTCACGGGCAATGTCGACCACGCCCTGCAGTGCAGGTTCAAACCCCTTCCAGTCGCCCTTAGCGCGCAGCTCGCGCCAGAGCTGTTCAGAGCGCATGCTGGCGCTTGAGGAGCGTTCAACGAACTCCGTCGGCAGGCAGGTGGCCTTTACATAGTCGCGCTCAAACTCTTCGACAGCGAGCCGCTGGTCGGCAGAGAGGTCTTCGGCCTTGGCGGTTTCGATCCAGTCGCGGATATGTGGGGCAGTGGCTTGGGCGTGGTGCATGCCCGCAAGGGTCGAGACGGCATCAGCGCGCTTCTCGCCGCCGCCAACGGCCATATGGGTTGCCTCATCGGCGCCCAGAATGGAGAGGGCGTGTTCAAGCGCTTCGAGCTTGCGGCCGAGATCGTCAAGTTTGGCAAAGGTCATGAAAGGCTCCAGTGTTGGCCAAGCATTTTCATATGCTGAGGCTGGCATCAAGAGCGGGGTCGCTGGGCAAAAAAGAAAAGGCGCAGCCGGGGAAGCTGCGCCTTGGGATGTCCAAACTTACAGATTGGACTGGCCTGACATGCGGCAGGCCGGGGATTGACAGTGTCCGGGGAGGACACTGTCGGGGATGGATTAGAACGGCAGGATGGCGTCGAGGACCTGCTGGCCATAGCGGGACTGCTGGACATCGGTGATCTGTCCGCGGCCACCGTAGGAGATGCGGGCTTCAGCGATCTTGGTTGATGGGATCGTGTTATTGGCCTGAATGTCGGATGGGCGAACGATACCGGCGACGATGAGGTCGCGGACTTCAAAGTTGACGCGGACTTCCTGACGGCCTTCGATCACCAGATTGCCGTTTGGCAGAACCTGCGTGACGACAGCTGCAACTGAGGTCGTCAGCGTTTCCTTGCGGTTGACTGAGCCCGAACCGGTGTCGCGCAGGCCCGAGTTGAAGTCGACAGCGTTTTCCGCATCGATCGGGACGGTGCCGCTTGCAAAGGCAGTGTTCACTGCGGAGCCAAGAATGCCGCCCATGCCAGCGCTATTGCTCGAGTTGCGAGCGCGCTGCGTCTGGTTGTTGAACTGCGCGTTGTCGTTGATCGTCACCTGTACGGTAAGGATATCGCCGACGCGGTGGGCACGTTCGTCCTTGAAAAAGCCCTTGGCCGAAGTGCGGTAGAGAGAGTTCGGCTGATAGGTGTCAGCGAGCGGCTCAGGCATCGGCATGCGCACAGGCTGGTAGCCCGCGGTCGTTGTTGGATCGGCGATTTGCGTGAGCGCTGGGGCCTGGCCAACCTGCGCGAGCTTATCGGTGGTGGCGCATGCGGCAAGGGATGCTGCGAGGGCAACGAGAGTGATGGTCTTGGTGAAGTTCATTTTCATCTATCCCGAATTAGAGGCCGGCAATATTCATTGGTGCGGTGGATACGGCCACGGCCCCGGGGGAGATTGCGGTGGCGCTGATGATGCGCCTAGAAGCTAGATTGAGGACTTGTACTGCCTCGCCTTGCGCAGCGCTGGTGATGGCTTGGCCTTTTACGGTCAAAGTCATTGGGCCCTGATTGAAGACGATCGTAACGAGGTCGTTCTTGGCGATTGTCAGCGGCACGCTGACATCGGTTGCACGCAGCAGCATGCCGTCGCGGCTTGGACGGTTGAGCGCTTTGCCGATAAGCTGGTCATAGTGGGGAATGCCCTGAGCGTCGGCCTGCTTGACAGAAATCGGGCGCATAGAAATATGCTCTGGTGCCAGAACTGCCCCTGCGGGGAGAGCCGCGACCAAGTGCGGTGCCTCGATCAACAGGTCCAGCGTGCCGGACAAGGTGAATGCGCTGCCGACGCCATCGATGATGTAGCGCGCTGTGAAGCTGCTGCTGCCCGGCAGGTAGCGCAGGGCATCCAGCTTGGCGGGCTGAAAGCTATCGGCAGCCTTAATTGGCTCGAAGCCTTCGTTGAAATGGGCCTGCACCTGCATTTGGCCGGTAACGACACCCTTCTGGCGCAGGTCAGCTTCAATCAGCTCCGTGAGCATCGCTTGGTCTACAAGGCTATAAGATCTTGAGACCCGCACCTGCTCCAGCCCACTGGTATCAAACACGGGAACGCCGATACGCTTGGCGGCTTGACGAACGGTGTTTACGTCGACATCGCCGGTCGTTCCTGGGTTGGGCGCACGGAACAGCGCTTTTTCTGCGTCTGCTCCGGCGTTGTCGAACATATCGCCAAAGGTCACGATGGCGCTCGATATCGTAACGTCGGACTTCATAAGCGGCATCGCAAAGGCGCAGCTGCATGAAAGCGCGACACTCAATGCCAAGGTAACAGAGCGAAGTGCGGACATTCCCGTGATCCTCATTAGGTGAGCTGGCTAGTCGCTTGCATCATTTCGTCAGCGCCAGAAATGACGCGGGCGTTCATTTCGTACGCGCGCTGCGCTGCGATCAGATCGGAAATTTCGGTCACCGAGTTGACGTTTGCCATTTCCAAATAGGCCTGCATCAAGTCGCCGTACCCATCGACGTTCGGAACGCTGATCTGCGCTTCGCCGCTGGCCGCGGTTTCGAGGAACAGGTTGTCGCCCATCGATTCAAGGCCAGACTTGTTCACGAAGCGAGCAAGCTGAAGCTGGCCGAGTTGGGTTGGAAGGCCGTCTGTACCGATAAAGGCTTCGATCGTGCCGTCTGGCGAGATCGAAACGCTACGAGCGTTGGCTGGGATGTTGATGCCCGGCTGAACGAGGTAGCCATTGGAGGTTACGAGATTGCCTTCAGCATCGCGTTCGAACGAGCCGTCGCGGCTGTATGCGGTGCGGCCATCTGGCAGGGCGATCTGGAAGAAACCTTCGCCGCGGACAGCGACGTCGAGTTCACGCTCAGTCGGGTTGACCGAACCCTGGCTCATCACGCGTGGGGTCGCCACGGTGCGAACGCCCGAACCAATTTCGAGGCCTGCCGGGATCATGTTGCCTTGGCTTGAGGTCTGCGAGCCGGCGCGGCTGATTTGCTGGTAAAGCAGGTCCTGGAACTCAGCGCGCTGGCGCTTGTAGCCAGTGGTGCGCATGTTCGCGATGTTGTTTGAGATAACTTCGACGTTGCGCTCCTGAGCGCCCATGCCGGTCGATGCGATATATAGTGCTTTCATGGCAGGCTCTCCGAATTATGCTTGTGCGCTTCCGAGACGCTGGATGGCGTCACGGCGCATGTCGTCGTGTTTTTTGGTAAGGCTTGAGATGCTCTCGTAAGAGCGCGTGATGCGGATCATGTCGGCCATCTCGGAGATGCCCGAGACGTTGGAGCGTTCTAGGTAACCCTGCATAGCAACGGTCGTTGTTGCTTCGAGTGGGGTGCCACCAGCGAACAGATTGTCGCCCGAGCGTACGAGCTCTTCGGTGTTTGCGAACTCAACGATACGCAGCTGACCCTTAACACCGGCGCTGGACGATACGGTGCCGTCTTGGCTGATGGTGATGCCGATCTCTTCAGGGCCAAACTGGAACTGGCCGCCAACGCCCATGACTGGATTGCCCGACAGGTCAACCAGGACGCCAGTGTTGCTCAACTGGAATGACCCTGCGCGGGTGTATCGTTCACCTGCAGGCGTTTCGACAGCAAAGAAGCCTTCGCCATTCAGCGCTACGTCCAGGTCGTTGCCGGTGTTCATGAAAGCGCCAGCGCTCATGTCATGAACTGTGGCCCAGTCCTGAACGTAAGAAAGAGGCTGATCGAGTGTGGGGAAGTCGTTGTGGCGCGCAACTGGCATAAGGTATTCTTCGAAGAGAATATTCTCTCCTTTGAACCCTGTCGTGTTGATGTTGGCCATATTGTTGGCCATCACATCCATGCGGCGCTGCAGTGCGATTTGCCTCGACAGGCTGATCAGTTGTGCGTTTTCAATCATTTAGATCCCCGTTAGTCCCGAAGCCTTACTTCCCCAAGCAGGGCCTCGCCGTTAACCTTGCAGAAACCATGCCAACTGATTGGCGCTAGCGTTTCCAAGGGTTTGGTGACTAACGTGTGTGAAAATCTTGCCGCTAAAGAACTATCACCTAGGTAAAACTTACCCGGCAAAAAATGCCGGTTTAGAGGTTTGTTAAGGTTTCGTTAACCATCTGGGCATTAGCTGAGAGGGCATCCGGAATCGTCTTGTGATGCAGACTTTTGGTAGGGCAAAACTATGGCTGCGGAAGCTGAAATTGGTACAGACGCGCCTGTAAAGAAGCGCCCCCCGAAACTCTTGATTATTATCGCTGCGGCGATTTTGGCTCTGCTGCTTGGCGGTGGTGGCCTCTACTTCTTCCTGAGTAGCTCAAATGACTCAGCTCAGGGTGAGGCGCCCGTAGTTGCACGAGACACCTTCATTTTTAACCTGCCACCGATGACCGTGAATTTGAATTCTGCGGGAAGTGGTCCGGCCTATATGAAGCTGTCGATCGCGCTTGAAGTAGCCAATGAAGAAATGATGACGCAGATTCAGCCGCGCCTCGCGAAGGTTGTCGATGCGTTCCAAGTCTATCTGCGCGAGCTGCGTAAAAGCGATCTAGAGGGCTCGGCGGGTATTTATCGTCTCAAGGAAGAGCTGTTGCGTCGCGTTAATCTGGCCATCTACCCGGCTGAGGTTGAGAGCATTCTCTTCAAAGAAATTCTGGTGCAGTAATGGCTGGTCCGGGCGACGACGATAAACTCAACGACGAATGGGGCCTTGATGACCTGGACAGTCTGTCCACGCCACCACCGCCGCCTTCTGACGAAGATATGACTGAAGAGCAGCGCGCTGCGGCCGCTGCTGCTGAATGGGCCGCAATGCTTGAAGCTGCGGCTGGTGAGCCAGACGGTGGTGTTGATCGCGTTCTTAATCAGGACGAAATCGACAGTCTCCTCGGTTTTGATGCGAGTGCGGGCAGTGATGTTGAGCTGACAGGCGTTCAGGCGCTTATCAATTCGGCTCTGGTCTCCTACGAGCGCCTGCCGATGCTTGAAATCGTCTTCGATCGCCTTGTGCGCTTGTCGACGACTTCGCTGCGCAACTTCACCTCTGACAACGTTGAAGTGACCATGGACTCGATCTCGTCCGTGCGCTTCGGCGACTATCTGAACTCCATTCCGCTGCCGGCCATTTTGTCGGTCATCAAAGCGGAAGAGTGGGAAAATTATGGCCTGCTAACGGTCGACTCCAACCTCATCTATTCGATGATTGATGTGTTGTTGGGCGGGCGTCGTGTAGGTGGCAATATCCGTGTTGAGGGGCGGCCTTATACAACGATTGAACTGGCGTTGGCGCGCCGGATGATCGAGGTCATTCTTGAAGATACGCATCGCGCTTTTGAGCCGGTAACGCAGGTGAATTTTAAGCTTGAGCGCATGGAGACCAATCCGCGCTTTGCTGCAATTTCCCGTCCGGCCAATGCGGCCATTCTGATCGAACTTCGTATCGAGATGGATGATCGCGGCGGTAAGGTTGAAATCCTGCTGCCATACGCGACCATCGAGCCTATCCGTGATCAGCTGTTGCAGATGTTCATGGGTGAAAAATTCGGCCGCGATCCGATCTGGGAAGGTCACCTCGCGTCAGAGATTTATCAGGCCGATGTTGAAGTGGAGGCGGTGCTGCATGAGCAGAGACTACCGCTTGCCAAGGTTCTCAACATCAAGCCTGGCCATACATTGATGTTTGACCGCACGCCGAGCGACCCGATCCGGTTGCGTTGTGGTGATGTCGAACTCACCGAAGCCATCATGGGGCATATCGGTAACCAAGTATCGGTGCGCGTCGCGCGCCCGTTAAATCCGCCAAAGGTCACCATGGCCGCCTTTGAAGCTATTGATGAGAAGATGGAGCAGCGCTGATGTTCGGCCTACCACTGGGTGTGATCGTTGAAGGGTCTGTCGCTGTACTTTTGCTGCTGACGATCGGTTACTGTGTCGTTCTGAACCAGCGCCTGAAGCGTTTGCATCAGGATCGTGACGCGCTTCGTCAAATGGTTGCAGATCTTGTTGCTGCGACCAATCTCGCCAATCAGGCAATTAAAGAGCTGAAGGGTACTGCGATTGAGGCTGATAACCAGCTTTCCTCGCGTCTGCAGGAAGCTGAGCGTTTTGGCATCGAACTGGCGAACCACGTTAATGCCGGTAATGTTCTCATGGAGCGCATTGCCCGTATCACAAGTGTTGCTCGCAATGCTCAGGCTGAAGAGCCTTCTGTGCAGGTTGAGCAGCCCGTGGCCAACAAGGTGCAGTCGGCACTTGATCAACTGCAGGCTCGCGTTCGTAACCGTGGAGTCGCTGCGTGACTAAAATCCGCCTTCTCCCAGTTGTTATTGTTTCAATCTCGGCGCTTCTGGTCTTCAAGACTATTGGGCTAGTAAGCTCAGGCGGCTACGTCTTGACTGGAGTGTCGGGGGTGGCTGCAGCTGATGGTGAAGGCGCGTCTACCGCGCTTGGAACAACCTTGGCCGATCAGACTGTTACCCTCTCTGATCAGCCGACGATTGACGATATGTCGCCGACTCTCGCTGACGGTGCTCCAACTATGGCTCCGTCGGGCACTCCTACTGGCGAAGCTGCGGTTACCGATCTTACCTTGTCGAACCCAGTCGCCTTGGATAACGCATGTGCTCCAGTTCCGGCAGATGGGTCCGAAGACGCGGCTCCTGGTGCTTTGCTAGTGATTTCGGCAGATTGCCCGCCAATGCTTGATGCAAAGGCGCAGTTGTTAACGCCAACTGGTGCAGTGCCGCTGGTTGATGGTGGTGTGCAGAGCACCGAAGGCGTGATCACTGAGCGTTTGACCGAGCGTCGCACCGAGCTCCAGACTTATGAGCAAGAGCTCGCTATGCGTGCGGCACTTGTTGAAGCAGCTGAAAAGCGCATTGAAGAGCGTCAGCAGACCTTGCAGTCCATCGAGACTCAAATCTCGTCCTTGGTGGAAGAGCGCAAGGCTATGGAAGAAGGTCAGTTCGGCGCTCTTGTCGCGATGTACGGCACCATGAAGCCGAAGGACGCTGCAGCAATCTTTGATGAGCTGGATATGGAAGTCCTGTTCCGAGTGGCGAAGATGATGACGCCGCGTAAGATGGCTCCCATTATGGCGGCGATGACGACTGCGCGTGCTCAAGAGCTGACCGTGCGCATGGCGACGGATACCACTGAGCCAGCAGAACAGATGTCAGTCGACGATCTGGCCGCTTTACCACAGATTGTTGGTCAATAGCTGTGAATGGCTTAGGCTGCTGTTAAGTAGCGCTAGGTAGATATAACAGGCCCGTCGTGTATGCGGCGGGTCAGTTATGGAAAGCCTCGCGTTCATGAGGTGCCTGGCAGTAGCCTTGTTCATGAACGCGTTTTGGCGTCGGACGGGCAGAAGGCCGGTGAAGAGCGCTATTAAGAAGAGTCCCAAGGGGACGAAGTACCTCCTTTTAGCTACTGTGGCCTTAAGCTGCCAAATGGTAGCTTCTTCCGCATGGGCCCAAGAAAAGGGGCAGTTATTCGCCACTGAAGAAGATGGCTTTGCCCGCCTCATACTCAGCTTTCCAAACTTGGATGCATTGCCTGCATACTCGATGAAAATCGATAATGGCGTGCTCTCGATTCAGTTTGAAGAACAGGTCGATTTAGTGCTGCCCGATGTCGGCACCACTATGCCAAACTACCTTTCTGTGGCGCGGGTCGATCCCGACCGACGCGGTCTGCGAGTTGGACTAAAAAATACCTACAACTTCAATCATATAGAGGCAGGCGAGAAGCTTTTCGTCGATCTCATGCCTTCCAGTTGGCAGGGGATGCCGCCACCACTCCCGCAAGAGATTGTGGATGAGTTGGCCGAGCGCGCCCGCCAGGCTGCGATTAAGGCCGAACAAGACCGTAAGGCCCGCATGGCTGCGGAGCTAAATCCAACCGCTAAGGTGCGCATTGGTACTGCCGCTACCTTTACACGTATTCAATTCGACTGGTCCGTGCCCACTGACGCTAACTTCGTTCAGAAGGGCGAGCTGGGCGCTATCAATTTTGAATGGCCAGTTGAGATCGATGTTTCTCAAATTATCGACCAACTCCCCGAGCAGCTGGCCTCGATTGCTACGGGCTATTCGCTTGACGGTTCGGTCGCGTCACTCCGTTTCGCCGAAGGTGTTGAGCCTCGGTTCTATGCCATTTCGTCCAGCCAGTATGTCTTGGATATCGACACCGGTGGTATTGATCTGCCTGCGTTGACGGCGACCGCGCTCGCCGATGAGGCGGCAAAAAATGCGCAGGCAGAGGCGGAGGCGTCACGTCCGCCAGAGCCGACTATCTCGGCTTTGCAGGCAACTCCGGCCGAGACGATTACGCCTTATGTCAACGTGCTGGGCAACACGGTACGCGTCGTCTTTCCGTTTGAAAGAGATATTCCGGCGGCGGTATTCCGTCGCGGCGACAGTGTGTGGCTCATTTTTGATACCGTCTCGGGCATCGGTACGCCGGCGTACTCATCTGACCTCGAGGCTATTACCGACGACTATGCTGTGTTGACATCTGGTGACACGCAAATCGTCCGATTGGATCTTTCCCAAGAGCGCCTCGCGACTATCGGCTCGGAAGGCATGGCATGGGTATTGTCGCTTGGTGACATGATGCTGAGCCCGACTGAGCCAATGGCACTCAGCCGTCGTCGCGACGATATTGGATCGTTCGAGATGGTGGCTGATATCGCGCGCCCGGGGCGTATCCACCAGTTTCAAGATCCGATTGTGGGCGATACGCTATCCGTCGTTACGGCCTATCCACCAGCGCGCGGTTTAACGCGCACACTGGACTATGTTGATTTCACTGCACTGCGCAGTGTGCATGGTCTGGTCGTCAAGCCGAAGTCATCCACTGTGACGGTTGCGCTTGAGGATAGTTATGCGGTTGTCTCCGAGGCGACTGGATTGACCGTTTCGGCGCTTGATACGCTCCGGAATATCGGAACGTCCAGCGAAGTCATGGACCGCAGTGGCTTTATCGATTTCGGTACGCTCGAACATAAAGATCCCTTCGTGTTCACCGAGCAGCGCGATCGCCTGGAAATGGCAGCTGCATTGACGCAGGGCGCGGAGCGTGACGCGGCGCGTCTTAACCTTTCGCAGTATTACATCGCCAACCAGTTCGCGGAGGAGGCTCTAGGGGTCATCCGTCTGCTTGAAGAGGAACAGGTCGACGAGGCGTTGACCCGCGAGATGCGGACGACGGCTGCTGTAGCGAACATCCTTGCTGAACGCTCGCTCGACGCGCTCAGCGTTCTAAATTCGCCGTCGCTCGACCAAGATATCGACGCCAAGTTCTGGCGGACGATCGCGCGAGCGAATGCGGGTGATTTCCGTGGCGCGCGTTCGGATGCACTCGATGCGCAAGCCGTGCAGCAGAATTATCCCGAGTGGGCTCGCCGCGAGTTTCAATTGGCGACAGCACGCGCTGCGGTAGAGGCAGAAGACCCTGTGCTCGCAGAATCTGTGCTGGATGATTTGAACTTTGCGCTGCTGCCTGAACAGATGGCGTCTAATTATCTCATCGCCACTGCGCGTATGGCAGAGCTTAAGAACCGCCCTGACGAAGCGCTCGATATCTACGGTCAAGTCATTGCTTCGGAGGTGCGTCCGAGCCGTGCGGAAGCTGTATATCGCACGCTGCTATTGCTCGACAAGCAGGGGCGGCTGGACCTTGCAAAGGCAACAGAAACGCTCTCGTCGGAGATCATGCTTTGGCGTGGTGACAGGCTGGAAGCGGACATGCAGGCGCTGCTAGCAAGCTTGTATTTCCGTAACGGGGATTATCGCCTCGGTTTCGAGGCGGTGCGTAATGCGATCTCGCATTACAACGAGAGTCCAACGCTTAATGCGCTACGAGACGAAGCGCAGGAGACGTTCAGCGATCTCTATCTCAATGGTGTGGCCGACTCCATCGGCCCGATCGAGGCCCTGAGCATATACTACGACTTCCAGCACCTGACGCCGCCAGGCGCGCGTGGTGACGAAATGATCCGCAATCTGGCGCGTCGTCTCGTGCGGGTGGATTTGCTTCCCCAGGCAGCCGAACTCTTGCGGTATCAGCTGGATAATCGACTTCGTGGAGCTGCGCGTGCTCAGCTGGGCACGGACCTTGCTGTGATTTATCTGGCGGACCGTCGTCCGCAGGATGCCATGCGCGTCTTGAACGATACGCGATTGCCAGACCTGCCGGATAGCCTGCAGCGCCAGCGCCGCATTCTGGAGGCTCGCGCCATGATCGATGCTGGGCGCGACGTGCTGGCGCTCGATCTCGTCCGCATGCTGAGTGGCAAGGATGTGGACATGCTCCGCATTGATGCGCATTGGAAAGCGAAGCGTTATTCGCAAGCGGGCGAAATGATCGAAGCCATTTATGGTAATCGTCCCGAAGGCACTCCGCTCGATGCGGCTGCGCGTCTGAACCTGGTGAAGGCGGGTGTTGGCTATGTTTTGGCCAACGATAACTATGGTGCATCGCGTCTACGGACAAAGTTCAGCGATGAAATGGTCGGTGCTCCAGAGTGGGCGATGTTCGATTATGTCACTGGCCCGATCCAAGCGAGCTCGCTGGAGTTCAAGAAAGTTGCGGCTGAAATTGCTGCGATTGATAGTCTCACAGCATTCCTGACCTCTTACCACGAGACCTATGGCGGGGAGGGGGCCTTGACGCCTGCTACCGCTACCAAGGTGGATGCAGGAATGGCGTCGCGCTAAACGAGCGACCTTGAACCAATAACGCCGCGGCCTCACTCGAGGCCGCGGCGTTTTCATTTTGAGCGCATAGTTAGGCTTTTAGGGCTGCGGGCACGTGCCTCCCATTGATGTGCTCCAACATGATCAGATAAGGCGCCGACCAGCGCTAAGGCTGTGACCGTGGCGTCGGTTGTCTGACACAGGAAATAAGAAAAACGCCGCGGCTTTCAGTTAAGCCGCGGCGTTACAAATTCCAAGGTTAGGCTTGGCTATGTGCCAAAACTTCGAACAAGTGACCCGGCAACGAGATACCAGCCGTCGACCAGTACGAAGAAAATGAGTTTGAAGGGGAGTGAGATCGTTACCGGCGGCAACATCATCATACCCATGCTCATCAGAACTGAAGCGACCACCATGTCGATGATGACGAAGGGAAGGAAGAGTAGGAAGCCGATTTCAAATGCCCGCCGCAACTCAGAAATCATAAACGCTGGCACGAGCAGATGCAGCGGAATTTCTTCTACGGTTTCAGGGACTTCGGCTGACGTTAGGTCGTAAAATAGAGAGAGGTCCTTGTCGCGCACGTTGAAGCGCATGAACTCGTGGAGCGGTGCTGCACTTCTCTCGAAGGCCTCGGCGACCTCAATTTCACCGGCCATAAGTGGCGCTATGCCCTGGTCGTAAGACTGCTGCAGCGTCGGCTGCATGATGAAAAGTGTCAAGAAGAGCGCCAGCGAGATCATCACAGAGTTCGGCGGCGCAGTCTGTAGGCCAATGGCTGTGCGGAGAAGGGAAAGTACCACAACGATGCGCGTGAAACTCGTCACCATGACGAGGATCGAGGGCGCTAGCGATAGCAGCGTGATCATGCCGATCAGCTGCACAGCGCGTTCCGTGAGGGTCGTTTCGTCCCCGAAGTCTATCGAGACGTCTTGAGCGTAGCCTGTGGATGTCGCGGCAACTAAAAAGCTGCCAGCGAAGATCACTGGCAGCCAGATTTTCCATCCCCAGCTGCGTGCTGGTTTAGCTGCGATTTGCATCTTTTTTAGTGTCATTATCAAGCGACGCATTCCCGCCCAAATCGGTGTCAGCGCCTTCTTTATCTGAGTCGACAGGCTTAACGGGCGAATAATCCGAGGTTTGCGACGTGGAATCTTCGTCTCCCTTGCGGACAGGGCGCAGAAGACCGGTGTGGCGCAGCGACACGTGACCCTTCTTGTCCGATGGGTGACCTGCACGTTGCAACTGCTCAAGTACAGTACCTGGCGCGGCCGTCACTACAGGCTCCGGAGAATCGGTCTGTGCGACATCCGGCGATGCTGTTGGTTGGGCAGGGGGTGTCATTCGGCGCACGGCTGAAGGTGCCAAACCGCGTCGCGCAGTGACCGCGACTTGTTGTTCAGGCGCAGCGAAACCCGCCTCTACGACGATGTCTTGGGGGCCGCCAATGAGGATGAGATGCTCGACATCGTCGCGGCGTACAATGAGCAATTGTCTTTTCTGATCAACATTTAACGTGTCGATGACGGCCAGTCGCTTGTTGCGACCGCGTACTGCTTTGCCTGATGCATTGCTGATGAACTTGAGTAGCCAGCTTACCAGCAGAATAAGGACTAGGACGATGGCAAGCGCGAGCACGGCGGTAACCACCGTATTGCCGCTGCCCCCGAAGAGGCTGGTGATAAACTGCAAGGTCGAAACTCCCATTTTTTCAGGCACGTAAGGCGATAGTCCGATTTGTATTTTAGGGCAAGATCGGCCTTTTGGTGGGTAATTATTGCCGCATATTGCTGTCAGCAAAGCATTTTGCGACCAAAATTAACCATTTGTTAACCCTAAAATCGGCAAGAATTGCCCATTAACAACTGCGGAGTCGGGAAATGGGACTGATGGACATGCCGGTGTTTTCAGCACTGACCGATAAAATGCGTTGGCATCAAAGCCGACAAGGATTGCTCGCAGAGAACGTCGCGAATGCCGAAACACCCGGTTATCGCGGTCGAGATCTTGCGCAGTATGACTTTGCTAATAGAGCAAAGCAAATGAGTTCAGCTTCGATCTCCACGATCGTAACTCAGCCTATGCACATCGTTGCATCTTCAGAAGGCGGTCAATTTGCAGCCCAGCGTATGGCCAACTTCGAAGTCACTCCCGAGGGCAATGGGATTACGCTCGAGGATGAGATGATGAAAGTTACAACCAACATGATGGACTACCAGGCAGCGACGTCGCTGTATCAGAAGTCGGTCCGTATCCTGCGCGTTGCGCTGGGTAAGAACGTTTGAGGTAGGTCATGGACTTTAATTCATCACTCAAGATCGCCGCTACTGGATTGCACGCTCAGACCGCGCGCATGCGCGTCATAGCAGAGAATATTGCCAATGCGGACTCGGCGGGCAAGGCGCCTGGCGAAGATCCCTATCGTCGGCGGATCCCAACTTTCCACGCTAGCTTTGATGCAGAGGTGGGTGGTCGCATTGTTGAGGTGGGCCGGTTGGCGTTGGACCAATCGGACTTCATTCCACGCTACGAGCCTAGTCACCCTGCAGCCGATGAGAGTGGCTACGTTCAATATCCAAACGTGAACAGCATTATTGAGACCGCGGACATGAGGCAGGCGCAGCGTAGCTACGAAGCCAATCTCAACGTTGTCACGGTCACCCGTCAAATGCTCGGGCGCACGCTCGACATTCTCGGCGGTTAAAAACCCTTTTTATTGGAGCTTTTGTTATGGCAATTACTACCCCACTGAATGCCGCAACTAGCGCTTATACCAACGCTAGCCGTCTCGTTACTATGCAGCCGCTGCCGATGACCGATCTGCAGGCAAACCTCGGTCCCATCAACGACTTTGCGTCCATGCTGGCGAGCAATGTTCAGAGTGTGCTCGATAAGGGGCAGGCTTCGGATGCGCTGGCCATCGACATGGTCAACGGTAAGGCAAATGTCATCGATATGGTGACGGCCCTTTCAGAAACCGAGATGGCTATCGAAAGCATGGTCACTCTCCGCGATCGTGTGATTTCCGCCTACGAAGAAATCATGCGGATGTCGATTTAAGACTAAGTTTTGGGGAGCCCGGCCAATTTCAGAGCCGGGCTACCCCGAATTGCGCTACCCTAACGGCCTGATTCCACCGGAACCCTGTCATGTCTGGCGCAGAAACACTCGATATTGCTCAACAAGCGATTTGGGCTTTGCTCATCGTATCGCTACCATTGATGCTTGTTGGCCTTGCTGTCGGTGTTGTCATCGCGCTTTTCCAGGCGCTAACTCAAATTCAAGAACAGACGCTCGTCTTCGTGCCGAAGGTGGTGGCGATGTTCCTTACCATGTTGCTTATCTTGCCCTTTATGGGGGCGACCATGTCGGGCTTTATGGATAAAGTCGTCGACATGATTATCGTCGGGTTCTGAGGTGACGGTCAGCCTAAATTGGCTGCCAGATGTGGCCTTTGCGTTCATGGTCTTGTTCGCACGCATTGGCGCGTTGCTGATGCTGATGCCCGCCCTCGGAGAGAAGACTATTCCGATGCGGCTTCGCTTGTGCTTTGCGCTAGCGTTTACGTTTGTGGTTTTTCCCCTTCTTAGTCCCCTCATTCCCTCTATGCCGACAGACTTAGGCGCTGTCGTTGGCCTGTTGCTGCATGAACTAGCTATTGGGCTGATCATCGGCGGGATTATTCGTATCACCACAATGGCAACGCTCGTGGCAGGGACCATTGTGGCGTTCCAAACGGGTCTATCGGGTGCTCTCGGAGCGGACCCCGGCCAAGCTGGTGCGCAAAGCGCCGTGTTTGCGAATTTTCTGTCTTTTTTGGGTTTGGCGCTCATCTTTTCGACAGACCTGCACCATCTGGCTCTTGCCGCGATTTATGACAGCTACGGGGTCTTCTCCATATCGGCCCCGATGATGTTTGAAGACTTTATGCAGCTTGCCCTGCAAACCGTGGCTAGTGCTTTCGCTGTGGGCGTACAGATGGCAGCGCCGTTCATCGTTTTCGGCCTGGTCTTTAACCTTGGTTCGGGCATCCTCGCGCGTCTCATGCCTGCGTTGCAGGTGTATTTTGTGCTTATGCCAGCCAATATCTTGGTCGGCATCCTGCTCCTCTTCCTTCTCCTCTCGATGATGATGGGCTGGTATCTTACCGCCTTCGAAGAGCATCTGACGATGTGGCGAGGCTAAGAGATGTCAGACGAGGACAAAGACTCCAAAACCGAAGACCCCTCCCAGAAGAAGCTCGATGACGCTCACAAAAAGGGTGATGTCGCGAAAAGCCAAGAGGTCACCTCTTGGTTTATGCTGATAGGCATCACCGGTGTTTTCGCATCGGTCTCGCCTTGGGTTGCGAGCGAACTCAACACGTCGCTCAGTCTTGTCCTGATGAACGTTGATCAGATCGACATCAGTGCCGCTGGCTTTTCTGATTTCATCGGTCGCTTAGTTTATTCTGTCCTCGGGGTCATGTTGATCCCACTTATCATTCTGTTTGCCTGCGGCGTGCTGGCGAATTTGGTACAGCACAAGCCGGTTTGGTCCGCGCAGCCCATCACGCCCAAGCTATCCAAAATTTCTCCCTTAGCAGGGGCAAAGCGCCTGTTCTCTTCTGAAGCTCTGGTGAACTTCGGCAAGGGGCTCCTTAAAATCATCATTGTTGGCGCCGTCGTCGTTGCAGTGTGTTGGCCGGAACGCGACCGACTGGACACGATGATGACTGCTGATCCGCTCGTTATGCTCTTGGATTTTCAAGAGCTCGGCGTGAAAATCCTCGGCGCAGTTCTGATTGTCGTGACGATTATCGCTGGTGCGGACTACTTCTACGTGCGTCAGAAGTGGTGGAAGCGTCAGATGATGTCCGTTCAGGAAACGCGCGAAGAGTATAAGCAGCAGGAAGGCGATCCGCATGTGAAGGGACGCCTGCGTCAGCTGCGGCAAGAACGGTCTCGTAAGCGCATGATGGCGCAGGTTCCTAATTCTACCGTGGTTATCGCAAACCCCACGCACTTTGCGGTGGCGCTAAAATACGATGCTAAGATGGCTGCGCCAATTTGCGTCGCCAAGGGCGTTGATGCCGTTGCTCTGCGCATTCGCGCTTTGGCAGAAGATAGTGACGTGCCTGTGGTTGAAAACCCACCCCTCGCTCGTGCGCTCTATGCCACTGTGGATCTTGATGAAACCATTCCAATCGAGCACTTCAAGGCTGTTGCTGAAGTCATCGGTTTCGTGATGGGGCTGAAAAATCGGCGTGGAGGTTGGCGTCCGACGCGGTAGATTGACTATGAAGATTAACTCCTTCGGGCTCCCAACACCGGCCCCCATTTGCTAATCCTTTTTTAATTGTCTCGATTCGGGACGTTGGAGCACGTAATTATGGCAAGGACGCCGCTCGGCGAGCATAGCTATCCCGAACCCGTCCTCGACGCTGCGCGCGGCGGCACAGGATTGTGGCGCGTTATACTACTCGGCGCGGCGCTGATTGCGGCGGCGGTTGTGTTTTCTCTCTTCGGGGATCGCATATCACCCGAGATCGTGATGAGTTTCGTTGGGCTGCTAGCTGTCGCTGGTGTGTTTTTCCTGTTCGGGCTTGCGGCCAATCTCTTCCGCTTCGCCTCAACCGAAGAACGCCGTACCGTCAATCATGCTCTGGTCGATAGCATGCCCTTTGGCGTGCTGATTGCTGACCGTGACGGCAAGATTTCATATGTGAACCACCATTATGGTAGTTTCCCCGGCGGCGTCACCAATGGTGTCCCTGTTGGCGTACCGCGCCTTTTTGCGGGATATGCCGATGCGAGCGAGGCGGTTTACCGACTGTCGCGCGCTGCCAAGGAAGGCCGAAATGCCATCGAAGACATTCGAATTCCGGGCGGCCTCGGTGGTTCTCAGGCTGAAGCCAATCGTGTTTTCTGGTATCGTGTCGCAGTGCGTCCGCTCCCTGCTAGCGACGAAACGACCAAGCCTTTAGTCACTTGGTCGGTAGAAGACATTACGCGTGATCGCGAAAACAACGAGACGGCGTTCCGCGATCTGCAGCGCGCCATTGACTATCTTGATCACTCGCCTTCCGGTTTCTTCTCTGCAGATGCCCAGGGCCGCATCCAGTATCTCAACTCAACGCTTGCGGATTGGCTGGGCTATGATTTGGCCGAGTTTAATGTCGGCCAGTTGGCGCTATCGGACATTGTCCGTGGAGATGGTGCGTCGCTGCTGATGCGTGGTCGTGGCGATGGCGAAATTCGCACGGAGATCATCGACATAGATTTCGTGCGCCGCAATGGCACGACATTGCCGGTGCGGCTGTTGCACCGTGCAGCGCGCTTGGCCGATGGCGAACTCGGGGAAACCCGGACGTTGGTGCTCGATCGCTCCAGTGCCCCAGACAATGAAGAAGCGCTACGCGCCGCTGAAGTGCGCTTCTCGCGCTTCTTCAACGATACGCCATTCGCGATTGCGACCCTTGATGGGGAAGGGCGGATTGTCCGTACCAATGCCCCATTCAGCCGTATCTTCCAGTGGTCGGGGGAAGCGCAAAGTCTGGAGCTGCATCCGGTCGTTGACTTGGTCGATGGCTCTAGCCGCGACAAGCTGGTGAAGGCCATTGCCGACGCTATGTCGGGGCGGTCGGCCGTCGAGCCTGTAGATGCGACGCTCAATATGGAAGGCGATCACGCGGTTCGCCTTTATATCTCCGCTTCGGAACTCAGTGCTGGTTCGCCTGAACAGGTGAACGTCTACGCGCTTGATATGACGGACCAGCGCAAGCTCGAAGCGCAGTTTGCGCAAAGCCAGAAGATGCAGGCGATTGGTCAGTTGGCAGGCGGCATTGCCCACGATTTTAACAATCTCCTCACCGCTATTATTGGCTTCTCCGATCTCCTCTTGCTCAAGCACAAGTTGGGCGATCCATCCTTTAATGAGCTGATGCAGATCAAGCAGAACGCTAATCGCGCGGCCGGTCTTACCCGGCAGCTCTTGGCTTTCTCGCGCCGCCAGACCCTGCGGCCACAAGTGCTTGAATTGCCGCTGATCGTTGATGATTTGACGGTGCTATTGAAGCGCATGATTGGCGAAAAGAACCAGCTGGCCGTCGATCATGGACGTGATATTTGGCCAGTTCGCGCTGACGTGGTGCAGCTAGAGCAGGTTATTATCAACCTCGTCGTTAACGCCCGTGACGCTATGCCTAATGGTGGCTCGATCACCATTCGCACCAGCAATGTGGGCGAGATCGATGTTGTCTCCATGCGCCATGAAGGCATGCCGGCAGCCGATTACGTGCTCATTGAGGTGGAAGATACCGGTACCGGTATGAGCCCAGAAATCTTGCAGAAGATTTTCGATCCTTTCTTCACCACCAAGGAACTCGGCAAGGGTACCGGGCTTGGTCTGTCGACCGTTTATGGCATCGTCAAACAGACCGAAGGTTTTATCTATCCGGTTTCGACCGTCGGCGTGGGCACGACTTTCAAGATCTTCCTGCCGCGTCATGTACCGACGATTGAAGAAGTGCAGAAGGCAGCTATCGCGGCCGCCGTTCCAGCCAAGGACCTTACCGGTCACGAACGCATTCTGCTCGTGGAAGACGAGGAAAGCGTCCGTGCCTTCTCCGCTCGCGCGCTGCGCGCTACCGGCTATGAAGTGCTCGAAGCCGATAGCGGGGAAGAGGCGATCTGGGTGCTCGAAGACCACAATTATGAGGTCGATCTGATCATCTCTGACGTGGTGATGCCGGAAATGGACGGACCGACCATGCTCAAATCGATCCGTGGTAAGATCAAAAATCTCAAGATCATCTTCGTCTCTGGTTATGCTGAGGAAAGCGTACGACGCGACATTGAGGACGATCAGAGCGTCGACTTCCTGCCAAAGCCTTATTCGCTCGACGACATCAATTCCAAGGTCAAGGAAGTCCTGCAGCGCCAGGACAAGCCGAACTGATCATGTAGTCTGAACAAAAAAGCCCGCTTCATGAGAAGCGGGCTTTTTACTGCGCGGGTGAGGGGATCAGTAGAGCCCCAAAACTTTCACATCCTTGTCGGCATCGATCGCAACGCCATTGCGGAGCGGTAGACCGAACTGGGTCTCTTCGATTTCGAAGACGTCGCCGGGTTGAGTCGAAATCCCATCAGCAAAGCTCAGTGTTGCTGTCCCGAACATATGCACATGCACATCGCCCGGCTGGCAGAATAGGTCATATTTGAAGTGGTGGTATTCGAGATTGGCTATGGTGTGGCTCATGTTGTCCTCGCCAGAGAGGAACGGTTTTTGCCACAGAACTTCGCCATTACGCAGGATGCGCGAGGTGCCCTCCACGTGCTTCGGTAAATCACCGACACGGATTTCAGGGCCAAATGAACACCAGCGCAGTTTCGAGTGTGCGAGGTACAAATAGTTGATGCGCTCGGTGACGTGGTCAGAAAACTCATTGGCTACGGCAAAGCCGATGCGGCGAGGATTGCCATCCCCATCGATCACGTAAATGCCGGCCATCTCCGGCTCTTCACCAGCGTCGAGGGCAAAGCTTGGGGACGGGATTGGCTGGCCGGGCCTCGCAACGATATTGCCATTGCCCTTGTAGAACCACTCCGGCTGGACGCCACGCTCACCGTCTTTCGGTTTGCCGTTCTCAAGTCCCATACGGAACATTTTCATGCTGTCGGTCAGCTCTTCGACAGGCTTTGAACCATTTGCCTTGTGCATTGCGTCGCGGGTTGCTGCCGAACCAAGGTGGGTTAGGCCCGTTCCGGTAACGTGCAAATGGGCGGCATCGGGGTGGTCAATGGGCGAAAGCAAGCGTCCTGCGGCGGAGAGCTGTGCCTTGTCGACGGTCTCACCAAGACCCACAGCCTTCACCACTGCAGGGATGCCACCTTTGGTCAAAAAAGCCTTCTGCGCCAAAGCGTAGACGCTCGTGATCTCGTTGAGGCGTCTCGTGACGCCCTCGAGCGTTACGCCCACAGCACGCGTGTTGTTGTCGTCCAAATATTGAATGAGATGCATATCAGTCCTCGGCTGCGCTTCCCCTGAGCGGGGGCATAGAACCCAAGCTTTTGGCAGCTGTCTAGCTATAAATCATACTTTTTAAAGTGGCGCGACAGGCGCAGCAGAATCGCGGCAATTGGGCCCTGAACAGGCTGTCTTTCAAAAGTCTGGCTTTGTTCTCATTTTCCGCCTTGACTGAATGGGTACAAAGTGAGAACAAATGCGATACAGATATCGCACATTGGCTAGATCCTCTCGTTGCAGTGACTTCGAGAGCGTGAAATAAGGAGACAGCATTATGGCAGCTTCGTCGCTTCGCGTTGTTGAAGGTGGATCTATGGACAAGGATAAGGCTCTTGCGGCCGCGCTGAGCCAAATCGAACGTAATTTCGGTAAAGGCTCAATCATGCGCTTGGGTGAAAACCAGGCGATTGAAGTTGAAGCTATTTCAACCGGTTCGCTTGGTCTCGACATCGCGCTGGGCATTGGTGGTCTGCCAAAGGGCCGTATTGTCGAGATTTTTGGTCCGGAAAGCTCCGGTAAGACTACATTGGCGCTGCATGTTATCGCGGAGGCCCAGCGTAAGGGCGGCATCTGCGCGTTTGTGGACGCCGAGCACGCACTTGATCCGGTCTATGCTCGTAAGCTTGGCGTGAATATCGACGACCTGTTGATTTCGCAGCCGGATACTGGCGAGCAGGCGCTTGAAATCACGGACACCTTGGTGCGCTCGGGCGCGATCGACGTGCTCGTCATCGACTCGGTTGCGGCTCTCACCCCTCGCGCTGAACTTGAGGGCGAAATGGGCGATAGCCTGCCGGGACAGCAGGCGCGTCTGATGAGCCAAGCCATGCGTAAGCTGACCTCGTCGATTTCGAAGTCGAAGTGTCTGGTCATCTTCATCAACCAGATCCGTATGAAGATCGGTGTGATGTATGGTTCGCCAGAAACCACCACAGGCGGTAACGCGCTAAAGTTTTATGCGTCAGTTCGCTTGGACATCCGTCGTATCGGTGCTCTCAAGGATCGCGAAGAGATCGTTGGTAACCAGACCCGCGTGAAGGTGGTCAAGAACAAGCTTGCCCCGCCGTTCCGTCAGGTCGAATTCGACATCATGTATGGCGAAGGCATTTCCAAAACCGGTGAATTGCTCGATCTGGGTGTGAAGTCCGGCATCGTCGATAAGGCGGGCGCTTGGTTCTCCTGGGAAAGTCAGCGTCTGGGGCAGGGGCGTGAAAATGCCCGACAGTTCCTCAAGGATAATCCAGAAGTCGCCAACACCATTGAACAGGGTGTGCGCGAAAGCTCCGGCCTCCTCGGTGAAGTGCTCTTGGTGGCGGCCGGCGAAGACGACGCAGGTAGCGAAGACTAAGATTGAAATTGATTGCACTACCCCCGCTTCGGCGGGGGTTTTTGTTTTCCGGGGAGACGCTTTAGGTCAAATAATTGACAAAGCCGTCACAGCACTTGGGGCAAATGCGCCACTTGCTGAAAACTCGCCGGTTTTTCCCCGTCCAACGCTGGACACACAACGAGCCATCACGATAAATAGCCCCCAAATTTTCCTACTCGGGCGTCACTGCGCCCGCTCGCCATGAAAGCCTGTGTATGACCAGCGTAAACGATCTTCGTTCGAGCTTTGTCGACTACTTTGCACGCAATGGCCACGAAGCTGTTGCCTCGAGCCCGCTCGTCCCGCGCAATGACCCGACGTTGATGTTTACCAATGCGGGCATGGTCCAGTTCAAGAACGTCTTCACCGGCGTTGAAAAGCGTCCTTACTCGACCGCGACGACGGCGCAGAAGTGCGTACGCGCTGGCGGTAAGCACAACGATCTGGACAATGTGGGCTTTACCGCGCGCCACCACACTTTCTTTGAAATGCTCGGAAACTTCTCGTTTGGCGATTATTTCAAGTCCGACGCGATTGAACTGGCCTGGAACCTCCTCACCAAGGATTGGGCTCTTCCAAAAGACAAGCTGATGGTCACCGTCTATCAGGACGATGATGAGGCTATGGAGCTTTGGAAGAAGATTGCTGGTCTTTCTGAAGATCGCATTGTTCGCCTCGGCGCCAAGTCCAACTTCTGGCAGATGGGCGATACCGGCCCTTGCGGTCCGTGCTCGGAAATCTTCTATGACCACGGCGATAAGGTCTGGGGCGGCCCTCCGGGTTCTCCTGATGAAGATGGCGATCGTTGGATCGAAATCTGGAACCTTGTTTTCATGCAGTTCGAACAGCATGCCGATGGTTCGCGTACTGGCCTGCCACGCCCGTCCATCGATACCGGCATGGGTCTTGAACGTATCGCTGCAGTGATGCAGGGGGTTCACAACAATTACGATATCGACCTGTTCAAGGCGCTGATCTCGTCTGCCGCTCACGCAACCAATTCCGACATCAACGGTCCGGGCAATCGCTCGCTGCGCGTAATTGCCGACCACTTGCGTTCGATGAGCTTCCTCATTGCTGAAGGCGTACTGCCGTCCAATGAAGGTCGCGGCTACGTTTTGCGCCGCATCATGCGCCGTGCGATGCGTCATGCGACCCTTCTGGGTGCTAATGAGCCAGTGATTCACAAGTTGGTTCCAACCCTCGTGCGCGAAATGGGTCAGGCATATCCAGAACTGAGCCGTGGCGAAGCCATGATCGCGGAAACCGTCCGTCTTGAAGAGGGCCGCTTCCTCAAGACCCTTGGCCGTGGCCTGCAGATCCTCGAAGCCGAAACCGCTTCGCTGGGCGAAGGCGACGTGCTCGCTGGTGCGACCGCGTTCAAGCTCTACGACACCTATGGCTTCCCACTCGATCTGACCGAAGACGCCTTGCGTTCGCGTTCGATCACTGTTGACCAGGCAGGCTTTGATGCCGCTATGGCGCAGCAGAAGGCCGAGGCCCGCAAAAACTGGGCTGGTTCGGGCGAAGCGGGCACCGACACTGTTTGGTTCGGTCTTGCCGACAAGCTCGGCCCAACCGAATTTCTCGGTTACGAAACTGAAACTGCAGAAGCCGAGATCAATGTCATCTTGGTCGATGGCAAGGAAGTCACTGAACTCTCCGCTGGTCAGGACGGCATTGTCGTCGTCAATCAGACACCATTCTATGGCGAAAGCGGCGGTCAGGTCGGCGATAGCGGCGTGATCAAGGCTGATGGCGTTGTGGCCCTTGTGACCGATACCAATAAGTATCAGGGCGTCTTCGCGCATCGCGTCTCCGTCAAGGAGGGGGCGCTGAAGGTCGGTCAGGCTGTTGAGCTGGTTGTCGATCACACACGTCGTTCGGCGATCCGTTCGAACCACTCCGCGACCCACTTGCTGCACGAAGCGCTGCGCCTCGTTCTCGGTGATCACGTTGCGCAGAAGGGCTCGATGGTTTCGGCCGATCGTCTGCGCTTTGACTTCGTCCACACCAAGCCAATGACGCCACAGGAATTGGCAGAAGTTGAAGACATCGCCAATGCGATCATTCTCCAGAACACCCCGGTTGAAACACGCCTAATGGGCGTGGAAGAAGCTAAGGAATCTGGCGCGCGTGCTCTGTTCGGCGAAAAATATGGCGACGAAGTTCGCGTTGTTTCCATGGGTGAGCCAACCGGTAACAGTGTTGGCTGGTCCGTTGAACTGTGTGGCGGTACGCATGTGAAGCGTACTGGCGATATCGGTCTGGTGTCGATTGTGTCGGAAGGCGCAGTTGCTGCTGGTGTCCGTCGCGTTGAAGCACTCACCGGCACTGCAGCTCGTCATCGTGGCAACACCAATATCCAGCTGGTTTCCTCGGCGGCCGGTCTCCTACGTTCGGGAACCCACGAGGTTCTTGATCGTATTGAAGCGCTGCAGAACCAGCTTAAGAGTGCTGAAAAGGCTCTTGCTGATGCCCGTCAGAAGCTGGCGCTCGGCGGTAGCGGTGAAGGTGGCGGCGCTACCGAAACAGTCAACGGCGTGACCTTCGTTGGTCGCGTGGTTGAAGGCATTGCGGCTAAGGACATCAAGTCGGTCGTTGACGCTGAGAAGAAGCGTATTGGTTCCGGCGTGGTTGTCGTTGTCCTCAAGGGTGAAGACGGCAAGGGCACTGTTGCTATTGGCGTCAGCGAAGACCTCACCGCCAAGTACGCTGCAGGCACATTGATCAAGTCCGCTACAGTTGCTCTCGGCGGTCAGGGCGGCGGCGGTCGTCCGGATATGGCTCAGGGTGGTGGACCAGACGCTTCCAAAGCTGAAGACGCCGTTGCGGCGATCCGCGCGCTGCTCTAAGCGGGTCAGTTCGAAATACAAAAGCCCCGTCGAGAGACGGGGCTTTTTTTATGGCTATTGGCCGGTACGAAAGAAGAAGATGCGGGGCTTCCAGCGGATCGGTCTGCGGTCGCTGATGACGTTGAGGAGGCCAGCGATCACCACGATCACCATGCCGATAATGGCTACCCAATCCGGGTATTCGCCAAAGAAGAGTGCCCCAAATAGGATAGCCCAGATGAGCTGGCTGTATTGGACAGGGGCCACGATGTTGGCCGGTGTGACCTTCGTGGCTGCAATGACAAGTAGCCCGCCGAGCCCTCCGAGCAGGCCGATGCTGAGGAAGATCAGCATCTGTTCCCACGTTGGTATGACGAAGGTTGGGATCATCAACAAGCCATTGATGATCGCCGAATAGAGCACTTGCAGCCCGACAATGCTAACGCGCCGCTCGCGGGGCGCTACATGGCGCAGAATGATGGTCGTGATGGAGCCAAGGAAGGCGCCGAACATCATAATGTAGTGGCCGGGCAGGACTTCACGCACGCCCGGGCGGATGACCAATACAACACCCAAGAAACACAGGACCAGCAGCAGCCAGCGCTGGATGGTGACGTGTTCCTTGAGAAACACTACTGAAAGTATGGTGACGAATACAGGTGTGGTGAAGCCGATCGCATAGACGTCGGCAAAGGGAATATGCGTAAAAGCGTAGACTACGCAGGCGCTCCCCGTAATTGCCGTCGCGCAGCGGAGGTGCAAGAGCCAAGGGTGGTGGAGCTTGTATATGTCGCGAAAACGCTCGCCGTCTTTGCGGAGCATCAAAGGGATGATGGAGAATATGGCCGTAAAAAACGCGACTTCAAAGACAGATATGCCAGAGCCGATCACTTTGATCAGAGCGTCGCTCATAGAGAAAACGGCGTAGGCGACAAACGCAAGTAGGACGCCGATAGGCATCAGGATCACTCAGTGAAAAAAGGGAGATTCGGTAGACGGGACTACCATACGAGTGAAATCTTACCCCGTCACTCACGGAGTGCGCCGCTTTGTATGATTTTTCAAGGAGGTGATGAAGACAGGGGGTGGTTACGTCGCTTCGGGATGTGAAATGTATTTAATGACAGTTGCTTAAGTTTTTCGTCGCTGGTTAGGCTCTGCTTCCAAATGGAAGTTGTGCGTTACTTTATTGGCTTCTGTTAGGGGTTAGTTTGACTTGTGATGGCGTGATCTATTGCTATCAGTTTAGTTGTTTGCCTATTTTCGTCTCTGGGTGCGAAGCATAGTGCAGGGCTGGTTTCGGTTCTGCCTCGTGAGGAGAGCCTAGATTGAACTTGATTAAACTCTTTTCCGGAGCTTGCGTCGCTCTGGCTATGGTTGTTCCGGTAACGTCCGCGGAACAGGCCATTATTGTTTTGGACGGGTCCGGATCAATGTGGGCCCAAGTCGATGGAACGCCCAGAATTGGCATTGCTCGCGATACGTTGAGCGAAGTGCTGTCCACCCTGCCGGGTGAGTTAGAGCTCGGTCTTATGACCTATGGTCACCGCGAAAAGGGAAACTGCGGCGATATCGAGTTGCTGGTGGCGCCTGCGTCTGGGACAGCTGCGGCAATCAATGCAGCTGCAGCGAAAATAAACCCTAAGGGCATGACGCCACTCAGTGATGCGGTGCGCTTGGCTGCGGAAGAACTGCGCTACACCGAGGATGCCGCAACGGTCATTCTCATTACTGACGGGTTGGAGACTTGCGAGGTTGATCCTTGTGCGCTGGGCAATGAGTTAGAAGCGCAAGGCGTCAATTTCACCACCCACGTTCTGGGTTTTGGTTTGACCGATGAGGAAGGGCGACAAGTCGCCTGCCTCGCGGAGAACACCGGCGGCAAGTATTTCTCGGCTGATAACGGGGCAGGGCTAGTTGATGCTCTCGGCACCGCCGTTGCCGAAGTCGCCCAAGCTCCAGAACCCGAACCAGCACCTGAACCTGCTCCAGTGGAACATGAGTTTAATCTGGTGCCGCAGGCCATATTGGCCGAGGGCGTGCCTTATCATAATGAATTGGGCCAGTTGGTCTGGGAGGTGCACGCAGTCGCTACAACCGGTATCGGTGAGCGTTTGCAAACCGAATATGACTCAGGGGCTAAGTTCAACGTTGAGCCCGGTGATTACTATTTGCGCGCCACTTTGGGCGGGGCGAAGGTCGAGCAGAAAATCAGTGTTGGCGATGGTGAGTTGGCCGAGCCGGTGGTCAATCTGAATGCCGGTTTGGTGAAGGTCCGCGCCGTAACCTCGGAAGGCGAGGTTCCCAATAGCAATACGCAGATCCGCATCTCTTATGGTGATGACAGGTCTACTGAGTTTGGCGAAGGCACTTTCCGGCTTCCAGCAGGACCGCTGGAGATGGAGGTGACCCATGACTCCGTCATCTATACCGAAGAGTTTTCTCTCACTGCGGGTGAAATATTAGAGAAGGACATC
Source organism: Devosia sp. WQ 349K1 (assembly GCF_016595685.1). Classification (NCBI taxonomy): domain Bacteria; kingdom Pseudomonadati; phylum Pseudomonadota; class Alphaproteobacteria; order Hyphomicrobiales; family Devosiaceae; genus Devosia; species Devosia sp. WQ 349K1. Next base: position 800,797 of record NZ_JAENGO010000001.1, on the reverse strand, counting down.
AATCTCCACGCGGGCTTTATGGAGGCCACGGCGATCTATGCCGAAGGCGTGGATGTGACCAGCAATCAGCTGCGGTATGGTTTGATGTCGGCCCGTAAATCCATCGACGGACGCCGTGAAGAGATCGACGTGGAATATGATACGTCGGCTAAATTTTATGCAGCGCCAGGGGATTATATCCTCAAAACTGACTTTGAAGCTGTCAGCGTTGAGACCCCTATTACCATAGTCGATGGTGAGCGGCTGGACCTTGTGGTCAATCTCAATGCCGGGGTTGCGGCTTTCACTGCGCCGGGCGTAGAGCGCATGGCCATTTATGAAGCCGGGCTAGGTATCGATGGCACGCGCCGTGAGGTCACTACCAAATATGACGTCGAATGGCAGTACGCTTTTGCCGAGGGCGACTATGTTGCCGTGGGGCAGTTTGCCGACGACGTAGAATATGAGGTGCCGTTTACCGTCATCGCCGGTGAACGTGTGGAGGTGGAAGTGTCTGAAGCTGCCGCCGCCGCTGCCGGTATCGCCGCTGATCAGCCAGCGTCGTCTGCCCCTGCTTCTGAGCCCACAGAGGGCAAGAAAAAGACGAAATAGATTGGTCGGTTTCAATCTGAGGAGGGCGCCCAACGGGCGCCCTTTTTGTTTTTTGGTGAGTGGATTAGGCCTCGGCAGTCGAGGCCCGTTTTGGTGTTCGACCGTGCTTTAGTGAGGCCACAGGCGTCTTGGGCAGGGTGGCGTTTGTAGCGGTTGGTTCGCAGGACATGGTGGTGTGCCACCGTTGCTTTTGGACGGTTCAAGTCTTTGGTTTTGTGAATAAAAAAAACGGCGCCACAGGGGCGCCGTTTCTTTGATTTGGTATTGGAAGGGATTAGGCCTTAGCCATTGCCTTCTGGAGGTTTTCGTCGATCGCATCGAGGAAGCCGAGGGTCGAGAGCCATGGCTGATCTGGACCAACGAGCAAGGACAAGTCCTTAGTCATTTTTCCTTCTTCGATGGTGTCGACAACGACCTTTTCCAGAGTCAGCGCGAACTTGGCGAGCTCTGCGTTGTCATCGAGCTTGGCGCGGTGCGCGAGGCCGCGGGTCCAAGCGAAGATCGACGCGGTCGAGTTCGTGGAGGTTTCTTTGCCCTGCTGGTGCTGGCGGTAGTGACGGGTCACGGTGCCGTGGGCAGCTTCAGCTTCAACAATCTTACCATCTGGCGTCGCCAGAACCGAGGTCATCAGGCCGAGCGAACCAAAGCCCTGGGCGACGATGTCGGACTGCACGTCGCCGTCGTAGTTCTTACAAGCCCAAACATAGCCGCCGGACCACTTAAGGGCGGAGGCAACCATGTCGTCGATCAGGCGGTGTTCGTACCAGATCTTGGCTTCTTCAAACTTCTGCTTGAACTCGGCGTCGTAGATCTCTTGGAAGATATCCTTGAAGCGACCGTCATAGGCCTTGAGGATGGTGTTCTTGGTCGAGAGGTAGACCGGAACGCCACGGGCGAGACCATAGTTGAAGCTCGAATAAGCGAAATCGCGGATCGAGTCGTCGAGGTTGTACATGGCCATGGCAACGCCAGAACCCGGAGCCTGGAAGACTTCGTGCTCGATGACGGTGCCGTCTTCGCCGGCGAACTTGATGGTCAGCGTGCCCTTGCCTGGGAAGGTGAAGTCGGTGGCGCGGTACTGGTCGCCGAAAGCGTGACGGCCAACGATGATTGGCTGGGTCCAGCCTGGAACGAGGCGTGGCACGTTCTTGCAGATGATTGGTTCGCGGAAGATAACGCCGCCCAAGATGTTGCGGATGGTGCCGTTTGGCGACTTCCACATTTTCTTGAGGCCGAATTCTTCGACGCGCTGCTCATCTGGGGTGATGGTCGCGCACTTGATGCCGACGCCGTGCTTCTTGATCGCGTTTGCAGCGTCAATGGTCACCTGATCGTTGGTGGCGTCGCGGTTTTCGACCGACAGATCGTAATATTCGATGTCGAGGTCGAGGTAGGGATGAATGAGCTTGTCTTTAATGGCCTGCCAGATGATGCGGGTCATTTCATCGCCGTCGAGGTCGACGACCGGGTTGGCGACTTTGATCTTGCTCATCGAAAACTCCCTTAAAAGCATGATAGCGGCATCTTAGCCGCGCGTGAGTAAGCCGTATAACATCGGCCAAAGAAAGAGCAAAGTTAGGCTCGGCAAGGGGGCATGCCGAGAAGTCTGTGTTCACTTCGGCGGAAGAATTTGGACTGAGGCGAGGCCCGTTTGCAACCAGAAGGCCAGCGTTTCCTCGTCTTCCAGCACATCGCCGGACACCAGAACGAAGCCGCCCATGGTGCGTCCTGTCATTTCCATGAGCGAGGTGCCTTCGTGTTTGAGCGCTGTTTCCATTCCGGTTTTTCCGACGCGGACGAGCATATTGCCCTCTTTTCCGGCCCAAAGCGCCATGTGGCCACGGACCATGAGGGCTGTTCCGCCGAACATTTTCTTGGTCGCGTAGACAAGGCTTGGCGGAATGATTGCTTCCAACCGGTCGAGTAGCTCTTGCATGGCCATGCTCATGGCGCAGCTTTCTCGGGATAGGTTTCGTGGATGGGCAGGTCTTCTAGCAGCCAGTCCCAAGGTTGGCGGCTGCGTCCGAAAAGTAGGTGTTTGGGCTTAAACCACTGATTATTGCCTGCGAAAATACCGACAGGTAGGATGCTGACGCCCGGAGCGCGAGAACTTTGGGCGTGGAGTGTGGTGCCGCACACCGGGCAGAAGTGGCGCGTGAAGCGCGCGCCGGAGGCGGCGTCACGGGTATAGGGCTTGGTTTCGCCGGTGAGGGAGATATCGTCTGCTGCCAAGAGCGCTATGCTGCTATGGCCGGTGCCAGTGACTGCCTGACAGTTCAGACAGGCACAGGTGAACATGGAAAGGATGCGACCACTCGCCCTGACCGTGACCGCCCCGCAGTCGCAGCGTCCATTGGCTTCTACTATGGCATTATGCTGTACATCTTGTGGCATCTGGATAGGCTTGCATTTGGCATTTCGTGGCGCAAGGGGCCAAAAGTGCCAAATGTTTTGAGCAGTGGGAAGGCGCCAATGGCGTGATAAAGCTCATGGATTTTCACCTACACTCGCCTCTTGAGACTGAGCGTCTGGTTTTGCGACATTTTTCGCGCCGGGACGCTGATGCGATGTTTGCGTATCGCGGACGTGAGGACGTGGCGCAGTATCTGATGGATGAGGCGCTGACGCGCGAAGAATGCGCGCTAGCCATCCAGCAGAGGATAAATCATGTGCATTTGGATAAGGTCGATAGTCGGCTGACGCTGGCGGTCGAGACACGCGATGGGACCCTCGTGGGTGAGGTGTGTCTTATCCTGCGTAATGTTGAAGCGCGTCAGGGAGAAATTGGCTGGATTTTCCATCCAGATCATCAGGGCAAGGGCTACGCCAGCGAAGCGTGCCGCGTGCTGTTGGCTCTCGCCTTTCAAAGCGCCGAACTGCATCGTGTTTTTGCCCGCTGCGACGCCGCTAACACCCCGTCATGGCGCTTGATGGAGCGCTTGGGGATGCGGAAGGAAGCGCATTTCATCGAGCACGGCTTGTTCAAAGGGCGCTGGGATGAGGAACTGTACTACGCCATGCTGAGCCGTGAGTGGGTCGCGCAAAATCAAGGCTCTAAGACGCTATTATAGGAGACAATATTTCGGGAACCGCGAGCAGCTGACGCCGTTCAACGGGCAAGTGCTGATATTTCACTCAACTGAAAGGGACCCGAGGATGTCGACTTTGCGTTTTCCGATTGAAACTGCTCATCTGATCTTACGCCCCTTTGAGCGTGCGGATTTGGAGGCGGTGTCGCGCTATCACGCTCTGCCAACGCTTGCCCGCTATTTGGAGCGCCCATCTCGCTATGCCGGAGACGAAGCCGAGGCGGTCGAGCTTATGCGTAAGCAAACCGATCTGGTGCGGCCCGGCGATGTGCTCACGCTGGCGCTATGCCGGAAGGGCGATGAACGGCTGATCGGGCAGGTTAGCTTGCGTTGGTATGATGCCATGGCGCGTCAGGGCGAAATGACATTTGCCATTGAGCCGAGCATGAGTGGGCAAGGTTATTTGACGCAGGCTTTGTCGACGATGTTCGAGCTGGGGTTCGACCATTTCAATATGCATCGCATTGTGGCGCGAAGTGATGCTCGCTCCCACAACACTGTGAAATTGCTGCAGAAACTGGGTATGCGACTGGAAGCGCATTACCGTGAGCATGCACTTTATCAAGGCGATTGGGACGAAGAAATGCACTTCGCACTGCTCGACCGCGATTGGCGTCCGGCCACAAAAATCGTGCAATTACCGGTGCGTGGCCGCGTCGCTTGATTTGCCCCTAGCAAGCAATTGCGATATGCCGCCCAGACTTTCTAGGATGGGCGGCACATGGCAGGCACGGACAGTTCTCAACCGATTAACTACGCACCAACTCCGGCGATCATTTTGTGTGAGCCTCAGTTGGGAGAAAACATCGGTTCGGCCGCGCGTGCCATGGCCAATTTCGGCTTGTGGGACTTGCGCCTTGTCCGTCCACGCGATGGCTGGCCCAATGAAAAGGCAATTGCTGCGGCATCCAAGGCTGACCACGTGCTGGAACGCGTGACGGTTTATGAAACTCTCGAAGAAGCTATTGCCGATTTGACGCTGGTCTATGCGACCACTGCGCGTTCGCGCGATATGCAAAAAGAGGTCTATGGGCCGGAAGAAGCGTCAGCGACCATGGCGACCCATATTCGCAAGGGCGAAAAGGTCGGCTTGCTGTTTGGACGTGAGCGTTGGGGACTGCTCAATGATGAAGTCGCGCTGGCTGACGCCATTGTGACGCTGCCGGTTGAAGCGGCTTTTGCCTCCCTCAACATTGCCCAGGCAGTCTTGCTGATGAGCTACGAGTTCCGTCGCACCAGCGAAGAAGGCAAGGCCCTGCCGTTTGGCGATGGGCTGCATGAGCCTGCGCCACGCAACGAACTGGTGGGGCTGATGGAGCATCTGGAAACCGTTCTGGAAGGGTCGGGGTTCTTTACCGCGCCTGACAAAAAGCCCAGCGTGATCACCAATCTGCGTACGGCGCTGACGCGTGGTCGCTTTACGAGCCAAGAAATCCGCACCTTGCGGGGCGTGATCTCTTCCATTGATCGTCGCCATGAGCGGCCGAACCCCAATCGGCAGAAGTCGCAGAAAGACGAGTGAGCTAGAACTCACGCTCTATTTGGTCTTTGACGGCGTGGGGGCAAAGTGCGATGCAGTGTACTCATGAGTACGCACGCCCCCTCTGAGCCCTCCAAGCTCGCTTTTACTTATATCGGTTTCCGCTTTTTCTGGCTGACGACATTGCTCGTCAGCTTTGCCGTTCAGATCATGTCGGTCTCGATTGCGTGGCACATTTATGATGTGACAGGCAATGCGCTGCTGCTTGGACTTGTCGGGCTGGCGCTGTTTTTGCCGGCGCTGGTTTTGATGCTGGTGACCGGGCTGACGGCGGACCGGTTTAGTCGACGCCGTATCATGGCCATTTGTTTGGCTGTTGAGCTCTTATGCGCACTGAGCTTTTTGGTGCTGACAGGGGGGAACAGCGACGAGGTCTGGCCGATGTTCGTTGTGCTGGTGTTCTTGGGCACGGCGCGGGCGTTCTGGGGACCGGCGGCGCAGTCTCTGGCTCCGAACCTTGTACCATCAGAGGCGCTCTCAAACGCGATCACGGTCAACGCTTCGGCCTGGCAATTCGCCTCCATCACCGGACCAGCCTTGGGTGGCTTGCTCTATGGGATTGGTCCGGCCTTCGCGTTCGGGACAGCGGCCCTGCTTTTGGCCGGTGGTATGATCACCGTGATGCTGATCCCCAAGCCTGCGCAGCATAAGGCAGGCCAAGCGACGAGCCTTGAGACCATTTTCGGCGGCTTTCGCTACATATTTTCGAACAAGGTCGTGTTGGGCGCGATCTCGCTCGATATGTTCGCGGTGTTGATGGGCGGGGCCTATGCGCTGCTGCCGATCTATACCAAGGATATTTTGCATGCGGGCCCAGTGGAACTGGGGCTGCTGCGCGCGTCGCCGGGGATCGGGGCCATTGCCATGGCGCTCTACCTCACGCGGTTCCCGATCCGTGATCATGCCGGGAAGTTGCTGTTTTTGTTTGTTGGGCTGTTCGGCCTGTTTACGGTGATTTTTGGACTGTCTTCGACCGTGTGGCTTTCGATCCCGGCTCTCATATTGGTCGGAGCCTCGGACATGGTCAGCGTGACCATTCGCGAAACCATCATGCAGCTGTGGACACCCGAAGAGGTGCGTGGTCGCGTCAATGCGGTGAATTCGGTGTTTATCGGTGCGTCCAATGAGCTAGGCGAGTTCCGGGCCGGGACTGTGGCGCATTTCATTGGCGCTGTGCCAGCGGTGGTGATCGGCGGGTTTGGGGCCATGGCAATTGCTGTGATCTGGAGCCGGGTCTTTCCGCAATTGCGTGAGCAGCGGCAGATCAACAAGCGCATGGTGTAGCGAGAGCGCAAAAAGCGACGACGTGGGCGGAAGATTGCCGCGTTTTCCGGTACTTTGGGTTGACTCTTGGGGAGTCGGTCAATAAACACCGGCTCACCTATCCCGCCCTTCGGGGCTATAGGCGCACCCGGGATTCTCGCAAGGGAGTCTGTCGGCCTTGTGCAAGCAAGGCAAAGGAGGGCGCGAAACCTTCAACTCTCTACGAGAAGGATACGCGATGTCGAAGCGTCATTCCGTTAAGTACAAGATCGATCGTCGTCTTGGCGAAAACATCTGGGGCCGCCCAAAGTCCCCGCTGAACACCCGTGCATATGGCCCAGGCCAGCATGGTCAGCGTCGCAAGGGCAAGCTCTCCGACTACGGCCTACAGCTCCGCGCTAAGCAGAAACTCAAGGGCTACTACGCTTCCATCACCGAAAAGGGCTTCCGTCGTCTTTATGACGAAGCAGCTCGTCGCAAGGGCGATACCGGTGAAAACCTAATCGGTCTGCTGGAAAGCCGTCTGGACGCGATCGTGTATCGCGCGAAGTTCGTTGCTACTCCATTCGCAGCTCGTCAGTTCGTGAACCACGGCCACATTCTGGTCAACGGTAAGCGCGTCAACATTCCTTCCTACCAGGTCAAGGTTGGTGACAAGATCGAAGTTCGTGAGCGCTCCAAGCAGCTCACCGTTCTGCTCGAAGCTGTTCAGCTTGCTGAACGCGACGTTCCAGATTACGTCGATGTTGACCACCACAAGATGACTGCGACCTACGTGCGCGTTCCGGCTCTGTCGGACGTTCCGTACCCAGTTCAGATGGAACCAAACCTGGTCGTCGAATTCTACTCGCGTTAATCCGCGTTTCGAATTTTTCGATACGGAAAGGGTCGCTCTTCGGAGCGGCCCTTTTTTGTTTTGGGGTTGGCTATCTCGCCCTCGATCCCGCCCCGCATAGGGGAGGGAGGTTCGCCTGGACTGGCACATTGGAGGGGGAGAGGAGGCAAGTTCGATGGAGGGACTGCGGCGGTGATCGCCTACAGGTTATGTGGGCCCCAGTCGTCTTCGTCTGGCGGCGGTGGCCGGTCGATGGAGATCTGAGGACCACTGGAGTCGGAGGACGGTGTGCTGTGTGGGCCCCAGTCGTCGTCGTCTGGCGGTGGTGGCCTGTCGATGGATATCTGAGGACCACTGGAGTCGGAGGACGGTGTGCTGTGTGGGCCCCAATCGTCTTCGTCTGGCGGTGGTGGTCGGTCGATGGATATCTGAGGACCACTGGGCGAAGGAGACGGCGTGCTGTGTGGGCCCCAATCGTCTTCGTCTGGTGGCGGTGGCCGGTCGATGGATATTTGAGGGCCACTGGAGGACGGAGGGGGCGTGCTGTGTGGGCCCCAGTCGTCTTCGTCTGGTGGTGGAGGACGATCGATGGAAATCTGCGGGCCATTGGCGGTCGTGCCACCCGGGGATGGTGCTGGCGTCGTTCCTGCCGCAGGGGGAGTTTCAACTGACGGCGTAACCGCCGTCTCTGGGCAGTGAGGATTGCGCGCATAAAATGCGGCCAAGTCTGCTGCCGGCAGATCCACTAAGATTTCACAGTCTTCTTCGACAGCTTGGGGGGCTGGCGCTGCAACTGGGGGATGAACCCAGTTGAGGGGAAGATCTGCCGCTTTTGCTGGGGCAATTGCTGGAAGAGTTAAGGCTGTGAGGCCTATTGCCAGCGCCAGTGCGCGGCGACTAGTCAATACAAACATACATGAACTCAGCAGGCAAAAAAACTTTGGATGGGAGAGACTTGATGTGTCATTCCCGGCTATCTCCTGAGGTAAGTTGTTTGCTGCAGATAAGTTCCCAGTTCCTTGTAATATTTATTCCGTGACTGTCCCGACTGGTCCGCAGGGCAAAGAACTATGCCCCGCGCAGTATCCCCTTGCAGGCCTGTGTCCACAGCGTTCGGGCTCTGCAAAGAGGGTTGCTTAGGAGGGGAAGGATGTGACGACCCCGACAGATTTGCGCGAGGGCACGATCTGGGGACGTGGCAGGTAGCGGCCCGCTCGGGGACAAAAAAGCCGCCCCAGGGGGCGGCTTTGATTGCTTAGGTCGTTGCGCCGGAGACGCTTACCTTGATTGGCTCCTGGTCGTTCGGGATGTGGCTCTCGAACTGACGCAAGCGCATGATGACCGATTGCAGCTCCACGATGACCGTCCAAGCGCGGGCGAAGAACTGGAAGGAGCTGAACACCTGCCCGAAGGCGATCTGGATCTGCTGGTAGAGGCCCATGGTGAGCGTGCCGGCCAGAATGGACGGGGCCATCACCAAGAGCGGCACATAGCCGATGACTTGGTTGTAACCGTAGCGGGTCAGATTGAAGTAGGTGTAGTGGAAATAGAGGCGGAAGTAGTTCTTCTGCACGCCCGCAAAGAGCTCACGGATGGTCGCGGGTTGGGCGCGATCGGCTTGATCTTCGCCGAGAACGAGTTCCTTACGATAGGCCGCTTCAACGCGCTGGTTGGCGAAGTTGAGGCCTGGCAGCTTGATCCCCACGACAGCAAGCAAAGCTGTGCCAGCTGCTGCGCCGACCAAGGCGACCCATACCAGACCACCGGGAACGTCGCCGAAGAGTGGCAATTCGCTGATGTTTGCGGAGAGCGTCCAAAGCAGGGGGAGGAAGACGACGAGCGTAATCAAGCTGTCGAAGAATGCGGTGCCGAGATCTTCCATGATCTGGGCAAAGCGCATGGTGTCTTCTTGAACACGCTGCGCCGCGCCTTCGGTTTGGCGGATCTTTGGCCAATGGGCCATGTAGTAGAAGTTCATCGCCTTACGCCAACGGAAGACGTAGTGCGAGGTGTAGAAGGCGAGCAGAACCGAGACCAGCACGCTGGGGAGCGCAACCAACAAAATGGTGCCAACGAGGCCGTAGAGCTGGTCGGCCGAGACCGATCCGGGTTGCGTGAGCGCAAGCTGGATGGTGTTGAAGAACGAGCCGGACCATTCGTTGACGAAGGCCGATACCTGCACTTGGAAATAGATGATCAGCAGGATGACCGTGGTGGACACCACTGACCACCAATACCAATCATTGCGCTGGTAGAAATACCAGAAGACGCAGAAGATCAGGGCTGTGATCAACACGAACTGATAGAGCCAGACGCGATCACCGTTCAGGAAATCGAGCTTGGCCCCAGCTTCCGCAGCGGCGGTTGGGTTCGGGGCGGGTTCGGTGGTGTCTCCGGCGTCGGCAGTCGTCGTGGCGACAGCGTCGGGTGCCGCGGTTTCTGTCGTAGCCGTTTGAGCAGTGGTTGGGGCAGTCGTAGCCTCGATTGCGACCGGATGGGTGAAGCGATCAATGCTGATATAGGGTCGGATCGCATCGCCAACGGTGAACCAGATCACGACGGCGGCGAGAAGCCATAGCGCGGCAGAGCCGAAAAACAGTTTGGGTACGGGGAAAAAAGACCGAAACACCGAAATCTCCCGAGGTGTTCAATATTGCCTTATCTAGAGGCGAACCGCAGATTCACACAAGTTACACTGCGGTAAGTAAGTGCGTTCACGAGTTTGCCTTTCCCTTTCAATTCCGGGCTATCGGCGGTATCAGCAAGCTTACGTCTGATGAAGAGAGTTTTGCCAATGTCCGCGGTGATGGAAGCCCAAGCTACGCTGGATGAGGATGCTGATACCGGCATCCATCCCATCTTCGCTAAAGCGCCGCGTTCGGTGGAATTTAATAAGCTGCGTAAGCGCCTCATTCGCAATACTCGCGAAGCGCTTGAGAAGTTCGCCATGGTCCGTCCGGGCGAGAAGTGGCTGATTGCGCTGTCGGGCGGCAAGGATAGCTATGGGCTTTTGGCGCTGCTGCTCGACCTCAAGGCGCGCGGCATGCTGCCGGTTGAGCTGTTGGCGTGCAATCTCGACCAAGGGCAGCCGAATTTCCCGAAGCACATCCTGCCTGCGTTTTTGAGCGAATTGGGCATCGAGCACCGTATCGAATACAAGGACACCTATTCGATTGTGACCGATAAGCTGCCGCAGGGAGCAACCTATTGTTCGCTGTGCTCGCGCTTACGGCGCGGCAATCTTTATCGCATTGCACGTGAAGAGGGCTGTACGGCGCTGGTGCTGGGACACCATCGCGACGACAGCCTCGAAACCTTTTTTATGAACATGTTCCATGGCGGCAAGCTGGCGGCAATGCCGGCGAAACTGGTCAATGACGAGGGCGATCTCGAAGTTCTGCGTCCGCTGATTTTCTGCGCGGAAGAGGATTTGCAAAAATTCTCCGACCACATGCAGTTCCCGATTATTCCATGCGACCTGTGCGGTTCGCAGGATGGGCTGGAGCGCAATGCGATGAAGGCCATGCTCACCGATATTGAAAAGCGTATGCCGGGCCGCAAGGATACGATGATCCGGGCCATGGGCAATATCAATGCCAGCCATATGCTGGATACGCGCCTGTTTGATTTTGCGTCCCTTGCTGCTCAGCAGAAAGTTGCCGAATGAACATCGACCGTCTCGCCGCGATTTTGAAACAAGCCGCACAGCAGGAAATCCTGCCGCGGTTCCGCAAACTCGATGAGGGCGCGGTGCAGACCAAAACCAGCGCTTTTGATCTGGTGACCGAGGCGGACGTCAACGCCGAGCGCGTGATTACGGCGGCGATCAATGAGCATTCGCCGCGCCATACTGTGATTGGCGAAGAAGCGGTGTCGGCCAATGCGGCACTGCTCAATACCAACTTCGAGGATCGAGTCGTGATTTACGTCGATCCTGTTGATGGAACGGCTAATTTCGTCGGTGGGCTGCCGCTGTTTGCGGTCATGGCTGGCGTGGTGCAGAACGGGGAAACCGTCGCGGGCGTGATCTATGATCCGATGGGCGATGATTTCGTTATGGCGGAGCGTGGGTGTGGCGCCTGGCAGGTGTTTCCCGATGGTCGTCGCAAGCGTCTGAAATATGCCGATCCAGTGCCGGTTTCAGAAATGGGCGGGCTGACGTCAACCACCTACATTCCAGAACCACACCGTCGCGAGGTTTTGGGGAATTTGAGCCTTGTGAAGGTGACCGCCAATTATCGCTGCGCGGGCCATGAGTATCGCCTTGCTGCCGATGGGCACGTGCACTTCCAAATGTACAACAAGACCATGCCTTGGGATCACGTGGCGGGTTCGTTGATTGTCGAGGAAGCGGGCGCGCATGTGGCCAAGCTGGATGGTTCGCCCTATCGCGCTGCAGACCTTGATGGTGGGCTGCTTATCGCGCCTGACAAGGAGAGCTGGCAGGCGCTGCGCCGTGAGGTCTTTACCTTCTAAAGCGCAAGATGATCCGAGAATAAGGAAAAGGCCGGGCGCTGTAGTGCGCCCGGCCTTTTTGGTTCTTAGTGTTCCGAGATGATCGGCTCGGCATTGGCATATTGCTCGCCCACGCCAAAAAGCTTGCCCTTTTCGGCGATGAGCACGCAGACCAGTGCCATGACGCCCATGGTGAAGTAGCCCGCTGCAACGTTGAGCGCAGAGTGGTTGAACATCTGGCCGATCACCATGCCCATCAAAGCCCCACCAACGGTTTGGATGAAGGCGAAGGTGGCGGCGGCCGTGCCTGCGACTGCGCCCAATGGTTCCATCGAAAGCGAGTTCATGTTCGAGCTGGTCCAGCCGAACGAGAACATGATGATCGCCAGAAGCGGATAGAAGACGACAAAGGGCAGGTTGTTGGTCAGGGCCAGAATGGTCATGACGGCACCGAAGGTGGTGTAGACCAAGATGGCGCCATGGGCGAGGCGACGCATGCCCATGCGCCGGACGACGCGAGAGTTGGTGAAGGACGAGACAGCCATGAGGGCGCCGATGCCAGCGAAGGCAGCGGTGAACCACAGGCCAAGCCCATAGACTTCGACGTAAACCTGTTGGGCCGAGGAGATGAAGCCCATGAGCGCGCCGAAGAGGAACATGCCAGCGAGGCCATAGAAGAACGCCGTGCGGTTTGTGCAGACGATGCGGAAGCCAGAGGCGATGCTCTTGATGCTGAGCGGACGGCGCTTGTCTTCGCTGAGCGTCTCATCGAGCTTGAAATAGCCCCAGATCATGATTGCCAAGGCCAGTACGCCCATGAAGATAAAGATGTTCTGCCATGGGCCGGTGAGGAGAAGGACCTGACCAATGCTTGGGGCAATGATGGGGATCGCCATGAAGACCATGAAGGTCAGAGACATGACCTCGGCCATTTCGCGGCCAGAATACTTGTCACGAACGATGGCAGTGCAGATTACGCGCGCGCTGGCGGCGCCCATGCCCTGAACGAAGCGCAGCACCAAGAGAGTCGTGAAATCCTGCGCAAAGGCGGCAGCAATGGCGGCGATGATATAGACGGTGATGCCAGCAAACAGCGGAATGCGGCGGCCAAAGCGGTCGGTCAGCGGGCCGAATGCCAGAACGGCGATGCCCATTCCGAGGGTGTAGGAGGTGACGACGAACTGCCGTTCGTTCTCGCTGACAACCCCTAGGGCTTCGCCCATGTAGGGCAGGGCGGGCAACATGACGTCGACAGCAATAGCGTTCATCGTCATCAGTGCCGCTATGAGGGCAATGAAGTGCGGGCGCGAAATCGCGCGCGATATCCGATCTGTCATTATCAATACCTAGAGGTCGGCGAGGAGTAGCCGACGATTAGAAACGCGCGGACCATGAACCCGTTGCCAGCTTTTGGCAAGGCAACGGGCGAAATGGTGTGATTAATGTTGCATCGCGGTTTTGACCGCGAAATTTTTGTCTTTGATTTCGTTGATCGGGATGTGGACCGCAGCGGAGGCTAGGCCCAAGAGAATGCCGAGATACCACATCAGGTCATAGGCTCCGGTCAGATCATAAACCAGACCGCCCAGCCAGACGCCGAAGAAGGAACCGATCTGGTGGCTGAGGAAGGCAATGCCATAGAGCATGCCCATGTAACGCGGGCCGAAGAAGAGGGTCACGAGCCCAGCCGTGAGCGGAACAGTCGAAAGCCAGAGTAGGCCCATGACTGCGCCGAAGATGTAGGCGCTGATTTCCGTGACGGGCAGGAAAACGAAGCCCGCAATGGCGAGCGCGCGGAGAAAGTAGATGAGCGCAAGGAGGAGTTGCTTGGGCAGGCGTGAACCGAGCCAGCCTGAGAGGAGCGAGCCCGCGACGTTGAAGAGGCCGATAACGGCGATTGCCCAGCTGCCCACTTCTGGCGAAAGGCCACATTCGACCAGATAGGCCGGCATGTGAACGCCGATAAAAGCGAGGTGGAAGCCGCAAACAAAGAAGCCAATGACCAGAAGGCGATAGGAGCCATAGCCCCAAGCGCGCGACAGGGCCTGCATGAACTTCATATCGGCTTCGCCCGGAACGGACTCAGCGCGACCACGCAGTGCGCTGGAGAGCGGGATGATGAGCAAGAGGATCAGTGCGATCCAGACAAGAGCCATCTGCCAGCCGAAGGCAGAGATGAAGCCCTGACCGAGCGGGGCGAAAATGAACTGGCCTGCCGAGCTTGCGGCGGTGGCAATACCAAAAACAAAGCTGCGCTTTTCGGCGGGGACCACACGGCCGAAGGCGGCCATGACAACACCAAATGAGGCCACGGCGATGCCGACGCCGGTGATGATGCCGGTGGTGAGGGTGAGGCTGAGAATGTCTGGAGAGAAGGCCATGCCCAGAACGCCAGCGGCGTAGATCAGCCCGCCAAAGGCAAGTACGCGAGCAGAACCATATTTATCGGCCATTGCTCCGGCGAAGGGCTGGGTGAGACCCCAAGCCAAGTTCTGTATTGCCATGGCCATGCCCCACTCCTGACGGGTGAGGCCGAGATCTTCCGTAATGGGCAGGGTGAACAGTCCGAAGGCGCCACGCGTGCCGAAACCAATAGCGGCAATAATACAGCCCGCCAGAATAATGATGGGCAGAGGGAAATTGAGACGTGGAGCAGATGCGGACGCGGACATGACTCACCTATTTGTGCGCGGCGACGCTACGCCTAAGGCGAGATCACGAAAAGCAATAATAAATCATGAGTTGCATCACGAACTGTGATGACTTGACGTTTTGAGGATTTGGCACGACATGGCAGGGGACTGCATGAGGATACCATGATCCGCCATATCGTTCTTTTTACTGCAAAATCGCCGGACCTCGTTGATGAGGTCGTGGCTGGCCTGTCGATCCTCAAAACCATTCCACATAGCCTCAAGTTTGAGGTGACGCGGAACACTAAGGTTGATCTCTACGGCAATGAGGTTGACGTGGTGGTTTATGGCGAGTTTGCCGATCAGGCGGCGCTAGATGCCTATAAACAGCATCCGACTTACGCTGAGTCCGTGGCGCGGGTTCGGCCGATACGGGACGTTCGCTTCGCAGCTGATGTGGTTGTTTCAGAATAGTAAAAAGCCCCGCCGAAGCGGGGCTTTTGCATTAGGTGGCGCTAATTAAGCAGCCTTAACCGCAACACCAGCCTCTTCGAGGTGCGTCTTCAGTTCGCCGGACTGGAACATCTCGCGCACGATGTCTGCGCCGCCGATGAACTCGCCCTTGATGTAGAGCTGTGGAATGGTTGGCCAGTTGGTGTAGGCCTTGATGCCTTCACGCAGTTCGCCGCTTTCCAGCACGTTGGCCGAGCCGAATTCGAGGCCGAGATAATTGAGAATCTGGACGACCTGACCCGAGAAACCGCACTGCGGGAAATCGGGTGTACCCTTCATGAACAAGAACACGTCGTTGGACTTGATGCTGTTGTCGATGAAGGCGTTGATATCGGTCATGGGAAAAACCTTTCGAGAAATCCGGGTTCAAGGGCCGGGTCAAGTTGGCTCTTAAATAAGATAGGCGTGGCCGTCTGTCGAGGTGGGCGCATCGGTATTTGACGATGGGCGTTAGAGGCGGGCGGCGATCCAAGGGTGAGTGGTGACGTCTGTGTCCTGCGTGACATGGACAGTGTCCCACCCGGCTTTTGCGGCGACGTCGAGAACCTTTTGGGTGTCATCGAAAAAGAGCGGTGGCTCGTCCGTGCCGGCCATGCGCTCTTCAGCCATAGCGAAGAATTTCTTGTCGTATTTGGTCCGGCCAAAGCGGGCGGAATAGAACATGTCTTCAAAAATGGTCTTTAAGCCAATGACGTGCCAGAGGTATTGCGCGCGCGTGTGATCTTGATTGGTGCCGAGATAGAGGCGCACGTCTGGGTGTTGGCGCAGCTGGCGGATGGTGTCGAGGAGCACCGTGTTCGGGTTGCAGTCGAAGCTCAGCCAGAGATCGTGCACGGCCATGCTCGAGCCTTTGTAGCCGAAGGCTTTGAGGCGACGATCAAGCGCTTCGATCATTGGGACTTCGCCAATGAGGACGCGTTTGACGAAAATGTCGAAGATGAATTCGCGCTGGAAACGGTCTGCGTTGATGCCGAGTTTTGCGAGTTCGGCATCCCAACGTTCGTGTTCATCCGGGCGCGAATGATAGCCATGAACCAAGACGCCATCGACGTCGAACACTACCGCTCGGGTCATTCCTCGATGGCTCCGAGTGTTAGCAATACCTGGCGGGGGATTTTGAGGTCGGCTATGACTTCGTCGTGGTCTTCAAAGCCAAGCAGTTCGCGCTGGACGAAATAGCCCCAGACCGCGTCGCGGGCTTCGGCAAGGGCCGCTTTGCGGTCCTCGCCTGTTTCCAATGCGGCAATGGCATTGATAACGCGCTTTTCGGCGGCTCCGAGGGAGTTCGCCTTCTCTGCCATGATCTCATGTTCGATGGTCGCGGTGCCGACCTCTGGTCGGACCATGCGAATGATATCGAGAGACGTGCGCAGATCGCTCAAGGCTTATTCCGGAACGTTGGTCTGGAGCGCGAGAGCGTGAAGGGCACCGCCCATGTCGCCGTTGAGAGCTGCGTAGACGAGCTGGTGCTGGGCCACGCGGGTCTTGCCGCGGAAGGCTTCAGAAATGACGTGAGCGGCGTAGTGATCGCCGTCGCCAGCCAGATCACGGATTTCAATGACGGCATCGGGCAGGGCGGCTTTGATGCGGCGCTCGATTTCAGTGGCGTCCATGGCCATGGGTAGTCTCCCTGCTGGAATAGTGTTTGTGCAAAATGGGCACATGCCAAGATATGGCATGTGCCCATGAGGTCTTCAACCGGGGCGATGCGCCGCGATTAGCTGTTCATGTAGTTCGGGAACCAGCTTTCGTGTGCCGACTTGAGATCAGCCACCTTGACAGCGCGTGCGCCGCCAAGGGCGAGGCTGTCGCCACCAGTGGAGCCGATCCATGGCGCCTGGATGCCCAGAGCCTTGGCTTCGTCCCAAAGCTTGGCAATTTCATCGCCCTGCGGATCGAGATTGAGGGTGACGAGGTAACGGCCCTGATCTTCGCCGAAGAAAGTCTTGGCTGGTGCGTTGCCGTCGACGTCGGTGACAGTCGCGCCGATATTGCCAGCAATGGCCATTTCCGCGAGAGCAACGCCAAGGCCGCCATCGGACAGATCGTGGCAAGCGGTGACGACGCCGGAGCGGATCAGCTTGCGGACGAAGTCGCCGGTCTTGCGTTCAGCGGCAAGGTCAACGTGTGGCGCATCACCATCGCGACGATCGAAGAGATCGCGCAGATAGATCGACTGGCCGAGATGGGTGCCGCGTTCAGCAGGGCCACCGATGAGCAGGATTGGCTGGTTCTCAGCGACAAAACCGATGCGGACCGACTTTTCCCATTCAGGCAGAAGGCCAACGCCACCGATGGTCGGGGTCGGCAGAATGCCGCGACCGTTGGTTTCGTTGTAGAGCGAGACGTTGCCCGAGACGATTGGGAAATCGAGCGCACGGCACGCCGCGCCAATGCCTTCAACGGCCTTGACGAACTGGCCCATGATTTCTGGGCGTTCAGGATTGCCGAAGTTGAGGTTGTCGGTGGCGGCGAGTGGTTCTGCGCCGGTTGCCGTGAGGTTGCGCCAAGCTTCGGCAACAGCCTGCTTGCCACCTTCAAACGGGTTGGCTTCGCAATAGCGCGGGTTCACGTCTGAGGTGAAGGCAAGGCCCTTGTGCTCTGCGCCGTCTACACGAATGACGCCAGCATCGCCGCCCGGGCGCTGCATGGTGTTGCCCTGAATATAGGTGTCATACTGTTCGTAGACCCAACGGCGGGACGAGCACTGATGGCCGCCAACGAGCTTGAGGAGCGCGTCAGCAATATCCATTTGTGGCACGTCATCGGCAGCAAGGGCTGCGGGAATGACAGGCTCGGTCCATGGACGATCATATTCTGGAGCTTCGTCGCCGAGGTCCTTGATCGGAAGGTTTGCGACTTCTCTGCCCTGCCAGAGCACGCGGAAACGCAGATCATCAGTGGTGACGCCAACGGTGGCGAAGTCGAGTTCCCACTTTTCGAAGACCTTGCGGGCTTCTGGCTCTTTTTCTGGGTGGAGAACCATGAGCATGCGCTCCTGGGATTCCGAGAGCATCATCTCATAGGCGGTCATGTGGTTTTCACGCACAGGGACCTTGTCGAGATTAAGCTCAATGCCGAGGTCGCCCTTGGCGCCCATTTCGACAGCGGAGCAGGTGAGGCCAGCGGCGCCCATGTCCTGAATAGCAATCACGGCACCGGTGGCCATGAGTTCAAGGCAAGCTTCGAGCAGACGCTTTTCGGTGAAGGGGTCGCCAACCTGAACGGTTGGGCGCTTCTCTTCGATGTCATCGCCAAATTCGGCAGATGCCATGGTCGCGCCACCAACGCCGTCGCGGCCGGTCTTGGCGCCGAGGTAAACCACGGGCAGACCAACGCCTTCGGCCTTGGAATAGAAGATCTTGTCGGTGTCAGCCAAGCCAGCCGCGAACGCGTTGACGAGGTTGTTGCCATTGTAGCGGGCGTCGAATTCGACTTCGCCGCCAACGGTTGGCACGCCGAAGGCATTGCCATAGCCGCCAACGCCAGCCACCACACCATTGACGAGGTGACGGGTCTTTTCGTGCTCTGGAGCGCCAAAACGCAGAGCGTTCATGGCAGCGACTGGACGAGCGCCCATGGTGAAGACGTCACGCAGAATGCCGCCAACGCCGGTCGCTGCGCCCTGATAGGGCTCGATGAAGCTTGGGTGGTTGTGGGATTCCATCTTGAAGACGACAGCCTGACCATCGCCAATGTCGACGACGCCAGCGTTTTCGCCCGGGCCCTGAATAACCCGTGGACCAGAGGTCGGCAGGGTGCGGAGCCATTTCTTGGAGCTCTTATAGGAGCAGTGCTCGTTCCACATAGCCGAGAAAATGCCGAGCTCGGTATAGGTCGGCTCGCGGCCGATGAGATCGAGAATCTTCTGGTACTCGTCCGGCTTGAGGCCGTGGGAAGCGACGAGTTCAGCGGTGACAGCGGGGTCTTGTGCGAAGGTCATTGCAAGGGTCCGGCAGCTAGAGTTCAGGCGACCTGAGAGAGGGCAGCAGCAAAGAGCGCGCGCCCATCATCACCGCCATGAGCGGCTTCGATCAGGTTTTCTGGATGAGGCATCAGGCCGAGAACATTCTTGGTGTCATTGAAGACGCCAGCGATGTTGTTGATCGAGCCGTTTGGATTGGTGCCTTCGGCGTAGCGGAACGCCACTTGGCCATTGCCTTCAACGCGAGCGAGCGTTTCGGCATCGGCGAAGTAATTGCCGTCGTGGTGGGCAATCGGGCAGCGGATGATCTGACCTTGGGTATAACCCTTGGTGAAGGCGCTGTCGGTGTTGACGACTTCGAGCTTCACTTCACGGCACGCAAATTTGAGCGAGGTGTTGCGCATCAGCGCGCCGGGCAGGAGGCCGGCTTCGATCAGGATCTGGAAGCCATTGCAGACGCCGAGAACTTTTGTTCCCTTGGCGGCACGTTCGCGGACCTTGTCCATGATCGGCGAGCGGGCTGCGATAGCGCCGCAGCGGAGGTAGTCGCCATAGGAGAAACCGCCGGGAATAACGATCAGGTCAGTTTCTGGAAGATCGGTATCCTGATGCCATACGACATCGGGCTTTACGCCCCCGATCTTAGTGAGCGCCGCGATCATATCGCGGTCGCGGTTAAGGCCTGGAAACACGATGACAGCTGCCTTCATCGGTCAATCCTTTATGCATTGGGGGACGCGAGGTCCTTGTGGTGAGTCTTGGGCAAAAAGGCAAGCCAAAAGGTCAGTTTGAGGCGAATGGATGAAGGGTGGTGGGGCTGTGTGGTGTTTGCGGATCACCCCGCCGAGCCTCCCGCTGGTAACGGGGCGGGGAAGGAGCCGTTGAGGGGGGCTTATAGAAGCGGGAAGGCCCCCTCACCCGGCCAAAGAGGGCCGACCTCTCCCCGTGGGGGCGAGGTAAGACCGAGTGGAGGTGTTAGGGGGATTACTTGCCGCCGTGGGCTTCGAGAAGGGCGACCATGTCGTTAAAGCCACGGGCCTTGGCGTGGACGAGGGCGGTTACGCCGTCGTTGTCGGGGATGTTTGGATCGGCCCCAGCCTCGAGCAGTGTTTTGACGATCTCAACAAAGATGGGGCCGCCATTGGTGAGAACGACAGCTTCCATGAGGGCTGTCCAGCCGAGGCGATTGACATGGTCGGGGGCAACGCCAGCGTCGAGTAGAGCGCGCACAGCTTCCGGGTGGCCTTTTTCTGCCGCAGGGATGAGGGCGGTGCCGCCGAAGCGGTTGACGCTTTTAAGGTCAGCGCCATTGGCTAAGGCGAGTTTTAGAATCTCAACGCGGCCTTGGGCGCCAGCGACGAGGTAGGGGCTATCCGAGATATTGTCCTTGGCGTTGACGTCGGCTCCGGCGGCGATGAGCTTTTCGGCAGCTGCGATGTCGTTCTGCCACGTCGCGACGAGGAGGGCTGTTTGGCCCTCGCTATTGCGCTCTTCGATATCGTTGCCGGCAGTTATGGCCGTTGTCAGTTTGGCGATGTCGCCTTGTTCTACCGCTTGCAGCACAGAAGCATGCGCGGAGGTCATCGACATCACCAATACTCCGACAATTGTAAGGTAGCGCATGGAATGTCCCCGATGTGGTTAGGGGACGGTGGGCGCACTTTAGGGCGAATGATGGGCGGAGCAGTGTTTCGCTGTCGCCCATACATGTCAGTGGGCCCTGGACTTAGATCTGCTCGCCCAAATAGCCGACTTCAATGCGCTGGAAGAGAGCGCCTTCCTTCATCGTGGTGAGCCACTTCTGGAAATCGGCGACGTCAGCAAAACCGGCTCGCTTGGCATCGACTTCGGTGACATCGTCCGGGCTCATGTTGGTGATGGACTTGATCGCGAGGTAGCCGACTTTCGTTTTCAACGTCCCGCCTTCTTTGACGGTCTGGCGGTTCCAGCGGCGGAAGACGACGTCGACTTTGCCAGTTTTGATGTCTTCCAAAAGCGCGAGTTTGAGGAGCATGATTTAATCCAGTACGGCGGTCGCGGTGATTTCGATTTTGAGGCCCGCAGCGAGCAATTCCTTGACGACGACAGTGGCACGAACCGGGTAGGGCTGCTGGGTAAAGAATTCGCGATAGACCGTGTTCATCCCGGCCGCATAGGCGCTGTCGGTGAGGAAGATCTGGTTCATGACGATATTGCGCAGGGTGCCGCCTGCGGCTTTCACCGCGATTTCAAGGTTCTGAATGCAGCGGCGGGTCTGGTCTTCGATGGAGCCTTGGACGATTTCGCCCGTAGTCGGATCTTCAGCGATGGCAACCAACCAAACATGCTTTCCAGCGCGAACGGCATCGTTGATAGGAGCGGAAGAGGGAGCAATCCCGGTATCGATGCGTTCGATCATTCTGGCCTCTTAAGAATCAAGGGTGACAGGTTGTTTTCTGCCCTGCCTTATGACAAACACTGCCCAACCAGCCAAATGCGGGCGTGGTGGAATCGGTAGACACAAGGGACTTAAAATCCCTCGGCGATAGCTGTGCGGGTTCAAGTCCCGCCGCCCGCACCAACGGTTTTCTCATTCAAATCAATGCGGTTAATCAATTTGCGGGCTTATGTCCGCAGAGCCAATTTTCGCATCGAAGCCAGGCTTTTGGCGCACACCGAGAAGAAACTCGATCCGATCTTCCGCTTATAAGTGAGAGACCGGGGCCGCACCCACTACGCGCATGGTCCGTGCCAAACTCTCGGCCAATCCGGGTGAAGATTGCACCGAGGCGCTGAAACTATAGCGCTTATCGCGCAATTCTCAGATAGGAACGTAGCGTTCCTGCCGCTTCTCAATTCCCCTTATGACCTTGACCAAAACTACTACTCTTGGCATCGCCCTGGCCGTGATTACGGGCGCCCTGTGGGGCCTCGTCTTTCTGGCCCCGGCTTTGGCCAGCGCTTTCCCGCCAAGTATTTTGGTCGCCGGGCGCTACATTGCCTACGGCCTACTCGCCGCGCCCCTGCTGCTCTTCCGGTTCAAGAACATTCTTCCGCACCTCACCTTGCGGAACCTTGCCATCGCATTCGGCCTCTCAATTGCTGGCAACACGCTCTATTTTCTGCTGCTGGCCAATGCCATCCTGATGGCAGGGGTGCCGCTTTCCACGCTGATTATTGGTTTTATTCCCGTCACCGTGGCCCTGGTAGGGTCTTTCCGGGAAGGCGCGGTGTCGCTGCGGCAGCTGTGGCCAGCGCTTGCGCTCGGATGCGTCGCCATTGCCTGCATCACGATCGACGCCCTGCTCAAAGGCGAGACCGCCGTCGCCTATGCGCCGGTGACTGGGCTAATTCTTGCCATCGCCGCACTCATCAGTTGGACCATATTTGCCGTCGGTAACAGCTTTTACCTCAACAGCCGCACCGACATGTCTGCGCAGGATTGGAATCTCATTCTCGGGGTCGTCACTGGGGTTCAGGGTCTGATGATCTTGCCCTTTGCGCTTCATGCGGGCGTCCTGCCAAGCGAAGCTGAGGTTTGGATCAATCTGCTGCTCGTTTGCGCCGCGCTTGCACTTTTTGCCTCACTGATCGCTAACGCACTCTGGAACCATGTCACGCGCCTCCTGCCGTTGACGCTGATTGGGCCTATGGTTCTGTTCGAAACCCTCTTTGCGCTGCTCTACGGCTTCCTTTGGGAACAGCGCTTCCCGAACACGCTGGAGATGGCTGCCATAATCTTGATGCTCATCAGCGTTGCCCTGAGTGTCCTTGCGCATAGGCCGGGCAAGGCACACGCCTGATCACTCAGTCTAACTGGGTGGTCCAAGTGCTTTTCTGCGCAGCACTGGATTGCCCGATCAAGTCGAGCAATGGCGGTGTAGGACGGGCTTGAATTTCGGCCGATCAACGCCCCCGTACGAACAAAAAAGGCGCACCTTGCGGAGCGCCTTTTTTGTTTGGTTCTCAGAACCGAAAAATCAGTCGGTGCCGCCGGAGATTGGGGCGGCGTATGCGACGTCGAGGTCCCATGGGAAGAAGATCCAAGTGTCCTGCGAGACTTCAGTGATGAAGGTGTCGACCAGTTCGCGGCCCTTAGGCTTGGCGTAGACGGTGGCGAAGTGGGCGCCGGGGAGCATTTCGCGAACGACGCGAGCGGTGTTGCCGGTGTCCACGAGATCGTCAACAATCAGGATCTTGCCGCCATTGCGGGCGAGATCGAGGATCGGCTGGGAGATTTCCTTGAGAACCTTGATGCCAGACTGGTTCTGGTGATCGTAGCTCTTGCAGGCGACGGTTTCGACGGTGCGGATGTTCAATTCACGCGCAACGATGGCGGCTGGAACGAGACCGCCACGGGCAATGGCGACGACGGCGTCGAACGTGCCCATGCCGGCGAGGCGCCATGCGAGAGCGCGGCTGTCGCGGTGGAACTGATCCCAGGTGACAGGAAAATTCTTCTGATTATTGGTGCTCAAAGCTGTTCTCCTGGAGGGCGCAGGCCTAGGAACTGAAAAAGAGAGGAACGCTCTTTAGCAAAGCTAGAGCGTTCCGCCAATCATCCAATCTGTGGTGCGGCAATGCCTGCGTTGATATGGGCTTGGGCAACCATGGCCAAGACTTTCTGGGCGGCTTCGTCGAGACGGGCCTCATCGGGGCAGCGCAGCACAAGATCGGTGGTGGCGCGGCCAGTGCCCATTTGCGGGTAGGAGCCCATTTTGACGTCTGGGTATTCGGCTTGCAGGGCTGCGAAAGGCGCACCGATGGTGCCTTCGCCGACACCGGCTTTGATGGTGCGCGAAAGGTATTTGCGGCCACCCTTGAGGGTGGGGCCAATGGCTTCGAGCATGGCGCGCATGATGACGGGCACGCCGGCCATGACGTGAACATTGCCGATGCGGAAGCCGGGGGCGGCAGAAACGGAGTTGACGATCAGATCTGCGCCGACCGGAATGCGGGCCATGCGCAAGCGCGCTTCATTTGGCGCGGTGCCGCTTTCCTTCCAACGCGCCTCAAGCATAGCGCGGGCTTGCGCGTTGATCGGGAGGTCTACGCCAAAGGCTGCGGCCACAGCATCAGCTGTGATGTCATCGTGTGTTGGGCCGATGCCGCCGGAGGTGAAGACATAGGTGTAGCGCGCGCGCAGGGCGTTGATGGCGTCAACAATGTGATCCATCTCATCGCTGACCACGCGGACCTCAGTGAGGTCGATCCCGAGATCTGTGCAGAAATCGGCAACAGCGCCGATGTTCACATCTTTGGTGCGACCGGACAAAATCTCATCGCCGATAACAATCATCCCGGCGGTAACGCGCTCATTCTGCTGTGTCATTTGGGACCTTCCTTGCACGCAATTGGATGGGCCAAGCCTGCGCTGTCGTCAAGCTTTACACCGCACAATCAGCCGTGACGCCCTGCGCTCTTTTCATTGGCGTCAGAGCGGCCTATTTTGGGGGCTCAGGAGACCAATATGATTACCTATGTCGACGCTGGCACGAAGGCTCGCCGCCAACCCAATGTGATTCCCCTGCATGGCGCAGAGGGCTTTGAGGGCATGCGTAAGGCTGGCCAGCTGACCGCGCAGGCGCTGGATATTCTCACCCAATATGTTGAGGCGGGCGTTCCAACCTCGACCATTGATCGGGTGGCTTATGAGTTCGCGCGCGATCATGGCGCTGTTCCGGCGACGTTGTTTTACCGCGGCTTCCGGCATTCGCTGTGCACATCGATCAACCATGTCGTGTGTCACGGTATTCCCGATGAACGTCCGCTGCGCGAGGGCGATATCGTCAATATCGATCTGACGCTGGTGGTGGACGGGTGGCACGGCGACTCGAGCCGTATGTATCCTGTCGGCGAAATCGGACGCAAAGCGGAGCGCCTGATTGAAACCACCTATGCCAGCCTTGAGGCCGGTATTGCTGCGGTGAAACCGGGTAATACGACTGGTGATATTGGCGCGGCTATTCAGTCGGTGGCGGAAAGCGAACGCATGAGTGTGGTGCGCGATTTCGTTGGTCATGGGCTGGGGCGCGTGTTCCACGATGAGCCAAACATCTTGCACTATGGTACGGCGGGCACGGGCATTCCGCTCAAGGCGGGGATGATTTTCACCATCGAACCTATGATCAACCTCGGCAAACCGCATGTGAAGGTTTTGGCTGACGGTTGGACGGCGGTGACGCGGGACCGGACGCTGACGGCGCAAGCCGAGCACTGTATTGGCGTTACCGAAACGGGCTGTGAGGTCTTCACGCTCTCGCCCGGTGGCCTGTTCAATCCTTTGGCGGTGCGACAGGGCAAATGAGCAAACCTCCCAAGCCCGGCGATGGAACAGGTGAAGCGGTTCAGCCGCATTATCTGGGACATCGGGAACGGGCGCGGGAGCGTTTTCGAACAGTCGGCGGGGAAGCACTCGCCGACTATGAGCTTTTAGAGCTCATGCTGCATATGATCATTCCGCAGCGGGACACCAAGCAGCTCGCCAAAGACCTTATCGCGCGCTTTGGTTCATTTTCAGACGTGCTTTCAGCATCGCCACTGCGTCTCAAGGAGATGAAGGGGCTGGGAGAGACCTCCATTGCCCATATTAAGGTGGTGCAGGCTGTCGCTCAGCGCTATGGGCGTGACCAGATTGTGCGGGATCAGCCAATTCTCTCGTCGTGGACGCAGCTGCTCGATTATTTCAAAGGTCAAATGGCCTATGAGGATATCGAACAGTTCCGGATTTTGTTCCTCGATAAGAAGAACAAGCTCATCGCCGACGAGGTGCAGCAGACGGGGACGGTGGATCACACGCCCGTCTATACGCGTGAGGTGATACGGCGATCGCTGGAGCTGTCAGCGACCGCGATCATCTTGGTTCATAACCATCCATCGGGCGATCCGACGCCGTCGGCGGCGGATATACGCATGACCAAAGAAATCAACGATGTGGCGCGCCCTTTGGGCATAGTTCTGCATGACCACATCATCATCGGCCGCAAAGGCCATGTTTCGCTGCGATCACAAAATTTGTTCTAGGCTTTAGCCGAAGGTTGCCAATACCGGGAAAGTTTCGAGGAACCAGAACGAGATACGGGTGAAATTGCCGGTGATGAACAAGAGCCCGGTGATGATGAGGATCACGCCCATGATCTTCTCGACCACGCCCAGATGCTTTTTGAAATTCTGGAAGAAGGTCAGGAAGGGGCCGATCGCGATGCCCGCCAAGAAGAATGGGATGCCCAGGCCAAGGGAATAGAGACCGAGGAGCATGGCGCCTTCTGTGGCGCTATCGCGGCTTGCGGCAACGGACAAAATGGCCGCGAGGACGGGGCCAATACATGGCGTCCAGCCAATAGCGAAGGCAAGGCCGAGAAGGAAACCGCCGAGCGGGCCTGACGCCATGCCGGGGCCGTGGTGGCGGACCTGACGATCCAAAATCCCGATGCGGAACACGCCGAGGAAGTGCAGGCCCATTGCGATGATCACCACACCAGCGACGGGTGTGAGGATCGGCAGGATCTGGCGGAAAGCTTGGCCAAATGCGGTCGCCGTGGCGCCGAGCGCAACGAAGATGATCGAAAAGCCGAGAATGAAGAAGAGCGAAGTGATAGCGACGCGCAGCGTCAGCTTACCAGGGGCATTGGCTTCAGCTCTGAGCTGATCATAGCTCGCGCCACTCATATAGGTCAGATAGGGCGGAACCAGCGGCAGTACGCAGGGGCTCAAAAAGCTCAAGACCCCGGCGCCAATGACCAAAGTGAGGGAAAATTCCAAATCACTCTCCTTGCGTTGCTTCTCTGTAGCGCAGTTGAGCCAGAAGGCAATGAGCCTACATGCCGCAATGACGAAGGTTTGAGCATTGACGGTGCTCAAAAATAAGTTCTGGGCCCGAACCTGTAAAATCCCTCGTATTTTTTTACGAGTTACGCAGCTACACGGTGTCAAAATTCATAAAGCGCAAATCCTTAGGGGGCATCCTTATGCCGTCCAAGGCATTTCGTCAGGGCCGACACTATTCCGCGGAGGGGTATGTATGCGCCTAGGAACCGTAGCCGAAAATAGATTTGCGGGCGTTCTGGCATTTGCCACGGCGCTATTGACCTTGGTCACACTCGTTATTGGCTACCATCTGCCCCCGGAAACCGGCGAGGTAGGGGTTATATTTCCGCCCTGGTTCGATGAACCAGCAGCGGTCTCAGCGATCATCAGTGCAGGGGGGACACTGGCTGGTGGTACGCGCTTCTCAAATATCCTCGTCGCAGTCGCACCCGACCCGGACTTCGCAACCAGGGTCATCAAATATGGGGCGCTGCTCATCACCTCTGCACGCGGTCTTTGTGCCCCAATAGAAGGACTTGAAGCATGAGCCTTGAGCTATTTCGAAGTCGGGTGCTGCTCGCACTGAGCACTCTGTGCGCTATTCTTGCCATCAGCTCTATCGCTGTTGAATATGTCCGCTTCGGCGAATTTGGCATGGCCACATATCTCGCCGTCGCCCTGTCTGGGATGATGGCACTAGGGTTTATGCTGTTTCGCCTGCGTCCAACTGGGCGGCATCTCATCGTCGCTGTGCTCATGGGACTGGTGTCTGCATCGCTGATCGCTATGCGTGGCAGTCCGATGCAAATCGACATGCATATGGCGTTTTTCGCGGCGTTGGCGATGTGCTCGCTCCTCTACGACATTCGCGCCATTCTGGTGGGCACGGCATTGGTGGCGGTGCACCATTTGGCGCTAGGCCTGTTCTTTAGCGATCTGGTTTTCTATGGCACGGGTGGGTTGGATCGGATTGCCTTGCACGCTGTGATCCTGGTTCTGGAGGCAGCGGCGCTCATCTGGATGACGATCAATACCAATGCGGCGCTGCATCTCGCAGAGGAGCGGACAAAGGACGCCGCGATGCGTACGGATGAAGCCCATGCGAGTGCCAAAGAGGCGCAGTACGCAGCCGAAACAACGGCTCATCATGCTGAGCAGATGCAACAAATGCAGGCTGAGTTCGCCGCGGTGGTTGAGGCGGGCCTTGCCGGGGACTTCTCGAAACGCATGATCGGGCACTATGACGATCATGCTCTCAATGAGCTTGTTGAGGCGACCAACAGCCTTGTCGATCAAATTGGGCGTGGTGTTGGAGCGACACAGATCGTGCTTCAGTCGCTCGCTCGTGCTGATGTGACATTGCGTGTTGAAGGCGAGTTCAAGGGAGTGTTCTCAGACCTGCAGGACAACACCAACGCTGTTGCGGAAAAGCTCGGTGAGATTGTGATGCAGCTCAAGCAATCTTCGAATGCATTGAAGGATGCTACGGGTGAAATTCTCTCTGGTGCTAATGACCTCTCGGATCGGACCAGTCGGCAGGCGTCGACGATTGTCGGTACCACCAGCATCATGGCGCAATTGGCTCAGACCGTTGAGATCAACGAACAGCAGGCCAATGACGCTAGCTCCAACGCACTCGCAGTTAGCCAGTTAGCCGACGAAGGCGGTAAGATCATGCAGGAGGCCAATCAGGCCATGCTGCGCATGACGGAATCCAGCCAGAAGGTCGGTGACATCGTCAAGTTCATCGATGACATTGCCTTCCAGACCAATCTCTTGGCCCTGAACGCTTCGGTGGAAGCAGCGCGGGCAGGCGAGGCGGGCAAGAGTTTCGCGGTTGTTGCGTCTGAAGTGCGACGCTTGGCGCAAAGCGCGGGTAAGGCGTCGGGCGAGATCAAGACGCTGATCGAAAAGAGTAGCAATGACATTATGGGCGGCACCAAGCTTGTTGCCGATGCGGCCCGGACGCTGATGACTATGGTTGAGACCGCGCATGCGAATATGCGGGTTATGGAGGCGATTGCTCAGCACGCGAGCGGGCAGGCGATCTCGATTAAAGACGTCACCTCGGCAGTGAAGACCATGGACGAGATGACCCAGCATAATGCGGCGCTGGTCGAGCAGATGAACGCGGCGATCGAGCAATCGGAGGCGCAAGCGCGAGAGCTCGATCAGATCGTTGATATTTTCACGACAGACCAGAGCAGCAAGCGGCTTCGTGCGGTCGCGTAACGCTAAGACTTAGGGCACAAAAAAAGCCAGCGTGAGCTGGCTTTTTCGTTTGAACCATTGCTGCCAGTTTGGCTGCAGGCGCTAGAGGCGAACTCGAGCGTCGCGCGGGGTCTGGCAGGATGGTTTAGACTGGAACCGACGCATAGGCCGCGAATAGCAGGCCAAGAGATGCGAGGAACATGACAGAGAGAGCGATAGTTTTGCGCATGAGATTACCGTCCTGCACCCAATAGGGGTGCGACAGGAACATTAGCCCGAAGGCGTTAATTGAGGATTTCGATGGCGTAGTTTTCAATAACGGTGTTAGCGAGAAGTTTCTCGCACATCGCTTTGATCTGAGAACGTGCAGTTTCCTCATCGGTTCCAGCAACTTCTAGATCAAACACCTTGCCCTGACGGACAGAGTTAACACCGGAGAAGCCAAGGCTCGCGAGCGAACCTTCGATGGCCTGACCCTGTGGGTCGAGAACGCCGTTCTTGAGAGTGACTGTGACGCGCGCTTTCATCTGAACTGCCTCGACCTACTATTATTGAACCAGACGCGGACCAGTGGTCAGCGCGTTGTCGCTTTCGACGAGAATGCCAAGACGCTGAGCGACTTCGCGGTAGCTTTCGACAAGATCGCCAAGGTTTTCGCGGAAGCGGTCCTTGTCGAGCTTGTTGCGGGTCTTGATATCCCACAGGCGGCAATTGTCTGGGCTGATTTCGTCAGCAAGCACAATGCGCATCAGATCGCCTTCATAGAGGCGGCCAACTTCGATCTTGAAGTCAACGAGCTGAATGCCGACGCCCATGAACAGGCCGGTCAGGAAGTCGTTGATGCGGATCGCTAGGCTCATGATGTCATCGAGCTCAGCTGGGGTGGCCCAACCGAATGCGGTGATATGCTCTTCGGATACGGCTGGGTCGTTCAGCGCATCGTCTTTGTAGTAGAATTCGATGATCGAGCGCGGCAGCTGAGTGCCGGGTTCGAGGCCGAGGCGCTTGCACAGCGAGCCTGCAGCATAGTTGCGAACAACCACCTCAAGCGGGATGATCTCGACTTCCTTGATCAACTGCTCGCGCATGTTGAGGCGACGCAGGAAGTGGGTCGGGATACCCATGGAGTTCAGCTTGGTGAAGATGAACTCAGAGATGCGATTGTTCAGTACACCCTTACCGTCGAGGACCTCGTGACGGGCACCGTTGCCTGCCGTTGTGTCGTCCTTGAAATACTGGATGAGAGTGCCTGGTTCTGGACCCTCAAAAAGGATCTTTGCCTTGCCCTCATAGATTTTGCG
Organism: Devosia sp. WQ 349K1; assembly: GCF_016595685.1. Lineage (NCBI taxonomy): Bacteria > Pseudomonadati > Pseudomonadota > Alphaproteobacteria > Hyphomicrobiales > Devosiaceae > Devosia > Devosia sp. WQ 349K1. The sequence goes on along the minus strand of NZ_JAENGO010000001.1, from coordinate 770,656 downwards.
TCGACGGTTCATGATCGAATCCGTTGTCTAAGGATAGGTAGGGTGGAGTTGAGCCGGATATGCGCCATTACTGCGCCTAAAACAAGCGCTTTTGTAGGCCCATTCGGAATGGCATTTCCCGCCTGAACCGTAGGCACACCGTTGCTTTGCGGCGCTGAACCTCCTATGTCGGGAAAGAAACTCCAGCCATGCGGCTGAGATGCAACACGGGAGCTACCATGAGCGCGTTCGAAGACCGCCAGAAGGGTCAGGAAGCTAAGTTCGCATTCGATGCGGAAAAGCAGTTCAAGGCGGATGCCCGCCGTAACAAGCTGCTCGGCATTTGGGCTGCAGAACTGATGGGTCTGGAAGGCGATGCCGCTAAGGCTTACGCCACCGAAGTCGTTGCAGCTGACTTCCAGGAAGCTGGCGATGAAGACGTGTTTCGCAAGGTCGCTGGCGACCTGGCAGCGAAGGGCGTGTCGGTTGGTGAAGACGTGATTCGTCAGAAGATGGTTGCTCTTAAGGTGACCGCTAACGAACAGATCGCTAACGAAGGCTAAGAGCTTTCGATATTGGCAATTGAAAGGGGAGCCTCAGCGAGGCTCCCCTTTTTTGTTGGGAGTGTGTTGACGGCGCTATCCGAGGGTGACGGTTGTTGCCTCCATGGCTGTGCCGTTCATCTTCCAATGCACGGTGACTTTCTCGCCAGCCTTGAGAGTTGGGGTCGAGTAGTTGGCGGGCAATTGGTAGATTTTGCCATCTGCCAAGGTCAGCGTGTGTGCCTTGAGGTCAAAGCTCTTCACAACGCCACTTGCCGTTTGCTCGGCTGGTGTGGTGGCTGCGGGCTTGGCCGCCGGTGCCACTGTCGAGGCGGCAAAGGCCGCTCCGGGTGCTGCAAGAGTGACGGCAATGAGGAGAGGGGCAATAAACTTACGCATGATTTTGCTCCATGCATAACGGGTCGGTAGACCCGGTGATGTCGGCTTGCAGATCCTGTCGTGTCACGCATCTACTCATTTATGCGCCGGCAAATCTAAGTCGATGACCAAGTTGTAGGCCCCGAAAAACAGCTCTTCCAGTTAAAGATATTTAATTCCGATCTTGTCAGAAGCGTCTTAATTTCAATGAGTTGGTCGGCATTTTGAGCGATTTGAGACAGTGCGTGCACGACTGGGGTTAAATTGCGTTCCCCTGTCGAACTCTTGACATTGTCTTGCCGGTTTTGTTGGGACATCGCCGCACGTGCCGCGCCAGTGGAATAGCGGCCTAGGGCGGCTTTTGTTTTTTGGGTAGATGCGCTCCATCAGGCGGTCCGTCAGAGCAAAGGTCGTGTCGAATGCGATGAGTGCTCTCGCGTCGATTACATCCAAGGCAATGTTAGTCAGTAAGGTTTTATCAGGTAGACCTATCGGGACAGCGGGACGCAGTGTGCAGATAGGTCGCCATAAGATCGCGAGGCACGCATTTATTGAGCCGCGAAAGCGGAGGAGACATATGACGGCATTGGCTAGAATTTCTGCAGTATTTATCGCTTTGGCGGCAACTCTAGCTTTATCGGCACCGGCGCGAAGTGAAGCCGCCTGTGCCGAGGATGACTTTGATTCATTTCTGACAGAGTTTCAGAACAATCCGTCTGAACAAGAAAATATGAGCGCCGATCAGATTGAGATGACGACGTTTCAGGAAATGGGCAGCGCCATGCCGGCGCGCTTCACGGTCGTGCAAAGTAAAGAGGAATTGGATTGGCCGATTTTGCCCAGCCTCGCCGCGCTGAAGCAGCAGGATCTCAGTGTCCAGATCTTTCAAGATAGCCCGTTGAAAGCTGAACTGTACGCGCGCGCCACTGACCTGCGGGAGGTCGATTTCGTGTGGTACTTTGAAAAAAATCCATGCTGGTCCTTCGTCGGGTTCTCAGATGGCTCACTATATCGCTGATCGCATCAAGCTGAACCCAGTCGGTATTATGGTCATTCGAAATCCGCTTTTGGGATTTTTAGCGTTACTCGCAATTGCGCCTCAAGCTCAGGCAGAGCGTCTGGGTATTCCTCTTCCCTTGCCGCAGGGTGTTCAGACTTGCGAGCTGCAAGGATGGGCTTATTCCAATGGGCTTGTGGAAGTCGTTTTGCGTCAATCCCCTGACAAGGACAGCAAGGCGCTCGGCATCGTGCCCGTTGATGATCCGTCCAAAACCGCGTCACATGGCAATATGCTCTATCCTGCGGAAATCACCATCGTGCAGTACGACGGGGGCTGGCTAAAGGTTTCTGCATTGAGGGACCTGGAAAATGCCGAAGCGGAACGCGCTGTCCCACCCACGCCAGGGTGGATTGCGGCCAATTCCATTCGCTTCAATATCCAGTCTGGGAACGGCTACGCGGCGCCGGACACTGCCAGCGCAGTCCTGATCGATATGAAGGGCGAATGGGCCACCGAGGTCGGAGAGATCGAGCAGGTTCACGCTTGTCAGGCAAATTGGGTTTTGGTGGATTACCGTCAGACGCTTACCCGTGACGCGCAGGGTGCGCTGGTTCCTGTGGCTGAGGAAAAGCAAACTCGCAAGCAGGCATGGTTTCGCAATACCTGCGGTGACCTCTTCACAACATGCGACAGGCAGTTGGATCCATAGGGGATGGTAAAGCGCTGCATGAGGCCATGCAGGTAACGTTAAACTTTAAGCAGTGGGCGCTATGGACCGGGTGCCTAGTTCGTCCGCCGTTGTTCCACGTGTTGACGGGTGACGACTGCAGGATTGGGCTCCCGCAAACGAGACTTGAACAGAACCCCGCAGGAAGGATCCTACGGGGTGTTGTGTTTTAGCGGATTGAATTTCTGCCGTAATAATAGGGGTTCAGATCCAAGCCGACGGCACGATCGAGATCGCGCAGATTGGTGCTGCTGGCACCAAACGGTATTTTAATCCCGGCGAAGACCGAGTGCATCGTCGCACGGTACGCGCCTGCGTTTTGAAAGGAGTCAATTCGGTTGGAGTAACTGAGACTCAGGATCAAAGGCTTGTCCTCGAGCTTGTAACGCCCTTCCACGCCCCAGCTCAGATCGCGGAAACCCGCATCATAGGTTTCGTGCTCGTAAATCGACCGGGCAGTGACGGACATGTCTGGAGTGAGGTAGTACGTACCTTCGAGGCCAGCGACCCAAGCATTGCTTTTGTTGTTTTTGGCGTCGTCGGTGACGGCACCGGTATAGCTGAGTTGCCCGGCGACGCGGAATTGTTCTGCGTTATAGCCAGCTTCAAGTGCAACGGTCGCAAAGCCGTGCCGATCTGCCGTATAGCCGACTTCCTTGTAACTTAAGCCCCCGCCAGAGATGGCGCCGCCGACATAGAAGTCGTCAATGTGGTAAGTGCCGTGGATCGCTGCTCCGGCGAGCATCGTTTCCCAGTCGTATTCGTACGAGCGGACAGGGCCTTGACCGATGACGGTGCCTGAGGCGCTTTGCGCCCACGCGTCAATCTGAATGCTGAATTCGGGTGAGACGGCGATCCCGAGCTTTGCATCAAGGGTAAACAGCTTTGTTTGGCTGTCGCTTACATACCAACTGCTGCCTTCGCGGTTGTAATGTATCGACTGAAGTCCCAAGTCGGTGGAAATGACGCCTGTTAAGCCAATCTCTTGGGCCGTGGCGTTGGTGGAGAGCAATGCAAGCGCCGCCATTGTGGCGTAAAATTGAGTACGCATGGTAATTTAGATCCAGGGCAATATGCCTATTGGACTGCCACTGTTCGTGCGGGAGTGCAATGTGATGCGAAGAGTGCCTTTTGCTATTCGAGCATAGGGTTTGAGGAGCGGCACTTTTGACACAGTGAGTGGGGCCAGCCGATCACCGTTCTGGAAGCCATAAGAAAAGCCGCCCGGAGGCGGCTTTGGTGTTTGCTAGATGCGCTGCATGAGGCGGGTGAACATCAGCAGGCCTTCGGGCCAAGGGCCGTGGCCGCTCTCGATGTTGATGTGCCCGGCTTCGCCCGCATCATGGAATTCTGAGCCCCATGCGCCAGCCAGATCAGCGGCGGTTTCGAGCGCGCAATAGCCATCGGTGGATGACGCAACGAGCAGCGACGGGAAGGGCAGGGGATCGCGCGGGACGGGCGCGAAATCCTTGACGGCTTCCGGCGCACTGTCGCGATAGACGTCTGGTGGGGCGACGAGGAAGGCGCCCTTTACCTTGCCATCGGTGAGCTGCGCGGCGGCCTTGGCCAGAGCAATGCAACCGAGCGAATGAGCGACAAGCACAACGGGGCGCTCGGCCAACTCGACCGCTTTGACAATGGTGTCGATCCAGTCTTCTGGATCTGGATCTGACCAGTCGGCCTGCTCAACAAGGGCAGCCGAGCGGATTTTATCCGCCCAGCGCACCTGCCAATGACCGTCTTTGGAGCCATAGAGGCCCGGCAAGATCAGGATGTCGACTTCAGAGAGCTTCATGCGCCAAACACACGGTTGAAGATCGTGTCGACATGCTTGAGGTGATAGGCGTCATCAAACATGGCGTCGATTTGTTCATCGGACAGAGTCACTTCCGGGTCAGCCTTGAGGTTGGCTGCGAAGAGACCGGCGCGATCGCCATTGTGCTGCCAGACCTTCATGGCGTTGCGCTGAACGGCAGCGTAGCTGTCTTCGCGGCTGTAGCCTGCCTGGGTGAGGGCGAGCAACATGCGCTGGGAATTGTGCAGGCCGCCGAGCAGGTCGAGGTTCTTGCGCATGTTTTCTGGGTAGACGACGAGCTTGTCGATCACGCCGGTAAGGCGGGCCAGAGCGAAGTCGAGGGTGACGGTCGCGTCTGGGCCGATCATGCGTTCAACGGACGAGTGCGAAATATCGCGTTCGTGCCAGAGTGCGACGTTTTCGAGCGCTGGGGTGACCATGCCGCGCACGAGGCGGGCAAGACCGGTGAGGTTTTCGGTGAGGACTGGGTTGCGCTTGTGCGGCATTGCCGACGAGCCCTTCTGGCCCGGGGAGAAGTATTCCTCAGCTTCGAGAACTTCGGTGCGCTGCAGGTGACGGATTTCCACGGCGACGCGTTCGATGGAGGACGCTACAACGCCGAGCGTGGCGAAGAACATGGCGTGGCGGTCACGCGGGATGACCTGGGTCGAGACTGGCTCGATGGAAAGGCCAAGCTTTTCAGCGACGTATTCTTCGACCGACGGGTCGATATTGGCGAAGGTACCGATGGCGCCGGAGATGGCCGCGGTGGCGATTTCATCGCGCGCTGCAACGAGGCGTGCGCGGTTGCGGGTGAACTCGGCATAGGCTTCGGCAAGCTTGACGCCAAAGGTGGTCGGCTCGGCGTGAATGCCGTGCGAGCGACCAATGGTGATGGTGTTCTTGTGCTCGTAGGCGCGACGCTTGAGGGCTTCGAGCAGAGCATCCACGTCTGCGATCAGAATGTCGGCAGCGCGCTTCATCTGCACCGAGAGCGTGGTGTCGAGAATGTCCGAGGAGGTCATACCCTGATGGACGAAGCGAGCGTCTGGACCAACGATTTCGGAAAGGTGGGTCAGGAAGGCGATAACGTCGTGCTTGGTGGTGCGTTCGATTTCGTCGATGCGCTCGACGTCAAAGCCATAGTCACCGAGCTCGGCCTTGCGAGCATTCATCACTTCCCAGATTTTATCAGCGCTTTCCTTGGGCACGACGCCCAGCTCTGCGAGCTTGGAGGTCGCGTGCGCCTCGATTTCGAACCAAATGGCGAACCGAGTTTCGGCGGACCAGTTGGCGACCATTTCGGGGCGGGAATAGCGCGGGATCATGGGCTTAGCCTTGTAGCTTAGGAATGTGATTCAACTGGCGGTTGCTTGTAGCGCTCTAGGCGCTCGGGCAGCGTGCCAGTGTGCAGTTCGAAGAGGTGGTTGTCGCGGTCGTGGAAATAGAGCGAACGGCCTTCGCCCGCAACCCTTGGCCGCGTTTCGCGCATGTCCAACCCCAGAGCCTCGATGCGCTGGCGATAGGTTTCCAAATCAGCAGCAGTGAATTTGAAGGCGATGTGATTGTAGCTGCGCGAGGGAAGAGACTGGCCTTGCATAATGGCGATCCAGAGGTCGGTGGCGCCGACATGGAAGAACCGCTCCTGTGAGAGCGAGAAGGTTTTGTCCTCGCTGTCATAGATTTTGCGCGCGCCGAGGACTGTCACCAAGATTTCCTCCATGCCGTCGAGGTTCTCGACGATAAAGGTCATGTGGCTCAGTCCCTCGATGCGTGGCTCAGGCATTATGCGTGTTTACCGCGTCTCGGATGGCCTGAATGCGACCTGCGTAAGTGGCCGGATCATTACCGCCGTAAATGGCAGAACCAGCGACGAGCACATTGGCTCCCGCCGCGACGATGTCTTTTGCGTTGGCAGCGGTGACGCCACCATCGACTTCCAGATCGATGTCACGACCACCGATCAGCGCATGGGCTTGTGCGATCTTGGTGAGGCTTTCGCGAATAAAGCTCTGGCCGCCGAAACCGGGATTGACGCTCATGATGAGGACGAGATCGACGTCATCAATGACGTGCTGGATGGCGGAGACAGGTGTCGCTGGGTTCAGCGCCACGCCGGCTTTTTTGCCGAGGGCGCGAATGGCCTGCAGAGAGCGGTGCAGGTGGGGGCCAGCCTCGGCGTGGACGGTGATGATGTCTGCGCCGCCATTGGCGAAGTCAGCCAGATAGGCATCGGTGGGGGCGATCATCAGGTGACAATCAAAGGTCTTCTTCGTGACCCCACGCACCGATTTCATGATCGGCGCGCCAAAGGAGATGTTGGGCACGAAATGGCCGTCCATCACGTCGATATGGATGTAATCCGCGCCAGCGGCGTCGATGGCTTCCACCTCCGCGCCAAGCCGCGCAAAATCGGCGGATAGAATGGAGGGAGCGATACGAAGCGGACGGGTGGGCATAAAGGCCTCTCTCGGGCGCGGGGATATGCTCGCTGCTATAGGCCCGCGCGAGAGATCGGGCAAGAGTGAGCGCCTCTGCGAGCGCTTCACTCCTGCTAAAGTCCAATCAGAATGGCACGGGGGCCGTGAAGGTCATGAACTCTTTCGTCGTTGGGTGAGTAAATCCCAATTCGGCGGCGTGCAGTTGGAGGCGATCGGCAGCGGAGAGATCATCGCCAGAGGCATAAAAGGCATCGCCCAGAATCACATGGCCAAGGGCCTTCATGTGAACGCGCAGCTGATGGGTGCGGCCGGTGAGGGGGGTGAGTTTTACGCGCGTCGCGTTCTCTTCGCGCTCCAGTACCTGCCACTCGGTTTGCGCCGGGCGACCGTTTTCGTGGTCGATTTTCTGGCGCGGCTTGTTTTCCCAATCGGTACACATAGGCAGGTCGATGAGGCCTGAATCCTCTTCGATAATTCCGGACACGCGAGCGATATAGCTCTTGGTGGTTTTGCGGAACTCGAACTGGCTGCCGATGAAGCCGTGCGCGGGCTTGTTCAGCGCCATGACGAGAACGCCAGACGTGTCTTTGTCCAAGCGGTGGCACATGCCAGCCGTGGGCCAGGTTTGGTGGGCGCGATGCTGAATGCAGTCCCAGAGGCTGGGGTCTTTACCCGGCACGCTGAGCAAGCCAGATTGCTTGTCCACTACCAGAATGTCGTCATCGACGTGGATGACGTTCAGGTAGGGTTCAGTGGGAGGGAAGTAGTTCAGCAGTGTGGGCATAGGTCCGGGCATATGTGCCCTCTACCAGAGAGTGCCCCCCTTGAACAACAGCTTGAGGGACAAGCGACATGTGGGACTTTTCTATAGGGCGGGCTTTGGGCCTGATGGCCAAGACTTGGCCGTTCATCGTGTTTCGGATGGTTGTCTACTTCGGCATAGCTGCCGCCTATGTGTTGGTGACAGGAACTGGGGCCGGAATTGGTTGGGGCATTGGCGCTTTCGGAGATGCTGATTTCCAAGCCACATCATCGATTTGGGGCGGAGTTGCAGGCTTCGCACTGACTGCCGGGGTGATCTATTTCCTGCGCGAATATATTCTCTATGTGGTCAAGGCTGGCCATATCGCAGTGCTGTCTGAACTGATGGAGGGGCGCGAAATCCCCGCCGGGCGGGCGCAGATTGATCACGCAAGTGCTATCGTCAAAGAGCGTTTTGCTGAGGCGAGCGTGTTGTTTGGTGCCGATCAGCTGGTGAAGGGTGTGCTGCGGGCCATTACGGGTCTCGTCAATGGCATTGCCGCGCTAATCCCAATCCCGGCCATACAATCGCTGACGGGCGTGCTGAGGGCATTCCTCAATCTGTCGGTGGGGCTGCTTGATGAAGTGATCATGGCCTATGCCATTCGCACCAAATCGACCAATCCATGGGACAGTGCCAAGACGGCGCTGGTGCTCTATGGGCAGAACTACAAGGTGATGTTCAAGAACGCGGCATGGCTGACTGTGATCACCTATGGGCTGGCCTTTGTGGTGTTCCTAGTGATGCTGGCGCCCGCGGCGGCGCTGGTGTGGTTTATGCCGGGTGGCTGGTCGGCTGGGGGCTTCGTGTTCGCGCTGATCTTCGCTTGGGCGGTGAAGGTGGCGCTGATTGAGCCTTTCGCCATTGCCTGCATGATGGAGGTCTATTTCAAAACCATCGCGGGGCAAGCGCCTGATCCAGCTTGGGATAATCGCTTGAGTGGTATGACGAAGAAATTCGTTGAGCTCAAGGATAAGGCGGCGGCCTATGTCGGGCGGCGGTTCGGGGGCGCGCCAGCACAACCGCCATCGAGTTTTACACCGCAAGCTTGAGTTTAGGATGAGCCACCTACGGGTGGCTCAATCATTTCATGGACCCAAAGCCTGCGCTTCGCATTATGATTCAAGTCATTGTCTGATTGATTCCGGAAAGAGCCCTATGGGTATTGAAATTGAACGCAAATTTCTTGTTTCGAGCGATGGTTGGCGTTCCGGAGTGACGTCGAGCGCGGCTTTCCGTCAGGGTTATCTATCGACCAATGCCAATCCGACAGTGCGCGTGCGTGTGGTTGATGATGCCCAAGCGTTTTTAACGCTCAAGGGCAAGCCCGTGGGTTTGGCACGGGCGGAATTTGAATATGAAATCCCGGTTGAGGACGGGTTGCAGCTGATGGAGCTGGCGCGGCCCAATGTCATCGAGAAGCGCCGTTATCTTGTGCCGCACGGCAATCATACTTGGGAAGTGGATGTGTTTGAGGGGCCGCACGAAGGGCTGGTGACGGCAGAAGTGGAGATGGGTGCGCTCGACGAGGCGGTGGAGATCCCCGACTGGGTTGGCAAGGATGTGTCGAATGACGACCGCTATGCCAACGCCAGCCTATCGCGAAATCCGGGCGTCCCGGACGAACGCTGAACTACTGCCAGCGCTTGAAGGCACGGAGGTGTTTTTGGTCGGCGACGACGGTACGAACGATTTTGTCGACACTGTCGGTGACCGGAACTTTTAGGACGTGCTCGGTGGTGTCATCGGGCACTTCGAGCGTCGCGAACTGGCTGTCGAGAAGCGACGTGGGCATGTACTCGTGATTGCGCTTGGCCATGCGCTTGGCAATGACCTCTTTGCTGCCATCGAGATAGACAAACAGCACAGGCTCACCGGCTTCGGCCGTGATGAAATCGCGATAGGCTTTTTTCAATGCCGAGCACGCGCCGACTGCGACGCTCTTTTTGGAGGCTGCGTCTTTGAGGGCAGAGGTGAGGGCGGTCAGCCACGGCCAACGGTCCTCATCGGTTAGGGGGGTGCCTGCGCGCATTTTCTCGACATTCGCTTCGGGATGGTAGCGATCACCATCTAGGAAGGGGGCGTGCAGGGCGCGGCCGAGGGCTGCACCAACGGTAGACTTGCCCGAGGAGCTGACGCCCATCACGATGATGATGCGGGTGGGTTCAAACTGTGGCTGAGAAGGCACCGTCGACATAGAGAATGTGTCCGTTCACAAAGCGAGAAGCGTCAGAAGCGAGGAAGACAGCGGCCCCGCCCAATTCGTCGGGCTGGCCCCAACGCCCCATGGGCGTGCGCTGTTCGATCCAGCGGTTAAAAGTTTCGTCTTGGCTCAGGGCCTCATTCATCTCGGTGAGGAAATAGCCCGGCGCAATGCCATTTATATTGAGACCGTGCTTTGCCCAATCCACGGCCATGCCGCGGGTGAGATTTGCCACAGCTGCTTTGCTCGCCGCATAGGGCGCAACCGAGGGTCGTGAGACGTTGGAGAGCATGGAGCAAATGTTGATGATCTTGCCGGAGCGACGCGGGATCATGTGACGGGCCACGGCCTGACCAACGGTGAAGACCGAGGTGAGGTTAGTTGTCAGTACCTGATCAAAGCGGTCGGCTGGGAAATCCTCAAGCGGAGAGCGGAACTGCATTCCTGCATTGTTGACCAGAATATCGATCGGGCCGAGGACATGCTCAACATAGTCGATGCCGTCGCCGACGCTGTCTTCGCTGGTGACGTCAAAGGCCACGGCTTTCACGTCATGACCCGCTTCGTTGAGTGTGGCAGCAGCATCGCCAAGAGCGTGACTATCACGCCCGTTGATCACAATACGTGCTCCGGCCTCCGCCATTGCCTTGGCAATCGCGAATCCCAAGCCGCGGCTTGAACCGGTCACCAGTGCGAGTTTTCCGGATAAATCAAAGGGCGAAGTGGGTTTGGTCATGGCAGCTCCGCCGGAATTCTATCTGTTCTTGTTAGATCAGGGGACTAAGCTGTGCAAGATTGACTGCAGTCTGCCATACAAGATGATCGGAATGGTCGGAAATTGCACTTTCTGACCTATCTTCTTTCGCTATGATGTGGTCAGTATCGCCGCCGCCTATTAGGCGTGCTTCAGAATGACCACGATGACCTTCGGAAGGATATTTGGATGTCGACAGCGGATATCGGCCTAATCGGCCTTGCGGTTATGGGCTCGAACCTAGCTCTCAACATCGCAGAGAAGGGCTACACTGTTGCCGTGCACAACCGGTCTGCTGTCCGCATTGACGAGTTTGTAGCAGAGGCAAAGGCCCAAGGCCTGTCTGAAAAGACACTTCCTAAGTACGATCTTGCAGAATTCGTAGCCTCGGTGAAGGCGCCGCGCTCCATCATCATCATGGTCAAGGCTGGTCAACCCGTTGACGATATGATCGAGCAGCTGTTGCCACACCTTGAGGCTGGCGATGCGATTATCGAATGCGGCAACTCGCTGTTCACCGATACGCAGCGTCGTTTTGACTACCTCAAGCCAAAGAACATTGGCTATCTCGGCGTCGGTGTTTCCGGTGGCGAAGAAGGCGCGCGTCATGGCCCATCGATTATGGTCGGTGGTTCCAAGGACCAGTGGCACAATGCTGAAGCTGTTCTTACGGCTATTGCGGCCCAGTTCAACGGCGAAAGCTGCTGCGCATATCTCGGTGAAGGCGGCGCTGGCCACTTCGTAAAGACCATCCACAACGGCATTGAATACGGCGACATGCAGATGATCGCCGAAGTCTATGGCGTGATGCGTGATGGCCTGGGCATGTCCGCCAAGGAATGCGCTGCCGTGTTCAAGGAATGGAACAAGGGCGCGCTCAACTCCTACCTCATCGAAATCACCGGCCACGTGCTGGACGCGGTGGATGCAGAATCTGGCAAGGCCCTCGTCGATCTGATCCTCGACAAGGCTGGCCAGAAGGGAACCGGCGTTTGGTCGGCTATCGTTGCTCAGCAGATGGGTGTTCCAGCAACCGCCATTGAAGGCGCTGTTGCAGCTCGCTCGATCTCGTCGCGCAAGGAAGAACGCGTTGCGGCTGAAGCCATCTATGGCAAGCCAGTACGCAGCAAGACCGACGTGACCCTTGCAGACCTCGAAAAGGCGCTGCTGGCTGGTAAGATCGTTTCTTATGCGCAGGGCTTTGCGGTTATCGCTAAGGCTTCGGAAGAAAACGGTTGGGCACTGCCGCTCGCGACCATCGCCAAGATCTGGCGCGCTGGCTGCATCATCCGTTCGCGCTTCCTCGACCAGATGTCCTCGGCTTATGCCAAGGGTGAAGCGACCAATCTGCTCGTTGTTCCAGATTTCGTAGACATCATGAAGGACAGTCACCCAAGCCTGCGCAAGGTTGTTGCTGCTGCCGCTGTTGGCGAATTCCCAATGATCTGCCTCTCGGCTGCTCTGTCGTATTTCGACAGCTACCGCCAGGCGCAGGGCACTGCGAACCTCATTCAGGGCCAGCGCGACTTCTTCGGCGCCCACGGCTTCGTCATCGAAGGTCGCGGTTCGGACCTGCACGGCACTTGGCCGAGCACTCTGGGCAAGTAAGACTTGGCTCAGACTTGAGATTGAAAGGCCGGGGGTGACCCCGGCTTTTTTGTTTTTGGGGTACGCCTTAAATCTCTGGATGCAAGGGGGAGAGCGGCGTAGGGCGCTGGCCGTGCGCTCTATTCGTCGTGAAGTTCGCGGAACATGACAAAACTGTCGACGTAGCCGTGGGTGGGGTGGTTGAAGGCTTGTGGGAGCGTGCCGACGATGGCGAAGCCGAGCGCCTGCCAGAGGGCGACAGCGCGGGTGTTGGTCGACACGACGTGGTTGAACTGCATTGCCCTAAAACCGCGCTCCTTTGCCAGCTCTAGGCTGTGGAGGCACATTGCCTTGGCGATGCCTCGCCCCTGTGCCTCCGGCGAGACCATGTAGCCGCAATTGGCGACGTGGGCGCCGTTACCGCGCTGATTGGCCATTATGTAGTAGGTGCCGAGCACCTTACCGTTCTCTTCAGCGACGTAGACGCTGTGGCTGGGCAAGAACCAGTAGGCGAGCGTGCCCTCATCATCGAGGTCGGTGTCGATGGTATAGGTCTCGCCTGAAGCGAGGACTGGCTTGACGATGGAGAGAACCGCCTCGCGGTCCTCTAGGGTTGCGGGGCGGATCTGCATATCAATCGTTTTCGTCTAATGGTGGCACGCGAACCTGGCCGGGTGGGGCGATTTCGGGTGCGTGAGGGTGGTTTGCAATAGATGGGCGACGTCCCAGCTCAAAGCGCCATGCGGCCACGGCGAAAATGATCAGGGCGATAGCGACGGCCACGCTGGCAGCGATAAATGGTGCGCCGGGGAAGTAACCCGCCGAGCCTGGGGTGGTGGTGTAATAGGAAAAGATCTGCGTGGCGGCGAGAGGGCCGATAATGGTCGCGAGCGAGCTCGCGGCATTGACCGCACCTTGCAGTTCACCTTGCGAGTTGTCCGGCACCTGACGCGACAACACGCCGTTGATGGCTGGTGGGGCGAGGCCCGAGACGCAACCAACGCCGATGGCGATATAGAGCATGTATACATCGGTGCTCATACCGACCGCAGCGAAGGCCGCAATGGCAGCGATAAGGCCGATCATGGCGACAGCTGGCTCGCCCATGCCGCGCGACATGGGGCCCGCCAGCACAGCTTGGGCAATCGCGAAGCCAAGGCCGAAAGCGCCAAGCGTGCGGCCAATGTTGGACGAGCTAAAGTTGAACATCTCCACGGTGAAGTAGGAGAATACTGTGGGCAGGGATTGCGCCGAGAGCTGGAAGAAGAACAGCACGGCCAAAAGCCAGAGCACTGACGGGTACTTCTTAAGCGCGAGGACGGCACCGAGCGGGTTGGCGCGACGAATGTCGAAGCGGCGGCGGCGGGTCTTGGGCAAGCTTTCTGGCAGCACGAAGAGGCCGAAGAGGAAGTTTGCAAACGCGAGGGCGGCTGCGGCGTAGAACGGTACGCGCGGGCCGAGTTCGCCCAATTCACCGCCAATAACGGGGCCAATGATGAAGCCTAGGCCGAAAGCCGCACCAATCAGGCCGAAGCTTTGCGTGCGTTTCTCTGGCGGGGTGATATCGGCCATGTAGGCAGTGGCCGTCGCTAGGGCTGCGCCAGCAATGCCAGCAATAATTCGGCCGATGAAAAGATACCAAACGAAGGGGGCAATCGACATCATGAGATAGTCGAAGGTGAGGCCCAATAGGGAGAAGAGCAGAACCGGGCGACGACCGAATCTGTCCGATAGATTGCCCAGAACCGGAGAAAAGACGAACTGCATGAAGGCGTAGGCGAAGACCAGATAGCCGCCAATAACTGCCGCGTTTGCAACGCTGCCGCCTGTCAATTCCTCTAATAATTCGGGTAATACCGGGGTGATAATGCCCACACCGATCATGTCGATCAGGATGGTTATGAGGATACAGGAGAGGGTCAGTTTTGAGCGTGTCGCTGCTTGCATGCGGTACTTGAAACCTTCCTGTAGTCACCCGCTAGGGCATGTCGCAAATGACACGCACGCCAGCGGGAAAGCAAGAGGCGCCTGTTAGTGTGGCGGCGCCTCAGCATCATAGCTGTATATCCAGCCCAAGCGCTTGAGATGAGCGCGAGTGCCTTGTTTGGCCATCACCACATTACGCGCCCAGCTGAATGGCCAGGCCATGTGAAAAATGCGTCCGTTTTGCGCGGAGAGCGCTGCAACAGCGTGAAGTCGCTTCTGGCGCCGTTTTGCATAATGAGAGAAAGCCGCTTCAGGCTGTTCTGTTCCCATTAAAAGTGGCGCAAGCACGGCGGCGTCTTCAATTCCCATCGCTGCGCCTTGTGCCTGGAAGGGCACTAGGGCGTGGGCGGCGTCACCAATGAGGCCAATACGACCTCGGCTCCACACATTGGTGGAGACGGTGTTTAGGGCCCAAGGGGTCCATTGATCGCGCGCAGCGCTAAGGATCGCGCTCACTTTAGCACCAGGCTTTTTGAGGGTTGGTTGACCCAAGGCCTTGATGTCTTCGCCGGGCGTAAAGAGCGCTAGGTTGAACTGTTTGCGATGCGGCAGTGGGTAACACACGAGGTGGAAGCCTCGCGCGAAAAATACGGAAACCCGGTTTGGCGATATGATGCCGTCGAGCTTTTCCATGGGAATAAGTGCACGCCACGCGATGCGCTTGCCAAATACGGCCTGCGGACCGCGAATGGCGCTCAGGCGCGTTTGGGAATGGACGCCATCGGCACCGATCAGAGCTTCGCCGCGGAGGGCGCGCTTTTCGCGTCCTGCGGTGAAGTGCACGGTGACGCCGCCGACGTCGTCCTGCATCTGCCAATCGGTAACGCCGAAGTGGATTTCGATGTTGGCAAAGCGGCGGCAGGCAGCGTGCAGAACTCCGGCTAGGTCGGCACGATGCAGAATGGCGTAAGACGACCCAAATTTTTCGCGCATCAACGGGCCAAGCTCCATCGTTGCGATGGGGCCCTTGCTGGAGAGGGTGTAGGAATCGAGGGCCTCAGGCTCAAAACTGACTTCGGATAGCGCCTCGGCTAGGCCAAGGCGATCCAAGATAAGACGAGCATTCGGGCTGAGCTGAATTCCTGCACCAAACTCTTCAATGTCGGTTTGGCGTTCGATGATGCTCACTTTGGCGCCGAATTTAGCGAGGCCAAGGGCGAGCGTCATGCCGGCGATGCCGGCACCTATGATGATAAAATGACGGCCCGTGGCGGCCATGGCATTACTCAGGCGGCGTTGACCAAGAAGATAGACGAGGCCGGATTGGCCTGGCCTGCACCGAGCTCATCTTTGAACACATAGAGCGTCGAGCAATATGGGCAGACGATCTCTTCATCCTTACCCATGTCTAGGTATACGTGTGGATGATCGAAAGGTGGCAGCGCGCCAACACACTGGAATTCCTTCGAGCCAATCTCGATGCGGGCAAGGCCGGAGGTGTTGTGGAAATGCGGGGTTACGCCGTGCGCCATAATACCAACCTGAATGGTTTGATGAATTGGCGCGACCATAGCCAAACAGCAATGCCAAGAAAAGGAGAAAGCGTGTTTTGCTTTTTGCCTTGCATTTGCCGCTGTGAGCCGCAAAACCCACTTAAGTTCTTTTGAGGAATGTTGATGCCAACTTTCACCCATTCGGGTTTGACCCTTGCTTATGACGTTTATGGAGAGGGCGCGCCTGTGCTCTGCGTGCATGGGTTTGCCTCGAGTGGCAAGGTCAATTGGCTCGATACAGGGTGGGTCGAGACTTTAGTGGAGGCCGGGTACCAAGCCATAACGCTCGACAATCGGGGGCACGGAGGATCCGACAAACCGCACGATCCAGACCTCTATTATCCGAGCTTGATGGCAGAGGACGCACTGGCGCTCTTAGACCATCTTGGGATCAGCCGAGTTGCGGTGTTGGGTTATTCCATGGGCGCTCGCATCGCCGCGTTCATGGCCTATCAAGCCCCAGAAACGGTGGCATCGGTCGTCTTCGGTGGCATGGGGCTCAACCTCATCAACGGGTTGAGTGATGGCAATGACATTATTGCCGGACTGCGCGCGCCGAGCCTGGCGAGTCTGACCCATCCGACGGCACGGCAGTTTCGGATTTTCGCCGATCATACGGGGTCGGACCGAGAAGCGCTTGCCGCCTGCATGGAAACATCGCGCGAGGCTATGGCACGCGCTGATGTTCGTCGTATTGACGTGCCGGTGCTGGTCGCCGTTGGTGAGGCCGACGAAATGGCCGGGAGCCCACAACCCCTCGCAGAATTGCTGCCACAGGGTGAGTCGGTGGTGATCCCCAAGCGGGATCACATGCGGGCCACGGGCGATAAGGTGTTTAAGTCTGTAGCTCTTGAGTTTCTCAGTAGAACATACTCGGGCGGTGCTGTTTGATGAACCAATCTCGCTGCTTTGACTTTGAATAGAGAACAATCTGGCTTATATCGTCGGGAAGCGATGAAACGGAGTGCGGCGCCATGACCGGCAATGCTCAACAGTCGATCCAGATCAAATCAGTCGATCCCGTATGGGAAGCGGTGCGTGCGAGCGCGCAGCAGATCGTTGATTCTGAACCCGCATTGGCGAATATGGCGCTTAGCAATATTCTCAACCATGCGCGGTTCGAGGACGCGTTGGCTCATCGTCTTGCACTGCGCTTGGGGGACGAGGATGTGTCGGCCGACATGATCCGCCAGGCCTTCGAAGAAACTTTGCGGGATGCGCCACATATTGGTGAAGCCGCACGCACTGACCTCGTCGCGACAATGGAACGTGATCCTGCCTGTGATCGTGCCGTTGAGCCGCTGCTCTATTTTAAGGGCTATCAAGCGATCCAAACGCACCGTTTCGCCCATGCAATGCTCAACGCCGGACGGCGCGATTTTGCGCTCTATTTGCAGAGCCGATCCAGCCAAGTGTTTCAGGTTGATATCAACCCGGCCGTGAAGATGGGTAAGGGCATTATGCTCGACCATGGCACTGGCTTGGTGATTGGTGAGACGGCTGTCGTCGGCGACAATGTCTCCATGCTTCAGAATGTTACGCTGGGTGGGACCGGTAAGTCTGATCAGGATCGTCACCCAAAAATCGGCAATGGTGTGTTGATCGGCGCTGGTGCCAAGGTGCTTGGCAATATCCGCGTGGGGGATTGCTCGCGCGTGGGGGCAGGGTCCGTTGTGCTCAAGGAAGTGCCGCCGCGCGTGACCGTCGCAGGTGTTCCCGCAAAGGTGATTGGCGAGGCGGGTTGTGCCCAGCCAGCGCTGGTAATGGACCAGGTTGTGCTGGTTTACGACAAGACCTCGTAGGGCGCGTGCAAGAGCTTCACACGGCTTGTTCCCGCTAAAATGGTTGGCATAGGGGTTGCCAGCGAGCGGCTAGGGTCTAGATTGCGCGCTTAACCCAAGTACAGGACATTTGCTGTGAACCAGCCAGAAATCATCAAACTGCAGGGCTTCCTGCAGCGCACCTTTGGCAACAAGAACATCGACGTTCGTCCACGCCACAAGCTGAACGACTCTGTCGAAGTGTTCATCGGCGATGAATCCATCGGCCTGATCCACGTCGATGACGAAGACGGCGATAAGTCCTACATGTTCTCCATGTCGATCCTCGATATCGATCTAGAAGACTAAGTTTTAGAGTGCGCCGATTTGCTCCAACCAAGGAGCCATTTGGCTATCAAACTCTCGCCAGTGGGTCAGTGCTGCCTCGTTAAAGCTAACGATGGCGGCCAACCCGCTGGATAGATGCACGGTGCGTACACATCGACTAGGCCGCGCCGGCGTTGGCGCTGTTGAGCATTTGGCCACAAATGGCCTAGACGCTAAGGCGTCGTACCAAACCACTTCCCCCGCATATCCGTCTGCTGGTTTCAGCGTTTTGCCGACAAGGCCGGGAACGGTCTGCAGCAGTGCGCCCTGAAATTGATGCACGTAAACTGTGTCCAATAGTGCGCTGCTCGCCCGCGCGCGGGTGAGTGGGAGTAGCGTGACATCAATGAGTGTAGCGCTCTTGGTGCGTTCGAAATTTAGCGCAAACTTCAAATCGACCTGCTGAACGAATCCCTCGTGAGTGTCCTGACCTGTGCGGAACCATGTCTGGGGAATAGCGAGCTCGCGACCTCCAACTGTCTGGATAATTCGGGAGCTGTCCGCGGGATCTGGTGTCTGTGCTGCGTCATTTCTGCCCATTTGATCAAGGGCATAAGCCAAGCCTATAGCGGCGACCAAGATGATCAGTGCTATCGCTGCAAGATTGTAAGCGACCCCCGCATGGGATGGTCCAGACCTAGTCGATGCTGTGTGCATGAGCGGTGTTAACCAAATTATCCAGCTGGAGGTGACAGTCCATAGAGTAGATTATATGCTTAACAAATCATTAATACAGCCAGGTATGGGCGAAGAAGATGAGCAGGGAACTACTACTCGCCGCCTTTATTATGGGCGTTGGACTGAGCGTGGCGGGGGCAGGGACGTATCTTTATCAGTGGCTGACGCGGGAAGAAGCGGCGCTGCGGGTGGATGGTAATACCTTGGGCCAGTCGTTTCTTCGGTTTGTTGTTAGCGTTGTTTGCGGGCCCTACATCATGCTCCAGTATGGCTGGAAGCAGGAAGACGACGGTACGCTCTCGATGCCCTCGATGTTGATTTCCTCACTCGTGGCTTTTGGCTGGTCTTTCGTGACCGGCCTCCTGATCATGAGCGTTTACGTCTTGGTGCTGTACTAAGCGCTTCGCTGTTTGAACGAAAAAGGGCCCCGATTGCGGGGCCCTTTTTGTATGCCTTGTCAGGCGAATTAGTCGTTGGAGGCAACCACAATGGTGCGGGCGTCAATCATATCTACCCAATGTCCGGAGTGGGTTTGTGACTGGCGCTTGAGGAAGGTGTACGGGGTGTCGCTCCAAAGCTTGATGGAGCCTTCTTGGTTGTCCAGCACCATGTCGCCGCGATCGGTGCGTGCCATCAGTACGGCGTGACCATTGCCGTTAGGCTCACGCACAACAGCAATCATCAGCGTCGATGGGTTCCAACCAGCTTCAATGAGGTCCCGACGCTTGGCCAGCGCGAAGTCTTCGCAATCGCCGTAGCCGTTCGGATACGTCCAGAATTCATCAACCTGATAGAGTTCGCGATCTTCAACCGGTACGACAGTTTGATTATAGTGGGAGTTTACTGCGACCAGCTCTTCCCAGCGCTGCGCGTCAAGCGGCATGGCGGCGATTGGGCTTGGGTTGGTGCGGCATTCAGCAGGGCGCGACTTGCAGAACTCCAAATGTCCAACCGGGATGGAGCTGTTCTTTTCAGCAGTCTGGATAAAGGCAACGTGGGTAAGGTCCAACGCAGACACGGGTGCGGACATCAAAGCGATGGCGCTCAGAACTCCAGCGATAAGCGTCTTTGCTGTGGTGGCCATGTTCCCGATCTCCCAGTTGGAGATCATTCTAGGTAACGGCCATTAGCTCGATAAGAAAACTACCACGTAGTTTTTATATGAGTTTTATCCACTGTATTCACACTTCATTAACCATGATTATCAGTGGACTAGCTCATGCGCAGGTTTTGCTGGACGACATTGAGCATCTCTTGGGAGGCGACGAACTCGACCGCAACCCCGTTTTGGAGGTGACGAACAACCCGTGCGCGCATGCGTCCGAGGGCGATGGGTGTGCCCATTGCAGGACGAACGTCCAATTCGATGGCGGCGCCCGAGAGCGAGATGTCTATAATCTTGCAATTGTAACGGCGACCGTCGTCCAGGACCACGGTTGAATGGCGAATGTCGGGTACGACACGTTCGTGGCGTCGGTCTTCGGGCAGGTTGAGCAGATCCTTGCTCGCCAGCCATGTCAGCTGCGCAGCCATTTTATCGCGCTTGCGCGGGGAGGCGTCGATGCTCATGCAGAACCCGCCATCGACCTGTGCTTCCAGCGTGCCCTCTATTCGGCCCAAATGATCGAGATAGGCAATGATGCGTTCGCCGATAATGCCAGCGACGGGAGCGATGACGACTGCATCGCCGGGAGACATGGCGAGAACCTGACACGGGAACTCACGGCGGTCGGCAAGCATGTAGCGCCCGAGAATAGAGACGTTAACGCGTTGAAAGCGTTGCTCACTTCTTGGTGGGGGCGCTGCAAAACTGTCTCGAGCGGAGATGTTGCCATCATCAAGCATCGACAACCTGCTCCTAGGTCAAAGTATTCTCTATGAAAACTTAGAGGAGCTTGGTTAACTTAGTATGGATTGTTAGATCCCAAGGCGCTTTAAAGGCGGTCTTTAGTTTCGACCGCCGTCAATCACTGCCAAATGTGCATAGCGACGAGCAGTTATGCCGTAAACTGTTGTGGGCAGTGCGGTTGATGCCGCTGTATGGGCGTAAGGGACGTCGTTGACGACGCTCGATACTTCCTGCGCCATAGGTTCGTCCGCTGGCATGTCGTCGGGCCACAAGAGGCGGAGGCCAGTGATGCGCTGTTCGATGACAGGCTGCACGCCGAGCCAGTAGGGCTCATCAAAAGCTGTCATAGCGCCCAGAATACGGGCGTGGGTCGAGCCGTTATGACGCAATGGCATCAAAATGGCCTCAAAGGTGACCTTGGTCTGGAGGGCCGTGGTCCCTTGGAAGGTGACAAGCGCGACGGCGTGATCTTCGGTGACAGCGCGAATGAGGGTTTCAATCGCGTCGTGGTCGCGGTCATGCCAAAGAGCGTTGAAGGAGCGCCCTTTGAGCTCGCGGCAATAGCTAGTGCAAAGGTGAGATCCGGCAAGGCGGAAGGAGAACTCTTCGTTGTCGTCGACCTCAAGGATAAACGTGTTGGCAAGTGCCTCACGGATGCGGGTCGGATCAATATCTCGACGGTCGGGAGCGCTGCGCGAACCCCGAATCGTGTTCCAATAGGTATAGAGCGTCTTGGTGCTCGGCATCTTCATGGTTCAGCGTTCCGCATCGTTGGCGTCCGGGTAGCTCCAACAGCTACTCTTCAGCCCGCTGAACATTGCAAAATGTAGATCAAATTGCCTGCTTAAAGATTGATTAAGGTTAACGCCGGGGCACGCATTGTGGAAAAGTTAATAAGAACGATCGCTGTTGTGCGGCGAGGGGACAGACCATGACGGGCCACGATCAACACTCTCAAAGCGAACAAAAACAAGGGCGTGAGCCCATTTTCTTGCTGCCCACGACGGTCGCTGTGCTTGCTGGCGTGATGATCGTTGTCCACATCGCCTCGAGCCTGGTTCTTAACCAGTCGGGGCTTTTGCAACTCTACTACTGGTTCGCCTATTTGCCCGCGCGTTTCATCGCTGCAGGCGAGGATTTGATCTATGCCGCGCCACTGTTGTGGACCCCGATCACCCATGCCTTTTTGCACGGGGGCTGGGATCACCTTGTGCTCAATACTGCTTGGCTCTTGATTTTCGGAACACCTGTGGCGCGCCGTTACGGTGGCATGGGCATGATTGCGATTTTTCTCGTCTCTGCGATCGCAGGGGCGGCGCTGTTCACCGTGGTGACGCTCTATGACGGGGTCTTCTTGATTGGGGCGTCCGGGGGCGTTGCGGGCCTGACCGGCGCGGCGATCCGATTTATGTTCCAGCCAGTCGTTGTGGCGAACGACCCCGAAACAGGGGAGCGGGTCATTCTGGCGCGGCGACTGGCCTCAATCCAGGAAGTGATGTTGCACCCGCGCGCGCGGTTTTTCACTTTGCTTTGGTTGATCCTGAACGCCGCTGTGCCGCTCCTGCCATTGTTTTTAGGCGTGAACCTGACCATTGCCTGGCAGGCTCATCTGGGCGGGTTCCTTGCAGGCTTCTTTATGGTGCAGCTGTTCGAGCGCCGGGCGTAGTTTTAACCCAACGCTTTTGCGCTATTCGAGCATAGCTCTGATGGCCCTCGCTCCTAAAATCTTCCAAATGGAGGGATTTTAGGAGCCGAGGCGTCAAAGGGGAGAGCTGTATTATTTCCCGTAGACGGCTTTAGGGTCGAAGAGGCGCGGCATGCCGGTGTCGGCAAGTTTGGCTTCGCCATTTTCGACTGTTACCTGCCGATAGAAGCAGGTCTTGCGACCGGTGTGGCAGGCGGCACCACGTCCGGTTTGGTGAACGCTCATGACAATGCAGTCTTGATCGCAATCGGTGCGAAGAGAAACGACCTGCTGAAGTTCGCCAGAGGTCTCGCCTTTCTTCCAGATCGACTGGCGGGAGCGCGAGTAATAATGCGCAATGCCGGTTTCGATGGTGAGGCTGAGCGTCTCTGCATTCATATAGGCGACCATGAGGACGTCTTTAGTTTCTTCATCGACCGTCACTACGGTGAGCAAGCCATGCGCGTCAAAGCGCGGCGCAAACTCTGTGCCGTCTTCAAGGGCGTGGTGATCGAGAGATTTGGGATTGACGAAAGCAAAGGTCATGGTCTGCGCCCTGTGAGGGAAGAGGTAAACGCTCTAGCGCGGTCGGCAGACGATGTCACGTTCTATGGGGCGGGCGCTCTGAAGAGCACCTGCAGTGCTTAGCCAATCTTGTCATCATCGGACTTGGCCCGGTGATCTTGTCCGTATCAGCATTGTACTGAATTGCCGGCGTGCCCCCGGCAATGAGAGAGTGAAGAAACTGGGGGCCTGATGGCCCCCACATAATTTTTAGCGGGTGACCATGGCAAAGAAGCGGTCCTGCTCAACGCGGTCTTCAGCGAATACGCCGGTGAAGCGGTGAGTTACGGTCGAGACATCGTGGGCCTTTACGCCGCGCATGGTCATGCACATGTGCTCGGCTTCGAGCATAACAGCTGCGCCGCGTGGATTGAGGTTTTCGTTGATCGCGTCGATGATCTGAGCGGTCATCGTTTCCTGCGTCTGTAGGCGGCGCGCGAAAACTTCCACCAGACGAGCAAGCTTTGAGAGGCCTACAACGCCATCATGCGGCAGGTATGCGATATGGGCCTTGCCGTAGAAGGGGACCATGTGGTGTTCGCAGTGTGCGTAGAACGGGATTCCCTTCACGAGAACAAGATCGTCGTATCCGCCGACCTCTTTGAAGGTCTTAGAGAGAACGGACTTTTCGTCCTGCGCATAGCCAGAAAACAGCTCGCCATAGGCTTTGGTGACGCGAGCAGGAGTTTCGAGTAGGCCTTCACGCGTTGGGTCATCGCCAGCCCATGCGATCAAAGTGCGGACTGCCGCCTCTGCTTCTTCGCGCGTTGGGCGCGTGGTCGCCGAGCGTGTCTCATCATTCGCCTTGAGCGCGTTAATTTGAGCGTCCATAATTGGGCATCCCCAGCAATACGTTCGTAAATCGCCCAAGGGCGCATTACGGTGTGTGAGTTTATCAATTACCGCACTGACACCGCATTTATCCCACCTATATAAGGTGCAGACGCTATTGGAACAAGAAACTGTCTCGCTGATGGAATTGAACGATCTTTATTCAGAAAAGATCCTTGATCTGGCGGCAAACGCGCCAAATCCGGGGCGATTGGCAGCGCCCGATGGCACAGCGCGGAAGGTCGCGAAGGTCTGTGGGTCTTTAATCGAAGTGGACCTATCCATACAGAATGGCGTGATCACTGGTTATGGCCACAAAGTCTCCGCCTGCGCTCTTGGGCAAACTTCAGCATCGGTTGTTGCCAGAGAGATCGTTGGTACGACGGTGGCGGAGTTCTCAGTGCTGCGCGATACGATGTTGGCTATGCTGACCGTTGAGGGGCCTGTGCCAGCTGGGAAGTGGGCCGATCTGGCATATCTTGAGCCGGTACGAGCATTCCCCCACAGGCACGCTTCCACCATGTTGGTATTTGAAGCTGTGTTGGCTGCGGTGGAGAATGCTGAGTCAAAACAAGCTCATGGCGCGCAAAGCTGATGCATCGATTCATCGATATTACGTGGCGCGTAATCGATCTGCCTTTCAAGTTTGCGGCGGTTTTTCTCATTACGCTCTATCGTTATACGCTTTCGGCATTCACCGGGCGGACGTGCCGGCACCTTCCAACATGTTCGGAGTTTACCCGAGATAGTATTTGGCGCTTTGGCTTTTGGCCGGGGGGCTGGATGGGGGCGGCGCGGCTGTGGCGTTGTCGCCCGGGCGGCTCACATGGTTATGATCCAGTGCCGGAGGCGTTGCCGGCTGGCGCTTGGTATGCGCCCTGGCGCTATGGGCGCTGGAAATAGGTTTTGCCCCAAGAGCGGAGGGGTAGGGCTTAAATTTGAGCGGCTTTCTGCTGAAACCGCGCACAGCTTTGCGCTAAACTACCGCTGCGGGCTGGCAGAAACGAAAAACCGTGCTATTCAGGCCGCCTTGCAGCCCAGTGGAGGCTGCTTCAAACCAAAAATTTCTGGAGACTTCAAATGTCGATCAAGGTGACATTCCCCGATGGTGCAGCTCGCGAATTTCCGCGCGGCACTACCGGCACCGAGATCGTGGAAGGGATCTCCAAGTCGCTGGCAAAGAAGACTGTCGCGATGAAGTGGAACGGCGCTCTGGCCGATCTCTCTGACGCGCTCGACGCTGACGGCAAGATCGAGTTTGTGACGCGCGATTCCGGTTCGGCGGACGTGCTCGAACTCATCCGCCACGACGCCGCTCACGTGCTGGCTGAAGCTGTGCAGGAACTTTGGCCTGACACGCAGGTGACCATTGGTCCGGTGATTGAGAACGGCTTCTACTACGATTTCTATCGTCCGGCAGGTCCGTTCACTGAAGACGATCTGCGCGTCATCGAAAAGAAGATGGCTGAGATCGTTGATCGTGGCGCTGCATTCACCAAGGAAATCTGGACCCGCGATCAGGCCAAGGATTTCTTCCGCGCTAAGGGCGAGCATTTTAAGGTTGAACTGGTTGACGCTATTCCGGCTGATCAGTCGCTGAAGATGTATAAGCAGGGTCAGTGGATCGACCTTTGCCGCGGTCCGCACATGCGTTCGGTCAAGGACGTTGGTACGGCCTTCAAGCTGACCAAGGTGGCGGGCGCTTACTGGCGCGGTGACAGCAATCGCGAAGTGTTGAGCCGTATCTACGGCACCGCTTTTGCGACCAAGGAAGACCTCGAAGCTTACGTCACCATGATGGAAGAAGCCGAGAAGCGCGACCACCGTAAGATCGGCCGCGACCTTGACCTGTTCCATTTCCAAGAAGAAGCGCAGGGTTCGGTGTTCTGGCACCCACGTGGCTTTGTCATCTACAACCAGATGGAAGCCTATATCCGCCGCCGTCTGGACAAATCCGGCTATGTTGAGGTGAAAACACCTCAGCTGATGCACGCCAAGTTCTGGGAGCAGTCCGGCCACTGGGGCAAGTATCGCGAAAACATGTTCGTTGTGCCCGATCAGGTGCCGAACACGGAAGATGATCAGCCGATTTTTGAATCCGGTGCTGACCTGTTGGCGCTCAAGCCAATGAACTGCCCAGCCCACGTTCAGATCTTCAATCAGGGCATTAAGTCCTACCGCGATCTGCCGCTGCGCATGGCCGAATTTGGTTGCTGCCACCGCAACGAAGCGCATGGCGCGCTGCATGGACTGATGCGTGTGCGTCAGATGACGCAGGACGATGCGCACATCTTCTGCCGTGAAGACCAGATCCAGAGCGAAACCGAGCACTTCGTGCACTTGCTGTACTCCGTCTACAAGGACATGGAGTTCAGCAATGTGGTGATCAAGCTCGCAACGCGTCCGGAAAAGTTCGGTGGCACCATCGAACGTTGGGATGCGGCTGAAAAGGCGCTGGGCGATGCTCTGCGCGCCACTGGCTATGACTTTGAAATCGCTGAAGGCGAAGGCGCCTTCTATGCGCCAAAGCTTGAATTCCACCTCAAGGATGCGATCGGTCGTTCTTGGCAGGTTGGTACGCTGCAGCTTGACTATGTTCTGCCAGAACGCCTCAACGCTACCTATGTGGCAGAGGATGGTTCGCGTCAGTATGCCGTGATGCTGCACCGCGCGATCCTTGGTTCGCTAGAGCGCTTCATCGGTATTCTGATCGAAAACTACGCTGGCAAGATGCCAATGTGGCTGGCCCCGACCCAGGTTGTGGTCGCGACCATTGTGTCGGAAGCGGACGACTACGCTGAGAAGCTGGTCCGTCAGCTGCGCGATGCCGGCATTCGTGCCGAAATCGACGCTCGCAACGAAAAGATCAACTACAAGGTCCGCGAACACTCGGTGAACAAGGTGCCGCTGATGTTTGTGGTTGGCCGTCGTGAAGCGGAAGAAGGCAATGTTTCGGTGCGCCGTCTTGGTACTGAAGGTCAGCAGGTCCGTCCGTTCATGGACGCGCTGGTCGATCTGATGGCTGAGGCTACCGCGCCGGATTTGAAGGCTGCTGCTGCGGCGAAGGCTGAATAATGCCACTTCGTCCGTCTAATCGCGAAATGAAAGCTCTCTACCATATGGGGGAGAGCAATGTGATGGGCCCCGACGACTTCAAGGATGTCGGCGAAAAGACATTCGCCGTCATGCTCAAGAAGAAGTGGATTGAAGAGGTCGAGCCGGGCAAGTTCCGGACCACCGAAAAGGGCCGTATCATCCACGACGAGGAAGTGTATTTCTCAGGTCGTTGGAAGCGGTAGGTTTTCGCCGGGGCTTATAACCCCCTCCCGTCCTCCCCTTGGTAGGGGGAGGCGTAGAACGGTTTGATGGCGTGGTCTTGCCAATCGGCAGGATGTGTTCCTCCCCCGCAAGCGGGGGAGGCTAGGAGGGGGTAATCATGGCTGAGCCTATTCAGATTACCCGCAGCCTTCGGATTGATCCTTCGGAAATTGACGAGACTTTTGTTCGCGGCTCGGGGCCGGGCGGGCAAAACGTCAATAAGGTGGCGAGCGCCGTACAGCTGCGCTTTGATCTTCTCAATTCCCCGTCCTTGCCTGACCCGGTCAAGCGTAGGGTCGCCGATCTGGCGGGCAGTCGCCTGACCAAAGATGGCGTCATCGTCATCACCTCCAATTCCCACCGCGATCAACCGCTGAACCGAGCCGAAGCGGTGGCACGGCTGGTTGCGCTTATCCGCGAGGGCGCTTATCCGCCGAAACCGCGTATCGCCACCCGTCCAACCCTTGCGTCCAAGAAGCGACGCGTGGAAGGTAAAGCTGTGCGGTCAGGCATTAAGCAGATGCGCGGACGGCCAAATGTTGACGATTGAGGGACTAGTCAATGAAGATCACGGTCATCGGTTCGGGCTATGTGGGATTGGTGTCCGGCGTGTGCTTCGCAGACTTCGGCCATTCGGTAACTTGCGTCGATAAAGACGCGGCCAAGATTGCCGCGTTACAAAGCGGCATCATCCCGATTTACGAACCCGGTCTCGATCAGATTGTCCTTGCCAATGTGGAAGCAGGACGCTTGCAATTCACCACTGCGCTGGCCAATGCTGTAGCCGAAGCTGACGTGATTTTTATCGCGGTTGGCACTCCGGCGCGCCGCGGTGACGGACATGCCGACCTGACCTATGTCTACGATGTTGCCCGGGAAATTGCCCCGTTGATCACACGCTTCACGGTGGTTGTCACCAAGTCCACCGTGCCCGTGGGTACGGGTGACGAAGTCGAGCGGTTGATCCGCTCGGTCAATCCCGAGGCCGATGTTGCCGTCGTTTCCAATCCCGAATTCTTGCGAGAGGGTGCGGCGATTGCCGATTTTAAACACCCCGACCGTGTTGTCGTCGGCTTGGAAGATGAACGCGCGCGTTCTGTGATGGCAGAGGTTTATCGGCCGCTCAATCTCAACTCGTCGCCGCTCCTGTTCACGTCCCGTCGTTCAGCTGAGTTGATCAAGTATGGGGCCAATGCCTTTTTGGCGATGAAGATCACCTTTATCAACGAAATGGCTTCGCTGTGCGAAGCGGCTGGCGGGGATGTGCAAGAAGTTGCACGGGGCATGGGGCTGGATCGTCGGATTGGCGAGAAGTTCCTCAATGCCGGACCGGGCTTTGGCGGATCGTGCTTCCCCAAGGATACGCAGGCACTGGTGCAAATGGGCCGAGAGCATGCGAGCCCGATGCGGTTGGTTGAGGCGACTGTCGACGTCAATGTGGCGCGCAAGGGCGCTATGGCGCAACGCGTTATTGCGGCCTGTGGTGGTTCGGTGGCCGGGCGCACCATTGGTGTGTTGGGTCTCACCTTTAAGCCTGAAACAGACGACATGCGCGATGCGCCATCGCTCGACATCATAGCGGGTCTGGAAGCGGCTGGTGCTCATGTGCGGGCCTATGATCCCAAGGGGATGGCTGCGGCAAGACCGCTCCTGCCAAATGTCACACTGGTCGATACGGCATATGAGGTTGCAGACGGCGCGTCCGCGGTTGTTTTGGTCACAGAGTGGAACGAATTTCGTGCGCTAGACCTTGCACAGTTGAAGTCTCGTATGTCGGACGGTCTGTTGGTTGATCTGCGAAATGTTTACCGCGAAGCCGATGTGGCCAAGCATGGCTTGGGCTATCTCGGCCTTGGTAAACCCAGCCGTCTGCCATAAGTCTCGGTATTTGCATTCGTAATCGATTTGAGCAGGAACTCTCTATGACCTCGCCAGCCAATAGCTTGAAGTTCGGAACCAGTGGGCTACGGGGGCTGGTAACGGATCTGCAGGGCAATGCTGCAAGGCGGTATACGGCCGCCTTCCTGCGTTACCTCAAAGAGGCGGGGACTGCGACGAGTGGGAAAGTCTATCTGGCCCGCGACTTCCGCGCGTCCAGCCCAGACATTTTGGCGGACTGCGCCGCTGCTGTCACCGCTGCGGGGATGACGCCGGTCGATTGTGGAGCGGTTCCAACGCCAGCGCTGGCGCTGCATGCGATGAGCGATGCTTCGCCAGCGATCATGGTGACTGGTAGTCATATTCCGGCGGATCGAAACGGGCTCAAATTCTACGTTCCGACCGGCGAGATTTCGAAGGCAGACGAAGCGGGTATTCTCGCTGCGCTGCAGGACGATGATATCGATGGCGCTGGCTATGGTGCTGCAAATGAGTTTGGCGCGGCGACAGAGCGCTATATTGCTCGGTTTGAGCCCATTCTGCCGATTGGCGCCCTCAACGGTCTGCGTGTGGGTGTCTATGAACACTCGACAGTCGCGCGCGATATTCTCCACCGGGTCTTGCGCCATCATGGGGCGGAAACGCTGAGCCTTGGACGCAGGACCGACTTTGTCCCGGTGGATACGGAAGCCTTTGGCGACGCCATTTTTGCGCCCCTTAAGGCGTGGCTTGATGAACATGAGCTCGATGCCATTGTGTCGGCAGACGGAGACGGGGATCGTCCTCTTCTTATGGACAACACCGGCGCGTTCGTACGCGGTGACGTCTTGGGCCTGCTGACGGCCAAGTTTTGCGCGGCCAAGACTGTTGTGACCCCTGTGACCTCGAACTCTGCCATTGAGCGGACAGGCTTGTTTGAAAGCGTTGTTCGGACGCGCGTGGGCTCGCCTTATGTGGTGGCCGAACTTGAGGGCGCCGAAGGGCCTGCTATCGGCTTTGAGGCCAACGGCGGGACATTTGTGGGGCAGGGTGTGCTTGTGAACGGTAAGCGCCTAGCGCCTCTTGAAACACGTGATGCTGTTCTGCCTATTCTTGCAGTGCTTGGGTTGGCCGCAGCTGCGACGCAATCCATGGCAGAAGTCGTCGCTGATTTGCCGTTGCAGCATGCTGTTGCCGATCGGTTACAAGACGTGCACAGCGAGAAGAGCGGCGCGTTTTTGAAGCGCCTAGGCGAAGATCGCGCCTATGCGGAGCAGGTGTTCGCGCCGCATGGTATCTCCGGGTTTTCTCATATTGACGGACTACAGTTCCGCACAAGTTCTGCCGACATGGTGCATTTCCGCGTCTCGGGGAATGCTCCGGAACTGCGTGTTTATGTTGAGGGCTCGACGAGAGAGCGGGCAGACGAGCTGCTTGCGTGGGGTCTGAAAATTGCTGCGCAAGCTGTAGCGTAACAAAAAAAGGGCCGGTTGATCGGCCCCTTTTGTCTTATTGCGCGTTGGCAGTGACGTCGATCTTGGCCAGAATGGCCATTGGATCGTCTTCCGCCGCTTCAAATTCCTCAAGCGAAATGCCGTTTTCTGATTTGGCCGAAATGCCAATGTTCAGCGTCTTGGCTGTGCCAGCAACGAATTTGCTGACAGCATCGCCGAGATCCGCCGCGTCTGCGAGGTCGGCGAGATAGGCGATGATCGTACCTTTCACCAGATCCGCATAAACCGGGCGCATGGCGTTGGCGTCGGCGCCCATTTCGCCGCTGACGGCTGCGAGAACCACTTCGCCAATGCCGTTGTCGACCGTGGAGAGATTGAGGGTGCTGAGGGCGAGAGCACGGCTGGCGGCGAGTGCCTTGATGTAGTCGACGTCAAAGAGCGTTGGCGAGGCGTTGACGAGCAGGCCATCAAGTTTCACGGAGCCCATATCTTTGAGGTCGAAGGAAATCTCTTCAAGGGTGATCGCCTCGTCCGCTTCGGTCCATTCTCCGGCAACACGGAAGCTGCCGTTGATTTCGGTGAGACCGGCCAAGAGCATCATCGATAGAAGTTCATCGCTCTCGTTCTCAGGAATGTTGACGATGATATTGTTGGCAGAGATGTCGGCCTTCGACGGAATTCCGTTGATGTAATTGGCCAGCGTGAGGTCGAAATCTGCGACGGTGAGCTTAAAGGGTTCGTCGTCGACGAAATCGAGTTCCAAGCCCGTAAACGACAGGCCTGCAAAGTTCGGCGTCAGCAGGCGCTGGTTGGTGTCCATCCATTCTTCGGTGATCGGCTGCGGAGCCGCTTCGATCGCCGCTATGATGTCGGAGAAGTCAGAAGGCTTGGAGGAGATTTCAGTGATCGAGAGGTGGTTCTCGTCTTCGAAGGTGCCGCGAATGTTTTTTGCCGTCACGGCCGGGGAGAAGCCCGGCTCGATCGCGGCGATCGAAATCGTCTCGATATCGACGCGGTCGTTGAACTTGTTTTCGTCGTCACCGGACACTTCGCGGCAGTAGAAATCTTCGATTTCCGACGGGCCGGATTTTACAGAGGTAACCAGATGCGCGTAGCTGGTGAGCAGGGGTGCCAGAAGCGCTAGATCGTCGCTTCCGTCCCAAATGTCGCTATCGGCAAGCTTGATGAAATTGGCGACCGCTTCTCCTACTGGGCGCATCTGCACGTCTGCCCCCGATATGGAGCCTATCGCGCATTCGGTATCGTCGGCATTCAGGCTTGCTCCGGCGATACTAAAGTTGCCGTAAAGCGGATAAAATGTGTCTTCCGCTGCTACGCTTGGCGTGGTGGTACGGGCGATATTGGCGAGGCTAATGTTATCGAAAGTAAGGCTGTCGACCTGGATCGCGCCGTGCTTGTTCGAGGTGGCAATCGCGCCAATGGTCATCGTCTCCGCGGTACCAGCGCGTACATTGGTCAGGACGACATCGCTGTAGGTGATCGTGGTCGACTTCGCCTTTTTGGTCTTAGGCGCGATTGTGACAAGGATCTCGGGGATCGTCAGAGAATCTGCGTTCCACTCACGGAGCTCGTTTTGGTGACCGATGAGGGCATCACTAATGGCCGCACGAAGGCCGTCATCGTCTAGGGAGGAGTTGACCGCCACAAGAGACGTCAGGGCAATTGTCGTGTCGGCGGACGTGTCGGTGGGTGCCGTTGTCTCGGTGGACTGGTCTTGCGCGAATGTGGGTTGCACTGAAACGCAAAGCGCAAGTGTTGCTAAGGAAACGGCCACATATTTGGGCGCCGTTTTCAGCTTGGGCATGCCATATCTCCTCACAGTGGATCAGCTCGATCCTATCTCTGATTGGACTATATGACACTAAAGACAAAAATGCGGCCTGAGAGGCCGCATTCTTTAGCATAGTTAAATCGAGGTAAGGACTTCGATCTCGTTCGAGTTTCCGGGGATGATCTGGAAATCTCGATTGAACACCCGATCGCCTAATTTGGCGAGGACGCTGTAATCTCCCTCAGCGAGAACGGTGCTCGGAAAGGCTCCGCGATCTGTAAAGAGCGTGGCGCCGGTGGCGTCTTTAACGGTCCACTCGACGTCGGCAATAGCCTCGCCACCTGTTTCAGAAACGAGCTTGAAGCCGACCTCGCTTGCGTGATGGTAGAGCGTAGCGTCTGTCATCTGACCGGGCTCAACGCGCAGGTCTGCACGCACTTCGGCGTTGATCGTGCCGAAATGGGAGACAATCTGATAGGTCCCCGCATTGAGGGTGACGATCTCGTTCGCGCGGATACCGTCAGCGATCAGCGCGCGATTGGCGCCGTCTCCAGTGGTGTAAATTTCAAATGTCAAAAGCTGCGGCGATATGGGGATGTCACCGGTAACGGCAGAATGCAGACGCAGTCCGCCAACATTCAGAATGACGTCCTTCTGCATACCACCGGGCAGGATTGTTATGGATTCGCTGTATTGAGCACGTCCATAGGCGACATGAAGCATGTATTCGCCGGGACGGAGTTCGATGCGAGCATTGGCGGTTTCCGCCTTGGCAACCAATGCCATCTCGCCGCTTTCATCGGGGTTGCCCTCAAAAACGCGCCAGATAAGGCCTTCGGTGATCGGGGTGCCGCCTTCGATTATCCGAGCGCTAAGCGTCACTGGCTGAGGGATGTCGGCCGCAGCTTCAATTGCGGCCTGTGCCTCAACGGCAGCGCGTTCCTGCTCGGGGCTCATTTCTTCCGGCTGCGCGTTCCGATCCGGGCGGGGACGCGGTAGGGGCGGGATTTCGGCGCTAGCTTGGGCATAGCTGGCGACGGGAGCCATAGCTGTTGGAACGGCAGTCAGCAGGACGGCCAATATCGCTAGGAGTGGAGCAAAACGCATAAGGTCTCCCAAGGAACGCAGGGCAGGCGACTCTCAGGTCGTCTCTAACCAATCATTGCGGAAAAGCTGTGTCATACCCTACGCCATTTTGGAACAGGGCGCAGCGCTTTGCCCAAGATTGCCGCAGGAAAGACTTGGCGCGCAGGCAGTGGGGGACTATTGCACGAGCATTGGGAAAGGAACCATCATGGCCGTCAACACTGCGCTGCGCGATTATCTCCTCACTCGTCGTTCGGTCGGCCTTGGGTTTCTGAATGAACCTGGCCCGAGCCAGGCCGAACTGGATACTATTCTGACCATCGCAACGCGCGTCCCTGATCACGGTAAGATCACGCCTTGGAGGCTGATGGTTTACGCAGGGGAAGCTCGTGCGCTTGTCGGCGAGCGTTTGGCTGAGATCGCTCGGAAGCGCTTTCCCACCTATGACGACGCTTCATTGGACGTCGAGCGGAAGCGTTTCCTGCCTGCGCCGCTCACCATTGGTGTGATCTCGCGTCCGCAAGAGCACCCCAAGGTGCCAGAACTCGAACAGGTGCTCTCTGCGGGCAATGTTGCGTTCAATCTCATTCACGCAGCGCATGCCCATGGCTATGCAGCGTCGTGGATCACACGCTGGTTTGCCTTCGATCAGGAAGCCGCGAGCATGCTTGGCGCGAAAGAGGGTGAGCAGTTTGTCGGTTTCGTTCACATCGGCACGCCGAGTGTTACGCCTGAGGAGCGCCCGCGTCCGGATTTGACATCGGTCGTTTCGTATTACGAGGGCTAAAACTCGCACAGTTTTGCGGCGTGTCCTTAAGTTAACGAAATATTGCTGTGTGTTTTGTGGTAGGCTTGGGAAAGCTGATTCACAGGACACGCTCGATCGAATGGGCATTAAACCCGTTTCAATTCCCCAGAATTTGGTCAACGCGCTCACTGCTGCGGGGGAAAAAAGCGGTGTGGATTTCAGCTACTTGCTGCAGACTGCAGTGCGTGAGAGCAGTCTCAATCCCAGTGCCAAGGCCAGAACATCGTCAGCTGTTGGTCTATTCCAGTTTCTGGAAGGGACTTGGCTGCAGGTGATGAAAACCGACGGCCCTCGGCTTGGCTATCAGCGGTACGCCGACGAAATCACACGCACGTCTGATGGCGATTACGCCGTTCGAGATCCCCGGAAGAAAGCCGAGATTCTTGCTTTGCGCGAGAACCCACAGATTGCAGCTGATCTGGCCGCAGCCTTCACGCGGTCAAATGGCGATTTTCTGAAGACCGCGTTTGGGCGTATGCCTAGCGCTGGCGAACTCTATATCGCGCATTTTCTGGGTGCACAGGGCGCGGAGCGCATGTTCCAGGCGGGATTGCAAAATCCCGAGCAAGTTGCGGTCAACCTGTTCCCTAAGCAGGCGAATGCCAACCAAACGATATTTTATGACGGCTCAGGTAAGCCACGTACTATTCGTGAAGTTTATCAGGTGCTTGTAGCAAAACATAATGCCGAGCCCAATGCTGGTTTTGCAGCGCAGCAGATCAGTTCGTCCACGCCAACGAAACCAATTGAGCCTGCTGTTCCTTCGCGGTTTTCTCCGGCGAATATGTCTTTTACTGGTCTATTTCGAACAGAGCCAGAAGCAGCGACTGATGAGGGAAACGGCAGCGCCGCATTCTTCACGCAGCTCTATAGCCAGTAAGTTTTAGCGATCAGGCAAAGCGCATAAGTATTTTATAGTATCCGCGCTGCCGTCGTTTATGGTGAACGCTTCCTTAAACTTCTGACAGTACTTTCATTTCCTAGTACTGGAGGAAGTGTATGGTCGGATACCAAGCCTTTGCTGAGCTGTGTCAATCGGCAGACAGTGATGCGCGTGGTCATGCCGCTCATCTGGCCGCTTTGGCCTATCTCGACCATCGTGGGCATGCCGAAGAACACGCAGCGCTTTATGCGGCCCTGATTGGCTTTCTCGATGATCCATCGGTTAAAGTTCGAGCCGCATTGGCCTATGGGCTACTGCACGCTGACACTGCTCCGCGTCCTGTCATCTTGTCGTTGTTGGGCGATAGCCCGGTAATCTCGCGGGCAGTGCTGCAATATTCGCCCGTTCTAATCGATGCGGATCTTGCTCCGTTGATCCGGCGAGGCGAAATTTCTGACCTGGTCGCGATTGCGCAGCGTCGGTCTATTAGCGCGCGGCTAGCGGGAATGATGTTAGAGGCCGAACAGCGCGAAGTCTCTTTGTTGCTGTTGCGGCGGTTAGAGGTCGCTGCGCCTGCTGAGGTGCTTCTGGCTTTGGCGATGCGCCATTCGGGTGACCCACAGGTCCGCGGTGCATTGTTGGCGAGACATGACTTGCCGGCACAAGGGCGACTAATTCTCATTCGCGCTGTGGCTGAGGGGCTGAAGTCTTGTCGGGTCGTGAAGGGCTCGTTGCCGAGTGGGCGTCTCAATAAAATACTTCGCGACAGTCTTGATACGGCTATTTCAGTGATCGGCGAGGCGAGTGACGGTGACACGCGTTATGTGGATGACCTTGCCGTTAGCGAAAACCTCAACACGCGCACTCTGCTGCACGCGCTGGTCAATGGCCGCGTGCTCTTCTTCTCCGATTGCATAGGGCATTTGGCAGGCGTGCGGACTGAGAAGGTGTTCTCCGTGCTCAACTCCGGTGGACGTGCAACGGTCGCGGCACTTTTTGCGCGGGCTGGGTTGGCACCATCTGTCGTGGGGCTGATGGTGCGGTTCATTCAACACGCCCGTATGACAGATCTTTCTGACGATGTGTCGGCGCGCCACTATGTGGTTACCGCGCTGACTGAAGAGCTGTTGGCGGAGTATTCGAACGACATCCCATTCGAGCTTGAAGAAGCGTTCGGGTATTTGAGTGAGCAAAATATCACCTTAGCGCGACAAGCCGCGCGAGGTGTGGTTTCGGCTTTTGCAGAACACCGCATAGGTGCGTTCGCGCTCCCCGCGCCAGCCGAGGAGCGCATTGCGCTGCCGGCGGCCTAGAAGCGGAACTGTTCCGTTAGGACCCGCTCTTCCAGACTGGTGCCGGGATCAAACATCAACGCTACAGCGTGTGTTCGATCTTCGCGTACGCTCACAGATGCAACATTATGAAATTCCACATTGTCTGCCACGGCGCTTACAGGTCGCTTGTCGCTTTCACGCGTGAGGAACGTGACTTCTGCGCGGTTTGATAGAATGGCACCGCGCCAACGGCGTGGGCGGAACGGCGAGATTGGGGTAAGGGCCAGCAGCGGAGCCTCAATGGGCAGGATCGGACCATGCGCAGAGAGGTTATATGCGGTGGACCCGGCCGGCGTTGCGAGGAGGGCGCCATCGCAAATCAATTCTTCCAGACGCACTTCGCCATCGACCAAAATCTGCAGTTTCGCGGCTTGGTAGGTTGAGCGGAACAGGGACACTTCATTGATGGCGAGTGCCGAACGCGTCTCGCCGGACTGATCCGTGACCGTCATCGACAGTGGATAGATATGCGTCCGCTGCGCGTCGTTGAGGCGTTCGAGAAGGTTCTCTTCATTGTATGGGTTCATCATGAACCCAACCGAGCCGAAGTTCATGCCATAGACTGGGATGTTCTGGCCCATCACCTGGTGCAATGTCTGCAACATCAAGCCATCGCCGCCGAGAGCAACAACGACGTCGGCGTCAGCCAGTTCATGGGCGCCATAAGCGAGGCGTAGCCTTGCAGCGGCTTCATCAGCAGCTGGGGTGTTGTTCGATACGAAACATATCCGCGACAAAGATAGGTCGGACAAGTGCGGCTCCATTGAAGTCGCTCTTGCCTAGCATGCTAGGGTGCGGCGGACCATCCTGCACAAGGCGTAGACCTCCCCCAATTCAGTACTTGCTGGCAGAGCAGGCCGCGAGCGTTCTGTTCGATCAGATTTCAGAACCGTAGCGGTGAAAGTGAAGCTTCGGCTTTGGCCTGCGTTCTTTTTGTTGAGCGAGAACAGGGATGACGAGCAGCGATAGGTTGCCTGCACTGCGGAGAGCTCGCAGTGTCTTCTTGACCGTGTGCTGAGGCGTGCTTGCCCAATGGGAGACGAGCAGCGCGACTTGAACTAAGGGCGTTACATAGAGGGTATCAGCGAGCTCACCCATGGCGGCGGTGTCGATAATGACGATGTCAAAGTGGCTGCGCGCCTTTGTGATCAAATGTTCAAAGCCTCTTCCACCAAGCAAGTCAGTTGGTGAAATGTCTTCCCGTTCTGCCCCGACAACGACCCTGAGCGGACTCAACGGATCCGTTGTGACGAGGGTGTCGAAATTTGTGTCAGTGATTGGCCTAACAAGGTGGTCGACAAGAGCCAGAGACGGCCCGATTTTGAGGTTGCGATGAACGCCGGGATCACGGAGATCCCCATCGATGAGTAGCGTACTGGCGCCGGATCGAGCAAAACACCGCGCTAGCGCAACGGCCAACGTGGTCTTTCCCTCACCAATGGTTGTCGAGCACACCATAATGACCAAGCCATCATCGATTACAGACTTTGATGGTGAGACTGCGAAGCCGATTGAGGCCCGCAATCTGCGTACGGCTTCGGAGTAGGCAGAACTCGGGTCATCGACGATCAATTCTGCAACAGAATCTGCGTCTGTTCGAGAGCGGGCACGCGGTAACACGCTGGCCTCGTCCAGTTTAAGCGCGCTGGCCATTTGCTCGTCGGACATAAAGCCACCGATCA
This sequence comes from Devosia sp. WQ 349K1, assembly GCF_016595685.1. Classification (NCBI taxonomy): domain Bacteria; kingdom Pseudomonadati; phylum Pseudomonadota; class Alphaproteobacteria; order Hyphomicrobiales; family Devosiaceae; genus Devosia; species Devosia sp. WQ 349K1. Next base: position 733,002 of record NZ_JAENGO010000001.1, on the reverse strand, counting down.
GGTGCTCATATAGCAGTGCCAGTGCGATACCGGCCATCAGGCCTGCTATCGCCGATAGAGTGAGTGTAAGGCCGTAATTTGGGCTGGAAGGGTAGAGCGGCACAATCGCTGCCGATATGATTTGGCTGTCCGCTACTTGGAGATCGGTTTGTGCGGTTAGATCCCGCAACCGCTCGAGAAGTGAATGGTATTGTGCGGTGGCGACATCGGCATTGCGTAAGAGCTCGTGTTGGCTCTCGACGATGTCTTGCCTGAAAATGGGTCGATGAAATGCTGCTTGGTTTGAATGGTGGGCGGGTAGGGGTTCGCTTATCTCTAAGCTGCGATCTCGCTCAGCAGCTGCATCGGCGATATCGATTTTTGCATCTTCTATGTGGCGAGCAAGGATCGCCCGATGATTTTCGAGGTTAGAAATCTTGTGGCGAAGCTGCGCGCCGATATAGGTTTCGGCAAGGCTATTGGCGACATTTGCAGCACGCTCGGGACTGGCAGAATGCGCCGTAATGGCAATGATGTAGGTCTCGCCACGTCGTTTCACAGTGGTTGATCTGCGCATTTTTGTGAGCGCGCTATGCAATGCTTCTGCGGTGCTTGGTTTGGTGTGGCTCACCAGGCCCAGAGTCGCGAGCGCCCTTTGCGCCAGTCCTGCTGAGGCCGGAGTATCCGCTAACATTGCCCCTATTGGTGTCCGTCGGATTGTTTCGAGGAGAACGGCGTCTGACCGGATGAATTCGACTTCACTATCGATCCTTGCACTGGCTTCGCCACCCGCGTCTGAGATCGAGATTGGATCTAATAAATTTTTGTCGCTTGGATCGTATAGGATAAGCGCTGTGGCAGTGTATGTCGGTGTTGATAGAAAGAGGTAGGTTGTAGCGATTGTAATAAAAAGAACTGCCACTCCTAGGATTAGGAATGATCTTCTGTGTATGGATGATAATATTTGCCGAATATCAATTTCGGCTCGTTCCATTTGGATCTTCTTTGTTGTCCGTCGTGTTTTATATTATCAAGTGGAAATTGTTTTGGATATGGGATTTCCAGCTGCGGTGGCCGGAGTTGGGAATAATTTATAGCGCATCAATTATTTGCGCCTGACTGCCACCTTTTTCTGGGTGGCGCGTTGATCGCGTAGGGTGCAAGATCGTCATCAAGAATTTTTAGAAGTTTGCGGTTCTTGCTCGCTTAGAAATGGTCCGCGGTTTTTCAGTGTGCTGATATTATCAAGAGCCGAGGATTGATCGTATTACGTGTTTAAACGTAAGAGTGCTCAGAGACTTCTGTGAAAAAATTGGATGTCATAAATTCCAGCCCATACGGGATGAACGCGATGCGACGCAGAACTGTAATTTTACAAATTCTTGTAGCTGGTGCCTTGAGCCTTCAGCCGGCGTTAGCCGCTGATCTACCAACTCTCACGCTGTCTGCTGGTTCCACAACAGTCGTGTATGATCGCGATGCGCTAGAGGCTATGCCTCAGACGGAGATCAACACGACAAGCCCTTGGACTGAAGGCGTTGTCCATTACGAGGGTGTGGCGCTGAGCCATCTTCTCGAAGTGAGTGCGGCCGATGGCGCCATGGCTATTGTGACAGCTCTAAACGATTACAGCGTGGACATTCCCACAAGTGATTTTGCCGAGTTCGGTCCGATCCTAGCCATCAAAAGGGATGGCGAATATATGCCAGTATCAGACAAGGGACCATTCTTTATCGTCTATCCCTTTGATGAAAATCCGGAATTGCGCCAGCAACCCTATCACGGACGGGCCGTGTGGCAGGTGAAGGCCATTGCCATCCCGTAGCCTGACGCTCATGAAAGGGCACGGGACGTAAAATGCACCCATTGCGGATAATATTGGCGGTTCTGGTCGTCGGTTTTGTGACTGCCGCCAGTTACATTTCGTTCCTTCTGTATGATCGATATGCTGCGCTGGACCAGGCTGGTCTCTGGAACGTCACATGGATGTTCACGCAAGCTCCAAGCGAGTTTTCTCGCCTAGAGCATAGGGTGAGCGGGTATGCGGCTGGATTGCCTGGGGTGGACGAGAATGAAGTCCGCCTAAGGTTTGACATTGTTGTCAGTCGCTTAAGTACCCTCAACGGAAGGGAAGCCTCCGTATTTCTCGGTCAGTCACCACTGAGCGTCGCGACATTGCAGGAGCTCGGGGCGGCATTGGTTCAGGTTGAGCCAATGCTGGATGACCTCGGGGAGCCGGGAAAACCTGCTGAAATCCTGAGTATACTGGAGCCAATATTTCCAAAATTGGCGCGGCTTTCGGTCGATGCAAACACGTGGAACTCTGCAAATCTCAATCGTGATCGGCGCGCCCTATTCGATCTTCAATGGGCATTCACAGGCGTAGCATTCGGCTTGATTGGAGGCGGCTGCTTGCTCGTTGGCATGTTGCTGTTCCACAATCGGCTCTTGGGTCGCGCGCAGGATGTGTTGCGTCAGAAAGAGCAATCGCTTGTTATCCAAAACGCTCGTTTTGATGCGGCGCTACAAGCGATGTCAGTGGGGCTGTGTCTGCTCGATCATGAAGACACTCTGATTGTCTATAACGCTCGTTTTCTCGAGCTCTTTTCGCTCGATGCTTCACGCGACTGGGAAGGGACCCATATCAGCGAGGCTCTGGAGGGTCATTTATCTGGCGGCGACATATTTGCCGATACGGCGGCAGACGGTGAAAGCAGCGACGACATCACCATTCTCAGTAGCCGGGTTCAGCATATGCCGAATGGTATTGTGCTTCGGGTCTCGCGCGAAAAGACGATTGAGGGCGGCTGGGTCTGTACATTTGAGGATATAACGGAGCGCCAACGCGCGCAGGATCGCGTCGTCCAGATGGCACGGCACGATGCGCTGACAGGCATGGCCAATCGCCTCTATTTCTGGGAGCGCACTGCGCAAGCTCTGCGGCAAAACAAGGACGCGGGCCGCGGTTTGGCTGTGCTGTACTTGGATCTCGATCGCTTCAAAGAGGTTAACGATACGCTTGGGCACCAGGTTGGCGACGAGCTGCTGCGCGATGTCGCTGCTCGGATTATGTCCACGGTCGATCCTCGCGACATCGTTGCGCGCCTAGGTGGCGACGAATTTGCCATTTTGCATGTCAGTAAGGGCGATGCCGAAGAGAGTTGCCGGCGCCTGGCGGCGCGGCTGCTGACCGTCATTGGTGAGCCTTACCTCATTTTTGGGCACGAAGTGTCTGTGAGCACCAGCATCGGCATTGCACTCGCATTCGACACCGACCTGCATCCAGATACTCTTATGAAGAACGCCGATTTGGCGCTCTATAATGTCAAAGCAGAAGGGCGTGCAGCCTATCGCTTCTTCTCGATGCGGATGCTTGAGGATCTGCAGCATAGGCGCAACCTCGACATCGACATGCGTCAGGGGATCGAGCTTGGACAATTCGAAGTCCATTACCAGCCACTTGTTCTGCTAAAAACGGGTAAGATCGTTGCTGGTGAAGCATTGCTGCGCTGGCGTCACCCGGAGAGGGGCCTCGTGCCGCCGGGCGAGTTCATTCATATTGCCGAAGAGACTGGCTTCATCAACAAGCTTGGCGAGTGGGTCTTGCAGCGCGCGTGCCGCGATGCGCTTCAATGGCCTGGCGACATTAGCGTGTCCGTGAATCTCTCGCCTATGCAGTTCCGGGACAGCAATCTCGTTAAGAGCGTTGCTGCTGCCCTTGTCCAGAGCGGGCTCAATCCATCACGTCTCGAGCTTGAAATCACTGAATCTGTATTGCTGCAGAAGAATGACGCCAATCTCGAGGCGCTGCGCCAACTCAAGAAACTGGGTCTGACGATTGCCCTTGACGATTTTGGGACCGGATACTCGTCGCTGAGTTATCTGCAGCGCTTCCCCTTTGATAAGATCAAAATCGACCAAAGTTTTGTGCGAGACGTCGATCGCTGGCCGGACAGTCTTCCAATCTTGCAGTCCATCGCAAGTTTGGGGAAAAATCTGGGCATGCGGACCACGGCCGAAGGTGTTGAAACCGCGGCGCAGCTTGAGATTATCACCAATGCCGGGTTCATCGAGGCGCAGGGCTATTATTTCAGTCGACCTGTGCAATTCGCTGACTTCGTTGCGCTGGTCGAAGGACGCGAGGGCGGCGTGGCGCAGCTAAACGCGCTACCACGGCCAGCATAGCGTGCTTGTTGCGACGCCCGTAGTTTGTCTTAAGGCATGAACATACTCAGAAAAGGGGAGCATGTGCGACCTCCGGCGCGTAGACTAACACGCAGCATCGTAGCGCCTGCTCGGCAGGCCCCGCTGTCCTGCTATGCACTGTATCGATAAAACCACGATACCAGAGCAGCGATACTTGCAGGCCGCATGCCGCCGTTTTCAAGGAACAGCGTCAAGATTACATGCGAAATGCTGCAGCGATATGGGGAGCCCGCGGTTGGCAGCCTTTATAGGGCAGGCTGTCGCAGCATTGGTATAGACAGTTGCCGCGCGCTACCCTTGCACGATGTTGGCCTTAGTATGTGGCGAAAAACATACACGATTTTTGTTATAGAATTTTGATATTCCAACCAAATTCCACCTGAAGTCGGCTAGCAACAAATGGTTAGTGGGTGGGATTTTGTTATGAAAAGTAATTTGATTGCTGCAGCATTGCTTTTGGGTTTGACCATTCCGGTCAGTGCGGATCCATTGCTGATCGACGCGCCAGTCGCAAGTTGGGACGGCGCTTATATTGGCGCCGTTGGCGGCTGGACAAATAGTAAGACTACTGGGACCGACGTGACCGGCGAGGAGTGGGGGCCACCTGGCACAGTCCTCGACATGACCGATGTCGGTCTAATCGGCGGCGTGGCGGCAGGTTACAATTTCCAGAACGGGAACTGGGTCTTTGGTCCCGAGCTGGAGTTGGGCTGGATCTCTAATGACAAGGTCTACGTCGATCCAACAGACGATGATGATGGTCTCTATACGCAGTACGGCTTCTATGGCGCTCTGACTGGCCGCATCGGCTATGTAGCCAACAATACACTGTTCTATGGCAAGGGTGGTGTTATTTTTGCCAATATGAAAAATGCCGGCGGTGAGTTTGACGGTATCGGCAACGAAGATAGCAGAGGTAAGTGGGGGTTCGACGGTAACGAAGCTGGATTCGGCGACGAGACGCGTACTGGTCTGACCGTTGGGGCGGGTATGGAGCACGCTCTAAGCGATAATTGGACGTTCAAGACCGAATATATGTTTGCTGATTTCGGCACAAAGACCTACGGCCATGCCGACGGCGATATGTCAGAGCCGTTCAACTTCAATAACCATATCCACACGGTGAAGTTCGGACTGAATTACCGGTTCTGATTTAAGCGTAAGTCAAAGCCTATCGAAAACCGGCATTCGTGCCGGTTTTTCTTTTTTTGCACGCGGTTTTGATGAGTGAGGCTTCATAGTGGCCTCTAACGACGCGACTTGTCGGACCCATGTTGTGTCATTTTGTGAACAATGATGGGGAAGCTGTTTTCGCTCCAGCGTTAGTCCTGTTTCGCCGCTCAACATTGAAGCTTTTGGGGAAGGTGGCGAGTAGTCGTCACACATGTCGTCAGACTCTGGACTGAACTGTTCCAGTTGCGTCTGGATGTGAACTGGCAATCCCACTGAGTGGGGCGAAGGTGAGGCAATGTCATGGGGAAGTTATGGTGCCGGCAACAGGGTTCGAACCCGTGACCCCCTGATTACAAATCAGGGAAATGTCATTTCCGAACGTTTCAGGTTGTATTCTGAATGCATTAGAAGTCCCGGAAATGCGGCGTTTTATCAAGATTTCATTGACGGCACACCTTGTTTGTTTCCGCTCGTTTCCTACCTTGGTGGCGACAGGGTGGCGACAAGAGGAGGGCGCTCATGCCGGTTGTCAAGTTGACGCGGAAGAACATCGAAGGGCTAGCGCCGGGTGTCTATTACGACACCGCTCTCAAGGGCTTCGGGCTACGTATCAGTTCGGCTGGGGGTAGTTGGTTCATTGAGTACCGTCCAGGCGCTGGCGGTCGCAATGTCGCGAAGAAGCGGCAATCCATTGGAAAGCTCGACCGCTTGTCGCCAGAACAAGCTCGTACGCTTGCCGATCAAAAGCTGGCCCAAGTGACGCTTGGCGCCGATCCGGCTGCGGCAGTTGCTGCTGCTCGTGCAGCTGAGAAGTTCGAGGTTGTCGCTGCCCGATACGTAAAGGAGCACGTACGGACTAAACGCAAAGCAGCCACCGCTGACTATTATGACTACGTCATCCGTTTGCACATTGCGTCGCGACTGGGGAACAAGTCTCTGGCGGAAATCGATCGACCGACCGTCGCTGCCATGCACTCAGCAGTTGGGAGGGATGCCGGGACTTATATTGCCAATCGCGCGCTCGCAATTGTTTCGGCCGTGTACAATTGGGCAGACCCCGACGGCAGGAACCCCGCGAAAGGCGTCGAGAAGTTCCCAGAGGAGGGGCGAGAGCGCTACCTTACACAGGAGGAGATTGCTGCGCTGGGACGAGCGCTGAGGGAGGCTGAAACTACCGGTTTGCCATTCGAAGTCGATCCCGCAAAGCCCGTGTCCAAACACTCGCGCAAGGCGGAAAACAAGTTCTCGATTTATGGCGTGCATGTAACCAACGCCGTTCGACTGCTCATGCTAACCGGATGCCGAGTCAGCGAGATCCTGGAGTTACAGTGGAATGAGGTCGACCTGCAGCGCGGACTTTTGTTCCTCCCCGATAGCAAGACGGGTAAGAAAACGGTTGTTCTCTCAGAAGCGGCCATGGACGTGCTTCGATCGACACCGCGTATTGGAAAATATGTCATCGCCAGTGACACCGCTGGTGAGCCGGACGAGAAACCACGCGCCGACTTGAAGCGCCCTTGGGCGGCTATTCGCAGGCGCGCGGGGTTGAATGAGCTTCGGCTGCATGATCTTCGCCATACTTTTGCTTCGGTCGGCGCTGGGGCAGGGTTGGGACTCCCTGTCATCGGGAAGCTGCTCGGCCACTCGAGTGCGAAGACGACTGCCCGATACGCGCACGTCGCCGTTGATGCCTCAAAGCGCGCCGCGGATAGTATCGCCGCGACGATCGATGGGGCTTTGAAGGGGGAGTTGAACGGAAATGGCTAAGTTACCGCAGTTAGAGATTGTAGTCTCGTGGGCATGGGATGAGCTTCATCGGGGGAACCGGAAAAAGGCCTTGGAGCTGCTGGCCAAAGCAGGTGATGGGCCAGGCGCTAGGGAACTGCGCGAGCTCGTCAAGAAGCGAGGTCGACAACCTTTCGGCGCCAAACATCTTTGGTGGGACATTGGCGTTGAGAATGATCTCATGCGTTCGCAAGGTATATCTTACGCTGAGCGACTTGAGCGCTTGGCTCTCCAGTTTCGGTACAACGACGTGTCAAAGCTCAGTACGGCAATCTCGATGTATGAGAAAGCGCGTGAGGAAATTCAGTCTCTAGATTTCGATTGACGCTATTTAAAGCAACTATCTGCCGCGTCAGGGAGCGCCATAATAGAAAGTGTAATAACCTACTACGGGAGGAAACACCTTGAACATCAGAGTGCGCGCGGCGGCTGAATATGTGGGACTGTCCAAGTCAACCTTGGACAAGCATCGCCATTACGGTACTGGGCCGCGATATTACAAGCTTGGTCGTTCGGTGGTTTACGCGGTGTCGGATCTCGATGCGTGGCTTGTAGAGAACACACGTACCGGCACTTGGTCTGCGAATGATAATCGAGCCAACGCTTCGCAGGTGGCGGCATGAGCGGGGCCAAAAGCTTTGATTTCGAAAGCAATGGTCTTGCCATTGCTTGGCTCCGCGATACCGCTCGCGACATGCAACTTGGTCGGCCGGTGACCATAAACGACGAAGACCTGGAGTTGGTCGCCCGTCTGCTCCACATTACGGCAGCCGAAATAGGTGGCCGACCCGAGGACCATGAATGGAGCCCGAAGGCCGGAGAGCCATCCCACATTGAACAAGTGAAGGCGCGTATCACGAGCAAGGTGCGTGAAAAGGAAATTCGTCTGGCACCGCCATCCAACGTCGTTCCTTTTCCAATTCACCGAGCCCGCCGACCGGTAGCAGCGGCATGAGCTGTCGAGCCGGACGAAGCGCTGCGCGAAGCGGCCGCTAACGTTGCGGCGCTGCTCTCCGGCCATCTCTGGTCCGAAGTGACCACCACGGCTCTGGAGCTCATGTCTGACGCTGCTGCGGTTCGCGTTGCGGCGTAAACTTACATACAGAAAGGACCGCTAATGGAAGTTTTCAACCTTCGCCACTTCGGCGCGGGTAACCTTGTTGCGCGCTTTGATGTGTCAGTCGCACCGGGCGTCACGCTCCGCGACTGGCAGTTGAGGCGCACGTCGAACGGCCTGCGGGTGTTCCCACCTAAGGATGATAACGGTCGCGGCAACGTTACCCTGTCTTCAGAAATCATAGCAAATATCCGGTGCGCTGCCACCGGGATAGTGGAAGGCGTTGCCCAACATGATCACCGACACGCCTAAATACGAGCCGACGCTACAAGACCTGTTCGCGGCCTTTGAAGCGGCGGATGGAACTGCTGAGGCCCTCGAATGGCTGGCAGACAACGACATCGGGCCGCCACCTATCCCCACCAAGCTGCTGTGTGTTGAAGCGGGCGCTTTTGTTTCCGGGACTCCCAACTCGCTGGTGTTCCCCGTCATCAAAGACGGAGAGACGATCGACTTCTTGGCGATAGACCTAGAAGATTGCCGTTACCGCACACTGCTCGGTTGGCCAGAATGGCTCGGCGCTGACAATCTGGGCGCAGAAGTGGTGCGCCTGCACTTCTCCCCCCTTGAATGGCTTGAGGCCGGGTGCGCTGGTGTCGTTCAAATCCATCCATTCGCGCGCGCGCACTTTGCTGCACTCCAGGGTTCCAGCGTTATTGAGTGCGCCGACATCGAGCTCGCCTTGGAGGCATGGGACTTCGGGTTTAGTGGTCGCGACGCGGAGCTTGCCCGTTTCGAAATCGACGCTCCGAAGGAGTGTATCGATTACTACTTCGAGCGCTGCGCGTACTGGCGCATTCGCGGTTTGGAGTTCGAAAAGCGATTTGCGGCACTGGGGGCGTACGCATGAACCTGGCAAAATTGTATGCCGACGGTCGGGCGCTTGAGCAATCGCTTGTTGACGAGGCCGCCGCCCGTCTTGGGCTCCATCATGCCCCGGTGCCAGCGAACGATAACGATCTCGACGGCGTTACCAGCCGCCGCCGTGAGCGCGAGTTGGAGCGTCGTGAGGCAATTCGTGAGGCTGTTGCCAGCAAGCCGGTTCCGGCTGCCCCGAGATCTTCAGTGCCAGCGACGGCCCCTAGCCCAACTTGGCCGGGCCTTATCCACTCCGGAGAGATGGTTCGCCGATTTACGCCGCCAGATTACGCTTTTGATGGGATCATACAGGCAGGCTTTCTCTATGGCCTTACCGCTAGTACTGGCACAGGCAAGACCGCCATCCTTCTTGCATTGGCCGCCCTAAAAGCTCGCGGCCTGCCGCTTGGCGACCGCGATGTTCCCCAGGGCCGGGTGGTATATTTTGCAGGCGAAAACCCCGACGATGTCACGATGCGTTGGATCGGCGCAGCGCATCATACTGGGTTCGATACCGATACAATCGACGTGCATTTCGTTCCTGGAGTGTTCGATATCACCAAGATGTTCGACCACGTCTCCGCCGAGGTGCAGCGCGTTGGTGGTGCTGCGATGGTCGTAATTGACACCTCCGCAGCGTATTTCACGGGTGATGACGAGAACGGCAATGTCGCCATGGGCAGGCACGCGCGTAACCTCCGCGCGCTCACCACGCTGCCGGGCTCGCCAGCGGTGTTGGTGGCATGCCATCCACCGAAGAACGCGGAACAGTCCAACCTACTGCCTCGTGGCGGCGGCGCCTTTATCGCAGAGCTCGATGGTAATCTGACCTGCCAGAAGACCGAGACGGGAACCGTCAAACTGCATTGGCAGGGAAAGTTTCGCGGCCCAGATTTCAAGCCGTTGCACTTTGACCTAGCAACCGTCACGGCGCCTAAGCTGGTCGATAGCAAGGGGCGGGAAATTCCGACAGTGATGGCCAGCCTAGTGTCAGAAGGCGAGACTAGGGCTCGACGCGAGACTGCCCGCAAGGACGAAGACCTGGTCCTGATGGCGATCCAAAATATGAAGTCGCCATCGAACACTGCCATCGCCGAGTATCTGGGATGGCGGACGCCGGATGGTCAGCCACACAAGCGGCGCGCGCAAAGTGCGACTACAAAGTTGCGACTTCAGAAACTGGTAGAGTTACTCGGAAGGGACGGCTGGACACTGACTGCACGTGGACGTGAGGCTGCAACCGAAGCTCGCGCCACCCATGCCAGATCAGAAGCTGCTAGTGCGATCGTGGCAAATTTGGTGGGCAAGCCGAAGCGAACCGAGACCGAACGTACCGGTGGGTACGGTGAGGCCGGGAATGGCTAAAAACCCATCGAACCGAACGCGTTCGAACCGACCGTGCCGCAGGTGTGCGAGGCGGCGAAAATCTCAACAAAATCAAAGAGAACCGCCGTTCGGTCAAAGTCCACAAAACCACCTCAATCATGGGGGGCTTTGGCCCCCAATGATGGTCGAACGAACCGTTCTTTCTTAAGGGGGCGTTCGTCGGTTCGGTTCACCGGACTTCTTGGAATTGACTCAACGACACCAGAGGGGATGACTATGACTGAACAAACTCCGACTACCATTGGCGCGTTCGCGGTCACTGCTGCGAACGATAACAACCGCACTCGCATCCGATACGACGAGGATGGACGGATCGTCTGCGTGGTTCGCACTTCCAAACCAGAAGCGCCAAGATGTCTTGCGAAGCCACACGGACTGGGAACCCAACCTTCCCTTTGGAAGGCCAGCGCAGACCACGACCGCGCGCTGAGCGAAGAGCGTCAGGCTACCTTGAAGTACAGCCATGTAATGAAGCGTGCCGCTCATTGGACTGATAAGCCGGTCCCAGCTAATGACAACCAATCTTGGCCATTACTGCAGGCGCTTCGGAAGGACGGCAACGATGCGTTTGTGCCAGTAGCTGAGCGATACCGCGCAACTCATGACCGAGCGATGCAGGAGCCACTGGCTGCCACGTGGCATGAAGACCTATATGTGGTGCCCAAGTACGCAAATAAGGCTGACCCTGAGAACCGAACTAAAGGGGCTCTACAAACGGCTCACACCGCTGGCGCTTTATCTGGTGGTCACGTGGTTCGGGAGTCCAGCAAACTTGCAGATAAACGGCTTCACGAGGGTACCAGGAATCCGCCACGCCGCTCAGTGAGCAAGGCAAGGGAGTGGCACGGCGAAGATAATGTCGCTGCTGTGATTGATGCTCGCACCGACTTGGCCAGATATCGCTCCGCATTGGGACCGCTGCTCAAGAGCTTCGAAGACGCCGTGCTCCACGCCGCCACGCTTACCGAAGTCGGAGAATCTATGGGGGCGGCATCAAAGACAGGTGGCGCTGTCGGGAAGGCTGTCGTGATGCTCGGGCTTCAAGTGGTGCAGGAAGCAATGAGCGCCATTAGCTGGGAACAGCGCGGGGTGGCATGACCCCGGAGTAATCCGCAGGCTGACGCTACTATATAGAGAGAAGGGCGAACCTACGCTCCTCAAGATATCCCGACACCTGCCGGTTTGATCGCGGTGGTCGGGCGTAAGCTCGGCTGCCTGCGCGCGATCAACGGGGGGATCTCACTGCCCTTAGAAGCGCTGTGGCTCAGTACCCTCTCAGAAATGGCGTTCTAGGTGCGCCTAGAAGGCAAGCTTCGTTGCGCACCAATTTCTCTTTTCGGAAGGCAAAAATGAACAAACAAGTACGCAGCGGGAGTCTGCGGCCGCGCAGTTATGACTCGGTAGACAACTCAATTGAGCTGGTCTGGTCTACTGGCGCTGCAGTGCGGCGCAGAGACTATCGGACAGACTCAATCTTTGACGAGGTGCTCTCCCTGGCGCCTAATCACGTTAGGCTTGACCGCTTAAATGCGGGTGCGCCGCTCCTCGACACTCACGACGACAGTAACCTAGCTTCGGTGCTGGGCAGCGTTGTCCCAGGTAGTGCCAAGGTTGCAGACGGGTTGGGGATCGCCCGTGTTCGTCTATCTGAAGCGCCAGGTGACGCTGACATTGTGTCCAAGATCCGCGACGGCATTATTCGCAACATCTCTGTTGGCTACCGCATCCATCAATCCATCGTCTCGGTTGGCGACGATGGAGATACTGAGGTTCGCACTGCAATTGATTGGGAGCCACTAGAAATTTCGGCTGTTCCAGTACCGGCGGATGCTGGCTCTCAAATTCGCAGTGGGTCTGACGACACGATGTCTCAAAGTGGACTAAGGCGCGCGACGGCGGAAGAAATGTCCGCGATGGGCCGGATTTTTTGGGCAATTCCAATGGAATTTTGGCCGATGGTGGAGGGAAACTAATGCATCACGACGTGCAAGATCGAATGATCAATCGCGCCCGGAATTTGAACACTTCGCTAAATCGTCTTCAGGAACTGGCGCCCAGACTACTCCAGGTCTTGCCGGACACCATAGGCGGCTGCGCAGACAGTCTCAGCGCGTCGCGCCAAGAGATCCAAGACACCGCCGAATTCGCGCTTGAGCAGATTGCTTACCGTGATGGTCGTTTGGTGCTGAGAGACGGTCGCTTGTCGAGGTGGGATGCGGAAAACCCATTTTACCTAGGAGACCACCAAGATGAGCGCCGATGAGCCCTATCTTACCTCTGCAGATCTGGCCGAGCTCCTCAACGAACCAGAGAAGCGACTTCGTAGATGGCATCACACCGGTTTCTCCAGACACTTTGGGACGAAGGACGGCCACAACGTCCGATACTCGGCCCGTGATGCGGCTGGTACCGCAGTTGCGCGAGATTTGGTTGCGTTGAACTTTCCACCGCCGTTGGCGGCGCGGATTGGTGCTTCGGTAGTTCATGATGACCCGGAAGCAGACATGGTCCTCGTTGGTAGCCCGGCTGACATCGCGATGATTAACGCGCCACCCGGATCTGGTATCGCAACCGATCGAACCGTGTGGCGTGTTCCTTCTCAGTCGCGTGCCACAATCTCAATTCCTGTCGGCCGACTTTTTACCGAGATCACACGGCGAGTTGCAATGCGAGGTAGTTCATGACCTGTGCTCTCCGAGCCTGCTGCCAAAGGCCCGCGGGGGCTTTCGTCTCTACAGCGTCGGAGCCGAGGAGTCTGCTGATCGATGGAACTGAGGCGCCTATTTTTGCTGAACTGCCTGATCCCCCCCGTGGAACCGAAGACGTAGCTTGGCATGAGTGTGGGCATGCCGTTGTCGCTCATGCTTTTGGTGCAGCGTTCAAAGACATGCACCTTGATGGACAGGCTCGCGTTGTGGGGATGGACACCATGTCTGGTGTTGCGGCTATTGCAATGCTCCTTGCGGGTCCTGCTGCGCAGCGTGCTTACGTCCGCCAATATTCAACACTGTTCGACGTCGAACTGGACGACTTTTTCGCGCGGGTTGATCAGGTACAGTTCGGCAACTGTGATGAATGCCGCGCGGCTTTGATCGCAACGGTCTCTGCCTATCTGGATGACGGTGACCGACGCGCCATATTTCGTGCGGGTGAGAAACTCGGGAATGAGCTTGTCTCTAGGCCTGACATTCGCCGCGCCATCGGAAATCTCGCTACCGCGCTCGTAGAAGCGCGATCTCTCACCGGCGCAGAAGCACGACTTATCATTGACGAGTATGTCAAATTTGGAGGGCACGCACGTGCTTAAAGAACTCTTTGGGCTGCTGGGCATGGCTCGCAGTTCGACCGAAATTGGCGAGTTGGCCTCTGACATCAATATTGGGGGTCTTGAGGCAGCACTGGATAGTGCGAAAGAAACGCGCGCCGCTGCGTTGCTCGACGGGACGATCGAGGATGTATTGGCTGCGGAGCGAGCAATCGACATCGCAAGGGTGAACCTTGAGCGAGCCCAGATTGCTGCGGAGGAAATTGAACGACGTCGTCTCGAATTGGCAGAGATAGAGCGTAAAGCAGAATTCGAAAGTCGACGCGCTGCGGCACAGGACGGTGTTGACCGCGCAGTGTGGCAGATTGAGGCCGAATACCCTGGCCACGCTCGGCGCATTGTCGAACTCGCGCTATTGGCAAAGTCTGCGGATGTCGCGGCTTCCAAATGGAATGAAGAACGCTTGGATGCCCCATATGAGGCCGAAGTGATCGAGCTCGTCGGCGGCCGGCTTGGTTGGACGGACGAGTTCCTTAACGCACCGGCGTTCTATGATGCTCCCAGCCTTCCGCCAGCCGCGGATTTCGGCGGATTTGGTAGCGCCGGCAACTGGGCAACACATGTCGGGAACTATGCCCTCAATGGCATAGCGCTGCCATCGCCGCGAGTCGAAGCGCAAATCGAGCACGGGGTGCGGTGGAAGCCTGAAGGGTAGGGCTCCCCTCGGGTAGGTTCTCCCCTGCCACCCCTGCAACCGTCGTGGGGGCGCGGCCGCGAAACCTCGCTAGGTGCAAAAATTTTCAAAACGCACTTCGGTACTGCGGTGGTACGTCCAAATCCAATGCGAATGCAATGACTTGCGGGTTCTGACTCCCGGAGTCGGAAAGGAGCATCGAGATGCTCGATCAAATGGCACGCCACGTGCCACTTCCAGAACCTATCGAATTTGACTTCACACAGCCCGTCAAATTTGAAGGCAATACATACACGCGCCTCACATTCCGACGCCGCGTCGGACCCGTTGACGTGTTCATCGCAGAGCCGATTGGGGACACCGTCGAGAAAATGAACGCAGTTACCGCAAGCCTCGCTTCGGTTCCCGCCGCAGTGGTCGGGCTACTCTCCAGTGAGGACCAACTGCGGCTCATTGCGGAAGTGCAGCGCATCTTGGCAATGCCCCCCATCGATTTTAGAGGGTAAGATTTGGCAAGATTATCTTCTGAGCTAGTCCTCTCTCTCACCGATAGGGTTTCCCGGCCTGCGCGGGACATTGAGCGGCGCCTAGAATCCATGCGCGAGCATCAGCGCCGCCACACCGAGGCTTTCAACCAGCACAGAACGGAACTCATGCTGACGGCAGGCGCGGCCGCGGCGCTGGCATTTGCACTCAATGAACCGGTGCAACAGGCCATAGCGTTTGAGACGCAACTGGGGCGGATCAATCAAAAGGTTCGGCTGACCAGTGAAGAGCTCGAGGCCCTTGGGAAACAGGTGCGGCAGGTAGGATTGGACACCGCCACAGGTGGCGCGCAGATGGTCGAGGCGGTTGACGGTCTCCTCGCAATTGGCCTCGACACCGCCACCGCAATGGAAGTTGCTTCACCGATCGGCAAGGTCGTGAGCGCCTACCAAGCGGACGCCACCGAGATGGTTCAACTATCCGGCGCGCTGCTCACAAACCTTGATTTCACTGCCGACCAAATGCAGCGCGCCTTCGACATTATGGCTACGGGTGGCGACGCGGGACAGTTCGAACTGGCCGATATGGCTGCATCCTTCTCTGAAATTACCGCAGCAGCTCAAGGCCTTGGCATATCGGGCGATAAGGGGCTCGCTGACCTAGTTGCAGCGCTGCAGGTGGCGCGGCAGGGTGCAGGTAGTGGTAGCGCTGCCGTGACCAATCTCTCTAATTACCTCTCAAAGATCATGGCGCCAGACGCCATCAAGAAGTTTGGCGAGGCCGGTGTCGATATCGTTGCCGAGGTTGAGCGGGCTCAGAAGGCGTCAATGTCGCCGATAGAGCATACGATCGGCATACTCTCCAAGCTCACGGAGGGCGGTAAGCAGGATCTCATTGGGCAATATTTTGCAGATGCCGAGGTGCAAAAATTCATCCGCCCAATGATCCAAAACCTTGAGCAATATCGTGAAATCCGCGCCAAGGCTCTGGCTGGTGACGGTAAACTTCAGCTGGATTTCGAGAATTGGGAGAAGTCGTCCCAAGGCGTGATGTCTCGATTCGAAGCGTCGATTGAAAACCTCAACCTTGTTGTCGGCGATAGCTTGCTTCCTTCACTGACGCGCTTCGTTGAATCCGTCACTCCAATGATCGACGGTGTAGCGTCATTCGTTGAGGCAAACGACGAGCTTGTGGCTGCTGTTGTGCAGATTACCGCTGCGCTGATTGGCTTGAAACTGCTTGCTTCGGCTGGCGGTATGGCCGGGGCACTTCTTGGTCTGGGCGGAAAGCCCGGAGGAGGCGGAAAGCCCGGCATACCTAGCAAGCCAGGCGCAAATACAAACACCCCTGTAGGCAACAGTAGCGGTCGAAACTTCGACTTCATGAAGTGGGGCTTCATGGCGTTCAACGCCGCTGAGATTGTTCAGGACTACGCCCATGCAGCGGAGACCATGGTGCATCGTGGCGCCAATGAAAGCGATGCAGACTGGGCGGCCCGCACGAAAGCCGCAGCCGACGCGAAAGTGGCACAGGACGCTGCTCTCGAAAAGATGCTTCTGGATTTCAGCGTTGGTGGGATTAAGCCTTTCGGTGCGGTCAAAGCTGCACAAGACCTAATCCACAACCCACAAGGCGGCCTCGCCGGCGGATACACTGGCGCTACTCAGGGCCAGATCGACGCCATGAAAGAGCAAATCGCCAAGCTCGATGGTCAGATTGCCGAGTGGCCAGACGCTGCTCTGGAAGAGCGTCGAGCCGGGTTGGCGTTGAAACTTCAACAGATGCAGGCCGAATTGGCGGGTGCCTCTGTTGGCGTGACTGCTGAAGTGCAGTCGCTCATGGAGCGCATTCGGGTGATTGCTGCATCAGGCATCGACATCCCCGTTCGCACCATTGGGCCGCAGATTTCGCCAGTTGTGTCTCGTGCCGAGATCGCTGGCCGCCGAGCAAATGGCGGGCCAGTCAAGGCGGGATACACTTACGAAATCAACGAGCGGGGGAATGAGTTCATCACCCCCGGCATGGACAGCTATGTTCACAAAGCGGGATCGTTTGTTCCGCCAGGCTTTGGCTCAAGGGGCAGTGCTGGTGGAGCAGCAACTATGGTGCCGACAATCCAAGGCGACATTATCGTGAACTTGTCCAACCCCACCAACGCCGACCCGCGCACGATTGCTGACATGCTTGGCGCGCAGATTGCGGACGAGTTGCGGGCGTCACACTCGAATGGATTTATGTAAGTGCCTACAGGGCGCGGTGACTTATTTCACCGCGCTCGTAGCTGCTGGCGCTTAGTTTTCAGTCCAACTCATACCTTGCATTAGTGAATAGGATGCAGAACAACTCACTGAGAGCGTGAGAGGGGAATTATGAAACCAAGGCTCTATGTCGCGATAGCCCTATACGTTGGATCTTATTTTCCCTTAACGATAATATTGCTCTCGCAGAATGTGCAGACTACTGCATGGTCAGAAATTAGCTTTGTCCTGCAGCATTGGATTACTCCAAGGATGGATAGGATTTTATCGTCCTGGCTTATTTCAATCTTAGCTGTTTCAGTGTCATTTGTGTGCTTGCTAGTAACAACCTACTTGTTGCGAACGTTTGATGCAGATCGCGACGTTAAAGTTGTTTCAGTTAAGCCCTGTTCGTCAGATCTCTTAAACTATGTCCTGCCGTATGTCGTCTCGTTTATGAATTTGGACTACTCCAACGGGAAGACAATGGCTGGCTTTTTCATGTTCATGATCTGGCTGTTCTGGATAACCTATAAATCAGGACAGATCATAATGAACCCACTTCTGACGGTGTTCGGTTGGAGGTTGTATGAGATCTCATATCATTTTTTAGGTGATACAACTGTTTATAACGGTGTTGGTCTATCAAAGACCCCTATTGAACCTAACCAGGATTACAAGCAAAGATCATTGCAGGACGTTTTGATCATGAAGTAGGTGAGCCGGAATGGCAGTAGATCTAGAGAATTTTCAAGGGTTCGATCTGGAGAATGCTGCCGTTAGCTTTTGGGTTTTTAAAAAGTCGATAAATGTTAAAACCAAATCGCCTGTATATTCAGGTCGCTGGGTGGATCTTACGCCTAAACTTACAGCGCATTTAAGGGCGATTGCAATAAATGAGCGCGCTAGAGTAACAGAGACTAAAGACTACAATTTGCTGGCTCAGAACAATGAGAACAGCGCGCTTACTATAAATGCGAACGAGACGCTCGCCGATTTGGTTGTCTCAGGTTGTGCTGCAGAAATAGACGGGAGGAAGGCCAGTAAAGTTCAGGAGATTAACAACGCAGATTTCTATGTGATGAAATTCGTCAGTGGCGAAAAAGTACTGCACGCAGTACGTCGCACAGAAATGAGTTGGAAAGCCAAGAAGGCTGCCGGGTTCTTGAATGTGATTTGGTCGGACGAAAAGCTTGATATCGAGGAGGATCGAGCTTTCCAAATATCAATGATCGTCGATTTCATCATTTTCGACGGAAATCTTCTCATTGGACAAAAGAAGAATTTTGAGACGATCCTTAATTTCAAGGAGGCTCATGTTGCCGAGTTTACTACTCTCCAAAATGAGAAAGAATTCTTGGACGTGATCGCTGACGTGCATCTTCTTGCGGAATATGTAGGTGTAAACAAGACGCATCTACGGCGTGCGGCAGTGATAAGGCAGAAGGGGAACTACAAAGACCCGGCGTTCATGCTGAGCTTGTCAAACAACATGAATAAGTTGAAGTACACATTCCTATTCGACGATGCGGGGAAGATTGTTGCGACTCAGGAAACTTGTTCGCAAATTATGACCGCACTGTTAGATCACCGTCTGCTCTCGCATATGGATGTGGTCTTCGAAGTTGACGACGCAGCGAAGGTCAACTGAGTTATAACACCGTCCTTTTTTGCACCCCCCCCCTCGGTTGGTTCCCCCTTGAGCCACCCCGACCCAGTGCGGGGGCGCGGCCCCGCATGTTCGCCAGGCACGAAGTTTTCAAAACGCACTTTGCTTTCTATCTCTAACGGCGCAAGGGACTGAAATCGCAAACCCTTTCGTACTAGAGATAGAAAGTGGGTCGGACTTCCTTTTTGCCACTTTCCAAAAACAAGCTGAAATGGCGGCTAACCCTAAGTATTGCCGAGGTTTCTGGCCGTCAGGGTGTCGGTCGCTCGACGTCCAAAAGGAAGGAAGCCCCTTTAGAAAAAAATTGCGTAGCCCGAACCCTCGCAGTCGCATTCACCCGCACCCGGCGGGGCTAGGTGGAAAGAACCTAACGGAGGGGGTGGATAAGGCGTTGGCCACGTGACCCTATTAGGCCTAGATGTACGCTCAACGGATTGCGATAATCACCGTGGCTGCCCGTCAAAAATGTCGTTAACTCGACAAATGCCCGAGTGTACAAACAGCGGTTTTGCGCAATTCCATTCCAAAGCAGGGTTGTTATAGACGATCTAAATTGAATAACCGCGAGCTAGACGGCGGTACCCTTCAACGTTTGTCTGGTTCGACATAGTCCCGGTGCATCCAGCCTAGAGTTCCGTCTGCCATCTCCGCAGCCACCCAATCACCCTTTTGATGAACGGCGACGAAAGGTGTGCCGCGTTGAGCTTGTGCTATCACGCTTCCAGCGAGAGTAGGGGAGGCCCGGACGTTCACCATGGTTCCGGTGACGCGCATCTCGATCTTGGGTCGTTGATAACCTGACGCTTCCGACTTCAGCGTTCCAGTGTAGGAACGAGGCGCAGGTATGGGCACCTCGTCGTCATCATCTCCAGTGATGATTGCGCAGCCAACCATAAGAATTAGGATGCCTGGCCAGCTAAACCAGCGGAACTTCTTCTGCGGCATACCGGATCACCTAGCAGCCAAAATTGCCCTTGATGTTCTGATTGTAGAAGCTCCCCTTTGAATTTGCGGTGAGCCATGCCGACACAGCCGCCGCGGGTACGTCACAATATGCGTAGAAGGTGTCTCGAAGTTGCACCACTACGGTTCCGTCACGCTCGTCGAAGCAAACCTGGTGCACGAAGCTCGAGACCGTGGCAGTGCAGTCGTAGCTTGTTAGATCAACGGTGCCGTAATGCTTCACGTCTATGGTTTGAGCGTAGGCGCTCGTTGGCAACGACAGCCACGTCAAGATGAGGAAGGGAATTGCCTTTTTCATTGCAAGTCTCAGCAGAAGTTAACGAAGGCTGCGGTCATAACTTGGGTCGGTATGTTGGGCTCGTTACCGGACGCGTGGTTGGAATAGTAGTTATCCCAGAGGTACCAAAAGTACTTTCCGTTCTCGCAGTTCAAGTGCGCAATACCCTTGAAGACAGTCGTTTTACCCTCGCCAACGATGACTATGTCGTTGCTGAGGCTGCCGTCGGTAACAATTCGCTGACCGTAGTACGTATTTCGGTAGCCCTCTACCGGCTCTACATAGAGTTCTAGCGCGGTAGAAGGAATAACCAGTGTAAATAAGAGTGCGGTCATGACGGAAAGGGCTTTTGCACGCATCGGTAGTCTCGAAAGTCTAGTCGGTCTCCTTCTTAGCGCTATTCACTGATTTGGCAATTAGCGCATTGCTTTCTTCTTTGGCCAGGTGGCAGCGGTCAATTTCGGCGATCTTTCGATCGAGCGCCGATGCGAAGCGCCTCTCGTCATCAGAAAATTTGATGCGCACAGTGAGAACTGCATCGTCCGCGATGCCAAGAGCGCACAGGATTTTTCGGTCTAGATCATGCATGTGTTGGCCGACCAAACGTGCTGTAAAGGCGAGTACACCATGGTCGTACCCGACCGGCAATTGTGAGTTCTCGGGGTACGGCGACTTCGGCGAGGTTGACTCCCAAATTGCAATGTTCCTATTTTGTTCTCATAAGGAGAACATCATGGGTGTTGCAATCAAGGTTTCGCCTTCGGCACAGATCCGGCGACTGTACGATACCGGGCTCGACGCTGAGGATATCGTCAAGCTGACAGGCTATGCGCCAGTGGTGGTGCGCACCGCGCTCAACGTAAAGCGACCACAAAAGAAATGACCATGACTCCCAGCCGGCGGCAGCTTGAAGCCTACCGCCTGAAACACGCAGCCGAAGAGGGGCGTGTGATTATCTATCGCTGTGGTCGCTGTAAACGCGAGACAGCGCTTCTGGCGGTGGACATGATAGAAATCTGGAATCCAGAGATGAAGGTTTACGAGCCACCGGCTCGGTGCGGTTTCTGCAAAGCCTCGGGGCGCATGACGGTGCGTTTTTACATTCCCACGCGTGGGGATATCGGTACGCTTAGATTGCGCCGCCCGAATGGTGTACGCCGGCTTTGGAAGTGGCAAATGTACGAGGGCTGAAAACGCTCTCTCAACTCCCCCCTCGAACGGGTACGTTACTCCATGACCGTGAGTCACTTCCCATGGTGGAGGTAACAGTTTTCCTGAACGGGAATTCTGTTACTGCCGGAAAGATCGGTGACTCAAAGTTTGGGGTTTTCGATTCACAGTTTGGTTTGGTCGACTCAATCTTGAAGTTGCCGGGTAACTTTCAGTCTGCACTTATTGTCTGCCGCCACCTCCTGCTTGGTTCGTTGTAGGGCACGTATTTACCCGAATAGGTTCCGAGGGTTGTGAATGGCCTCCTCTGAAAGAGGCAAAAACGTGTAGATAAAGATGTGTGGCGGGGGCACCTTTCTGTCGTCCGACGCGTAGCGAAGGGGCAGTGGTTGCTTGCTGTGAGCAATGCTGAGGTCTACAATCGCCTTGGCAAGTAGCTCTCGTGGTCTCTTGTTTGGCGGCCCAGCCAATCTCTTAGTAGCCAGCGCCTCAAGCTCTGCGTTAGCACAGTTATCCAAAGCGACCTCTCTGATCTTCGAGCATTTTGGGTGGTCCCACATTTTGCGGATGTCATGCCCAAAATCTGCCTGCACTTCTGCTGCAGAATAACCCTGATAGGTCAGCGCAGACTTCAGAAGCACCTCCAGGCCGTGCGCAGCGAGATGCAGTGTAGGTGCCAATGCGATGCGGCCATTGTCCGTATGTAGGAAGATTGTTTTGGCTGCTTCAAAGTATCGGTAGGAAGCAACAGCAAGCTTGCCGGACTGGGTTTTCAGATAATCAGTCATGTCAGCGACACCCCTGGTCCGGTTGCGACGTCACCTTCGGCCAGGAAAGTCACGCCAGCATTTTCCAACGCTGTCCGTATGGCAGTTACGGTGCGCTCTTGGGCGGCCAACTGCCCAGGCTGTGTCTCTAGTCGCTTTATTGAAGGCAGCGATACGCCGGAAAGCTCCGCGAGTTGGGATTGCTCCATTCTCAAGATCGCTCGGGCCGCGCGAACCTGTTCGCTTGAAAGCATTTAATACCTCAGGTATTGACGATACTACAGGAATCAATTAATACCCAGAGTATCGCATAGATAGGTTGTGCGAACAACGAGGGGACACCGACATGCTTAATAAGCTGCACATTGCAATCAACGCATTCTACGCCGCCAACGCTGCAATCCCTGTCACTGCGACGGATGATGAGATGGACGCGGCTGTCGAGCGCGCAAGCAAGGCGCTGCAAGCCGTAATCGATACGCCCGCCGCCACACGCGATGAGGCACTCGCGAAGATCGAGATGGCAACTTCGCTGGTTGAATGGGATGGTCCGCAAGCCCGCCTCATCGAGCGCGCGCAGGCTGAATTGCTGGCGGCGATGTTCGCGGAACGGAAGGCGGCGTGATGTTCGTTCAGATACCGGCCGAGCCTATCCCGCTAAAGCAGTGCATCAGACGGCTGCAGTCCATTGCGAAGCGGGTTCCTGCTAACGCGACACTCTCGCTCTACCACGTCGGCGAGGGCGACCTCGAAGCCTGTATTAAAGTGCCGGCGCCAGAGACGCCTTTATCCGCTTGGCGAAGGCTCAATAGGCCGCAGGCGCTACGGAATATGGGGGTGCGCAAGGGAAGCGCAAAGATGCGCCCATGGTCAGAGCCTGCGGACCACGACTATCCGAAGATGCCGGAAGGGTGGGTGGCATGAGCTACCGTTTGCATTGGTATTCACTTTCAGCTGACCAAACGTCTGCCGCCATCCGCGATGGGGTGCAGCGTGGGCTGAGCACAGGCGAGATGGGTACGGATTACGGTTGCACGCGGAACGTGATCCTCAGTCACGCTCGGCGTAATCGCATTCAGCTTGCTTCGCGGGTCTATAAGACTAAGCGTGTTGAGCGGAGCCGTTCTCCATTTCCTGTGATGGTTGCGTTGCCTGCCATCACTTGGGAGCCACACCGAGAACCGGTAGCTTTGGTCGACCTAGAGGCGCATCACTGTCGGTGGCCGGTCGGCGATGGGGCAGGGGCTGCGCAGCGGTTCTGCGGGGATCTGGTGGTAAGGGGCTCAT
The DNA here is from genome assembly GCF_016595685.1 of Devosia sp. WQ 349K1. NCBI lineage: Bacteria > Pseudomonadati > Pseudomonadota > Alphaproteobacteria > Hyphomicrobiales > Devosiaceae > Devosia > Devosia sp. WQ 349K1. The sequence goes on along the minus strand of NZ_JAENGO010000001.1, from coordinate 709,683 downwards.
ATTGTGAGCGGCACGCTGCCGTGTCTCAGGGCGCAAGTTTACGCGCCTGACGTTTCCGCACGTTTCTTCACCGGTGGCGACATGGTGGCGACAGGGAGGAGGGTCTGCAATGTGGGGATTTCGCTAAGTGCTTGATTTTCATGGTGCCGGCAACAGGGTTCGAACCCGTGACCCCCTGATTACAAATCAGGTGCTCTACCAACTGAGCTATACCGGCACACAGGCAGCGAATTAGCACCTCGCTTTGGTGAGGGCAATAGCATGTGCGCACTGTCCACGTTTTTGCTGGGTAGAACTTTTTTTTCGTTCGCCGGGCCTATCGCGCATCAAGAGTAATCTAACTGTGGCGCCGTCCGCACAGGATTGTTGTGGCTTGAGTAAGTGTTGCACAAATTTGCTCCAACCCATTGTAATGAAAGGGTTTGGGTGAGTTGATGGCTTGTCTATGGAGGTGTTTCGGCACTAGTTTCCGGCCAAGTTTACTGCCCTGCTGTTGGTAGTAATTTGTTTGGAGTGGATGCGACGTGACGACGACACGACTAACCCATCTGCAGGCCTTGGAAGCCGAAAGTATTGAGATCCTGCGGGAGGTTGCGGCGAGCTTTGAGCGTCCCGTAATGATGTATTCCATAGGCAAGGATTCTAGCGTGCTGCTGCATTTGGCGCGCAAGGCTTTCTATCCAAGCAAGATTCCTTTCCCGCTCCTACACGTCGATACGACTTTCAAATTCCGCGAAATGATCGCGTTTCGAGATCAGACGGCTGAGGACTATGGCTTTGATCTGATCCGCCACACCAATCAGGATGGCGTCCGGGATGGGATCAACCCCTTCGATCACGGTTCATCGCGCTATACTGACATTATGAAAACCGCGGCGCTGCGTCAGGCGCTCACTGCCGGGCAGTATGATGCGGCGATTGGCGGGGCGCGGCGAGATGAAGAAAAATCGCGTGCCAAGGAGCGTGTGTTCTCGCATCGAAATGCTTCCCATGCTTGGGATCCGAAGAACCAACGGCCGGAGCTGTGGCGGACGTTTAATACGCGGCTCAATCCCGGTGAGAGCATGCGGGTCTTTCCAATCTCCAATTGGACCGAATTGGACGTGTGGACCTACATCTACGCTGAGAACATTCCGATCGTGCCGCTGTACTTCGCTAAAGCCCGGCCCGTGGTCGAGCGCTCTGGCACGCTGATCATGGTCGATGATGAGCGCCTGCCGTTATTGCCCGGTGAGACGCCGACGGAAGAGGTGGTGCGGTTCCGCACCCTTGGTTGCTATCCGCTCACCGGCGCAATTCGATCTTCGGCTTCCGACCTCCCCAGCATCATCATGGAAATGCAAGCAAGCCGGACCTCGGAGCGTGAAGGTCGGCTGATCGACAGCGACTCTGTCGGGTCGATGGAGAAGAAAAAGCAGGAAGGGTACTTCTGATGTCTGCGGTTATGGCTCTTGCGGAGAATGATCTCGATATCTGGCTCGGTCAGCAGAAGGAAAAGTCGCTGCTGCGCTTCCTCACCTGTGGGAGCGTGGATGACGGTAAATCGACGCTGATTGGGCGGTTGCTCTATGACAGCCAGCAGATCTTGGACGATCAGTTGGCGAGCTTAAAGAAAGAGTCGCGCAATCGCAGCGTTGGTGATGAGGGAATTGATTTTTCGCTGCTGGTCGATGGGCTGAGTGCCGAGCGGGAGCAAGGCATTACTATTGACGTGGCCTATCGGTTTTTCTCGACCGACAAGCGCAAGTTCATTGTCGCCGATACGCCGGGGCACGAGCAATATACCCGAAATATGGCTACGGGGGCGTCGAGCGCTGATCTGGCGCTGGTGCTGATCGATGCGCGCAAGGGCGTGCTGACTCAGACGCGCCGCCACAGTTTTATTCTCTCGCTTATCGGCGTGAAGCACGTGGTGCTGGTCGTCAATAAGATCGACTTGGTGGATTACGACCAAGGGGTGTTTGATCGGATCGTGTCTGAATACGGGGCCTTTGCTGAGACTCTGGGCTTTAAGACGCTAGCCGCCATTCCTGTGTCGGCACTGCGAGGGGATAATATCGTGACCCCGAGTGGGCAGACGCCCTGGTATACGGGCCTGCCGCTGGTGCCGTATCTGGAGACGATTAATGTTTCGTCGGATCGAAGCGTGGACCAGTTTCGATTTCCCGTTCAATGGGTGAACCGGCCTAATCTCGATTTTCGCGGGTTCTCGGGCACGATCGCGACGGGCAGTATCGCGGTGGGGGACGAGGTTTTAGTGGCCTCATCGCGTAAGCCCGCAGTGATCAACCGGATTGTCACTATGGATGGCGACCTATCCCAGGCAGGCGCCGGACAGGCGGTGACGCTGGTGCTGGATCGTGAAGTAGAGGTGTCGCGTGGCGAAGTCTTGTCTCGGCCCGGGGAAACACCGGAGTTTTCCAATCAATTTCAAGCGCGCCTGGTCTGGATGCATGAAGAACCCGCTTTTGCTGGGCGTTCCTATTTGCTGAAAATCGGTGGGCAGCTGGTCCCAGCGACGATTACCGACATCAAATACCGCACCAACGTCAATACGCTGGAGCATGCCGCAGCGACCAAGGTTGATCTCAACGAAGTCGCGACGGTGACGCTGGCGACGGATAAGGCGATTGCGTTTGATCCGTATGGGACCAACGCGGTGACGGGCGGGTTTATTCTAATTGATCGTTTGAGCAATGCGACGCTGGCTGCGGGGACGATCGACTTTGGCCTTCGCCGAGCCCAAAACCTGACGTATCAAAGTTTTGACGTTAACCGGGAGGTGCGGGCCCGTCTGAAGGGCCAGGAGCCTCGGATCATCTGGTTCACCGGGCTGTCCGGCTCTGGAAAGTCTTCCATTGCCAATTTGCTGGAGAAACGTCTGACGGCGGAAGGGCGGCACGCCTATATTCTTGATGGTGACAATGTGCGCCACGGGCTCAACAAGGATCTTGGGTTCACCGAGGCGGCGCGCGTAGAAAACATCCGACGTGTCTCAGAAGTGGCTAAGCTTATGGCGGACGCTGGGCTGATTGTGCTGGTGTCGTTTATTTCACCCTTCGAGAATGAGCGAAGATTGGCGCGTGAGATTGCGGGCGATATCGAGTTTACGGAAGTCTATGTCGATACGCCGATTGAGGTCTGTGAGGCTCGGGACCCGAAGGGGCTCTACAAAAAGGCACGGGCCGGCGAGATCAAGAATTTTACGGGCATAGACTCGCCATTTGAAGTGCCGAGGCAGCCAGAATTGGTTTTGCACGGGGCGCAAGGGGAAACCGTCGAGCTGGCGGATCAGCTTCACAGCTTCCTCAAGCTCTAAAGGATGGGGCGCCTCGCGGGCGCCCCTTATTTTTAGCTGCGACCGAATTCGTCTTCGATGCGGATGATGTCATCCTCGCCCAAATACGAGCCCGTTTGAACTTCGATCAACTCCAGTAGAATCTTGCCGGGGTTCGCGAGGCGATGGACGCAACCGAGTGGCAAGTAAATCGACTGGTTTTCCGAAATTTCACTAACTGTGCCGTCGATGGTAACGAGCGCGGTTCCGCGCACCACAATCCAGTGTTCAGCGCGGTGGTGATGCTTCTGCAAGCTTAGCTTTTTACCCGGCTTAACGAACAGGCGCTTCACTTGGAAACGGTCGCCGCTGAGGATCGACGAATATCCACCCCAAGGCCGGTAAGCGGTGCGGTGGATTTCAGTGAGCGGAGCAGTGGCCTCGTCCTTGCGGAGGCGTTTGACGATGTCGCCGACCTTTTGCGCCTCAGACAGTTTGCCGACATAAATGGCGTCGTTTGTCGCGATCACAGCGACATTGTCGAGGCCGTTGACAGCAACGTGGGCATGGTCGGAAATAACGAGGGACTGCGATACGTTTTCGAGCGTTGCATTGCCCTGTACGAGATTGCCGGAGGCGTCGCGCGGGCTGGTCTTCCAAACTGCATCCCAGCTGCCCAGATCTGACCATGCGAAATCTACGGCTATGACCGCAGCTTTTTTGGTTTTCTCGAAGATAGCGTAGTCTATGGAAATGTTCGGAGCTTGGGCAAAGCTAGGCTCATCGAGACGAACAAAATCGAGATCGCTCTTGGCAGAAGCCACGGCGTCTGTGGCCGCTCTATAGGTCTCAGGAGCTAGCGCTTCGCATTCCTCAAGGATTGCTTGGGCGGCCAGCATGAACATTCCTGAGTTCCAAAGATATCCGCCTGCTGCCAGCATTTCCGTTGCACGGTCAAGGTTGGGCTTTTCAACAAAGCGGTCAACCGGCTGCGCTTCCGCACCGACACTCGCTGCTGATTGGATATAGCCATAGCCCGTTTCAGGATGTGTGGGGGCAATGCCAAAGGTGACGAGCTTGCCCGCCCGCGCAGCATCGGCCGCGCGCGTCACGGCGCAATAGTAATCGGCCGATGCGTCTATGTCGTGATCTGATGCCAGAATGTGAAGGATCGCATCCTCACCGAAGTTCTGTCGTGCATAAACCGCGGCGCTCGCGATAGCGACAGCTGTGTTGCGGGCCACTGGTTCGAGCAAGATTGCGGCAAGAGATTGATCACACTCCGCGGCCTGTTCGGCCACGATGAAGCGATACTCGCTATTGGTGATGACAATCGGCGCTGCGTAGACGTCGGGGCGAGCAACGCGCTCAAGCGTGAGTTGATAGAGGCTTTTCTCTCCGGTGAGCGGCAGAAACTGCTTTGGGCGTGCCGCGCGGGACATCGGCCATAGACGTGTGCCCTGACCGCCAGCGAGAATGACAGGAATAACGGGATGGTTCACCAGTTTCGCCTCAGTATTTTCTGCGCGATGGCAGTGATTTGTTCGTTTTATTCGCAAACCTGAACTATTTGCCCACTATTTTATCGGAAGTCGAGAGTGGGGCGAAGTCGAGGTGATCGATGTCGCGGAGCGTTTTCATTTGCAGGCCACGGAAGATAGGTTCTTTTTCGTCCATGTGGACGATCAGCTCAGGAATGCCATTTATGCGGCAGACGAGGGCGCTTTGTAGGGCGTTTTCTATCTCATGCTGCATCAAGGGCAAAGCGCGTGCGCCCGGGCCGACGATGACGATGTGGCTAGGGTCGTGCATGGAAAGCATGCGTGCGAGCCCGTAGCCAATGGCGCGACCGGCGACGGCAAATGCGTGGGTGGCTTCACGATCACCGTGTTGCGCCCGAGAGATCAGCGCCTCGTATTGAGCCGTAGGAACAGAGTGGGCCGGGGGCGTTGTGTCGGGGACCGAGAAAGCCGAGCGTAGTACGCCATAGTCGGCGGCGTAGGCCTCAATACACCCACGGGCACCACAGCGGCAAAGGGCACCGCCGGGGCTGTGGTTCATATGACCGAACTCGGTGGCGCCATTAATATTTTGTCCTGCGCCTTGGGGATCAAGGCTGAGCCCCATGGCAACAGTGGAGCCGACGAATACCGTTGCAATGCTTGCGTCCTGTAGACGGTCATCAACCCAACGTGTGCCTTCGGCCAGCAGGCTACCGCGCTTGTGTAGCGACACTGGCAGGCCGGTTAAGCCAGTGAGTTCAGTGGTGATATCAATTCCAGTGAAGTGCTTTATCGGTGACCATTTAAGTCCAGTCCCATCGCGGACCAGAATACCTTGGACCGATATGGCTATCCTGCGCAGCGCGGCATAGGCGCTTGGATTGCGTTTTTCGAGTGCGGCCAACCGTTCTGCGATAAACTGTACTGGCGGGGCGTCCTTGAAGCTGGCGGGGACAAGTTCGGTTTCGATCCGGTCAACGAGTACGCCACTATAGTCAACGAGCGACAGGCGGCAGCGATTTACGTCAATCTCAAAGAGCGCGCCATAGGCTGCATCGCGCTTAAAACCGACCAGTGTCGATGGGCGACCACGCGAGCGGCTGTCATTGCTGCTCGGGCTAACCAATTCGGTGACAATCTTCTGCGCGAGCAGATCCTGCATGATGGCGGTGACGCTGGCGTGGCTGAGGCCAGTGGTGGTCGCTAGTACCGTGCGGGATTGAGGGCCACGATCGCGCAATGCACCAAGCAGCAGGCTGCGGTTCTGTCGACGCAGGCTATCGCTATCGCTGACGGTCCGCGCCACGCACAGTTCTCCCTGTTTATTCTTTCTGACATACCCCGATTCGTTGTTTGACCGGGGAAAGGTGTCGTCCTCCGATTCCAGATTGACACGTCACGTTGTCGCATGCGACAGGTTTTTTCGAGCAGTAAAAATATTGCTCATGGCGCAGGGAGCGGCGCCTGGTTGGGGTTATGCCGCCAGCCTGCAGACGGGCAGAAAACTGCCCATTGGGAGGACAGATATGAACAAGTTTGCAGCAATTTTGCTTGCATCAACTGTGCTTGCCGGACCGGCCATTGCGCAGGATCAGATCACTGTCGGCGTGTCTTGGAATAACTTCCAAGAAGAACGCTGGAAAACCGACGAAGCCGCTATCAAGGGTATCTTGGATGCCGCTGGTGCGAAGTACATCTCTGCTGACGCGCAGTCGTCGGCTTCCAAGCAGCTCACTGACATCGAAAGCCTGATCAGCCAGGGTGCCGACGCGATCATCGTTCTGGCTCAGGACAGCGAGGCTGTTGGTCCTGCGGTGGCTGCAGCTGTGGCGGAAGGTATTCCGGTCGTTGGTTATGACCGTTTGGTCGAAAATCCAGACGCTTTCTACCTCACCTTCGATAACAAGGAAGTGGGTCGCCTGCAGGCTTCAGGTGTTGCCGCTGTTGTTGCGGAAGGCAATTTTGTCTTCATCAAGGGCAATTCGGCTGACCCCAACGCGGACTTCCTGTTCGAAGGCCAGATGGAAGTGCTCAAGGCCGGTATCGACGCTGGCAAGATCAAGAACGTTGGCGAAGCCTATACCGACAACTGGAATCCAGAAGTCGCTCAGGCGAACATGGAACAGTTCCTGACCGCCAATAACAACGAAGTCGACGCTGTTGTCGCCTCGAACGACGGTACCGCCGGTGGCGCTATTGCAGCTTTGGCTGCGCAGGGTCTCGCTGGTTCTGTGCCTGTGTCCGGGCAGGACGGCGATCATGCTGCGCTCAATCGTATCGCGCTCGGCACTCAGACCGTTTCAGTTTGGAAAGACGCACGTGAGCTGGGCAAAAAAGCCGCTGAAGTGGCGCTCGAGTTGGCTGGCGGCAAGGCCCTGAATGAAGTGACTGGCGTTGTGCCGTTCTCCGGCGGTCCGAAGGGCGTCGAAATGAACGCGTTCTTCATCGCGCCGGTCGCCATCACCAAGGACAACCTCAACGTTGTGATCGACGCTGGCTGGGTCTCTAAGGACGTCGTTTGTCAGGGTGTGACTGCCGGTTCGGTAGCTGCGTGCTGATCTGCTGACATTTGGAAGTTGAAGGCGAGGTGCAGTCGCCTTCAATCACCGTCGTGTTGCGCCCCGGTCCGCCGGGGCGCATCTTAATGGGGGAAGTTGATGGCCGTTTTACCAGCCACATCGAACATTTCACATCCGAGTAGCAATGTGCAGAACCCGCTTCAGCGGTTCTTGCTGGCTACGGAGATCGATACGCGTCTGCTGGGCATGGTCGGCGCTTTGGCGATCATTTGGATCGGCTTTCATATTTTCTCAGGTGGTCTGTTTCTGACCCCGCGTAATCTCTGGAATCTCTCAGTCCAAACTGCTTCTGTGGCAGTGATGGTCACTGGCATGGTGCTGGTGATCGTGACGCGCAATATTGATCTGTCCGTCGGCTCCATACTTGGTGTGGTCGGCATGATTATGGGCGTGACGCAGACCCAGTTCCTGCCGATCAACCTCGGTCTTGGCTTGGGCCATCCGATGATTTGGTCGCTTTCGCTGGTGATCGGCCTCGCTTGTGGAGTTGGCATTGGGGCCATTCAGGGTGCCATTATCGCTTATCTGCGTGTGCCAGCCTTTATCGTCACCTTGGGTGGTTACCTCGTCTGGCGGGGCGCTGCATGGTGGGTCACGGCGGGGCGCACTGTGGCTCCGATGGATTCCACTTTCCAGCTCATCGGCGGCGGCCCTTCTGGGTCTGTCGGGGCGTTTTGGAGCTGGGTGATCGGTCTTGCAGCCTGTGCGGCGATTGTCGGTGGGCTTTATCTTGGTCGTCGTCAGCGCCATCGGTTCCAGTTCCCACAGCGGCCAATTTGGGCTGAAATTGCCTTGGCAGTCATCGGTTGCGGCCTCACCATTGGTGCAGTTTTGGTGGCCAATGGCTATCCGTGGCCGACACGCATCGCTGCCAATTATGCGCAGGCGAATGGCATTACTGTACCAGAAGGTGGGTTGTTCATTTCCCATGGCATCGCCATTCCAGTGCTGATCGCTTTGGGTGTGGGCGTGGTGATGACATTTCTTGCCACTCGCACGCGCTTTGGTCGCTACGTCTATGCCATGGGTGGCAATCCGGAAGCGGCGGAACTCGCCGGGATTAATACCCGTTGGGTGACGGTGAAGATTTTCATGCTGATGGGTGGCCTCTGCGCCATTGCAGCGGCGATTTCCTCGGCCCGACTGAACGCTGCAACCAATGCTCTTGGCACGCTCGATGAGCTCTATGTCATTGCAGCTGCGGTGATTGGCGGAACGTCGCTCGCAGGTGGGGTGGGTACGATTGCCGGTGCTTTGTTGGGTGCATTGGTAATGCAGTCGTTACAGTCCGGCATGGTGCTTATGGGCATGGATAGCCCGCTGCAATCCATCGTTGTTGGTATCGTTTTGGTGTTCGCAGTGTGGCTCGACACGCTGTACCGCCGGAACAAGCTTTAGGAGTTGCGGTCATGTTGGATGCAAAAACTCCACTGGTCGAAATGACCGATATCTCTATCTCGTTCGGTGGCATCCGCGCTGTTGATCAGGCCTCGGTGACGCTCCATGAAGGCGAAGTTGTTGGGCTGCTTGGTCACAACGGAGCGGGGAAGTCGACACTGATCAAGATCTTGTCCGGCGCCTACAAGCGCGACAGCGGCGAGATTAAGATCAAAGGCCAAAGCGCCAGCATCAACAATCCTCGCGATGCAAAAGCTTATGGCATCGAGACCATCTACCAGCAGCTAGCGGTGGCAGATAACGTCGATGCTGCGGCCAATCTTTTCCTCGGTCGTGAGATTACCACTGCGCTCGGTACGCTTGACGATGCGGCGATGGAATCCAAAGCGCGGGAAGTGATGGGTCGGCTCAATCCGAATTTCCGTCGCTTTAAAGAGCCAGTGAAGGCGCTGTCCGGTGGTCAGCGTCAATCGGTGGCCATTGCTCGCGCTATTCTGTTTAACGCACGCATTCTGATCATGGATGAGCCGACCGCTGCACTCGGGCCGCAAGAAACGGCACAGGTTGGGGAGCTGATCAAACAGCTCAAATCGGACGGCATCGGCATTTTCCTCATCAGTCACGATATCCACGATGTCTTTGATCTCGCGGATCGTTTGGTGGTGATGAAGAATGGTCAGGTGGTTGGCGAAGCGCGGACCCAAGATGTAACCAAGGACGAAGTCCTGGGCATGATCATCATGGGTAAGGTGCCGCCCGGCGCGACGCCGGGGCCGGGAGCCTTAAAAGACTAAGCGCGTTATCAAGGCGTCGACATAAGTCGGCGCCTCTCTGTTCAGTGGACAGCATTTCCCAATGCCACCTCTCGCTGCCAAGCCCTTCATACAACGGCTCATGCCACGCCATGTGGCGTTCAGTGTCAGCCTTGCAGCTGGTATTGGTGTGCTTGTTGTTACGCTTTTCGTTCTGCCGTCCTTCGCTTTTAGCTTGGCGGCGATTGCTATGTTCTCAGTGTTTTTGGTTTTGACACTGCTGCGTATTCCCAATCTCACGGGTCATTATCTCCGCTCGCATGCAGGGGATGAAGACACTCCAGTGTTCGGTATCTTTCTGGTTACCCTTATTGTCATTGCCGCGTCTGTTGCGTCTATCTTCTTGGCGCTCCATGGCGGCGACGCTCCAGACATATGGGGTGTCGCTGCCAGTGTCAGCTCGGTTGTTTTGGGGTGGTTCACCATCCACACTATGGCGGCGCTGCACTATGCCTATGAGTATTATCGAGGTGATGCGAATGGTGAGGGGGAGCGCCACATGCAGGTTCCCGGCGATGATGAGCCGGACATTTCAACCTTTCTCTACTTCTCGTATGTGCTGGCGACAGCCTTCGCGGTCTCGGACATTAAGGTGACGTCAAACCGGATGCGGCGGTTGGTGATGCGTCATTCTGTTTTTTCTTATTTCTTCAACACCACGCTGTTTGCCGCCACCGTCAATATCGTCATCGCCCTCGGAAAAATCTAAGCAGCACCTGCCTTGTGCTGACTGTGCGTAACGTTTTGGTTGCGGACGTTTGTGGTATTTGCCTGTTGGTCTGGGAGCGCTTTTGTTCTGCTTGAACTTGTTGCTGGGGGCGGTCGCTGCTAGCTATGCGGTTCTTATATGTGCCGAACGATCTTTGGAGGCCCTTCACATGAAGACGCGTGCAGCCGTTGCCTTTGCCGCTGGCAAACCCTTGGAAATTGTCGAGGTTGATCTCGAAGGCCCCAAGGCTGGCGAAGTTCTCATCGAAATTAAGGCGACTGGCCTTTGCCATACTGACGATTTCACGCTGAGCGGCGCTGACCCAGAAGGCATTTTCCCGTCGATCCTTGGCCATGAAGGCGCAGGCGTTGTTGTTGACGTTGGTCCGGGTGTGACTTCGCTCAAGAAGGGCGACCACGTCATCCCGCTGTACACGCCAGAATGCCGTGAGTGTTACGCTTGCCGTTCGGGTAAGACCAATCTCTGCACTTCGATCCGTTCGACGCAGGGGCAGGGCTTGATGCCAGATGGTACATCGCGCTTCTCGTTCGAAGGCAAGCCGATCTATCACTACATGGGGTGTTCGACGTTCTCGAACTACACCGTCATGCCAGAAATCGCGGTGGCGAAGATCGACTCCTCGGCGGCCTTCGATAAGGTTTGCTACGTCGGTTGCGGTGTGACCACAGGCATTGGTGCGGTGATCAACACCGCTAAGGTTGAGATCGGCGCGACGGCTGTTGTGTTCGGTCTCGGCGGTATCGGCCTCAATGTGATCCAGGGTCTGCGCCTTGCTGGTGCGGATATGATCATTGGCGTTGATATCAACAATTCCAAGAAGGAATGGGGTGAGCGCTTCGGCATGACCCACTTCGTTAATCCGCTTGAGATTGGCGAAGATGTTGTTCCCTACATCACCAATTTGACCAAGCGCCGTGGCGATCTCATCGGTGGCGCTGACTACACTTTTGACTGCACGGGTAACACTAAGGTTATGCGTCAGGCGCTTGAGTGCAGCCATCGTGGTTGGGGTAAGTCGGTCGTTATCGGTGTGGCTGGCGCAGGTCAGGAAATCTCTACCCGTCCATTCCAGCTGGTCACAGGCCGTACATGGATGGGCACTGCGTTTGGTGGCGCAAAGGGCCGTACGGATGTGCCGAAGATTGTTGATTGGTACCTCGACGGCAAGATCGAGATCGACCCGATGATTACCCACACGCTGCGTCTCGATGACATCAACAAGGGCTTTGAGTTGATGCATAAGGGCGAAAGCATTCGCTCTGTGGTCGTCTACTGAGGCGGCGTAATGCAATTGGAAGGCCGGGAGCTAAACCTCCCGGCCTTCCTGCTTTAAAGAATAGTGCATCCAGTGCGTTGCGCTGAAAATGCGTAATGAATGTGTTTCGGGTGATGTGGTTTGGCTAATCCAAAAATCTTCGTTGATGCTGATGCGTGTCCAGTCAAGGAAGAGGCGAAGCGTGTCGCTGAGCGCCTTGAATTGGTCGTGGTCTTTGTTTCGAACGGCGGCGTGCGCCCGTCGCGTGATCCGATGGTGCAGGTGGTTATCGTGCCCGCTGGCGCTGATGCGGCAGATGATTGGATTGTCGAAAATGCCACCTCGAATGACATCGTTTTGACCGCCGATATACCTCTCGCCAGTCGCGCAATCGACAAGGGTTGTCATGTACTGGGCTTCACCGGCAAAGAGTTCACCCCAGCGTCTATTGGTATGGCATTGGCGATGCGCGATTTGCGGGCCCATTTGCGCGAAACCGGGGAGATGCAGAGCTTTAACGCCAGCTTCCGTGCGGCCGATCGATCTGCTTTTTTGAGTGCTCTCGATACTTTAGCGCGTAAAGCGAAGTTGCGGTCGATACAGTAATTCTGCGCGCTGAGTAGAACAATATTAACCATAATCGCCAAGTGTAGGGCTTAGTTGAAAGCTTTGCGTCGGGTGTTGTGGTGCGGTTGTTGGGTGCGCTTTGTGTTACCGGAATTGTGGCAAGTGCGCTTGCTGGCTGCGCCAAGCCGCCCAAGCAGACGGACCTGATCTCACAGCCGATCCCTACTGTGGAAACCACGGCCAGTGTGAGTGCTTATCTTCCAGCTGATATTCGTTTGGAGCAGGCGATGCCGCCGCGTATTTTTGCCGCCAGCAATATCGCGGGGCGTGTGCTGACCGTTGCGGCGACCACCGACATCATTCTTAACCCCGGCGAAGTGATCATCACCTTTGATGATGGTCCACGCCCCGGCAAGACACCGGCCATTCTTGACACGCTAGACCAGTTCGGCGTCAAGGCGACATTCCTGATGCTTGGTGCCTCAGCGCAGGCGCATCCGGAGATTGCGCGGATGGTGGCAAAGCGCGGCCATAGTGTCGGTAGCCACACCTTTGAGCATGTCGATTTGACGACGTTGAGCCGCCAGGCCGCCTACGCGGAAATTACGCGGGGTGAGCAGGCGGTGTCTGATGCGCTGCGTGGCGCGGGCAATGGTCTAGCCCCATTCTTCCGCTTCCCTTATCTGGCGCAAGACGGTTTCCTGCGCACAGATCTCATGGGTGGCGATATGGTCGTTCTGGACGTCGATATCGACTCCAAGGACTACTACAAGGATACGCCAGCGGTCGTGGCTCAGCGGACGCTCGATCGCCTCGATGCGCGGGGGAGTGGTGTGATCCTGTTCCATGATATTCACCAGCGCACGGTGGATATGCTGCCCGAGTTCCTGTCGGAGCTGGCCGCACGCGGGTATTCCGTGGTCCATCTTGAGCCGAGCAAGCCTGGCGTATTTGGGCGTCCGGTGATCACCGCCGACCGCGAAACGAACGCCAATCAGATTTAGCCGCTATCGCCCAAGGCGCAAAGAAATTGCCCGGCAAGAGATGCTCTTGCCGGGCTTTTTGCTGTCTTAGAAGAGGAGCTTAGTCAGGTAGGAATTACGGAACTTTCCGTTTGGATCGAAGCGATTGGCGAGCTGCTTAAACTCGGCAAGCTTCGGGTAGCGCGATTGCACCACGGTCGGGGCCATGTTGAACACTTTCGCCCAGTGCGGGCGTGGCTCGAACGGCGCGAGAGTGGCTTCTATGATGTCGACGGCGGTTGAGACGGCTGCGGCGTCCGGCTTCCATGTGAAGTGGAAACCGACAGTGTCGCGGCCGTAGGCGCCGCTCATCCAGAGCGTGTCTGCCGCCATGGTGCGGATTTCGGACACGTAAAGTGTGTGGTTGAATTGTTCTTGGATGGCGTAAAGCGCGGCAAAGGCGGCGACCGCGTTTTTCCGGTCGACGTAAAACTCCGACTGCAGCTCATTGCCTGCAGATGGGGTGGCGGAGGCGGGGAAGTGGAAGATCCGCTCGCCCCATGATCCGGCGATGCCGCCTTGTTGGGTGCAGGTTGTTCCGTCAAATTCGGCAATAGGATGCAGTGCTTGCGATGCTAGCGAAGCTCCGAAAGCGCGCTGCGCAGGTGTGTAGGTGGCGCTCAGCGCCTTCTGCCAGAGCTGGTCGACATTGGTGCTGTTCCAGCGCGTGAACATGCTTACGCTATAGGCGGAGCTGGTGATCGCATCGAACTCGGCCAGTGCGGTGCTTACGGGTAGGCCGGTGAACACGGTCTGAGCAATGTCGTAGGCGGGAACTGTGTCGAGGGTGATATCGACGACCACGCCGAGTGCGCCAAGATTGACAACTGCGCCATCAAAATCCGCATCACCTCGCTGGAGCTTTACGATCTCGCCGTCTGCGCGAACAAAGGTCAGGGCGCTGACGGCTGCGGATAGGTTTTGATTGGCGTCGCCAGAGCCGTGCGTAGACGTGGCTGCAGCGCCCGCAATGGTGATGTGGGGCAGGGATGCCCCCGTGGCGAGGCCAAGGCCGCTCTCTGCCAGCGCTGGCAGGATTTGCGCGTAGGTGGTGCCGCCGCTGGTCGTGATGGTTTTGGTGGTTGGGTCAACTCGGATGGCGCGGGGCATATCTGCCAGCGTGATCAGTGTGCCATCTGTGTCGGCAATCGTATTGAACGAGTGACCAGAGCCGACGACGCGCAGTTTGTCTGCGCGTCGCACGATGTCTTGGATCTCTTCCACGCGTGTTGGCCGTCCAATCTTGGCCGCGTTGAAAGTGATGTTTCCTGCCCAGTTCCGCATGGCTCTCCCCCTGCCATTTAGAATTTACTCTTCGTCGTCTTCCACGTCTGTGAGGTAGACAGAAATTTCGATGTCAATTCCGTGGCTTGCGATCGCTGCCGCTGCATGCGCAGGCAGGCGGGCCGACATGGCTTCGCCTTCTGGCGGATAGTCGAAAGCGATATCAAGCACGGCCTTGCCGATACGACGATCATCCAGCATGGCGGCAATAGCCGCGCCGGAGGTCTCTGCAAGATCGAGAATCGCGCGAACCGGATTGGTCACATCCAAGTCGATCTGCGCGTAGTGGCTGGTGTCAGCGTCTTCAGGCTCAAAGCGTGTAGACGATTGCTTCAGCGCGGCGTCGAGATCTTTTTGCGAAACCGCTACGCCAGAAAGGCGTAGGGCTGCTGCGAAGGGCTCAAAAGTGCTCATTAAGCGCGACCGGCAGTAGCAGCGAACAGAGCGATAGCTGCGGCGTTCGACACGTTCAGCGACTTGATCGGGCCCGGCATATCGAGGCGGACCATTTCATCGCAGAGTTCGCGTGTGCGCTGGCGCAGACCCTTGCCTTCGGCGCCCATGACAACCGCAAGCGGGGTGTCGTCGGTGCGTGGCTTCAGCTGCGTTTCTGCATCAGAATCAAAGCCAAGCACGGTTAGGCCGCGTTCTTTGAGGGCTTCGAGCGTGTCGGCCAGATTGCGGACTTCGATCATCGGCACCAGGTCGAGTGCGCCTGAGGCAGCTTTCGCCATGACGCCAGTTTCGCGTGGCGAGTGGCGGGCCGTGGTGATGACGGCGTCCGCACCAAAAGCGCAAGCTGTACGCAGAATCGCGCCGACATTGTGTGGGTCGGTCAGCTGATCGAGCACAACGACGAGTCGTAGGTTCTTGATATCATTGAGGCCGAAGCGGCTGACGGGGTCAACTTCAAGCGCCACGCCCTGGTGGACGGCTTCGCCACCGAGAAGGCGGTCGAGGTCCTTTGGTGTGGTTTCAGTGACCTTCACATTGCCGATCTCACCCGTCTCTTTGAGTCGGTTGAGGGCGTTAGGCGTTGCAAGCAAAGCCTTTTTAATGCGGCCGGGATTCTCCAATGCGGCGCGCACGGTGTGCAGGCCATAAAGGTATACCGGGCCGGTATCTGGATCGTATTTTGGCTTAGGCGGAAATTTATTGCGGCTCATGGCTGAGCGGTATCGCTTCGCAGGCCAAGGAGCAAGCGCAGACTGGTGGGCGGGGTGGTTTCCGCTAACACATTTGCGAAGATGGATGAGAAACAGTGCGCTTTCGCGCGTCCCGATGGTGGAGGGGACTGGATTCGAACCAGTGTAGCCTGAGGCGTCAGATTTACAGTCTGATGGATTTAACCACTCTCCCACCCCTCCACATAACGGGTAGGCATCGTGCGAGGATCTCGCTCCGAACTTTTTCCTAATCAGCTAAGTCTTTGGAACTTAGGCCCTAACAAGAGAACTTGCGTTCCCTGAGAGGGGGTGGTGGAGGGAACTGGATTCGAACCAGTGTAGCCTGAGGCGTCAGATTTACAGTCTGATGGATTTAACCACTCTCCCATCCCTCCACATTTCTGAGATGGAAGCGAACCGCTTTCGCGCTTCGTTGTGTGGCTTATCGTCAAAAGTGGTTTTGGTGTCAACAGGCTAGGAATAGAGGCTGTGGAAGAAATTCTAATTGCAGGAAATTCTGGGCATTGTGTTTGAGAACTCTTGCGCTGATTGGGTCCTTCGCGCTAATCGAATGCCACATGCCTTCGGGCGGGTATAGCTCAATGGTAGAGCAGCAGCCTTCCAAGCTGAATACACGGGTTCGATTCCCGTTACCCGCTCCAATCCTCCCCGAAAATTGGCTTTTGGCTGGCACTTGTTGGCCGCTGGATGGGCGCGGCTTGGGCTTTTTGGGGCTAGCCGAAGCTGATGCAGTTCTTGCCTGTGGCTTTGGATTGATACAAAGCGGCGTCTGCAATCAAAGTCATTTCAGCAAGTGTTTTGTTCGCTGCAATGCTGGCGCCAAAGCTCAGAGACAGCTCGCGCTCATGGGGCAGCAGGCGGGATTTCGCCTTGGTGAGGGCTGCAGCTACGGCCGACGCCATTTGCTCGATGTCCAGACGGGTCGCTTCGTGCCAGTAGATTGAGAATTCTTCCCCGCCCGTGCGGGCAACGGCTGCCCCAGGGCTGAGCTGGGACAAAGTTTCCGCGACGAGGCGGAGAATCTGGTCGCCTTTGCTGTGGCCGAAGGTGTCGTTGATGGATTTGAAATTATCAATGTCAGCAACGATTAGGGCAGCGCTGCCTCGGTCGCTTTTGCAGTGCAACAGCGCTGTGCTTTGATCAAAGCCGCGGCGATTGAGCAGGCCTGTCAGATAATCTTTTCCAGCTTCTTCGCGCAGTTCTTCATAAACCTGTTTGCCGAGCGCCCACATGAAGACCAGAGCGCAATAAACCGAGATGAGCGGCGTGAAGGCGATCACCGACATCCAATAGGCGGAGTGGCTTGGTCCCTCGTTGAGTGCCCCAAGGGCGTTGGCGAGTGGCCGGACTATGGCGGCGACGAGCAGGAGCGCCGCAAATCCGATGAATACCCAGTCGGTGCGGGAACTCGGTTTGGCCTTGAGCAGCATCCAAATGACCGTGGTTGCCATGATGGCAAAGGCCGAGTTCACGACATAGATTCGGACGTCGGTTGAAGGCGCGACGAGGAGGAACCACAAAAAAGCGGCGCTGGTCACGCCTGCCAGAATGACCATTTCGGCAATGGGGAGCTTGAGATTAAGGCGCTTCAAGGCGGCGATAGCTGCTGAATTGATGCCCAGATAGAAGGCCAAGTTGACCACTATTTTCTGGGTTGGACCTTTCCAGTTCGGAAACAGATCGTTGCCTGCAAAGGCAATGGCTGTGAAGATGAGAGAGCCAGTGACGTAATGAAGATGAGTGGCCTTTGGAAAGGCGCGACTGACGCAAAAAACCGTAATGGCCAAGGCCATGCAAATGAGCGGATTTAAAAGCGCAAAGGATAAAGAGCCGGACATTGTAAAATCGGTTATCTAGTCAGTACACGTCCTTCGTAAGGTCTTTATAGGCAATAGGAAAGGTCAGCCTTGTCGCCTGTTCATGGATTTGGCGCGGATGGCGCAAGACTTATGCGGTTACGGCCGGAGTTTTTGGCAGTGTAGAGCGCGCGGTCGGCACTGTTGATAAGATATTCGTAATCCGGATGCCCCCCGTGGGTCGCGACGCCAATCGAGACACTGGTGAGCAGGGGGCCATGACCCGGCACATTGACCGCATGGGACTGAATGTCGTTGCGAATGCGCTCGGCGATCAGTGCGGCTTCCTCGGCGCCAGTTTCCACCAGCACGATCAAGAATTCTTCGCCACCGTAGCGGAACACAAAATCGCTCGAGCGAACGGAGCTCAATAGGGTCTCGGCGGTGTGGCTGAGGACCAAGTCGCCGATAGAGTGGCTGTATTGGTCGTTGATCGTCTTGAAATGGTCGATGTCGACCATGAGCACTGATAGCGGTGTTTGGTCTTGCTGCGCCATCGACAGTTCTCGGCTCAGGACCGAGGGCAAGAAGCGTCGGTTGAGCGTGCGCGTTAGCGGATCGCGGCCGTTTTCAACCGAAGAGGCGGACTGGAAAAGGTCATTGATGAGGTATTTGATCTCGTCCACGCGCCGCTGAAGATCTGCCACAGTGTTGGGATCGGCAGTGTTGAGGCGGGGCAGGGCGATTTTATCGACGGCCAGCATCAATTCTTCAATTGTTGGCAGGATGGGCGAGCCGTGGAACAGCACGCCGGCACGGTGACGAATCCATAGGCCGAATGTGGAGGAACTCAGGGTGCCTGCTGCCTCGCTGCCACGGTTGCCGAACAGGCCAAAGAGGACGGTCTGGCTCCATTCCATCAATGCGGCGCGCTGCGTTTCGCGCTCCAGATTGATGTCCTGACCAAGTGAGAACAGGCGGAATGCCTCGTCGTTGCGAACGTGGCGCTTGGTGTCTTTGAAATAGGCCGCACTCATGAGGCGCATCGCATAATCGATGAGATCATCGACCATCATGATGGCGTTGGTGGCTGTGCGTTCGGGATAACCCGCCTCGATCAACTTGAAGCCGATTTCCGTTTTAAGCACGCTACCGCCCGCGAGGACCAGTTGTACTGGAATTTTCAGGCGGGCATGGATCTCGCCGATCTTGATCTGGCGCGCATTGAAGGCAGTCAAATCGCCTGTCGGCTGTGCCGACATCAAATCGAGCATCCACGCGCGCAGCGATGGGCTAAGCCTTTGCTGAACAACGCCGTGCGAGAGGAACGCTGACGCGGTCTCGTCCTCTAGGAAGATGTCGTAGAAGATGGAAACAAGGCGATCAGTGTTCGCCTTGATAATTGTCGTGAGCGCGGCGCGTGCAGCATCTTGATCTTCGGTGGTTGTGACTTCCCAGAAAAATCGGGTGCGACGCGTCGTGGTGCTCAAAATTCAATTCCTCGGAACTTCTTCGTGGTCCCGATACTTCTTTGGCACCATTCCGGCAAGTATGCTTATTGTCTTGAAACTGAACCAGAATAAAGCACTGTGGTTGGCACGCCATAGGTGTTCCAAGTGGCGCAGGAGGCCAGTTGGGCAATAGCACGGCCTGAGCCCTTGAGGCTCAGATTGGTTGTGCCGATGGCGAGTGCGTTCTGGCGTGCGCCGGTGCCATGCACATAAAGATCGAAGTGATTGCCGCGGGCGAGTTCAGTCAGAAGGCGTGGATTGAGGCCTGGGAGAATGACAGCGCGGTTGGCGCGATCAAAATAGCCCTCGGTCTTTTGCCTGGGCTGGCCTTTGACTTGCCAAGTGACCGCTGTCGTATGGGGGAGCGTGGGGGAGCGCATAAAGCCGCTATAGCTGCCATCGATGTTGGCGATGATGCCGACGTGCATTGAGCCGGTTTTTAGCTCTGCAATGCAGGTTTGATCGCTGTAGGAGCGAGAGAATGACCAGGAAGGCGAGCCTGCCAGCACTGGGGTGGCGAGGGAAAACATCAACAAAGACAATCCGATGGCACGCATTAGAGTTCTCCACAACACGCTGTAACGCCCGGCAGGCTTGGGTTTCTGGGCTATTATGTGCCTCAATCCTATTGAGTTTTCCTCAACAGATTGTGCAAGACGCGTTGAGCCCCTTGCATCCCGCGAAGCCTTTCAGTAAACACCTCCTTGCCTGAAGGGGTTTAGCTCAGTTGGTAGAGCATCGGTCTCCAAAACCGAGGGTCGTGGGTTCGAGTCCCCCAGCCCCTGCCAGGCACTAAATTGACTGTCGAGTGATCCAGTCTTTTTATCTCACCAACATCGTTCAATGATTTGAAGCGCCATTGCGCTTGCCTCGCTTTGATCGCTGTCTTATCGACGGGCGACAGCGGAGTTTAGCGTGGTTTCCATCTACTATATCAATTTGGCCTCTCGTCCGGATCGTCGGGAGTTCATGGAACATCAACTGGCCAGCCTTGGTCTGGTTGGAACGCGCATTGAAGCGGCGACGCCTGATGATCTGACGGTTGAGGAGCTGGCTCTCTATTGTAATAGTGAGAAGCCAAAATATCTGCGGCCGCGTGAGTTGGCTTGCACGATGAGCCATGAGCGCGCTTGGGCGGCAATGCTTGCCAATGGCGATGAGCGCGCGCTGATCTTGGAAGATGATGCTGAGCTGTCCAGCATGCTGCCGGGCCTGCTCGCCGAGTTAGATGGAATCGACATTGATATTCTGCGCCTTGAGGCGACGGGGCGTCGTTTGCGGCTTCTGCCTAAGGTGCAAACCACGGCTGGTGGTGTCGATCTCCATCCCTTCCGATCCACCCCAATGGGTGCGGCGGGCTATATAGTGAATGCACGTGCGGCAAGGGCTCTGCTCGGGCATCCGGCGTTTCGTGTGTTGCAGACGGATTTGGTTCTCTACAATCCGTTTGAGGCACCGGCGAAGTCATTGTCTCGTTTGCAGACATTACCGGGTATGGTGTGCCAGCTGGGGCAGGAGCATCCGGTTATGCGTTCGGTGGGCAAGAGTGACATTGCCCATGTCGAAGAGCGGCACGCGTTTAAATTCAAACACCCCATCCAATTCCGCTGGATGCGATTCCGCGATGGCCTGGTTGATGGTTATCGCAACGCGCGCGATCATTTCGCCAATCGAAAAAACGGATTGTTCCGGAAGGCGATTCCCTTTGCCGGCGCGGACGGGCAGGGGCGGTAAAAACTATTCCGCCGCCATGCGCTGATTGCTTTGGTGGCGGGATTTGAGTTTGTTCAGTTGTCGGGCGGCATGCCCCAAGAGGGCTGTGCGGACGATTTCCGACGAAGCGTTGGCGCAATCGGCTTTAACGGGTAGGTCCAGCCCATATTCGGTGTCGTTGCCCATAAACGACTCGCGGATACGAACGCGCACCTTGCCGGTGACTCGCCCGGCAATGGCCCGGTGCGGTGATGCGTGAAGCAACTGGCAACTGATTACGTCAAATGACATCGGTCTCTCCCCCCAGAGTGTCGAAATGCCGACTACCAACAGAAATTAATTCAATTTCAACCAATCGCCCGCCGCAAGGGGCTTTGGCAGGGTTTTGCACTTATGGTTTACGCGCGGTTGAGGGCCCGGCTTATGGTGTTGGCCAATTCTTGATGATGCCCCTGTTGCATTTGCTGGATAAAAGCTCTAGACAACCGATCTCTAGCCGTGCGGGGGATTCCTGCGCGGCGTTTGGTTTTGCACCAAGTTTGACGAGTTGTATGCCCATGGCCCGCACGAACCCAGTCCAGTTTTTCCAGCAGGTTCGCTCGGAAGTTAGTAAGGTCACGTGGCCTGGTCGGAACGAAGTTGTGATCTCTACGATCATGGTTCTGATCATGGTTATCTTGGCTAGCTTGTTCTTCCTGCTGGCCGACCAGGTCATCTCCTGGCTCGTCTCTATGTTGCTGTCGATCCGTTAAGCGGTTCATTCATTAGCTATTTGGGAGCGGTGACGCTTTATGGCCAAGCGCTGGTACATCGTTCAGGCTTACTCGAATTTTGAGCGCAAAGTGGCGGAGGATATCCGTCAAAAGGTTGCGCAGAAGAAGCTCGAGCACCTGTTTGAAGACGTGATCGTGCCGACTGAGAAGGTCGTTGAGATCCGCCGTGGTCGCAAGGTTGACACCGAGCGCAAGTTCTTCCCGGGCTATGTTCTGGTGAAGATGGATATGACCGATGAGGCATTTCATCTGATTAAGAACACGCCGAAGGTGACAGGCTTCCTCGGTTCTGATAATCGCCCTTCGCCGATTTCGGAAAAAGAAGCGATGTCGATCCTGCAGCAGGTGCAGGAAGGCGTCGAACATCCGAAGTCTTCTATCATTTTCGAAGTTGGTCAGAACGTCCGTGTTACGGATGGTCCGTTTGCCAGCTTTAGCGGCGTCGTTGAGGAAGTGGACGAAGAACGTTCGCGCCTCAAGGTCGAAGTTTCGATTTTTGGGCGTCCTACTCCGGTAGAGCTCGAATACGGTCAGGTCGAAAAGGTCTGATCCAAACCCGTGGGAGTGCCGAGTGGTTGCCAGCCACTCATTAAGGTTCCGACCACGGCGTCATCGCTCACTCCGGTGAGCTTTTGAAAGGACGATACATGGCAAAGAAAATCGTTGGCTACGTAAAGCTGCAGGTTGCTGCCGGTTCGGCAACACCTTCCCCACCGATTGGCCCGGCACTCGGCCAGCGCGGTCTGAACATCATGGAATTCTGCAAGGCCTTCAACGCGGCTACGCAGGAAATGGAAAAGGGTTCCCCGATTCCAGTCGTGATCACCGCCTATGCTGACAAGAGCTTCACTTTCGAGATGAAGCAGCCGCCAGTAACCTACTTCATCAAGAAGGCCGTTGGCCTCAAGGCCGGCTCCAAGCTTCCAGGCAAGGAATCGGCTGGCAAGATCACTGAAGCTCAGCTTCGTGAAATTGCTGAGAAGAAGATGAAGGATCTTAACGCTGACAACATCGAAGCTGCTGTTTCGATGATTGCTGGCTCTGCCCGTTCCATGGGCATTCAGGTCGAGGGCTAATCACTATGGCAAAGATCGCTAAGAAGGTCGCTGCTGGCCGTGAAGGTATCGACCGTACCAAGCTGTATGGTCTCGAAGAAGCCATCACTCTGGTTAAGTCCAAGGCTTCGGCTAAGTTTGACGAAACCGTCGAAATCGCAATGAACCTCGGTGTTGACCCACGTCACGCTGACCAGATGGTTCGTGGCGTTGTTACCCTGCCAAACGGCACCGGTAAGACTGTTCGCGTTGCTGTTTTCGCACGTGGCGCTAAGGCTGACGAAGCTAAGGCTGCTGGTGCAGACATCGTTGGCGCAGAAGACCTCCTGGAAATTATCCAGGGCGGTAAGCTCGACTTCGACCGTTGTATCGCTACCCCAGACATGATGCCACTCGTTGGTCGTCTTGGTAAGATCCTCGGCCCACGCAACTTGATGCCAAACCCTAAGGTTGGCACCGTGACCATGGACGTTAAGGGTGCTGTCGGCGCTGCCAAGGGCGGTGCTGTTGAGTACCGCGTCGAAAAGGCCGGTATCATCCACGCAGGTATTGGTAAGGTCTCGTTCTCGGAAGAAGCACTTCTCCAGAACATCAAGGCTTTCACCGACGCAGTTGTGAAGTCCAAGCCAGCTGGCGCTAAGGGCACCTACGTCAAGAAGGTTGCAGTTTCCTCGACCATGGGCCCTGGCGTCCATGTTGAGCCAGCTTCGGCCATCAAGTAATAAGAATTCTGGGCGGTACGCCGCCCAGTATCGTCCCTCCTGGGGACGTTAAGTCCTGTCCGAGACTGCCGGTGCTGACCAATTTGGGTCCGCTTAATATCGAAAGATGCCAG
Source organism: Devosia sp. WQ 349K1 (assembly GCF_016595685.1). NCBI lineage: Bacteria > Pseudomonadati > Pseudomonadota > Alphaproteobacteria > Hyphomicrobiales > Devosiaceae > Devosia > Devosia sp. WQ 349K1. The sequence goes on along the minus strand of NZ_JAENGO010000001.1, from coordinate 686,387 downwards.
CATAGATGGGGTGAGAACAATATTCGGTCCGAAAGGGCAGGGTGTGTTCGAACCAGGCCAGTTGCCCTGCCGGGCAGCGCGGTTGACAGGCGTTTAACCGTTGCTCCTCCCTTTTGGGGGAGGGCAGCAATTGGCAATGGCTCAGCATTTATCTGCTGAGCTTTATGTGGAGACTAGCCGTGGACAGAACGGAAAAGCGTGAGCTTGTCGCATCGCTTCAGTCAGCCCTTTCGGGCGCTGGGTCGATCGTACTCGCGCAGAACACCGGTCTGACCGTAGCTAATCTGGAGTCGCTTCGCCGTGAGGTGAAGACTGCAGGTGGCTACGTGAAGGTCGCGAAGAACCGTCTTGCCAAGCTTGCTCTTAAAGAAACCGATCACGCGGACATTTCGGCCCTGTTCACAGGTCCGATCGTCATCGCTTATGCGGAAGATCCCATGGTTGCGCCAAAGCTGGCGCAGAAGTTCGCTGACAAGAACGCAAAGTTTGTCGTTCTTGGTGGCGTGATGGGCCCGACCGCTCTTGACGCGAATAACGTCAAGGCGCTGGCGACTATGCCTTCGCTCAACGAACTGCGCGCAACGCTCGCTGGTATGCTCAAGCAGCCAGCAACCCGTATCGCGTCGGTTATCGTGGCGCCGGCTGGTGGTATCGCGCGCGTGTTGGCCGCTCATGCGGAAAAGAGCAACGAAGCAGCGTAACCCCATTGTCCCTTATGGGACTGGTTTGAACTAACACCTAATAAAGAGAGATTCTCAAATGGCTGATCTCGCCAAAATCGTAGACGAACTTTCCGCTTTGACCGTTCTGGAAGCTTCCGAGCTTTCCAAGCTTCTCGAAGAAAAGTGGGGCGTTTCTGCTGCTGCTCCAGTTGCTGTTGCTGCCGCTGGCGGCGCTCCAGCTGCTGCTGCTGAAGAAAAGACCGAATTCGACGTCATCCTGGCATCGTTCGGCGACAACAAGATCAACGTGATCAAGGAAGTTCGCGCGATCACCGGTCTCGGTCTCGGCGAAGCTAAGGCACTCGTTGAAGGCGCTCCAAAGGCCCTCAAGGAAGGCGTGTCGAAGGCTGAAGCTGAAGACATCAAGAAGAAGCTTGAAGAAGCTGGCGCAAAGGTCGAACTCAAGTAATCTGAGTTTACCCCTTGTATTTGGCGGGGTGGCGCTATATGTGCCATCTCGCCTTTGTCGTTTCTAATAGGGACGATTCGCTGAGCCGATTGGATGGGTTTCAGCGCTAATTTGCGGAAATATATGACGAATTTGGATGTCTCAGGCGCGTTTTAAGCCTTTGAAGACCTCGCCGTGGATTTCTCCACGAGCGGGGGATTGGCGTTTGTAACGAGCAATTGATCTACTTTTCGGGTCGAAAGTGGATTTTGAGATGTCTGCGGCCCAAAATTTTTTGACTACCAAGGCATATATCCCGAGCGCCGACGGCTGATAGTCGGGTCTTTGGATATCTGCCTCCGAGACAAGCGAGGGCGCCTACCGGAATTTTGCGATCCGGATTGGTGCCCCAAAACATAAACAGGAGCGTTCATGGCTACCACGTTCAACGGCCGCCGTAAGGTACGCAAGTCCTTCGGCTCGATCCGCGAAGTCACGGAGATGCCAAACCTGATCGAAGTCCAAAAGGCTTCTTATGATCAGTTTCTTCTCGTTGATGAGCCTAAGGCTGGTCGTCCAGACGAAGGCCTTCAGTCGGTCTTTCGTTCGGTCTTCCCGATCACCGATTTTGCCAATACGGCAAGCCTTGAATTCGTTCGTTACGAATTCGAGCAGCCAAAGTATGACATTGATGAGTGCCGTGCGCGCGATATCACTTTCGCTGCCCCGCTCAAGGTCACGCTGCGTCTGATCGTTTTTGAAGTCGACGAAGAAACCAATGCTCGTTCCGTTAAGGACATCAAGGAGCAGGACGTTTACATGGGCGATATGCCGTTCATGACGTCCAACGGTACCTTTATCGTCAACGGTACTGAGCGCGTTATCGTATCGCAGATGCACCGTTCGCCGGGCGTGTTCTTCGATCACGACAAGGGCAAGACCCACTCGTCTGGCAAGCTGCTGTTTGCTGGCCGTATCATTCCATACCGCGGTTCCTGGCTCGATATCGAATTCGACGCCAAGGATATCGTCTACGCACGTATCGACCGTCGTCGTAAGATCCCGGTTACTTCGCTGCTCAAGGCGCTTGGCATGGATGCCGAGGAAATCCTCGACACCTATTACACCAAGCTTGAGTACGAAAAGACCGAGAGCGGCTGGCGCGTTCCTTACGATGCGGAAAAGTGGAAGGGCGCAAAGCCAACCCACGACCTCATCGACGCGGCAACTGGCGACGTCGTGCACGAAGGCGGCAAGAAGCTGTCTGCACGTCAGGCTAAGAAGCTGGCTGAAAACGGTCTGACCCACTTGCTGGCGACCGACGAAGACCTCTACGGCATGTATCTGGCCGAGGACATCGTCAACCTCAAGACCGGTGAAATCTACGCCGAAGCTGGCGACGAGCTGGACGAGAAGCTTCTCGTTAAGCTGGTTGACCTCGGCTATCACGATCTGCCGATCCTCGACATCGACCACATCACCATCGGTGCTTACATCCGTAACACCCTTGCCGTGGACAAGAACGAGTCGCGTGAAGACGCGCTGTTCGACATCTACCGCGTGATGCGTCCAGGTGAACCACCAACCGTCGAAACTGCAGAAGCGATGTTCCAGTCGCTGTTCTTCGATAGCGAACGCTACGACCTTTCGGCCGTTGGTCGCGTCAAGATGAACATGCGTCTTGAGCTCGATGCTCCAGACACCATGCGCACCCTGCGCAAGGAAGACATTGTTGAAGTTGTTCGTACGCTGGTTGATCTGCGCGATGGTCGCGGTGAAATCGACGACATCGACAACCTCGGCAACCGTCGGGTTCGCTCTGTTGGCGAATTGATGGAAAACTCCTACCGCCTCGGTCTGCTGCGTATGGAACGCGCGATCAAGGAGCGTATGAGCTCTGTCGAAATCGACACCGTCATGCCGCAGGATCTGATCAACGCTAAGCCGGCTGCTGCTGCAGTTCGTGAATTCTTCGGCTCTTCGCAGCTGTCGCAGTTCATGGACCAGACCAACCCGCTTTCGGAAATCACCCACAAGCGTCGTCTTTCGGCACTTGGACCTGGTGGTTTGACCCGTGAACGCGCAGGCTTTGAAGTCCGTGACGTTCACCCGACCCACTACGGCCGTATCTGCCCGATTGAAACGCCGGAAGGCCCGAACATCGGTCTGATCAACTCGCTCTCGACCTTCGCGCGCGTCAATAAGTACGGTTTCATCGAAACCCCTTACCGCAAGATCGTTGATGGCAAGCTGACCGAAGACGTTGTCTACCTCTCCGCTATGGAAGAGGCTAAGCACTACGTCGCGCAGGCGAATGCTGAGTTCAATCCAGACGGTACGCTGATGCATGATCTGGTTGTGGCTCGCCACGCCGGTGACAACGGCCTGACCCCGAAGGAAAACGTCGACCTTATGGACGTTTCCCCGAAGCAGATGGTTTCGGTTGCGGCATCGCTTATTCCGTTCCTTGAAAACGACGACGCTAACCGCGCTCTGATGGGCTCGAACATGCAGCGTCAGGCTGTGCCTCTGCTGCGCGCGGAAGCACCGTTTGTCGGCACCGGCATGGAGCCAATCGTTGCTCGTGACTCGGGCGCTGCTATCGTTGCCAAGCGTACCGGTATCGTTGACCAGGTTGACGCGACCCGTATCGTTATCCGTGCAACGGAAGAAACCGATGCGTCGCGTTCGGGCGTCGACATCTACAATCTGATGAAGTTCCAGCGTTCGAACCAGTCGACCTGTATCAATCAGCGTCCGCTGGTTGTTGTGGGCGACCACATCAACTCTGGCGACATCATTGCAGACGGTCCTTCGACCGAACTCGGTGATCTGGCTCTCGGCCGTAACGTGCTCGTCGCGTTCATGCCGTGGAACGGCTATAACTACGAAGACTCCATCCTGCTGTCTGAAAAGATTGCGATGCAGGACGTCTTCACTTCGATCCACATCGAAGAATATGAAGTTATGGCTCGCGACACCAAGCTTGGCCCAGAAGAAATCACGCGCGACATTCCGAACGTTTCGGAAGAAGCGCTGAAGAGCCTCGACGAAGCGGGTATCGTTCACATCGGTGCTGAAGTTCAGCCGGGCGACATTCTGGTTGGCAAGATCACCCCGAAGGGTGAATCGCCAATGACGCCAGAAGAAAAGCTCCTACGCGCTATCTTCGGTGAAAAGGCTTCTGACGTTCGCGATACGTCGCTGCGCGTGCCACCAGGCGACGCCGGTACTGTCGTGGAAGTTCGCGTCTTTAACCGTCATGGTATCGACAAGGACGAGCGCGCGATGGCTATCGAGCGCGAAGAAATCGAACGTCTGGCTAAGGACCGTGACGACGAACAGTCGATCCTCGACCGTAACGTCTACGCGCGTCTCAAGGAAATGCTGTTCGGTAAGGCCGCAACTGCTGGTCCAAAGGGCTATGTAGTTGGTACGCGCCTGAACGACTCCATCTTCGAAGCGCAACCGCGCGCGAAGTGGTGGCAGTTCGCGGTTGATGACGACAAGGTCATGACCGAGATGGAAGCGCTTCATGCTCAGTATGAAGAAAGCCGCCGTCTGCTCGAACAGCGCTTCATCGACAAGGTCGACAAACTCCAGCGTGGCGACGAACTGCCTCCTGGCGTGATGAAGATGGTCAAGGTCTTTATCGCGACCAAGCGTAAGATCCAGCCAGGCGACAAGATGGCCGGTCGTCACGGGAACAAGGGCGTGGTTTCGCGCATCGTTCCAGTCGAAGACATGCCATACCTTGAAGATGGTACCTCGGTTGATATCGTGCTGAACCCACTCGGTGTTCCGTCGCGTATGAACGTGGGTCAGATTCTCGAAACGCACCTTGGTTGGGCTTGTGCCGGTCTGGGTAAGCGCATCGACAAGATGGTTCGCGAATATCATTCCAAGGGCGATCTCCAGCCACTGCGCAGCGAAATCAAGGAACTGTTCTCGAACGACGAACAGCTTCGCGATCTCGATGACGACGGTCTGGTTCGTCTCGGCGAGCACCTCTCGAAGGGTGTTTCCATCGCAACGCCAGTGTTTGACGGCGCGAAGGAACACAACATCGTTGAGATGCTGGAGCGTGCAGGTCTTAAGGCCTCTGGCCAGTCGACCGTCTTTGACGGCCGTACCGGTGAACAGTTCGACCGTCAGGTTACTGTTGGCTACATCTACATGCTGAAGCTCGACCACTTGGTCGACAACAAGATCCACGCGCGCTCGATTGGGCCGTACTCCCTCGTCACCCAGCAGCCGCTTGGTGGTAAGGCACAGTTCGGTGGTCAGCGCTTCGGTGAGATGGAAGTTTGGGCTCTTGAAGCGTATGGCGCCGCCTACACGCTGCAGGAAATGCTCACCATCAAGTCGGACGACGTGGCCGGTCGTACCAAGGTCTACGAAGCCATTGTCCGTGGTGACGATACCTTCGAAGCGGGCATTCCGGAAAGCTTCAACGTTCTGGTTAAGGAAATCCGGTCCCTCGGTCTCAATGTCGAACTCGACATGCGGGACAAGGACCTGGAAAACCAGGCAGAAGCGGAGCTCGCGCCTCCTCAGGAAGCGGCGGAATAATCCGGCACTTCCAATCCTAATCACCTTCCGTTCAGGCGCGTTAAAACGCTGCCTGGGCGGATAGAGGAGAGAACTGATGAACCATCATTCCCACGTTATGGACCCGTTCAACCCAGGGCTCCCCGTGCAGACATTTGATCAGATGAAAATCTCGATCGCGTCGCCGGAAAAAATCCTGTCCTGGTCGTACGGCGAAATCAAAAAGCCTGAAACCATCAACTATCGTACGTTCAAGCCTGAACGCGATGGTCTGTTCTGTGCGCGTATCTTTGGCCCCGTAAAGGACTACGAATGCTTGTGCGGCAAGTACAAGCGTATGAAGTTCAAGGGCGTCATCTGCGAAAAGTGCGGTGTTGAAGTTACCCTGAGCCGCGTTCGTCGCGAGCGCATGGGCCACATCGAGCTGGCCGCGCCAGTTGCGCACATCTGGTTCCTGAAGTCGCTTCCAAGCCGTATCGCGCTTCTGCTCGATATGACTCTGAAAGACATCGAACGTATTCTGTACTTCGAAAACTATGTCGTTCTCGATCCGGGTCTGACCCCGTTCACGCTGAACGAACTTCTTACCGAAGAACAGTACCTCGACGCACAGGACGAGTACGGTGCTGACAGCTTCACCGCCAAGATCGGCGCGGAAGCTATCCGTGACATTCTGCTGGCGCTCGATCTGGAAAAGATCGCTGGTGATCTGCGTGTAGAAATCGCGGAATCCACCACCGAACTGAAGCCAAAGAAGCTCGCAAAGCGTCTTAAGATCGTTGAGCAGTTCATCGTTTCTGGCAACAAGCCAGAATGGATGATCATGACCGTTATTCCGGTGATCCCACCGGAACTGCGTCCGCTTGTGCCATTGGATGGTGGTCGTTTCGCGACTTCGGATCTGAACGATCTGTATCGTCGCGTGATCAACCGTAACAACCGCCTCAAGCGCCTGATCGAGCTGCGTGCGCCGGACATCATTATCCGTAACGAAAAGCGTATGCTTCAGGAAGCTGTTGACGCGCTGTTCGATAACGGCCGTCGCGGTCGTACCATCACCGGTGCGAACAAGCGTCCGCTCAAGTCGCTCTCTGACATGCTCAAGGGCAAGCAGGGCCGCTTCCGTCAGAACTTGCTCGGTAAGCGCGTCGACTATTCGGGTCGTTCGGTTATTACCGTTGGTCCATACCTCAAGCTGCACCAGTGCGGTCTTCCAAAGAAGATGGCTCTGGAACTGTTCAAGCCGTTCATCTATTCGCGCCTTGAAGCCAAGGGCTTTAGCTCGACCGTCAAGCAGGCCAAGAAGCTTGTTGAGAAGGAAAAGCCAGAAGTCTGGGATATCCTGGAAGAAGTGATCCGCGAGCACCCGGTTCTGCTGAACCGCGCTCCGACCCTTCACCGTTTGGGCATTCAGGCATTCGAGCCGATCCTGATCGAAGGCAAGGCAATCCGTCTGCACCCACTCGTTTGCTCGGCGTTTAACGCTGACTTTGACGGTGACCAGATGGCTGTGCACGTTCCGCTGTCGCTCGAAGCGCAGCTGGAAGCACGCGTTCTGATGATGTCGACCAACAACATTCTGCACCCAGCGAATGGTCAGCCGATCATCGTGCCGTCGCAGGACATTGTTCTGGGCCTCTACTATCTCTCGCTCGCTAACGACGGTGAGCCAGGTGAAGGCATGGCGTTCGGCTCTTATGCTGAACTCGAACACGCGCTCGACAATGACGTTGTCACGCTCCACACCAAGATTAAGGCCCGCGTGCCTGCTTGGGACGAGAATGGCAAGGAAATCACCGAGATCGTGGACACGACCCCGGGCCGTATGCTCATCGGTCAGATCCTGCCGAAGCACCCAACCGTTCCGTACTCGACTGCAAACCAGTTGATGACGAAGAAGATGATCTCGAAGATGATCGACACCGTGTATCGCGGTTGTGGTCAGAAGGAGACCGTCATTTTCTGTGACCGCGTCATGCAGCTTGGTTTCAAGAACGCATGCGACGCCGGTATTTCGTTCGGTAAGGATGACATGGTTATCCCGGCCGCGAAGTACACCATGGTTGATGAAACCCGTAAGCTGGTCGAAGAATTCGAACAGCAGTACAACGACGGTCTCATCACCCAGGGCGAAAAGTACAACAAGGTTGTCGACGCCTGGGCGAAGTGTGGTGACAAGGTTGCCGAAGAGATGATGAAGGGCATTGCTGCCGTTCAGATCGATAAGGAAACCGGTCGTCAGAAGCCGATCAACTCGGTTTACATGATGAGCCACTCGGGTGCTCGTGGTTCACCAGCACAGATGAAGCAGCTTGCTGGTATGCGCGGCCTTATGGCTCGTCCAGACGGCTCGATCATTGAGACGCCGATCACCGCGAACTTCAAGGAAGGCCTCAACGTTCTTGAGTACTTCAACTCCTCGCACGGTGCTCGTAAGGGTCTTGCTGATACCGCGTTGAAGACCGCGAACTCGGGTTACTTGACCCGTCGTCTCGTGGACGTTGCTCAGGATGCGATCATTGTGGTCGACGACTGCGGCACCGAAAAGGGTCTGACCATGGAGCCCATCGTGGACGCCGGTCAGGTCGTTGCTTCGATCGGTCAGCGTATCCTTGGTCGTACGACTGCGGATGACGTGTTCCACCCGCTCACTGGTGACCTCATTGCTTCGAAGGGCATTCTGCTCGACGAAAAGCATATCGAAGTCATCGAAGACGCGCGTATCCAGTCGATCCGTATCCGTTCGCCACTGACTTGCGAAATGCGTCAGGGTTGCTGCGCGGCCTGCTATGGTCGTGACCTTGCACGCGGCACGCCGGTCAACATGGGTGAAGCTGTCGGCGTTATCGCTGCACAGTCGATCGGTGAACCAGGCACTCAGTTGACCATGCGTACGTTCCACATTGGTGGTACGGCACAGGTTGTTGACAGCTCGTTCCTCGAGTCCGGCGCTGAAGGTAAGATCGAAGTTCGTAACTCTAACCTCGCTAACGTCGCAGACGGCAAGCAGGTGGTTATGGCTCGTAACGTTGCTCTCGTTATCGTTGATGGCGAAGGCAAGGAACGCGCAGTCCATAAGGTTGCTTACGGCTCCAAGCTCCTCGTGAAGGCTGGCGACAATGTTCGTCGCGGCCAGCGTCTGGCTGAATGGGATCCGTACACCCGTCCGATCCTGGCTGAAGTTGAAGGCGAAGCGCAGTTTGAAGACCTGAACGACGGCGTTTCCGTTGCGGAGAACACCGACGAAGCAACAGGCTTCACCAAGCGCGTTGTTATCGACTGGCGCGGCAATCAGCGCGGTGAAGGCCTCAAGCCTGCACTCGTGATTAACCGTGGCGGTTCGGTCGCTAAGGTTGAACGTGGTGGTGACGCTCGTTACCTGCTTTCCGTTGATGCTGTTATCAACGTTGAGCCAGGTGAAAAGGTCTCGCCAGGTGACATTCTTGCTCGTATCCCGCTCGAAAGCGCGAAGACCAAGGACATCACCGGCGGTCTGCCACGCGTTGCTGAACTCTTTGAAGCTCGTCGTCCAAAGGACCACGCTATCATCGCCGAAATCGATGGTACGATCCGCTTTGGCCGCGACTACAAGAACAAGCGCCGCATCATTATCGAGCCAAACGAAGACGGTGCAGAAGCCGTTGAGTACCTGATCCCGAAGGGCAAGCCATTCCACCTCCAGGAAGGCGACACCATCGAAAAGGGCGAATACATCCTGGACGGCAACCCAGCTCCACACGACATCCTTGCGATCAAGGGCGTTGAAGAACTGGCTCGTTACCTCGTGAACGAAATTCAGGAAGTGTATCGTCTGCAGGGCGTTCTGATTAACGACAAGCACATCGAAGTGATTGTTCGTCAGATGTTGCAGAAGGTCGAAATCGTCACCCCAGGCGACTCCGGTCTCCTGAAGGATGAACAGCTCGACAAGCTCGACTTTGATGAACTCAACGACGCGCTCGTTGCCGATGGCAAGAAGCCAGCGACTGCTAACCCAGTTCTGCTCGGTATCACCAAGGCATCGCTGCAGACCCGTTCGTTCATCTCGGCCGCTTCCTTCCAGGAAACGACCCGCGTGCTGACCGAAGCTGCCGTTTCCGGCAAGGCCGACCTTCTCGAAGGCCTGAAGGAAAACGTGATCGTTGGCCGTCTGATCCCAGCCGGTACCGGCGCAGGCCAGACCAAGGCGAAGCTGATTGCGCAGAAGCGCGACGAGCTGATCCTGGAAGAACGCCGTCGTCAGGCAGAGACAGCAGCAATTGCTGCTCCGCGCCGCTAAGCGACACGACATTGAATAGGAAAGGGGCCCTTCGGGGCCCCTTTTTTGTCTCTGCCGTTTGAACTCAGGGGGTGGGAGGCTGCAAGCCGAGGTAGTCGGTGAGCTCGCGCGTGGCTGCGGCGCCAGCGCGGTTGGCCCCGACGGTTGACGCTGAAGGGCCATAGCCAACCAAATGAATACGGGGATCTTTGGCCACTTGGGTGGCGAGACGGCCGGTCATGATAATGCCGCCGGATTGTTCGCGCAGGTTCAGGGGCGCGAGATGGTCAAGCGCTGACTGGAAGCCGGTGCACCATAGGATGGTATCGACAGCGCGCTCTTGCCCGTCCGACCAACGCACGCCGGTCGGGGTAATCTCAGAGAACATGGGGAGGCGGTTGAGAACGCCGCGCTGCTGCATGGCTTCGATGGCGGGGGTGACGGGTAAGCCAGTCACCGATACGACGGCCTTGGGAGGAAGACCCTGACGCACGCGGTCCTCGACCATGGCGACGGCGGCGCGGCCCGCGGCTTCATCAAACGGTCCTGTACGGAAGCGCGGCGGTGTGCGGGTGACCCATGTGGTTTGAGTGACTTGCGATATCTCGTCCAGAAGCTGGATCGCTGAAATGCCGCCGCCAACGATGAGAACATGCTGGCCGATAAAGCGCTCGGCGGTTTGATAGTCCTTGGTGTGGAGCTGGGTGCCAAGGAAGGTGTCCGCGCCGGGGTAGGGTGGGATATAAGGCTTTTCCCAAGTGCCCGTGGCGTTGATGATGCCCCGGGCGGAGAGCAGGCCCCTATCTGTTTCGATACGAAAGCGCTCGCCGCGGTCGCAGACCACTTGCACTCGTATGGGGCGCACAACCTCAAGATCAAAACGGGCTTCGTAGGCCGTGTAATATGCGGGTACGGCTTGTGCAGCCTGCACCGATGGGCCGTTGGCGAAGGCGGCGAACTGCATGCCCGGCAGGTCGTGAACCCGATTGACCGTCGAGAGGGTGAGGGATGGCCAACGGTGTTGCCAAGCGCCGCCAGGGTTGGGGTTGGCGTCTAAGACATAGAAGTCGCGACGCGCCACATAGCCCATGCGGGTGAGATGATAAGCAGCACTGAGTCCAGCCTGCCCAGCGCCGATGATGACAATGTTTGTTTTTAAGGCCGTATTCGGGCTGCGGGGCAGGGGAGCGATCATAGCGACATTTGAGCGCAAATGAATTGAGAACGCGAGTGGGTCGATCGATTTTGCGCGTCAACTTTCACTCCGAGGTAACGCCTCAAGCAGGTGTGAACAGAGGCAAGAAGCGCCGGAATTGTGGATTTGTTAACCGTGGCGAAAAATTCGTTAATGTAATTTCGTGTTTGCCGCCGAACGGTTTTTACTTAATCCGTCAGGTTTCGGAAAAAGCTCTTGACCCGCCGAACCCCCGGAAACGCATAGCTTCCCTTCGAGTTGTTCAAGAAAGAATCCTTGACGGAGCGAGTCATCGGCTCTAAACAGCCCCTACCTTAGCGGTCGGTCGTGATTGTCACACCGGGTCCCTGCCACCTAGAGCGGGAATCCAGGGCAATCAAACACACTGTCGGGTATTAGACGAAGTAAATCCTTGTGCGCATGACTGCTGCCTGTAATAGGGCGGGTGGTCCTCTGCAACTGAGGCGCTGCCGCATCCTTAATGGGGTGAGGTGGGCGTCGCTTTGGTTTGCTTGTGTTGACCGTTTATAAATTTGGACCAATGGAAAGAGCGCAATGCCCACCATTAATCAGCTGATCCGCAAGCCACGCGCCAGCAAGCCAAAGCGGAACAAAGTTCCCGCCATGGAAGCGAACCCGCAGAAGCGTGGCGTTTGCTCCCGTGTGTACACGACGACCCCAAAGAAGCCGAACTCGGCACTGCGTAAGGTTGCCAAGGTACGTCTCACCAACCAGCGCGAAGTGATCTCCTACATTCCGGGCGAAGGTCACAACCTGCAGGAGCACTCTGTTGTTCTGATCCGTGGCGGCCGCGTACGCGACTTGCCAGGTGTTCGTTACCACGTGCTTCGCGGTGTTCTTGATACGCAGAGTGTCAAGGATCGTAAGCAACGCCGTTCGAAGTACGGCGCGAAGCGTCCGAAGTAAGGAGTATTTGAGTCATGTCCCGTCGCCACCGTGCAGAGAAGCGTGACGTTATTCCGGACCCAAAGTTCGGTGATCTCGTCGTCTCCAAGTTCATGAATTACCTGATGCTCGACGGCAAGAAGTCCGCCGCCGAATCCATCGTCTACGGTGCTTTTGACATCGTAGAAACCAAGACCAAGCAGGATCCAGTCACCGTGTTCCACGGCGCTCTGGACAACATCCGTCCGGCTGTTGAAGTTCGTTCGCGTCGCGTTGGCGGTGCTACGTACCAGGTTCCTGTCGAAGTTCGTGCTGACCGTCAGCAGGCTCTGGCCATTCGTTGGCTCATCGAGTCCGCTCGTAAGCGCGGCGAAAACACCATGCGTGAGCGTCTTTCCGGCGAACTCATGGATGCTATGAACGGCCGTGGTCAGGCCGTTAAGAAGCGCGAAGACACGCACCGTATGGCTGACGCCAACCGTGCATTCTCGCACTACCGCTGGTAGTAGGAACCGATTATGGCACGTACCACTCCGATCAATCTGTACCGTAACTTCGGCATCATGGCTCACATCGATGCTGGCAAGACCACTACGACTGAACGCATCCTGTATTACACTGGCAAGAACCATAAGATGGGTGAAACCCACGATGGCGCTTCGACCATGGACTGGATGGAGCAGGAGCAGGAACGCGGCATCACCATCACTTCCGCAGCGACCACGACTTCGTGGACCTCGCGTGATGGCGTGCAGCACCGCTTCAACATCATCGACACCCCCGGCCACGTTGACTTCACCATTGAAGTAGAACGTTCGCTGCGCGTGCTCGACGGTGCTGTTGCTCTGCTCGATGCGAACGCTGGTGTTGAACCTCAGACTGAAACCGTTTGGCGCCAGGCTGACAAGTACAACGTTCCACGTCTCATCTTCGTCAACAAGATGGACAAGATCGGCGCAGACTTCTACCGCTGCCTCGAAATGATCGGTTCGCGTCTCGGTGCCAAGGGCGTCGCGGCTCAGCTGCCAATCGGCGCTGAAACCGAGTTCAAGGGTGTTGTCGATCTCATCGAGATGAAGGCACTCGTCTGGCAGAACGAAGAACTCGGCGCTGCCTGGGACGTTCTTGAGATCCCAGCGGATCTGAAGGACAAGGCTGTCGAATACCGCGAAAAGCTGATCGAAGCTGCCGTCGAAATGGACGATGCAGCAATGGAAGCGTATCTGAACGGTGAAACACCGGACAACGATACCATCCGTCGTCTGCTTCGCCGTGGCGTTATCGATGCGAAGTTCTTCCTCGTTTTTGCTGGCTCTGCCTTCAAGAACAAGGGCGTTCAGCCGCTCCTCGATGGCGTTATCGACTTCCTGCCAGCTCCGACCGACGTTCCTGCTATCCAGGGTATCGACGCGAAGACTGAAGAGCCAATCGAACGTCACGCTGACGACAACGAGCCGCTCTCCATGCTGGCGTTCAAGATCGCCAACGACCCGCACATGGGTTCGCTGACTTTCTGCCGCATCTATTCGGGTCACCTCGAAGCTGGCATTCAGCTGGAAAACACCGTGAAGGGCAAGCGCGAACGCGTTGGCCGCATGTTCCAGATGCACGCAAACAGCCGCGAGCAGATCACTGAAGCTTACGCAGGCGATATCGTTGCTATCGTTGGTCTCAAGGACACCACCACTGGTGATACCCTGACCCCAGCGAACGCACAGGTTATCCTTGAACGCATGATCTTCCCGGATCCGGTTATCGACATCTCCGTCGAGCCAAAGTCCAAGGCCGACCAGGAAAAGATGGGCCTCGCCCTGAACCGCCTGGCGGCTGAAGATCCATCGTTCCGCGTTAAGACCGACGAAGAATCGGGCCAGACGATCATTTCGGGTATGGGTGAACTTCACCTTGATATTCTCGTCGATCGTATGAAGCGTGAATTCAAGGTCGAAGCGAACATCGGTCAGCCGCAGGTTGCGTATCGTGAAACGATCACGCGCAAGTCGGACAAGGACTACAGCCACAAGAAGCAGTCTGGTGGTTCGGGTCAGTTCGCTCGTATCAAGTTCACTGTTGAACCCGGTGAAGTTGGCAAGGGCTTCGAGTTCGTGAACTCGATCGTCGGTGGTGCTATTCCTCGCGAATACATCCCAGGCGTTCAGAAGGGCATGGAATCGGTCATGGGCGCAGGCCCGCTGATCGGCTTCCCAGTGGTTGACGTTAAGGTCACTCTGACCGACGGCGCATACCACGACGTTGACTCGTCTGTTCTCGCGTTCGAAATCGCCGGCCGTGCAGGTCTGCGTGAAGCGCTTCGTGAAGCTGGTCCGAAGATTCTCGAACCAATCATGAAGGTTGAAGTTGTCACGCCAGACGACTACATGGGTGACGTAATCGGCGACTTGAATTCTCGTCGTGGTCAGATCCAGGGCACTGAAAGCCGTGGTGTCGTCCAGGTCGTGAACGCGTTTGTTCCGCTCGCGAATATGTTCGGCTATGTGAACTCGCTGCGCTCTATGAGCCAGGGTCGTGCACAGTACAGCATGGTGTTCGATCACTACGAACAGGTTCCGCAGGCGGTTGCCGACGAAGTCCAGGCCAAGTACGCCTAAAACCAGCGCAAGCTAACTAATCTCAACTTTAAGTCGGCGATTGCGCTGACAATTTTGGAGAAAATCGATGGGTAAGGAAAAATTTTCCCGCTCCAAGCCGCATTGCAACATCGGCACCATTGGTCACGTTGACCACGGCAAGACCTCGCTGACCGCAGCGATCACCAAGGTTTTGGCTGAATCCGGCGGCGCAGCGTTCAAGGACTATGCGTCGATCGACAGCGCGCCAGAAGAAAAGGCACGCGGTATCACCATCAACACTTCGCACGTTGAATACGAAACCGCGAACCGCCACTACGCACACGTCGACTGCCCAGGCCACGCTGACTATGTTAAGAACATGATCACCGGCGCTGCTCAGATGGACGGCGCGATCCTGGTTGTGTCGGCTGCTGACGGCCCAATGCCTCAGACTCGCGAACACATCCTGCTCGCTCGCCAGGTTGGCGTTCCAGCACTGGTCGTGTTCCTGAACAAGTGCGACATGGTTGACGACGCTGAACTGCTCGAACTCGTCGAAATGGAAGTTCGTGAACTTCTTTCTTCGTACGAATTCCCAGGCGACGACATCCCAGTCATCAAGGGCTCGGCTCTCGCAGCTCTCGAAGACAGCAACAAGGCTCTCGGCCATGACGCTGTTCTCGAACTGATGGCCGCTGTTGACGCGTACATCCCACAGCCAGAACGTCCAGTTGACCAGCCGTTCCTGCTCCCGATCGAAGACGTGTTCTCGATCTCGGGTCGCGGTACTGTTGTGACCGGTCGTGTTGAACGTGGTATCGTCAAGGTTGGCGAAGAAGTCGAAATCGTCGGCATCAAGGCAACCCAGAAGACCACCGTTACTGGCGTTGAAATGTTCCGCAAGCTGCTCGACTCCGGTCAGGCAGGCGACAACGTTGGCGCGCTGATCCGTGGTATCGACCGCACTCAGGTTGAGCGCGGCCAGGTTCTCTGCAAGCCAGGTTCCGTACAGCCACACACCGACTTCACTGCTGAGGTTTACATCCTCACCAAGGAAGAAGGCGGTCGCCACACCCCGTTCTTCGGTAACTACCGTCCTCAGTTCTACTTCCGTACAACCGACGTGACCGGCATTGTTACCCTTCCAGAAGGCACCGAAATGGTGATGCCTGGGGATAACCTGAATATCAACGTTCAGCTTATCGTTCCGATCGCTATGGAAGAGAAGCTCCGCTTCGCTATCCGTGAAGGCGGCCGTACTGTTGGTTCGGGCGTCGTAGCTACGATCCTGAAGTAAGAACAATTTGACACTCGCGGCGCGTGCTTTGTTGCGCGCCGCGATCCTTTTTGTCAGGATTTAAAAGATGAACGGTCAGAATATTCGCATTCGCCTCAAGGCGTTTGACCATCGCGTGCTCGATACGTCGACTCGTGAAATCGTCAACACCGCCAAGCGTACGGGTGCTCAGGTTCGCGGTCCAATCCCGCTGCCGACCCACATCGACAAGTTCACCGTGAACCGCTCGCCGCACATCGATAAGAAGTCGCGTGAGCAGTTTGAGATTCGTACCCACAAGCGTTTGCTTGACATTGTGGATCCGACCCCTCAAACGGTCGATGCGTTGATGAAGCTTGACCTCGCCGCCGGCGTCGACGTCGAAATCAAGCTCTAAAGCATACAAGTTTCCGCGCCTGCCGTTAAAAGGGTCCTCTGAAACCATGACCCGGCAGCGCGCCAATTGAAAAGGTAAGAACCTATGCGTTCTGGATTGATCGCACAGAAGCTGGGCATGACCCGCATCTTTGCAGAGGACGGATCCCACGTCCCTGTAACGGTGCTGAGCCTGCAAAACTGCCAGGTGGTAGCTCAGCGGACCGCCGAGAAGGATGGCTACGTAGCCCTGCAGCTCGGCGCCGGCCAGGCAAAGGCCAAGAACGTCAGCAAGGCCGAACGTGGCCAGTATGCTGTCGCTAAGGTTGAGCCGAAGCGTCGCGTCGCGGAATTCCGCGTTGACGCTGATAACCTCATCGAGGTTGGTGCAACTCTTAAGGCCGATCACTTTGCCGAAGGTCAGCTGGTCGACGTGACCGGTACCTCTATCGGTAAGGGCTTTGCCGGCGGTATGAAGCGCTGGAATTTTGGCGGTCTTCGTGCGTCGCACGGTGTGTCTGTCTCTCACCGCTCGATCGGTTCGACCGGTCAGCGTCAGGACCCAGGCCGTACCTTCAAGAATAAGAAGATGCCGGGCCACATGGGCGACCGTCGCATCACCACTCAGAACCTCACTGTTGTGAAGACCGACGTAGAACGTGGTCTGATCATGGTTCAGGGTTCTGTTCCGGGCTCCAAGGGTGCTTGGATCATGGTCAAGGACGCCGTCAAGAAGCCGGCTCCCGCGAACGTTGCCCTTCCGGGTTCGTTCGAAGCCGCTGCTGCGGGGGAATCGAAGTAAATGGAACTCCAGGTAACCACTCTCGACGGTAAGTCCGCAGGCAAGGTTGAACTTCAGGACGCCGTGTTCGGCCTTGAAGTCCGTGCTGACCTTCTTCACCGTATGGTTCGCTACCAGCAGCTTAAGGCTATGGCTGGCACCCACGACGTCAAGAACCGCTCTGAAGGTGCACTGACCGGTAAGAAGTTTGTAAAGCAGAAGGGTTCTGGCGGCGCTCGTCACGGCGACCGTAAGGCTCCTCAGTTCCGTGGTGGCGGCCGTGCATTCGGTCCAACTCCGCGTAGCCATGCTATCGATCTTCCAAAGAAGGTCCGTGCTTTGGCTCTCAAGCATGCTCTCTCGGCTAAGGCTGCTGCAGGCTCGCTGATCGTTCTCGACAGCGTTGCACAGGCTCAGGCAAAGACTGCTGCTCTGCGCACCACTTTCGGCAAGCTGGAATGGCTTAACGCTCTGATCATCGACGGTGCAACCGTTGACCAGAACTTCGCTCTTGCTGCTCGCAACATCCCAAATATCGACGTGCTGCCGGTGCAGGGGATCAACGTTGTTTCGATCCTGAAGCGTGACAAGCTCGTCCTCACCAAGGCAGCGCTTGAAGCGCTCGAAGCGAGGTTCGCATGAACAAGCTTGC
The DNA here is from genome assembly GCF_016595685.1 of Devosia sp. WQ 349K1. NCBI lineage: Bacteria > Pseudomonadati > Pseudomonadota > Alphaproteobacteria > Hyphomicrobiales > Devosiaceae > Devosia > Devosia sp. WQ 349K1. Next base: position 668,713 of record NZ_JAENGO010000001.1, on the reverse strand, counting down.
CGCTTACGACATTATCCGCAACCCAGTCGTGACGGAAAAGTCGACCATGGCTTCTGAAGCCAACCAGGTCGTTTTCGATGTTGCTATTGACGCGAACAAGACTGAGATCAAGGCAGCTGTTGAACAGCTTTTCTCGGTCAAGGTGAAGGCTGTTAACACTTTGGTCCGCAAGGGCAAGGTAAAGCGCTTCCGTGGTCGTGTTGGTGTTCGCAACGACGTCAAGAAGGCAGTTGTGACCCTGGCCGAAGGTCAGTCGATCGACATCTCGACCGGCCTCTAAGGGATAAGAGACAAAAATGGCTCTAAAGACTTACAATCCCACCTCTGAAGGCCGTCGTACGCTTGTTACGACTGATCGTTCGGAACTGTGGAAGGGTGCACCGGTCAAGGCTTTGACCGAAGGCCTCAGCAAATCCGGTGGTCGTAATAACACCGGCCGCATCACTGCTTTCCACCGTGGTGGTGGTCACAAGCGCTCGTACCGTTTGATCGATTTCAAGCGCGTTAAGTTCGACGCAGTCGGGACCGTAGAACGTCTCGAATACGATCCGAACCGTACCGCTTGGATCGCTCTGATCAAGTACGAAGACGGCGAACTGGCTTACATCGTTGCTCCACAGCGTCTTGCTGCTGGCGACAAGGTTGTATCGTCCATGAACGCAGTCGACGTGAAGCCAGGCAATGCAATGCCGCTCGAGCGCATGCCGGTCGGCACCATTGTGCACAACATCGAACTGAAGCCTCGCAAGGGTGGTCAGGTCGCTCGTTCTGCTGGCGCCTATGCTCAGTACGTTGGCCGTGACTCCGGTTGGGCGATCCTTCGCCTGAACTCGGGTGAACAGCGTCGCGTTCACGGCACTTGCCTTGCGACCGTTGGTGCTGTGTCCAACCAGGACCACGCTAACACCTCGCTCGGTAAGGCAGGTCGCAACCGTTGGCTCGGCCGCAAGCCAGTCAACCGTGGTGTTACCATGAACCCGGTCGACCACCCACATGGTGGTGGTGAAGGCCGTACCTCTGGTGGCCGTCACCCGGTTTCTCCGTGGGGCAAGCCAACTAAGGGCAAGCGTACGCGTACCAACAAGGCAACGGACCAGTTTATCGTTCGTAGCCGTCACGTGAAGAAGGGCAGGTAACAACATGACCCGTTCGATTTGGAAGGGGCCGTTCGTAGACGGTTACCTGCTCAAGAAGGCCGAGAAGGCTGCGTCATCTGGTCGCCACGAAGTGGTGAAGATTTGGTCGCGTCGCTCGACGATCCTGCCGCAGTTCGTGGGTATCACGTTCGGCGTTCACAATGGTCAGAAGCACGTCCCAGTCCTCGTGACTGAAGACATGATTGGCCACAAGTTCGGTGAATTCGCGCCGACCCGTACCTACTACGGTCACGCGGCCGACAAGAAGGCCAAGAGGAAGTAAGATGAGCAAGCCAAAGACTGAGCGCGCTCTCAAGGATAACGAGGCTAAGGCTGTACTGCGCATGCTGCGTATCAGCCCTCAGAAGCTGAACCTCGTCGCGCAGTTGATCCGTGGTAAGAAGGTAGAGCGTGCTCTGTCCGACCTCGAGTTCAGCCACAAGCGTATCGCCGGCCAGGTGAAGAAGGTGCTGGAAAGCGCCATCGCCAACGCTGAAAACAACCACGGTCTCGACAGCGACGCTCTCGTTGTTGCCGAAGCCTTCGTCGGTAACTCGCTGGTTATGAAGCGCTTCCACGCTCGTGGTCGCGGCAAGTCGGCTCGTGTTGAGAAGCCATTCTCGCACCTGACGATCGTCGTCCGTCAAGTTGAGGAGGCCGCATAATGGGTCAGAAGATCAATCCAATCGGCTTCCGCCTCGGTATCAACCGCACTTGGGACAGCCGCTGGTACGCAAACCGTGGTGAGTACGGCACGCTTCTTCAGGAAGACCTGAAGATTCGTTCCATGCTCATGGAAGAGCTCAAGGCAGCTGCGGTTTCCAAGATCGTTATCGAACGCCCGCACCGTAAGTGCCGCGTGTCGATCCACACTGCCCGTCCAGGCATTGTGATCGGCAAGAAGGGCGCAGACATCGACAAGATCCGCGCCAAGGTGAAGAAGTTCACCGATAGCGAAGTGCACATCAACATCGTTGAAGTGCGCAAGCCGGAAACCGACGCGACTCTGGTTGCTCAGGGCATTGCCCAGCAGCTCGAGCGCCGTGTGGCATTCCGTCGCGCTATGAAGCGTGCGGTTCAGACAGCGATCCGTATGGGCGCTGGTGGTATCCGCGTTAACGTTGGTGGTCGTCTTGGTGGCGCCGATATCGCTCGTACCGAATGGTACCGCGAAGGCCGTGTTCCACTGCACACCCTCCGTGCTGACATCGACTACGGTACTGCAGAAGCCGCAACCACTTACGGCATCATCGGTATCAAGGTCTGGGTCTTCAAGGGCGAAGTCCTTGAGCATGATCCGTCGGCTCACGAGCGTCGCGCTACCGAAGGTGGCGAAGGTGCTGGTCAGCGTTCTCCACGCCATGAGCGTGGCGACCGCGATCGCGAACGCGCATAAGAAGGTTAGTTCATTATGCTGCAACCAAAGAGAACTAAGTTCCGCAAGGCCCACAAGGGCCGTATCCATGGCGAAGCCAAGGGCGGTACCACCCTCGCATTCGGTCAGTACGCACTGAAGGCCACTGAGCCAGAACGTGTTACTGCTCGTCAGATCGAAGCTGCGCGTCGCGCGATCACTCGCGAAATGAAGCGTCAGGGTCGTGTTTGGATCCGTATTTTCCCGGATCTGCCTGTTTCCAAGAAGCCTACCGAAGTCCGTATGGGTAAGGGTAAGGGCTCCGTGGAGTACTGGGCTGCACGTGTAAAACCTGGTCGTATCGTTTTTGAGATTGACGGCGTACCAGAAGACGTTGCAAAGGAGGCACTTCGCCTCGGTGCAATGAAGCTGCCGATCACCACGCGTATCGTTACGCGTATTGCTGACTAAGGAACACGAGTGATGAATTCCAGTGATGTGCGGGCCAAAACCGCAGACGAACTGAAAGACCAGCTCGTCGACCTTAAGAAAGAACAGTTCAACCTGCGTTTCCAGCGTGCTACCCAGCAACTGGAAAAGCCGGCTCGGGTGAAGGAAGTCCGTCGCGATATCGCGCGGATCAAAACCATCCTCGCCGAAAAGAACGCAGCTAAGTAAGGAATAAAACCCATGCCAAAGCGCGTTTTGCAGGGGACTGTGGTCTCCGACGCCAATGACAAGACCATCGTGGTTCGTGTCGAGCGCCGTTTCACGCACCCGGTTATGAAAAAGACCGTGCGTCGTTCCAAGAAGTACCATGCTCACGACGAAAACAACGTCGCGAAAATCGGTCAGATCGTTTGGATCGAAGAAACTGCGCCGATCAGCAAGAACAAGCGTTGGGCTCTGGTCCAGGATAACGCTTCTTCTTCCGTGTCTGCGTAAGAGAAACAATAGGTCGGCGCACCGTTTAGCGGTGCTGCCGACAAACTAGAAGGCATCCAGTCATGATCCAGATGCAGTCCAACCTCGACGTCGCCGATAATTCCGGCGCCAAGCGAGTAATGTGCATCAAGGTGCTGGGCGGTTCGCATCGCAAGTACGCCTCGGTCGGCGACATTATTGTCGTTTCGGTCAAGGACGCTATTCCGCGTGGCCGCGTTAAGAAGGGCCAGGTAATGAAGGCTGTGGTCGTTCGCACCGCAACCGACATCCGTCGCCCAGATGGCACCGTCATCCGTTTCGACAAGAACGCCGCAGTTCTTCTGAACAATCAGAAAGAACCAATCGGCACCCGTATCTTCGGACCAGTTCCGCGTGAACTTCGCGCTAAGAACCAAATGAAGATCATCTCGCTCGCCCCAGAGGTGCTGTAATGGCCGCCAAGATTAAGAAGGGCGACAAGGTAGTCGTCCTTGCAGGTAAGGATAAGGGTAAGACCGGTTCGGTCTTGCAGATCTTCCCGACCGAAAACCGTGCGCTCGTACAGGGTATCAACCTTGTACGTCGCCACCAGAAGCAGACTGCTACGCAGGACTCCGGTATCTTCTCGAAAGAAGCACCGATCCACCTGTCGAACCTTGCAGTTGCAGACGCGAATGGTAAGCCAACCCGTGTTGGTTTCCAGATCACCGATGGCGTGAAGACCCGCGTTGCTAAGACCACCGGAGATGCGATCAATGGCTGAGACCGTTTACGTTCCGCGCCTGCGCACCCAGTATGACGAATCGATCAAGCCCGAGCTGCTCAAGCAGTTCGAGTACAAGAACGTCATGCAGCTTCCGCGCCTGGAAAAGATCGTCCTGAACATGGGCGTTGGTGAAGCCGTTGCTGACACCAAGAAGGTGAAGTCCGCTGCTGAGCAGATGGAACTCATCGCTGGTCAGAAGCCAATCATCACCTACGCTCGCAAGTCGATTGCAGGCTTCAAGGTACGTGAAAACATGCCGCTGGGCGTGAAGGTTACCCTTCGTGGCGTCCGCATGTATGAATTCATGGACCGCCTGGTAAACATCGCTTTGCCTCGCGTTCGCGACTTCCGTGGCCTCAACCCGAACGCCTTTGATGGCCGTGGCAACTACGCCATGGGTATCAAGGAACACATCATCTTCCCAGAAATTAACTATGATCAGATCGATCAGGTTTGGGGTATGGATATCGTGGTTTGCACCACAGCCCGTACAGATGATGAAGCGCGTGCGCTTCTTAAGGCTTTCAACTTCCCATTCCGCGCGTAAGCGGATAGGGAAGGGATAGAGGATCAGGATATGGCAAAGACCAGTTCCATTGAAAAGAACAAGAAGCGCGCAGTTCTGGCCGCTCAGTATGCCGATAAGCGCGCTGCGCTGAAGGCAACTGTGATGAACCAGGAAACGCCGATTGAAGAACGCTTCAAGGCTAGCTTGAAGCTCGCTGAACTTCCACGCAACTCGGCTCAGATCCGCGTTCGCAACCGTTGTGAAGTGTCGGGCCGTCCGCGCGCTTACTACCGCAAGCTCAAGATGAGCCGTATTGCCCTGCGTCAGCTGGGCAACCTGGGTCTCATCCCGGGTCTGGTAAAGTCGAGCTGGTAAGGAGAAACTAAGATGAGCTTTTCCGATCCAATCGGCGATATGCTGACCCGTATCCGGAACGCACAAATGCGTCGCCGGAACACCGTAACGACCCCAGCGTCGACCCTCCGTGGTCGTGTGCTGGACGTTCTTCAGTCCGAGGGCTTTATTCGCGGCTACTCGGAAACCAAGTTCGAAAACGGCGCTGCCGAATACGAAATTGAACTGAAGTATTCTGACAATGAAGGCGTTATCCGCACCATCGAACGCGTGTCGCGTCCGGGCCGTCGCGTTTACGCCTCCGTCAAGAATATTCCACAGGTTGCTAATGGCCTCGGCGTGTCGATCCTCTCCACCCCTAAGGGTGTGATGGCCGACCACGAAGCTAAGGCTGCCAATGTGGGTGGCGAGGTACTCTGCCGCGTCTTCTAAGCCATTTGGCTTAGAAGTACGGTAAGACGATTACTCAAGGAAAGAATATGTCACGTACTGGCAAGAAACCGGTGGCCCCGGTTAGCGGTGTTACGGTAACGATCGATGGTCGTACCGTGTCCGCAAAGGGCCCGAAGGGCGAACTGAGCCTCCAGCTCATGGATATCGTCAACGTAGAGCAGGGCGACGACGGTATCTCCGTTGTTCCTGCAAATGATAGCCGTTTTGCTCGCGCTGCCTGGGGCACCACACGCGCGCTGATCCAGAACATGGTCACCGGTGTGAGCGCAGGCTTCGAAAAGAAGTTGGCAATTCAAGGCGTGGGTTACCGCGCCGCGATGCAGGGCAAGGACGTTAAGCTCTCGCTCGGTTTCAGCCACGAAGTGATTTATAACGCTCCTGAAGGCATCACGCTTGCGGTGCCGGTTCCGACGGAAATCGTCGTAACTGGCATCGATAAGCAGGCTGTTGGCCAGGTTGCGGCTGAGATCCGCAGCTGGCGTCCCCCTGAGCCCTACAAGGGCAAGGGCGTGCGTTACGCTGGCGAGCAGGTCTTCCGCAAAGAAGGCAAGAAGAAGTAAGGAGCGCCACCTATGGCTATTTCTGCAAAGGGTGCGGACCGCCGCAAGGCTCGTGTCCGCAAGGCGCTCAAGGCTCGTGCCTTCGGTCGCCCACGTCTGTCGGTTTTCCGTTCAGGCAAGAATATGTACGCACAGATCATCGACGACGCAGCTGGCCGCACACTCGCTGCAGCTTCGACGCTCGACAAGGACGTTCGTGCAACCATCACCAACGGTGGTACAGCCGAAGCCGCTGCTGCAATTGGCAAGCTGATTGCTGAGCGCGGTTCGAAGGCTGGCGTGACCGAAGTGGTGTTCGACCGCGGCGCCTACATCTATCACGGCCGTGTTAAGGCCCTTGCAGACGCTGCCCGTGAGGGCGGTCTGCAGTTCTAATACGGCGAGGAAGAGAAGATTATGAGCAGAGACGTTCAAGAACGCGAAAGCGAGTTCGTCGATCGCCTGGTCCACATCAACCGTGTGGCTAAGGTAGTGAAGGGCGGCCGTCGCTTCGGTTTCGCTGCCCTCGTCGTAGTTGGTGACCAGAAGGGTCGCGTTGGGTTCGGTCACGGTAAGGCCCGTGAAGTTCCTGAAGCAATCCGTAAGGCAACCGAACAGGCTAAGCGCCAGATGATCCGCGTGCCGCTCCGCGACGCACGTACGCTCCATCACGATGTTACCGGTCGCCACGGCGCTGGTAAGGTGATCCTGCGTGCAGCCGTTCCGGGTACTGGTATCATCGCCGGTGGTCCAATGCGTGCGGTTTTCGAAACGCTTGGTATCAACGACATCGTTGCTAAGTCGCAGGGTACGGCTAACCCGTACAACATGGTTCGTGCTACTTTCGATGCGCTCAAGCGCGTTGATAGCCCACGTTCCGTGGCTGCCCGTCGCGGCCTTAAGGTTTCGGAACTGCAAGCTCGCCGCGGCGAAGCTTCGGTCGAAGCGTAAGACCGGCCAGGAGACACAACTATGGCCAATCAAAAGACCATTATCGTGAAGCAGGTTGGTTCGCCAATCCGCCGCGAAAAGAGCCAGCGCGCGACCCTTATCGGTCTCGGGCTGAACAAGATGAACAAGCAGCGCGAGCTCATTGATACGCCAGAAGTACGTGGCATGATCAATAAGGTCGGGCACCTCGTCCGCGTCGTCGGCGAGTAAGAGAAGGTCGGTAGAACAATGACTCGTTTGAACGAACTTCGCGACAACCCAGGTGCAAACAAGGTCCGCGTTCGCGTGGGCCGTGGCATCGGTTCGGGCGTTGGTAAGACCGGCGGCCGTGGCGGCAAGGGCCAGACTGCACGTTCTGGTGTTGCGATCAACGGCTTCGAAGGCGGCCAGATGCCCCTTCACATGCGTATGCCAAAGCGTGGCTTCAATGCTTGGAATCCTTCGGATTTCAACGAAGTCCGCATTGACCGCATCCAGGCCTACATCGACTCTGGCAAGCTTGATGCCAAGGCAGTTATCGACTCGGCAGCTCTGATTGCTGCTGGCGTTATCCGCCGCGCTAAGGACGGTGTCCGTCTGATCGGCGCAGAAGGCTTCAAGGCTTCCAAGGCTACCTTCAAGGTGGATTATGCAACCAAGGGCGCTGCCGCAGCTATCGAAGCTGCTGGTGGCAAGATTGAGCTGATCCCAGTGAAGGAAACCTGGAAGAAGCCAGCACGCACTGTCTAATCCAGTCAGTGAGCGCACCCGGTCGTGAGGCCGGGTGCGCTTTTTTGGTTTGTTGCGTCTGGGCGGCAATTTAGTATGCTCCTTAGGCGCTCCGAGCGCACTTGGCATTCAAGCCATAGGAGCGGTATATGGCGTCCGCAGCCGAACAGCTGGCACGTAATTTAAGTTTCTCGACCTTTTCGAAGGCCAAGGCCCTGCAGCAGCGCATCTGGTTCACACTGGGAGCGCTGCTTATTTATCGTTTGGGCACCTTCATTCCTGTTCCAGGTATTGACCCTGACGCTTTCCGCGCGACTTTTGAACAGTCGCAGCAGGGCATCATCGGCATGTTCAACATGTTCTCCGGTGGTGCTGTTGAGCGTATGGCAATTTTCGCCCTCAACCTGATTCCTTACATCACTGCTTCGATCGTTGTGCAGGTGGTTGCGACCGCTTCGCCGCGTCTCGAAGCGCTGAAGAAGGAAGGGGAGGCGGGGCGCCGCAAGATGAACCAGTACACCCGCTATTTGGCGGTGTTGTTCTGCGCTGTTCAGGCATACGGCCTTGCCGTTGGCCTGGAAGGCAGCCAGGGCGTGGTTCTCAATCCAGGCTGGTTCTTCCGCATCTCGACCGTGATCACCCTTGTTGGTGGCACCATGTTCCTGATGTGGCTGGGCGAGCAGATGACCTCGCGCGGTGTCGGTAACGGCATTTCGCTGATCATCTTTGCTGGTATCGTGGCAAACTTGCCTTCGACTATCGCTCAGACCCTCGAGTTGAGCCGTACAGGCGCTCTGCCAGCCTTCGCAGGCATCGGCATGCTGCTTCTGGCTCTCGTCGTGATCGCAATCATCGTGTTCTTTGAACGCGCTCAGCGCCGCTTGCTGATCCAGTATCCCAAGCGTCAGGTTGGCAATAAGCTGTTCCAGGGCGATACTTCGCACCTGCCGCTTAAGCTCAACACCGCTGGTGTGATTCCCGTGATCTTCGGTTCTTCGCTGCTGCTGCTGCCGACGACAATCGCGTCGTTTGCGGCTCAGGGCGACGCTCCAGGGTGGCTGACAACCGTCACTGCGCTACTAGGCCGCGGGCAACCGCTGTATATGGCGCTATTTGCCTTCTTGATCATCTTCTTCGCTTTCTTCTACACGGCGATAGTGTTCAACCCCACCGAGACGGCTGACAACCTCAAGCGTTCAGGTGGCTTCATTCCGGGCATTCGTCCGGGTGAACGGACTGCGGCTCATATCGACTATGTGTTGACCCGCATCACCGTGGCTGGCGCACTGTACTTAACCTTCGTGGCCCTGTTGCCAGAAGTGTTCTTCAGCCAGCTGGCCGTCAGCCAGTTTATCGGCGGAACATCGCTTCTGATCATGGTCACGGTGACTTTGGATACGGTTACCCAGATCCAGAGCCATTTGGTTGCCCAGCAATATGAAGGGCTTTTGAAAAAGTCCCGTCTCGGAGGTAAGCGTCGATGAGATTGATTCTTCTGGGGCCGCCGGGAGCAGGGAAGGGGACACAGGCTAAGATTCTCGTAGAATCTTACGGTATCCCTCAGCTCTCTACTGGCGACATCCTGCGCGCGGCTATTGCCGCGCAAACCCCTCTTGGCCTCGAAGCTAAAGCAGTGGTTGACCGTGGTGATCTCGTCTCTGATGCGATTGTGAACGGTATTGTTTCCGAGCGTATCGATGCAGAGGACTGCAAGTCGGGGTTCGTCCTCGATGGCTTCCCGCGCACGATTGCTCAGGCTGAAGCGCTTGATCAGATGCTGGCAGACAAGGGTATTGCTCTTGATGCTGTTGTTGAGATCAAGGCAGAGGCTGACGAACTGGTAAAGCGTGTTATCAATCGCGCTAAGGAATCGGGCGGCGCCCGTGCAGACGACAACGAAGAGGTTCTTCGCAATCGTCTGGGCGTCTATGCTGAACAGACAGCCCCTTTGGTGAAGTATTACACCGCTAAGGGTCTGCTGAAGGCTGTCGATGGTATGGAACCGGTTGACCAGGTCACCGGAGCCATTAAAACGGCACTCGGTAAGTAATTCCTAAGGCCGGGCAGGGCAGTTGACTCTGGCCGGTCTTATCCTTAAAGAACCGCATCAGTCTCATGGATCAATGGGCTGGATTCGGTTCCTCGCAATCGTTGGGGGTCGAAATCCGGTCCCTTGTTGTTTAAAGGCACCCGCCGTGACGGCGCGTGTGAATGAAGGAGAGCAGACGTGGCTCGTATTGCTGGCGTCAATATCCCGACCAACAAGCGCGTTGTTATCGCGCTGCAGTATATTCACGGTATTGGCGCTAAGTTCGCTACCGATATCTGCACGTCGGTTAATATCCCGGCTGAACGCCGTGTTAATGAGCTGAGCGACGCTGAAGTAATTCAGATTCGTGAAGCTATCGATCGCGAGTACATCGTGGAAGGCGACCTTCGCCGTTCCGTAGCGATGAACATCAAGCGTCTTATGGACCTTGGTAACTACCGTGGTCTGCGTCACCGTCGTGGCCTTCCGGTCCGTGGTCAGCGCACCCACACCAACGCTCGTACCCGTAAGGGTCCAGCGAAGCCGATCGCAGGCAAGAAGAAGTAATTACCGCGTCCGCATAAGCGGAACGGTGTTGGAATTTGGAGGGGCGGGCAAACCTGGGAGGTTTGGGCCGCTACTTCCATGGTGGAGCTGCTGGTATTACGGCAGCGCCGATACCCAAGAGGACCTTTATGGCAAAAGCTGAAGTCGCGCGCGTCCGTCGCAAAGAGCGCAAGAACATCACCTCTGGCGTCGCTCACGTGAACGCCTCGTTCAATAACACGATGGTTACCATCGCTGACATGCAGGGTAACACGATTTCGTGGTCCTCCTCGGGCGTGATGGGTTTCAAGGGTTCGCGTAAGTCGACCCCATATGCTGCTCAGGTAGCTGCAGAAGACGCTGCAAAGAAGGCTCAGGAACACGGCATGAAGACCCTTGAGGTCGAAGTTCGTGGTCCAGGTTCAGGCCGTGAATCGGCCCTGCGCGCTCTGCAGGCTGCAGGCTTCAACGTAACGTCGATCCGCGACGTAACGTCGATCCCGCACAACGGCTGCCGTCCGCGTAAGCGTCGTCGCGTCTAATTACACCATTGGAAAGCTGCCGGCCTTTTCGGGTCGGCAGTTCTATTGTGTTTGCGGCGGAGCGGCTCTAGCGGCCGCTAATTTGAAAGGACCATACCGTGACGATCCAGAGGAACTGGCAGGAACTGATCAAGCCGACCAAGCTGGACATTGTTTCGGGCAGCGACAACGCGCGCGTGGCCTCGGTAGTTGCCGAGCCGCTTGAGCGCGGTTACGGCCTCACCCTTGGCAATGCTCTGCGTCGCGTGCTGCTGTCGTCTCTTCAGGGTGCGGCTGTTACCGCCATCCAGATCGACGGCATCCTGCACGAATTCTCGTCCTTGCCGGGCGTGCGTGAGGACATCACTGACCTCGTGCTCAACGTCAAGGAAATCGCCCTGAAGATGGGTGGTGAAGGCCCTAAGCGCCTCACTCTCACACGTCAGGGCCCGGGTGCTGTTACCGCAGGTGACATCAAGGTATCCGGTGATATCGAAGTGCTGAACCCAGAGCTGGTTATTTGCCACCTCGACGACGGCGCTGAGATCAACATCGAGTTCACCGTTAACACCGGCAAGGGCTATGTCCCAGCCGACAAGAATCGTCCTGAAGACGCTCCAATTGGGTACATCCCAGTTGACGCTCTCTTCTCGCCGGTTCGCCGTGTGAGCTATAAGGTTGATGCTACCCGTGCGGGCGAAAGCCTCGACAAGGACAAGCTGACCCTGCAGGTCGAAACCAATGGTGCAGTGTCGCCGGAAGATGCAGTGGCTTATGCCGCCCGCATTCTCCAGGACCAGCTCTCGGTCTTCGTCAACTTCGAAGAGCCAAGCAAGGAAAAGGCCCAGGACACTGTTCCAGAACTCGCCTTCAACCCTGCATTGCTCAAGAAGGTCGACGAGCTCGAGCTGTCGGTTCGTTCGGCAAACTGCCTCAAGAACGACAACATCGTTTATATCGGCGACCTCATCCAGAAGACGGAAGCCGAAATGCTTCGTACGCCGAACTTCGGTCGTAAGTCGCTCAATGAAATCAAGGAAGTCCTGGCACAGATGGGGCTTCATCTCGGGATGGACGTGCCAAATTGGCCGCCCGAGAATATCGATGACCTCGCTAAGCGCTACGAAGATCATTATTGATCCGGCGCTGCCACGATTTTTAGGAGACCACCATGCGCCACGGTAATTCCGGCCGCAAGTTTAGCCGCACTTCTTCTCACCGTAAGGCCATGTTCGCAAACATGGCTGCTGCGTTGATCAAGCACGAACAGATCGTCACCACCCTTCCAAAGGCGAAGGATCTGCGTCCGATCGTAGAAAAGCTGATCACCCTCGGCAAGCGCGGTGACCTGCACGCTCGTCGTCAGGCAATCGCTCAGATCCGTGACGAAGGTCAGGTTCAGAAGCTCTTCTCGACCCTCGGCCCACGTTATGCTGAGCGTCAGGGCGGTTACATCCGCATTCTGAAGGCTGGCTTCCGCTACGGCGACAATGCTCCGCTCGCAGTCATCGAATTCGTTGACCGCGACGTCAATGCAAAGGGTCTGGACTCCGGTCCATCCTTCGCATCTGATGAATCGGAAGCAGCATAATTCATTGAGCCTTAGGCTCAGCGAATAAGCTCTTTGAAACCGACCTCAGGAAACTGGGGTCGGTTTTTTGTTTTTTGGCTTTCGGTGCAGGGGCTTTGGGGGAGTGTTCTTACGCGTGAGGGTTGCGTAAGCCCCAAGCGCGGTAGAGCGCGTTGGTTTCAGCGGTGTTGCGGGTGAGAACATGGGGTTTGCCGCTGGCGCTGACCCAGGCCCGTACCTCGGGGCTGTTGTTACGCGTTGTCCATAACCACCGAAACATTTCGAGCGTTAGCTTGTCCTGATTGCCTTCGAGACCGCCGGGGCGGTCCTTTTGGAACACAGTGCGCCAGACGTAACGCCAATTGCGGGTGAGATAGCTTTCGTCGAGCACGATGATCCCAGTGGTGCGGGGTAGGCGGACCGGGAAGTGAGCGGAGTAGCTGCCGTCCATGACCCAGCCCTCGAGTGCGGCCGCTTCGTCATGGAGCGCTTTGAACTCGGCGTCGGGCCGTTGCTCATACATGGTGTTGGGCAAATGGCGATAGCGATCGAGGTGGATGGCCGGTACCTCGAGCGTGTTTGCGAGCGCGACGGTGAAGGTCGATTTTCCCGCGTTGGTGGGGCCAAGGATCATGATGCGATTTCCGAAATCGGATAGGGGCGGGATGTGCATCGGTTCTCTCGCGACTTTTGAGCGGATAGGTTAGCGGGTCAGGTGGTTGAGCGCCACTGGTGAGAGTGGAGTTCCATAAGGCGACGGCAGGTCGGCGCAGAGGGGTCTGGGGCAAAGCCCGGGGTGGCGGGTGGTGGGGGTGCGACGTGTAAAGCAAAACGCCCTCGGTTTCCCAAGGGCGTTTTGTAATTTGGCGAAGGATAAAAATCCTTATTCGGCTGGAGCCATGTCCTTGCCGGTGTAGATCTCGTCGACCCAGTATTGGTCGCGGCGATCGAAGCCGTTGAATGGGGTGAGGGAGGCCTGGGTGTAGGCGCCCATCAGACCGAATTCGATCCAATCGTCTTCATCGATATCCGCCGGCAAGGTGAAGACCTGTGGGAGAACGTCATAGCTATCGCAGGTTGGGCCCCAGATGGTGAATTCGGAGAATTCGCCATTGTTGTCGTGGACACGTGGGCCGCGCCAGACGCGCAGTGGTGGTGTGAAGTGCATGAACTTCACTTCCATCAGCGAGCCATAGGCACCGTCGTTGACGTACACAGCCTGACCGCCGCGCTGATGTTTTACGCGCAGCAGGAGCGAGGTCGAGGAAGTGACGAGGGCGCGACCGGGTTCGATGATCAGCTCAGGCTTGGTCTTGCCGAAGTGATCGGAGACGGCCTGGCTGATGGTGTCGAAGTAGTGGCTCATCGGAGGCGCTTCGCTGGTCGGGTAGGGGGCTGGGTAGCCGCCGCCGATGTTGAGGCGCTTGAGTTCGATGCCAGCTTCTTCGACGATCCGCGATGCTGCTGCAATGTGGCGCTCATAGGCGTAAGCGTCTTCACACTGGCTGCCGACGTGGAAGCACAGGCTTGGTGTGTAGCCCATCTTTTCGACGGCCTGCACGATTTCTGCTGCGCCCTGTTCCATGACGCCAAACTTGATGCCGAAGTCATAGGACTTCAGCGCCTTGCCGGCCTTGAAACGAGTGGTCACTTCAACGTCGCGGCTTGGGCCGACGACGGAGGCGAGCTGGTCGAGCTGCTGTGGGTGGTCGATGGTGAAAGAGCGAACGCCGAACTCTTCATAAGCGCGGGCGATTTCGCGCTTGTTCTTGATCGGGTTGTTGTAGTGCATGACGGCACCCGGCGCGTAATCGCGCACGAGTTCCATTTCGGTGTTCGAGGCAACGTCGAACGCCTTCAGGCCTTCAGCATGCAGCTGGGCAATGATGTGTGGGGAAGGGTTGCACTTAACGGCATAGGTGAGAAGGCCGTCAAAGCCCTTCTTGAAGACCTTTACGGCCTTGTGGAACTCCCGCTCCGAGAAAAGAAATGAGGGATAATCCGGTGCCTCAGCCGCAATCAGTGCGGAGGTGTTGGCGTACACGGTCTTCGGCTCGTCGGTCATTGGACAACAGGCCTTTCGGGGCTGGAGTTATGAAAGGGTCACAACGTTTCCGAGGGTGGTAAAGCTCCCGGTTTCCTCGATGGAAACTTATGAAATGAGCGCTGCATATAGGACCGCTTGCCCCCGGGCGCAAACGATAATTTCGTCCTCGAAACAACAATGTTTAAAGGTCATTTTCATGACAGAATTACGAGGCCTTTTAGGGGGATAGATTAGCTCAGGTTTGACCTTGAGTTTTGATTCCGAGGAATCCGGTATGTCATTGCGCAATCTCATGTTTTCGTCAGTCGCTGTGGTCGGTGTTGCGGTCGCGGCAAGCCTTGGTTTTGCGGGTTTGCACAGTGGTGCGCCCAGTGTGGCGCAGGAAAGCGGGGCCGCACTTCGGGCGGTGCCACAGTCGCAAGCGGCAGTGCAGTTGTCGTTTGCGCCGATTGTTCAGGCTGCATCACCCTCGGTGGTGAACGTTTATGCGACGCGCATTGAGCAGCAATTGGCTTCGCCTTTTGCGTCCGATCCGTTTTTCTCGCGCTTCTTCGGGCAGAATTTCTTCGAGACACGGCCTCGCGAATCTCAATCGCTCGGTTCGGGGGTGATCGTGGGCGAGGGCGGGGTGATCCTGACCAATGTCCACGTCATCAAGGGCGCGACCGATGTGCGGATTTCGCTCAGCGATGGGCGCGAGTTCGCGGTTGATGTTGTGGTTCAGGATGAACAGACGGACCTTGCTGTGTTGAAGGTTCGGGATACGGCTGGGGTGGAATTCCCAGCGCTCGAGTTTGCAGACAGTGATGATCTGCTGGTTGGGGATCTGGTACTGGCCATCGGGAACCCGTTTGGCGTTGGGCAGACGGTGACGAGCGGTATTGTTTCTGGCTTGGCGCGGACCGGCGTTGATGTGTCGGACTATGAGTTTTTCATCCAGACGGATGCGGCGATCAATCCGGGGAACTCGGGCGGGGCGCTGGTCGACATGGATGGGCGCTTGGTGGGGATCAATACGGCGATCTACACGCGCTCCGGTGGTTCGGTGGGTATCGGCTTTGCCATTCCCGCGAATATGGCACGTGTGGTCGCTGACGCGGGCGCTGTGGGTGGGGAGATTATCCGGCCCTGGTTCGGTGCAAAACTGCAGAAGGTGACCGCCGATATTGCGCAGAGCCTGGCTATGGATACGCCGTATGGTGCGATGATTACGGAGACGGCGCCGAGCGGTCCGGCGGCGCGCGCGGACTTCCGTCCGGGCGATGTTATCCTGTCTATCGATGGGTTGCGCGTTGAGGACCCTGCAGCATTCAATTTCCGGCTGGCCACGCGGCCTCTCGGCGAGACTGTGCAGCTGGAGCGGTTGCGTGGCGGGGTGAATGAGACGGTGAACTTCTTGGTTGAGAGTGCGCCGCAGACCGATGCCAATAGCGTGGCAACGATCGACGCCAATAGCCGCTTCTCAGGCATTACTGTGCGTCAGCTCGACCCGGCACTGGCGGAAGCCAAGGGGCTGGCCTATGACGCGCAGGGGATCATGGTGACCGAGGTGGTTCGCGGCTCGCCTGCTGACGCGATGGGACTGCAAGTGGACGACATTATTCTGGAGCTCAATGAGGTTCAGATGACGGATGCGGCCAGCTTTGCGCAAATGGCATCGCAGCGGACGCGGACATGGCAGATTATTCTTCAGCGTGATGGTCGGGTCAGCCGTTTCATCGTGAGCGGCTAGTGAAAGCTTGAAGGGAACCTGCTAATGGTCGGGCATGTCTGATCTATTCGCTGCAGATCCTGCTGATACTGATAGAGCCCGGCCTCTCGCCGACCAGTTGCGTCCGCAAAACCTCGATGAGGTCATCGGACAAACGCATCTGTTGGGTGAGGGCGGCACGCTGCGCCGCATGTTAGCCTCGGGACGTCTCGGGTCTCTGATTTTGTGGGGGCCCCCCGGCACGGGCAAGACCACTGTGGCGCGTCTCTTGGCCGATCAGATCGGCTATAAGTTCGTGCAGATTTCCGCGATCTTTTCGGGGGTCGCGGACCTTAAAAAGGTTTTTGAGACGGCGCGATTTGAACGGCAGACGGGGCACCGGACACTCTTGTTTGTCGACGAAATTCACCGCTTCAACAGAGCCCAGCAGGATAGTTTTCTGCCGGTGATGGAAGACGGCACGGTAGTGCTGGTTGGGGCGACGACAGAAAACCCTTCGTTCGAGCTCAATGCAGCGGTGAACTCGCGGAGCCAAGTGCTGCGGTTCCAGTCGCTTGATGCGGGGGATCTGGAAAAGCTGCTGCAGCGGGCTGAAACGCATCTTGGGATCGCGCTGCCTCTGACGCCAGAAGCGCGTGAGACGCTGCTGACGCTCGCTGATGGCGATGGACGCGCTATGCTCGGGCTGGTGGAGGAGCTGCTCGCTTCGGCACAGGACGGCGAAGTGCTCGATCCAACGAGCATGCTGACGGTCGTGCAGCGGCGTGCGCCGGTCTATGACAAGGCGCAGGACGGGCATTACAATCTGATCTCGGCGCTGCACAAAACCATTCGGGGCTCGGACCCGGATGCGGCGCTGTATTATTTCAATCGCATGCTGGAGGCGGGGGAGGACCCGCTATTCCTCGCGCGGCGGCTTATTCGGATGGCCTCGGAGGATATTGGCCTAGCGGACCCACAGGCGCTTGTTCATGCTGTGGCGGCGAGAGACGCCTATCAGATGCTCGGTTCGCCCGAGGGTGAGCTGTCTCTGGCCAATTGCGTGGTCTATTTGGCGCTCGCGCCCAAGTCGAACGCCATCTACACCGCTTACAAAGCTTCGCGCGCGCTTGCGAAAACCTCGGGATCGCCAACGCCGCCGATGGTGATCCTCAATGCCCCGACCAAGATGATGAAGGGCGAGGGCTATGGGGAGGGGTATATTTATGACCACGACACGCCCGAGGCGTTCTCGGGCCAAGAATATTTCCCGGAAAAGATTGGTCGGCAGAGATTCTACGAGCCGGTAGAACGCGGGTTTGAGCGCGATTTGAAAAAGCGCGTCGATTATTTTGATCGTCTGCGTGCGGCTAAACGTGAACGTGATAAGAAATCATGATCCAGAACTTTGCGCTCGTCGGGATCGGTGGAGCGTTGGGCGCTATGGCCCGCTATGGCCTAGCGCTTGGTGTCGGACGATTTTGGTTCGGCACGTTCCCGGTGGCAACACTTGTCGCTAATGTTTTGGGATCATTGGCGATGGGCGTGCTGGTTGGGCTGCTCGCGCGATTCTTGTCGCCCCATGCCGAAGACATCAGATTGTTTCTCGCTGTCGGCGTTTTGGGCGGTTTTACGACGTTTTCGTCGTTCTCTCTGGATACAATTTCGTTGATTGAGCGCGGCGCGCTGGCGCAGGCGGTGATCTATGTCGCCTTGTCGGTTGTGGTTTGTCTCATAGGGCTATATCTCGGGCTTCTAATGACCAAAGGTGGAACAGCATGAGCGGCGTACAACATCGTGAAGTAACAGCAGACGACGATGGTATGCGTCTGGACCGGTGGTTCGCTCGGCATTTCCCCCAGTTGGGTTTCGCGCGGCTGCAAAAGATCATTCGTAATGGCGAAGTGAAGGTCGACAAAAAGAAGGTCGAGACCAGCACGCGCCTTTCCGAAGGTCAGACCGTGCGCATTCCGCCGATCGATGATCCGGATACCGTTCGTGCCTTCAAGGTGAATGAAGACGATGTGCGGTTCCTCGAAGACATCATCATTTATGAAGATGACGATATCTACGTCTTCAACAAGCCTGCAGGCCTTGCCGTGCAGGGCGGCACCAACACCACTCGTCACCTCGATGGTCTGCTGAAGAACCTGCCGAACAAGCTCGGTGAAGCGCCGCGCCTCGTGCACCGTCTCGACCGCGATACCTCCGGGTGTCTCGTTGTCGCCAAGACGGCTCAGGCGGCCAAGCACTTTGGTGCCGTGTTCCGCTCGCGTTCGGCGCGCAAGATTTACTGGGCGCTGGTGGCGGGTAATCCAACGCCACGCCAGGGCGAAATCTCGTGCTTCCTCGCCAAGCAGGCGACTGAGGACGGCGAACAGATGGTTGTGGTGCGCAATGGCGCTCCGGGCGCTGTTCACTCATCGACCTATTTCTCGACCACAGAAACGGCAAGCCGCCGCTTTGCTTGGGTAACGCTCAAGCCTGTGACTGGGCGTACACACCAGTTGCGCGTTCACATGGCGCAGAACGGCACGCCGATCATCGGCGATCCGCGGTATTTCAATATTGAGAACTGGCAGGAAGCGCCGGGGCTCGGCGAAGGTCTGCACCTGCATGCGCGCCGCCTAGCGATCCCACTGCGTAACGGCAAGAAGCTCGATATTTCGGCGCCTCTGCCGGACCATATGCGTCAGAGCTGGGAAGCGCTTGGCTTCGATGCTGACCGCTATGACGTGCAGAAGAATGATCCGGAGACGGACATTTGAGGCTCGTCATGTTCGACATGGACGGGACGTTGATCGACACCCAGTCCTTGATTTCTGAACATATGACGCAAACCTTCGTGGGCGCGGGGCTAACGCCTCCGACGCCCGCGCAGTCGCGTCGTGTGATTGGCTTGTCGCTCCCCAATGCTATCGCTACCCTTATGGGCTCGGACGATATGGTATTGGCTGAGCAGATGGCCGAAGACTATCGCAGCCGCTATCGGGCGATGCTGACGACCGGCGCGGAGCGCGAGGGGTTTTATCCCGGCGCGCGCGAAACGCTGGACCTTTTGCATGCGCAGCAGGAAACGCTGCTTGGCATTGCCACCGGCAAGGGCTTGCGTGGTGTGCATCGCATTACGCAGATGCATGGTATCGAACACTATTTTTCGACGCTGCAGACGCCGGACAATAACCCGTCCAAGCCGCATCCGAGCATGATGTTGACCGCTATGGCGGAAACGGGCGCTCAGCCGCATCAGACCGTGATCATCGGCGACACCACATTCGATATCGAAATGGGCAAGGCCGCAGGCACCAAGGCTATTGGCGTGCTGTGGGGCTATCATGAGCCGGATGATCTGATCCGAGCTGGCGCGGACATTCTTATCGAGAGATACGAAGACCTGCCGGCCGCTATCGACCAAGTATTGGAGAACTGACATGCGCGACCAGCTTGAAGAAGCCCACAAGCACATGGAAGACGGCTACGGTCGCGCACAGCACCTGCAGCAGACCGAGCTGCCGAAGCGCTTCTATAAGGAAGTGGACGTGGCGCGGGTTGAGGACGGCTTTGTCGTCACGCTTGACGGCAAGCAGACCAAAACCCCCGGCCACAAAAAGCCGATTATTGTGCCAGTTCAGTCCATGGCTCAGGCTATGGCTGAAGAATGGGCGGCGCAGGGTGAGTTCATCGATCCGGCGACTATGCCTACTGTCCGCCTGATCAATTCGGCGATCGAGAGCGGCGACGAAATGGCTCTGGCCTTCCGCGCTGAAGTGGTCAAGTTCGCAGCTGGTGATTTGTTGCTGTATCGTGCCGATGCTCCGCAGGAATTGGTGGAAGAGCAAGACAAGCTCTGGGACGGTGCGCTGGTGAAGCTGGCACGGCACTTCGACGTTGCCTTCCAGCCGACAGTTGGCATTCTGCATCAGGATCAGCCCAAGGCGACGCTTGAAAAGCTCGATGCGGGTCTTGAAGGGCAGGGGCTGCTGACGCTGACTGCGCTGGTGTCGATCACCGGCATTACCGGCTCGGGTCTTCTGGCTATCGCTTACCTTCATCAGCTGCTGACAGCCAATGATGTGTGGGACGCGGCGCATGTCGACGAAGACCACCAGAATCGCCTTTGGGGCGAAGATGATGAAGCGATGGAACGCCGGGCCAAACGCCGCGTCGAATTCGACGTGGCTATCGCTGTGGTGGACGCGCTGCGTTAACGCGCGCGTTCCACAATCCACTGCGCCGTTTCTGGCGAAATCTCCGTGAGCGGGTCGAGAACAAAGGCCCGCTCATGGGCAAAACGATGCGGCAAGATGAGCTTGGTCGTATCCATCACCACGCGCTCGTAAGCCACAACATCAATATCGATCAAACGTGGGCCCCAGACTTCGTGGCGCACCCGCCCCATGTCGCGCTCGACGTCGAGGCAAGCGTGGAGCAGATCGACGGGCGATAGGTCGGTTTCGACTTCTGCGGCCATGTTGGCGAAGTCGGGCTGATCGGTTTTACCCCATGCCTTCGTGCGAATGACGCTCGATTGCTTGGTGATGATGATTTGGTCGTGCGCATCGAGAAGCGCGATGGCTTGCTCGAGTTGGGCGGCTGGGTCGCCGATATTGGCGCCAAGGCTGAGCCAGGCTTTTGCCATTAGTTTGGTCTCACGCGATGAATTTCAATCGCCGCTTCGCCCGACACCATAGCGATGGGGGCCGAGGGTTTGCGCAGGCGCAGAATGATCCAGTTGATGTCAGGAAACTCAGCGAAGAGGGCAGTGGTGATGGTGTGGGCGACGGCTTCAATCAGGTTGAAGCGCTTGGCCTCAAAGGCGGCTTTCACTACGTCATAGATCGAGGCGTAGCTGACGGTTGAGGTGATGGTGTCGGTTTCGCCGGACGGGCTGAGATCGACGCCGCACTGCAAATCGATGAAGAAGCGTTGGCCCAGCTTCGCTTCTTCCTCAAAGAGGCCGTGATAGCCGAAAAAGCCTAGATCATTGAGGATGATACGGTCGCCGGTGAATGGGGTGGTCATGGAGCGGTCTCCTAGGGGCCGTAGAGCGTAGCTTGGGCAATGCGCAGCGCATCTGAATTGGCGCGAACATCGTGGACGCGGAAGATATGGCCTCCGCGCTCGTAACCTGCAACCGTGGTGGCCAAAGTCCCTGCCAAGCGCTCGCTCGGTTCGTTGCGCAGCACCTTGCCGATCATCGACTTTCGCGAAGTGCCGACGAGCGTTGCGAGGTCTGGGAAAGCGCGAATCAATTCAGGGAGTTGGCGCAGGATGCTATAATTTTGATTCAGGGTTTTAGAGAAGCCTAAGCCTGGATCTAGAATGAGGTTTTCGCGCGCAAGGCCCGCATCGGAAGCGATCTTCACGGTTTGGTTGAAGAAGGCGATCATGGCGGGGATGACGTCCGTTTCGGCGGTCCAGTTGCGGTCCCAATGCATGGCAATGGTCGGCACGCCGTAGAGGGTGGCGACGTCGGCCATATAGGGATCAGCCTGTAGGCCGTTCACATCGTTGATGATGTCAGCGCCGGCCTGAATGGCTTGATCGGCGACGAGGGGCTTCATCGTATCGATGGAGATGGGCGTGGTGATGCCAGCGGCGCGAATGGCGTCAATCGCAGGGATGACGCGATCAAGCTCTTCCTGAACCGAGACGGGTGCGTGGCCGGGACGTGTGCTTTCGCCGCCAATGTCGATGATGTCCACGCCTTCGGCAACCATGGCTTGCGCATGGGCAAGGGCGGTTTCGACACTGTCGTGGGTGCCGCCATCGGAAAAACTATCCGGGGTGACGTTGAGAATGCCCATGACAAGTGCACGCGGCCCAGCAATGAGCTTTTGGCCGCTGCGCAGCGTGTAGGCGTGGTGCGTGTGCATCGAATGCTCCGCGTGAAATGATCCTCATCCCATAGCGTAGAAACGCGGCGTGGTCATGGTTCGTGCCACGGAAGCTGTGGAGCGCTATTTGCCTTCGCGGGTTTCGACGAGGGTTTTTAAGATCAAAGTCAGCACCGCGATGAAGGTCAGGGTCGATGCGGCGGCGAAGGAGCCGGTGATGTTAAAATCGTTGAACAAGAGATTGATCTGCAGGGGCAGGGTGTTCGTTTGGCCACGGATGGCGCCAGAGACAACTGAGACCGCGCCATATTCGCCCATGACGCGGGCATTGGTCAGGATTGCGCCATAGATCAGCGCCCAGCGGATGTTGGGCAGGGTGACGAACCAAAACATCTGCCAGCCATTGGCGCCAAGCGAGAGGGCAGCTTCTTCATCTTCAGTGCCTTGCTGGCTCATCAAGGGAATCAACTCACGCGCCACAAAGGGGGCGGTGACGAAGAGACTGACAAGAACAATGGCGAGGGGCGTGAACATGATTTGGATGTTCGCGGCCTTGAGGGCGGGGCCGAAGAGGCCCTGTCCGCCGTAAAGGAAGAGATAGGCGACACCGGCGACGATGGGGCTCATGGCCGCTGGGAGCTCAATAAAGCTGATGAGCAATTGGCGGCCGCGGAAGCGGAAGCGCGTGACAAGCCATGCCAGAGATGTGCCGACGACGATGTTGACCGGAACGGCGATGAGCGCGACGAGCACTGTCAGCCAGATGGCGTGGAGCGTGCCGGGTTCAATGATATTGGCGAGGTAGACGGCAATCCCTTCGCGCAGGGCGAAGGTGAAGATCAGCGCGACCGGCACGACCAAGATGAGTGCGGCGAAGGCAAAGGCCAGTGCAATCAACGCGTTGGCGGTCATGCTTTGCTTTTTGATTCCGGACATTGTCTTACCCATTCCTCTCAGCGTAGCGCGTTTGCCAAGCGGCGAGGGCGTTGGTGGCGACGAGCGTGAGGAAGGCGACGAGAAGGAGGACCGTCGCGAGGGCCGCTGCGCCTTCGTAATTGTACTCGTCGAGGCGGATATAGATCAGCAGCGATACGATTTCGGTCATGCCCGGTAGATTGCCTGCAATGAAGACGACTGCTCCGAATTCACCGAGCGAGCGAGCGAAAGAGAGCACGCAGCCGGAGATGAAGGCGGGGAGGATGGTGGGCCAGATGACGCGGGTGAAAATCTGCCAGCGGCTTGCGCCGAGGGTTTGCGCTGCTGCCTCATAGCTTTCGTCGAGATCTTCGAGCACCGGCTGCACAGAACGAACAACGAAAGGAATGGAGGTGAAGGTCATGGCGGCGATGATGCCGAGCTGGGTGTAGTTGACCTTGATGTTGTTGGGCTCGAGGAATTGTCCATACCAGCCCGTTCCCGAGAACAGCGTCACCAAGACCAAGCCCGCGACAGCTGTCGGCAGGGCAAAGGGCAGGTCGACCAAGGCGTCGAGAATACGGCGACCGGGGAAACGATAGCGGGTGAGAACCCACGCAAAGAGCATGCCGACGATGCCATTGATGATGGTGGCGTAGAAGGCAGAGCTGAAGGTGATGCGATAGGCGGCCAAGGCGCGGTTTGAGGAGATAATGCGCCAGAACTCGCCCCAACCCATGCCCGTGACTTTCAGCAACATGGCGGCGATGGGCAGGAGGACGATGAGGGAGATGTAAAAAACAGATACGCCCATGGTGAGGCCGAAGCCGGGCAGCAAGTGCTTAGAATGCGGTTTTGCCATGGGGTGTTCTCATAGACTTGGCGGCGCAACAAAAGCTGCGCCGCCGGATAGAATAGGTATGGCAGAAGGGGTTATTGGTTCAGGAAGACCTTGTCGAGCAGGCCGCCGTCGGCAAAGTGTTCCTCAGCAGCCTTTTGCCAGCCGCCAAACTCTTCTTCGACGGTCACGAGGCGAACTTCTGGGAAGCGATCTGCGTGCTTGGCCAAGACTTCTTCGTTGGTTGGGCGATGGAAGTTTGCGGCTGCAACTTCCTGACCTTCTGGCGAGAAGAGGAAGTCGAGATAGGCCTTGGCCACATCGCGGCTGCCACGGGCGTCCACGACCTTATCGACAATGGCAACCGGGAACTCGGACAGGAACGACACAGACGGTGTGACCGGCTGGTACTTGTCCGTGCCAAATTCGTTGGCGACTGCGAGTGCTTCGGCCTCAAAGGTGATCAGAACGTCGCCAAGCTGGCGCTCAGTGAAGGCGGTGGTTGCAGCGCGGCCACCGGTTTCAAAAACGGGCACGTTGTTGAAGAGCTTGGTGAGGAACTCTTCGACCTTGGCGGTGTCGCCTGCGTATTCCTCGGTCGCCCAAGCGCGGGCTGCGAGATAGGTGTAGCGACCGTTGCCGGAGGTTTTGGGGTTCGGGAAGATGATCTGCACGCCCTCGGTCACCAGATCACCCCAATCGTTGAGGTTCTTTGGGTTGCCAGCGCGGACGAGGAAGGACGGGAAGGAATAGAATGGGGTGGCGTTGTTCGGGAACTCAGTTGCCCAATCGGCCGAAACGAATTCGCCGTCCACGAGGCGTTGAACGTCCGTAACCTGATTGAAGGTCACGACGTCGGCCGCCAGGCCTTCGAGAATGGCGCGGGCCTGAGCGGAGGAGCCGGCATGGGACTGGTTGACCGTGACGGTCGCGCCGGAAGCTGTGTAGGCCTCGTTGATGGCGGCGAAGAGCTCGCGCGCAATATCATATGAGGCGTTCAAGATGTCGGTGGGCTGAGCATAGACCGGCGCAGCAGAAACGGTCAGTGCAGCCAAAGTGGAAACAAGGAGCTTATTCATAACGGCGCAAGTCCATCGGTTTGAGCAATTGAGATGGAGATGAAACGGCTTGCGGTGCGTCGTAAAGGTCCAAAAGACTGAACTGGATGAGTAATTTACGCGATGAAACTTAGTCGCAAATCCATTGCGCCTGACTTCAAGGCCGCGCGAATTTTATTCTAAAGGTGCTGGCCGCCAGTGGCGACCAGCGCAAGTTCATTTCGCCACGGCGCGTCCGATGCCGATAATTATGCAGGCGCCAATAAAGCCCGCGACGAGATAACCAATCCAGCCACCGAAGGAAATTCCCAGCAGGCCAAACAGAACGCTGGCGATAATGGCACCAACGATGCCGAGCAGGATGTTCTTGAGAACGCCGCCACCGGCATTCATGAACATGCTGGCAAGCCATCCGGCGATGCCGCCAATAATGATCGCACCAATAATTCCAACACCGTCAAAACCCATGTTTTCGCCTCCTCGCGAAGTGAGTCTGTACGGGCTTAGCGTGGCACACTACGGAGAAAAGGCAAGAACTGCCTAAAATTGCTGCAATAAACAAAAATGCCGACACATATTGTGCCGGCATTTTGAATTTTTATTACTGCTGATAGCTGTTTGACTATTTTGCAGCAGGGACTGCGAAGAGATCGTATTCGTCATTGTCGGTCACGGTGACCGAAACAATGTCGCCGATCTTGATGCCGTCAGCATTGTCGACATAGACCTGACCGTCGATCTCCGGAGCATCCCACTTGGAGCGCGCGATAACGCGGTTCTGCTCGGGCTGTACGTCGTCAACGATCACGTCGATGGTGCGACCGACCTTCTTGCTCAGCTGGTGGTAGGAAATGTCCTGTGCCACTTCCATGAGCTGGGCGAAGCGCTCTTCCTTTACTTCTTCCGGAACAATGCCCGGCAGATCGTTGGCAGGAGCACCGGTCACTGGTTCGTACTTGAAGCAGCCAGCACGATCGATTTCGGCTTCTTCGATCCAGTCGAGAAGGAATTCGAAATCTTCTTCGGTTTCACCGGGGTGACCGACGATGAAGTTCGAGCGGATGGTCAAATCTGGGCAGATTTCGCGCCACTTCTTGATCCGGTCGAGGGTCTTTTCGTGGTTTGCTGGGCGCTTCATAGCGCGCAGAACGTTTGGCGAAGCGTGCTGGAACGGAATGTCGAGGTAGGGCAGAACGAGGCCTTCGGCCATCAGTTCAATCACCTGATCGACATGTGGGTATGGGTAGACATAGTGCATACGTACCCATGCGCCGAGCTCGCCGAGCTCCTTGGCGAGGTCATAGAACTTCGCCTTCACGTCGCGGCCACGGTACTTGGATGTCGCGTATTTCAGGTCGACGCCGTATGCCGAGGTGTCCTGCGAGATAACGAGCAGTTCCTTGACGCCAGCGCGGATGAGGCCCTCGGCTTCGCCGAGAATGCCGGCCGCAGGGCGCGAGACGAGATCGCCGCGAATCTGAGGGATGATGCAGAAGGAGCAACGATTGTTGCAGCCTTCCGAAATCTTCAGATAGGCATAATGGCGAGGCGTGAGCTTGAGACCGCTCTCCGGGACCAGATCGACGAAGCGATTTGGAACTGGGGGCAGGTGCTCATGAACCGCCGAAACCACGTTTTCGTACTGGTGCGGGCCGGTGATGGCCAGCACGTTCGGATGGGTTTCGCGGATGAGGCCTTCTTCAACGCCGAGGCAGCCAGTGACGATCACGCGGCCGTTTTCGTTGAGAGCTTCACCAATCGCTTCCAAGCTTTCCTGCTTGGCGCTATCGAGAAAGCCGCAAGTGTTGACAAGAACAATGTCCGCGCCTGCATAGTCGCGGCTAAACGAATAGCCCTGCGCCCGAAGCGTGGTCATGATGCGCTCGCTGTCCACAAGCGCCTTGGGGCAGCCGAGGCTGACGAGTCCGATTTTTGGCGCCTGAGTCATGCGCGTGCAGAATTCCGCTAAGTAAGAGAATGGCGCGTCATACAGAATTCTGCACGGTTACGCAATGTGACTGGCCGTCACTTACCGATGATCAGCTGTGCAGCGAACGCGGATCACGGGCTCGTGAATGGAATTAATGCGTGAACAGTGCGTCTGTAACAGTGTGGTTTATTAGAACAGCGTTGTTCGATTACCTTTTAGCGACTGGCGCGCCGAGTTGGCGCAGCATTATTGGAGTTCCCATGTTCGACCGTCTCTCCGCATACGCGCCGCAGGCCCTCGCTGTGCTGCGCATTATGGCAGCATTGCTGTTTCTCGCTCACGGCACACAGAAGCTCATGGCGTTTCCTGCTGGCGGTTTCCAGCCAGGCGCTGATACGATTTTCTTCTGGGCAGGCGTTATCGAGATCGTCACCGGTATCCTGATCGCAATTGGTTTCTTCACCCGTCCAGCGGCATTCATCGCTTCGGGTACCATGGCTTTCGCTTACTTCATGGGCCACGCGCCGCAGAATTTCTTCCCGGTCAACAACGGTGGTGACGCGGCAATCCTGTTCTGCTTCGTGTTCCTCTACCTGGTATTTGCAGGTCCTGGCGCTTGGAGCATCAACAAGAAATAAGTGCCTCCCTCGGTGCTGATAGAGACCCTCGGCTTCGGCCGGGGGTCTTTTTTTGTCTGCTGTTGGGAGGGTGTGGCGGTGCGGCCAATAAAAAAAGAGAGCCTGTGGGGCTCTCTTTGTAACGCGCGGGAGGCGGGACGCTAAGGTTAGCTTCCGTGTGTCTGGCCGGGTTTGGTGGAGGGCGAACGAACAGCGTCTTCCGGGTTCAGCGGGGTCGACGCTGGCGGCGTATAGGGCGCGGGCTCGGTGGCTGGCGTCATATATTCAGCAGCTTCAGCATAATCGCGGTCGTCTTCGCCTTCTTCGGCAAGATCGCGAATAGCGTCGCGGACTTCATCGAGCAGGGATGCTGAGTACCGCGAGCGCTGGACCGTGTCGCCTGCGGTTTCATGATTCTTGAACCAGACGAGAAGAGCTTCGCAGAGGATGCGCAGCGCCACGAAGGCCAATAGACCGAAGACGGCGATTTCCAGAATGCCCCACAGGCCGTTCCCAAAGCCCTGCGAGAAGCGGAAGAAGAAGTGGCTCACAATCCAGAGCAGAATACCGGCTAGGCCAAGGGCGTAGAAAATCGGCATGAGCTTGGGCGACAGAATCGCGTCCAGACGGAACAGGGTCTGACGGGTGAGTAGGCGTTTAATATCGTCCAATTTCATAAGTCAGCTCCTCGATTCGCGGACGGTCTAAAGGTGTTCGTCCAAGTGCCCTATGGCAAGGTTTTACGCCACTGTTGTTGCGCCGAAAATAGCTTCGAACCGGGTGCGTAGAACCGAATCTACTTCAGGCATGCTCACCAGAAGCCCCAAGTCCTCAAAACTAGTGACGCCTTGGTCGGTGATTCCGCATGGCACAATGCCGTTGTAATGGCTGAGATCAGGCGAAACGTTGAGCGCGATGCCGTGGAACGTCACCCATTTGCGCACGCGAACGCCGATGGCTGAGATTTTATCTTCACGCCCTAAGCCTTTTTCAGGTCGCTGCACCCAGACGCCGACGCGCCCCTCGCGGCGCTCACCCTTAACATTATGGCTTTCGAGCGTGTCGATGACCCATTGTTCGAGCCCCTGGACGAGGCAGCGAATGTCGCGCCCGCGTTGGGTGAGGTCGAGCATGACATAGGCAACGCGCTGGCCGGGGCCATGATAGGTGTACTGACCGCCTCGGCCCGCGGGATAGACCGGGAACCGCGCGGTGAGCAGATCCTCAGCGCGCGCGGAGGTGCCAGAGGTGTAAAGGGGAGGGTGCTCCAAGAGCCAGACGGCCTCAGAAGCCTCGCCTGATGCAATCGCTGCTACGCGCTCATCCATCATGCGCAGAGCCTCTGGATAATCCAGTGGCGCATCGAAGATGGTCCATTCGACAGCCTGATCATCCGAGCGGAGGAGCTTTGACTTGATCTGACACGCTTCGTTGTTGGTTGTTAACACTTTCATAACCATGCTGGGCCGAATTTAAGGTAGAAGCTGCGCGACACTAACAGATCGAGCCTAAGACCTATCTATGAGCACTCTGGACAATATTGAAGTGGACATCACCGTGGAACTCGGCGCGTCCACGTTGCCGATCCACCATTTGCTGCGCATGGGTCGCGGTGCTGTGATCGAACTCGACACCACTGAACATGATCCCCTGCGCATTTATGCCAATAATACGCTCGTGGCTAAAGGCGAGGTGAATGTCGAAGACGGGCGCCTCCGCGTTTTCGTCAAGGAAAAGACTTTTAAAGCAGGGTAGTGGGAAACTTCCACAGGCTGAGGATTTTCGAATTTAAACGCTTGTGGTCCCCAGAACCGTTTGCTACATCCCCCCTCGTTGAAGCGCAGATGCGGTTCAACTTCTACCAGAATGTGCGGTCGTGGCGGAATTGGTAGACGCGCAGCGTTGAGGTCGCTGTGCCCGAAAGGGCGTGGAAGTTCGAGTCTTCTCGACCGCACCATTATTCAAAAACCCCGGCGATCTTCGGATCGGCGGGGTTTTGAGTTTTCATGGCTCTGATTTTCCTATCTTTTTCCATTTTCGACTTCCGTTGTGGAAAGATTGAAATAGGTCGTGATCAGAGGCTCGGGGTGCTTGTTAAGGCCAGAAGCCTTTGCTAAACCCCTCCTCGTTGAAGCGCAGATGCGGTTCAACATTCTACCAGAATGTGCGGTCGTGGCGGAATTGGTAGACGCGCAGCGTTGAGGTCGCTGTGCCCGAGAGGGCGTGGAAGTTCGAGTCTTCTCGACCGCACCATTATTCAAAAACCCCGGCGATCTTCGGATCGGCGGGGTTTTGAGTTTTTGGGCATATCAACAATCACAATGATTAGGTGACGAGCCCTGACGCTGCCGCGCGCTGAACCGCTTCAGTGAGGCCTGCAAACTGTTTGGCGGCGAGGCGACCAACTTGCCAATAGAGATCGACGTCGAGCGTCGCTCCGGGGATCAGTTCTACCAAGCGACCACTGGCCAGATGATCGTGCACCAACGCGGTGGGGTTGAGGCACCAGCCCATGTGGGCGAGGGAGGCTTCCACAAAACCATGACTGGACGGGATGAAGTGCGTCGGCCCCGAAACCGTTGTGCCGAAGTTGGTCACCAGCCAGTCCCGTTGCAGCTGATCCTTCTGATTGAAGGTCACGACTGGGGCATGTGCGAGGGCTGCGGCGGTTACCCCCTGTGAAAAATGGCGCTGATAAAACTGAGGGCTGGCCGTGGCGTGGTAGCGGAGCTTGCCCAGCTTGATGACATCGCAACCGATGATCGGCTCTGCTTTTGATGTCACTGCGGCGAGCACGCGGCCTCGGCGCAGCCAATCATGCGTGAAATCCTGATCGTCTATGGTGATGTTCATGACGTTGGAGCTGGTCGCCGAAAATGCAGCGGCAGCGGGCATGAACCAGGTCGCAAGGCTATCGGCATTCACGGCGATGTCTAGCGTGAGCGGCTTGGCGGTGTCCCCAAGTGAGGGCAAGTGGGTCAGCAGGTCGTTTTCGAGGGAGCCAACCAATTCCATATGGCGGCAGAGCCAAGCGCCCTTTTCTGTCGCAATGCAGGGTGTGCCGCGTTCGATGAGAACAGCGCCCAGACGCTCTTCGAGCTGGCGCACCCGTTGGGAGACGGCTGACTGTGTGATGTTGAGCTTTTGCGCGGCGCGCTCGAAACTGCCAGTTTGCACCACCATGGCAACGGCGTGTGCTGCAGGATAGTCAATCATGGCATTAGCATTCCTAATGGTGATGCAATTTCTTTAATTGGCCTAATTGATTGCACGGTCGTTAGGCAAGGGCCGGGTGCTCACTGAAGGAATCGCAATGGACGTGTTCGGCATAGGCTTGGCCACTGGCCTCACTTTGATCTTGGCCATCGGCGCGCAGAACGCCTTCGTGTTGCGGCAAGGCTTGCGCGGGGAGCATGTGCTCGCGGTGGTGCTGACCTGTGCCATATCGGATGCACTGCTTATCGCGCTCGGGGTGACGAGCTTTGGTCATGTGGCCGCGATTTTGCCGTGGCTGGAGACCGGCATGCGCTTTGCGGGCGCGGCCTTTCTCATCTGGTACGGGCTGAGAAGCTTGCGGTCAGCGTTGCAATCGACTGGGGCACTGGTGGTGGACGAGCAAAAGCCAAGTGCTAGCCTAGGCGCGACGTTGCTGACCTGTTTGGCGCTCACCTGGCTCAACCCACATGTTTACCTTGATACGGTGGTTTTGCTTGGATCGATCTCGACCCAGTTCCCCGGCGCACAGATGCTGTTTGCTGCAGGGGCCATCACCGGGTCTTTTGTGTTCTTCTTTGCCCTCGGATTTGGCGCAAGATTGCTGCGTCCTGCGTTCGCCAATCCTGCGTCATGGCGTTGGCTAGAGGGTGCTATTGCCGTGGTGATGTGGCTGATTGTGTTGAAACTTCTGTGGCCGGAAGCGCAGGACTGATCGGGGGCCAGTCAGAGATTTTCAATTTTGGCGTGCGGAAGCCCATGGCTGCCCACGCGGCTGCCAAGCGCGCATAGAATTTTGTGGTGTGCCACTTGCTGGCTGGAATCGAGAGATCGAACTTCGTCTGCGCCGGTGCATCGACAATTTGCGTGCGCAGGTCAGGGCGTTGACGCTCGGCCATGGGCCACATGCTGGTGTAGATGCTCAGCCAATGGCCGCCAGTGAATTCGACGAAGACGGGCGAATTGCAGCAAGCGGTGAGAACGCGCCGTGTCGGGGCTGTTGCTGATAGGCGATAGGCGTGTAGGCCATCGAGCCCATGGGGGAAGCGCACTCGATCCTTGCGGTAGAGCGTGTAGTTGGTGCCACCATTATCTTCGGTTAGGGCGCGTGCTGGGCCAAAGTTCGCCAACTCCCGTGCAGCCTTTCTGCAGGAGGCGCAGTGGCACTGTGCGTTCAACAGCGGACTGCCAACAACTTCCATGTGAAATTGCCCGCATTGGCACACGAGTGTGGTCGTAACGTCCATTCCTACTCCAGAGGTTGGCCTGATCTGAAAGTAGTCATAGTGTTTTTGTTATTCGCGCGAAAGTGGCCTGCGACTGGACGCCAGCGCATCACTTAGGCGAAGTGCTAGTTCTTGATCTGTTATTGTTGTCATGCGGATGAAAACGCCGTCTTGGCCGACGAGCTCGTCGGTTTCAAAATATATGTCGGGCGAGATGTCGAGCAGGAGAACCTTTTGGTCTGCAGGGCATTTTAGCCACAGTAGGCCGGTTTCACGCAGCTCGGCGATGATCTGGTCGTGGTAAGTGATGCAGGGCCCCGCTATGCCCTCTTTGACCATAATCTCATCATCCAGAGCAGCTTGAGCGAGGGTGTAAACCCGAGAAAAGTCGGTGCGGACGGCGATTGGCTCAGACATTTTCATAGCCTCGACATTAGAGAAGAGAAAAGCTTTTGCAGGTCACTGGCGCGGCGCAGATTGAACAGGTACAGCTTGCCACGCCCCTGAAACCCCCAGGACACGAAAAGGGCTCCCTATGAGCGACGAATCCACAATCATGTCCGGTGAAGACCTGGGCCGTGTCGACAGCACCTTCCGCGATGCGGAGGGGCGGATCAGCCTTGCTTGGGTGGGCGAGGTTCGGGCGCTGCTCGAACGCGAGCAGCTTGAGGCGCTGGTCGCGCTCCTAGAGCCGCTGCACGCGGGGGACGTAGGCGACCTGCTCGAACAGCTGGAAGCTGAAGAGCGTATCCATCTGGTTCGACTGCTCGGTGATTTGTTCGACTTCTCGGCCCTGACGGAGGTCGACGAAAGCATCCGTGTCGAGATCATGGACGCGATTCCCAATACGGAAATCGCCCGCGCCGTGGCCGAGCTCGACCATGACGACGCGGTGTATCTGCTCGAAGATCTGGAGCAAAAAGACCAAGACGAAATTCTGCGGGCTATGCCCACGTTCGAACGGCTGGCTTTGAAGCGAAGCCTTGATTTCCCTGAAGATTCGGCCGGACGCCGGATGCAGACGGAATTCATCGCCATTCCGCCATTTTGGACGGTGGGGCAGGCGATCGACTATCTGCGCGCCGAGCCCGAACTGCCTGAAGAGTTCTATCAGCTCTACGTGGTTGATGCGGGCTATAAGGTGCTTGGTGTTTTGCCGCTTGATCGGTTCTTGCGGACGCAGCGTGCGGCCAAGGTCGATACGATCATGAACACGCAGCTGACGCTCATAAAAGCGGAAGACGACCAAGAAGAAGCCGCGCGCATTTTCGAACGCTATGACTATGTCGAGGTTGGCGTGGTCGATAACGGCGACCGTCTTGTGGGCGTGTTGACCATCGACGACATTGTCGACGTTATTCAGGAAGAAGCCGAAGAAGACATTCGCCTGATGGCGGGCGTGGGCGACGAAGACGTTTCTGACACCACGGTCGACACGGTAAAGAGCCGTACGCCATGGCTGGTGGTGAACCTGTTCACGGCGCTGTTCGTGTCGCTGGTCATTGGGCTCTTCGACGCCACCATCGAGCAAATGGTGGCTCTCGCCGCGTTGATGCCCATTGTTGCTTCTATGGGCGGGAATGCCGGGGCGCAGACGATGACGGTGACGGTGCGTGCGCTGGCCATGCGTGAGCTGGATGGTGGGCGATTGCGCCGGCTCATTCGCCGCGAAATGGTGGTGGGCGTCGCCAATGGTGTGCTCTTCGCCATTCTGATCGGGCTTGTGACCTGGTTCCGCTATAGCAATCCAGAACTGGGTGTGGTGATCGCCTTGGCCATGGTGATTAACATGATCGTTGCCGGTACATTCGGCGTGCTCATTCCTTTAACGCTGGATCGTTTGAAAGCGGATCCGGCGATTGCATCGGCAGTATTCGTGACGACGATTACCGATGTGGTTGGCTTCTTTGCATTTTTGGGAATTGCCGGGCTGTGGTTCGGCCTATTCTGACAAACAGTCACGCGAACGCACCCGCGTGACTGTTGCAGAATGGTCGCTTGCATCCCATCTCTATTGTCATTAGCGTTTCATTTACCATCTGCCGCGCGGTGGCGGCTTGGTGTGGACGACTGACAAGGAGCGATCTCATGCGCAGTCAACCGAAGCCTAATCTGTGGATGACCATGAGTTGGGCACTGGTGTGCCTTGTGTCCATGGCACTGGTTTTTTCGATTGTAGCTGGCGTTGCTTAAACGCCGGGACTAGTCTCTCCCAAGAGTTCAGGAAGGGCGCCTGGCCACCGGGCGCCCTGCTTTTTTGGTTGAGGAGACTGCGGTGAAGCTATTGATCGGGAATCGCAATTATTCGACGTGGTCTTTGCGTCCTTGGCTCGTGCTCAAGCATTTTGACATCGCCTTCGAGGATGAAGTCCTACAGCTCTCTGGCCCGAATTTCCGCGATGTCCTGGCCCAACATTCACCTACCGGGCGTGTGCCGCTGCTGATCGATGGGGAGCTGTTGATCCCAGAATCAATCGCCATCATCGAGTATCTTGCCGAGACATTTCCGGAGCATGCAATCTGGCCGCGTGATCGAGCAGAGCGCGCATTGGCTCGTGCCGCAGCGGCGGAAATGCATGGTGGGTTCTCGGCATTGCGCAATCGCGCCCCGATGAACCTACGGGCTTCGCACCCGGGCAGGGTGGATGCGGATGCGGTGCGTTCTGATTTGGCGCGTCTCGAAGCGTTGTGGGGAAGCTTGCTGCAGAAGTCGGGCGGGCCATACCTCTTTGGCGCATTCTCGGCGGCTGATGCGATGTTTGCGCCTGTCGCAACGCGCATTCGCACCTATGTATTGCCAGTGTCGGATTTGGCTGGTCGCTATGTCGAGGCGATTTATGCGCTGCCCGCCTTCCAGGCATGGCGCAATTTGGCGTTACAGGAACCCTGGATCGTTGACGATGATGAGATCGACGTTATTCAGGGGCGTGTCGCTCCGGGAAATTTGGCATGATTCATATGGTTAAACTCTGCGTTGGGATTTCCAGCGTGGAGGAACTCGAAAGCTACCGCCATGAGCGCGCTCACTGGTGGGGCGCTGATTATGGCGAGGACGTGCACGTTCACCGGACGCGTATGACGCCCAAACGCGGCGACGAGATGGACGGCAAGGCGTCGATCTATTGGGTCATCGCAGGCTCTATCGGTTGCCGTCAGAAGATCCTGCGGTTTGGCTCGCACACCAGTGAAGAGGGGATCAACTATTGCGATTTGATCCTTGATCCAGAGATTGTCCGGACTGTGCCCTATCCCAAGCGTCCTTTCCAAGGTTGGCGCTATCTTCGTCCAGAGGACGCTCCGCCTGATCTGGGCGTCGGGGCGAATAACGATAGCGATAACTCGATGGAGATCGCCGCTGAATTGGCACGGATGGGGCTGATCTGACGGGCGCTGAACCTCACCCTCGATCCCTCCCCACGGGGGCGCGGGGCGATGGTTCTGTGCCAGCGGGTGAGCGCGGTTTCCCGCTTTGCGGGGCTGGTTGTGTTCGGTTTGCGGGTGGGAACTGTATATAAAACAGGGGCCTAGTGGCCCCTGTTGAGAGTTTGAATCTATTCGGCTGCGCGGGTCGCGTATTGAGGGCGTCGTTCGATGACCTCCTTGAGGTACTTGCCCGTATAGGATCGCTTATTCGCCGCAACGGTCTCCGGCGTGCCTGCGGCGACGACTTCACCACCACCATCGCCGCCCTCAGGGCCTAGATCGATCACCCAATCGGCAGTCTTGATGACTTCCAAATTGTGTTCGATGACGACAACGGTATTGCCGCCATCGACCAGTTCCTGAAGCACTTCCAAGAGCTTGGCGACGTCGTGGAAATGAAGCCCGGTGGTCGGCTCGTCGAGCATGTAGAGCGTGCGGCCGGTGGCGCGTTTCGACAGTTCCTTCGACAGTTTCACGCGTTGCGCTTCGCCGCCCGAGAGGGTCGTTGCCGGTTGGCCAACTTTGACGTAGCCAAGGCCGACGCGTTGCAGGGTGGCGAACTTGTCGCGAATGACGGGAACAGCGGCGAAGAACTCGACGGCTTCTTCGATGGTCATGTCGAGAACGTCGGAGATCGACTTGCCCTTGAACTGGACTTCCAGCGTTTCGCGGTTGTAGCGCTTGCCCTTGCAAACGTCGCAGGTGACGTAGACGTCGGGCAGGAAGTGCATCTCGATCTTGAGAACGCCGTCGCCTTCGCATTTCTCGCAACGGCCGCCCTTAACGTTGAAGCTGAAGCGGCCCGGGCCGTAGCCACGTGCCTTGGCTTCGGGGAGGCCCGCGAACCACTCGCGCAGCGGCGTGAAAGCACCGGTGTAAGTGGCAGGGTTCGAGCGCGGCGTGCGGCCAATCGGGGATTGGTCGATGTCGATGACCTTGTCGAGGTATTCGAGACCAGTGAGGCTTTGGTGCGGGGCGGGGACCACGCGTGCACCATTCAGGCGGCGCGCAATCGCACTGTACATGGTGTCGATCATCAGCGTCGACTTGCCGCCACCGGAAACGCCGGTGATGGCGACGAACATTCCCAAAGGAATGTCGACATCGACATTCTTGAGATTGTTGCCAGTGGCGCCCTTGAGCGAGAGCGATTTGCCCGCTTTGCCTTCGCGGCGTTCGGCGGGGATAGCGATCCCCATGCGGCCGGAGAGGTATTTGCCGGTTAGGGAATCCGGGTGGTCTAGAATGTCCTGCGGCGTGCCTTCGGCAACAATATTGCCGCCGTTGACGCCAGCGCCGGGGCCAATGTCGAGAACATAATCGGCGGTGAGGATAGCGTCCTCGTCGTGTTCAACGACGATGACGGTATTGCCGAGATCGCGGAGGCGTTGCAGGGTTTCGAGAAGGCGGGCGTTGTCGCGCTGGTGCAAGCCGATGGATGGCTCGTCCAGAACATAGAGCACGCCGGTCAGGCCCGAGCCAATCTGGCTGGCAAGACGAATTCGCTGGCTTTCGCCGCCCGACAATGTGCCGGAATTGCGGGACATGGAGAGATAGTCGAGGCCCACGTCGATCAGGAAATTGATGCGTTCGCGGATTTCCTTGAGGATGCGCTCGCCAATCTGCTTTTGGGTCGGACTCAGCTTGTCGGTGAGCTCATTGAACCACTCAGCGGCATTGCGGATCGACTTCTCCGTCACCTGACCAATGTGTAGACCATCGATCTTGACGGCCAAGGATTCTGGCTTGAGGCGATAACCGCCGCAGGACAGACATGGCTTTGCCGACATGTATTTTTCGATCTCTTCACGCGTGCCGGCGCTTTCGGTTTCCTTGTAGCGACGCTGCAAATTGCCGATGACGCCCTCAAACGCTTTTGACGTTTTGTATTGGCGCAGGCCATCGTCATAGACGAAGTCGATAGCAGTACGGCCGGTGCCGAACAGAACGGCGTGCTGAACCTCAAACGGCAGGTCTTTCCACGGCGTGGTCATGGACGCGCCGTAGTGGGACGCAACGGCCGCGAGGGTCTGCTGGTAATAGGGCGCGCTGGTCTTGGCCCAAGGTAGAATGGCCCCGTCCTTAAGCGAAAGCTCGGTATCGGGGACGATCTGATCGCCGTCAATGCCTTGCTCGGTGCCGATGCCGTCACAAACCGGGCAAGCGCCAAAGGGATTGTTGAAGGAGAACAGGCGCGGCTCGATCTCGGCAATGGTGAAGCCGGAAACAGGGCAGGCGAATTTCTCGGAGAAGGTCAGGCGACGCGGATTGCCTTTTTCGTCTTTCTCATCGGCGAACTCGGCAAAGGCAATGCCTTCTGCAAGACCAAGTGCCGTTTCAAAACTTTCGGCGAGGCGGCCGGAGATATCGGGTGAAACGACAAGCCGATCAACCACGACTTCAATGTCATGCTTGAACTTTTTGTCGAGGGCCGGAGCGTCTTCGATCTCGTGGTATTCGCCATCGATTTTGACGCGTTGGAAGCCGCGGCGCATCAGCTCGGCGAGTTCCTTCTTGAACTCACCCTTGCGGCCACGTGCAATCGGCGCCAGCAGATAGAGGCGTGTGCCTTCCGGGAGCTCAAGCAGGCGGTCCACCATCTGGGTGACGGTTTGGCTTTCAATCGGCAGGCCGGTCGCTGGTGAATAGGGTATGCCGACGCGGGCGTAGAGCAGGCGCAGATAGTCGTAGATTTCGGTGACCGTACCGACCGTCGAGCGCGGATTGCGCGAGGTGGTCTTTTGTTCGATCGAAATCGCCGGAGACAGGCCTTCGATGTGTTCCACATCGGGCTTCTGCATCATCTCGAGGAACTGGCGGGCGTAAGCGGAGAGAGACTCCACATAGCGGCGCTGGCCCTCAGCGTAGATGGTATCGAAGGCGAGAGAGGATTTTCCCGAGCCGGAAAGGCCGGTCATCACAATGAGGCTGTCGCGCGGTAGCTTGACGTCAATGCCCTTGAGATTGTGTTCGCGCGCCCCGCGGACGATGATTTCGCGGTTTTGGCTCGGCGGGTTCTTCATCTGGTCGTCCATGCTTCAAATGGCGCAGCGGCTGCTGCACCATGGGAGTTATACGGATTTGGCGAAAGCCATCACATAGGCTCGCGTTGGGTTGCGCGCAAGAAATGCTAACGCGATCGTCAACGCAAAGGTTTTCGAGTCCGGTTCAAATGTTTTGTGAACGTAAAGGGAACATTTTATTTGAGCAAGCCCCGAATACTGCGCGACTTCGGAAGTCTGCTTGCATCAAGCCTGCTGACAGACCGTGTCAGCAGGGGCTTGACCGGCGGGCTTTGGTGTGGAACATTTTGAGAACATTAGTCAGTTGTTAAGAACCTGAAATGCGCGCCTGTACCGCGAGGCGGACTGGTTTAAGGTGTCTGACTTAGGTGAGTGTCCCGCACCGGGGATGGCCTCACCTCCTTGGAGCGTCCCGTAACGGTGCAGACCGGGACTGAATTCGGAAGGATTTGCCATGGCTGGCAGTGTGAACAAGGTTATTCTCGTGGGCAATCTGGGCAATGAGCCCGAAGTCCGCAACCTGCCGAATGGCGGTAAAGTTGTAAACCTTTCTATCGCGACTTCTGAACGCTGGAAGGACCGCAACAGCGGTGAACAGCGCGAGAAGACTGAATGGCATCGCGTGGTGATCTTCTCGGAAGGTCTGGCGCGTGTTGCTGAGCAGTATTTGCGCAAGGGTTCGAAGGTTTACATCGAAGGTCAGTTGCAGACCCGCAAGTGGCAGGATCAGTCCGGTCAGGACAAGTACTCCACTGAGATCGTGCTGCAGAACTTCAACTCGTCCATGGTGCTGCTAGATGGCCGTGGCGAGGGTGAAGGTGGCGGTGGCGGCGGCGGTTTCCGTGGTCAGCAGGACGACGGTGGTTTCCGTGGCGTCAGCAACCAGGGCGGTGGCGGCGGCGGTGGCTACGGCAATCAGGGTGGCGCATCGCGTCGTCCTTCTTCCAATGCGCCAGTGTTTGAGCCAGGCGGCATGGATGACGATATCCCGTTCTGATGTCGCTTTAGCAGGCATGGAATTTTTGAAGGGCTGCTCGCGAGAGCGGCCCTTTTGCTTTTGTGACTGGCCAGAGGATGAGATTTGGGTTGGTGCGAGGGGGGATGCGCGCTAGAGTTTTGCAATATTGATGCAAAGCATAGGTTTGGTAGAGCGCTTTACACTCGGCAACCGTGGGAATTTTCTTGGAGGAAGAAATGGTACAACGACGTTCAGTTTTGTTTGGGATGGCACTGCTACCTTTGGGTGCGGCCGCGAGTGGAGGGTTGGTTATGGCGCAGGAGGCAGGCGCAGACACAATTCCAACCAGCGGGGGCGATCTGCTCATTCACCCAGTAAACCACGCCAGCCTCGTGTTGGAGTGGGGTGGCAAAGCGATTTATGTCGATCCTGTTGGCGGGGCTGAACTCTATGCGAACTTGCCGCCAGCCGATGCCATCGTGATCACACATGGTCATCAGGACCACTTCCATCTGCAAACGCTGATGGCCATCGCTGGGGATGCCAAGCTGATTACCAATCAGGAAGTGTTTGACCTTTTGCCGCCAGCACTGAAAGCCAATGCAACTGCTCTGGCCAATGGAGCAGAGGGTAGCCTGCTCGATATTCCCGTGCGTGCTATTGCGGCGCACAACATCACGGCAGACAGGATGAATTATCATCCCGTGGGCGTCGGCAATGGTTACGTATTGAGCTTTGGCGATGTGACTGTCTATGTGGCTGGCGATACAGAGCCAACCGACGACATGCTGGCGCTAACGGATATCACCGTGGCCTTCGTGCCGATGAACCTGCCGTATACGATGACGCCTGACCAAGCGCTTGAAGCGATCAATACATTCAAGCCCAAGATTGTTTATCCCTATCACTTTGGGAAAAGTGACCTCAGCCCACTGGAAACAGGGTTGGGTGAAGGGATCGAGTTGCGCATGCGAAACTGGTACGCGTGAATTAGCTGTCGCGGAACAGGCGCCACGTTCCGCGGCCGCTTTCCTTGGCCTGATAGAGGGCCAGATCGGCGCTGTGATAGAGTGTGTCTGCCACATCGTCGGCCTGACGCACGGCGACGCCAATCGAAATCCCAATCCGACACGATTTGTCGCCGAACATCATGGGGGCGGCGAAGGCCTCCAAAATGGTGCTTGGTAGAGTGTGATCAAAGGGCTCGGAAGCATCCGTCACAATAGCGAACTCGTCGCCACCCAAACGGGCCACGAGCGCGGAGGGAGGGACGACAGCTTTAAGGCGGCGCGCCGTCTCGATGAGGCAGGCGTCGCCTGCAAGGTGGCCGAAAGTGTCGTTGATGGTCTTGAAATTGTCGAGGTCGACGAGCAGGAGGGCGCCGACCGCCTGAGGCTTGGTACGGCCATGCAGATCATCGAGGCAGGATTGGAAGCGGATGCGGTTGGCGATGCCCGTCAGTGGGTCGGTTTCAGCCAGTAGGCGGGTTTGCTCGACGAGTGCGTGTTCTGCCGTGATGTCCTGCTTGACGCCATAAATCTGCGTCGGGACGCCATTGATGTGATCAATGGCGGCGGTAATGCGCAGAATGCGCTTATTGCCTTTCGCCGTAGTGATGTCAGCGTCCATAGAAAACCCGGTCAAGGTTTCGATGGCACGGGCCCGGCGTTGTTCAAGCTCGGCGGCTGACTCAGCGCTGTACAGGCGCAATACTTCATCGCGCGAAACGATCGTGCGACGTGGCAATTCGAAAAGATCGTAGACGCCATCGCTCCAAGACAGAATTTCGTCGGGCAAAGTACAGCCCCAGACGCCTATTCGCGCTGTGGCTGCGGCGCGCTCGACGAGCTCGGCGTGGTGATCGGCGGCTTTGCGATGCTGGCCAAGTGCGCTTTTGGCTAGAAGCGCCGTCGCCTTGGCGAGGGCCCGATAGAGGTCGGCGGAGGAGCGCCGCTCATAGGTCCAGAATAAGCACCAGCTGGCTTCGGTGGCGTAGGCCGAAAGGAAAGGCACGCCAATCAGGCTCATGCCATTTGGTAAAGTGTGTACCGTACCCTCGTCGGACCGGATCGGAGAATAGTTGAAATTGGCTAGGACGAGACCGAGCTGCATTTGCCATGCGCCGTCGGCCGACTGTAAGCCCGCGCCTTCCCAGCCAATGGCCGTGCGAACAGTGTCCAGCCATTCTTCGTCGGACTGCAAGCGATGCAGTGCCGAGATGAGTGGCTGGGACTGAGACACGATGATATTCCTTAAATTGACGGCGTATTCATTTTGTCGGGGCGTTAGCGCAATGGTTTAGTTTCGCGTCAGCGGAACTTCAGCGCGCAGGCTATCGCCGGACTCGATGTAAATGGCTTCAAAAACGATGCCGATGCTCTCGCCAGTGAGCTGGATCTGAGCCGAGATGTTGAGGTCTTTGCCCTTCTCGTCCTGCTCGCGTTCGCGCAGGTTGAAGATCAGATTGCGGCCGCGCTTCTGACCAATCGCCGTGGCGTGGAAGGTGGCGTTCGTGGTGAGGGCGGCTTCGTAGCGGCGCGTTTGCTCGTTGAATGCAACAGTGCCGGCGAGCGACATGGTGGTGCCTGCCAGAGTGCAGCGGCCATTGTAGTTCACCTTGTCGCCGTTGCCCTGGGACATGGTGAGGCGGCAGACAACGCTTTCTGTGGTTGCGCCGTAAAGCGTTCCACGACCGCGCCATTCACCAATGTAGGACTTGATCAGGGCGACATCCGCTGGCGCCGCAATGACCGGCGAAAGGCTCGTAGGTGCGCCGACAAAAACTGCGGCCAGCGCAGCCGAGCGCACGAAAGTCTTAAAGAATGTCACGGCCGAAGCCCCCCGGTATATGCGTTGCGTCTCTCTATAGGACGCAAAAACTTTTACTTTGTCGGCGTCATGCCTACTGAGAATCGTCATGCGACTCTAGGCGGAGCTCAAACTGAGCGGCAAGCTCGCTCAGCATAATCCGCTATCACGGTTTCGGATTTGTTGCCGATTTTAGATCCGGCGCGTGGGCGTCCATGTTGCTCCCAGCTTCTTCACCGAGTTGAACACTGATTTGCCCCAAGGGCTGGAAGAACTTTCCGCCAGCAACCAGCAGGGCCGGGAGAATGAAAAGATCTCCTATGAGCGCAAAAGCGAGCGTGCCGACGAACAGAGTGCCGAATAGGGCCACCTGTGGCAGGTCCGAGAACACGACGATGAACACGCCCGCGCACAGGATGATGGTGGTGGCGATGATGGCGCCGCCGATGCGGTCGATAGTGTGTTTGACGGCTTCCTTATGCTCGAGACCTTTGCTGCGGCGAGCATGGAGATAGTGTGAGAGGAAGTGGACGGTGTCGTCGACGGCGATGCCGAAGGCGATGGTGAGGGCGATGACGGTGGTCAGTTGAAGGCCTGCGCCGCTGAAATAGAGCCAGGCTTCGGTTGCCAAAATTGGGAAAAGATTGGGGATCGCCGAGGCCAGCGCGACGCGGAAGCTTTGGAAGGCAAAGCCAATGAGCGCCAAATTGACGAGCACCGATAGGGTTAGGTCAAGCTGCAGCCCGCGGACGATGTCATCGGTGGCCAGAGTGGCTAATACGCGGAAGCCGCCAACAGTGGCATCGTCAATACCGGCTGCACGAAGGTCTGCCTGCATGGCGTCGACCATGTCCTGCAAAGCGTCGGATTGAATGATCGTCGGGATAAAGCCCGTCACGAGCGCCTGCGAGCCTTCCTCATTGATGAAACGGCGCTGCATGAAGGGTCCGACGGATTCAAAGAGCTCGTCATGGGTTAGGCCCGCGGCAGCATATTCGGTGACGCTCGCGGCAGAGATGACCTTGTTTTCACCGACGTGTTTTTCGGTGATCGCGTGGACAGTCTGGATTTTCGTAAAGTCGAGGTCACTCAGGCCGTCGCCGGGATCGGCTAGGCCGATGCGGACATAGAGCGGGGCAACGCCACCAACACCTTCGTCGATGCTTTCGGCGGTGGCCAGGGCCATCGAGTCCTTGGCCATGAAATCTTCAAAGGAGAAGTGCGGCTTGATTAGCGCATAAGGAATGAGCAGCAGCAGAGTGACGACAATCGCTGCGACGGAAATTGGCCGACCGAATTTGTTGGCGAGTTTCCAGCTCAAGGGCAGGGGGGCGGTGAGGGCGCGGGAATAGCGCTTGGGCGGCGTAAAGCCGAGCTTGATCGCCAGTTTGAGCAGCAGCGGCAGGAAGGTCATCAGGCACACAAAGAGCAGGAATGTGCCCATGGCGCCGGCGATGGAGAATTCGCGAATGCCCTGACCCGGCGTGAGGGAGAGCGAGGCGAAGCTGACAAAGGTTGTGAGCATAGTAAGCGCTGCAGCCGGACCGACCAGTTTGACAGTGGCGTCTACGGCCTCGTTTGGCTCCATGCCGTCGCGCCAATAGCCAAGCCAGTTGAAGATGAAGAACATGGCTTCGGCAAAGGAGATCACCAGCACCAGTGTCGTCACGATAATGGTGAGGAAGGTGAAGGAGCCGAAGAAATAGAGCGCTGCGCCCATGGTCCATGAGACAGCAACAAATGGCGTGGCGGCGACGAGCAGTGCGCCCCAGAAGCTGCGGAGGGTTGCAAAGGCAATGATCGCGCCGAGGGCAAAGCCCCAGATGGTGAACTTGATTTGGTCCGACACAGAGGCATTGACCATTTCGCCGGTCCAAATCGGTGGGCCTGTAACCTCAGTCTGAATATCGGTGCTTTCGTAGAGCGCGAGGCTCTCGCGCAAAGAGGCAATCATGGCGGGGGCGCCATGCTCTGACACCATATCCTTATCGGTGAAGACGATGAGGACCACGCCATCTAGGTCCGGCGTGATCAGATTGCGCATCATGGGATCATATTGCTGCAGATCCATGAGCGTCATCGCCACTTCGTCGGGCGTCAGCATGTCCTCTGGCACAGCGGGAACGGAAGAGCCGTCCCAAGTTGGCGTGCGCATGGTGAAGGGGGACATGGTGCCGGTGACGAACTCGTTGAGTTCTAGCTCAAAGGCGAGGCTGCGGATTTCTTCCAAGACCTCGGGCTCGACCAACCGCTCAGCTGTGACCATGACATAGATGTCATTTTCGAAGGTTCCGAAGGTGCGAGAGAGGTCTTCATAAGCGTCATAGTGCTCGCCAGAATGGGCGAAGACGCGCAAAAGATCGCCGTCGACATTGGCTTTGGGGAGCTGGCTGAAGGTGGCAATCGACAAAAGTACAACGAGGAGCGCCACGATTTTGGGGTGGCGTAGGGTCGTCAGCCCGATGTGTTCCAGCCCAAAGCCGATAGAGCGCTTGTGCGTGACGCGGTCGAGCGCGCGTTTAAAAATGGACGGCTGAGACACTTGCGACCGACTCCCCGGTGTCGGAAATAGATTGCCGGATTTGTATGAAACCACCCTAGGCCCGTCTAGCGACAGAGCGCAGTTTCAAACTTCTGCTTCTCGTTCCAGAGCCTTGAAGCGGTGAAATCCTGTGAAAAGCCCCGTCCACAGGGTGGGGAGGTGCAAAATTGGTAATTTCCGGTGGAATCGCCTATCAATTAGGCCAACTGCATCAATGTAGAAT
Organism: Devosia sp. WQ 349K1; assembly: GCF_016595685.1. Classification (NCBI taxonomy): domain Bacteria; kingdom Pseudomonadati; phylum Pseudomonadota; class Alphaproteobacteria; order Hyphomicrobiales; family Devosiaceae; genus Devosia; species Devosia sp. WQ 349K1. The sequence goes on along the minus strand of NZ_JAENGO010000001.1, from coordinate 624,006 downwards.
CACACAGTGACAGACACGCCAGAAGATGGGGCAGGCGCTTCGCCAACCTCAGACATCGAACCGATCTACATCACCGACGAAATGCGCACGAGCTACCTCGATTACGCGATGAGCGTGATTGTGAGCCGTGCTCTGCCAGACGTCCGTGACGGCCTAAAACCTGTTCACCGTCGTATCCTGTTCTCGATGAGCGAGAACGGTTACGAGTACAACAAGCCGTTCCGTAAATCGGCGCGTGTGGTCGGTGACGTTATCGGTAAGTATCACCCTCACGGTGACTCCTCGATCTATATGGCCTTGGTCCGTATGGCTCAGGATTTCGCCATGGGCGAGATGCTGGCTCAGGGTCAAGGGAACTTCGGCTCTGTGGACGGCGATATGCCGGCCGCTATGCGTTACACCGAAGTGCGCATGCAGAAGATCACCAACTCTTTGCTCGATGACCTCGACAAGGACACGGTAGACTTCCGCGACAACTATGACGGCTCCGAGCGTGAACCGTCTGTGCTGCCTGCGCGCTTCCCGAACATGCTGGTCAACGGCGGGACGGGGATTGCGGTGGGCATGGCCACCAATATTCCGACCCACAATCTGAGCGAAACGATCAATGCCGCTTTGGCTGTTCTGGACAATCCAGACATCACCACTGAAGAGCTGATCGACCATTTGCCCGGTCCAGACTTCCCGACAGGCGGCATCATTCTGGGGCGTGCGGGTATCCGCCAGGCCTATGAGACCGGCCGTGGTTCGATCATGGTGCGTGGTCGCTCGACCGTGGAAGAGGTTCGCAAGGACCGTGAAGCTATCGTCATCACCGAAATCCCATATTCGGTGAACAAGGCGCATCTCGTTGAAAAGATTGCTGAACTCGTGCGCGAAAAGCGCGTCGAGGGCATTTCAGACCTGCGCGACGAATCCAGCCGCGAAGGCATGCGCATTGTTATCGAAGTGAAGCGCGATGCGCTTCCTGAGGTCGTGCTCAACCAGCTCTATCGCTACACCCAGCTGCAAAGCTCGTTTGGCTGCAACTTTGTTGCGCTGAACGGCGGTAAGCCAGAGCTGATGAATCTCAAGCAGATTTTGTCGGCTTTCGTGCAGTTCCGCGAAGAAGTCGTAACGCGTCGCGCACGCTTCCTGCTGAACAAGGCGCGTGACCGCGCGCATATCTTGGTCGGCTTGGCTGTTGCGGTGGCGAATATCGACGAAGTCATTGCGCTCATTCGTACCGCGCCCGATCCGGCGACAGCGCGTGAGCAGTTGATGACCCGTCGCTGGCCTGCGGCCGATGTCGCGCCGCTGATCAAGCTGATCGACGATCCGCGTCACCGTATGAATGACGACGAGACTTTCAACCTTTCGGAAGAACAGGCTCGCGCTATTCTCGAACTGCGTCTGGCTCGTTTGACCGCTCTCGGTCGTGACGAAATCGGCGAAGAACTGAATGGTCTTGGCACGGAAATCGAGGACTATCTCGACATTCTGCGCTCGATCACGCGTATTCGCGCGATCATTCGCGAAGAACTTGAAGCGATCCGCGAAGAGTTCGGCAAGCCGCGTCGCACTGAGATCACCGACCACGCTGCAGACTTCGATGACGAAGACCTGATGGCGCGCGAAGACATGGTCGTGACCGTGTCGCATGCGGGCTACATCAAGCGTGTTCCGCTCTCGACCTATCGTGCACAGAACCGTGGCGGCAAGGGCCGCTCCGGCATGGCGACGCGTGAGGAAGATTTCGTTTCGCGTCTGTTTGTTGCCAATACGCATACGCCGGTTCTGTTCTTCACCAACCGTGGTATCGCCTACAAGCTCAAGGTCTGGCGTCTGCCGCTCGCTGCTGTGAACGGCAAGGGCAAGGCCCTGATCAACATCCTGCCACTTGAGCAGGGTGAACGCATTACCTCCATCATGCCGCTGCCAGAGGATGAAACCACCTGGAGCAACCTCGACATCATGTTCGCGACAACGCGCGGTACGGTTCGCCGTAACTCGCTGTCCGACTTTGTCGAAGTGCGTCAGAACGGCAAGATCGCGATGAAGCTCGATGAGGGCGATTCCATCGTCGGCGTCGACACCTGCACCGTGAACAACGACGTGCTGATGACGACCGCACTGGGTCAGGCGATCCGCTTCCGCGTTGATGACGTCCGTCTGTTCAAGGGCCGTGACTCCATGGGCGTGCGTGGTATCGCGCTTGCCGAAGGCGACACGGTCATCTCAATGACGATCATCAACCACTCGGACGCGAGTGCGGAAGAACGTGCTGCCTACCTCAAGATGAGCCGAGCCGTTCGTGGCGAAGGTGAAAGCGAAGAGGGCGGTTCGGACGAAGGTGAAGTCGCTGCTGGCGAGTTGAGCCAGGAACGCTACGCTGAGATGAGTGCTGTCGAGCAGTTCATCTTGACCATCTCCGAAAACGGCTATGGCAAGCGCACCTCGAGCCACGAATATCGTATCACCGGTCGCGGTGGTAAGGGCATCGTGGCGATGGCGGTCAACAAGCGTAACGGCAATCTCGTTGCGTCCTTCCCGGTCGAAGACGCTGACCAGATCATGCTGATCTCTGATGGCGGCCAGACCATTCGTCTGCCAGTGGGCGGTGATAAGCCAATCCGCATCGTGAGCCGTGGCTCGCAGGGCGTGATTGTGTTCAACACAGCTGACGGCGAGAAGGTCGTTTCGGTCGAGCACATCTCCGAGCCGGAAGATGATGAAGACGTGGTCGTGACTGCAGCTGACGGTGAGGCTCCGGTCGATCCGACTGCGCCAGAAGCGCCGCCGAGCGAACCTGATGCAGGCGAGACGCCTCCAGAGGGCGATCAAGAGTAAATAATTGAAAGGGCCGTTCCATTGGGACGGCCCTTTTGTTTGTGCTGAAATATGAGTTGAGAGAGCTATGCCTTCAACGCGAATTGAAACACGACGTGGCTGGTTGGGAGAGAGGCGACGGGAGTTTCTGGAAGCCGTTCAGCGGGCGCTGATCACGGGCATTCTGATCCCCGAAAATGATCGCTGCGTCAGGCTTGTCGAGATTGATGATGAAGCCTTCATCACGGGCAAGGAGAAGGGCCCGGGTTATGTGGTGATTGAGATCAGCCTCTTCACCGGGCGGAGCATTGAGGCCAAGCGTCGTCTTTATGCTGCGCTGGTGGCAGAGCTCGCGCCATTCGGTGTTGCAGCCCATGACGTCAAGGTGATCTTGCACGAGGTTCCGCGAGAAAACTGGGGGCTCGGTGGGCTTCCGGCCAGCGAAATTGAACTTGGGTTCAAGGTTGACGTGTGACGCTTTAGGCACGCCCCCGATAGGGGCTTTGAGAACACACGCTGGGGGATGACGGATGGTCTCCATGTCTACGCTTCTGCCTTATCTGGTCGCTTGCTTCCTGTTGGCCATCGTTCCAGGCCCGACGGTGACGGTGATCATTGCCAATTCGCTGGCACGCGGCACTAAGGCCGGTCTAGCCATTGTTGCCGGTACGCAGGCCGGGTTTCTGGCGATGACATTTGTCGTCGCCCTCGGCATGGAAGCGCTCGTCGCGTTCATGGGCTGGGCCTTCGACATCATCAAGCTGATTGGCGCTGGCTACCTAGTCTATCTGGGTTGGAACATGTTGCGCTCCAAAGGTGAACTCGGGCAAGGCGCGGTGAAGACTGAGCGCTCCAATTTCCGCATTGCAGTAGAAGGGTTTCTCGTCATTCTGAGCAATCCCAAGGTGCTGATTTTCCTAGGCGCTTTCCTGCCGCAGTTTGTTGACCTCAATCAGCCGGCGTTTCCGCAGGTTATGGCCTTGGGGATATTTTTCATGCTGGTCGCGGGTTCTACCGACGCGCTGTATGCGCTAGTGGCGGGGCGAGCTCGCGAGTTGATCAGCGCGCAGCGCGTGCAGTTGGTATCGCGGGTTTCGGGGGTGATCCTGATGCTCGGAGCCGTGTGGCTGGCTTTCATGCAGAAGGCTTGAGGGGGCTGCAGATTTCCACGCTCACCATCTGCCGGTTGCAGGACGCACGCACACATTTGGATGTTGTCGCTGACCGGCTATGGCGCACTTGGTGGCAGCCATATGGCGAGACGCCCGAGAGCGTGAAGTCGGAACTCTCGGCAGTTTTGGACGCAAAGGAGTTTCCCTTTACGCTCGTCGCGCTTCTCGATGGTCGGTTCGCAGGGACTGTTACGGCAATCGACAGCGATATTTTCGAGCGCCCGGAACTATCCCCATGTCTGGCGGCATTATGGGTCGAGGACTGGGCGAGAGGTAAAGGCGTGGCCCGAGCGTTGGTTGCTGAGGTGACCATGCGCCTGCGACGGCTCGGGCATCACACAGTCTATCTCTCCGCGAAACCGCCGTTGCAGGCTTTTTACGAGAGACTTGGCTGGCAGATTATTGAGCGGAACGTTGGACCCGAGCTTTTGATCATCTTTTCCAGAGACTTGCCTCAGTCCTGTTCACATGAAAAAACGAGCTAACGTACAGGGAGGTTTTTGTGGCTAATCTTGTTGGGTTCTATCCTGGCTCGTTCGATCCGCTGACCAATGGTCATCTCGATGTTATTGAGCGGGCCTGCAAGCTCGTGGATGTGCTTGTTGTCGGTGTTGGTGTGAGTGCCACCAAAAAGAACCCTCTGTTCACACACGAAGATCGCACCGAAATTCTGCGACAGGTGCTCGGCCCGATCGGCGTGCGTACCCAGACCGAATTCAAATTCGTCGATTTCTCGGGTCTCATGGTCAATGTGGCGCGCGAACATGGCGCCAAGCTGATCATTCGCGGGCTGCGTGATACGACCGACTATAATTATGAAATGCAGATGGTGGGGATGAATGCGCAAATGGCGCCGGACCTACAAACTGTGTTTCTGCCATCAAGCCCGCCTGTTCGGCACATCTCGGCCACATTAGTGCGTCAGATCGCTGAAATGGGCGGCGATATTTCCGCTTTTGTACCTTCAATCGTTCTCAAGGCTCTTCAGAAGAAATGACCATGATTACTCGCCGTACTTTCGCTGCGCTTGCGCTGAGTGTTTCGCTGGTTGCCGCTCCCGCATTCGCCCAAGAAGGTAAGCCGCACCTCATCCTGACGCTAGAAGACGGCGTGGTCGATATTGAACTGCTGCCGGAATTGGCACCAAAGCATGTCGAGCGCATTGTCGAGCTGACCAAGCGTGGTGACTATGACGGTGTTGTTTTCCACCGTGTGATTGATGGCTTTATGGCCCAGACCGGCGACGTGCAGTTCGGCAAGACTGAGGGCGCTGAGTTTAACCTCGGCCGTGCGGGCATGGGTGGTTCGGATCTCCCAGACGTAGAAGCTGAATTCAACAAGGAAAGCTTCCAGCGCGGCATCGTCGGCGCAGCGCGCTCGTCGGACCCGAATTCGTTTAACTCGCAGTTCTTTATCACTTACGCTGACGCGAGCTTCCTCGACAACCAGTACACCGTTTTCGGTAAGGTTGCGTCGGGCATGGAACTTGTCGACGCGCTCGAAAAGGGCAACCAGTCCAACAATGGTTCGGTCGCTAACCCCGACAAGATCATCGACGCTGAAATCGAATATAAGTAAGAGCTCAGTCAAAGCCCCCGGAGCGTCTGGGGGCTTTGTCATGACTGTGGGAAGTGCCGAAGCGCTTGCGCTTGCTGCCCATACCGCCTAAACCCGCCCAACAAATTTTAAATCAAGAGGCAGTCACATGGCCTACGCCGATCCGGAAAACACCCTCGTCATCGAAACCACCAAGGGCAAAGTGGTTATCGCCATGAAGCCAGAAGTGGCTCCTGGCCACGTTGCGCACATCAAGACGCTTGCTCGTGAAGGCGCGTATGATGGCGTAGTGTTCCACCGTGTGATCGAAGGCTTCATGGCGCAGACCGGCGACGTGAAGTTCGGCAACACCAATCTGCCAGAATTCAACCCAGCTCGCGCTGGTACCGGTGGTTCGAAGTACCCGAACATCAAGGCTGAATTCAACGCTGAGCCACACGTTCGTGGCACTGCGTCGATGGCCCGCGCTCAGGACCCGAACTCGGCTAATTCGCAGTTCTTCATCTGCTTCGGCGATGCTCGCTTCCTCGACAAGCAGTACACCGTTTGGGGCAATGTGATCGAAGGCATGGAATTCGTCGATCAGATCAAGCGCGGCGAGCCAGTGATCAACCCGGATCACATGATCTCGGTTAAGGTCGCTGCTGACATCACCGAATAATTGTTTTCAGACTGGCGGCCTTCGGGTCGCCAGTTTGTTTTTGGCGACACAGTTCAAACCGTGTTGACCGACTCTGGAATGGAAGAGCGTAATTGCCGATGGGTTGATGGTTCATCCCCGTCGGGTCTTCTAGGGTCGCTGCTTTGAAAATGGATGCAATTCTTTGGGCGCTCGTGGGCGTCGTCGCTGGCGCGTGTATCGCTGTTCAAGCGCCAATCAATGCCAATCTGGGTAAAGCCCTCGAAGTCCCAATCGCGGCGGCGGCTGTGTCGTTTCTGGCGGGCGGGATTGTGCTCTGGGCGCTAGCGTTTTTGTTCAGCAATGTCACCGCCACCCCGATCAATTTTGCAGCACCGGCCTGGTGGACGCTGATCGCCGGCGGGCTGCTGGGCGCGGTCTATGTGTTTTCCAATATCACTTTGACGCCCATGATTGGGGCAGGTGCAGTGATGGCGCTGGCCGTGACCGGACAGCTTATGGCTGGGCTGTGGCTCGATAAAATCGGGTTTATGGGCATGGCGGTGCGTGAACTCAGTGTCGGGCGCATCACTGGTGCGGCGCTTTTGATCATTGGCGCGGTGATGATCCGGGTGCTTTAGACAGTGATTGCGAGAGCCGTGTTTGTGTTGCGGCGTGAACATGGTAACGAGCCGTCATGCGTGTTTCCGATTTCGACTTTGAACTTCCCGAAGACCTGATAGCCCTGCATCCGGCTGAGCCACGCGATAGTGCGCGCTTGTTGGTTGTGCGTCCGGGCGAGGCGCTCGTGGATAGCCATATTCCTGATTTGCTCAATCTGCTGCGTGCGGGCGACGTGTTGGTGGTCAATGACACCCGCGTTTTGCCTGCGGAGCTCAAGGGGCAGCGTATTCGGGGTGAGAACCGGGCAGGGGTGTCTTTCAACCTGCATAAGCGCGATGACGCCAATACGTGGCGCGCTTTTGCGCGGGGCGCCAAGAAGCTTGCTGAAGGCGATCTGCTCGAACTTGGGCAAGAGGGTGAGGCGTTGCGGGCCCAAATCACCGAAAAAGGTGATGCTGGCGAGGTGACGATTAAGTTTGAACTCTCGGGCGCGCAGCTCGACGAGGCTATTAAGGCCAATGGCGCGATGCCTTTGCCGCCCTATATCGGCGCGAAGCGTGGCATCGAGGAACGTGACAAGACCGACTATCAGACGGTTTATGCGGCTGAAGATGGTGCGGTGGCTGCGCCGACCGCTGGCCTGCACTTCACCGACGAGCTTCTGGCCAAGATTGAAGCTATGGGTGTCACAATCGAGCGCGTGACGCTGCATGTAGGCGCGGGGACCTTCCTGCCGATGAAGGCGGAAGACACCGACGACCACAAGATGCATGCCGAATGGGGTGAATTGGAGCAAGCAACGGTCGATCGCATCAATGCGCGTCGCGCCGCTGGTGGTCGTGTGGTTGCCGTGGGAACGACGAGCTTGCGCTTGCTCGAGTCTGCGTCGCGTCCGACGGGCAAGCTAGAGGCCTTCGTCGGCGACACCGACATTTTCATCACGCCGGGGTATCGCTTCAACACGGTTGATGTGCTGATGACCAATTTCCACCTGCCCAAGTCGACGCTGTTCATGCTGGTGTCGGCCTTTGCAGGCTTTGAGAAAATGCACGAGGCTTATGCCCACGCCATCGCTAATGGCTATCGTTTCTATTCTTACGGCGACTCTTCGCTGCTGCATCGCGCGCCACATGCTGAGGATGCTGCGTGAGTGATATTTCGGCGCCGATCGTCGGTTATTCAAACCGCATCGTTTCCGTCTTGCGCCGTCTGGCGGAGAGCGGTTCGCCGAAGCTGACGTTTGCTGAACTGATTGAGGCGATGGGGCAAAAATCCCATCGCCTTATCCTTTTGCTGCTGAGCCTGCTCAATATGGTGCCCGGTCCGCCAGGCTTCGGCGGCGTTATCGCCTGGACAATGATCGCTGTCGCAGGGGCTATGCTTTTGGGTCGGACAATCCGATTGCCGGGGATTATCGGGGATCGGCGTCTTCCGGTTGCTCCTCTGCTGAAGGGGAGCGAAATCGTGGCGCGGGTCTCGGCCATCGTGGCGCGGTTTTCGCGGCCGCGCCTGCGCTGGATGACCGGCGCGGTCATGACCATTCCTTATGCGGTATTGGTCGTCATTGTGGGGCTGGTAATGGTTGTTCCCATCCCGCTGATCAATGCCATTCCCAATGTTGGGTTGTGTATCGTGGCTTTCGCCATGCTGAACCGCGATGGCGTTGCATTGATCATCGGATTGATTGCCACAGCAATTGGGCTCGCTGTGGCTTTGGCGCTTGTTTATGGTGTTTTCCAGCTGGGAGCCGCGGCCGTTGGGGCGCTGGCTTAAGGCGGGTTAGTCGATCCTGGTCAGTCCGCCCGAGAACCCGCATGCGGCGCCGTGATAGTAACCACAGCCTTCGACTTCTTCGGTGATGAGTGTGCCATCGGGTGTGAGCTTGAAGGAAATCTCGCACATGCGGATGTTGTAGTAAGATTGTGGTTCAGACGGATTGTAGTCTTCATTCTCGACGAAGAAGTTGCCGCCCTCTGCGGTGAACAGCGCTTCACCATCAATGCCACCAGCACAGCCACCAGTGTCGCCAATCGGAACAACAGTTGAGAGCGAAACGCCATAGCGGTCGGCCTCGATATGGGTGATTTCGGCCGAGAGGTCGCCTTCACCTTCGCCGCTCCACTTCCCTGCAATATCTGCGTAGGCTGGTGCGGCCATGCCGACCACAATCGAAAGCGCTAAAGGGGCAAGGCGCATGCAAGAATCCTCCATATGGTTCTGATATTTTGGCGGAATAATTGAGGCACAAACAAGTTCTGTGTTTTCTGTTTTGATATGTTTGTTTTCCCGGTCTTCGTAGAACGCATGGGTAATGCGCTGAATATGGGTAACCGCTACGGGATAAGCTCCATTGTCCGACGGCAAACAAACGGCTAGAACGCAGGCCATGAAACAAGTCAACTTCTCGCTTCTCGCCACGGACGGCATGGCCCGTCGCGGTCGTATCGACACGCCGCGCGGTGAGATTAATACGCCCGCATTTATGCCTGTTGGTACCGTTGGTACGGTCAAGGCTATGTATCCTGAACAGGTCCGCGAGACCGGTGCGGATATTCTGCTCGGGAATACCTATCACCTCATGCTGCGTCCGGGTGCGGAACGCGTCGCCAAACTGGGCGGCCTGCATGACTTTATGGACTGGCAGCGCCCGATCCTGACCGACAGTGGCGGGTTCCAGGTTATGTCGCTGGCGAAGCTCCGCAAGCTCACCGAGAAGGGTGTGACCTTCAAGTCGCATATCGACGGTTCGAGCCACGAATTGACCCCAGAGCGGTCGATCGAAATTCAGACGCTGCTCGATAGCGATATCATTATGCAGCTGGACGAATGTATTTCGCTGCCCGCGCCGCGCAAGGAAATCGAGCGCGCTATGGAGCTTTCGCTCCGCTGGGCTGACCGCTCTAAGGTTGCGTTCAACAACCAGCAGAACCGTGCGCTGTTCGGCATCGTGCAGGGCGGGGATGACCCAGAGCTGCGTGCCCGTTCAGCTGCGGGCCTGAAGTCGATTGGCTTTGATGGCTATGCTGTGGGTGGTCTGGCTGTGGGTGAGCCGCAGGAAGTCATGTTCCGCGTGCTTTCCGACATTACCCCAGAACTGCCGACCGAGCGTCCTCGCTATTTGATGGGCGTTGGTAAGCCAGATGATATTTTGGGCGGTATTGAGCGCGGTATCGACATGTTCGATTGCGTCCACCCAACACGTGCGGGCCGACACGGTCACGCTTACACGCGTTTTGGCGTCATCAATTTGAAGAATGCACGCCATAAGGAAGATCATCGCCCGCTCGATGAGGCTTCACCAAATCCAAATTGCCGTCGTTGGAGCCGAGCCTATCTGCACCACCTCATCCGTACCGAGGAAATCTTGGGTGCGATGATCTTGTCGCAGATCAATCTGGCTTACTATCAAGAGCTTACGGCAGGTGCTCGCGCGGCTATTTCGGCCGGGCGCATGAACGATTTCGCTGCAGCAACTCGCGCCCAGTGGGCCGCTGGTGATATTGCGCCACTCTAATGATCGAAGAAGGGTTGGAACACATGGGTAAGTCTGGTCGTAAGGCAGGTTTCGAAGCGCTGAGCGAGATGGTCGATGTGATGGCAGAGCGCCCAATGCGTCTGCTGTTCGCTGAAGACCCAAACCGTTTCAAGCGCTTCTCGGCGGAAGGTGCTGGTATTCTTCTCGATTATTCGAAGAACCGCATCGATGAAGAGGTCATGGCCGCTCTGTTTGAGATGGCACGTGCAGCGGGCGTCGAAGAACGCCGTGCGCAGATGTGCGAAGGCGAACACATCAACATCACCGAAGATCGCGCCGTCATGCACATGGCGCTACGCTATCAGGGCGACAAGCCGGTGGAAGTTGATGGCAAGGACGTCATGCCAGACGTTCGTGAGGTCCTTTCAGCCATTGAGGCCTATACCAACGCTGTGCGTTCGGGCGATATTCGCGGCCATGGCGGCGAGCAGTTCACCGACATCGTCAACATCGGTATCGGTGGCTCGGACCTTGGTCCGGTAATGGTCACACTGGGCCTTGCGCCATACACCCGTGCCGACCTGCGCGCGCATTATGTGTCGAACGTCGATGGCGCGCATATGCATGACACGCTCAAGGGGCTTGATCCGGCCAAGACGCTGTTCATCGTCGCGTCCAAGACCTTCACCACCGACGAAACCATGACCAATGCGCATACGGCGCGCAATTGGTTGGCTTCGGCGCTCGGCGAAGACGCTGTTCCGAACCACTTTGCTGCCGTTTCGACCAATATCGCTGCCTGCGCTAAGTTTGGTATCCGCGAAGACCGTATCTTCGGTTTCTGGGACTGGGTCGGCGGTCGCTACTCGGTGTGGTCGGCGATCGGCCTGCCAGTGGCACTGGCCGTTGGCTTTGACAATTTCAAGAAGTTCCTGGCTGGCGCCGACGCTATGGACCGCCACTTCCTTGAAACGCCACTGGAAAACAACCTGCCGGTGATCATGGGCATGTTGGGCGTGTGGTACCGCAACGCTTGGGGGTTCTCGACCCATGCCGTGTTGCCTTATGACCAGCGCCTGAGCCGCTTCCCGGCCTATCTCCAGCAGCAGGACATGGAAAGCAACGGCAAGTCCGTGACGCTTTCGGGCAAGAACGTTGGCTGGTCGACTGGGCCAATCGTCTGGGGCGAACCCGGCACCAATGGTCAGCACGCTTTCTACCAGCTGATCCATCAGGGCACGGACGTTATTCCGTGTGACTTCCTGATCGCTGCGCAGCCACATGAACAGCTGCCGCCGCATCACGATAAGCTGGTCGCCAATGTGTTGGCACAGTCTGAAGCGCTGATGCTCGGCAAGACCGAAGTTGAGGTCGTCGAAGAGCTTAAGGCTCAGGGCCTGTCGAAGGACGAGATCAAGGAACTGACCCCGCACAAGGTGTTCCCCGGCAATCGTCCGTCCAACACCCTGTTCTACAAGCAGCTGACGCCGGAATTGCTTGGTGCGCTGGTCGCGCTCTACGAACACAAGGTGTTCGTGCAGGGCGTGATCTGGAATGTGAATTCCTATGATCAGTGGGGCGTTGAGCTCGGCAAGCAGCTGGCTAAGGCACTGTTGCCAAAGGTGCAGGGTGAACAGGCCGCAGAAAACCATGACAGCTCCACGCAGGGGCTCGTCAAATACTACCTCGCCAACAAGGCATAAGAATTGATTATCACTACCGAGGACCAGCTCGTTAAACTGAAAGCTATCGGCCGAATTTGCGCACTGGCGAGAGACGCCATGGCGGAAGGACTGCAAGCCGGTATGACGACACTCGAGCTGGATGAGATTGGCGCCAAAGTCCTTGCGGAACATGGCGCTCTTTCTGCCCCGGTCGTGACCTATCAATTCCCAGGTCAGACCTGCATTTCGGTCAATGAAGAGATCGCCCACGGCATTCCCGGTAATCGGATTTTGCTGGAAGGCGATCTCGTCAACATTGACGTCTCTGCCGTAAAGGACGGCGTCTATGCCGACTGCGGCATGTCGCTGGTATTAGGCGGCGGGAGCCCGCGCCTGCAAAACCTCTGTCGCGATGGCAAAAAGGCGATGTGGGCGGGTATCCGGGTTGTTAAGCCCGGTGCGCGGCTTGCCGATATTGGCGACGCCATCGGCAAGTTTGCCAAGAAGGGCGGCTATACGCTGATCCGCAACCTCGCCAGCCACGGTGTTGGCGATAGCTTGCACGATGAGCCGGGGCAGATTTCCACCTGGCCGGATAAGTCGGAGCGCCGCATTATCCAAGAGGGTTTGGTGTTCACGGTTGAGCCATTCTTGTCGCTCGGCGGCGAATGGGCTGAACAAAAATCTGAAGACGATGAATGGACGCTCATCGCGGAGCCAATGGCTCCGACCGTTCAGTATGAGCACACGATTGTTGCGACCAAGAACGGTCCGCTTGTCGTCACCGTCGCAGCTTAAAGTACGGTAAGAAGAAGCGGTCCGAACAGGATAGCGAGAATGCCCAAAGGGAAGCGCAGGTGATTGAGCCTGCGCAGGCTGGGCATGCTGGCCCAAGTGCTCAGCACCAAGTAGATCAGCAGAGCGATAATGGCTGGGAGCAGGGCATTCAGATTGAATGCGCCGGCATTGTTGATCTGCAAGTAGCCCATAAAGCCGACAGCATAGCCCAGAAGAGCCGAAAGGATGACCGTGGCGGCCTTTGCGGTGATCAGGAGGGCCATGTCTATGGTGTTGCTCGCTAAGAGCAGGGCAACGCCCGTGGCAATGACGTGGAGCGTGATCAAGGTGCTGAAGATGCGGTTGTCCGCTAGCATGGCGGCCACGCCGGGCACGCCGACCTGACCAACTAGGCCGATGACGGGGATGTCGCCAACGTAGCGACGAACCAGCCAGATCGTGTAGAGCATGACTAAGGTGGAGACAGCAGTCACCAGCAGGGTTACAGCCATGACCTTGATGAGATCTGCCAGATCGTTCGACATGTGTGCCCCTTAGAAGTCGCTTGTCTGCCCATAGCATGGGGCAGGGCTGATTCTAAAGCGAGCGACGGCGCAGTGCACCACTCAGAGAGTTTGGCGGGCCTTTGCGGGCGCCACGCTGCACGCGAATAGGCTTGCGGAAGTCCTCGGCGAGCTCGAAAGCGTCTGCGCGATATTCCAACTCTGCATAGGGATCAGGATCGAGATCTGTCTGGGTCATAAAGCTGAACCGCTCAGGTACACCATTCGCCCAAGGCATTGAAATCTGATTGGGAATAGAAAGGAAGTGGTACGCCGGGCGGGGGTCGAACCCGCGACCATTCGATTAAAAGTCGAATGCTCTACCACTGAGCTACCGGCGCCCGCTATGTACGCCCTGCGGCGTTGGGGCGGAACATAGCTAGAGTTCGCGCCAAGTCAACCGCCCTCATGCGGTTCCTGTGCAAACAATTGGCGGCCTTCATAGCTCACTGGCAGGCAGGAAAAGGCAATTCGTTCAAGTCGTTCGCACATTTGCCTAGCTTCTGCTAGGGTTTCCATGGGCCCAACAAGGATGCGGCTACCCTGGTCAGTCTGCGCACTCAGGACTGGGGAAAACTCCAGAAGGAGTGGTCCCAGCTTCATTTGAAGGTCTCGCCAAGTGGCTTCGGCATTTTGTGGTGCAACGAATCCGCCAATGGCAACACCATAGGGGATCGGGTTCGGTGGCACCGAATTGGGCGCGTCACTGAGCGGCGCAGGCATGGCTTGTGGTAATGTGACCGGCACGGGTTGGGCACCGGGCAAGGGGGATTGGCGGATAGAAACGCTTCCACCCAGTGCCGCCATTTCAATCGGTTCGGAGGCTTGGTCGACAGTCGCCGTCAAACTGGTGACGTCGACGGTTGGCCGCGGGATGGCTTCGACAATATTGGGTATTGTGACTTCTAGGGCACTTACCCGGCGCAAGACGTCTTTGCCCGATTGGTCCTGGAGCTGGGTCTGCGACTGCAGGGACTGGTAGTCCTGATTGAGTTTTTGCAGATTATCTTGCAGGCCGCTGACCTGTTCGCGCAGTCCTTCTACAGAAGTAGAGTTGATGCGGGGCGTATGTAACGCTTTGATAAAATCGTGTGGTACGATTGCCGACACATTAGAGCTGATGACAGCAAGCGCCGCCGTGACTAAGGCAACTAAGCCCCAAAATGTCACGTCGGATTGCCGGAAATGGTCGGATGCTCTAGCCAATCGCAGTCCTCAAATGTTTGGCCCGAATCGAGCCTTATGCTGGAAATGAGGATTGGCCTGTTGTTGTGGGTTCGCCAATAGTTGTTGGCTATTTATTTACCATAAGCCGAGTGATTTTCGGTATTGGAGTGAGCGTTATGGCTGATTTGCTTTCGATTATCCTCGCGGCTGGCGAAGGGACGCGAATGAAATCCGCTTTGCCTAAGGTATTACACCCCGTGGGTGGATTGCCTGTGGTGAGCCATGTTTTGCGGACAGCAAAATCATTTGGGTCGCGCATTGCTGTTGTTGTGGGGCCCGGTCACGAAGCAGTTGAGCAGGCAGTAACGCGGTTTGAGAGCAATGCTTTTATTGCGCGTCAGCTGGAACGTCTTGGGACAGGTCATGCTGTTCAGCAAGCGCGTGACGCGTTTCAGAATGAAACTGGCAACGTTCTCGTTCTTTACGCCGACACCCCGCTTGTGACCGAGAAAACAATCGGCCAGATCGTCGGAAGACTTGATGCAGGCGCGGATATGGTTGTGGTCGGTTTCAGGCCACACAATCCCACCGGTTATGGTCGCCTTCTCACGGATGGCAATCGGTTGCTGGCTATTCGCGAGCATAAGGATGCGAGCGACGAGGAACGCCGCGTAGGTCTTTGTAATTCTGGCATTATCGCGTTCAACGCTGATACGCTTCGCGCTGTTATTGATCGCATAGATAACAAGAACGCCAAGGGCGAATACTATTTGACCGACGCGGTAGAGCTGGCCGTCGCGGATAAGCGCCAGATTGACTATATCGAAGCCGATGCCAGCGAATTGGTTGGCGTGGATAATCGCACCAAACTGGCTGAGGCCGAGGCGACTTTCCAGCAGTTCAAACGCGCTGAGATGATGGAAAACGGGGTGACGCTACGTGATCCGCAGAGCGTGTTCTTTTCCTGGGATACGGAATGCGGTCGTGACGTGACCATCTTCCCCAATGTGGTTTTTGGCCCGGGCGTCAGAATCGCTGACAATGTCGAAATTCGCGCGTTCTGTGATCTCGAAGATGTCGTGATCGGTGAAGGCGCTAGCATAGGCCCCTTTGCGCGCGTTCGTGGCGGCGCAGAGCTGGGCAAAGATGTTCACCTCGGAAATTTTGTTGAGGTGAAGAAATCAAAGCTCGCCGATGGCGTAAAAGCGGGACATCTCAGCTATTTGGGTGATGCGGAGATTGGTGCCAAAACAAATATTGGCGCAGGCACGATTACGTGTAATTACGATGGCGTTAACAAGGATAAAACCGTTATTGGTGCAAATGCCTTTATTGGCTCAAATGCGTCGCTCGTCGCGCCTGTTGTGATTGGTGATGGTGCCTATACTGCTTCGGGAAGCGTCATCACCGAAGATGTTCCGGCTGATGCTGTAGCTTTCGGGCGCGCGCGTCAGGAAAACAAGGCTGATTACGCGCCAAAGCTGCGCGAGCGGGCCCTCGCGAAGAAGGCCGCGAAAGGGAAGTAACGATGTGCGGTATTGTCGGTATTGTCGGTGACGCGCCTGTCGCCGGACGATTGGTGGATGCTCTCAAGCGCCTAGAATACCGCGGATATGACAGTGCTGGCGTAGCGACGCTGGAAGGCGGCGAGATTGCTCGCCGCCGCGCTGAGGGGAAGCTGGGCAATCTGGCGACCAAGCTTGGCATGGAGCCGCTGGCGGGCACCATTGGCATTGGCCATACCCGCTGGGCGACCCACGGCGCGCCGACAGAGGCCAATGCCCACCCACACGCCACCAAGCGCGTTGCAGTGGTGCACAACGGCATTATCGAGAATTTTCGCGAGTTGCTCGCAGATCTCGCTAAAGATGGCTATGTGCCAACAAGCCAGACCGATACCGAAAGTGTTGCCCTGTGGGTGACGCGCGAGCTGGATCATGGCGCTGACCCTGAACTGGCCGTCGCGCGCACGCTGAAAGCGCTTAAGGGTGCGTTTGCACTCGCCTTTATGTTCAAGGGGCAGGCCGATCTGCTGATTGCCGCCCGTCACGGCGCGCCGCTGGCTGTGGGCTATGGTGAGACCGAGATGTATCTGGGATCTGACGCGATGGCGCTCGCTCCCTTCACCTCGCGCCTGACCTATCTCGAAGATGGCGACTGGGCGGTGATGACGCCGAAGGGCGTGACCATCCGCGACGGCAAGGATGCCCTCGTTGAGCGCGCTAAGATGGTGTCGCAGGCGTCGGCTCTCTTGGTCGACAAGGGCAATCATCGCCATTTTATGGCTAAGGAAATCTACGAACAGCCTGAAACCATATCGCACACGCTGAGCCACTATGTGGATATGGGCGCTGAAAAGGCTTCTATCCGCGAGAGCTTACCATTTGATTTTGCTGAGCTTTCTCGTTTGACGATGTCTGCTTGTGGTACGGCTTATTATGCCGGGGCCATCGCGAAATATTGGTTTGAGCGCTATGCTCGCCTGCCGGTTGATATCGATGTCGCGTCAGAATTCCGCTATCGCGAGCCGCCGCTGGAAAAGAACGGGCTGTCATTCTTCATTTCGCAGTCTGGCGAGACGGCTGATACTTTGGCCGCTCTGCGCTATTGCGCCGGGCAGGGGCAACATGTGGCGTCGCTGGTCAATACGCTGGAATCGACCATCGCACGTGAATCGGGTGTGGTTTTCCCGATCCTTTGTGGGCCGGAAATCGGCGTTGCCTCCACCAAGGCGCTGACGGCGCAATTGACCGCTTTGGCAAGCCTTGCCATCGCCGCTGGCCGAGCTCGCGGCGCATTGAGCGCCGAGCAAGAGGCGGAGATGGTTCGGGCGCTGACGGCGCTGCCGAGCGCGGTTTCGGCGGCATTGGGCACCGAAGCCGTGATCATGGACATCGCCAAACGCCTCTCCAAGGCGAAGGACGTACTCTATCTCGGTCGTGGTCCGATGTTCCCGGTCGCCATGGAGGGCGCGCTGAAGCTCAAAGAGATCAGCTATATCCACGCCGAAGGTTATGCAGCAGGTGAACTGAAGCATGGGCCGATTGCGCTGGTGGATGAAGCCATGCCGGTGATCGTCGTCGCTCCTTCTGATGAACTGGTCGATAAAACGCTGTCCAATATGCAGGAGGTCGCGGCACGCGGGGGTAAGATTATTCTTATTACCGATGCTGAAGGGGCACAGCACGTCGGGCATGGCGTTGCGGATATTATCGAAATTCCGCACGTGCATCCGTTTGTGGCGCCGATTTTGGCACTGATCCCAGTGCAGTTGTTGGCCTATCACACGGCGGTATTTATGGGCACGGACGTGGACCAGCCGCGGAATTTGGCCAAATCGGTGACGGTGGAGTAACCCCCACCCAACCTCCCCCTGGTAGGGGGAGGAGTTGGTTCGGTGATGGCCTGACTAGCCCGCCCTGATCAGTGGAATCGCCAGATCTTTTCGGAATAAATACAACAGCGTACGGGCGGCTTCGCCGTCGGGGCCGGTGAGGCCGGGGTTGCGTTGCATCAGGGCTTTGGCGTCGTCATGAGCGAACTCAAGCAAGTGCCGATGCACGTCTGGGACAGCGACGCGATAGCCGGGCATGCCGGACTGGCGGGTGCCTAAGACGTCGCCTTGACCGCGGAGGTCGAGGTCGCGTTCGGCAATCTCGAAACCGTCTTCGGTGGATTTGATGGTTTCGAGGCGCGCTTGAGCGGTTTCGCTGAGCGGTTCTTTGAAGAGAAGCAGGCAGGCAGAGCGTTGCGAACCACGGCCGACGCGGCCGCGCAGCTGATGGAGCTGCGCGAGGCCAAAGCGCTCGGCGTGTTCGATGATCATGATCGTGGCGTTGGGGACGTCGACGCCCACTTCGATGACCGTTGTGGCGACCAGAAGTTTGATTTCATTGGCTTTAAAGCGCGCCATGACCTCCTGCTTGGCGGCGGCGGACATGCGGCCGTGAACCAGCGCAACCTGATCTCCGAAGACTTTTTGCAGTTCGGCGAAGCGATCTTCAGCGCTGACGACTTGGATAAATTCGCTTTCTTCAACCAGCGGGCAGACCCAATAGGCCTGCGCACCTTCGCCTAACCGGGCGATGAGACGGTTGATGACGCGGCCGTAGTCATTGATCGAGAGCACTGCCGTATCAATGGGTTGGCGGCCGCGCGGCTTTTCTTTGAGAACAGAGACGGCCATGTCGCCGAAGTGGGTGAGCACAAGGGTGCGCGGGATCGGCGTGGCGGTCATGACGAGGAGGTCAGTGTCGCGGCCCTTGTCGGAGAGGGCGAGGCGCTGGTGGACGCCGAAACGGTGTTGTTCGTCAACGACGGTGAGGCCGAGATTGTGGAAGGCGACGCCGGATTGGAAGAGGGCGTGGGTGCCGAGGGCGATGTGGATCGAACCATCTGCAAGCCCTGCTAGAATCTTGCGTTTTTCGGCTGCGGGCATTTTGCCGGTGAGCAATGCGCAGCCTAGGCCTGCCGCTTCAGCGAGGGGCTGAATGGTTTTAAAATGCTGTGAAGCCAGCAATTCGGTCGGAGCCATCAACGCCGATTGCGCGCCGCTTTCTGCCATTGCTGCCATGGACATAAGAGCTACAACGGTCTTGCCGGAGCCGACGTCGCCTTGCAGGAGGCGGGACATGCGGTCGGGGCTGGCGAGGTCGGCGCGGATTTCTTCGAGGGCCTGATTTTGGCCATCGGTCAGGGAGAAGGGTAGCGCGGCGGCGACGCGGGAGGTGATACTCCCGTTGAAAGTGCGGGACTTGCCCTTTTGGGCGACCATAGTCGAACGCACCAATTGTAGGGTGATTTGGCCGGCTAAATACTCATCATAAGCAAGGCGTTGGCGGGCCGGGGACCAGAGTTGGCCCTGGTCAGGATTCTCTGGCAAATGGACTTCGCGCATGGCTTGGGCGAAGTTTGGCCACTTGCGTTGGCGCATGGTTTCGGCGTCGATCCATTCCGGTAATTCGGGAATAATATCAACGGACTGGCGCACGAGTTTCGCTAAGGCCTTGGAACTCAAGCCACTTGTGAGCGGATAGACTGGCTCGACGAGGGGGAGTTCTGCGAATTTCTCGGCTTCGACGATATAGTCTGGGTGCGTTATCTGCTTTTGGCCGTTGAAGAAATCGACCTTTCCAGAGACATAGCGCTCTTCGCCGACGGGGAGAGCTTTTTCGACCCAGCCGCCTTGGGCGCGGAAGAACACCAAGGACAGTTCGCCGGTCTCGTCATGCGCGAAAACGCGATGTGGCACATGCAGCTTTCCGCGTGGTGGCGGTTGGTGCCGGTCGATGTGGAGTTTCAGCGTAACGATTTGATTTAAATAGGCTTCTGCAATGCCGACCTGTCGACGTCGATCGACGACGCCGGAGGGCATGTGCATCAGAATGTCGAGGACGATGGCCTCTTGTCCGTCAGGGGCGCCGAAGAATTTGGTTAGCAGTGCTGCAAGCTTATCGCCCACGCCTTTGATGGAGTGGAGCGAGCGGAACAGGGGCTGCAATTCATCGGGACGGGACAAGAATGATTCTCCTTACCGAGGGGCATCTATTGGCACTTCTGTGGCCTTTGGCCGGCACTTTTGGGCCTCTGAAGGGGCAAATTGCTGACATTCAGAGGCATGACGGAATAGGGCTGACATTGTTGGCTAACACGCGTAAAGAACAAGTCCAAATCGAGAACAAAATTCAATCATGGGTGTCGCAAATGACGGCCGGTGAAGAGATCGCTATTCGACGTAAACGGCTCCGCTATCGCGCGTGGCATCGTGGGACCAAGGAAATGGACTTGGTGCTCGGTCCATTCGCGGATGCGCATCTGGAAAACTACGATGAGGCGCAACTCGACAAGCTCGAAGCGCTGATGAACGAAGAAGACCCGCCATTGCTAAAATGGGTGCTCCGGCAGGAGGAGCCACCAGAGCATGTGGACCGTTCGTTCCTAGACCTTCTTATTGCCGACCACGAGGCCCGCGTCGCCCGATGACTTCTTCTGACATCACGCCCACCGTTCGTACCATCTCCAACGTACCCGATGGCATGCAGCCATTGGTGTTGGCACGACTGGTTGAACAACGCCTCAAAAACGCGCCGGATGATGCGGCGGCTGTGGTGTTCGTGGCGCGTGATGGACGGCGCTTGCAGCGCATGGCGGAAGTGTTGGGGGCGATGTTGCCCGGACACACGATATTGCAACTGCCCGCCTGGGACAGCCTGCCATATGACCGTGTGTCGCCAAATAATGTGACCATCGCGGCGCGTATGAAAACGCTGGCCGCGCTGACCAGCGGGACCAAGGGCGCGATTGTGCTGACGGCGGTTAATGCGCTGGTGCAAAAGCTGCCGCCGCGCGCTGTGGTTGAGACCATGTCGTTTTCGGCGGCGGTGGGTCGGGTGGTCGATGGCGATAAGCTGATCGGTTGGGCGGCGAACAATGGCTATTTGCGCGTACCGACGGTGCGCGAAAGCGGCGAATTTGCAGTCCGTGGTGGGTTGATTGACCTGTTCCCGGCCAATGCGGACGCGCCGCTGCGCTTTGACTTCTTTGGGAGCCAGCTGGAAACGATCCGGACGTTTGATCCCGATACACAGCGGACGACGGGCAATCTCAAGCGCATTGATCTGACGCCTATGAGCGAGCTGGTGCTCAATGATGACACCATTCGCCGTTTCCGTCAGAATTATACGGCGACTTTTGGTGGCAACACTCATGATGACCCGCTCTATTCATCGGTGAGTGGCGGGTCTCGCTATTCGGGCACGGAGCACTGGCTGCCGTTCTTTTACGAAAAGCTCGATAGTTTGGCGGATTATGTGGGCGATGCCCCGTTCGTCTTCGACGATCAGGTGAACGAAGCCTATGGCGAGCGCGTCGAGCAGATTGCCGATTATTACGATGCGCGCGAGACCGCGCGTCTGGCGCCGCAGGTGGCGGGGGCAGGGGCGCCCTATAAGCCGATCAAGCCAGAACTGCTTTACAATGTTGATGTGACGCCAGCGCAGTTGGCGGGTGCGTCGGTCATTCAGCTTTCGGCGTTCCTGTCGCCGCAGACGAAATCGGGTGACGATGCCGGTGGGCATATTGCGCCGAGCTTTGCAGCGGACCGTCTGGCCAATGACGTCAACCTTTTTGAAAAGGTCGTGGAGCGGCTGCTTACGGAGCGCCGCAATGGTCGCCGCGCGATTGTGGCCTGCTGGAGCGCGGGGACGCGCGATCGCATGGCGCAGGTGCTCAAGGATCACGGGCTGACCAATCCGCGCCTCGGCGAGAATTGGAAAGACGCGGAAACCACGAGCGCAGCGACGACTTCACTGATCGTGTTGCCACTCGAATCTGGCTTTGAAACCAAAGACCTGCTGGTTCTGACCGAGCAGGATATTTTGGGCGAGCGCATTCTGCGGCCGCAGCGCAAGAAGAAGGCTTCGGATGCGCTGACAGAAGCGGCTAGCTTGAGTGCCGGCGATCTCGTGGTGCACGTAGACCACGGTATCGGGCGCTTCCTGGGGCTGAAGGTCATTCAGGCCGGTGGCGCTCCGCATGAATGCGTCGAGCTCGAATATGGCGGCGAGACTAAGCTTTACCTGCCGGTTGAAAACATCGAACTGCTAACCCGCTATGGTGCAGACGATGCGTCGGTGACGCTCGATAAGCTCGGTGGCGTGGCTTGGCAGGCCAAAAAGGGCAAGCTCAAGAAGCGCATCCGCGAAATGGCGGAACAGCTTATCAAGTTGGCGGCGCAGCGCTTGCTGGTCCGCGCCGATGCGGTGGACCTCAATTCCGGCGCTTACGATGAGTTCGTGGCGCGCTTCCCTTATGAGGAAACGGAAGATCAGCTCAACGCCATTGGGGCGGTGTTTGACGATCTGACCTCGGGCAAGGTGATGGATCGCCTTGTCTGTGGCGACGTTGGCTTTGGGAAGACCGAAGTTGCGATCCGCGCGGCCTTCGCCGTGGCGCTTTCGGGCAAGCAGGTGGCGGTGGTTGTGCCGACAACGCTCTTGGCGCGTCAGCACTTCAAGAACTTCTCTGAACGCTTCCATGGCTTGCCGGTCAATGTGCGTCATGCCTCGCGCATGGTGCCTGCGGGCGAATTGAAAGCGACCAAGGAAGGCTTGGCCAATGGGCATGTCGATATCGTTATCGGCACCCATGCGCTCTTGTCGAAGTCGATCAGTTTCAAGGACTTGGGCCTGCTGATTATCGACGAGGAACAGCACTTTGGCGTGAGCCACAAGGAGCGCCTCAAGGAGCTCAAGGCCAATGTTCACGTGCTGACGCTGACGGCAACGCCGATCCCGCGCACGCTGCAACTGGCGCTGACTGGCGTTCGCGATCTGTCGCTGTTGGCGACGCCGCCGGTCGACCGTTTGGCGATCCGTACCTTTATTTCGCCTTTCGATCCGCTTTCTATCCGCGAAGCTTTGCTGCGCGAAAAGTATCGCGGCGGGCAGAGCTTCTATGTGGTGCCGCGCATAAAGGATCAGGCCGATATTGCCGAGTTCTTGCGCGTGCAGGTGCCGGAAGTTTCCTATGTCATCGCCAATGGGCAGATGCCGCCGGGCGAACTCGACGACATCATGAACAATTTCTACGACGGCAAGTTCGACGTTTTGTTGGCGACGACCATTGTGGAATCGGGGCTCGATATTCCGAACGCCAATACGCTGATCGTGCATCGTGCCGACCAGTTCGGGCTGGCGCAGCTTTATCAGATCCGTGGGCGTATCGGCCGGGCCAAGCAGCGCGCCTATGCGCTGTTCACCGTGCCTGCCGACAAGAAGCTTACCGACACCGCAGAGCGTCGTTTGGGCGTGCTGCAGTCGCTCGAAAGCCTTGGCGCTGGCTTCCAGCTGGCGAGCCACGATTTGGATATTCGCGGGGCAGGGAACCTCTTGGGCGACGAGCAGTCGGGCCATATCCGTGAAGTCGGTTTCGAGCTTTACCAGTCGATGCTGGAAGAAGCCGTGGCCAACCTGCGCGCTGGTGGCGACGAGGAATACGACGACAAGAACGAGTGGAGCCCGCAGATTTCGCTCGGCATGCCGGTGATGATCCCGGAAAGCTATGTGCCTGATCTGCAGTTGCGTATGCAGCTCTATCGCCGCTTGGGTGATCTGAGCGATATTCGCGATATTGATGCTGCGGGTGCGGAGCTGATCGACCGGTTCGGGCCACTGCCGGAAGAGGTGGAATCGCTGCTCAAGGTCATTCTCGTGAAGGCACTCTGCCGTCAGGCCAATGTCGAAAAGGTCGATGCTGGTCCGAAGGGCGCAGTGGTGACGTTGCGAAACAACGAGTTCCCCAATCCGATTGGTCTGGTGCGCATGGTTTCGGACCTGTCCAATCAGGTGAAGATCAAGCCTGATCAGAAGCTCGTGTTCGTGCGCAATTGGCCAACGCCGGAGCAAAGGCTCAAGGGTGCGGCCGCAATTATGAGTAAACTGGCGCGTTTGGCTGAGAATAAGAGTTAACTGAAGTCTCGGACACGAGGCGCTATAATCTTTTGGCAACTCTCATCGGTCATGTTATTGCCCGATTTGAGCCCTTGAAGGGCAGTTCAGGTATTTCGGTAGCTTTGGGCTGCCCGGACCGCCAAGGAAGACAAGGACATTTTATGACGTTCAAGAAACCCCTCGTGGCCGGAATCGCAGCGGCAGCGTTTATGCTGACCCCGGCTGTATCTTTCGCGCAGGACGCGGCTCCTGCAGCACCGGCTGCTGAAGCGCCAGCTGCTGAAGCTCCTGCTGCGGCCGAGGGCGGTGCTGTCGCTGAAGTCGGCGCTGCCGTCGACAATATGCCATCGCAGAACTGGCTGAAGGTTTGTGACCCGCTGGACGACGGCCAGAAGGCTTGCGTGATGCGCCAAGTGGTGCTCGCAAACGGCCAGTTCCTCGGCTCCTTCCTGCTGCGTGACGATCCAGGCCAGGAAAGCCGCCTGTTGGCTGTTGCTGCCGTTCCGCTTGGCGTGCTGCTGCCATTCGGCCTGACCTGGCAGATCGACAACGCAAAGCCAGTGCGCGTGCCGTACATGCTGTGTGATCAGCAGTCGTGCTCGACTCAGCTCGTGATCAACGAGCAGTATGTCGCTTCGCTCAAGAAGGGCTCGACCCTGAAGCTGACCGCCAAGAACCGTCAGAACCAGGACCTGACCATCGATATCAACCTCGCTGGTTTCACCGCGACTTATGATAGCGATACGGCCCTGACGTTCGAACAGCTGCAGAGCCAGGAATCGGGCGAAAACGCGCTTGAGCAGGTTCTTCAGGATCGCGCCGAGCAGCTCCGCAAGCAGCTGAGCGAAACGCCAGCTGAAGGCGAAGCGCCAGCAGCACCTGCGGCGCAATAAGCTCTACGCAGACGAATTTGAAAAAGGCCCGGGAAACCGGGCCTTTTTTGTTGTGCTGGTGAGAGGCGCGGAGGGGGTTAGCGTTGGCCCATGCCAACGGCGAAAGCCTGTTTGCGCAAGAACGGGGACAGCTTGAGTGCCCACAAGCCGCCAGCGCGCAGGGTTTGGCTGGGGAGCATGTCGGCGAGAAGCGATTTGAACAGCGTGTCGACAATAGTGCTGGTTTGCGCCAGATCGGCTGCGCGACGGCGCGCATAATCATCAGCGGCCTTGGCGCCCCAATCGGGCAGGGTCGTGTCAGCGGCTTTCAGGGCGGCGATAAGATCGGCGACATCCCGCAGACCCAGATTGAGGCCCTGTGCGCCAATGGGTGGGAAGGCGTGAGCAGACTCGCCGACCAAGGCCACCCCAGATGCTCCGGCCTTATCAACGGTTAGTGTCGAGAGGGGGAAGACGAAGCTGGGGGAGACAATCTTGAGATCGCCGAATAGGCGCTGTGAGGTCTCCAGGATGGCGTTTCGGAGGGCCTCCGGCCCAGCTGCCTGAAGAGCACGCAACTTGGCCTCATCATCGATCCAAACGAGATTGGCGCGGTTCTCTCCGGCTGGCACGAGCGTAAAGGGCCCGCGCGGGTAGTGGAACTCGATGGAGGTGCCACCAACGCTGCGGGTCAATTCAAGATCACAGACGAGAGCAGCCTCAGTGAACTGATGCTCGCGCGTGGTAATGCCAACGGCCTTGCGCAGCAGAGACTTCTTGCCATCGGCACCGACCACGAGGGGCGCACAGAGGGTCGAGCCATCGGCCAGTGTGACTGTGCCCAGCCGGCCATCATGGTGATAGGTCGCCACGCTTTCGGTTCGGATAGTGAATCCGGTTTTTGGGGCAGTGCTTTGAAAGTGCTCAAGAAGTCGCGCATTGCCAAAGTTCCATCCGAAGGCGGGAAGGCCGATCTCGACCGCCTCAAACAGGGTTTCTGGCGCGCGGAAGAGGCGGGATGTGGCATCGATGATGCGAATTGCGGTGAGCGGATGGCCTAGGGTCGCTGGTTCGGAGACGAGGCCGCTTTCAACGAGGAATTCGACGCTTGGCATCATCAGGGCCGAGGTGCGCCGGTCTGGCGGGGCAGCCGGGGCCAGATGGATGACGTCAAACCCGAGCCGCGCCACGGCGACAGCAGCGGCGGAGCCCGCAAGCCCGCCTCCCACCACGATGACATCAGCATCCTTATTCATGGCGCATCCTCTTGGGTGTCGGTCGAAAAGCCTTTTGCGACGGTGGAACCGCCGCAGGGCGTTTGCTGTTCCGGCCATAGCAGTGCTTGGGGCTGAGCGGTAGCCCAAGCGTGGCCATTTTCGCGGTTCGGAGGCGGGTGCTTCACCACTCGCTGCCCACACCATACACTGACAATTGAGCCCGAGTCGGCTTTGGGAGACACTGCCATGATGGAACTCCTCTCCGATCCCAATGTGTGGATCGCATTTGGTACGCTCACGGTCATGGAGATCGTGCTTGGTATCGACAATATCGTTTTCATCTCTGTGCTGGTTTCGCGCCTACCGCGCGAACAGGCGGAATTTGCGCGAAAGCTCGGGATCGGGCTGGCCCTGGTGTTCCGCATCATCCTGCTGTTCCTGATTTCTTGGATCGTGCAGCTCAAAGATCCAGTGTTTGAAGCCTTCGGGCAGCCGTTCAGCTGGAAGGATATCATCCTGCTCGCCGGTGGTGCGTTCCTCATCTACAAGGCGACGCACGAAATGCATGCTGCCATCGAGGGCGACCATGAGGTGAGCGCTGCGAGTGCGGGAACGGCTACGCTGCAGGCCATTCTGGTGCAGATCGTGATCATCGACATGGTGTTCTCGATCGACTCGATCATCACCGCCGTCGGCATGGTTCCGGCAGATCAGGTGGCGGTTATGGTCGCCGCAGTTCTGGTGGCTGTCGCGGTCATGTTTTTTGCCTCCGGCCCGATCGCAAAGTTTGTGGCTGATCACCCGACGACGAAAATGCTGGCACTGGCCTTCTTGCTGCTGATCGGCGTGACGCTGGTGGCCGACGGCTTGGGCTTCCATATTCCAAAGGGCTACATCTATTCGGCCATGGCCTTCTCGGTGCTGGTCGAGGCGTTCAATGTGTTCGCCAAGCAGCGCAAAACCAAGCGCAGTGGCGGGCATAAGTTTTCGCCCTTTACCGGCAATGTGGGCGGAGTTTCCACCGATGACGCGCTGTCATCTATGGGACAGTCCCACAGCGTGATGCCGTCGCGCCCAGCGCCAGTGAGTGATAAATCTCTACCGCGTTCGACGCCGATTTCGCGGGCGCAGTCGCGCCCGAAATCAGCGCCCCGCAAGCCAAAGGCCCCTAAATGAGTAAAGTCGTCGCCGTCCATGAAACTGGTGGTCCTGAAGTCCTGAAGGTCGAAGACTGGGACATCGGCGCGCCCAAAGCCGGAGAAATCAAAATCCGGCAGACGGCTATCGGCCTCAACTTCATCGACACCTATCAACGGTCGGGGCTGTACCCCGTGCCGCGGCCCTTTGTGGCGGGCAATGAAGCTGCCGGCGTGGTGACAGCGGTGGGCGAGGGCGTCAGCGAATTCCGTGAAGGGGATCGCGTCGCCTATCAGGGTACGGTCGGTGCCTATGCCGAGGAGCGGATTATCGCCGCCAATCGGGTGGTGCCGATCCCCGATGGGGTCGATGATGAGACGGCGGCGGCAGCGCTGCTCAAGGGGCTGACGGCCTACTATCTTCTGTTCAAGACCTGGCCGGTGGCAGGGGGGGAGACCATCCTCTGGCATGCGGCGGCGGGCGGTACGGGGATGATCGGGACGCAATGGGCCAAGGCCCTAGGCGCAACGGTCATCGCCACGGCTGGGGGCGCAGAAAAGGTCGCGAGCGCGCAGCGGTTTTGTGACCATGTTATCGACTATAAGGCGGAGGACTTCGCGCCCCGCGTGAAGGCGCTGACCGGGGGCAGGGGTGTTGATGTCGTTTATGACGGCGTCGGCAAAGCGACGTTTGACGCCTCGCTCGATTGTCTGCGTCCGCGTGGACTGATGGTGAGCTTTGGCAATGCCTCGGGCGTTGTTGCTATCCCGGACCTTGGCGTTTTGGCGCGCAAGGGATCGTTGTATGTGACCCGGCCAACGGGGGCGCATTATTTCGCGGAACGCTCAGCACTGCTCGAAGGGGCGGAGGCGTTGTTTGGCGCGATAGCTAGCGGGGCGATCAAAGTCGAGATCAGCCAGCGCTTTGCGCTGGAGGAGGCTGCGAAAGCCCATTCCGCCCTTGAGTCTCGGGGCACGACGGGATCAGTTATCCTCAAGCCATAGCGAAAAAACGAGAGGGGCTACTGGACAGGCGCGATCCCCCTCGTTAAACGCATTGTCGTCGGGCAGGTGGTAGAGTGGTTGATTGCTCCGGTCTTGAAAACCGGCGAAGGTGCAAGCCTTCCGGGGGTTCGAATCCCTCCCTGCCCGCCATCCCCTAAATCGTTGGCAGCGATATCAACGATTTAGGGGATGGTTAGCCACTCCAAAATCGCCGGTTAGCCATTTTATGTTCGCCCTTTGCTCTGCTGTAGCTTGACCAAAGCTTGGTCTGAAAGGGTGATTTGGTCTGCTGCTGCAGTATAGCGCGAGACCTCTCTATCTGTCTTGTGGCCAGTGATAGCCTTGATCTGTTGGTTGGTGCAGCCAGCCTCTGCAAGCCGTCTTGCTGCGGCCTTGCGCAAGCCGTGATAAGTGCAGCCGTCTAGGCTCGCTTCCTGCACGCGCTTCTGAAACCAATTGCCGAAAGCCTTCGCAGAATGAGGCTTCCCATACTCGGTCATGAGGTAGAGTAAGTCTCCCTCTGGCGCGGCGTCCAGTTCCGCCGCTAGGGCAGGGTGCAAGGGTATCGAAAGATACGCGCCCGTTTTCTCCTGTCGCACATCGATGCGATTGCCCCGCCTATTCTGCTTTCCCATTTGAACGGCGTCTGAACGGCGCTGGCCAGCATAGAGCGCAATATAGAGCGCGCGCCTCGCCTTTGTTCCGGGCCCGTGGGCCTGCTCGTATTGAGTGATCTGATCTTCCGTCCAAGTGTGGAAGCCGTCTCCGTCGATCTTATAGCCTTTGACGCTGATCGTCGGATCATCTCCGCGCCATTCGAGATCAATGGCAAGGCCAAAGATCGCCTTGAGCCTGTCGAGCAGGTGGTTCGCCGCTGATGGCCGGTCCGCCATAGTGCCCAAAATCTCTTTGATGCTTTGGCGTTTGAAGTCTGTCACCAGAGCTTCGCCATAGATTGCGCGGAAGCGGTCTAGAACGCCTTTGTAACCCGCCTTTGTGCTGGCCTTGAGGCCAAGGAACTCAGGGGAGGCGTAGTAGATCGAGATCAGCGCATTCATTGACCCCGGCGTAGCACGCATGGTCTTGGAGGCAATCTTAGGCGCGGCAACGCCAGAACGGCACGCGGCTAGCTCAGCCTCGAACTCGACGGTTCCAGGCTTGTGCTGAAAGTAATAGGTCGCGCGACCTTTAGCTCTAAAGCGTACGTGCCAGTTTCCGTGTCGGTCTTTGAACTCCGTCACGTTTGTCGGCAGCCTGCTCAGTTTGGGCACGGATGATCCTATCGAGTGTGGTTTCTTCTGCTGCTGGCGCTTCGTGAGCCAGCATAACGACGATCTTACCAAAACGATCAATTTCGATGCGTTGCGCTCTTTCGCCTCCGGCTTTGATGCCCTTCACCACTTTCGTGATGTCGCTTTGGGTGAATACGGCGGGTCTAGTCATCTCACTCACCTCTTATAGCTGCTGAGCGGTCGAGACGTTCGATTTCAGCTATGATGAGGGCGCCAGCGCGGACAAGGTCTTGGCGGCGGGTCTTGGGCTTCCACCAGCAACCAAACCAAGGCCACTGCACCGGAGCCACAATCGTACCCGGTCCATCCACCTCGCGCATCGTCAGCTTATCGCCAAGAGCGTAACACCCAGCCGCCGTTGCAAGTTCTCCGTTGGTGTGAGCGTCGTCGTGCTCTGTCGCCCAGCCTTCGGCGCTCATCTGCCGCTGGCGTTCACTCAGCACGTCGCGCGCGGCCTGAGAGGCTTGTCGCGCTGGCCCACCTCCCATAGCTGCTGTGAGGACGCGGCGGAGAGCTGCCGCCTCCGGGGTGTGAAAAAGTGCACGGCTGTAGTTTCCGCCACATGCTGGCGCGTATTTAGCCGCAGCAAAACAAAGACGCTCCACCATCTCCTCAGTGATCTCACTCACTGGTGCAGGTGTGGTTTCGAGGGCGGAGAGGCGGGCGTGAAGCTGCGCTAGGGCGTTGCCCGGCTTCGAATGGCCGGCCTTGAGGATAACCTTTTCGGCGTCAACTTCGTGCGGGCATTGCAGCACTGCGTTGAAAGCTGCTTCCCCGCCCGGAAACCTATCCAGCACTGACTGCAATGGATTGGAGGCGGTAGCAAAAGCCCGGATCGTCGTGGCGGCTTCACGGAATAGGTCTGAACCTGCCTGATCAAAGCCCTCTGGCCATGCCGATGGGTTCTCGACGCGGTAAGAGAGCTTGTCCGCAAGCTGTGAGAGTGCGTTTGCCTTGTCGGTCATGCCGCCACCTCATCAGCCCAAACCAGTTTGCGGTCGCCGTTAGCGTCGAGGTCGGCCTTCATGTCAGCAAGCGCGGCCTCCATGTCCTCTCGGGTTTCGTAATCGAAATCGACCGGATCATTCTCGCCATAAGCAAGGAACTGCTCATGCTGAGCTATCGCGTCCGATAAGGACGGCGCGTGCTCTTCGCACAGCCATGGTCCATCCGAGAAGGCGTAGTGCGGCTCGGTGCCGGGGAATGACTTGCCGCAATGTTCGCAAGTCAGAAGGTCTTCGTTGTCGATCTTGTCGGTCATACCTGTTCACTCTTCCTGATGAGAGGGCGGGTTGCTGAGCGTTGGTTGTTGCCGCTGCCAAGAGGGCGGGAGGCCCATTTGGAGTGTGGGCGAATGCCAAGATGCTTGTCCGAGACGCGCTTGGCCTTTGCCTGCATTGGCACGTCGAACGAACTGGTTTTGAAGCGGTGGCAGGTTTTGCAGGTAGCCACGCAGTTCTCCAGCGTGTCGCTACCCTTGTCAGTTGCTGGGGCAGGGTAGTGATCGTATTCAACACCCGCGCTTAGTGGCGCATTGCATCGCTGTCCTGGCGGAAGGCCATAGACTTCACCGACAGCCTCACACAGATCCTGAGAGCGGTGGCGTGCTTCGCGCTTGGTTCCTTTGCTGAACTCGTAGCGTTTGGATCTAGCCATTGAGTGCCTCCCGCTCGCCATACGCTGTCAGCTTGAACATTGGCGGTGCGCCATCTTCAGCTGAAACAGAGAGGAATTTCTTGCGGACTAGGCCGTTGAGGGTGTCCATGATGAAGGGTTCAGTGCACGCGTCTTGGCTTGGGCAGTACGAACCGCCGCAGCGCTGCACCATTGCGAGCGCGTTGCGTTCGGTTTGATTTGGCTTCCTCATTGCTGCAGCCCCTTGGCGGCGCGGTACTCGCTGGGAGAAATCACTCGGCCGTCAGTTGCGTGCCAGGTCAAACTGCCATTCTCAAAGGCGAAGGTGCCGTCGAAGAACAAGCCTGTGCCTTCGGTAATGAAGCGCTCAATCTGATCGGGATTAGCATAGAGGCATGATATGATCTGGCCCGCAGTTTCAACGGCGCCCGTGTTTGACTGCCAGCCGACAGCGCTTGATACCTCAGCAATTTTGTTCAAAAGCTCTAGTGCGGTGGTCATGCTGCCTTCTCCCGCTTTTGCTTGATCGCATGATCGATCTTCGCAACCGTCAGGATGGCCGGCTTCAACTCAGCCGGCGCACTGTCATATGCGATGGTCCTAGATGCCTTCCCGCCATTGAGGCGAGGTAGCAGGCCGCGTGAAATCAACTCCCAATTTGATGGATCGGTATTGAGCTTGTTTCCGTCCAGGCATTTGAGGCAGTGCCCTTTTGGGATCGGACCGTTGATCTG
Source organism: Devosia sp. WQ 349K1 (assembly GCF_016595685.1). Classification (NCBI taxonomy): domain Bacteria; kingdom Pseudomonadati; phylum Pseudomonadota; class Alphaproteobacteria; order Hyphomicrobiales; family Devosiaceae; genus Devosia; species Devosia sp. WQ 349K1. The sequence goes on along the minus strand of NZ_JAENGO010000001.1, from coordinate 592,240 downwards.
CTCCCAGAGGTAGACGTGCTTGTGCACAGGGCGGGTCTTTGCGCCGGTCCATGGGTTCACTTCATCCACGATCAGGACGACGTAGCCGTCCTTGCTGTCGATGCGCTCATGACCAGGCCCGCGATAAGTGTGCGAGATGTTGCCCTTCTTGAACTGGGTCTTCCGGGCATTTGGGTGACGCCCGCCTACACCGTCCGGGCAGCGCTTCCCTTTGTTGTGCGAGACATTGCCTTTAGCGAATTGGCCGGTCCTGCCAGTCTTCCATCCCATGCGCTTGCGCAGGGCGTGAAGGTTCTGCGGGCGGACGTCTTCACGCGGGAAGGCTGTGACGAATTCGCGGTGGTAATCGCTGATCGGCAGTAGGCTGTTCTCTTTGAGCCAGGCCATCTCTTCGGGGCTAAACTTGCGGTGGCGCCCTTTGTATCGGTCGCCCTCCCGCCCGGTCTTCCAGCCCTTACGCTTGCGAAGGCCATGCAGGTTCAATGCCGACACATCGTCTCGGCCAAACATGGCCACGAAGGCCCGGTGATAGTCGCTGATCACCATCATGCGGTTGGCCTCAAGCCACTGCATCTCAGCGTCGGAATAGGGGATAGAGCGGCGCTTCATTCTTCGCTGGCCTCCACCGTCACCGACTTGCCGATCAGCCCAGACAGGGCCGGGCGGAAGCGGTCGCCGTGCTGAGCCACGAAGACAGAGGCCTTGTAGGTCAGGTCTGCATTCCGAATGATGTTGTCAGCAACAGCGACAATGGCCGCGCCGCGCTTCGCTTCGACTTCGATCTGCTCCGGCGTGAGATCTTCGTCAGACAGACGCTCAAGCTGGGCGAAGAGGTGGTCATTCAGGTCAGCAAGTTTGTTCTTGGTCATGCTGCAGCTCCATTGAGTGCATCCACGTTTCCGCGGTGGACAGTGAAGGTGTAGGCAGCGACGAAGGGGTTGGCGTCCCAAGAGCCGGGGCCGTTGATGAGGTCCCATACGGCGGCGTAGAGGAAGCGCGCGCGGTCATTGGGGCTGAATATGTGTGTTGTCGCGTAGAGGACGCGTTCTTCTGGGTTCAACACAGCGTCGGCGGTGGCCAGCGTCATGCCCTCAGCGATTGCATCTTCTTCGCTGATATCCTGCAGCCGCTGAACTTTGACGCCTGCGACCTTGAGGGCAATGCGCGAGAACTCGCGGGGCATGTGGATCGATGGCCACCACCCGTCGATAGCTTCGACGTTATCAGCTCTGTAGAAGATCTCTTCTTGGTACATGCGGGATCGCGCATCGGCGATTGTCCACCCATGTGTCATGCGGGCAGTCCAAGTCTCACGCACCCAGAGCGTGTCGCCCTTAGCGATCGGCAGCTTGAACCAGTCAGGACCTTGCTGATTGTACTCATCCCACCAACACCAGTGCACCTGGTCGTCGTGCAGGGCGATGTATGGCTCATCACGGGTTTTGTTTACCCACGACTGGCCGCGCGGTGGATTGGGGTTGCCTTGATAGTCACTCGGCTGCGGCTTGATTACCCGGCGCGTCTGCGTCTTCGTGCCATCGAGCAGCGATCGGACCATCGGTGCAGAGAATAGGATCGGTTTAATGCCCATGACTATCTCCAGCGTTCATAGGGAGAGTCCGAGCGGACGTAGCCGGACCATTCAAGCGCTTCCGATTTGCTCGGGTCGGGCTGGGGGCGAGAGAACACTAGAGGCGGTGGCACAGTGCCGGCCGCTTGGTGTGAAGAGAGTTCAGCGATGCGCATAGCTTGGTCGCTGTCCGCGTGACGTGTCGCTGCCAAATTGTAGATGTCGAAGCTGGAAACGTGGTCGGCGCTCTTAGTCTTTTCCTGAGCTTCAGCGAGCTTTTGCTGCCAGTTCATCAGATCAACTCCCAAGGAAATGCCCCGAAACGAAGCCAAAAGGCGGCGCTAAAGGTGACGGCGATGTGGGTGAGTAAGAAGCAAGTCCTGTAGTAGAGCGTCATGATCCGCCCTCAAGATTGTCGTGGTTCAGATCGGTGTTGCCTTCAGCAGCCTGACGGGCCTCTGTGTCCTTGATCTTCTCCATGGCGCGCTCTTGGGCTGACTGCGGTACCGGACCAGCAAAGCCTAGTTCGCCTGGCTGGCGTGGGCGGTTGAACATCTCCTCTGCCAAAGCCAGCGTTGCATCGGAGCGCGCTTGTCTTTCGGCAGGATCGATCTCAGGTCGGCGCCCGGCTGACGGTTTCTTGAAAAGAACGTTCGTTAGGTGGCTGCTGCCGCGATGCGTGCGTAGTCCTCGTGTGCCGGCCATTCGATAATTCGGCGGGTGCCTATTAAGCTGCTCAGTCTTCCGACTTCGCCCCGCCGTCCCTTCGTTGGAAATAACCATTCAGGACTGCTGACCGGGGAGGGCGATCAGCAGGGAGGAAGGGTCAGGCGGCTTGCGGGAGGGTGTGACGAGGCAGGAAACAGCCGCCGAGATGGCCAGTGGTGCGGTCTACGTGGCGCGAGATGCCGCCGATATCGTGCAGAAAGTTGAAATCGTCGGCCGCAATGAGGCGGTCCCAATCGATTGGACGATTGCCGTTCACGCCGTCTGCAGCGGTCAGATCCATCATCAGATTGATACGCTCATATCCGCTACGAGCGGCTGGCGGTGTCATTTGCTCGTAGCGCTCAGCAGCCTTCGCGGCTTGATCGGAGTTCTTGCTGAAATGCGGTCCGTTCATTCTCTTCATCCTCCTATTGAGCCGATCTGCCGGGGGCGTCTTCGGGCTCGGTTGATGAAGTTATGAAAGCATATCTTTCATCCACTTTCAATACAAAAGAAAGCAAATCTTTCATTCCAGTGCTTGTGGAGTCACTGCGTCGCGGTAGTCGCACATGTACAGATACGAAAAAGCCTCGCCGGTCAGGGCGAGGCTAATTGAAATGAAAAACCCCGCCGAAGCGGGGTCAATAGGCCGCCCGGGGTGGGCAGTGATTTAAAAAGTCACGCGGCTTTACGAGTATCCGCGGAAATCACGTGGTTCGAAATGAAGAAGGACGTTCGCTTGAAAGCATCGATTCCCATTTCGTTGATAGCCTGTTCAATGGCGATTTTGAGTGTCATCTCATTTTTAGTCATCGTCATGATCCCCTCATTCCTTGGTGATGTATAGCCACGAACCACGCGACTGTACAGATCGGTAAATCTGGGCGCCGCTTAGCTGCTTACCAACTGCAGCAAAAAACTGGACGTCAGCAGGACTACGCAAATGGAACTTAATATGATTGGCGCGCAGTGTTGCATCATCATCTGAATAAACTATTACGCCGCTCAAGATTGTGAAGAGAACGTCCGAGTACTCGGAAAGCGGCATGTCAGTTAGATCAAATTTAGGTGATAACAATATGTGTCTAACACGGAGAACTGGGCCGTCATAACCAGGTATTCTGGCGTGATTGAGCATGCAGACCGCGCCAAAGCTCCCGTCATTTGACTGTGCGGCGTACAACGCTGTATTGGGGCCATCTTTTTCGGTAATCTGTTGAAAAACCGAGACCGGAATGTCGGAAAAAATTTCGAAATCCTCTCCGAGTTCTTCCGCTTCTTCTCGCCACGCATTCAATAAGTCGTCGTAAGTTGGTCCGCCCCTATCAAGTCGGATAAAGTCGTATTGTGTCATTTGTAGAATCGTCTGCCCCAGCAACGTATACTACTGTCATTATTGGTAATGGTGGGGGATTAGCAATGCTGATGTTGAACAGTGTTGCGTGCGTGTGCTTGATTGCTGCTTCAATCAATCGATGACGTGCGGGTATGCCGGTCTTAAATATTAAATGGAATCAATATCTGGTGCGTCGCGTGGTGCAGCGTTTAGTGACAGTTCTTATGCGTTCGACTGTCCATTTTCGCTATTTTCGCCACTGAAACCAACCTATGATCCGTCCATATACGCGAACTTCGTCCCGTAGTAGACGGTCAGTAGGGTAGCGTTCGTTGTTATCCGAAATGACATCAATATGCGGCGTGCGCGGCACTAGACGAAGACGCTTAACGACTAGGCCGTCCCCCGCATCGAGCGCATATATGTCGTCTGGCGGTAACTGGTTCTGTTCCGTGTCAACGAATACTACCGAACCGCCAGCAAGTGTCGGCTCCATGCTGTCTCCACGAACTTCCCAAGCATAGACCCCGCGTCCATTGCGGAACGCGCTCACCATGTATTCCGGGAACGTCCAATATCCACGCAGTTGGTCGGGATCAGTAGGCATGCCGTTGTCCACGCCACTGATGACTTCCAGTAGCCCGCCGCCGCCAAGAGATCCGAACAGGTTCAAGTCTGGAATTCGCACCAGGCTCGAAGGGCGGGGGATCGGCGCCACGTTCTGCGACGGGTCCATGTCGCCGCGGCCGGTGGCAAGCCACTCGTAAGATACGCCGGTGCGCTCGCTGATCAGTTCAAGGTTCTCTTCCTTGATACCCTGATCGCGCTCCCAGTTTCCCACTGCTCCCCGAGTTACGCCGCCAAGCATGTCGGCGAACGCAGTTTGCGTGAGCTGGAGTTTCTGCCGAACGGCGAGGATTCGAGAGCCTTTGGTTTTCATGAAGCGAATAATGGCGAAAGCGCTCCTTTCACGCACTGAAAGTTATGCTTGCATTGGAGTGAAAGAAATGCTTTCATTCCGTTTATGGAAACAGCACTTGAACGAGCAAAAGAGGCGCTTGGCGGTCCTGCGGGGCTTGCGAAAGCACTTGGCAACATCACGTCGCAGGCGATCTCCCAGTGGAGGCAGGTGCCCCATGATCGGGTGATCGATGTGGAGCGCGTTACCGGCATCTCACGCCATGAGCTGCGCCCCGATCTTTCAAAGATCTTCGTCAACACCGCTCCAGAGCGGGTGGACGCATGACCCTCGCCATTCGCACCAGCAGCACCCGCATGAAGCTTGCCCACGAGGCCAAGACCATGCGCCGCGTCGTCCCTAAGGCCGGTGACAAATTCCTGCACTGGTCGGGCGGCTTTCTCACCGACGATCCCAAACAAGCTTGGTCTGGCTCTGTTGAACAAGCGCGGAACTGCCGCCGTGTGTTCGACGCTGCCGCTGGCTGCAAGATGGCCGAAGCTTAGGCCCCCGCAATTCCACTCTGAAAATTCTGAACGGCTCAATAGGAGGAAATCTTGAGTTCTATCCAGAACATCATCGCCGAAGCTGATCGCGGGCAATTGCTCACCGATGCAGACTTCGCAATCGAAGAAATACTGACAGCGCTCAACGACGACTACGAGCGATCCGGCGAAGTCACGATCAAGATCAAGTTCAAGACCAAGAATGGCGCTGTGCAGATTTTGCCTGAGCTGAACCACAAGCTCAGCAAGCCAGAGCGCGTCACCACACTGATGTTCCTCACCGGGGATGGGGAGCTTTCGCGGCGCGATCCTCGCCAGCCGGTCATGCCGTCCGTTTCGGACGCCGATGAACTTAATCGCCGCCGCGATGCAAAAACCGCCAGCTAAGGAAATCGGCACATGACCAACCCACAAACTACACGCGGCGACGTAGAAGTCGCTTTGGAAGCAATTGAGGCTTCGTATCTTTCGCCTGCGATGAAGGCCCCCAATGGTGATGATTACTATTTCATCGGGGACGGTTTGAGGCTGCAGAATATACCGGCCTTGAACCCTGTGCTCCCAGCGCGCGTGGCGCAGTCGGAGACTGTTGTCGAACCTGCATCCTTCATCGACTACATCACTATGTTTAAGACCTCGACTGCCATCTGTAAGGCGTCGTTGTCGCGAAATCAGATCGTTGCAGTGCTCGACTATCATGGCCGCGCTCGGGAAGGGGCCGACCACGCCTTGCCGCAGCCGCAGACGCATCTGGCCACTCTGCAGTGCCCCTTCGACCTCGACTATGCCAAGTGGCGTAAGGTAATCGGCCAGCCACTCGGGCAACATGCTTTCGCAGAGCTTCTGGAAGACATGGTTCACACGATTTCTGAACCGCCAGTGGCAGACCTGATGGACGCTATCAACGACCTCAAGATTGACCGTGAAGTACGCTTCAAGTCGGGAAGAAACGACAGAAACGGCACTGTTCAGATCACTTATGAAGAGGTCGATAGCGAAGGTCAGCGCAGCGACGGCAGGGTAGCTCTTCCGCAAGAAGTGAAGATCGTTGTTCCCATCTTCCAAGGCGGCGGACTGATCCAGCTCGACGCAAAGCTCCGCTATCGGATGGATAAAGGCACCATAGCCTTCATCATTGCGGTTCCCGGCTTGGACAAGCTTGAGCGCGATGAATTCCGCCGCATTGGCGAGGACGTGCGGAACAAGACCAACACTCCGGTTTTCTACACAGCTTGATCTCAAACGGCACTGATCAGGGGCGGTTTCTGCCTCTGATCGGCCGTGAACTGGAAGCTCGGAAATGCAATCGCATAAACACACGATCATCATGCTGACCTCGACAGTCTTCTCGTGGACGCTACTCGTCGTCGTCTTCGCCTTCATCCTCACAGCAATCGGCGGGACCAATTAATGGTCCTCGCTCTCAACCACGACTGCCAGCAAGGGCACCACGCGATAGACGCGCAGGTGAGTGCCTTTCCTCGTCGTCGTAACGACAGCTATTCCCATTCGGCTCGCGTTTCCCCCCCGCGCAGCCGTGGGGCCGGTGCGTTTTCCTCCTCCCTCGCACTGGCCCAACCCTTTTCGCTGAGCGCGCTTTCCGCTGCTCGCGTCCGATTTTCCCAAGCCATTGGCACCGGCCTCCAGCTTGGGAAACAAGAGTATCAGCTTGCTTCTCAATTCATCGCTGATCTCAACCACGCCGCGTCTCCTCTCGTACCCACGTCCTTGGGGCCTTTGGACAGTGAAACGAGAGGAGTTGGATTTGTCAGATTATGCGTTGGAGTTTTCAGAAATGTCTGAGCTCGCATTCGTGCAGAATGCTTTGCACTCACTTGTAGCCCCACCATCCATCTCTAGCGACATGGGGGCTCGCATCCGCTTTGCCGCCAGCAAACTGGGGTGGTCTTTTTCAAGAACAAGAACGTGTTGGTACGGCGATGAGCGCGTTGCTCTCCGCCCTGCTGAATTGCGCAAAATCGAGCATTTCACTGGAGTTGTTTATGACCCCGAACGGACCGGTCACGGCAGGAGGGAGCTTGCGGAAATTGATGCACTCATGTCGAGAGCCGAAGCCCTCTTGGAGCGCGGCGATGAGGATTTCTATCGCTCGTTCGTTGCTGGGCTCAGCGCGTACCTTGGCGCTTTTGATCGCGCCAGAACTCAAGACAGGTGAGGGGCAGTAAGCCCCCCCACTAACTGCCGCCAAACCAACCTAACCCCGAGGAGGGAAGTGAATGAACCTGTCAGCTCCCGCCCAATCCACCAAAGCTTACCAGCGTAAGCAGCAGTGCATGCACGCCGAGCTAGAGGCCTTCGTGAAAGCGAAAGCTGGCCGTAGCCAGGCGAAAGTCAAAGCTGCGATCAAGCGCGCGGCCATCAAAGGGCAGGGGCATGTTTAACCTCAGCACTCATGCCCAACTGCCGACGCCTGAACAACGGCGCCAGCATAGCGCCGCGCTGGCGGCCAAGGTGCGCCTCGGCGTGATCAGGGCAAAGCCAGTTGCGCGCCAGAAGGCCATTCCCAAACCACGAGACATCTTACTGGTTACACCGGTGCTGACGACAGTCGAGCCGTGCCTGCCCGAGCCACCTCTGTTTAAGGCCGGGCAATGGAAGGTGATCATTCGAGATATCTGCAAGAAGTACGAAATTCATCTGGCTGATCTGATGAGTATCAGGCGCGATCGCGCAACGGTCCGTGCACGGCATGAAGCCATGTTTCGCATGCGCGTGGAGACTACGATGTCGATGCCCGAGATTGGCCGGCGACTTGGCGGCCGCGACCACACAACTGTTCTTCACGGCATAAAGCAGCACACGAAGCGCATGGAGGCTCAGCAGCCATGAGCCACGACGCAACGAACTGGGCTGTTAAGCAGAAGGGGCTGCGTCCGATCGCGAAGATCGTTCTCTGGCACCTCGCTGACTGTCACAACCCTGTTCACGGCTGTTACCCAACACAAGAATATCTCGCCAGCGAAGCGGAGGTCAGTCGCGCTTCGGTAAATCGCATCCTCGCTGAGCTCGAGCAGAAGGGCGTCATTCGCCGCGAACAGCAGGTCGATAAGGATACTCGACGCCAGCTTCCGACCCGCTATCGGCTAGCGTTTGAAGCTGGCTTTGAACCACTAGATGTTGTGGCCCGTGTCTCAGATTGCGACACGGAAAAAAGCGACGAGCCGTGTCTCAAAAATGACGAAAGCCGTGTCTCAAAATCGGCAGTATCCGTGTCTCACAGCTCTGAGACACTAACCAGTAATAGAACCAGTAAGGGAACCGGTAACGCGCTGCGCGCAGCAAGCGAGCAGGTTTCGTTTGATGATGTTTGGAATGCTTACCCACGTCGGCCCATGACGAACCAATCAGAGGCAGAAGCTGCCTTCAAGACCATCGACGTCGAAAGCCATGGCCGCGTTCTCGTCGCTGCCAAACGTTATCACCAGTGGCACATCGAAGACGCCCAGGCCCGCAAGGTCGATCCTGTGTCGCAGCTAGAGTTTCGAGTTGGTCTCGGCAAGTGGCTGCGCTCTGGTCAATGGGTTGAGGCGCTGACCTTGCCGCTCAAGTCCGATCCCGTTCCGGCGACTGCCGAAGGCCTCGTCGTTCTTCCGCCTGATCATCCCGACTTCATCGCCGTTGAGCGCCTGCGTGGTCGCAAGGTCTTCATTGGGCAGTCTGGCAAGGCAACGTTCCGCATCGAAGAAATCGAACAGGCGAGGGCAGCAGCATGACCGTCATAGCCTCGAACTTCGAGCGCAAGGCAAACGACCTCTATCAGACAGAGCCTTGGGCAACGGAAGTGTTGCTGCGTCACTTCCCGATGGCAGGCTTGCACGTCTGGGAGCCCGCTGCGGGTAATCACATGATGGCTGATGTGTTGAAGGCAAGTGGCGCAAAGGTCTTCACTTCCGATATCGCAACTTACGACCGCGTGCATGATAACAACTTCGACTTCCTCGCTGGCTTTCACGCAGGACCGTCAGACTTCTTCGGTGCGATCATCACGAATCCTCCCTACGGCAAGGGAAATCGTGACGCAGTGAAGTTTGCAGAGCTGGCGCTTGAGCGTTGCGACGGCATGGTCGCCTTGCTGCTCACCGCCAAGTTCGACTTCGGGAAAACGCGCCGGCACCTCTTTCAAAACAATCCTCGCTTCATGGCTAAGATCGCATTGCTCGACCGAGTTTCATGGGCGGGCAATGGCGAAACCGGAACCGAAGATCACGCTTGGTACGTGTGGGGCCCTGGCTCCTACGGCACAGCCAAAATGCTTTACGGCGGCAAACAGGTCGAAGGGGAAGATCGATGAGCCAGCAGAGTGCTAAACGGATTATCGCCGCTCGCTTGATCCAAGACCCTTCGATGAGTGACGCGGAATACTACCATCAGCGTCAGATCAAATCCGGGCCGAACGTTGGCAAGGTGATGGTCCAGTTCAACCTTGTCGAATACATCGGCGGGCTGGCACGGCTTGAGGGCGTCTCAGAGCTTCAGATCATGGCGGCAGCGAAGTATCGCAACGCATACGAGCGAGCTCAGATCGGCGGGGCTAGGGCGGTGGACTATGAAGCGGTTAAGGTGGACACCAGCGGGCCGCGGGAGGATGTTTTGACGCTCTCGGTTGCAGACGCGCTAGAAACCTACCGCCGCGCGGCACAGTTTCTTGGCCTAACGAGATCATCCCATATTGAGCGCGTGGTTTGCCACGACCAACCGCTGACAAGTCGCACTATGGGGGCGAGAGAGCGGTCGCGAGCAAAAGAAGAGCTATTAGCAACGCTTGAGGATTTAGCAGGTCACTTCAAACTCAAAATGGTGGCTAAAAACACTCAGCAAGCTGTGAGACCATAGATGCGGAGGGCCAAGGGTCCTCCGTCCGTTGTGATTTAGCGTTTAGCTGCGTTTCTGGCCCGTTTTAGTGTCTTCAGAAGGCTTGTCATTCCTTTCGCTGCCGGCGGAACCTTTCTCATCACGGTTCTTAACGCCAGAGTCAGCTTGCTTGGCATGATCTCCAGACTTGGCTTGATCGTTGGCAGAAACATTGCGTTTGTCTGAGTCTGAGTTAGCCATGGTATCTTCCTCCTATAAGTGCCTATTCTTGAGCACGGTCAGCAATGGGCCAATAGGGAAAGTGTTCCAATAAATGCGTGATAGCCGAACACTATCAGGTGATGCAGTGTTTTTGGCCGTAGTGCCATTTGCGACTGGATATGATTTTGCAGTATTGAGGTGAAATAGATAATGACCCTAAGTTTAATTGTAGGGTTTATTTGCTTTGGGCTATTTTGATCTTGTTTTGTAAGGCGGCGCTCGGCCTGAAAACCACTACTCTACGTGGTGCTATTGTCGCAGTTTCAAGTGTTCGGGGGTTCCGTCCCAAGCGCGCCAGCCTGGAGCGCACCTCGAATGTTCCGAACGAAGTTAGCTTAACAAGCTGATCGTCGATGATTGCGTTACCTATCATCTCGATCGCTCGGCTCACGATGCTTTTCGCTTCATCTCTGTCGACGTAGGAAGCTGCATACGCCACTTCAGTTAGCTGTTCGCGAGTGACCGTTTTTAAGGGCATGAGCTTGGACTCTGATAGGGGGCAGGTTTGGGGGGACCAGGTTATGAAATCTATGGCCCATTTTAGGCGAGGGGCATTTTCGCGCTTAAAATGGAGACATATCAGAAGGCTAGGCTAACGGGCGTTGAAGTGAGGCGTTTCGCAAGAGAGCTCAATTCGAGGGCGATAGGCTAGGCGCAAAGAAAGCTTCAATTGCCTGATAAATAGCTTCGAGCTCGGTGTCTGAAACCTCAGCGCTCACCGTCTCTCCATCGGTAGACAGAGCTAAGACGATGAGAGTTTCGTTCGGCTCGTCGGCAACAAGATCCGTGTTGAACTCGAAGGGAGGAAATTCTGCACTTAAATAGGCATCTAGGTCGCCCAATTTGCCTCCTCGGCCAAAATAGGCTTTCTCCCAGCGGCGCGGCAAAACTACTCCAATTTTCGGTCTTTTCGACAATTCACAAAACCCATTCAAACTTATCGAACGGGTAAACTCTCAGCAGAAAGAAATGATCCACGTGCACAAGCTCTTAACGCTGAGGGGCACTCCCTCTCTCGCATAGGGGCTCCAGGATCACGTTATTTAGCTGGGGTAGATTAGCGTCACAGTCACGTGGAGACAGCATGTTGGCCTGACGCGTACATCGCCTCACGTGATGGTGGTCATGCGCCGTCAACGGCATCGCCATTTGCGCCTTTCGCCCGTATCAAGGCATCTAAATGGCCAAGTTTTTTCGAGCAGTTCGAACACTGAACTTGCTGGTTCAAACTTACTCCCTCGATGTGCATTTTGTTCTGTTTGTTGCAGTGAGGGCAATTGACGGTAACGACAGGCATTGCGCGTTCCTTTATCGCTGTGGCCGCTCAGGACGCCTTAATAGGCACCAAGACTAACTATTCCGCGGAACTTCACGCTAAAGTAGATCCCGGCAGCAAACGAACCTTACGCCTAGGATCACTCAGTGGCGAGTCGATTAAGTGGGGGCGAATTTCGGTATGCGTGCTTAGTTTCTGCAGTCATGACCAGAACGCTTCTTTTTTCATTGTAGTCAGAAGTTGTGATCTGAAGCGCCTTATACGTTATAAGCACACAATTCTTTGTCTCGCCTGCTGGATCTAGCAAAGTGCGTACAAGGCAAAAGTGCGTGGCGCTGCTTGACAGCGGGGCACGGACAAGTATGATTCAGGTATTAGCGGTAAATGCGCCAAGCGATTTTGCTTTAGTGATTTGAATTGCTGAAGTTTTGATGTTTGGCACTTTCGAGGGGCACGCCAAAGGTGTAGGCCGCTAACTTAAAGGCAGTTGCTTCGGCGACTGCCTTCTTCTTTGGGTAATCACACAACATAGAGGCAACCATGCACATTCGCTCCTTCATTGGTGCGGCGCTGCTTGGCCTTGCGATGATGGCTTCTGCGCCCATCGCCATGGCAGACCCAGCGCCTGACATCTGCGTTCTCGAACTGCCCTCTGAAAACTTCCTCGAAACTGCGGCCCCTGAATTCCAGGCTCCGGCTTTTGCTATCTGCGAGCACAAAGCGCTCCCGGCATCTCACGCCTTCCTCAGTCCGGACGGCGATGATGAAGATGCCGCTCATCCTCGCTTCGTGACATTCCCGGCTAAGCTCGACTTTGTCAGTGCGCGCCTTCATTACGATCCGGGCCGATTACTGGCTTAGCCACCGGCGATTGAATACGGACGGCCCGCTTCATCGCGGGTCGCCCTGTTTTTCCGGCTTCTGTCTCAGAGGCTCGATAAGCAGGTAAGTGCATTGAACCGCAGGGACGGGCGGTTACGCATACTCCTTTGCACTGATACGGCTCCCCCGGCCTGCTGACACTATCGAGCGGGTATCTTCAACAGCTTCTGCAAACACTGTCCCGCTCGAAACCCTATTGGAGAAGCGACCATGAAAGCTCGTGCGACCACGCAAAAGCTCGGCCTTGGCATGACAACCGATGAAGGTGCCTTCTTCCCAAAGGTTGACGGCAAGCCGGTTGGGGAAAATGGGCAGGCCTTCTGGTCGACGCGCGCCGAGGCACAACGTGTCGCCAATCGCTTCCTTACCAAATTGATCGAGAGCGAGAAGATCCCGGCCTAACCCTCATCCGCAGCGTGCGCAGTCTCGCGTCATACCGGTGGGATGCCGGTGATCAATTCATGGAGTGATGAGCATGGCCGCACAAGTAAGCCGCAACCGCATTCGTCTGCACATCGGCGGCTATGACCTCATGCATCGCGACAGCGCGGGCAACTTGGTGCTCGTCGCGTACCATCCGCGAGGAAGTGCAACTTGGCACTGGTCGGTGGTTCTGGCGAAATGTGGCGGCAGCACAATCATCAGCCGCGCTGCGGATCGTCAGGGCCAGTGGCACGACTACTACCGGCTCCCGTTCGGACTTAGCATCATTGTTAGCCAGCAGGACTGGCACAAGCATCGCCCCGCCTAACAGGATGCCGGTAATCAGTTTCAGGAGAGCATCGTGGAAGCAGGGTTCTTCTTCATCCTCGTTGGCCTCGCTCTAGGGTTTGCCCTAGGAGTGCTCTGGGCTGGTGTTGATATGCTTCTGGGCATGCAGACGCTCTCAGAACCTCGCTTTGTAGGCCTGGTGTTGGTCAGCGCGGTCATCACGCCAATTGCTTTGGCCGCTGTCGCGCTCTGGTCGGAGTTTCGTGGGTGATCCAAGTACTGAAGCCTCGGCTGTCCGCCCTTCCTCCCAAGCTCAAGACCACAAGAGAGATCAGAGACAAGCGCTACAGTGCCGATGCTACAGTCCGCAGCTGGTATCACTCAGCTCGCTGGCAGAAGCTCCGAGATGCAGTGCTTGTCCGTGACCTTTACACATGCCAGCAGACAGGCGTGCTGCTCATCGGTGCGCACCCTGCGCCCAACAGCCCAGTGGTTGACCACGTGGTCCCGCATCGAGGCGATGAGCGGCTGTTCTGGGATGTCGACAATCTGCAGGCTGTGAGTAAGGCCTACCACGATAGCGACAAGCGCAAGATGGAGATGCAGCTATGAGCAAGCTCAACACCAAAGAGGTGCATGAGCGCCGTGTTCGCCGCATCCTCGACCGGCATGAGCTCGAGTCCATCATCGGTCATATGGTGCACCACGAGATACGTGATGAACACGGACCAGACGATGATGTTGATGCTGTCGACTACAAGCTGACTTTCGAGGACGAGACCGAAGGGTCGCCGCCTTACAAGGTCGGCACTAGGTGCATCGTCGATGTCATCGAGCGGCTGAAGCGGCCCGGGCAACCCTGACCCAGCCAGGGGGGTATCCGAAGTCTGGGAAGCCTCGTCTTTCTGGACCCACGTCGCCCTCACGCAGAGATTTTTTTGCTGGCTGAAAATCGAGGGTGCGAACCAAGGCGCGTACAGACCCATGACTGACAAAAAAAGCGCCATCGACTGGGCCTCTATTCGAAAGGAATTTGAGGCTGGAAAGCAGAGTATCCGGGCGATTGCCAAGTGGTACAAGATTTCCGATGCCGCGATCCGCAAGCAGGCCAAAAAGCACGGTTGGAAGGTTGCGAACCAAAGCCAAAGTTCGCACCAAACGCAAAGTGCGAACCAGTCCTCTGTGGACCTCACGCCAGCGGAGCAGACGAAGGTTGAGGACGTCATCGGTCGCGGCCGAAATATTGCCGAGCGCCTGCTTGATGAGCTCAGCGCCGAGACGCTTCATAAGGGTGAGATGGAAGTCATCATCCAGCTCAACGAAACTGACCCAGATCGCATCAGTGCCCTCAAACAGGCGGTGAGCCTTCCGACCAGGGCGAAGACTTTGCAGACAATCGCGCTGGCGCTGAAGACTATGGGCGAAACAGCGGCAGAGACCGCGAAGGGCAAGAAACAGCAACGACAGGCCGCAGCCGACGCAGCAACAGCTCCGGGCAATCGGTTTGCCCCTCGACAGGCACCTCGTCTGGTGGCGGACAACACTTAAATGCCAAACTGGAGCACTGCCTGCCTTGACTGGGAGACACGAATAGTCGCCCAGCGATCGCTGATACCGTTCACCCCGCTGTTCCAAAGCGAAGCCGAACACGCGCTGGAGGTTTTCAAATCTCTGCGTGTCGTCGATCTGCCCGGGCAGCCGACGTTCGGTGAGGTCAGCGACCAGTGGGTGTTCGACTTCGTTGCAGCCATCTTTGGCGCCAACGATCCGGAAACAGGCAAGCAGCTCATCACCGAGTTCTTTCTGCTGATCAGTAAGAAGAACACCAAATCCACGATCGCTGCGGCGATCATGTTGACGGCCCTGATCGTAAATTGGCGAGCTAATGAGGAAATCCTCATCTTGGCGCCAACGATCGAGGTTGCGCAGAACGCTTACAAGCCAGCGGCCGCCATGGTGCGGGCCGATCCTGAGTTGGACGCGAATGCTGGCGAGAATGGTTTCCTGCACGTTCAGGACCATCTTCGGACCATAACGCACTTGAGCAACAAGGCCGCGCTGAAAGTCGTCGCGGCCGACACCGATACGGTTTCCGGGAAAAAGGCCGGCCGCATCTTCATCGACGAGCTTTGGGTCTTCGGAAAGCGGCCCAATGCCGACGCAATGCTCCGAGAGGCTACGGGCGGGTTGGTGTCGCGGCCTGAAGGCTTTGTGATTTACGCTTCGACGCAGAGCGACGAGCCGCCAGCGGGCGTGTTCAAGGCTAAGCTCGACTATGCGCGCCAAGTGCGAGACGGGCAGGTTGTCGATCCTCAGTTCTTGCCGGTTCTCTACGAATTCCCTGAGCAGATGCTCAAGGACAAGGCTTATGAAGAGGCATCCAATTTCTATGTGACTAACCCTAATCTGGGGCGGTCAGTTAGCCAGCAGTGGCTTGAGCGCGAGTTCATCAAGGAGAAGACAGGCGAGGGTAGTGGCCTCCAAACCTTCCTCGCCAAGCATCTCAACGTCGAGATAGGTCTCAACCTGCGGGCAAACCGCTGGCCCGGCGCGGACCACTGGGCAGAAGCTAAGGACACCGAGCTTGGCGCGCTTGGTCATTACGAAGCGCTGGAGCGGTTGCTGGAGCGAAGCGAAGTGGCTGTGGTGGGTATCGATGGCGGTGGCCTTGATGACCTTTTCGGGCTTTCAGTCCTTGGCCGAGAGCCTGCCGAGATCGAAGTCGAATTTGAAATCGACGGGGTTAAGTCCACTCGACGAATGAAGCGTTGGCTAAGCTGGTCTCATGCTTGGTGCCACAAGGGCCTATTCAAGCTCCGGCCCAAACTGGTTACGCGGCTCGAAACACTTCAGGCAGCGCGCGAACTGACGGTGCTGGATGATCCACTCGGCGACGTTGCCACGATCATCGAGCATATCACTCGGATCAAAGACATGGGATTGCTTGGCGGTGTAGCAGTTGACGCTTCTGGCTTAGGCGAAATGGAAGATGCCCTCGACGAGATCGAGGTCACTCAGGAAGCTGGCCTGCTCGTTGCTGCGCCGCAAGGTGGCTGGATGATGAGCAGTATTAAGGGCGCTGAACGCCGCCTTGCTTCTGGGCTGCTCAAACACTCCGGCGGCCCGCTGATGAACTGGTGTGTGCCGAACCTGAAAATTGAACCGACAGCAACAGGCATTCGAGCCACCAAGCAATCAGCTGGTGACGCGAAGATCGACCCGGCCATGGCGATGTTTAACGCGGTGACGCTGATGTCACGAAACCCCCAGGCGCGTACTGGCGGATCTCTGAACGACTATTTGAGCAGTCTCACGGGGGCAGCATGAACCGAGTAAAGGCCGCGCTGCTCACCCTCATCAAGGGGACGCCGCTATCTCTCAGAGATCCCACGCATTGGCGGAACCGAGACGAGGACACAATCACTGGCGTTGCCATGACGGAAAACGCTGTTCTAGGGCTGTCTACAGCGTGGGCGTGTGTGAATTTGCTGGTAGGAACGCAGGCATCTTTGCCTGTAATGGTCTACCGCGCTGCAAAGGACGGCTCGCGCGAGCTGGCTAAAGATCACCCTCTCTACAGGGTGCTTCATGACAGCCCGAACAGTCAGCAGACGGCCTTGGATTTCTGGGAATTTGTTTGCGCTAGCCTCGAATTGCGGGGTAACGGCTACGCCCGCAAGGTCAAAAATAAGGGCAAAGTCGTCGGTTTGGTGCCGATTTATCCTGATCTGATGTCGGTGCGGCAACTATCAGGTGGTCGGATCGGCTATCGTTGGACGCTCGACGGTAAGAGCTATGACGAAACGGACGAAACAGTCCTCCACATTCGCGGTTTCGGGGGGAGCCCTCTCGGCGGCCTATCTACCCTCGAATACGGGCGCAAGACATTCGATCTAGCCACCGGTATCAACGCCTCGGCTACCCAAACCTTTAAGAATGGCCTGCGACCCAACGTTGTTGTCGCGTTCAAAGAGTTTTTGACGCCCGCGCAGCGTAAAGATGTCGAAGATGCGCTCGCGGCAAAGTACCAGGGCGCGATGAACGCAGGGCGTCCTTTCATTGCAGAGGGCGGCCAAACGGTTTCGACTATTTCGATGAAGCCTGAAGACGCCCAGATGTTGGAGTCTCGCGCTTTCTCGGTCGAGGAAATCTGCCGTCTGTTCGGTGTGCCGCCACACATGGTCGGGCATACCGAGAAGTCGACCAGTTGGGGCACTGGTATCGAGCAGCAGACGCTGGGCTTTGTCAAATTCACCCTTCGCCGCCGCCTTAAGCGCATTGAACAGGCTTTGCAGAAGCAATTGCTCACTGCCGACGACGTGGCGCGGGGTATTACCATCGAATTCAACCTTGAGGGCCTGCTACGCGGCGATAGCGCCGGTCGGTCGGCTTTCTACGGCTCTGCGCTCAACAACGGATGGATGACCATCAACGAAGTGCGTGCGCTCGAAAATCTTCCACCTGTCGAGGGCGGTGAGGTGCCGAGAATGCAGTCGCAGAACGTCCCAATCACTCAGGCCGGGGCTCAGGAGACAGAAGATGCAGTTTAAAGACGCTGGCTTAAGCTTGGCCCATTCTGCCCCAGTCCTGCAGATCAAGGCACTTAAGGATGACGGTGAGTTTGAAGGGTACGGATCAACGTTTGGCGGCGAACCCGACAGCTATGGAGATGTCGTAGCGCCCGGTGCTTTCGCGGAAAGCCTAGCATCGCACAAAGCGGCCGGAACCATGCCAAAGCTGTTCTGGCAACATCAGCGTGACGAGCCAATAGGCAAATGGGTTGAGGCTTTCGAGGACGAGAAAGGCCTGTTCATGCGAGGGCGTCTGAATATGGACGTTCAGCGCGCTCGCGAAGCGCATTCGTTACTCAAGAACGGCGATATTGACGGCCTGTCCATCGGCTATCGCATTAAAGAATACAAGGTCGATACAGAAACGGGCGTTTGGACGCTCGAAAAGCTCGATCTTAAAGAAGTTTCTGTGGTGAGCATCGGTGCCAATGAGAACGCGCGCATTACCAGCGTGAAGGCGTTCAAGGCCGCTCATCAATTGACGGATAAGCTCAAGGCCGGGGACCGGCTTACTGAGCGCGAATTTGAGACTTGGCTCAAGGGATTGGGCTTCTCGAATTCGGAGGCAGAGCGTGCCGCGCGCGTCTGCCTTAAGGGGCAGGGGGAACCTGCCGCTGCGGATGATGGACTTGCATTCTTGCTGGCCCTGAAAGGCTAACCCCTACAACCCACTTTGGAGCTTTTCCATGAAAACCAACCGAATTGCCCTTATGGGCAGCGCGGCGCTTCTTGGCGCCATGACCCCCGCCGAAAAGTCCATGGGCCGCTTTATGCGTGCCCCTGACCACGACGGCGGGCCCAGCAAAACTGCTGCACAGCTTGCGGCAGAAGTTAAGTCCGAGTTCCAGCAGTCGCTGGATAAGGTCAAAGAAATCGCTGAAACGGCCCTTGGCGAAGCCAAGAAATCTGGCGAAATCAGCACCTCCATCAAGACGCAGGCCGACGAAGCGCTGATCAAGATGAATGGACTGAACGAGCAGCTTTCTCAGCTCGAACAGCGCGTTGCTGAAGGTGCAGGTGGCGGCGACGAGCGTGCCAAGTCGTTCGGCGAGCAGTTCGCCGAAGACGAGAAGGTTAAGGCCTTCATGGCACAGGCCACTCCTCGCGGGCGAATTGACTTCCAAGCTAAGGCCACGCTGACCTCACTCACCACTGATGCTGGCGGCTCAGTCGGCGACGGCATTCAGAACACACGCCTCTCAGGCATACAGGCATTGCCTCAGCGCCGCATGACAGTTCGTGATCTGATCTCGCCCGGCCAGATGGACGGAAGCACTCTTGAATTCGTTCAGGAAACCGGCTTCACGAACAACGCCGGAATGGTTGCGGAAGGAGCTGCAAAGCCAGGTTCAGACATCAAGCTCGATCTGAAAAACACATCGGCTAAGGTCATCGCGCACTGGATGAAGGCTTCGCGTCAGGTCCTCAGTGATATTCCCCAGCTTCGCTCAATCATCGATCAGCGTCTCCTTTATGGTCTTGCCTTCAAGGAAGAAGGGCAGCTCCTGAATGGCGACGGCACCGGCCAGAACCTGCTCGGCATTATCCCGCAGGCAACCTCTTATTCGGCACCGATCACCCTCACCAGCCCAACCAGCATTGATCTGATGCGCTTGGCTATGCTGCAGGCAGCGCTTGCTGAATACCCTGCAACCGGCCACGTGATGCACCCGACAGATTGGGCGTGGATTGAAACCCTTAAGGACGCTGGTGGAAACTACATTATCGGCAATCCGCAGGGGTCGATTTCGCCAACCCTTTGGGGTCTGCCGGTAGTGACCACGCAGGCAATTGCTGTCGACAAGTTCCTGACCGGCGCCTTCAAGCTTGGTGCTCAGGTCTTCGACCGTTGGCAGGCTCGCGTCGAAGTGGCCACAGAGAACGAAGACGACTTCATCAAGAACCTCGTCACCGTCCTCGCAGAAGAGCGCCTCGCCCTGGCTGTCTATCGTCCGGAAGCGTTCATCTACGGCGACTTTGGACGCGTTTCGTAAGTCGTTCGGTTGATCACGAAAGGCGGGGCTCTGGCTCCGCCTTTTCTATGAACCGAAGGAGACCATCATGTCCAAGACCATCGTTTATGACGTGCTGCGTGGGCACGAAGGCGACCGATTTTACAAAGAGGGTGCCGAGCGTGAATTGACCGAAGCCGATGCGGCGCACCTGGTAAAGCTAGGTGTTCTGAAGGCTACCGGCCGGAAGCCCAAGGCCGCCGCCGAAACGCCCGATACTAACGTATCAGAGCGCAATAAGGCCGATACCGCGGTGGCTGCAATCAAAGCGGTGGTCGACACGGCAAGGGCCGCCGCTGACAGTGCATTGAAGGCCATCGACGACGAGAAAGTAGCAAAGCAGTCCGAAATCGACGACCTTGACGCGCTGATCGCGGCGAAGAAGGCGGAGCTGTCCGATCTGGATGCCGCCATTGCGGCCAAAACGCACGATACAGCGGCGCTCGCCGCCGGTGAGGCAGCTTTGTCTGAGCAGGACAAGGACAAGACCGAGCCAGCTAACGCCACTAAGCCAGAGGCTGCGGCAAAGGCGAAGGCGTGAGCTATGCGCAGCAAGGCAAATCACAAGCGTAGCTACGCCGGTTTTGTGGGTGCACAGGGCGGAGCGCCAGCAGCGCCAGTAAACACCACACTGCCAAGCATCACCGGAACGCTTACGGTTGGCGAAACGATCACGATCGTTCCGGGCGTTTGGAGCGGCAAAGAGCCTCCAGAGGTTAGCCGTCAATTGCTGGCTGATGGAGTAGCAATCCCCGGAGCAACAGGTCCGACCTTTCTCCTCACTGAGGCGCAAGAGGGTAAGCCGCTCTCCGTTTCGGAGCATGCCAAGAACTGGAAGGGCTTCGCGAGTGTTACGAGCCAGCTAACTGACGCTGTAGAAGCGGCTGAGGAGGCCTGACGATGGCCGATATCGTCATTAACGAGCTAGGCCCGCTTTGGGAGCTAGCAGAGGTCAAGGCAGCGATCCGTGTCGACCATGACGACGAAGATGCGCTCATCCGAGCCTACATGGACGCGGCAGAGCAGGCGATGCTTCGCTTTTGCAACATTGCTTTAGTCCCTCACGGTCAGGAAGCGGTCTTCAAGGCTGCGGGCTTTTTGACGGTTGGTGCCTTTTATGACAGTCGGAGCGGTGAAGAAGGCGATGGCCTTCCGGCTGCTGCGCGCAAATTGATCTGGCCCTACCGCTGGGTAGCAATCTAGGAGCCTAAGATGGCCGAACGTTTCAAATTCACTGACGACTTCGACTACAAGCCGACATCTCAGGTCACCATAGCCTTCCGCAAGGGTCATGAAGGCGAGATCGTCACGGGTGCTGCTGTTTCTGGCAAGATCACTAACGCCGTGGTCGATGCCGCCACCAAGGCGGGCAAGGGCCAGAAGGTCGGCGTTCCGAACAAGCCCTCCAAAGACTGATGGCTGAGAACTTTCGGCGGGCAGGGGCGCTGCGTGAACGTCTGCACTGTCAGTTTGCGGCTCCGCTCGATGATGGCTGGGGTAATCCAGTGCCTGGGGCTGGCGAGTTCGAGAACGCGTTTCCCAAACCGATCGCCGCTGGGCTGAAACCCAGAACTGGAGGTGAGGAAGTAACTGCAGCTCGTCTCGGCGGTCGTCAGCCTTACGTAGTCACAGTGCGGAACAACTCTCAAACCAGGCAGATCACGACTGCGTGGCGACTGGTTGATGCCCGCAATGCCGCCAGAGTGTTCGCAGTGACTTCGCCTCCGGCCGATCCTGATGGGACGAACCAATGGCTTGAGTTCATCGCGGTGGAAGGCGCGTGATCTTAATGGCAACCCGCATCCAAGGGCTCGAAAGCCTGAAGCGGAAACTGCGTGCATTTCCGAAGGCAGTAGAAGCCGAGATCCGCAAGGCAATGGAGCAAAGCGCCAACGAGATAGTCGCACTGGCGAAGTCTCTGGCTCCTGTAGATAGCGGCGATCTTCAAATGTCGATCAGCTGGACGTGGGGAGAAGCCCCGAAGGGCGCGATTGTTCTCGGCCGGGTGAAATCAGGGGCCACAGCTTCCGGCAATATGAAGATCACAATTTTTGCTGGTGGCGGAGATGCCTACTACGCACGCTTGATCGAATTTGGTACCGCGCCACACCTCAATGGTGGGCGGTTTGCGGGCAGTAAGCATCCTGGCTCAGCAGCGCAGCCATTTTTCTACCCTGCCTACAGGGCGGTTCGGAAGCGTGCCAAGGGCCGTGTAACGCGCGCCGTCAATAAGGCAGCCAAACGCATCGCAGCCGGGGGCTGAAATGGAACCAAGCTATGATCTGCAGCTCGCGGCGCTGAACAAGCTCCGAGAGGTGGCGGCGCTTACCGCAATCGTCGGCAACAAAATTTATGACCGTGTGCCTGAGAAGCTTTCTGGCGGTGCGCTCGTTCCTGATGTCGCTAGTCCCTACATCAGCTTTGGGCCTGTAACTTCGGCCCCTGATGATGCCGATTGTATCGACGGCGAAGAGATCACTTTCCAGATTGACGTTTGGTCGTGGGGCTCCGGTCTTGCCTACGGCTCAGTCCAAGCCCGTCAAATCGCAGGGCTCGTAAAGAAGGCGCTCCACAAAGCAGACCTCGACCTGTCAACAAATGCGCTCGTGTCCATCCGGCACGAAATGACCCGCATCCTTCGCGAGAGCGACGGTGTGATCAACCACGCAGTGATCCAGTTCACGGCCACTGTTGAAACCCCATAATCCAACATAATAGGAGGCCACTTTGGCTAAACCCGTGACTACGAAGGGCGGCTTGCTGCGCATCATGCTCGGCAGCGGCTCCGAAACTATCGTCTATGCGGCCCCATGCGGGCTCACATCTAAGTCTCTGACGATGACAAAGGGCCTTGAAGAATTTCAGGTGCCGGACTGCGATAATCCGCTGTTGGTGGACTGGGTTGGCCGCGATGCGACGAGCCTCAGCATGTCGGTATCTGGCGAGGGCGTTCTTGCCCAAGCTGCCGTCGACACGTGGCTGTCTGCTTGGGAGAGCCCAGACCCTGTTCCAGTCAAGATAGAAATGGAGTTCCCGACGACCACTTGGACTTGGACCGGCGCTATGCACGTTGAAACCGTCGAAGTGGGTGCGCCAAATAACACCGGCCGCGTCACTGGCAATTTCTCGCTTCAGTCCGATGGTGAGATGGTCCGTACTTCTGCGGCGACAACCTAATGAGCCGTTCGGGAAAAACGCCGCCACTCGATTGGGCGGACGGCACATATGAGTTCGCCCTCAGTTGGGGCGAACTCAGCGAGCTGCAGGATGCGTGCAATGCGGGCCCCTTCGTGGTGTTGGCGCGGCTAGCGTCCAGCCAGTGGCGAATTGAAGATGTTGCGACAACGATCCGGCTCGGTTTGATAGGCAGTGGCGTCGATCCCGCCAAGGCACTCAAGCTGGTCAAGACCTATGTCGAAGCGCGGCCGCAAGACCTTGTCGTAAACGCATCATTTGCTCGCGGCATTCTGGAAACTTCGATTGTGGGGGCGCCAGAAGAACCGCCGGGGGAGCCCAGGCGGCGTCGGGCGAAGAAGGTGACCGGCTAGACGATCTGCCGAATGGCAAGTTTCGAATGTCGCGGATCTACGCCGCCGGCGCTGCAATGGGCTGGACAGCTCAAGAAGTTGACCGGACGTCTATGTGGAAGTTTTGGGCCGCTTGGCACGGCTACGTGCGCGCAAATTCTCCGCAGCAAAACAACAAGCTCTCAGAGACTGAAAAAGACCGCATCTGGGCAAGAATGCAGGAAATGGACACGCCAGAAGGCGTACCTGTCACCGTGACGTACCTTTGGGACGGCGCGACCTTCCTGCCTCAAATCGCATAAAACTTCAGTGAGGCAAGATGGCAACTGACATTGAGCGCCTAATCGTCTCGCTAGAGGCGAGCACCAACAAATATGAGCGTGCTCTCGCCAAGGCCAACAGCGAGACAGATAAACGTGTTGGCTCCATGCAGCGTCAGTTTGACGGCCTGAGCAGAAGCGCCCAAGGCATGCAGGGACGGATGGTCGGCGCTTTTGGCTCTGTTGGGCGAGCGTTTGGCGTCCTCGGGATTGCCTTGACCACTACGTCGATCATCTCCATGACGTCCGCTTGGACAGACTTGAACTCGCGAGTGAATAACGCTGCTGGTGGTATAGAGCGCGGGGCCGCCGTAATGGGCCGTCTGTCTGAGATGGCGCGGCGTACGTATTCCTCCCTAGAACAGACCTCTGAAGGTTACCTTCAAAACCAGCAAGCGCTGTCAGCCCTAGGCTACAGCACCGAGCAGCAGCTGGACTTAGTTGAGACGCTGAATAACGCGCTCGTCGTTGGCGCGGTGCGCGGTCAGCGAGCGCAGTCGGTCATGGATGCCTGGTCAAAGGCCATGGCCTCAGGCTCCCTGCGTGGCGAGAACCTTAATATAGTCATTCAATCGGGTGGACGCCTTTCGAAAGCCCTCGCTGACAGTATGGGGGTATCGGTAAACGAGCTTCGGAAGCTGGGCGAAGAAGGCAAAATCACGACCGACAAAATGTATGGCGTGACCAGCCAAATGGAGGCTCTGCGCGTTGAGGCGGGAAATATGCCTGCAACGGTCGCAGACGGCTTCATTCTACTCAAAGACGCCGTCATGATCTTCGTTGGAGAAGCTGACAAGGCAGTTGGTTCAAGCGCCGCGTTGGCTGAAGGGATTATCGCGATCTCTGATGCTATCAGCAATGCGCCAGACCAACCATTGTTCGATAAGGTGTTCAATGGCTTGGGCAACGAGCTGGCACAGTTCCTTTCTGAGGGTGCCCGCGAAATTGCATACATAGCTCAGATACTCGTTGCCTTGTCTAAGCTCGGGAAGTCCCCCGCGGATGGGGTTGTCGCACTCAACGAAGCACTCGGTGGCAATGTTCGCACCGCAGAGGAATATGAATTAGCGCTAACCGACGCAGAGCAGGCGATTGTAAATCTAGCGGTTAATACCAAGGGGCGATTTGGAGAAGTCGATGCAGCAGTGCAGGATCTCTTCAATCAGATACTCAAGGGCCGTGGCAGCGTCGAGAAAGCTCATCAGGCGGTTGAGGCACTGGCTTCAGTAAACCCGGATTTCGCAGCACTCAAAACGGGTGTGTTGGGTGTCATCGATACTTTCTTCGCGATGAGGGATGCAGCGAATGCGGCGCGGGCCGCTGCCGCAAGCACAACAAATGATTTGGGCGACATGCCCAGTTGGCGCCAGTTCGGGAAGCAGTTCGCGCCAGACCTATCTAACGAAGGAAAGCCTGGCGGCCCCTCAATCCCTTCCAGCTTGGGCAGCAAAGGGGGCGGCAAGTCTGCAGGAGATAAATACGGAGACAGCATTGAGCAGTTCCAGCGGAAGATTGACATGCTCAAGCAGGAGACAGCGCTAACAGCTGCGCTTAATCCGCTGCTCAATGATTACGGCTACGCCAAAGAGCGACTAAAGGCCGTACAAGAACTTGAGAATGCCGCCATCAGAGCTGGCCTAGATTTGGGGCCTGATCAGCGAGCACAGATTGAAGCACTGGCAACTGGGTACGCAACTGCGACAGCAGAAGCGGCTCGCCTTGCAGAAGCTCAAAACAAGGCGCGTCAGACTGCAGACGAACTTGCTCAGGCTGGCCGCAATGCTCTTGATAGCATTATTGACGGGTTTCTTGAGGGGAAAGACGCTGGCGAACTGCTGAACAGCGTCATGCAGGACCTGCTCAAGAACCTGATCAAAATGGGCATCAACGCAATTGGCGGTGGTCTATTCGGCGGCGGTGGCGGCGGGATCTTCGGCGCTATCGGTAGCATGTTTGGTTTCGCTAAGGGCACTGCAAACACCGGTGGCCGTCGAGGTGAAGCCCGTGGCGTCGTGCACGGTCAAGAAGCAGTTATCCCACTTCCGGCAGGCGGCAAAGTGCCAGTGATTGTCCAAAGCCCGCAGCACTCCCCTCAGGCCGCGCAGCCGCAGGCTTTGACAGTTCACGTCGAGACAAATGACGAGAAGATGTCGGCTTACGTCACTGATCACGCCGGGCGCGTGGTCGGCGGTGCTGCCCCTGCTTTGATCAGAACCAGTGTTAACGCTTCGCCAGCCGCCACGGCTGAAAAGCAACTTCGGTATGGGATGGGTTAGGCCGAATGCCTGAAATCTACAATCTTTCCTTGCCGATCACCGACAGGACCGACCCGCGTTTGGTGCCTAACACGCGCTCGGGCGGTTCAGCAATCAATGGCCAAGAACAGATCATCTCTCCGCTTTCGTCGGTGTGGAAGTGGACGATCAATCTGCCGTTGAACAACGAAGCCCGCGTTCGCGGGTGGCGTATGGTTCGGCATCAGTTGCAGGGGCGCTGGAATTACGTCCGCATTCGCGTTTGCGATCGATATCGTTTGAACCGCAATGAGATCGGAGCTTCGGGCAGAGCGCCTGTACTCTATGCTGACGGCGTACCGCACAGTGACGGCGCAGGCTTTAAGCTTGCGCAGCCGAGCGCAGAGATTCTCGCTTTTGCGCCCAAGGGTGCCAAATCCATTGGGATTACCGCAATTGGGCTCAATGATGCCATGTCAGCAGGGCTGTTCTTCTCTATCGCCGATCGGCTGTATGTCATCACCAACTGGGAAAAGATTGGCGACACCTATCGTCTGGGCTTTGAGCCCGGATTGCGGGTCGCTGCTGTTCCGGAAACCGATGTAGTCGACTTTGACGCCAAAAGTGTTTGGCGACTGGAAAGCGACGATGAAGGGCGTGCGGACCTTCGCCTAGGCCGCTTCGCTACAGCACAGATCAATCTCATCGAGCCGCTTGGCTGGACCTAAGCAAGGGTATCTCACATGTTGCCACTTGTGGTTCGCGAGCTTGCCGAGGGCAGGCGCGTGGCAGTTGCTGTGCTGTTTGAATTCGAGTTCGCCAGCGGCACTCAGCGCTTCACGGATCGGGAAGGCTATCTGACGGTCGACGGCCACGAATGGTTGGGACTTGGCCAGTTGCTTTCTGTGTCTGGCCTTGAACAGAGCGTGAAGATGTCCGCGCCCCAGGCGACTTTTATGCTTTCAGGCGTCGACGCGTTTCTCGTCAGCGTGGCGGCTAATGGTTCGTATGAAGCGACTGGGAGACCTTGTGCTGTCTACCTCCAGTTTTTGACAGAAGCGGGGACGTCGCTAGATAGCAAGATCGCTATCTGGGCCGGGGTCATGGATACGCCCCGCATGTCTGCACGGCTTGGCCAACAGGCAATTTCCCTTACAGCAGAAACGCTTTTTGTTGATCGTGTGCGTGCGCCGTGGGGGCTCCAAACTGACACTGACCAGCAAGCGCGTTGGCCGGGGGATCGCGGTTTCGAGTTCGCGCCTTCCCTCCTGTTCAAGACCGTCAATTGGCTTAGAGCTTAGGACATTCCATGCAATGCAAATTGATTGAGTTCCTGCACGCCAGTGCGGGTCGCCGCTTTGTGCTGGGCCAAAATGATTGCTGCCTGCTTATGGCGGATTGGTGGAAGGCCGTGCACGGCGTTGATCCGGTTCCTGAGTGGCGAGGCGCGTATCGCACCGAGGCAGAGAAGCACGCTCTGATTGAACGCGAAGGTGGCCTACCTGCTTTCATCAATCGGCTTGCTGATGCTGTCGGCGCGAAGCCAACTGATAGCCCTGCGATGGGCGACATCGGCATCATCGATCATAACGGCGTTCCTTACGGCGCAATTTGTACTGGCACAGCTGGCCCCGCCAAGTGCTGGGCAGTGCGTTCCGAAACCGGTATCGCGTTTGTCACCGCTCCTACCGTCATTGCTGCGTGGTCTATCCATGAGTAGGTGGAGGGATGATAGCGGCCGTAAGAGCCGGGATCCGCGTCGACGCCGTGACCCATTGTCCATCGGCGTCGCCTTCCTTGTAAACATCGGCTGGGGCGGTGCGATCACAGGCTTAGGCGCGACCTTGGTGGGTTCTGCCATTATCGGCGCTGGGGTGCTTGGCGCCTCGGCCTTGCTGAACGCCTTCACTCCGAAGCCGCAATTCAACACGCCGACACCGCAGGACCGACAAGCTACTGTGCGTCAATCGACGGGTGCGCGCGTCCGCTTTTATGGCACAAACAAGGTTGGCGGAACGCTCTCATTCTTCGAGAGTAAAGGCGGCTTTCTTTATTCTCAGACGACGCTCAATGAAGGCGAAATATCGCAGATCAAAGAGGTATGGCTGAACGATCAGCTCGTTGCAATCGGTGGCGATGGATACGTTACAACCGATCCTTATGAAGTGAATTTCGGGTTCGGTGGATTGAAGAAGGTCGCTCGTATCTTGTTCCGCATGGGGCAGAGTGCGCAGACGGCTTATAGCGAACTCATCTCAGCATTCCCCGGCGTCTATACCTCCGCGCACCGAATGCGTGGCGTTGCAAATGCTCTAACGATCTTCGAAGAAGTCGAAGGAGAGCAGATCGGCAAGGTCTACCCGCAGGGCCCGCCAACTCTGCGCGTGGTTGCAGACTTTTCTCTGGTTAAATCGGTTCGCACGGGCGTTCGCATATTCTCGGACAATCCGGCAGACTGCGTTTATGACTACCTCACCGGACGTGATGGCGCAGGTTTCCCGTATGGGGCGGGTTTTCCACAGAGCAAAATTGATCTTGCTAGCTTTCAGGCCTTCGCGAACCTCTGCGATCAGCCCGTGCCACTAAAATCTGGCGGTACTGAAAAGCGTTATCGCCTGGCACTTGGTTACAGCCTTACCGAAGAGATGCGCTCGGTTCTCGGCCGCATGTGCCAAGCGTGTGACGCCGACCTTTACATTAATTCTGCAGGCAAGATTGCCATCCGTGGCGGCAAGTTTACTGCACCCACCCTAATGTTAGACGATAGCAAGGGGCACATCATCTCTGCCGACTTCCAAAGGGGGCAGGGTGCACTGGTCGCGTTCAATGAACTGACGATCAAGTACACAGATGCGGCGCAAGGATTTGTCGAGACAGAAGCGCAGCGTTGGGTTGACGCTGTTAACGTCGCACTCCGTGGTCGTGTATTGCCTCACTCGTTGGACTTGCTTTGCGTTCCTTCGCATTCTCAGGCCCGGCGCGTTGCGAAGATCTACACCCACAAATCTAACCCAGTGTGGACAGGGACAATTGTCACGAACTTCTACGGCCTCAACGCGATCGGGGAAGAAACACTGACGATCAAGTTCGGGCCAATGGGGATTGACACAACCTTCGCTATCACCGGCCTGCAAATTCTTGACGATTTAACAGGGGTGCAGCTTCAACTCTCGTCGCTTAGCCCGACTGCTTATGCATGGGATGCGGCGCTGGAAGAAGGAACGCCTTCAGGGGTTGCACCGGGAACGGGCGGCGGAACGAGTTTACCTTTACCCACGAGTATCACTGCCGCAACGGAGCAGGTCGCTATCGATGGGTCTCTCATCGGCGTGCGTCTAATCGTAGGTTGGACAAGGCCACCACGTGAAGCTTTGGGCGTTCATGCACAATACAAGAAGAGCACTGAGAGCGTCTGGCAAGACATGCAGACGGCCGACGATCGCAGCTTCGCAACTTCGGCTCTGGTGGATGATGGTGGCACATACAACTATAGGGTTCGCACTCTATCGCCCGCCGGTTCTCCGGGCTCGTGGTCTTCGGTGGGCAGCATAACTGTCACGGCCGATCCGGTTGCGCCGGGGGTAGTCACGGCTGTCTCAGCAACGGGAGGAACAGCGCAAATCACCTTCGGTTGGTCCGCTCCGAACAGCGCCAACTACGCAGGCTCTCGGCTTTACATCAACACGTCCAATTCGATGACCGGCGCCACTTTGGTAGCTACCGAGTTTGGGCCTCCAAACATCGCGGATACGCGTGTTGTGACAGGCGTTTCAGCCGGAACGCGTTATGGTTTTGTAGTGGCGATAAACCGCTCTGGAATTCCAACTACAGCAGTCGCAACTGGCGCGATCACAGTCTCCTAATTTCTCGCAGAACCAACACCCTACAAGGCTGCCATCTCGGCGGCCTTTTTCTTTATGGAAAGGCTCCTATCGTGTCCCAAACGATCGATCAGGTATTTCGTGACTTCAATACAGAGGGGGTTCCTGCCTCTGGTGAGCATTTGCCAGACAAGAAAGATATCCGCTCACTTCTGAAAATGATCCAGAATAGCGGCGGTCAATCGATCACCCGTAACACGCTTGCCGCTCTGAATGCCGTCATCCCTCCCAATGAGAACTATATGGGCATGGTGCTAACCGGCGCTGGTGCGGGTTATTACAGCAGGTCTGGCGGCGCTTGGCTATTTGGTCGTCCTTTCCCTGATACCATTGCTGGCGTCACGCTATCTGGCAGCGGAACGGCTCAGACTGGAATGCCTAGCCCCGGCGTCAATCCGGCATCGGTGGTGGTCTACTTCGCAGAGGTCACCACGCCGAACACTGACACGCTCAAGCTCACCATCGGCGGTGTTCAGCGCGATGTTGTGAACGCTGCGGGCAACCCGCTGTCTGCAGGCGAATGGACAGGAGGCGTCCTGTTCCGAATTAATCCTGCGGGTAAATTCCAGCTTATCAATGATGCCGGTGCTGCTGTAGCTGCCGCTGCAAGTGCGAGTGACGCCAGTGGCGACGCGGAGCGCGCTGAGGAGGCTGCTGAGCGAGCTGAAACGGCGTCAGCTGGCGTCGAGTATCCAGTTAGTTACGGTGGAATCCAGTTGCTGGGTCCTGGTCAACGAGCACAGGCTCGCGAGAACGTGCGAGCGGTAGGCTATGACCCTCAGTCGATTGCGGAGCCAGAGCAAGAGCAGGCGCGCCTCAATATCGGTGCAGACTATTCGAAGTTGGCCACACTATTGGCCTCCTCGCGTAGAATTACCTACCATGACCCAGGTCGTAACAAGATGGGTCATGCGTTAGGAATTCTGCCTAATGGCCGGATCGTTGTCTGTTATCGGAGCGCAACTACGCACAACATCGCAGTGTCGAGGATGGAGGCGATTTTTAGTGACGATGGCGGGCTGACGTGGTCCGCGCCGGTAGTAGTCGCATCTCTCGCTGACCACGACTATCGGAACTATTCTGCTGGCGTCACCCAGAATGGCGTTTTTGTTGTCGCCACCGAGGACATTACCGTTTCGACAGGGGGGGCGTCGGGAAATAGAACGCGCTTCTACTTTTCGCTGGACGGAGTCGCGTTTGCTGAGCGAACAAGTGCAGCAAGTAACCCCGCAATGACTCGGATTGTTCCCTACGGAAGCCTAGTACTCCGCAATGACGGAACGTGCTATTTCCGCTGCTACCATGGGCATGCCAATCCAGCGGCAAATGCCGATGGCGACCAGTCATTATTCTCGTCGTCCGATGATTTTCAAACCGCCACATATTCTACTATTTGGGACGGTCCCGGCCTGAGCGGCCCAAACCCTGCAGAGCCGTATACTGTAGCACTCGACGCAACGCACCACGTATCGTTCATGCGACGTGAGAAGACTGGAGACGACACCCCGCTGTTGATGAAATCTGCCGATGGCGGCATCACGTGGGGCGCACCACAGGCAATTACCAATATCGCTATGGGCAAAAACCCGCCGTGCCTTTGGTATAACAGCGCCAGAGAAACGCTTTATGCAATTTGGCCATCACGGGGGCAGACTCATCTCGCGGATGGGGCGACACGGTGGATGTTTCCGTTTTATTACGCGAGTATTTCCAAGGCACAGCTGATCGCTGGAGGCGCTGTTTGGAGGGCGCAAACCCCATTTGCGGTATTTTCTCCCGCTCAAGCCGGAAGTTTCCCCGATAAGCCGGGTGGGGACGGAGACAGTGGTCATCCGCATGTCTTCGAAGCACACGGAATGACATTCATGCTTTACTACAGCGGTAGTCATGGATCGCTGGGATCGGACCTTTATATAGCTAATCTGTCGGTGCTAATCGGGATCTGAAAGCTGGAAGGTATTTGAGGTCCCGCATTGGTTTCTCGAAGTATCGATAGGTCAACGTAGCTAAAACCAGACTGACTACTATCGCTAGCAATGCTTGGATCCCCAAGTCCGCGTTTACGTGCATTTGCACGCGATACCAGACCGGGTAGTGGAGCAGGTAAAGCGAATAGCTGATTTCGCCTAGAAAAAGCGCCAATGCTTCCATCCGAGACCGCAATTCTAATAAAGAAGCTATGGCGATCACAAGCAAACTCGCCATGATCATTATTTTGGCTGGCAGCCCTAAAATTATTTCCTGGCGAGAAATGGACATTGCGGACGGAATAAAGAACATGGCGACAATAATGATCGCTAAGATTGGAGGCAATAATGAGGAAAGTTTCTTATGCTGGAGCATAAACTCTACAATCCTCGGTCTCAGTCTAGCAAGCAGGGCCCCGCCGATGAAATATACAAGAAACGTGGGAGCCTGAGTGTAGGCCATCCATTGATTGTCTATAACTGGAGTTGTGTAGCTCCACGCGGTCATAACATGATTGATAAAGGCGGCAAACAAGAGCATCCCCGCCAGGGCGCGAAGGTTGCTGATGCAGAGTATCAGCGGGAACATTAGATAAAATACTGCTTCGATGCCGATACTCCACCCGCCAGGAACCATAGAGGTTGCTCCTGGTGTGGCTAGCCCGAAGAACATAGTGACGTTTAACAGATATTTTTCCCAAATCCCGGGCGTGGCTCGGAGCATATAGAGTTGATATGTAGCCACAACAAAATACAGTGGCAGAATTCGAAACACTCGCGAAACGAAGAAATTCCCGAGGCTTCGCCCATTAAGGCGCTTTTCGCCATAGACGTATGTCAAAGCATAGCCCGAAAGCGCGAAGAATATATACACTCCGTAGGTGCCGACTGCGTGAAAAGTTCCGACGCCAGCCTCGTGAAGGTAGTGGTAGAACATTACTGCAATAGCGCAGAGCCCTCGTAGGAGGTGCAGACCCAAAAGTGTTGGCTGTTTCTCTTGGGTGCTTGGTGCAGTCATTACTATCTCTCAGCTAATGCAAATCGACTAGCGCAGATGGGCGCGATACGCAATTGCGTTGGTGCGCTCGCGGCCGTGTCCTCCAAGTTAGAACTGAATTGCGGTAAGGGTAGCCGTAACGGTTTGGAACAGCTTGCGGCGCTTTCCTCAAAACTGAACCATACACTAGTGCTTAAATCGATAGGAGACTAACGATGGTGACACAGTTGCCAGCGGACTTCCTTGCGTTCTCAAAGCAATGGGAGGGCTTCCGCGCGGATGCATACCCCGATCCGGGTTCGCGTGATGGGACCCCTTGGACCATTGGTTACGGCCAGACGGTTATTGATGGCGTCCCGGTGAAGAAAGGCGACACGATCACTGAGGCGCGGGCAACTCAGTTGCTTCAGCAGCGCCACAACACTTTGGCGGCGCGTGCGCTGTCAGTGGTGAGAATGCCGCTCTCGCCATATCAGCTAGCCACACTCGTTTCGTTCGCGGACAACGTCGGCTGGGGTGGGGGCGGTAAGATTGGCTTCTCTAACTCAACGCTGCTGAAAAAGCTCAACTCTGGCGACTACAGCGCTGTTCCTGGCGAACTGGCAAAGTGGAAGTACAATGACGGCAAGGTCATGGAAGGGCTGATCAACCGGCGTGCCGCCGAAGCAGGGCTTTGGGTAAAGGGCTCGTTTGTTTCTTCCGCGCCTGTCGATGCCAAGCCGGGGAACCCGCTGACTGAGCTAATGACGCCGGAACGCATGGCGGCAGGTGGCGGCCTGCTTGGCGGCGCTGCGGCAATCGCAAGCGGCAACGGCCCGGTGCAATACGCTATGGCCGCACTCATGGTCATTGCCGCCATAACGATTGCCATTGTGGTGATCCGAAAAGCGACGAGGTGAACCATGCTCGCCAAATTGGAGATGATTAGGCTCGCTCTGGCGGGCTTTTTTATTGCCCTGTTTTGGGCTTGGTGGGCCGGTCGCAAAGACGGCATCAAGCACATTGAAGGCGAGCAAGTCTCTCGCCGCATCCAATCCGTGAAAGACCGCAAGGAGGTCGATGATGAAGTTTCCAACCTTGGCAGCAATGATCTTGATCGCGGCCTTAATCGCTGGATGCGCGACGACGAGCGGTGATTTCTGCGACGTGTCAAGCGCCGTTCGGCCGTCTTTTCTAGATGAAATGACGGACGGTACGAAGGCTCAGATCCTCGCGCACAATCTATATGGCGAGCGCGCCTGCGGCTGGAAGGGGCGGTAAACGTGAAAGATACAACGCTGGGAGCCGTCACCGGCACGGCAGGGATAACCTTCCCGTGGTGGAATGAGATTGTGGTCTTTATGACCGGCGCGAACCAGTTTTTGATCGCGCTACTGGGCCTGTTCATCTTAGGGCTGACAGCACGCAAGCTTTGGATGGAAAACCAGATAGCAGCCCAAAAGCTTAGAGACCTACAGGGGCGGGGCGATGGGCAATAATGATGGGCCCGTAGTTTGCCCACATCACGGCTGCCCACCCAACTGGGATTGGATGCCATATCGCTGCGCAGGCAAGCTGCTGATCGCCTACCGCTTCCCATGTTGCGACTATCAGCTCCACGTTAGCGGCTTGCCAGTTCCGGGTATCCACAGCCCACTCCCTGAGACTGCGCGCTTGAAGCCGTGAATTGACGCGTTCTCTTTTTGTTCTCATAAATCGAGCAAAGCGGAGAATCGAAAATGAGCATAGCGATCAAGGTTGGCCCCACTGTTCAAATCAGGCGGCTTTTTGAAACTGGCCTCGATGCGGACGACATCGTAAAGCTGACAGGATATGCGCCTGTCGTGGTGCGTGATGCATTGGCAGTTAAGCGACCTTTGAAAAAATGAGCATGACGCCTAGCAGGCGGCAGCTTGAAGCCTATCGCCTACATCACGCTGCCGAAGAGGGCAGGGTCATCATTTACCGGTGCGGCTGCTGCAAGCGAGAAACTGCATTGCTGGCGACCGACATGCTTGAAATCTATGACCCAGAGATGGTGGTCTATCAGCCGCCGTCGCGGTGCGGGTTCTGCAAAGCATCGGGCCGCATGACCGTCAGGTTTCATATCCCGACGCGCTTTGACTACGGCACGCTTCGCCTCAGAAGGCCTGCCGGTCGGCGCCAGCTTTGGAAATGGGAGATGTACGGTCCCGAGATGGTCCGATCGTCGTAGGTCACTGATCAGACTTCTTGCCCACGGCGACGATCTCAAGAGCGCCGTTGGGTAGGGGCCTTTGCAATCCGATAGCGATCTCTTTCGGAGCCGTAAGCCACATTTCGATTTCCTCTGGTTCAGTCAGTATAACCGGCATGGCTTTGGGATGGATCGCGCCAACCACGTCATTTGGTGAGCTGGTGAGGAAGGCAAAGAGGTCTAGGCCCTCTTCAATGCCAGTTTTCGCCTTCCGAACGCCGGTCCATGATTCGAGCCAAATCCCCGCGAAGAATGCCAAGGGTCGGCTCTCATCGAGCGCAAACCAAGTGTCGCCAAGCTTCTTTCCGTCCGCGTCCGTGTGGCTGTCAAACTCGGAAAAGCTGGTGAACGGGACAACGCACCGGTTCTCTACGCCCATCCATCGGGACCAGTGACGGTTCCATTTGTCCTTGTCAGGATCGTAGATGTTGCGCACGTTTGTCGTGCCGGCGTCGGGCTCAAGTCGGAGCAGTTCTGCGAAATCGACCACTTGGCCTTTCGCTTCCAATTTCTCCGCGCGCTTCTTCGCGCTCTGCATTAACGCGAACTGGCTCGACGGCATGCCCCAGCGAGCCATAGCGATTTCTCTGCCATCGGCTGTGTTCCGAACGATGGGCGCGAGGTAATCGGGGAAGATGCCTGGCTGCGGCTCAAGATTACCCACGCTCGAATGCACGCGCGTTAGATCGCGCACCATTGCTGTGATCGCAGAACGGTTGCTGGTGTGGCTATAGAGGTTGCACATCTGGGCGTTGCTTCCGTCGCTCGATTTCCTGCACTTGCCGATCAAACTCTTTCAGCATGATACGGACTGCATTATCATCGACAAGTTGCACCAGCGGCACCTGATCGATTGCCACTCCCAGTATTGCGGCGATGCTTGTGGTGTTCGGAGTGCGAGCCATGCTAAGTCCGCGACTATTTAAGTGGAAGCAAATGAAGTGCATCATGTCAGATGCTCTCCACTGCAGCAATAATTGTACTCATCGCGTTGGTTTGGCGGACGACCCATATGGGGTGAATACTTTGCCGAGCAGGGGAGGGCCGTTTCCAACCTCGTTCCTGTCATTTCAACCGGTTCAACCTCTGACCGAAACCTGCCGCCGCGTGGACTATTTGGATCGCCGTTCGGGCATTCGCTCTATCCTTCCGCTATATAATAACAGGACGGAAAGCGAATCCTTATATCCGAGGCTAGAATGACCAAAGACGAAATTGCAACCGATGGGGGCGCCAACAAGGTCCCTAACAATCCGCTATCCCTGACAGATACGTTTTTTTTTCGTCCGCTCACCTTCCCGAGCCTCGAAATTCCGACGCTGTTTCCAGAATCGATGTTTGACGATTTGGCCAAGGCTGGGGCGGCGTTTCGACGGATGAGCGAGGAAATGCTAGCCGCGTGGGTGCCTGCAGTCGATCTGTTCAGGGATATTAGCGAACCCATCGAGCGATCCAAAAGGATTGAAGCGTCCGGATGGCTACCGCATTACACAACACCTTTCGCTGAGATCAACGACGAGATGACGGCAGAAGAAATCAGTGCCGTCATTGCGCAGCATTACCGGGAGAACTGGCGCGATGTCGAAAGCGCCTTCTTAGGACGGCTAGAAGCTAGTCAGCTTGACGAAGAAGCCAATGCAACCTTCAGGGAAGCACTTGTCAGTCATAGGCATGGCCTCTATCGCTCTGTGCCTCGGACCCTGTTCCCCGAGATCGAACGGGTGGCCTGCGCCGAGCTATATGACGGCTTCCGAACATACCGCAAGGAAGACGCGAAAAGCGGTAAGTCGCTTGAACTCCCCATAACCAGCCTTCCGGATTTTGCCGCAGCGATTGGGGAACTTCCGGTCGGCCATGTGCTGACGACGGATTACGGCTATGCGCTATATATCAAATTGGAAAAGCATCTGTACAAGGCCGTCAGGCGCCCCGATGAGATTGCAGCAGCGGTCGCGGACGCGGTTCCAAACCGTCACGCATCACTGCATGGCATCGTGACCTACAGCACCATGCAGAACAGCCTGAACTCTCTGGTTATGACGGATTTCATCTTTCACTTGATCGGCCATATCAAAACGTTGTCAACAGAAGCAGCCCATGAAGCGTGACCACACTGCTCTCCCCGTCCACCGCCCGAAACCTCCCAGCGTGCAAGCCACCCCAAAAGCCACGGTCGGCGACCGTCCCCATTTAGGTCGTTCCAAAATTGCGTGCGTTTGCCAAAAAATTGCCATCCGGAAGGCAACTCTATTACGGAAAGCTGGTGGTCCAATGAACGCATCCTGTGTTGAACGCAGAGAAGTATGTTCGAGGCCCTAGATGACAGACAATTCATCGTCATGGGTCGATTGCCCAACCTGGAGTGAGCGCTGGGAGAAGATTGAGACGCTAGAAGGAGGAGGCCAGGGCGACGCCTATAAAGTGCGCAGCCTGTCTGATGGTAACATCGCGTTCCTGAAAATTATCAAGTCTAAAAAGGACCCTGAGCGCAGGGCCCGCTTTTTTCGCGAGGCGACTGCCTATGATAGCTTCGGCGTAGATGGAATACCTAGGCTCATAGAAAGCAACGCTCATCACCACGCAGATGGGGGATATACCCCGTTCATCGTAACCGAGTTCATTGACGGGAGTACGCTTCGGTCTTGGCGTGAGGCACAAGCTTCGGTGTCAGTTGAGATTGCCGTGATGATCACAATGAGGCTGCTCCATATCCTTGGGGCCTGTCACGTAGAAGGATGTGTCCATCGCGACGTGAAACCTGACAACATCATTCTAGAAGATGGTGATCCAGCCCAAGTCTGGCTGCTCGATTTCGGCTTAAGCCATCATAATCTGGCCAACATCGATTTCCGAACGGCGGATCATCAAGAAGTTGGAAACAGGTTCCTTCGGCTACCCGAACTGTCGGCGGGCAGCCTGTCCAAACAGGATCCCCGATCCGACATTAGTTTCGCGGCGGGCATTCTTTTCTATGTTTTGACAGGCGACCATCCTGACGTGCTTGAAGACGGGCATGGGAGACTGCCACACCAGCGACCTGACGCGCTCGCTAAGCTTCAGCGTGTTGCAGCGCGGCAATTGGCTCGGCTTCGCGCTTTATTTGACGAAGCTTTTGCCACACGTTTGGTCAACCGCATGTCCTCAACTCAGGTGATGCACGAACGATTGGAGAGGATAATGCATGACCAGCCAACAGGAGCTTCGGCAGAACAGGACATAGCTGCTCTCCGCGAGATTCTTGATACCAACGTTAACCGCCACCTGAATGAGAGAATCACCAAGCTCAGCGAGGCACTTAGGCAGGTGCAACAAGTTTTCAATCAGGTGCGGCAATCCATAGGAGGCACACTGTCGATCAGCCAAACCGGATGGAGCGTTGATGGCGCACTCGGCGTCAACACGTTAACTTTGTCGGAGCCGGGATCAAGAGATCGCATACTGTCGGTCACTTATGAGGTCGTGCCTGCAGGTGAGGAGTTAGTGGTTCGTTTGGCCGAAGACAACGTGTACCGAACGGACCTTGCAGAACCCGACTATGGGGAGAATTTCCATGCAGCTGTTCAAGCTTGGCTTGTTGCCAGGCTAATAACTGCAGTCAGTGATCCCAACGCTCTACCGCCCGAGGCGGACATCTTCAAGGAGAACAGGCCGGTCGGTACAATCGAAGCTGCAGCGAGCGAAGCAGATCGCCGAAATCTACCAATCTTAGCATTCGTCTATGACCCTTCGCAGCCGAACCGCGGTCGGCTGGGTTGGTCCCTGAATTACTTCCTGCAGAATCGACGCACGCGCGACACCATGAATGGCGCTTTCGTCACGGCGCTTGTGCCTCTAGCTGCGATGAGCGCCATCTCCGACATTCTTGATCAGCAGTCGATGGAGCAAGCTAGGTGGGTGGTCTTAGACCAGCAGCTTTTGCCGCTGGAGCAGCAGGTGATCTGTGCAAATGCGCAGGACGCAGAGCACATCGTCGACGAACTCGCTAAACGATATGCAACATCCGCGGCTGAGTGATGATCAGTCAGCGTTGATGTTGCAATCAAAACTCATTTCACAGCGTGGTTGAAGTACTGCCGAAGTCCGCTAACCTAGAGGCGCCCTCCAAACCTGCATGTGGCCTCCCCAACTATGCCGGTCGTTCGTGAGACTGTCTTCTAAGGCATCATAAGGGGTTAGCCATTGCTGGCAAAAAGCGTTGATTCCTCAGTCCGAGATTTTGGGGTGGTTAGCCAATATAAGGCCATGAGAATAAAGGCTTGTGGCACTCCCTCCCTGCCCGCCAGTACTTGAGCGTGAGTTGCATTTTTAAATGCAACGCAGACTTATGATTAGTCTCCGCTTACGCTGAGCGCTTTGTGCAATTCAACTAAAACCTGTCGTGTATTGCGCGTTAGAACTTATAGTTCAGACCGATCTTTACGATATGCGTTGACACTTTCGACCCGATATTGAAATCGAGCCCCGTCGATGTGCCGCCACCCGGGCCAGAGATCGTGGTACTACCGAAATAGTTGAAGTTGTATTCGGCCTTTGCGGTGATGGTGTCGGTGATCGCGTGCTCTAGGCCTGCGCCAACAACAAGTCCGAGCCCCAAGTCGCGAGACGCATCAAACGTTCCGCCACCGCATGTGCCAGTCGAGCAGGTGTCTAGGAAGCCGACACGCGCGCCTGAATATATCCCGCCGATTTTTCCGTAGACAAGCGAACGATCTAAGGCGTAGCCGAGGCGGGCAGCAAGGCTACCGTACCAGCCCCCTCCAAATGTCCCGGCCCCATCATAGGGGGCGTCGAATGGGTCTAAGAAAGGCGGGAAAGCGCTGCCTTCAATCCTCATATATCCTAGCTCGCCTTCTAGGCCGTAGACGACATCGGCCGATTGCCAGTTGTAGCCAGCTTGCGCGCCCAATACGGCACCGTGGACATCAACATCGAACGCATAAGCAGGGAAAGACGGAAAGCCGCCATTGTATTCGCTGTCAGCGAAATGACCGCGTTGCCAGCCATAGCCAAGATGCGCACCAATGTAGCCCCCAGACCAATCGAAGGTTGAGTTGTAGTTGTTTATGGGGGGTGGTGCTATGAAAGTTTCATCTGCGGAATTTGCAGATACGACAGAGGTTAGCGAGATTATGGCAACAAAGAGTGGTTTCATTTGTGATAACTACCCAATTTGTTTGATGTTTTATAATATATCTGATTCCTGAATATATTATGCAGTCTCACTTTTAATATAGTTTTTGAGGTTGTTGGTTGTGGTGGGTTCTGATTTTTACACGCCTGTTTTTTGATTGATGTTCGGGGGCGCTGTTCAGTGGGGAATAGGATTAGAGATAGATTTCAGACTTAGGAGCCGCCTTTCGACGCCCCATTGTCTGGTTTGGATATTGATGGACTGCTTTGCAGCTATGCTCGGGGGCATTTAGCTTTGTTAAGTGACGGCGTCACCATAAAAGCACCATTGTTTGCTTGATCTTGGTATGCAGTGCGCAGGACTAAGATACTAAGCTATTCAAAGAAGGTGATTTTCACAGATGCCATTTAACGCTGCTGGGCTTCGCAATATCGTACTCGCTTTGGGCCTGATGGGCGCCTGTGGCGCCGTGTCGGCGCAAGAGGCGGTGCCGCTGACCGATGAGCTCTTTGACCTCCATTGGGTCGCTATCGAATATGAAGGCAAGATCGAAGGCGTTGAGCTGGCGCCAACCACTCTTGTCGTTTCAGATAGAGAATTCGGTCATGTGGGCGGGCAAACGGGGTGTGAAACCGATTGGACAGCGAAAGTTGAGATCGCACTGCCGAAGGTGACTTTCAGCGAGGTAGAGGGTTTTTATGAGGACAGCTGTCCGGCGTATAAAAACACCATCGCGCTGTTGAATGCGCTGGAGCAGGTTTCATACGCAGAAACCTCGCCTGAAGGGCTCGAACTCAAGGCGGAGGATGGCCGTCGGGTGATGCTGATGGTCGCCGGCGGCTAGGCGTACAGACATAGTGCGAGAGGGCAGGCTTCGGCCTGCCTTTTTTGTTTTCGGGCCTTACGTTGCAGGCGCGGTATTGCCGTAAATCATGTATGGCAGAAGGGTGAATCTCTATAGACTGGTCATGAGGAGGGCGCGGCCGAGGGGCTTGCGCGCTGACTATCTATGGGAACGAGAATGACTATTTCTGAGAACCGTCAGTTCAGGCCATTGCCTGTGCCATCCGTCTCTATTGGTGGGTATTGGGGGGATTGGCAGGACGCTGTTTGCGACGAGACCGCCAAGACGCTTTTGGATCGCTGTGTCTCGGCGCGGATGCTCGAGCAGATTAACCCGGATGTGCCGAGCCCGGGCGTGGTTCTTCCCATTATGAATTGGGGCGGGACCACCCAGATGTTCTGGGATAGCGACATGGCCAAGTCTATCGAGACCATTGCCTATTCGCTCTATCGCAAGCCCAATGCAGAGCTGGAGCGGCGGGCCGATGAGATCATCGACATGTACGCCAAGCTCCAGGACGCGGACGGGTATCTCAACTCCTTCTTCCAGCGGATTAAGCCGGAGTGGAAGTGGAGCAATCTGCGCGACTTCCATGAGCTTTACTGTGCCGGGCACATGATTGAGGCGGCGGTGGCCTATTATCAGGCAACCGGCAAGCGCAAGTTCATGGATGTCATGAGCCGCATGGCGGATTACTGCGTCGCAAAGTTTGGCTATGGGCCGGGGCAGATGCGCGGCTATTGTGGGCACGAAGAAATCGAGTTGGCACTGGTGCGCCTCGCACGCGAGACCGGTAACCAATCCTACATGGATCTAGCCAAATTCTTCGTGGATGAGCGCGGGCAAGCGCCGAACTTCTTTATGGAAGAAGCGAAGGCGTTCGGTCGCGACCCGAAGGGCTGGCAGAAGAATATTCTGGAATATTCGCAGTCCCATGCTCCCGTGCGGGAGCAGAGCAAGGTGGTGGGGCACGCCGTTCGGGCGATGTATCTCTATTCGGCCATGGCGGACCTTGCGACCGAGT
Organism: Devosia sp. WQ 349K1; assembly: GCF_016595685.1. Taxonomy (NCBI): domain Bacteria; kingdom Pseudomonadati; phylum Pseudomonadota; class Alphaproteobacteria; order Hyphomicrobiales; family Devosiaceae; genus Devosia; species Devosia sp. WQ 349K1. The sequence continues at coordinate 550,476 of NZ_JAENGO010000001.1, read as the reverse complement.
ATAATGACGACAGCCTGACAGCGACGCTGGAAACGCTGTGGGCGGACCTGACACAAAAGCAGATGTATGTGACCGGCGGTATCGGCCCGGCGCATTCCAATGAAGGTTTTACCGACTATTACGACCTGCCCAATGACACGGCCTATGCGGAGACCTGCGCGTCGGTTGGGCTGGTGTTCTGGGCGTCGCGCATGTTGGGGCGTGGGCCGAAGCGGCTCTATGCGGATACGATGGAACAGGCGCTCTATAACGGGGCGATCACTGGCCTCGCCATGGATGGCAAGACGTTCTTTTATGACAACCCGCTCGAGTCGACCGGCAAGCACCACCGCTGGATTTGGCATCCGTGCCCGTGCTGTCCGCCGAACATTGCGCGGCTAGTGACGTCGCTGGGCTCGTACATCTATCAGGTGGCGGATGATGAAATCGCCGTACACCTTTATGCCCAGAGCGAAGCGCGGGTGGAGCTGGCCAATGGCGCAAAGTTCACGCTGACGCAAAAGACGGACTATCCGTGGTCGGGTGATATCGCCATTGAGATTGCGCCAGAGCAAAGCGCAACTTTCGCGGTGTCGCTGCGTATCCCTCAGTGGGCGCGGGCCGCAAAGCTCTGCGTCAACGGGCAGCCTATTGTGCTGTTTGACTTGGGGGCCGATGGCTATGTGCGCATTGAGCGCGAGTGGGCGAAGGGCGATGTGATCCAGCTGACGTTGCCGCTTGAGCCGCGTGCGGTCCGGGCGCACCCCTATGTCCGCCAGAATGCGGGCAGGGTGGCGATCATGCGTGGGCCGCTGGTCTATTGCATGGAAGGCGCTGACAACGGCGTGGGGCTCAATTCCGTTCTGTTGGGGAATGGCTTGGGCAAGGCACAGACTGCGGTTATTCCCGATCTGCGCGGGGCCATTGCCATTGATCTGCCGGTGCTCAAGGAGAGTGCTGGCGCCTGGGGGAATGCGCTTTACGCGGAAGCGGAGGCTGCGACAGAGGCGGTCAATGCAAGGCTCGTGCCCTATCATCTATGGGACAATCGCGCGCCGGGCGAAATGTTGGTCTGGATGCGCAACGCATAAGGCAAAGGACCTTCATCTCACGCATGAAGACCGGCAACGAAATGGTTGCCGGTCTTTTGTTTTGGGCTGTTACGCGTGCAAAGAAAAACCCCGCCGAAGCGGGGTTTTGGAAGCGGAGTTTTTTGGATGTGTTAGCCCTTCACGCCAGCCGAGAGCATGATCGCCTGGGTCACGCGGCGCTGGAAGATGAGGTAGACGATGGCGACGGGCAGGCCGGTCATGACCGCAGAGGCGAGCTCGCGGGCATAGGCAACGCCGAAGGCATCGTTGACCTGCGTGATCCCGACAGCGACGGTCATAGCTTCTTCTTTGGTGACGGCCAGGAATGGCCAGAGGAAGGAGTTCCATGCGCCGATGAAGGTGATGATGGCGAGCGCGGTGGTGACGCCCCAGTTCATCGGCAGGAAGATGCGGAACAACATGCGGAATTCATTGGTGTTGTCCATGATCGCGGCTTCGCGGAATTCTTTGGGAACGCCATCGAAGAACTGCTTGTAGATCATGGTGGACATCGGCGCGATCAGCGAAGGCATGATGATGCCTGCCCATGTGTTGATCAGCTTGAACTGCGCGGCGAGAATGTAGTGGTTCACGATCAGGGCCTGAATAGGCACCATGAAGCTGGCGAGAATGACGAACCACAAGACCTTACGGCCGGGGAATTTAAGCTGGCTGATGGCATAGCCGCAGCAGGCCGACATCAGTACCACGATGACGGTGGTTAGCAGCGCAATGGCGATGGAGTTGAAATACCAAAGGCCAATCTTGGTGTTGAATAGAACGGCCGTGTAGGCGTCCAGCGTGAATGTGCGGGGCCATGGGGCAAAGCCGGGCTCAACCACCTGGCTTTCGGGCTTGAGGCTGGTGATGATCGCCCAATAGAGCGGGAAGGCCCAAACCACGGCGCAGATGATGGTCAGCAGTGAAATCACCAGACCAACTTTGTCGACGGTCTTGATGATGTTGAGTTTGCGCGTCGAAACGGTCTTTTCAGGTAGGCTCGAGGTCATAGCGGTCATTTTGCACCTCGTGCGCGCAGCGCCGTGTATTGCAGAACCGAAACGGTGATGATGATGACGAAGAGGGCGACAGAGATCGTGGCGGCATATCCGCCTTCGCTCTTCTGGAAGGCCTGATTGTAGATGTACTGCACCAGAACCATTGAGGGGTCAGCGCGTCCGCCCTGGACGAAGAGATAGACCTGATCGAAGATTTTAAGCTGCAGGATGAGCTGGATGGTGAGGACCAGCGCCGTTACCGGCCAGATCAGCGGCCAAGTGATGCGGAAGAACTGCTTGAAGCGCCCAGCATTGTCGAGGGAGGCCGCTTCATAGATCTCGGGGGAGATCGAGCGCAGGCCAGCCAAGAACAGCAGGATATTGAAGCCACAGGTCCACCAGATGGTGACGAGCGCCACCGCAGGCATGAACAGCCAAGTGGTGCGGAACACGTGGGTGGGCTTGCCGAAGATCATGGTCAGCGGGCCCTGCATGATGCCGAACTGGGTGTCGAACATCCAATTCCACATCAGATAGACCACGGACACGGGCAGGATATAGGGCAGGAAGAACAGCGCGAGGACGAGAGACTGCTGCCAGCCTTTGAGGCGATTGACGCCAATGGCGATGAGCAGGCCCACGAGCGTGTTGGGAATGACGGTGAGCAGAACGAAATAGCCGGTATTGACCACTGCCGTTTTGAAGCGGCGATCGTCGAACATTTCGAAATAATTGTCCAAACCGATCCAGTTTCCGGGGCCGATGAGCGGCGCGTCGGTGAAGCTGAGCAACACCATTTGGATGGTTGGCCAGATGAAGAGCACAAGGTAGGCGGCGACAAATGGCGCGACCAATATCAAGGCCCACGTGATCTCGGAACGTCTGCTTCTAATCATCCCAAGGCTCCCCGATAGAGCGCGGTCTTTGCGCGCGCTTGCTAGACAATAGGACCGGCCGGGTTGCCCCGGCCGGCGAGAGGTTTGGGATTAGTCGCGCTGATCGTTCAGATCGTCGCGCATTTCTTCGATGGCCTGACGGGCTTCCATTTCGCCGTTGATGGCGGGGACCATGTAGTTGCCAACCGCGTCATAGACTGGGGAGGCAACGCCAGCGAGCTTGGACTGTGGATCGAAGACTGCAGTGTCGGCGAGGGTCGAATACACAGCGTTTGGCTGCATGTTCTTGAATTCTTCGCTTTCACGGACGGCGGTGTAAGCTGGGATGTGGCCAGCATTGGCCCAAGAGATCGAGTTCTTGTTCATCCAAGCGATGACTTCCATCACAGCCTTACGCTTTTCAGCGGTCTGTTCCTTGCCAACGTTGTTCGGGATGACGAAGGAGTGGGAGTCAGCCCAAGTGCCTGGCTTGTCGTAGAAGGTTGGGAGCTGGATGGCGCCCCATTCGAACAGTTCGCCCTTAGCATGCAGGTCGGTCATGGTAGGAACTTCCCACACGCCGTTGATGTGCATAGCGGCTTCTCCCGAGGTGAAGAGCGCGATGGACGCTGCGTAGTCGGTCTGTTCTGGAGCCTGGCCATTGGCAACCCAAGAGGCAACCAGTTCGGTTACGTTGACGGCCTTGTCGAGGTTGTCGCCGGAGAGGAACTCGCCGTTCGCGTCCATGAACTCGCCGCCCTGCTGAGCCAGCAGGCCGAGGAAAATACGCCACTGGCTATCAGCCGCTGCAGAGTGGATCGAGACGCCGTACTGAGTGCCGGCAGCCTGGAGCTTTTCAAGTGCAGCGTTGAAGTTGTCGACGCCATCGAGGCCGGTTGGCAGGCCGTTGTCGCCGATCAGACCAGCTTCGGCCAGCTTGTCCTTGTTGTAGTACAGAATGACCGAGTGGATATCGAATGGAACAGCATACTGCTTGCCATCGGCCTGAGCAGCCTGCCAGTTCGAAGCAGCGAAGTTGTCGCCCGAGAGGCCAACACCAGCCAGATCGTCGGCGGTGATTTCAGCCAAGGTGCCGGTCGAAATGCCGAGCGGCATGCGCGAGAGGTGATAGGTCATCACGTCTGGGCCTTCGCCAATGGCAGCAGAGGTCTGCGCCTTGGAGTAGAAAGGCACGCCCCACTCGAGAGTGGTTGGCTGGATTTCGATGGTGTCTGCGTGTTCAGCGTTGAACTTTTCGATCAGCGCCTTCATGCGGACGCCGTCACCGCCGCTGAGGAAGTCCCACCAGACAACAGTTTCTTTTGCTTGTGCGCCGAACGACAGCATAGCTGCTGTGGTTGTAAGCAGGGCAATCTTGATGAATTTCTTCACGACTATTCCTCCCATGGGGCAGAGCCCCGTCGCCTTTCCTCCGGCATACGAACCGCTGGCGAAACGATCCGCGCCTAACTTCAGAACGCTCCTCGCGATCCTGAACTCTGTTCACAGGGGTGTCTTCGTGACGGGCGCTGTGCGCTGGCTCCCTGCGTCTATGGCGCTGCCTTATTGGACAGCGTGGTAGGCTTTTCCTGCTTCGTCGAACAGGATGGCAGTGGCGCCATCAAAGGTGAGCTTGATCGTGTCGCCCGCGCTGACCGTGCTGAGGCCAGCGTCTTCAGCAACAACAATCGAGCCATCGGTGAGGCGCGTGTAAACGAGGGTGCGTTCGCCGAGGCGTTCCACGACATCCACCGTACCGGTTACGCCCTCATCACTCTTGCTGACGCGAACGGCTTCGGCACGGATGCCCAAGGTGAGCCCGCTTTGGGCTAGGCCTGCACTTGGAACTGCGGTGGCAATGACGTCGCCCGAGCCGATGGTGACTTTGGCTGTGCCGACGCTGTCGACTGAACCCGTGACAGGCAGGAAGTTCATGCCCGGCGAGCCGACGAACCCGGCAACGAAACGGGTCGCTGGGCGGGTGTAGATCTCCATAGGCGTGCCAATCTGCTCAATCTTGCGATTGTTCATGACGACGATGCGCGAGGCCAAAGTCATGGCTTCTGTCTGATCGTGGGTCACGAAAATCATCGTCGCCTTGATGCGATTGTGCAGCTGCGCCAGCTCGAGACGGGTGCGCACGCGCAGGCCTGCGTCGAGGTTGGACAGCGGTTCGTCGAGCAGGAAAGCCTTTGGGTCGCGCACAATGGCGCGGCCAATGGCAACGCGCTGGCGTTGACCGCCAGAGAGCTGCGCGGGCTTGCGATCCAAGAGCTGGGTGATTTCCAGCATGCGAGCGGCATCATCAACGAGGCGGGTGATTTCTGCCTTTGGGGTGCCGATGTTTTGCAGGCCGAAGGACATGTTGTCCCGCACGGTCATGTGCGGATAGAGCGCGTAGTTCTGGAAAACCATGGCGACGCCGCGCTGGTTTGGCGGCTTCTGATCGACGCGTTCATTGCCGATATAGATCTCGCCGCCGTTGACCTCTTCAAGTCCGGCGATCATGCGCAGTAGGGTCGACTTTCCGCAGCCGGACGGGCCGAGAAAGACGATGAACTCGCCTGAGTGTATGTGCATCGACACGTGGTCAAGAACGCTCACCACACCATAGGACTTGCTGACGTCCTTGAGAACGATATCGGCCATATTTCCTCCCGCGCCAGAACTGCGTTCCGGCCTATTTTTGTAGAGCGGCAAATCTCCTCATTCGCCGCTCTATTTATCATACTATTCAGTCTCGAAACGTCTGTCGCGTCAATCCCTAAGTCGTGATTTGAGCGCGATTTTCTCACTACCCAAGCGGTTTGCCTTAGAGGTCTTGGCTGAGCCCGGCAGTTGCCGAGATCAGACGGTCGAGAAGGGCAGCTGCAACTGGGTCTGCGCCGGGTGCTTCACGAGTCAGGCGGAAGGTCGTGGCGACGACGCCACCCCGGCCAATCTGCTTTTTGCCGATGATGGCAGCGGGCTTGTGAACCCATCCGCAGACGATGCCAGACTGGACATTGTTGCCAAACTCCCAAGGCTTGAAGCCGGTCAGAAGGCTGAGCGGGACCACGCCGGAGAAGCTGAGATCAAAGATCGGGCCGCCCGGAATATCGACGAAGACACCATCGCGACGGAGCCATGAAAAGCCAGCGATCCAATCGCCGCGCCAGATTGTGCCGTCCCGCTCAACCAGATTGATGTTGGGCAGGTGGTGATCATAGGCCGGCTTGAACTGCTTGCCATCGGCGACGATGGAGCGGTGGGGCAGCTCGCCATCGGGCATGTCGGTGCGCAGATTGTGGTTGGTCTTGACCGAACCGTCGGCCAGGATCAGGTATTTCGCACCGGCCTTCATGGCGTCGACGTCTTCGCCATTGACGGCGTGGACGAGCACGATATCGGCCTTTTTCTTGTCGACGATTTCATAGCCAAGCCCGCGGGCATAATCACCCAAAGCGGCGTCATTGACTGCGATGGTCGGGCGACCGGCGGTTTTGCGTTCGGCGTAGAGCGCGATAGTGCAGGTGTTGGTCGCGAGGACTGTGCCGCCCGCTTCCAGCGAGAAGGAGAGGGTTAGCTCCTTATTGGCCGAAACCTTCGGCATGGTCAGCACGGTGTTGCCAAGGTCGGCAACGGAGACCGGGCCGGTGGCTGGGACGGCGATCGAGCCGGAGATGTCGCCGCTCCAGTGAAGGACTGCGCCCGTAGGGATTGAGAGGCCGCCGGTGGCGACACGCAGTTCAAGTGCGAGCTGCTGGCCGGAATAGGCAGAGTAGCGTTCTGGGCGCGGAACGATGACGATGTCGGCGTTGATGGTGCCGAACACATCATGGAAGACGCGCGGGTTGCGCTCGATATCCAAGAGGCCGTTGGCTTCCCAGTGAACGTCGGTCAGCTCGGTGATGACATAGCCCTGAATCGAAGAATAGCGGCGCATTTCCTCGATTTCGTAGCGCAGGTTCATGAACTGGTACCACTGCACCTTGTCGATGAACTGATCGAAATCACCAAAGGTGCGGTAAAGGTCGAGGGCGGCAAAGCGCTGTTCGATACCGTGTGGCAGGCCAACACCATCGCCCCAGAGCGAGCCGGTTTCAAACCATGTTGGTTCTTTGCCGTTTTCGCCGCGCAGGAGTTTTGGATTGGGGAGGCCCCAAACACCAAACTCGGAAACGATCAGTGGTTCGTCGCCACGGCGTTCGGCGTCGCCGAGTGGCGAATAAGTCCAATCGGCACCGGCTGCGAACTGGGCGGTGAGATCATCCCATTCCTGACGGCGCTCTGGAACAGAACGGTAGTAGTGGAAGTCGTTGAGGTCAGTTTTGACGTGCCAGTTCGGGAAACAGGCCGAATTGTCGACGACGAGACGGGTTGGGTCTTCGGCCTTGAGCCAATCATAGCTGTCTTTGAGCCACTGACGGTGTTCGGCGTTTTCGACCAGACGCGTGCCCCAATCTTCGTTGATGAGGGTCCAGGCGATGATGGAGGGGTGATTGCGGTCGCGCTGGAGAATGCCCTCCATGGTTTCGCGCATGCGGCGCGCGGAATCCGTGGTGAAGATCGCAACGTTGGGGACTTCGGTCCAGACGAGGAGGCCGAAGCGGTCGGCGACATCATAATAGCGCGGATCTGGGATTTTGATGTGGCAGCGGAGGGTATTGAGGCCAAGCTCAATGGCTTTTCGCGCTTGGTCTTCGAGGAATTCCAACGAAGGGGCGGTGTAGATGCCTTCAGGGTAATAGTCCTGATCGAGTGCGCCGCGCATGTAAACGGGCTTGCCGTTCAGGAGGATAGAGCCGTTTTCTGTGGTGACGGTGCGGAAACCGAAAGTCTCGGTGACTTCGTCCTCGCCGTTCCCCAAGGTGACGGTGAGCGTATAGAGGTTGGGCTGGAAGACATCCCAGAGCTTGGCATTGGCCACAGCCAGGGCGACATCCACCGCCTCGGAGGCTGCGGCTGCGCTTTCGGCGACGGCTTTGCCTGCATCATCGCGCACGACAATCTTGGCCTCAAGACCAGACGCGGCAGGGGTAAAGCCAAGGTTGGCGACGAGGGTGCCGTGCATATTGGCGGTGATGGTGAGGCTGGTCAGGCGCTTCTTGTTGCGCGCTTCCAGCGACACAGACTGCCAAAGGCCGCCCATGCGCCCATACCAGCTCATCTTGCCATGCGGCACTTCGCTGAAGGGGTATTCGGGGAAGGCATGCTGATCGGCAGAAGGCGTGGTGACGCGCACTTCAACTTCGTTTTCCGCGCGGAGGAGGGCCGGATCAATGGCGCATTCAAAGGGGAGATAGGCCCCTTCATGATCGCCGATCTTGGTGCCGTTGAGGAGAACTTCGCAAGCATAGGCAACAGCGGCAAAGCGCAGAGCGAGGTCCTTGCCAGCAAAATTGGCTGGGACCGTGAAGCTGCGCTTATAAACGGCGTGGCCGAAACTATCGAAGAGATCATCGAACTCAGCCTGCCAAGGCTGGGGGACGTGCGCCTCGCGCCAATCCCCATCTTCAAAGCGGAACTGCCAGACACCATCGAGCGACACAGTCTGTCGCGTCGCGTTGTGGTGGTCGGCGTCAACAGCGCGGCCCAAGTTCATAATCCCTCCGTAGGCAATATTAGTTATATTTTTATCAGCATAGGATCGAATCCAACTTACATACAAGAGCGAAGTGTGCTGGATAGGAAAACAGTTTCAGCGCGCATGGGAGCAGGGCGCTCGCCAAAGGATTGAATGAGTATGGATAAGCGCGCGACCATGCAGGATGTGGCTGAAAAGGCAGGCGTTTCGCAGGCGACAGTGTCGCTCGTGCTCAATGGCGTTGCGAATGCGCGCGTGTCCGCAGCAACGCGGCGGCGTGTGCAAGATGCCGCCGATGAACTGGGGTATCGGCGGGGGCCGCAGCATCCGGTGCCCGCAGGACGCGCCAAGGTGATTGGGCTGTTTGTCGACGAAGTGACGACGACGCCCATGCTTGGACCGTTTCTCGAAGGAGCGATGGAAGAAGGGGCGTTACAGGACGTCGCTGTGGCCGTGTTTTTTACCGGGGGCGATCCGCTGCTGGAGAAGACGGCCATCGACATGCTGGTGGCGCAGAATGCGATTGGCGCGGTCTATACGACGCTGATTACCCGCGAGGTCGTGGTGCCCGAGCATTTCGCGCAGCTGCCGCTGGTTCTGCTCAATTGCTACGAGGGCGAGCTGCGTTTCCCCTCCGTGGTGCCGGGCGACGTGGTTGCCGGCTATGTTGCGACGGAAGCGCTGATCAAGGCGGGGCATCGCCGGATCGCGCATTTGGCCGGTGAGGACATTATCGCAGCGTCAACCGATCGCTATCAGGGGTTCCGGATGGCGATGGAGAAATACGGCGTTCGCATTGAGGAAAGCCTCGTAACGCAGGGTGGCTGGAACGTGCGCGAGGGGCGGGAGCGGGCGATGGCGCTGCTGTCGCGGTCAGATCGACCCACGGCCATATTCTGTTTCTGCGATCGTATGGCGGTCGGGTGTTATGACGCGGCCCGTATCCTGGGGCTTTCGATCCCAGAGGATATTTCCATCATTGGGTTTGATGACGAAGACATTGCCGCAAACCTGTTGCCACCCCTCACGACGCTGGTGCTGCCGCACAATGAAATGGCGCGCTGGGCGGTGGGGCAATTGCTCGAGAGTTTTGAGGGAGTAGACGACGACGAGCGGCTGCAAAAGCTCAAGATCGAGTGTGAGCTTGTTGAGCGGCAATCGGTGGGTGCGCCAAAGCTCTAAGAGCGTGGCGGGGCAACCGAAGCGCGGATAATGAGCGGGCATTCGACCTTGGTCATGCCGGAGGCACGCGCTTCAGTGCCACCGAGGATTTGCTCGGCAGCCCACTGACCCATAGCGCGATGGGGGAGCACCGAAGTTGTGAGCTGTGGGTGTAAATGGCGCGCGATTTCTTCGTCGTCATAGCCCACCACCGACATATCCTGCGGAATGGACAGGCCTGCCTCTTTGAGCGCCTGATAGCAGCCGACGGCCATGCGATCATTTTGACAGAAGATCGCGGTGGGGCGATCGGGGAGGGCGAGGATTTTGCGGGTGGCTTCATAGCCAGCGCTGGTAGACCAATCGCCCTCAAAAACCAGATATTGTTCGAAGGGGATGTCGGCGGTGGCAAGGGCGCGGCGGTAGCCTTTTAGGCGGTCCTGCGCGGCTTCCATCCAGATTTCGCCGGTGATGGTGGCGATACGGCGGTGGCCCTGGGTGATGAGGTGATGGGTGGAGCGCTGACCGCCCGCGATTTCACTGGGAACGGCAGACGGCGTCGCCTGATTGGCGGTGTAGCAATTGAGAAGGTAGACCGGCACTGGCGCATTGCGCAGGGCGGTGGTCGGCGTCACTTCGCGCGTGAAGATGGTCAGATAGACGAGCGCCGAAATTCCCTGCTGGAGAAAATCGTCGATGAGCCGGGCTTCGACATCGCTGTCGCCACGGCTTTGGCCAACGTAGACGAGGCCGCCGCGCTCTTGGATAGCGGCGCTGAGCCCATCAATGGCCTGAACGGCTTCGGGGCTGGTGGCGATCTGATCGACAATAATACCGATGCGGTTGGGCGTTTCGGCGGGTATTGGTGCGGTGGCGGCTTCGGGAATGGCGTAGCCAAGTGCGGAAGCGGTTTCGAGTACGCGCTGGCGCGTTTCGGCGGAGAGCTTCATGCCCGCTGTATTGTTCAGCACAAAGGACACGGTGGCCTGCGAGCAGCCTGCCGCTCGCGCAATATCTGTCATGGTGACGCGACGACCGGTGCTGGACAGTTTTTTGTGCCCCTTCGGTGGCGGCGCTTGTGGATCGACAGGTTTCACAACACTACCGGAAAAGAGAACGGCTGGCTCTTTTGTAGACGGCGTGCAGGGTTATGCAAGAGATGACAGAAAACGCGCCCGAGCCGGAGCCCGGGCGCGCATAGGGGGTGATTAGCCGAGGCGGACGCGCACCATCTGATAAGAGTATGGCGGCAGGCTGACCGAGAGATTGCCATTGGCAAGCTTGGCGCCTTCGCCCTTACGGGGGGCGACTTCGTTCTGCTTGGCGCTGGTGTTGATCGCCTTAAGGTTCGGATGGGTCATGACCTGATGGTCGATGACTTCAACCCCATTGAAGCCCTGGAGGCTGACCGAGGTTTCGACGGTTTCGCTCGGGTTGCGATTGACGAGGAAGAAGGTCAGGACGCCTTCGTCTTCGTTGTGCACGCCCGATACGTCGACAAACTTGGTTTCAGCCGAGTGTGGCGTCTCATAGGTCGGCGAGGTGGTGACGAGCTGAAGCGCGGTGCCGCGACCGTAAACCGAGGCGAAGTAGTAGGGATAATAGATGGTCTGCGCCCAAGCGGGGCCGCCCTTTTCGGTCATGATCGGGGCAATGACGTTCACCAGCTGCGCGATGCAGGCGATTTTGACGACATCGGAACGGCGAATGAAGGTGTTGAGGATGAGGCCCACCATCAGCACGTCTTCAAAATTGTACATGTCCTCCAACAGGCCCGGCGCGTGCGGCCAGCCGCCATTGCCGTCGAGGATCTCGCGATCCTTCTTGTTGGAGTGGTACCAAACGTTCCATTCGTCAAAGGAGATGGTGACATCTTTCTTCGAGCGCTTCTTCGATTTGACCTGGCGAATGGTCGCCGCGACGGTCTCGATATAGGTGTCGAGCTTTTCCGCGAGGCCGAGGAAGTTCGGCGTGTTGTCATCGCGGTTGGCGAAATACATATGCAGGCTGATGTGATCGACATGCTCATAGGTATGTTCGAGCACAATGCGTTCCCAATCGGGATAGCTCGGCATATCGGCATTGGAGGAACCGCAGACGATCAGCTCGAGGTTCTTGTCGAACATGCGCATGGCGCGGGCCGTGTTGGCGGCGAGTTTGCCATATTCATCGGCATCCTTGTGGCCGACCTGCCAAGGGCCGTCCATTTCGTTGCCGAGGCACCAGAGCTTTACGTTCCACGGCTCTTTGCGGCCGTTCTTGATGCGCAGATCGCTCCAATAGGAGCCGCCCGGATGGTTGACGTATTCTAGGAAGTTGCGAGCTTCATCGACGCCGCGTGAACCCAGGTTCACCGCTAGCATCATTTCGGTGTTTACCGTGGCGCACCAATCAGCGAATTCGTGAATGCCGACAGCATTGCTCTCAGAGGTGTGCCAAGCAAGGTCTAGGCGGGTAGGGCGGTTTTCGCGCGGGCCAATGCCGTCTTCCCAGTTATAGGCAGAGACGAAATTGCCACCGGGGTAGCGAACGAAGGGGACGTCGAGCTTTTTGACCAGATCGGCCACGTCGCCGCGCATGCCATCTTTGTCAGCGGTTGGATGATCGGGCTCGTAAATGCCTTCGTAGATCGCGCGGCCCAAATGCTCCAAAAATGCGCCATAGACACGATCGTCAATTTTGGAGATCGTGTAATCCTTATTCGCCACAACACTGGCCTTCACCGCTTCCTCCCAAAGATACCGGTTATCTGATTTGTATCAGTTAATCCGGTTGTACTTCTTGTATGGTTGGCGAGCAAGTTGATTTGTATGATTTATCGGTAAGGCCGATCTCCGGGCGATTTTTAGGTCGGTTGTCGGTCCGGCGACACGCACTTAGGTATTTTTGCCGATTTTATGGTGCGTGATCCTTCAAATCAGCGTTGTGGTTCCCTATATTCCCACTCAACTATATTTAATCTGGATCAAACCTATGTTCGCTTCCCGGAGCTTCCGGTTCGCTAGTGTCTTCGCCGTATTGGTTATGGCGTTCTCCATGGTAGCCGTTGGCGAAGCTGAGGCCCGTAAGGGTGGCAGTTTTGGTAGCCGTGGTGGCCGTACCTTCCAACAGCCTGCTGTAACTCAGACCGCGCCAAATGCTGCGGCTCCAGTTCAGCGGTCTATGACCCCGAACCAGCAGGCGAATAACCCTGCAGCTGGTGCGGCCCAGAGCGCAGCGCGTCCGGGCGGCTTTATGAGCGGTTTCGGTGGCTCGCTTATGCGCGGTCTCATGCTCGGCGGCCTGATCGGCTTGCTCATGGGCGGCGGGCTCGGCGGCATGGGTGGCATCATGGCCATGATCGTGCAGATCGCCGTTATCGGTGGCGTGATCTGGCTGGCAATGCGTATTTTCGGTCGTCGTCGTCAGCCACAGGCTGCCGCGGCTAACGGCTATGCAGCGCCACAGTATGAGGCTCCACAGCCAGAAGCGCAGCAGCACACCACTGCACGCCAGGGCGAAAACCGTCTTGAAGGCCTGTTGGGCAACTTCGGTCGCGGTGGTTCGGCAAAGGCTCCGGCTGATCCGAACGAGCTCGGCATTGGCATGGAAGACCTCGAAATCTTCGAAAGCATGCTGACCCGCGTTCAGGCAGCGTTCTCGAACGAAAACTATGCCGCTCTGCGCGCGCTCACGACCCCAGAAATCATGGGTTATCTCTCGGAAGAACTCGCGACCAACGCCACTAATGGCGTGAAGAACGAAGTGACCGATGTGACCCTGCTGCAGGGCGACATGGCCGAAAGCTGGCGCGAAGGCCAGACCGAATACGCAACCGTTGCGATGCGCTATTCGGCTATCGACTTCGTGCGTGAACGTTCGAGCGGTCGCGTTGTCGAAGGCGACGAGAACGAGCCAAGCGAAAGCACCGAACTCTGGACCTTCGTTCGTCCAGTCGGTGGCACCTGGCAGTTGTCGGCTATTCAGGAAGCGTAATCGCTTTTCACTGCTGATCGATTTGAGGCGGCGCGACACAATCGCGCCGCTTTTTTATTGGCCGTCCGGCCCGAATATCGTGGCGTGAGAAGCAGTTCTGCTGCGTTTTGAATTCGGCGCAGAACATGCTTAGATTTGCGCATGTTTCTGTCAGTTTTTGACGTTTTCAAAATTGGTGTTGGCCCCTCAAGCTCCCATACGATGGGACCTATGTCGGCGGCTGGACGGTTTCTTGCAGAACTCAAGCGTCTCGATCGCCCGCGAGCGGTGGGTGCGCGTCCCGCTTCGATAGTGGCGACGATGCATGGCTCTTTGGCTTTTACGGGCGTCGGGCACGGCACCGGGCGGGCGGTTATTCTGGGCCTTTGTGGCCAATTGCCAGCGAGTGTCGACCCGGACCAAATGGACGCCCTGATTGCCGAGGTCGAGGCAACTGGCGAAGTGCGGCCCGAGGGGCATCCGGCGTATCGCTTTAGGCCTGCGGTCGATCTGATTTTTGATATGAAAACGCCCTTGCCCGGGCATCCCAATGGCATGGAGTTTGTGGCGCGCGATCAGGGCGGGCAGGTGGTCTATCGGCAGCGCTATTTCTCTGTCGGGGGCGGCTTTGTGCTGAGTGCCGATGAGCTGGCGGCCGGGCCAAGCGCCGACCCCCGGTTGGTTGATGTGCCGTTTCCGTTCGAAAATGCGCAGACCATGCTGTCTATGGCGGAGCAATCGGGCTTGTCCATTGCGCGGATGAAGCGGGCGAATGAAGAGCGGCAGATGAGCCGGTTGGAATTGGACCGAGGGCTCGACGCGATTTGGGCGGCGATGAACGGCTGTATTCTGCGCGGGATGGAGCAGGACGGGACCTTGCCCGGCGGGCTTAAAGTCCATCGGCGGGCGAAAAAGCTTCATGAGCAATTGCTGGCGTCGGAACGCCAAAACATGCCCTCACCAACGGCCGCCAATGATTGGCTTTGCCTGTATGCCATGGCGGTGAATGAAGAGAATGCTGCCGGTGGGCGTGTGGTGACTGCCCCGACCAATGGCGCGGCGGGCGTGGTTCCGGCGGTGTTGAAGTATACCGAGCAGTTCCTGCCCGGCATGGGGCGGAGCCAAATTCATGACTTCTTGCTCACCGCTGCCGCTGTTGGCGGGCTGATCAAGCACAATGCTTCCATTTCAGGCGCGGAGGTCGGGTGCCAAGGTGAGGTGGGGTCAGCCTCTGCTATGGCGGCGGCGGCGATTTGCGCTGTAATGGGCGGCACGCCCCGGCAGGTTGAGAATGCGGCCGAGATCGCGCTTGAGCATCATCTCGGCATGACCTGTGACCCGGTCAAAGGTCTGGTGCAGATTCCGTGCATTGAGCGCAATGCGTTTGGCGCGGTGAAGGCGATTACGGCCGCGTCACTGGCGTTGCGGGGGGATGGCGAGCACGTTGTTTCCCTCGACGCTTGCGTTGAAACCATGCGGCAGACGGGCTTGGATATGAGCGAACGCTACAAGGAAACGAGCCTTGCGGGGCTGGCGGCGAATGTGACCGTCTGCTGAGCTGGGGCGCATATGCGTCAGCACGGCAGGGGGCTTGATCGCCCCTTTAGGGCTCAAGGCTGGACAGATGCGCTGACTGTAGGCAAAAGGGGCGGAATTGACTTTGGAGTGGTCTTGATGAGCCGCAAGGAATTTGACGCTTCGCGTATGCGCCGCATGAAGCGCATTGCTGCCCGCTATGGTTTGACCATTATGACGGCTGAAAAGATGAAGATTTTGGGCGGTCACGGCGGCCACCAGATCCGCGAAGACGAAAGCTACAAGATCATCTTTGGCGACGTGCCGAAGCCATTTTCGGCGACGTTCGACGAAGTTGAAGCCTATATCGAAAATCTGGAAGCGGGCGAAGAATAAGACGGCTGGCTAAGTTGGGCAAGACTCTCTCTGCCCAGCGCGAGGCGAAAGTGCAGTTTCACGGCGCGGCGGAATCAACCACACTGGAACGGTAGGCTCACCGACAGGAGGCGCGTTCCATGTATTCTTTGATCAACGCCGATGCCGAAGACGACGATGCCGAAATCACCGATCCCCAAGAAATCGCTGAGCTTTTCGCAGCTATTGTGGAAGTAGCGGTTGAGACGATTGGGACGGAACAAACCAAGCTTTTGTTCGAGGCGGTGATTGAACAGGAGGGGCGAGACCCAAACTGACAGTGAAACCAGCGTCTCATACAGAATTTTCAGCTTAGACTGACAAAATTGGAGGGCGCGGGACATGCACTCTCGCGTTCTCTTTTGACGACATGGAGCGGTCCATGATTGGCACCTCTGCCGCAGATGTGGAGCGGGCTCGTATTGTGCCTCTCGGCGACGCCGCCGCGCTGGTTCGCTTTGCGGATCGGCTTGACGATCAGGCGAACCGCGCAGCACTGGCTTTGGCCGATGCACTTGAGAAAAGCCCGATTGCCGGTGTCCTCGAAATAGCCCCCAGTCTCGTATCGGTTTTGGTGCGATATGACAGCGATGTCATTGACTTGGTGCGCCTTTCTGGCGAGATCGGGCTTCGGCTGAGCAGTGGTGCCGCACCGAGCGCCGCAAAGACCCACGATATTGCTGTGCGTTTTGGCGGAGAGGATGGCCCCGACCTCTTGGACGTCGCCGCGCAATTGGGGCTGACACCGAGCGAATTTATAGCGCAACATAACGCGCAGCCTCTGCGGGTTCTGACGACTGGGTTTGCGCCGGGGTTCGTCTATTGCGGCTTTCATAGCCAAGAAATGACAGTGCCGCGCCGCGCCAGCGTACGGGCACGGGTTCCGGTGGGCAGTGTTTTGTTTGCTGCGGGGCAGACGGCCATTACGGCGACCGAAGTACCTACGGGTTGGCATGTGATCGGGCGCACAGAGTTTTGTAATTTCAACGCTTTTGCCAATCCGCCCACTGTGCTGAGCGCGGGCGATAGCCTGGTGTTTTCGGCCCT
The DNA here is from genome assembly GCF_016595685.1 of Devosia sp. WQ 349K1. NCBI lineage: Bacteria > Pseudomonadati > Pseudomonadota > Alphaproteobacteria > Hyphomicrobiales > Devosiaceae > Devosia > Devosia sp. WQ 349K1. Next base: position 533,876 of record NZ_JAENGO010000001.1, on the reverse strand, counting down.
ATGAGCGCGCTGATACAATTGCTGCGCTGCGGGCCGCTGACGACCATTCAGGACGCTGGGCGGTTCAATGGCTTGCGCCACGGCGTAAGTGCTTCGGGGCCGATGGATGCCGGAGCCTTTGCACGGGCCGGGAATTTGGCGGGCACATCTGGGACGGCGGGCATCGAATTCACCACCGGGGGAATAGCGCTGAGACTTCTCGAAGGCTCAGTGAGCATCGGCTGGAGTGGGGGCGATTTTCGCGCGGCCGTCGATGGCGTGCCTGTGCCGTGGTCTTCGGCTGCGGATTTGCAGCCCGGGAGCGTTTTGGAGATCGCCGCGGGCGCGTGGGGCAATTTTGGCTATCTGCGCTTTTCTGGCGAGATTGATGTGCCGGCGCTTATGGGCAGTCGCGCGACCAGTATGCGGGCGCGTATTGGGGGGCTCGACGGGCGGGTGTTGCAGTCAGTGGATGAGCTGACCATTATTGGTCCCGGGGTGGAGCGGCAGTCGGTAGATGCGGTCGACCAAGATCTGTCGCCGGTTCGGTTCATTTGGGGCGTTCACGCTGAGCAATTTACGAAGGACGTGCCACAGCGCTTTGTAAGTTCATCGTTTTTCGTCACCGCGGCGATGGATAGGATGGGGTTTCGTCTCAAAGACGCGGGCAATGTTTTTGAGGGGAAGAGTTCGCTGTCGCTGGTGTCTGAGCCGGTTCTGCCCGGTGATGTGCAGATCCTTGGCGATGGCACGCCGATTGTGTTGATGCGAGATCATCAGCCGACTGGAGGCTACCCTCGTATCGCGACAGTCATTCGCGCCGATCTTGATCGTTTGGCACAAATGCGACCCGGTACCGAGCTTGCGTTCACGCCCGTTACAGTTGAGCATGCGCAGGCCTTGTGGCGGAGCCGACAAAAATGACCAGTATTGACCTCAATGCCGACCTCGGTGAGGGCATGGGCACAGACGATGATCTGCTCGAAATTGTGTCGAGCGCGTCCATTGCCTGTGGTGGTCATGCGGGAGATGCGGGCACCATCCGGCGTGTGCTCAAGATTTGTAAGCTTCGAGGCGTGCGTGCGGGCGCTCATCCCGGTTACGCCGATCCGGTGCGGTTCGGTCGTTTTCGCTTGGTTATGCCGCTGGACCAATTGCTCTCGCAAATTCGCGAGCAGATGTTTCTGGTTCGGCATATTGCCGATGAGGTCGACTATCCACTGTCCTATGTCAAACTACACGGCGCTTTGGCGAACCAAACGGCGGAAGAGCTGACCTTTGCGATCGGCGTGTTCGCCAGCATTCAGGCCATGGATAAGAAAATGGCGGTGCTGGCGCTCGACAATAGCGAGCAGGTGCGGGCGGCCATGGCCGTGGGTCTGCCGCTCATTCGCGAAGCTTATGCCGACCGGGCTTATACTGCCGAGGGACTATTGGTGCCGCGCAGCCAAGACGGTGCGGTTATTCATGATGTCGATGCCGTCATCGCCCGCTGTTTACGGCTGGCGCAAGCGGGAGAGATCGTTGCCATTGATGGCAGCGTTCTGAAGTCGAAAGCGCGTTCGATTTGTCTACACGGAGACACCCCCGGAGCCGTTGATCTGGCACGGGAGGTTCGTGACGCGCTGGAGGGTGAGGGGATTACGATTGCGGCATCACAGCCGGAAGTGGAATTACCCTGGGACCACGGGTTGGGAGAGGGTGATATCGGCATTATGCCTTTGAACCCGAAAGACCCAGGGTAGCTCGCTTCTCTCTCGACGCGAAGGCCGAGAGAGAAAGATCAGATCGCCAGATATTCGTGGCGGAGTTCGGTGTTATCGAGGACTTCCTTGGCGGTGCCGGCGAAGGCCACTTCACCCGTGTCGAGAATGACGGCGCGGTCGGCCAGCTTGAGCGCAGCAACGGCGTTTTGTTCGACGATAATGGTGGTAATGCCCAAGGGCTTGATCGAATGCAGAATGCGTTCGATTTCGTGGACGATCACCGGGGCCAAGCCTTCGTAGGGCTCATCAAGCAGTAGCAACTTGAGATTGCGGGCGAGGGCGCGCGCAATGGCCAGCATTTGCTGTTCGCCACCGGACAGCGTGACGCCTTCCTGCATGCGACGCTCAGCAAGTCTTGGAAAACTTTCGTAGATCTGTTCAAGGCTCCAGCCATTGCCGGGCGCGACCTTAGCCAGCTTGATGTTTTCCTCGACGGTGAGGCCCTGGATGATGCGGCGATCTTCCTGCACCAGCTGAATGCCCGCGCGCGCCGCCTCAAAGTTCTTCATGGCATGGACGGGTTCACCGTCGAGCCAGATTTCCCCTTGGCGCATGTGCGGATTGGCGGTGCGGGCGATGGTGCGCAGTGTTGAAGATTTGCCAGCGCCGTTGCGTCCGAGCAGGGCGAGGATTTCGCCCTTGCGGATGTCGAGGCTAACGCCCTGCACGATGTAGCTTTCACCGTAGTAGGCGTGGATGTCGCGCACGGAGAAGAACGGGCGGGACGTTTCCATGGCCGCGGCGTGTGAGGTTGTTGTGTCCATTTGCATTGCAACCGCGCTCATCAGTGGGTTCCTCCGAGATAGGCTTCTTGCACCTTGGGATTGCCGCGCACTTCGTCAGGGGTGCCATCGGCGATGATACGCCCCTGCGCGAGCACGGAGATCTTGTCGGCTAGCGAGAACACCACATGCATGTCGTGCTCGATGATCACCTTGGTCATGCCACGGCTTTTGATCTTCTTGAGGAGCTCGATGGTGGTGTTGGTGTCGTGGCGGCTCATGCCAGCGGTCGGCTCATCGAGCAACAGCAGGCGTGGGTGCTGGATGAGGCACATGGCCAATTCCATACGACGCTTGTCGCCACGGCTGAGACTGCCCGCCTGCATGTGCTGGCGATTGAGCATGCCCACATCCTCCAGCATGTGCTCGGCCTCTTGGCGAATGATGGTTTCGCTATCGAGTGAACGCAGCATGTTGAGTGTGAACTGGCCATCGCGCTTGGCGAAGGCCGGGATCATGACGTTATGCAGAACGCTCAAATCGGCGAAGATTTCGGGCGTCTGAAACACGCGGGCGATGCCGAGCTGGTTGATCTCATAGGGCTTTCTGCCGGTGAGATTGGCGCCATCGAATACCACTTGGCCGGATGTTGGCGCGAGCTTGCCGATGATGACATTGAGCAGGGTGGATTTACCGGCCCCATTGGGGCCGATAATCGCGTGGGTCTTGCCTTCCTCAACCGCAAGGTCGATGTCGGCCAGAGCGTGCAGGCCACCGAAGCGCTTATGGACGTCGGCAACGTGGAGAACGATGTTTGGAGTGCTCATTATACGTTCTCCTATTCAGCAGCTTGTGGTGCGGCGCGGCGCTGACCGCCACGGCGTTTCGTGATGGCATTGTTGACGCGGCGAGCGCCTTCCATGATGCCACCGGGCAGGAAGATCACGATGATCACGAAGACGAGGCCCAAGGTGAGGTGCCAACCGTCGCCAACGAACTTGCTGGTGATGGTCACGACCACATCGGCCACACCATCGGGCAAGAAGCTCCAGAAGGCTTTGAGAACGTTGTCGTTGAGTGCCGACAAGATGTTTTCAAAATACTTGATCACCCAAGCGCCGATGACTGGGCCAACGAGCGTGCCAACACCACCAAGGATGGTCATGAGCACGATTTCGCCCGATGCGGTCCACTGCATGCGTTCAGCGCCTGCCAGTGGGTCGGTTACGGCGAGGAGTGCACCGGCGAGACCGGCATACATGCCCGAGATGACGAAAGCCGATAGAGCATAGGGGCGGGTGTTAAAACCGGTGAACTGCATACGCGTCTGGTTGGACTTGATCGATTTCAGCATCATGCCAAATGGCGAGCCAGCAATGCGCTGGGCGATGAAGAAGGCGACGATCAGGAAGACGGCGCAGAAGTAGAAGCCACCAAGGCCGCCCATTTGCGAGCCGAGGAAGGTCGGGACCGGCTGGCCGACATAGGTATGGCCAACCATCGCGTCAACGACACGATTGTCGCCAAGGGTGAGCTGCAGCCCGGTTTCACCATTGGTGATCGGGGTCAGTACCGAATAGGCGAGGTTGTAGCTCATCTGCGCAAAAGCGAGGGTCAGGATCGAGAAATAGATCCCCGAGCGACGGAGGCAGAGGAAGCCGATGACCAGAGCAAACAGACCCGAGACGATGATGGCAAAGATAATCGCCGGGATCACGTCGAGGGTGAGCAGTTTGAAAGACCAGACGGCGGTGTAGGAGCCCACGCCAAAGAAGGCGGCGTGGCCAAAGCTGAGGTAGCCGGTAAGGCCGAAGAGGATGTTGAAACCAACGGCCATGATGCCGAAGATCATGAAGCGCTGCATCAAATCCGGGTAGGACGCGCCGAAGGGCGCCAGCCAGATCGGCATGAGCAGGACGACGGCGGTAAAACCGAGGAAGAGGGTGAGGTCCTGACGGGACATGGATAGGTTCATCTTAGCTCTCCATGACGCCGCGGCGGCCCATCAGACCACGTGGACGCACGAGTAGAATAACAACGGCAATCAGATAGATGATGATCTGGTCGATGCCGGGGATGACGGCCTTCACCTGGTTCATGGAGGCGAAGGACTGGAGGATGCCGAGCATAAAGCCAGCGGCAACCGCGCCAGGCAGAGACCCCATGCCACCCACAACCACGACCACAAAGGAGAGGACGAGGAAGTCCATGCCGATGTGATAGTTGGGCGGCAGTAGCGGCGTATACATGACACCTGCCAGGCCCGCGACGACGGCGGCGAGGCCGAACATGATGGTGAAGCGACGGTCGATGTTGATGCCCAAAAGGCCCACGGTTTCGCGATCAGCCATGCCAGCACGAACGACCATGCCGAAGGTGGTGAACTGGAGGAAGGCGAACACGCCACCGATAATCACTGCGGCGAAGAGGAAGTAGACCAAACGCCAAATGGGGTAGGTGATGATATTGGCCTGCATGCCAAGCCAAGCGCCGATATCGGCGGCACCACGCAGCTCAATAGGCATGGGCTGTGGCATTGGGTTGGGGCCGAAGATCGACTTGATCACTTCCTGCGCCACAATGGCGAGGCCAAAGGTGACAAGGATCTGTTCGGCATGAGGACGCTTGTAAAAATGCTTGATGATGCCGCGTTCGAGCGCGATCCCAATGACCAGCATGATCGGGATAGCAACGATGATCGAAACCGGCACGGAATAGTTCACCAGCACGGCACCGAAATCGCCAAGCCAGGCCTGTACCAGCGGTTCACGGATTTCCAGTGGCGCACCCCAGGGGGAGAGTTTTTCTGGATCAAGCGTGACTGTTTCCAAAGTGAGGAACATGCGCACGGTGACGGCGATGAATGCGCCGAGCATGAACAGGGCGCCGTGGGCGAAATTGACCACGCCGAGGGTGCCGAACACCAGGGTGAGCCCAAGGGCGATCAGCGCGTATGCCGCGCCCTTATCAAGCCCATTGAGAAATTGCAGAAAGATAACTTCGAACATGAGGAGCGTCCTACGCTTTGACCGATGCGCCGTGTGGTCATTGAGAGCTTGCCCTCTCCCCGCGAAGGGAGAGGGCTGATCACAGTGCTGACCGGTGTGTCAGAAGAGGCCAGAGGCCTCTTACGCGCACATAGGCGCGGGTTCTGCCGGGCCGAGTTCGCCGCCAAAGATCGAGGCGTCGTAGGTCGAGGTTTCGCGATCGACTTCCTGAACGACGTTGAGAACGTCGAATTCGCTGGTCGGAGCGGCGTTACCCTGCACCACAAGAACGGACTTCATGCACTGGTGGTCTTCAGCGCGGTAGAGCGTCTTGCCGTTACCCATGCCGTCGAACTCATGGCCTTCAAGGGCCTTGATGACTTCTGGCGGATAGAAGGTGCCAGCGCGTTCAACGGCATCTGCGTAAAGCAGCATCTGCACATAGGCCGTATGCGCGGCCTGTGACGGCGGCGAGCCGTAAGCAGCGCCGAACGACTTGGTGAAGGCGATAGAGCCTGGGTCTTGCAGGTTCCAGTGCCAGTTTGAGGTGCCAAAGACCCCACGAACAGCTTCGCCAGCGCCCTTCGCCATCAACTCGGAGATGAGCGGAGTGACGATTTCGAACTGGTGACCGTTAGCCTGACGGTCACGCAAGCCGAACTGAACTGCCTGTGGCAGCGAGTTCACCATGTCGAGGCCGTAGTGGTTGAGGATCAGTACGTCCGCGCCCGAGTTCAGAATTGGGGTGAGGTACTGAGAGTAGTCGGACGAGCCGAGCGGGGTGCGAACGGTGGCAACGGTTTCCCAACCGAGTGCTTCGGTAGCAGCCTTGATCGATTCTTCCTGGGTCCAGCCCCAAGTGTAGTCGGCGGTGAGGTGGTAGGCGCGACGGGCCTTGCCATACTGCTCGCCGAGAACTGGACCGAGAGCGATACCGGACTGGTAAGCGTTGAAGAAATGGCGGAAGCCATAACGACGCTTGTCCTTGCCGGTGGTGTCGTTGGAGTGGGTCAGGCCGGCCATGAAGATGATGCCGAGTTCCTGACACAGGCTCTGCACCGCAATCGCTTCACCTGAGGACGAACCGCCGGTGATCATGATAGCGCCGTCGCGTTCGATCATGCGGGTGGCACCAGCACGCGCCACGTCGGATTTGGTCTGGCTGTCGGACGACACATAGCCGACCTTCTTGCCGAGGATACCGTTGCCCTTGAGGGCAGTCGGGGTGAGCACATTGAGCAGACCGCCATCGCCTTCACCGTTCAGGTGCGCAATCGCCAGCTCGTAAGCTTTTTGTTCGTCAGCACCTTCTTCGGCGTAAGCGCCGGTCAGGGGCAGGTTGAGGCCGATGGTAACAGTGTCACCAGTCGGGTTGTTGCAGAACTCTTGAGCCCAAGCCCCCTGGGTGAACACCATAGGAGCAACACCGGTACCGATGATGCCCGCCATGCCAGTCTGCAAAACCCTGCGTCGGTTCAATCCACGCGTGAGTAGTGTCATTGATCTCCTCCTTTGCGCGCGGGGCAATTGATACTTTGCCAATGGCTCACCGCACACCGCAGTATTCACGCGATTAGAAAATCTCGACAATAGGTCATTGTAAAAGCTCGAATATTTTGTAAAGACTTGATCTGCTGGCGTCTTGTATTTGTAAATTCATTTACTGAGTGCTGTTTTGGTGGGGGCGAAATATGCGTGCGCCGATTGGATTTAGGGTCAGTAATGCGCGGAAATCTTTGAAGATTTCTCAGGCGGATCTGGCGCGTAAAATTGGGATCTCACCCAGCTATCTGAATTTAATCGAGAACAATAAGCGTGACGTTGCGGGGGCGCTCCTGCAGCGCATTGCGCATGAGCTCAACATCAATATTGATGATCTGACTGGCGAGGCAGAAAGCAAACTGCTCTCAGACCTCGAAGAAATTTACGCAGACCCGCTGCTTGATTCACTGCCGTTCCAGCCGGATGAGCAGCGCAATCTGGTGGCGCAATATCCGGCCAGCGCTATGGCCCTCGCGCGGGTGCATCGGGCCTATGCGCAGGCCCTTGAGCATGCCGATAGTTATGCGGACCGTTTGCGATCTGACCCCTTGTTGGCCCAATTGCTGCACCAAGTGTTGTCGAGCATCACGGCTGTGCGCTCGGGGGCGGAAATTCTCGAGGATGTGCCAGACCTAGGGGAAGCGGAGCGCAGGCGGTTTGTTGATGCCATTGGGCGCGAAACCCGCAGTTTGAGCGATCTGGCGCGCAATCTGATCGGTCACTTTGAAAATGCCAGCGATGCGCGGCGCAGTGTTTCGCCTGCGCGCGAGATCGACGACCTTCTTATCGAGCGTGAGAACTATTTCCAGTCGCTGGAAGACGCGGCGATGGGCTTGCGCTTGCAGATCGAGGCGGGCGGGGGCTTTGGCATGACGACGCTGACGCGGCTGCTGGAAGATAAATTCGGGGTGCGCGTTGTCGTGGGCGGGAAAGCGCCGGGGCGTGGGACGGATTTCCCGGGGCAGTATCGGTTTGATCCGCCGAGCAACATTCTCTGGCTGCAAGGGGCGAGCACGCTTGCGACGCGGCAGTTTCAGCTGGCGCGGCTCTTTGGGGAAATGACAGCCGCGGATGTGATCGATCGCGAGATGGCCAGTTTCAAGCTGACGACAGAAGAGGCGCTGCGCCTCGCGCGTCGGGCGCTTGGGTCCTATCTCGCCGGGGCGATCGTGTTTCCCTATTCTTTGTTTCTGGCGGCGGCGGAAGCGGCGGCCTATGATATTGACGCGCTGCGCCAGCATTTTAACGCCAGCTATGAGCAGGTGGCGCATCGCCTCGTGACGTTGAGACGGCGCGGCGAGGAAGGCATACCCTTCGGCTTTTTGCGGTCCGATCCTGCAGGGCGGCTCACCAAGCACTTTCCATTGCCGGGCTTGCTGCTGCCATATTCGGGACATGCGTGTCCGCTTTGGGCGATCTATGGGGCTTTCCGTACGCCCGACGTGCCGGTGCGGCAGTTGGTGCAGTTCTCGGACGGAGGGCGATATTTGTTTCTGGCGCGCACGGTGCAGCGGCGGTCTGCGGCGTTTCATGAGGTGCCGGTCATGGCCTCGGTGATGCTCGCGTGTGACGTGCTGCATGTGGATCGCACCGTTTATGGCAGGGGTATGAATTTGGCCGATAGCGCGGCTGACGTGCCTGTTGGGCCAAGCTGCCGATTGTGTACGCGGGCCGATTGCACCAGCCGCCAAGAGGAAGCGATGGGCCCCTCTGGGAGTGTGCCAGCCATGCGGACCGCGCTGGTGCCTGATGGATTTACCCTTGGCTCCGCGCCTTGATTATGCGTAACTAGTCCTGCCTGCGGAGGGGAGACTGCGGGCAAGGGGGGAAATTGGCTATCGATGTTTTGATTGCCGAAGATGAGCCAAGCATATTGGATTCGCTCGACTTTATTCTGCGCCGTGCGGGGTGGAATATTGAATCAGTGACCGATGGCGACGCCGTCTTGGAGAGAGTGCGATTCAATCGCCCGCGCGTTTTGGTGCTCGATGTGATGCTGCCGAAGCGCAGTGGCTTTGATGTGCTCAAACAGCTGCGTAGCGACGCAAGTACGCGCGACCTGCCCGTGCTCATTTTGACCGCTAAAGGCCAGCAGCAGGATAGACGCATTGCCGAGGACTTGGGCGCAGACGCCTTTGTGACCAAGCCCTATGCCAATGCTGAGGTGGTGGGCGTGGTTCGGCAATTGTTGGGCGAAGATGGTTGAGCGCCACCGCAAATTGGTTGCGGGTCTGTTGGTGCTGACGATAGGCTCAGCGCTGCTGGTGCTGCCACCGTTTGTGCATCTGTTCAATCATCCAGCCCATATCTTCGGCATTCCCAACATCGTCGCTTATCTCTTCGCGGTTTGGGCGCTGATGATCGCTGCGACGGCTGTTTTGAACGCGGCTGTGGGCCGCAAGCGTGGTCGCAAGGGCGAAGGCGGGTAGGGCAATGCTGTCAGCTGATTTCGTCATCGCGACAGCCATAGCTTATGTCGGCCTGCTGTTCCTTTTGGCCTATGTCGGGGATCGGCGCGCGCGGCAGGGGCAAAAATCCTGGCTCAATTCCTCGCTAGTCTACACGCTCTCCATTTCGGTCTATTGCACCAGTTGGACCTTTTATGGTGCGGTGGGAAACGCGGCCCGTAGTGGATTGGAATTCCTAACGATTTACCTTGGGCCGACGCTGGTGTTCGTCGGTTGGTATTTTCTTTTGCGGCGTTTGGTGCGGATTGGTCATATCCATCGCATCACCTCGGTCGCCGACCTTTTGTCGTCGCGCTTCGGCAAGTCGAGCCGCTTGGGCGTTTTGGTCACTTGCATCGCCGTGGTCGGGATTGCGCCTTACATCGCGCTGCAATTGAAGGCGGTGACATCGTCTATTCAGGCCGTTGCTGGCGCGTCGGAATTCGGCCAAGGCAGTTTGAAGGGGATTGATGACATCGGTCTCGCCTTCGGTATCGCCGCCGGGATGGCGCTGTTCACAATTCTCTTTGGCACACGGCATGTCGACGCAAAGGAGCAGCACCACGGGGTTGTCGCCGCCATTGCGTTTGAAGCGGTTGTCAAACTTGTCGCCTTGGTCGCGGTGGGGCTCTTCGTGGTCTACATCGGGGGCGGCTTTGAGGGCATTTTCACCCGCGCCGCTGAGAGTGGCATTGTGCTCGATACGCGGCACAGCTTTGATAGTCGTTGGATCACGACCATGATCTTGTCGGTGGCAGCGATTGTCTGCTTGCCGCGACAGTTTCAGGTGACGGTGGTTGAGAACTCCAATGAGGATCATCTGCGCGTCGCAGGTTGGGTGTTCCCGGCCTATATGATGCTGATGAGCGTCTTTATCCTGCCCATCGCCATCTATGGGCTGACGGTATCGGAGCCGGGCGCAAATCCGGATATGTTCGCGCTGACCATTCCGTTGCAATCGGGGCAGACAGGGCTGGCGCTGTTTGCTTTTATCGGTGGGTTCTCGTCGGCGACGTCGATGATCATTCTGGAGTCCATCGCGCTCTCGATCATGGTCTCGAACCACATCATCATGCCGCTGGTGCTCCGCTTTACGGCGGCGGGGCAAAACTCTGACGGGCAAGGGGTGAGCCATGTGCTGCTGCCGGCGCGACGGGTGTCCATCGTTCTGATCCTGTCACTTGGGTTCTTCTATTATTTCTTCACGCGCGACAGCGATGCGCTGGCGCCGATTGGGCTGATTTCATTCGCTGCAATTGCGCAGTTTTTTCCGTCGCTACTGGCGGCGATCTTTTGGAAAGACGCTTCGCTTAAGGCGGTGACGACCGCCATTCTCACCGGCTTTATTGTTTGGGCATGGTGCTGCTTCCTGCCCTCGTTCGAGAGCGTCTCGCCTTCGGTTTCGGCGCTGTTGCAGGCTGGGCCTTGGGGCATAAGCTGGTTGCGACCGGAAGCCATGTTTGGCCTTGAAGGCTGGGACTCCCTCGCTCATGCCACGTTCTGGAGCCTGTCGGTCAACATCGCTGTGCTGATCATTGGGTCTCTGATCACGACCCCTTCCACCCTGGAGCGCATTCAGGCGACGGCGTTTGTCGATGTGTTCAAGCGCGGCAATCTCCTGCAGCATAATTTTATGCGAGGGTCGGCGACCGCAAATGATCTCTACTTTGTGGCGGAGCGTGTGCTGGGCGATCGGCGGGCTGCGGCGCTGTTTGAAAGCGCGGCGCGCGAGAGTGGGGTGGAGCCAGCGCTGCTTGAGCCAACGCCGGAGTTTATCGGGCGACTTGAGCGCGAGCTGGCGGGCTCGATTGGCGCGTCTTCGGCCCACGTTATGCTGTCCAAGGTTGTGGCCGGTGGTGACGTGTCGCTCGAAGAGATGATGCAGATGGCTGATGAAACGCAGCAAGTCATTGAATATTCGCAGCAATTGGAGAAAACCTCGGCGGAGTTGCGGGTGACTGCGCGCAAGTTGGAGGATGCCAATGCGCAGTTGCGCGAGCTCGATAGCCAGAAGGACGAGTTCCTAAGCCAGGTGAGCCATGAGGTGCGCACGCCGATGACCTCCATCCGTTCGTTCTCGGAAATCCTGCTGGAAGCGGGCGATTTGGACGATGGGCAAAGGCGCAAGTTCACCACCACCATCCATCAAGAGAGCCTGCGTCTAACGCGATTGCTCGATGAAATTTTGGATTTGAGCGCGTTGGAGCGTGGGGAGCGGAGTTGGCAAAACCAGCCCGTTGATGCGGAGATTGCGCTCGACCGGGCAATCACTGTTTGCGATGCGCTGTTGCGGCAGCGCGGGATGCGGCTCGAACTGGGTGAGCGTGCCCATGTGACGATGATCGAGGGGGACGCTGACCGTCTGTGTCAGGTGTTCATCAATCTCATATCTAACGCCGTGAAATACAACGATGCCGAGGAGCCGTTGGTGCGGATTTCCTCTTCGGTGCGGGCGGGCAAATATGTGGTCGAAATCTCTGACAACGGCCCGGGGATTTCCAAGCGTAACCGCAAGCTCGTGTTCCAGAAATTCTGGCGCGGTGTGGAGGGGAGCGGGGATCAAGGTGGCGCGGGTCTGGGGCTTGCCATTAGCCGCCAGATCGTGACGCGGATGAACGGCACACTGGAGCTTGTGCCGGGCGTGTTACCCGGCGCAAGTTTTCGTATTCGCCTGCCGGTGATCAAATAGCTCAGTCGTGGCCGTCGTCGGGAATGGCGAGGATATGGCCGCAGGACTTGCAGTGGATGGCGTCTGGCTCGTGACGGCGTAAGCCGCATTGCGGGCAAGGGAAGGACACCTTGTGCGGACGGAACACCAGCTGCGCGAGGCGTACGAACAGCGAAATCCCGATGATCATAATGACGATCGACACCAGCTTTCCGAAAGGGCCGGGCAGCGTGATGTCGCCAAAGCCTGTCGTCGTCATGGTGGTGACGGTGAAGTAGAGCGCGTCGATATAACCGTTGATGTCAGAATCGCGCTTGGCAAACGCGGTATAGACGAACCCCGTGACCACGAAGATGAAGACCAGAAGGTTGATGATGGCCTGGATGGTCTCGCGATAGTCCGAAAGCCCGTGCTTTTCCAAATCGCGCCAGAAGAAATTGGACTTCGATAGGGTCCATAGGCGCAATATGCGCAGGAAGCCGAAGTTGAAGAGCCAAGTCGGGGCCAAAAGGGTGATCAGAATAAAAATGTCGATCACAACCGGCAGCTGCCGCGCCCAACGCAATGGGTGCGTTGAGGCGAGGCCACGCGCGACGAGATCGAGACCCAAAAGCGCCGCGATGGAATAGTCGAGCCAGATATAGGTGCTGGATTCGCGCAGGAATGGAGTGGCGATAAAGAAGCCGATGATGGCAAGGTCGACGACCAGAATCGTTGCCTGAAACCGCACGGCCATAGGCGACTGGCCGTGGTAGAGGATGCGTAGGAGAGATCGGAACCGGGTAAATGGGTGGGCCGGGACACGCTTTTCCCGCGGTGAAGTGTCGTCGCTATGTGCCATGGTCCCCGGCGGGTTTTGTTGCATTCTCGGCGTATCACGCCACCACTTGCAAAAGCCTCAACGCAATATCGGTTCCAAAAGCGCCATTTGATGACATGCTCGGTGTTGCCGATACGGGCGCATCACTGTATGTGCGTTAACCTAATAAACGCCGCACTGTCTGCGGCAAGGGTGCCTTATGAAGCTTGCTTTTGTTATTCCGGCCTACAATGAAGAAGTGCTGATTGGTCAGTGCCTCCAATCTGTGCTGGCTGAAATTAAGCGCGCTGGCATTCCTGCCGACGTGATTGTGGTCAATAACGCTTCGACCGACCGGACCGGCGAGATTGCGCGCAGTTTCGATGGTGTCACCGTGGTTGATGAGCCCAAGAAGGGGCTGGTCAATGCGCGCGACGCGGGCTTTGCCGCAAGCGAGGGCTATGATCTCGTCGCCAATATCGACAGCGATACCATCGTGCCAGAAGGTTGGCTGGATGTGGTGATGCGCGAATACGCGGCAGATCCAAAGCTGGTGTGCGTTTCCGGCCCCTATATCTATTACGATATGGCGTGGCACAACCGTGCGATGATTGGCGGTTTTTATCTGCTGACCAAGCTGATTTATATCCTGAACCGCTACATTCTGCGCGTCGGTTCCGTGGTGCAGGGTGGCAATTTCGTGTTCAAGCGTCAGGCTTGGGCCGATGTTGGTGGCTATAATCGCGAAATCGAATTCTTCGGTGAAGACACCGACGTGGCTGTCCGCCTGTCGCGTGTTGGCAATGTGAAGTGGACCTACAAGCTGCGGATGAAGACCTCCGGTCGTCGTCTGGAGAAGGAAGGCGTCTTCGCAACTGCTGGAACTTACACGCTAAATTTCTTCTGGGTGACGTTCCGCGGCAAGCCTGTCACTAAGGAATATAAAGATATCCGCGATTAAAATTCGCGGACTCTCAATCTGATAATGATAGGTTAGACTGATGCAACCGCAGGCGCGGTTGGAGGCAGTCCATCTATGAGTGTCACTACTGATCTTCCAAGTGTAGCAGCCGTTCAGGCTCTGGCCCGTCAACAGGGGCAGACTGTGGAAGCGCGCGTGGTTGGCCAGCTGCCCAATGGCTCGACGGAAGTTCAGGTCGGGCGGCAGACCATGACACTGCAACTGCCCGCGGCCCAGCCGGTTGGTACCACGCTCACTTTAGCGGTTCAGCAAGTTGAGGGGCAGGTTCGGGTTTCGCTGCTCTCGGTCACCCCGGCCGTGACAAATACGCTGGCGCAGCCGACCAGTTCGCCATCAGGCTCCCCCATTTTGCCGGTTAATCCGCCCGCGACGCAGGTGCAGCTTTCGCCCTTGGCGCAGCATGTGACCTTGCCGCCGCCAGGGCCGAGCAATGGTGGCGCTCCGGTGACGCCGCAGGCCTTGCCCCCGGGTGCTCCGCTGCCGCCGCCGACGCCGCCAGCACAGACTTACGCACCGACGCACCAGCAATATTCCAATCCCCAGGCAGGAGCGCGCTCCGATGCGCCGCCACAGCTGCCTATTGCCACTGCCGTTCCACCTTTTGTGAAGGGGACGGTGGCCTACCAGCCTGCGCCGATGCCCGTTATCGCAGCGGTTGATGCTGGTGGGGCGGCACAACTGGGTGACCGCCCCCCTTATGGGATGTCGTCGTCTGGGCAGCCGTTTGGGCAGGCCAATCTAGGCTCGCCAGCGCGTGCTGATGGGGTGCAGGCCAATCCTGCGGCCTCCGCAGCGACGCCGCAGAGCGCGAGCGCACAGGCCACTGCCAATGCGCAAGCGGCCGTGGCGCAAATGGTGTCGCAAGCTTTGCCAAAGCAGAACAGTGTTGCGGCGTTGAATTCGGTCATTTCGGCGGTCGCTGGCCGCGTGCCTCTGCCGCCTGATGTGCTGAAAGCGGCGCAGGGCGTTTTCGGCCAGCAGATGAATCTGGATGGCGGCGCAATCGATCCGCTCGTGCTCAAAAATGCCGTCAAACAATCGGGCATTTTCCACGAGACACTCCTAGGGGCTGGTCAGGCGCAAAGCGCAAATGGAGACCTCAAGGGATCACTTCTGGGCCTGCAGCGCGCCCTTGGCGCATGGCTTGGGAGCAATGCGGAGATGGTGCAGCAATTGTCGCAATTGCCGCCGCCGCTCAAGGGGCTCAATCCACGGGTGCGGCAGCATCGTGAGGATGCCAATGGCCTGCCGCGCGATCCGACCGAGATCGGCAAGATCCTTGTTGATCGGACTGAGGCTAGTCTGGCGCGCTTGCGCTTGCACCAAGGGGCCTCCATGCCGGACCAAAGCCAAACTGTGGGGCGGCAGGATCAATCGTGGAGCCTTGATATCCCAGTGCAATACGCCGGGCACCACACCGTATTGAGCCTTCAAATTCAGGGGGAAGCGCCCGAAGAGGAAACGCCAACCGCCGACCGGGGCTGGCAGGTTCGTTTTGCAATCCATTTGGCCGAGCAGGGCGAAGTCGGCGCGCAATTGTCTCTGCGTGGCAAGCGGACCAACGTATTGATCTGGGCCGATCAAGAAGCGACGGGGCAGGCGCTTAAAGAGCACATTGAACAGCTCCAAACGGGGCTTGAGAGCGTCGGACTACAACCGGGCGCGGTGATTGTGCGTGTCGGGGCTCCGGCCAGCCCGGAACGCGCTGCCGGCCACAGCTATGTGGATGCGACGACATGAGCGATGACGCAATGCCCACCAAGCCGCGGATCGCGGTCGCTCTGCAATATGAGGAGGGGTCACTCGAGGCCCCGCGCGTTGTTGCCAAGGGCCGTGGCTTTGTCGCTGAGAAGATTATCGAGCTGGCCGAAGAGCACGGCGTGCTCGTGGAAACCAACCCGATACTGGCAGAGGCGCTGAGCGGGGTCGACCTCGACGAGGAAATTCCCGTCGAGCTTTATGAGGCCATGGCCGTGGTCATTGGCTACGTGCTGCGCCAGAGCAAAGGGTTTTAGCGGGTCGAGCGCTTCTCGTAGAAGGCGTTGCCGCCCGCTTCGAGCACGTAGTGCATGTTATTGTAGGGGAAGCTGAGCCCTGCGGTGTGGAAATGCTGGGCATTTTGCACGCCGGGGTGGCGATCGCCGCGCATCACCGAGTCTGCAACCTGTGAGGCGAGCACTGCGCCGCTGTCCGTCATCGGCTTGGTGAGAACGCCCTGAGCGAACTGGTTCTTCTGCCCGACCACGCCGCATACGGATTTAGGATAGCGCGGATCGTTGACGCGATTGGCCACAACGGTGCCGACCGCGAGCATGCCCTCGGCGCTGGAGCGATTGGATTCGAAATACATCGCGCGCATCATGCATTCTTTTTCGCTCATCTGGTTCCAAGCGAAATTCATGCCGAGGAAAGAGCACCCGCCAAGGGTCGACGCTGTGATCGCGACAGCGGTAAGGCGCAATAGGGCGCTGGACAGGCGGGGCATGGACCATCTCCGAGACTAGTGCATAAGCAGCTCTTGGGCAGAAATTGCCCGGTTACGCTTAAGAAAAGCCTCAGAGATGTGGTTAAAATCCAATTACTTGCTGCGAAGCAGGGCGCTCAGCAATACGACTGTGCCGATGACAGCGATAACCGGTAGGGGATCATTTTTGACGGCGCGTACGGCGCGGCGCGATTGTTCTCCTGCGGACTCAGCGATTTGCGTGCCATAGCGTGCGGCTTCGCGGGTGAGACCGGCAAGGCTGTCGCCCCATTCATCGCTGACATGGGATGCCCTGTGAGAAACTGAACCGGCCAAATGCCCAGCGTGATTTGTCGCACTGTGGCTGAGTTTGGCGATGTCGCGGCGCAGGTTTTCGAGCTGGGCTTCGAGGCCACGCTTCTTTGGGCGAACGCCGAGGCGGAGTAAGATGTCGTCAATGGTCATGGTCATCCTCGTTTTGCCAATCAACGAGATAGAATGGCTGCAGGTTCCGACTTGCCCTTGAACGAACACAGTGCAGCGCCATTTAGAAGAAGATGAGAGGTGCTCAAATGAACAAGAGTGCGCAGCGGCTGAACCGTCTGTTCGATAGGCTGGAGCGGAGCATACCGCCGTTCGCGGCGCGATGGTTGGCGCGCGTGCGTCGCCCTGAGGCGCGGATTATCCGCGTCCCCTTGGGCATTCTCTTGGTCTTCGGCGGGATTTTTAGTTTCCTGCCGGTGCTCGGCGTGTGGATGCTGCCGCTCGGGTTACTGCTGCTGGCGCTTGATCTGATCTTCCTGCAGAAGCCGGTGAACTACACGGTTCTGCGCGGTAATCGCTGGTACAACAACTGGAGCCGCTCGCGCCGCGATAAAAAGGCGGAGCGCGAGAAGGAGCAAGATCCCGAGGTCTAGGCGCGGTTGGCCCAATAGGCCTCGATGATGTCGACGGCCTCGGCCAGTTTCTCGTCTACGATATGGAGATATTGGGTCCAGTGAGCGAGTTCGGTGACGTCTGACTTGCCATCGGAGATGCCGCGCAAGGCGACCAGCGGCACGCTAAAACTCTGGCAGGCCCGCAGGACAGCAAAGGTCTCCATATCGACCATATCTTCGGCGATGCGGTCATAAGCGGCACCCGACACAACATTTGCGCCAGTGGAAAGCGTGGCGGGCTTCAGGCCCGGCACATGTGGCTCCAAGGGCATAGTGATCGGGATATAGGCGAGGGGTGTCAGGCCCTTCTCAAAGCCCAGCGCTGTTGCGTCCATATCGCGATAAGCGACCGAGATCGCTTGATACACTTCACATTGATCAAGGTGCTGCGACCCGGCAGAGCCCAAAGACACGACTAACGACGGCAGGTTGGACGCGCGTTCGGCGAGGGCACGCATGGTGCCCACGGCCGCCTCGACCGGACCGATGCCGATCATGACAGGTGAAATACGCTTTTGCAGGTGTGGCCCATATTCTGCAGGCGCAGCCATGAGATAGAGAATAGTCATGCTCTTGCTTAAGATCAGTTGTGATCACGAAGCAAGGAGCGTTTGGTATTCAGTAAGATTTTAGGCGTGAAATCATCTCCGTACTGGGATGTTTGTTATGCGTTATACTGACTTCGGGAATAGGCGCGAGTGGACTGAGAACGGCCAATTTGTCGCTGCCAATCGACTTATCGGTATTGAAGAGGTTTTTGCCGAAGCGCGGCGTCGCAAAGCGGCGCTAAATATCGACCAATGGCAGATGGAAGAATATGTCTCGGGCAATCCGATGCCCATGCGGGTGCAGCGGCAGTGCAAGGAGATCGATCTCGCGGCGAATGCACTGTCGCGCATGTCGCCCATTCCGAGTGATTTTGCCGACAATGTCTATTGGCCACCGATCTGGTGATCAGGCTGGTTGCGCCGTTGCCAGATCGTCATTGGTTGACTTAGGCGGGAAGACCAGAGCCAGCAGAGCTGCACCAATGCCAACAGCAGCCGAGGCGATATAGAGCCAGTGGTAGCTGCCATAGGTGTCGTAGAGATAGCCGCCGCCGACCGGGCCGAAGGCCATGCCGATCGAGGAGGTCATGGTTATGCCACCAAGCACGGTGCCCATAACTTTGGGGCCGAAATAGTCGCGCGCCAGAACGGAATAGAGCGGCATGACGCCCCCGTAGACGAGGCCGAGAACGACGGCCAGCATGTAGAAGTGCTGCAGCTCGGTGACGTAGATATAGCAATAGATGCCGATCGCTTGTAGCGCTAGGCCGCCGACGATAACGCGACGCACGCCGAGCTTGTCTCCCATAAGGCCAAAGAGAACGCGCCCGCCAAGCCCGGCCAGACCCTCAACACTATAGATGCTTGCCGCCGCTAAAGGCGTCGCGCCGCACAATATGGCGTAGCTGACCGTGTGAAAGATGGGGCCAGAATGAGCGGCGCAGCAGAGAAAGAACACGCCCGCTAGAATGATGAACTGCGGCGTGCGGAAGATTTCGCCAATACGGCTGGGTTCTTTTGCGGCCGGAGCAATGTCGCTGCTCGACGGTTGTAGCTGCACTTGCGGTGCGCTGCGAATGAGGAAGCCTAAGGGAATGATGACGGCCACGGCGGTCAGGCCGATGACGGCCATCGACTGCCGCCAGCCAATGGCTTCTATCAATATGGTGGCGAGTGGCGTCATGGTCATGGGCGCGACCCCTGCGCCTAGGGTGACGAGGGAAACGGCAAGGCTGCGGTTTTTGTCGAACCAGCCCAATGTGGTTGCGATCAAGGGCGCAAAGAATGCGCCACCTGCGGCGCCCACCAGTCCGCCATAGGCGAATTGAAAGACGAGTAGATTTTCTGTGCGGCTGGCGATGAAGAGGCCAAGTCCGAGAATGACAGCAGCGGTGACGATAACGGGTCTAGCGCCAATGCGGTCGGTGATGGTGCCCCAGACAAAGCCAGCGATGCCCATGACGATAAAGCCAACAGTCATCGCGCCGGAAATGCCCGCTCGAGACCAGCCGGTTTCGTCTGCCATAGGCTGAAGGTAGACGGGCAGGGCGAACATGGCACCCATTGCGAGGCAGGTAATCACGGCTCCCGCCGCAACGATGACCCAACCGTAGTGACGTTCCATTTCTGCCCCTCCCAGAAGCTTTCTGGCGCCTGCGGCGATCAAGCGCTCGTTATTTGGGCCTGTCTAGCGTGTGAATGAGAAGAATTTTGCTTCCCTTTGTGGCGCAGGACCCGCACTAAGGGGGCAATTCATTATTGGTCAGGTCGATGGCGCGTCTTATACTCCTCAATAAGCCCTATGGGGTGCTTACCCAATTCACCAATGGCGACGGGGAGCAGACCCTATCCGACTTCGTGGACGTGCCCGATGTCTATGCGGCTGGTCGCCTCGATAAGGATAGCGAAGGGCTGCTGATCTTGACCGACAGCGGCACGATGCATGCCCAAATCTCCTCGCCGAAGTTCAAAAAAGAAAAGACCTATCTGGTGCAGGTCGAGGGCAACCCGAGTGACGACGTGCTGCGTAAGCTGGCGCGCGGGGTTGAACTCAATGACGGCAAGACCCGTCCGGCCAAGGTAGAGCGGATTGATCCGCCAGAGCTTTGGGAGCGCAATCCGCCCGTTCGTTTCCGCAAGAGTGTGCCCGATATCTGGTTGAAGCTGACCATTACCGAGGGGCGTAACCGTCAGGTCCGTCGGATGACGGCAGCTATCGGCTTCCCAACCCTGCGCTTGGTGCGCTGGGCTATTGGCGATTGGACCGTGGACGGACTGGCGCCGGGCGAATGGCGCGATGCGCCGATGCCCGAAGGCTTTGTTGAGCGCGAGCGTGCGCCACGGACCGAGGGAGCTGGTCGACCGGCGGGTGGCGGCTTCAAGCGGCCTGAGGGCCGTAAGTTTGAAGGCAAGAAACCGGCTCGCGCTGGCGGCGCGCGTTTTGACGATGGTGAGGCGAAGCGCCCAACCGGTGGTGCGCGCGCTTTGCAGGACAAGCGCAATTCGCCAACACGTTTGGCAGAGCGCCGGGCCGAAGGCTCGCGTCGCGCCGAGCGCCTTGCGGCAGGCAAGGTCGGTAAGGGCGGTGGCAAGCCTGGCTTTAAGGATGTAGGGAAGCCAGCGGGCAGGCCCAGTGCAGGGCGTGTTGCAGCAGGTAAGCCGGTCGGCGGCAAGCCCACTGCGGGTCGCCCAACGTCTGGCCGCCCGACCACGGGCAAGCCAGCGGCTCGTCCGGGGGCAGATCGACGGGGCGGCCCAAGCCAACCCCGTCCACCAAAGCGCTAGTTAGTCCTTCTTGACCGGTGCCCAGGCACCGGTCTTTTCACTTTCGAAGATAGCGTCGAGAATGTGCATCGAGCGGATCGCGTCCTCAACGCCATAGGGTAGGGTGCCTTCTCCCAAAGCCGCCAAGGCGAAGGCCTCGGCCATTTCGGTATACTGGTCGCATGCCGGCATGATCTCGCGGCGGGCCAGCGAGCCATCAAGGGCCTTGCCCTCGTCGACCAAGACAGCTGTCGGCGTATCGGCTGGCGCATTGAACGGAATGATCAGTTCGACGCGGCCCTTAGTGCCCAGAAGTTCAAGCGATTGATTGGGCGCCAGCTGGGTTGAAACGAGGAAGGTGAGCTGACGACCATTGCTGAAATCGGCAATGACGGACGCCTGACGGTCTGTGCCGAAATTGGCGTCGCGATCCACGAGGGATACTACCCGTAGTGGTTCGCTCTCGAAGAAGAAGCGACCGCCCGTGATGGGGTAACACCCTATATCTAGTAGGCCTCCGCCACCGATGTCGGCCTTGTTGCGGACGTTGTTTGGGTCGGCGTTGTAATAGGTGAAGACCGAGCGAACGGCGCGCACTTCGCCCAATTCGCCCGAGCGCATGATTTCGCGGGCGCGGAGCCATTGCTTATGGAAGCGCACCATGAAGGCTTCCAAGATGAGTCGGTCTGGACGCGCCGTACGCAGGCGCTTTGCGTCTTCAGCAGTGATCGCAACCGGCTTTTCGCAGAGCACATGCTTGCCCGCTGCGTTGGCGGCGAGCGTCATCTCCACATGCAGGTGATTGGGCAGCGGATTGTAAATTGCGTCGATATCTGGGGAGCTTATGAGCTCTTCATAGGACCCAAAAGCCTTAGGAATGCCCAGTTTATTGGCCGCGCGCTGCGCTTGCTCCAGATTTCTGGACCCAATGGCGACGACTTCGGAATGCGCCGATTTCATGATCGCGGGGGTGACTTTTTGCATGCCGATGTTGGCTGTGGAGAGAATCCCCCAGCGAAGTTTGCGCGTATTCCCCATAGTTCATCCCCTCAAAATGTATCGCTATACGGCAGGTTATCGAGACAGTTTTGGTATACATCAAGAGCGATGTTTTTGCTTCACGGTGGCAAGAGCCGAGGGCTTCCGGGTGTTTCACGGAACCGCGATTCGAACGGGTCCGATCACGAAATGCCGTCAAGCCCGAATTAGCCCTTGTCGTGTGCGAAGAACGGTTGAAGCGCCAGCGTATCGGCATACTATATATAGCGTCTGAGACACTTCTGCTCGCCTAGAGTTGGAGTGAGGGAAGGACGGTAAGCTGACTATTCAGACCTACCGAAATTCCGCAACTGTAAGCGTTGAGTTTGCGTCGCGTTTGTCACCGAGCCGTGAGGTTGGGGAAGACAAATTCGGGCGCAAATTTGGATGCGGGTTGAGATCGCTTAGGCGCCAATTGTCCACCGGCGGGGGCTGGGGCGGAATAGGGCGATGACGATCTCGCCGAACTGCTCACTACCCGTCATACAACCTGTCGAGGTTTATCGATGAGCATTACAGTTTACAGCAAGCCAGCATGTGTACAGTGCACCGCGACCACGCGTGCGTTGGACCGTAAGGGTCTTGATTACACTATCGTCGACATCTCTGAAGATGCAGATGCCTACGCTCGCGTTGAACAGATGGGCTACCGTCAGGTTCCAGTCGTGGTGGCTGGTGATCAGCACTGGGCTGGTTTCCGTCCGGATATGATCGGCGCTCTCGCTTAAGCCGCGCCGCGGGCATGGCTTCTCTCGTCTACTATTCCAGTACTTCGGAAAACACTCACCGCTTCGTCGTCAAGCTTGGTTTGCCAAGCGTACGATTGCCGGTGGATGCCGCGAGCGACCCACCCGTGGTGAGCGAGCCCTTCGTACTGGTGCTGCCGACATACGGCAGCGGGGACGGGAAGGGGGCTGTGCCAAAACCGGTGATCCGGTTTCTCAATGTGGCCAGTAATCGTGGCCTTATCCGTGGCGTGATCGGCGCGGGGAATACGAACTTTGGTACGGGTTATTGTTTGGCGGGCGATATCGTCTCGCAGAAATGCTCCGTACCGCTCCTCTATCGTTTCGAATTGCTCGGAACGGATGAGGATGTCGCCAACGTCATACAGGGACTCGAACGGTTTTGGACCAGCTCACACTAGAACGTCCGTCGCAGGCGCAAGATCAGTCGCTGGATTACCATGCGCTGAACGCCATGCTGAACCTCTATGACGAAGAGGGCCACATTCAGTTCGATAAGGACCGTCAAGCGGCGCATCAGTTCTTCTTGCAGCATGTGAACCAGAACACCGTGTTCTTCCATAATCTGCGCGAGAAGCTGACCTATCTGTGCGAAGAGGGCTACTACGAGCAGGAAGTGCTCGATCAGTACGCGTTCAACTTCGTGCGCGACCTGTTTGACCACGCCTTCGACAAGAAGTTCCGTTTCCCGACCTTCCTCGGCGCGTTCAAATATTACACCAGCTATACGCTCAAGACCTTCGACGGTAAGCGCTATCTCGAGCGCTACGAAGATCGCGTTTGCATGGTGGCGCTGGCGCTGGCGCGCGGCGATGAAAAGCTGGCGATGTCGCTGGTTGATGAAATCATCTCTGGCCGTTTCCAGCCAGCAACCCCAACTTTCCTCAATGCTGGCAAGAAGCAGCGCGGCGAACTCGTGTCGTGCTTCCTGCTACGCGTTGAAGACAATATGGAATCCATCGGTCGCTCGATCAATTCGGCGCTGCAGCTTTCCAAGCGCGGCGGCGGGGTGGCGCTGAGCCTCACGAACATTCGTGAGATGGGCGCGCCGATCAAGCATATCGAAAACCAGTCTTCGGGCGTGCTGCCCGTGATGAAGCTGCTCGAAGACAGCTTCTCCTATGCAAACCAGCTCGGTGCGCGTCAGGGCGCGGGCGCAGTATATCTGCATGCCCACCACCCAGACATCATGCGCTTCCTCGACACCAAGCGCGAAAATGCGGACGAAAAGGTCCGTATCAAGACGCTGTCGCTGGGCGTGGTTATTCCCGATATTACCTTCGAGCTCGCGCGCGACAACGAAGATATGTATCTCTTCTCGCCTTATGACGTGGAACGCGTCTATGGCGTGCCGTTCACCGAAATCTCGGTCACTGAAAAGTACCGCGAAATGGTGGCCGACAAGCGCATTCGCAAGAAGAAGATCAAGGCTCGTGAATTCTTCCAGGTGATCGCCGAAATTCAGTTTGAATCCGGCTATCCGTACATCATGTACGAAGACACGGTGAACAAGGCGAACCCGATTGCCGGTCGCATCACCATGTCGAACCTTTGCTCGGAAATTCTGCAGGTGAGCGACGCTTCGGTGTTCAATGAAGACCTGTCCTATGAGCACATGGGCAAGGACATTTCGTGCAACCTCGGTTCGCTAAACATTGCTGCGGCAATGGATTCTCCGGACTTTGGCACGACGATTGAAACCGCGATCCGTGGCCTCTCGGCTGTGTCGGACATGAGCAATATCAGCTCGGTACCATCGGTTGCCAAGGGCAATGCTGAAAGCCACGCCATCGGCCTTGGCCAGATGAACCTGCACGGCTATCTGGCTCGTGAGCGCATTTTCTACGGTTCGGAAGAGGGTGTGGATTTCACCAATATCTACTTCTACACCGTGACCTATCACGCCATTCGCGCGTCTAACCAGATTGCGACTGAGCGGAACGAAACCTTCAAGGGTTTTGAGAACTCGAAATATGCTTCGGGTGAGTACTTTACCAAGTACACGACCCAGGAATGGACGCCTGCGACCGAACGTGTGGCAAAGCTGTTTGAAGATGCCGGCATTCACATTCCGACCCAGGAAGACTGGAAGGATCTGGAAGCCAAGGTGCGTCTGACCGGCCTTTACAACCAGAACCTGCAGGCCGTTCCGCCAACGGGATCAATCTCTTACATCAATCACTCGACCTCCTCGATCCACCCGATCGTGTCCAAGATTGAAATCCGTAAGGAAGGTAAGATTGGTCGCGTGTACTACCCGGCTGCGTTCATGACGAACGACAACCTTGAGTACTATCAGGACGCCTATGAAATCGGCCCTGAAAAGATCATCGACACCTATGCTGCCGCGACGCAGCACGTCGATCAGGGCCTGTCGTTGACACTCTTCTTCCGCGATACCGCGACCACTCGCGATATCAACAAGGCGCAGATCTATGCGTGGAAAAAGGGCATTAAAACAATCTATTACATCCGCCTGCGTCAGCTGGCGCTAGAAGGCACGGAGGTGCAGGGTTGCGTCTCCTGCGCGCTCTGACCGGGATTTTAGAACAATGAACGTACCATTCCGCCCCATCGTTGCTGCCCGTGCGATCAACTGGAACCGTATTCAGGACGAGAAGGACCTTGAGGTCTGGAACCGCCTGACGTCGAACTTCTGGCTCCCGGAAAAAGTGCCGCTTTCCAATGACATACCGTCTTGGGCGACGCTAACCCCGCATGAGCAGAAGCTGACGATCCGCGTGTTCACGGGCCTGACCTTGCTCGACACCATCCAGAATGGTGTCGGCTCGATCCGCCTGATGGGCGACGCGCAGACCCAGCACGAAGAAGCTGTTCTGTCGAACATCTCCTTCATGGAGGCGGTGCACGCACGTTCGTATTCGTCAATCTTTTCAACGCTCTGCTCGACGCCAGACGTGGACGATGCCTATCGTTGGTCTGAAGAAAACCAGTTCCTGCAGCACAAGGCCAAGCTGATCCTCGATCAGTATGAGAGCGGGGATAGCCTCAAGAAGAAGGTCGCTTCGGTCTTCCTCGAAAGCTTCCTGTTCTACTCGGGCTTCTATCTGCCGATGTTCTGGTCGAGCCGCGCCAAGCTCACCAATACGGCCGATTTGATCCGCCTCATCATCCGCGACGAAGCGGTGCACGGCTATTACATCGGCTACAAATTCCAGCGCGAAATCGAAACGCTGTCGGCCGAAAAGAAGCAGGAAATCAAGGATTTCGCCTACGATCTTCTGCTCGAGCTTTACGACAACGAAATCCGCTACACCGAAGAACTCTATGACGACGTTGGCCTTTCGGAAGACGTCAAGAAGTTCCTCCACTACAACGCGAACAAGGCGCTGATGAACCTCGGCTACGAGGCTCTGTTCCCGCCCGAAGCGTGCCAGGTGAATGCGGCGATCCTGTCGGCGCTATCGCCGAACGCTGACGAGAACCACGACTTCTTCTCGGGCTCGGGTTCGAGCTATGTCATCGGCAAGGCTGTCGCCACCGAAGACGAAGACTGGGAATTTTAAGACCTGCTCATACAGCAGAGACAAAGGGCGGGCTTCGGTCCGCTTTTTTTTGGCCAATTATGGGCATATGGCTGGCATTGTTTGGCCTCTGGCTTGGCACCGCATGGGCGCGGCGGGGCCTTAGGGCGTGCGAGTTTCCTGATATTTCACTGAGGTTTCCGCGATGAGCGTGGCTTTTACAAAAGAAGACAGTGCTGAAACGGCATCGGAAACCATGCTGCCGGATCGTCCGATCCCGGATGGTCCCAATCTGGTGACGGCAGCGGGGCTGGAGGCGCTGGAGGCGCAGCTGCTGGCGGCCAAACACGCTTATGACACGGCGATGGTGGTGGAGGATATCAATGAGCGTCGTCGGCAAGCGGCGTCGCCTTATCGGGACATTCGCTATTATTCAGAACGCATTCGCACGGCGCAGGTGGTGGAAAATTCCGTAGACCGCTCTGTCGTGGCCTTCGGTACGACAGTGACCTTTGAGCGCGAAGACGGCCGCGTGCAGACCTATCGCATTGTTGGCGAGGACGAGGCTGACCCAAAGTCGGGCACGATCTCGTTCAGCTCACCCATCGCGCGGGCGCTGATGGGGAAGGGGGAAGGCGATGTGGCGAGCGTGGCTGGGGGTGAGGTGGAGATACTGCGCATTGGGTGAGGGCGGCGGACGTTTCGAACCTATGGTTTTTTGAGTAGGTGGTGACCGGGCACACACTTGCGATCTAAAAAATTCAGATAGCGCCAACGAGCGTGGCGCAGGTCGATATAGTTGCGACGTTGCTACCGCCAGAACTAAAACAGGTCAGTCACTTTGGCGAAGGGCTGCCGATGTTCGCTATGATGCCGAACTTTCTTGGCAATTACGATACCCAGATCTAGTCGGCGGTGCAGCGTGTGGTAAATGTCGGTGCCATCCATCATGATTAGACGCCGCGCGGTGAAGGCTTCAAAGCTCTCGTCCGAGTAGCCGCCGTAGCTGACGTACAGTCCGCGGGTCCAGTCCGGTCTTTCTAGCAGCTTGCCTTGGAAGCCGTGCAACATGGCACCATTAGTGGGTTTTGTGTGCCATTTGGCTTCCACGAGGTATGTTGCACCGTCGAGTTGGAACGAGCCGTCGACCTGCTCACTCTTGGTCGTGAAGGCTGCTTGCGCATCGAGCCCCCAAGCGTCGAACCATTTCTTTAGGAACCGCTCGAAAGCATAGCCTCGCTGCTGCGGATGGTCTCCCATTTGAGTCATTGCTAGGAATTCTTCTTCCAATGCTGCCTGAACGACTTCGCTCGGCTCTTTCGACGCTTCTGGCTGTGGCGGTGCTGTTGGCGTCGGCTCGTCGAAACCAGCTGGAAGTGGCTTGCCGCCCAGTTTGACTACCAACTGGGAGAGGCGCTGACGTGCCTGCGGCACAGTCTCGGATTCGTTGTGGTCCAGCCGATAGTTTTCGCGATATTCCCACAGCGCCGTCAGTGCCCTCACAACCTCCACATTGCTGGAAATCTCGAGAAAACCTCGGAACACCTTTCCCTTCGAGCCTCCGTGCATCGCGTAGCGGGCGTTGTAGATGTCGATGTTCAAGTCTCTATTGAAAAACGACGCAAATCTGTCGTTGCTAAAGTCGAGTACGTAACCAGAGTACATCCCGAATATGCTGTCGATCAGCTTCATGTCTGCCGTCGAGAGTTGAGTCATGAATATTTCCCGTGATTGTAGAGTTTTATTTGATGCGCGCGGTTTGTGGACGAGTTCAAGGCTACAGAGGAACTTATGAACAGGAGCTACTCTACTGTTTCTTGTGTTCAGTGGGGTTTGCATTTGTTCTTGCCGCCGATTTGCCTTGTTCGCGCAGTCATCACCCGCCTTGTCCGGGTGATCCAGAGCGTTGATGCATCGCGCTGGATTGCCCGATCAAGTTGGGCAATGACGGGGCGCGGGCGCGGTCGGCGTTTGGGCATCGCGAAGTGCAGAGCCCTCGGGTCAGGCCCGAGGGTGACGAGTTGGGTGTGCGGGGCGCATCCCCACCCAGCCTCCCCTTGCTAAGGGGAGGAGCTGCGTCGGTGCACGTGGCGAGTTCGTGGCTCTCTTGGGCGTTATCTTTTCACTTCGTCATCACCCGGCTTGTCAGGGTGATCCAGTGCGTGGTCGCGTCGGGCTGGATCCCCGGGACAGGCCCGGGGATGACGGTGGGGAGGGAGGGCGATGGGCACAGGGCTAGTGATTGCGGAAGCGGAACGGAGACCCTCACTTCCGTGAGGGCGACGGGGTGGTGGTGGGGCAAAGTGTTGAGAGCTCGGGTCGGGGCCAAAGGTGACGGCGTGGTGTGCGCCGACCCCCAACCTCAGTCCCTCCCCACAAGGGGGAGGGAGGCGAAGGGGCTGTGCGGCAGTGGAAGGCGGGGGCTTATGAGTGTTGGCTTTTCGCAGCGTCATCACCCGGCTTGACCGGGTGATCCAGAGCGTGGCGGCGTTGGGCTGGATTGCCCGATCAAGTCGGGCAATGACGGGGCGCAGGCGCTGGGCCTGTTTTTGCGAAGCGTTACCCCCACCCAACCTCCCCCAAACTTGGGGGAAGGGGCTGGGCCGGTGATTGCGGCAGCGGAACGCAGGCCCTCGCTTTCGCGAGGGAGACGGGGTGGTGATCGGGCACGGAGCCGAGACTTCGGGGCGGGTCTGAGGGTGGCGGGGCCAACGACCACAAGATCTTCGACATGACCAGCGGCACTGGCATTATCTAAGGTGGTCTCGCGGAGGATAGCATCCATCACAACAATGATGGTGTGAACGAAATCCTCGATTCCGGCGGCAGCCAGGACATCCTGTTCTTCAACGTCGCAAGCGTTTCTGACCTAGCGTTCTATCACAATGGAAACGCCCTGATCATTGCGGACGCCGCAGATACCCTATTCGAAAATTATGCCAGCCTGACGGACTAGTTCATCTCGGTGGACCATATCGAAGTGTTCTTGGCCAACGATAAATCGAACATGTTCTTTTTGAAAATTATAGTGGTGCGAAGATATTCTTTCGCGCCACTTCAACTACTTCGATGAAATTCAATGTCCGTGAGTAATTGAATTTTAATTTTTTCTACTGAACCCTGTCTTTTACACTTCAAGCTACCTTGGAGACCAGAATGGTCGATGCCATTTCCAATCGAATAACCGCCGGCCTAGAAGCGCGCAAGAACGCTGACCTGCGGGTGGCTGAACTGAAGGTCATATCGGAAGCCATCGGAGGTACAGCCTCCGTCACAAGCGAAGACCCAGCGGTGATAAAGGGGATCACCCCGCGCGAAGACATGATTTCGCGGGCAATGAAGGGATCAGAAGAGGAATATCAACGGACGCTCCGTTTCCTTCAATTCCGCCTTGAGTCTGAATATACAACCGGGTTCATCGATCCACCGGAGTTAAAAAGCTACGAAGGTGCCAAGACCTATGCCGAGGTGGTTGTGAACAACAAGGTGGTGGCCACCGTGGATAATCAAGGCGCTGTTAGGGCTGACGACTCCATGAAAGGGTTACTACAAGGCAAGCTCACAAATGACGTGAACGGGACCAATGGTCCCGACCTGGCTCAGGCAAGAGCCGACCAGATCGCCGAAATGCTCGGCGGAAAAGTCGCGAGGGCCGATACTGCCATAACACAGCAAAAATTCGCGGCTCTTGCCCCACCACCCCAGCGAGAATTCATCATTGACCGGGCCGGGATGGAATCTGATCAGCGCTATACGGATATGCAAACTTTAATCCAGAAGCGCGTAGAGTATCTAGGGCAGAAATGACAGGCACGAGCGGATCTTTTCATATCCACATCGCTATCTCTAGGTCAAACGCGACTAAGAAACATCTCACTCGCGGGAGACCAGAATGGTCGATGCCCTTTCCAATCGTATCACCGCCGGCTTGAGGCACGTAGGACCGCTGAGATGCGGGTGGCTGGCATGCGGGCTGCGTCTGAAGCTGGCAACACCTCCAAAAACGCGCCATCAACAATTGAGCGGCGCGAGCCCGCTGACCTAAAGATTACCCTTCCCGAGGATGTGGCAGAAAGGGTAGCGAAGAATCGGGCTCTTTCTAAGCTGCGCGAAACCGATAGGGGCGCCTGGCTTGATGAACTTGCCAAGCGGCCATCCATTCCAGGTGTCGCCGACCGTCTGCCACCCGCCTATGACGGGGAAATGACCCGCTTCGACAACCACGTCTCCAAGGCCTATTCGGAAATCAAGATCGACGGCAAAGTGGTCGCTCGCTTCTACAATGGCGGGGGTGCGGAATACGCCGATGACTATGCTTTTCTGGCAAAGGACGTAGGCACCGAGTCAATCGTTGGCCCAGACCTTGCAGAACAGAGAATGGCGAAGGCCAAGTCTGCACTGGAAGCCCGCGGGATCGTGGTCACGGACAGCCAGAATGCTCCCCTGGCGGACACGTAAAAAAAACGCCGGTAAGTCTGTGGCTGAGATGTTGAAGGCCAGCACCGCACAGACCCAAAGCGAATGGCTTGAGTTCAAAGCGAAAGAAGGCGCAATCCCCGGTCAACTGCTTTCGCGCACCGCATAGAGGCCGCGCCGCAGAGACGCCCACGAAGTGACGCCAGCCTCTCCATCGGATGTTCGATCCGCGGTGCGGCCAGTCCATTCTCTGTACGGTCCGTCTCATCATGCTCCGCGAGATAGCGCGCGATGCTCTCCGGCCAGTGGTCGAGGCGCTCGGAGTTGCTGGGAGGAGGCGCGTCGTTCTGGAAGCTCGTCGGTTAGGTCGACGGCGGCTTTTGCTGCAGGGCCGTCCAAAATCTGCCCGTCTCTTTTCCCTCCCACAAGACAGTGTCACTGTTACGAACCGAGTATTCAGCACGCAGGAGGGCTCGGCGGTGCAGGCGAGAGTGTCCGTGTGCTTGGTGATGGGCCAATGGAAAGTACAGAGCCTCGTGGTAGGCCCCGGGGTGGCGGGGCTGGTGGACGCCGCCCCCCACCCTCAGTCCCTCCCCGCAAGGGGGAGGGAGGCGAAGGGGCTATGCGGCCGTGGAAGGCGGGGGCTTATGAGTGTTGGCTTATCGCGTCGTCATCACCCGGTTTGACCGGGTGATCCAGAGCGTGGCGGCGTTGGGCTGGATTGCCCGATCAAGTCGGGCAATGACGGGGCAGTGGTGGTCGTTCGTTGCGCTGGCGTATGCGGAAGCGAAACAGAGGCCCTCGCTTTGGCGAGGGTGACAGGCTTGCTGGCGAGGCGTACCCCCACCCAGCCTCCCCCTGTCAGGGGGAGGAGTTGGCCCTGTGGTGTGGCGAGCTATCGCTCAGACAACGGCCGTTGCTCTTCTGAGCACTCTCTCTCCCCCGTCGTCATCACTAAGGCTCGACCGGGTGATCCAGAGCGTGGCGGCGTTGGGCTGGATTGCCCGATTAAGTCGGGCAATGACGGTGGGGATGGGGCAGGAAACCTAAGGCACCTGCGCGCCTTTGGCGTTGACGAAGATTGCGTAGACTGAGGTTGTCGCCGTGATGAAGAGTTGATTGCCGCGCGGGCCGCCGAAGGTGAGGTTGGACACGGTCTCGGGGATGTTGATGCGCCCTAGGAGCGTGCCGTCGGGGGCGTAGCAGTGCACGGCGTTGCCGCCGCTGGTCCAGACATTGCCAAAAGTGTCGGTGCGCAGGCCGTCGGGAATGCCGAATTTCAAATCACAGAATTTGCGGCCATTGGCCAAGAGGCGGCCGTCGATGACATCAAAGATGGTGATGCGGCGCGGCACGTTTTCGTCGTGGCTGGAGTCGCTATCGGCGACATAAAGCAGCTTTTCGTCGGGCGAGAAGGCGAGGCCATTGGGCTGGGCGAAGTCGCCGGAAACTGATTGTAATTCGCCTGATGGATCAAGGCGGAAGACATTGTGTTTGGCCTGCTCTGGGGTGGCCATGAAGCCTTCATAGTCCGAGAGAATGCCGTAGGTCGGGTCGGTGAACCAGACGCTGCCATTGGAATGGACAACAAGGTCATTGGGCGAGTTGAGGCGCTTGCCCTCAAAACTGTCGGCGAGCGTGGTGATGGTGCCGTCATGCTCGGTGCGGGTGACGCTGCGCGTGCCGTGGTGGCAGGAGAGCAGGCGGCCAGAGCGATCTCGGGTGTTGCCGTTGGAGTAGTGGCTATCGGCGCGGAACACATGGGTGCCGACATCGGGGATGTAGCGCAGCATCCGATGGTTTGGGATGTCGCTCCACAAGAGATAATTGCCATCTTTGAACCAGACCGGGCCTTCGGCCCAGCGGCAGCCGGTGTAGATTGTTTCGAGCTTGGCATTGCCCAAAATTAGCCCTGAGAAGCGCGTATCTACGACAGTGTAGAGGCCTTGTTCTGTCATTCGTGTCTCCTCCGGAATCCTCAATCTCTTCTTCTGATCATGACAGAGATTTGGGCAGATGGAAGAGGCAGGACAGAGGGACTGAACTGGCGTCAGACTTGAAAAATTTAAAGATTCTCTGCGGTCGTGCTGTGTTGAACTGGTCTCAAAGCGGCGAAATCAGACGAATGATTATTTTTTGAGGACGATTGGAAGAAAAGCGGACTTGGCTCCGTATACAAAGCATGCGTTGCAAGCTTTGTATGTGTTTCATCTTAGGGCCTGCTATCGAAAGATAACCCTCCCGAATCCGGGCGAATGGGGTTACGTGGGTTAGTTTTCCCGACATTCCTGAATATTGTTGCCCATTGCCTGCAATTGCACTGGCGTTTGTTTTCGGCTTTGCTGTCTTCAAAGCTCTCCAGTTCATTCGAGAGAGAGCAAGTATTCAGGAAATGGAGAGGACTTAATGAACACTTCACTCACCCGCATTGCTGCGGTGCTCGCTGCATCCACTATGCTCGTTAGTGTGGCCAGCGCGGAAACCATTCGCTGGGCGCGTTCCTCGGACTCGCTGACTATGGATCCGCACTCGCAGAACCAAGGGAATACCCACACTCTTTCCCACCACATCTATGAAACGCTGCTCGGCCGCGCCAATGACGGCGCTCTGACGCCACGTTTGGCGACAGAGTGGGCCCTGAAGGAAGGCGACCCAACAGTTTGGGTGTTCAAGCTGCGTGAAGGCGTCAAATTCCACAACGGCAACGACTTCACCGCTGAAGACGTGATCTACTCGATTGAACGCGCCAAGAGCGAGTTCTCGAACATGAAGCAGCTGCATGCCGAAGTGGTTTCGGTTGCTGCGGTCGACGATTACACCGTCGAATTCCAGATGAAGGGCCCAGCCCTGATCTACCCAAACAACCTCACCAACACCTTCATCATGGACAAGACCTGGTCCGATGAACATGATCTGGCTGTGGTGCAGGACTTTGCCGCTGGCGCGAGCAACTACTCGGTGCTCAACACCAATGGTACCGGTCCATACACGCTCGCTTCGCGCGAAGTCGACGTGAAGACCGTGCTTGATTACAACGCCGGCTGGTGGGGCGAAAAGCCTGCTGTCGACAAGATCGAATATCTGGTGATCGCTGACGCGCAGACCCGCGTTTCGGCTCTGCTCTCGGGTGAAGTCGATATCGTTCAGGACGTTCCGCCACAAGACATCGATCGTCTGAGCAATACCGAAGGCTTTAAGGTCGAAATCGGCCCAGAAAACCGCTTCATTTATTTCGGCTATCGCTTTGGTGAAGAGCCACTGGCTTCGTCCGACATCAAGGACAGCAACCCCTTCAACAATCCAAAGGTTCGCGAAGCGATGGAGCTTGCGCTAGATCGTGATGCGATCAAGCAGGTTGTGATGCGCGGCCAGTCGATCCCGACCGGTATCCCGAACCCTCCGTTCGTGAACGGTTGGACGCCAGAACTCGACGCTTATCCGAAGCCAGACGTGGAAAAGGCGAAGGCCCTTATGGCTGAAGCTGGCTACCCGAACGGCTTTACGGTGACGCTCGATACGCCAAACAACCGTTACGTGAACGACGAAGCGATCTCGACCGCTTATGTCGGCATGCTCGGC
Source organism: Devosia sp. WQ 349K1 (assembly GCF_016595685.1). Lineage (NCBI taxonomy): Bacteria > Pseudomonadati > Pseudomonadota > Alphaproteobacteria > Hyphomicrobiales > Devosiaceae > Devosia > Devosia sp. WQ 349K1. Next base: position 500,007 of record NZ_JAENGO010000001.1, on the reverse strand, counting down.
CAGATCGGCATCAAGGTGACGCTGGCATCGCGTCCAGTGGCTGAACACAGCCCGATCATCTTGGCGAACAAGTCGGACTTCTACCTGCTCGGTTGGGGCGTTCCGACATTTGACTCGGCCTATGTCTTCAACGACCTCGTCCACTCCAAGACTGATCTGCACGGCACCTATAACGTCGGCCTCTACACCAACCCAGAACTCGATGAGAAGATCATCGCGCTCGGCACCATGGACAACATCGAACAGCGCGATGCGACCATTGCCGAAATCTGGAAGGTCGTGAAGGAAGATCGCGTGCTCATGCCGATCCACAACCAGGTGCTCGCATACGCAATGCGTGATGGCGTGACCCTGGCTGTTCAGCCGGAAAACCAGCCGAACATGACTACGGTCACCTTCGACTAACTTCCTGCAATCCAAGGCCGCCGCGCGAAGAGAGTTCTTCCGCGGCGGTTCGTATTTTGAGGGAGCCACATGCTCGCCTTTATTGCCCGACGACTTCTGCAATCCGTCCTCGTCATGCTCGTCGTGGCGTTTATTGCCTTCCTCGTCTTCCGTTACGTCGGCGATCCGCTCGCAGCTTTGCTGAGCCAGGACGCAAAACAAGCGGATTATGACGCGGCTCGTGAACGGCTTGGTCTAAACGAGCCCTTCTATGTCCAGTTTTTCCATTTCGTGGTGAACGCACTTCAAGGCCAGTTTGGCATTTCCTATCGGCTGCAACAGCCGGTCAGCCAACTCATCCTCGATCGCTTGCCCGCAACCATCGAATTGGCTTTCGCCTCGTCCATCATCGCTCTGGTGGGTGGTGTTGTGCTCGGCATCTACACCGCTCTGCGCCAGAAGGCGTTTTCGACTGGCGTGATCATGACGCTGTCGCTGGTGGGCGTGTCCTTGCCGACCTTCCTTATTGGTATTGGCCTGATCTACGTTTTCGCGGTCGAGCTCAAATGGCTGCCCTCGTTTGGTCGTGGCGAAGTTGTCGAGCTCGGTTGGTGGAAAACCGGGCTGCTGACCCAATCGGGCCTGCGCTCGATCATTCTGCCGGCGATTACGCTGTCGCTGTTCCAGTTGACGCTGATCATGCGCCTTGTGCGGGCAGAAATGCTCGAAGTGATGCGCACGGACTACATCCGGTTTGCGCGCGCTCGGGGCCTTTCCAAGCGTGCCATCAATTTTGGTCATGCGCTCAAGAACACCATGGTGCCGGTGATCACCATCACGGGGCTTCAACTGGGGTCGGTGATCGCTTTCGCGATTATCACCGAGACGGTGTTCCAGTGGCCGGGCGTGGGTTCGCTCTTCGTCAATTCGGTCGCCGCCGTCGATGTTCCGGTCATGGCTGCATACCTCGTCTTCGTGGCGTTGGTGTTCGTTATTATCAACCTCATCGTTGATATTCTTTACTTTATCGTCGATCCGCGCCTGCGCGACGGCGCAAGAACGGGGAAGTAACTCGTGACAGACCTCCCTCAAACTCCGGAAGCTCCAGCGGCCGCGCCGTCGCGTTGGCAGAGCTTTATCAAGTCAGACGTTGTTTGGTCCTATCGCCATTCACCCGTTGCGATCGTTGCCTCGATTATCGCGCTGGCGCTTATTCTGATGGCGGTTTTTGCGCCATTGTTGGCGCCCTATAATCCGTTCAATCCAGCGACGCTGAATTTGATGGACGGGTTCACGCCGCCCAATTCGACTTCGATGTCCGGCAAGTATTTCTCGCTCGGCACGGATAGTCAGGGGCGCGATGTGCTCTCGACCATTATGTACGGATCGCGCGTGTCACTATTCGTGGGCATTATGGCGACGCTGTTCGCTATGGTGATGGGTGTCGGGCTCGGCCTCGTGTCAGGCTATGTCGGCGGCGTGGTGGATGCGATCATCATGCGTGTTTGCGACGTTCAGCTCAGCTTCCCGGCCATTCTCATTGCGCTGTTGATCTTCGGCATTGCGCGCGGCGTTATCCCGCCCAATCAGCAGGAAGGCGCGGCGGTCTGGGTTCTGATTATTGCCATTGGTCTGGCCAACTGGGCGCAGTTCGCGCGCACGGTGCGTGGCGCAACCCTCGTTGAGCGGCAGAAGGATTATGTGTCAGCGGCGCGCATTCTTGGCGTGCATCCGATTTTCATCATCTTCCGCCATGTGCTGCCCAATGTGGTTGGTCCGGTTCTGGTGATCGGCACGATCGGGCTGGCACTCGCCATCATCGAAGAGGCGACATTGTCCTATCTTGGTGTGGGCGTGCCTCCGACGCAGCCTTCGCTTGGGACGCTGATCCGTATCGGCCAGCAGTTCCTGTTCTCCGGCGAATGGTGGATCCTCGCGTTCCCCGCACTGACGCTCATCCTTCTCGCTCTGTCGGTCAACCTCCTTGGTGACTGGCTGCGTGATGCTCTCAATCCGAAGTTGCGCTAATGCCTGAACCCGTTCTTTCTATTCGCGACCTCGTTGTTGAGTTTCCATTCCGCGACGACGTGTTCCGTGCCGTAAACGGCGTGTCGTTTGACATCATGCCGGGCGAAATTGTCGGCGTCGTCGGGGAGTCCGGTGCGGGCAAGTCGATGACCGGCTCCGCCGTTATTGGGCTCATCGATCGTCCTGGGCATATTGCGGGAGGCCAAATCCTCCTCAATGGTCAGCGCATCGACAATCTGCCGACCGAACAGCGTGACGCGTTGCGCGGCAAGCGTATCGGCATGGTCTTCCAAGATCCGCTGACGAGCCTCAACCCGCTCTACACGGTGGGTCAGCAGCTGGTTGAAACCATCCGCACGCACTTGCCGCTTTCCGAAGCGGAAGCGCGGCAGAAGGCGATTGATCTGCTGACGGAAGCGGGCATTCCGCGCGCCGCCGAACGCATCGACTCCTATCCGCATCAGTTTTCGGGCGGGATGCGCCAGCGTGTGGTTATCGCGCTGGCTATCGCGGCTGAGCCGGAGCTGATCATTGCGGACGAGCCGACTTCGGCGCTTGACGTGTCCGTGCAGGCCCAGATCATCAAGGTGCTGAAAAAGCTGTGTTCGAGCCGTGGCGCTGCGGTGATGCTGATCACCCACGACATGGGCGTGATTGCGCAAACCGCCGACCGCATGGTGGTGATGCATCAGGGTACGGTGGTGGAGACTGGGACGGTCGGGGACATTATTCGTCGTCCGCGCGAGCCCTATACGATCAAGCTGATCAACTCGATCCCGACGATTGAACGCAAGGACGGGGCAGCGGCGGTTGCGCCCACTGTCGCTGACGACAAAGCCTATGTGCAGGTGAAAAACCTTCACCGTGACTTTGAAATTGGCGGTGGCGGCTTCTTCAAGTTGTTGCCGGGCAAGGTGGAGAAATTCCGCGCGGTCAACGATGTTAGCTTCTCGATTGAGAAGGGCACGACCTTTGGCCTCGTGGGGGAATCCGGTTCGGGTAAATCCACTTGCGCCAAGATGATTGTCGGGCTGCTGCGCCCAACTTCGGGCCAGATCACTGTGGCCGGTCACGACATTTGGGCTGGTGGCGCTGGGCATCAAGAGCGGCGCAAGCGCGTTCAGATGATTTTCCAGGACCCCTATGCGAGCCTTAATCCGCGCTGGCGGGTGAAGGACATTATCGCTGAACCCATGCGGACGCTCGGCATTGCGCGCAATGGCAGCGAAGTCGAGCAACGCGTTGCTGATCTTCTCACCAAGGTGCGCCTAGACCCGTCCGTTATGCGGAAGTTCCCGCATGAGTTTTCGGGGGGGCAGCGGCAGCGCATCGCCATTGCGCGTGCGCTTTCGAGCCAGCCGGAATTTATCGTGTGTGATGAGCCGACTTCGGCGCTGGACGTATCCGTGCAAGCGCAAGTCTTGGATTTGATGAGCGAATTGCAGGCCGAATTTGGGCTGACTTATCTGCTCATCAGCCACAACCTTGCCGTTGTGCGGCAGATGTCGACCGCCGTTGGCGTATTGCACAATGGCGTGTTGGTGGAGAAGGGGCCGACCGACGCGATCTTTGATAGTCCGCAGGCGGACTATACCAAGATGTTGCTCGATGCGGTGCCGGACATCTCCAAAGTTGTCTAAGTCATAGACTCATATAGAAAAGCGCGGCGACAGAAGATCCTAGATTTTGTGTTGCCGCGCCAAGAGCTTGTCCAATAATTTCTCGACAATGCGCCGCTACGTCTGAAATCTCTGTGGGTCTAGCGGAGGCGAGTGCCGCAAAAAGAGGTTTGCCTAGTTGTCCGTCGTCAGCTTAGACTATGCGCTTGGATAAGCTGGGGGGCTGATGGGGCGGTTAGACACAAGCGATTTTGAGATATTAAGTGCTGTGCCGGTTTTGAGGCGCTATGCGCTGAGGCTCACGCGACATCCGATTGATGCTGACGATCTGGTGCATGATACTTTGCTCCGTGCCATCGAGCGCCGCGCCACCTACGACCCATCGCGCAATCTAAAACAGTGGCTGCTCGCCATCCTCCATAATTTGCACATCGACCAGCTGCGTTCGGGCCATAGTGGCAGAGCGCGCGAGTGTGATTTTGTTGAGCAGAACAGCCATACGCTGGCGCCCAATCAATTAGACAGCGTTCGGCTGAGCCAGTTGCAGCGGGCGTTTGACCTTTTGCCGCCTGAGCAGCAGGACGCTGTGCGCCTGGTGGCGATGGAAGGGCTGAGTTACGACGAGGCGGGCAGGGTGCTCGGTGTTCGTCCGGGGACGGTCATGTCTCGCTTGTCGCGCGGTCGCGATGCGCTGCGGCGCTGGGAAGCCGGGTCCGACGAAGGCCCCCACAGCATCAGCTAAAAAGAAGGGTGGCATCCGCATGCCACCCTTCCTCCGGGAGGGAGACCCGTTAGGGACGCTAGAGCTGTAGCGGGTTAAGCTTGCGCCAAGCTTCGTATTCTTCACGCGCGTCTTTGTGCAGTGGATAATAGCGCTGGAGCGGTTCGCCGCGCTTGAGCATCATGCGGGAATAGTCCTCCCACTCGTGATGATTGTTGGCGAATTCAACCACTTGCGCAGCCAAGGCGACCGGGACGCAGACCGCGCCGTCGTCATCGGCAACGATAATGTCGCCCGGCATGACGGTGACGCCGCCGCAGGCGATGGGAACGTTGACGGCAAAAGGCATGATGTCGGTCTGGGTGTGGAAGTTAGGCGTCCAGCCTTTGATCCACAGTGGGATGTCGAGTTTTGACAGATTGGGACGGTCGCGCAGGACGCCGTCAATGACCATGCCCGCGCCGCCACGGCCTTTGAAATAGGTCGACATCATATCCCCGAACACGCCGGAACTCATGTCGCCCCGCGCATCCACCACGACAATATCGCCCGCTTGCACATGGTAGAGCACGTGGCGATGGAGCTGCTTTTCTGGGTCGGAATATTCGTCCTCGCCGTAAATGTCTTCGCGCTTGGGCATGAACTGGAGCGTCAAAGCAGGACCCGCAATGGCCTTGCCCGACTGCTGCGCCACCGGGCCGCGAATATGGCAATTGCGGACACCGAGTTTGGCCAAGGTTGACGAGGCAGCGGCAGCACCAATGTGCAAGACGGCGTCAACAAGGGTTTGGGAAGGGCGGGTAATATCAGGCGTATGGGTCATCGTTGCAAAAATCCAAATTACCAATTGGTGACAGAGCCATCGCGGCGGATGAGATGAGGCGCTTCCCAGAATTTGAAGCTTTGGGCTTTGAGGCGCTCTTCATCCACCTCGACGCCAAGGCCGGGTGTGTCGGGCACGTCATAGACGGTGCCATTGAGGGTGATCTGGCTGGGGAACAACTCAGGGTTGTCGAAGCCGTGGTAAAGCTCGCCGGGAGAGGCGCGGGTTTCGAGCCACGAGAAATTGGGTACGGCCGCGCCGAAGTGGACGGTGGCGGCGGTACAGATGGGCCCCAATGGATTGTGGGGCATGACATCGACGTAGTGAGCTTCGCTCCATCCCGCCACTTTCATCGCCTCAGTCAGCCCACCGACATTGCAGACGTCGATGCGATTGAACTGATGAATGTCCCGTTCGATGTAGGGCAGGAACTGCCATTTGCTGGCGAATTCCTCGCCGATAGCGAAGGGAATGTCGGTGAGACGGCGCAGGGCCTCATAGGCCTCGGGCGTTTCATCGCGGATGGGTTCTTCGAGGAAATCGAGGGTTCCCGGGGGCATTTTCTGGCAAAAGCTCGCCGCTTCGGCGACTGAGAGGCGATGGTGATAATCAATGCCGAGAACGATCTCATGGCCCACGGCATCTCGCGTTTTTGTGCACCAGTTTGCCGTCTCGGCGAGGCTTTCGCGGGGCTCGAAAATCCGGGGGTTTTCATGGCCGTGTGGAAAGAGGCGAATAGCGCGCCAGCCCAGCTCAACCAGTTCTTCGGCTTGCCGCACCATGATCTCGCCACAGGGGCCCCGAACGGTGGCGAAGGTGGGGATGAAGTCGCGCTGCTTGCCGCCGAGCAATTCATAGACCGGCACGCCGAGGGCCTTGCCTTTTAGATCATGCAGGGCGATGTCGATGGCCGACATGGCGGCGGTGAGCACGCGCCCACCCTCGAAATATTGCGAGCGATAGATTTCCTGCCAGATCGCCCCAATAGCCATTGGGTTTTTGCCCAGCAGGAACTCGCGAAAATGCTCGATGGCCCCGATGACGGCCTTCTCTCGGCCGGAGAGACCTGACTCTCCCCAGCCGTAGATGCCTTCATCGGTTTCCACTTTGACGATGAGTTGGTTTCTGATCCCAACCCAGGCGGGGTAGGGAATGATTGCTGTGATTTTCATCGGTACATTCCCCCTGTGGCCGCCTTAGCTCCAAGTGCGATCCCAGCTGTATTCATCGTCCCACTGATCGGTTGGCTGCCAGATGCCGGTGACGCCGGGGCCCATGTGTTGGCTGATGACTTCGTCGTTGATGTCATCAATGCCGAGACCGGGTTTGTCGGAGACGGTGATGAAGCCGTCTTTGACAATGGGGCCATCAATGCCGACGGCGATGTCGTCCCACCAGTCGACGTCGACTGAGTGGTATTCGAGGGCCATGAAGTTCTCGGTGGCGATCGCCATGTGGGCGGCGGCCATACACGCGACCGGGCTTTCGGCCATATGGATGGCCATAGCGATGCCCTTTTCCTGCGCCGCATCGCCGATTTTCTTGGTTTCGAGAATGCCGCCTGAAGTCAGAAGATCGGGGTGGATAATGGCGATGCCGGAATTGAGGAGCGGCTCAAAGCCTTCCCTGAGGTAGATGTCTTCGCCCGTGCAGATCGGCACGGTGGTCGCTTGTTGCAGCGTGCGATATTGGTCGGCGTATTGCCAAGGGATCACGTCTTCGAGCCATGCGGGGGCGTATTTTTCGATGCGCTTGGCAAGGCGAATGCCCGACTGCAGCGAGATATGACCTACATGGTCGATGGCGAGCGGGATCTCGTAGCCGATGACCTCGCGCACCTCGTAGATATATTGCTCGAGCAGTTCGAGCCCCCGTTCGGTGAAGTTGAGGCCGGTGAAGGGGTGGCGGACATTGTGGACGTCATAGACCGCATTGCGGGCGCGGCGATCTTCCATCGAGCGAACAGCACCGCGCGACGGGTGGGTTTTAAACCCTTCCAGCGAGCCGGCGGGCGAGACGACCGCTCCGGGCGTGTCGACGATCTGCATGAGGCCCAGATCCATCTTGAGGAAGGTAAAGCCCAGATCCATGCGTTCTTTGAGGCGCTTACCGGTTTCGGTGCCGCTTGGGACGGTGGCGTCGGTATCGCAATACATGCGGACCTTGTCGCGGAATTTGCCACCGAGCATCTGATAGATCGGCACGCCATAGGCTTTGCCGGCAATGTCCCATAGGGCGATTTCAATGGCGGAGACACCGCCACCCTGACGGCCATGGCCACCAAATTGTTTGATGCGGCGGAAGAGGCGATCCACATCGCAGGGGTTTTCGCCCAAGAGACGGCTTTTGAGCATGAGCGCGAAAGTTGCGCTGGCGCCGTCGCGGACCTCGCCAAGGCCGACAATGCCTTGGTTGGTGTAGATCTTGAGGATGGCCGAATAGAAGGGGGCGCCCTGGATTTCGGCGACCCGCATATCGGTAATGCGCAGTTCCGATGGACGGGAGTTTGTATTGACGTGATTGAGTGCAGCGTCGTGCAGGTTCATGGCAAAACTCGGTTCAATCGGCCTTGAGGGCCATAGTGGTGTTTTCGTCGAAGAGATGGATGCGGGATTGGTCGAACTCGATATGGACCAAGTCGTCGGGCCGGATGTGGACCGAAGGGTCGAGGCTGATGTTGACCACTGCGCCGGAGATGAAGACCTGGGCGAAGGTGATGTCGCCGGTGGGTTCGACGGTATAGACTTTGCCGGGAACGGTGCCCGGTTGGGCGCTGTGGTGCAGTTTCAGGGTTGAGTGGCGCGCGCCGAGGACGACTTTGACGGTCGTCGAGCGTTGCGCTTTACGGGCGTTCTCCGGAGACAGGGTAAAGTCCCAGCCTTCGGGAGAGCGCAGGACGGTATCGGCGCCCTTAGTGACGGCTTCGAGCGGGATAAGGCTCATGGCCGGAGAGCCGACGAAGCTGGCGACAAACATGTTCACCGGATCGGCGAAGACTTTCTCTGGAGCGTCGTATTGCTGGAGCAGGCCGCCGTTCATCACCGCCATTTTGTCGGACATGGTGACAGCTTCGAGCTGGTCATGGGTGACGTAGACAATGGTGGCGTTAAGGTTGTGGTGGAAGCGCTTGATCTCAGAGCGCATCTGCACGCGCAGCTTGGCGTCGAGATTGGAGAGCGGCTCGTCCATGAGAAAGACCAGCGGATCGCGCACCAGAGCCCGGCCCAAGGCAACGCGCTGTTGCTGACCGCCTGAGAGTTCGCGGGGGCGACGCTCCAACAGGTGGGTGATGTCGAGGACGCGGGCGGCCTCTTTCACCTTGGTCTCAATCTGGTCCTTGGGCAGCTTTCGCATCTGCAAAGGAAAGGCCAGATTTTGAAAGACCGTCTTTTGCGGGTAGAGCGCATAGTTTTGAAAAACCATGGCAATGTCGCGGTCTTTGGGATCAAGACGGGTAACGTTACGATCACCGATGGAGATGTTCCCTGACGTGATAGGGAGGAGCCCGGCGATGAGGTTTAGGGTCGTGGTTTTGCCGCAACCCGAGGGGCCAACGAGGGCGACGAACTCGCCATCGTTGACGGTGAAGGACACATCATTGACGGCATAGAGATCGCCGTAGCGCTTCATGATGTTTTGGAGGACGACTTCAGCCATGGGAGTGCTCCCTAGTGCTTGACGGCGCCCTCAGCGAGGGCCCGCACGAAATAGCGTTGAAGGACAAGGAACAGCACCACGACGGGCACGCTCATGAGGAAGGTCGCGGCCATGAGGCCGGGCCAGTCGGTGGCGTTTTCAGAGAAGAAGCGCTGAATGCCGACCGGAAGCGTCATCTGATCGTGACGGGTCAGGAAGGTGTAGGCGTAGATGTATTCGTTCCATGCGCCGATGAAGGAATAGATCGAGGTGGCAATGATCCCCGGCGTTGAGAGGGGCATGACAATGTAGAAGAAGGCCTGGAAGCGGGTGGCGCCGTCGATACGGGCGGCCTGTTCCAGCTGGATCGGGATGTTGTCATAAAAGCCTTTGAGCAGCCAAATGGCGAGCGGCAGGCCGAAGGTGAGATAGGTGAGGATCAGCGATCCGTGGGTGTTCACCAGCCCCAGCCAGCGCATCAGGATGAAGAGCGGGACGAGGAAGATGACCGCCGGGAACATGTTGCGCAGCAGCACCGCGAAGAAGAGGAATGTTCGGCCCGGAAAGCGGAAGCGGGAAAAGGCATAGGCAGCGGGGACGGCGACGACCACGGCGAGAACTGTGGTGGCGACGGAAACCCAGACGCTGTTGCCGAAGTAGCGCAGGAAATCCTGCCCCACTTGCCCGCGTGGATCGAGAAGCCGCCAGTAATTGTCGAGCGTTGGCTCGGTCGGCCACCATTGCGGTGGATATTGCATGGCGGCAAAGCCGGTCTTGAGCGAGGTGATCAGCATCCACGCCATAGGCATGACGGTGAAGCCGACGAGAAAGACCAAGAACAAGCGGCCACCCCAGCGCCAGCCGTCAAAGCTGGTTCTGGCAACGGCGCGGTCTTGCGATGCGGTGAAAGTGCTCATGCGACTTCCCTCTTGTCATCGCCGCGAGAGAGCGCGCGGACATAGAAATAGCCCAGTGTCATCATGATGAGGAACAGCAGGACCGAGTAGGCCGCTGCCACGCCCCAGCGTTGGCGGCCAAAGGCGAGCTGATAAATCTGGGTGATCCAGATGTCGGTCGCGCCAGCGGGTCCGCCGCCGGTGGTGAGCCAAGGGATGATGAAGGAATTGAAGTTTGTCACCAGCAGCAAAAGCACGGTGACGGTGGAGACGCCCGCCAAATGCGGGAAGGTCACATGCCAGAAGCGCTGCCAGGCATTAGCGCCATCGACCTTGGCGGCGCGCAGCAATTGCTCGGGCACGGTCTGCAGGCCGGCCATGAGCATGATCATGGCGAAGGAAAATTCCTTCCAGACGTTGATGACAATGAGCGAGGGCAGCGCGGTGGTGGTGTTGTCGATGAAGTTGATGGGCTGATCAGTGACACCGAGCTGCACCATGAGTGCGCCAATGGCGCCAAAGTCGGAGTGGTACATCCACTTCCAGACGTAAGAGGCAGCTACGGCGCTGACGACCCACGGAATAAGGAGGATGGCGCGCAGGAATGCCCGGCCGACGAATTCGCGGTGGAGGGCGAGGGCTGCGCCTAAGCCGAGCACAAAGGCGAAGAGCGTGGAGAAGAAGGTCCAGATCAGCGTGTTGACGGTGACCTTCCAAAACGAGGCCTGGCCCAGAATGGTGGTGTAGTTTTCAAAGCCGATGAAAATCTTGTCTTTGAGCTGGAGGCTCGGCGGCGTTTTGAAAAAGCTCAATTCAATGGTGTAGTAGACCGGGTAAGCGATCACCACCAACATCACCACAATGGCTGGCATGACGTAGAGATAGTCTGCACGGCTCTGCCAGGCCCGTTCGGCGACATTGGGTTTACGATAAACCTCGTCTAACTGCCGCCCACGCATGGCGGGCTGCCCTGAAATATTGGTCATTAGAGACGTCCCTATAGGCTTGAGAGTGACCGGCGGTGGCGGGTGCCCTGCGACCGCCGATCAGCGTTTCGGGAGCGAAAACCGGGTTAGAAGCCGCCGATGATCTCTTCGATCTTGGCCGCGGCGTCGTTGACCGCCTCATCAACCGTCATGGCTCCGGTCAGCGCGTTCTGCATCATGTCCGGAATGACGATGTTCATGATTTCCGGGCTTTCGGGCAGAACCGGGAAGGGAATGCCGTTGGGCAGCATGGAGGTGGTGACGTCGAGGAACTTGATGGTGTCGAGACGCTCTTTCATCCATTCGGTGGTGAAGCCACCAAGGTGACCCGGGTTGGAGCCTGTCCAAGCAAGCTTGGTTGACCATTCCGGGCTGGTCCACATGCAGACGAGCGCCTTTACAGCCTGTTCGTCATAGGCACCGCCGTTGACATATTCGGGTTTGACCACGTGGATGTTGGAGCCACCGAACACCACAGCACGACGGGCTGGGCCTTCTGGAATGAGGCCATAACGCATGTTCTCAATCACTTCGTCGGCCACGGCTTTATCAGCGCCGGTGGCTTTGCTCGAAAGATCGACCATGCGGGCGTATTCAGACGGGTGGGCGATCATCATGGCCAGTTGGCCAGCGATGAACGGCGCCTGATTTTCGGCCTGAGTATTGGTCAGGGCAGATGTCGGAGCCGACTTATCGGTCACATACATCTGCACGGCGGCTTGCAGCGCCGCCTTGGAGCCATCGTTGTTCACCCAGACATCGGTATAGGACGGGCTGTCAGCGGCTTCGTCGAGCGCGCCACCACCATAGGCCCAGAGCTGAGGCATGAAGCGGAACGGGGTGTTGCCCGCGTTTTGCTTGGCGACGAGGCCATAGCCAGAGATGCCGAGCTTGTCTTTGATGGTTTTCGAATAGGTGACGAGATCGTCCCAAGTGGCGGGTGGGTTTTCAGGATCGAGACCGGCGTCCTTGAAGATCTTGGCGTTCCAAATGAGCGCCATCGTCTCGTTATTGGTGGGAATGCCGTAGGGGACGCCGTCATAGGTGACGGATTTCATCGCGCCTGGCCAGAAATCGGAGCTGGAATAGCCGACATCTTCGGGCTTGAGTGGGTTCAAATAGCCCTTGGCGGAGAACTCGACGCCACCGAGAATTTGCAAGCGCACGACCATTGGGGCGGCATTGCCGAGCAGGGAGGTGCGGAACTTGTCGAGGAGCTCGTTATAGGTGATCGACTGAATGTCAGTTTCGATATTGGGGTAGGCGGCTTTGAAGGCTTCCCAGAAGTCTTTGTCGACCTTGTGGGCGATTTCGGGATCGGCTTCAAAGGGGCCAGTGTACCAATAGCTGACCTTGCCCTTGTAGTCGGCGGGGACGACAGCAGCGCAATCGCCATTGGTGTCAAATGTGTGGGTGCCCGCAATGGATTTGACGTATTCCGGCGACCATTTGCTGAGGTCGACCGTCTGCGCCATGGCAGGAAGTGAAAGCATGGATGCGGTGGTGGCTGCGGCTAGGGCGTAAGCAGAAACACGCCGTGCACAAGCCCAGCCCGACCGCGTGAAGCGGCCTTGCGAATGTGTCATTGGTAGTCCTCCTCATCATGGGAGAAGCTCTCAGCCCCCTCGGCCGAGGTTTGTCCTCCCCGCAGCGAGTAATCTCAGCTGCGCCTCCTTAGGTGGCAGTCCAGACCATGCGGGGCCTGACGGGACGTACTGCCTGCTTGCTGGCAATCGTTCTTTCGATGAACGTTTTGTTGCTGTCGAAAACGTTACAGACGTTAACCTGTCTGTCAATGGCTATTAGATCGTACATTATCTGAATCTGATTATGTGATGATCGCTCTTGGCTTGTCGATGTTCTGGCGCTACAGATGGGGCATGTTGGTTGCGCAAAAAGCATCATGATCGCGCCTGATTTCGACGTTTCACACAGCACGATTTACCAGAGGATCCGCGACGATATTGTCTCGGGCCGACTGGCTCCATTGGCGCGATTGAAGATCGGCGAACTGGCCGCGACCTATGGCACATCGACCAATCCGGTGCGCGAAGCGTTACAGGTTTTGCGTGGCGAAGGGCTGGTGACGATCGAGCCCAATCGTGGGGCGCGGGTGGTGCGCATTGACGAGGATTTCGTGCGTGATATTTGCGAGATCGAAATGCTCATTGAGCCCTCGCTGACGCGGTGGTTTTGCACGATTGCCAGTGATCCGGATATCGCCGAACTGGAACGCATTCAGGATCAGATCGAGGGTTTGAACTTCGGTGATCCGGAAAAGCACGGCCAGCTCGATACGCAATTTCACATGGTCATTTATGGCCGGCACTATAATCGCCATGCGGCGGACCTTTGGTGGCGGCACAGAGAGATTTTGCGCTCTATCGCGCGAAAATTCCCGACATCCTTGAGCCGTCGCCAGACGGTGGTGCGGGAACATAGAGAGCTGATTGAGGCGATCCGCAAGCAAGACGCGGAGAAGGCCGCAGCTATTGTTGCCCAGCACGTGGAGGGTTCTGGGCGCCATATTATCGAGCAAATGCGCCTAGCGCGTCTCAAAGCACCAGGGAGTGCAAGCGCCTAGGTCTTATCTTTTTACGGGAGGGGACCCATGAAGATTACTGATCTGCGCTGCGCCGTTATCGGGCGTCACCCTATTGTTCGCATTGTGACCGATGAAGGACTTTATGGCTTAGGCGAGGTGGAATTCACCAAGACCTATCTCAAGCCCTTCGTTTTGCATTTCAAAGAGGCGCTGATTGGGGAGGACCCGACAGACGTCGAGCGCTGCATGATGAAAATCCGCCAGCGCGGGTCGTTCAAGCCTTATGGGGCGGCTGTTAGTGCCATTGAGCACGCGCTCTGGGATATTGCCGGTAAAGCGGCAGGTGTGCCCGCCTATAAGCTGCTGGGCGGGAAGGTGCGCGATAGTGTGCGCGTCTACAATGGTTCCATCCGACAGAAGCGCACCGGCGACCGGCCGGAGGATTATGCGGCGGATGTGAAATGGATGATGGAGCGGGACGAGAACTTCTTCATGGTGAAGCAAGGGATCAGCTTCCACTCCAACATGAAGGACAGCATAGACGACTTCCACTATGGGCCGCGCCAGACCAAGACGGGCTATCATGGGGCGATGGATCAGGGGCAGATCTCTGAGCGTGGGTTCAATCATATGCTCGATTGCGTCGCGGCCATGAAGGAGGTGCTGGGGGATAAGGTATCCCTAGCGCTCGATTGTGGGCCGGGGTGGTTTCTCAACGATGCCATCCGCTTTGCGCGGGCGGTGGAGAAATATGACCTCATGTGGCTCGAGGATATGCTGACGGGGGACTATGTGCCCTGGGTCAATCCGCAAGCCTATCGCGAGCTGACCGTGTCTACCTCAACCCCGATCCATACCGGCGAGCAGATTTATCTCCGGCACAATTTCAAAGAGCTGATTGAAACGCAGGCGGTGCGCGTGGTGGGGCCGGACCCGGCGGATATTGGCGGAATCGCCGAGCTGAAGTGGGTGGCGGAGCACGCCTATATGCACTCGATCATGATGGCGCCGCATGGCACGGCCAATGGCCTGCTGGGACTGGGGGCGCTGATCAATGTCTGCGCGACGCTGCCAGCCAATTTCATCGCCTTTGAATATCCAAGTGCGTCTGACCCGTGGTGGACGGACATCGTCATTGGCCTCCCCAAAAAGATCGTCACCAATAGCCATGTCGCGCTTCTCGAAGCGCCCGGCCTTGGGCTGGACATTGATGCCGAAGGGGCGAAAAAATATCTCGCGGAGGAAGACGCCGGTTTCTTTGATTAGTCCAAGGAGGAGGGGATTATGAAATATCGCTATTTGGGACAGTCGGGGCTTCTGGTCTCGCGCCTCTGCCTTGGCACTATGACCTTTGGCAATAAGCAGTGGGGCTGCGACCAGGAAGCGTCTACGGCCATTGTGCGCGCCTTTGTCGAGGGCGGTGGCAATTTCATTGATACGGCGGACGGCTATTCCGGCGGGGATAGCGAGCGCATGCTCGGGGTCGCGCTCAAGGATTTTGTCCGCGACGATCTGGTGGTGGCAACGAAGTGCTGGTTTCCGACCAATAGCGCCGTGACCTCGCGCGGGCTGTCGCGAAAACATATCATTGAGGCTTGCGAGAAGAGCCTCAAGCGCATGGGGCTCGACTATATCGATCTCTACCAGTTCCACGGCCCTGACCCCTATACGCCGATTGAGGAGAGCATGCGGGCGGCGGAGGATTTGGTGCGCTCAGGGAAGGTGTGTTACCTTGGGTGCTCCAATTTCTACGGCTGGCAAATCTCCAAGGCGAATACGCTGGCGGAGGCCAAGGGCTATGAGAAGCTGATCTCGGCGCAGCATCTCTACAATCTCATTCGTCGCGATGTGGAACGCGAAATCCTGCCCGCATGTGAGGATGCGGGTGTGGGGATGATCTGCTGGAGCCCGCTGGCGGCGGGGATGCTATCGGGAAAATATCAGGGCAAGGATAAGCCCGACGCTGATACGCGGATGGGCATTCAGGCGTCGATTGCTCTGCCGCGCTATTGGTTCGACGATGCTCTCAAGGCCATTGATGTGCTGGTCGCGGTGGCCAAGCAACTCGGCAAAACCCCAAGCCAAGTGGCCTTGAGCTGGCTACTCGGTAATCACCAGGTTACCGCTGCAATCATTGGGGCGCGCAAGGTGGAGCAGGTGGCGGAGAACCTGCACGCGGGCGATTTCAACCTGCCGGATGAAATTCAGCGCCAGCTGACCGAGGCTATGCCGCTCAAGCTGGGCTATCCGTTTGAATGGACCGACAACAATCTGCGCGCCACCTTTGGCAAGGCCGAGTTTGAGCCGAAGCATACGGTTCATCTGCCTTAAGGGCGGTGGTCAACGATAAGCGGGGCGACAGTGTCGCCCCACTTTTTTGATCTTTAAGTGCGCTTTTTGAAAGCGTCGTTGAGGCGGTCGCCGAGAGACCCAAAGGCGCCACCAGAGTTATTTTGGGCGGGACGCTGGTTGGGCGGGCGTAAATTGTTCGGGCGGGCATTGCCGCTTGGACGCTCATTCGGGCGTTCATTGCCGCGCTCGCGCTGGATGGGGGTATCGTCCTTGCGCATAGAGAGCGCAATGCGCTTGCGGGCGACATCGACTTCCACCACGCGGACTTTTACGACGTCGCCCGCCTTCACCACTTCATGGGGGTCTTTGACGAATTTGTCGGCAAGGGCCGAGACGTGGACGAGACCGTCCTGATGGACGCCAATATCAACGAAAGCGCCGAAGGCGGCGACATTGGTGACGGTGCCTTCGAGCAACATGCCGGGGACGAGATGTTTGATCTCGTCAATGCCTTCGGCGAAGGTGGCGGTCTTGAAGGCAGGGCGCGGGTCGCGGCCGGGCTTTTCGAGTTCGGCGAGGATGTCCTTGACCGTCGGCAGACCAAAACGGTCGTCAACGAACTGGCGCGGGTCGATGTTGGCGAGCGCGGTTTTGTCGTTTTGCAGCGTGCGCAGATCGCGGCCACAGGATTTGACGATTTTACGAGCGACGCCATAGGCTTCCGGGTGCACGGCGGAGGCGTCGAGCGGCTCGTCGCCATCGGTGATGCGGAGGAACCCGGCGGCCTGTTCAAAGGTGCGCTGACCGAGGCGGGCGACCTTGAGCAGGGCCTTGCGATTGGCGAAGGGGCCGTTTTCGTTGCGGTGCAGAACGATGGCGTCGGCAACCGAGGACGACAGACCCGAGATGCGCGCGAGAAGGGGGCCGGATGCGGTGTTGAGATCAACACCGACGGCGTTCACAGCGTCTTCCACTACGGCATCCAACTGACGGCCGAGGCGGCCCTGATCGACGTCGTGCTGATACTGACCAACGCCGATAGCCTTGGGTTCAATCTTCACCAGTTCCGCTAGCGGATCTTGCAGGCGGCGGGCGATGGAGACCGCACCGCGCAGGGAAACGTCGAGATCGGGGAATTCGTTTGCAGCGAGCTGGGAGGCCGAATAGACCGATGCGCCAGCTTCCGAAACGATGACCTTGGTGGGTTTTGGTGCGGGCAGGCGTTCGATCAGGTCGGCGACGAGCTTTTCGGTTTCGCGGGAGCCCGTGCCATTGCCGATGGCGATGAGTTCTACGCCGTGCTTTTTGATCAGCAGGCCAAGAGCGGCTTGCGCGCCCATAACGTCGTTGCGCGGCTGGAAGGGGTAGATGGTATCGGTATCCAAAACCTTACCGGTGGCATCGATAACGGCCACTTTGACGCCGGTGCGAATGCCCGGATCAAGGCCGATAGTGGTGCGCGAGCCAGCGGGAGCGGCGAGCAGCAGGTCTTTCAAATTGCGGGCGAAAACATGGATCGCTTCGGCTTCAGCGCGTTCGCGCAACTCGACCATCAGATCGACCGAAAGCGACACGGAGAGGCGCGCGCGCCATGCCCAAGCGGCGACTTCGCGCAGCCAGATATCGCCCGCGCCAGAGCCTTGGGCGGAAAGGGCTGCGCCAACCATGCGTTCGACCGGCTTTACCGGATCGGTGAGGTCGGCATCGATGGTAATGTCGAGGCCCAAAAAGCCTTCGTCGCGGCCGCGCATCATCGCCAGAGCACGGTGGCCAGCGGTTTTGTTCCAGCGTTCGGAATGCTCAAAATAGTCGGAGAACTTTTGGCCTTCGGCGTCCTTTCCCTTGAGGACGGAGGACACGAGCATGGCCTTGTCGCGCATATAGGCGCGGAGCTGGCCGAGGAGGGCGGCATTCTCGGTGAGGCCTTCCACGACGATGTCGCGCGCGCCTTCGAGCGCTTCCTTGGTGCCCGGAACCTCTTCGGTGATGAAGGCTTCGGCGAGCTTATAGGGGTCGGCATTGTGGTTGGCCAAAATGGCTTCGGCGAGGGGCGCAAGGCCGCGTTCGCGGGCGATTTCGGCCTTGGTGCGGCGCTTGGGCTTATAGGGAAGGTAAAGGTCTTCCAACTCGGCCTTGGTGGTCGCGCCGACGAGTGAGGCCGTCAATTCGGGGGTGAGCTGGCCTTTTTCATCGATGGATTTGATGATGGACGCGCGGCGGGCTTCGAGCTCGCGCAGATAGGTGAGGCGCTCGGCAAGGTTGCGCAGCTGGGTGTCGTCGAGGCCGCCGGTGACTTCCTTACGGTAACGGGCGATGAACGGAACCGTCGCGCCACCATCGAGCAATTCCACGGCGGAGCGCACTTGTTCAGGGCGTGCCGCAATTTCGGTGGCGATCTGTTTGGCAATGCGGGTGTCGATTTCGGACATGTCGCTCAATCTCGGGTTATTTCGCCGTGACCATAGTGCGGAATGGGCGCTAGGCAATGGGTTTTTGGCGCAGCTTTGGGCGGCTGTGGAGATTGACTTAATGCGCAGTTGCGGCGGGCTTGGGGCGGGGTGCGAGAAGGGGGGGGATTTCTCCCGCTTTTCGCTTGTCCAGTTATTGTGCTTTCATTTGATCACGCCCTTTTAGGCGCGCTCGCAAGCTTTTTACCAGCGCGTCACCATCGAAAGTTTCATGCGATGTGGCCTTCACTGCCGATAGAATTTTTGGTGGTTGGTACGCCCGTAAGTTTGCAGTCAGGCAACAGTCAAGCACGGGCGGCGTGGCGGCGTTTGGTGCTACAGGCAGCAGAAGCCGCACTTCTCGACGCGGAAAACCAGATTGGTGCCAAGCTCTGGGCGTTTCATGAATGGCCGAGGCTGTCCTTTACAATGTTATACTTTCCCGCAAGTCCGATGGAGGGCGACATAGACAACATCGTGAAATTAACGATGGATGCGCTGGTGCCGAGGGTTTACACTGATGATGCCATTGTAGATCGAGTGCTGGTGCAAAGGTTCAATGTGCGCGATGCAGCCGCATTTGTCGCGCCTAGTGACGTCCTGTTGAGAGCTATGGCTGTGGAGGATCCCGTGCTCTACATACGCATTGATGAGGTTTCGACTGTCGGAGTTTCGCTATGAGCGCTTTATCTAGTGCCGCGAATGAAATGACCGAACAACTCGCGTTAGAGTGGCAAGCGCGCGGGTTTGACGTGCAAGTCGAACCCCGTAGTTTTTCTGGGTTAGAAGACGTTTTTCGGTACTATCAGCCCGATTTAATCGCGACCAAAGGTAACGAGAAGTTTGCCATTGAGGTCAAATCTAAGGGTGTGAAGAGTAATCCAGGTGCTGAGCAGAACTTGGAGCGAGTGCGCTCACTCTTCGAGCGCCACCCCGATTGGAAATTTCAGGTCGTCTATTATGGGCAGGCGCAGGATGACTTGCCGAAACTCGCTCTTGATCAGTTACAAGTCGAGTTTCAGGCGGTAGATGCCATCAGCTCAGTTGATCCAAGGTTGGCACTGATTAAGCTTTGGTCGTTGGCCGAGGCATTGGTGCGGACCATCTATCCTTCTCACACCCAGCGCCCACAGAGTCCGGGACGGTTGGTGGAGCTATTGGCCGGACAGGGAGATATTCTGCCGGAGCAAGCTGCTCAAATGCGCGCAATGGCCGCTAAGCGGAATAGGTTCGTGCATGGTGATTTGACTGTATCTGTCACAGTGCAGGACGTCGCAGATATGAAGGCGATATTGTTGGAGTTGCTATCCGAGCAACGTGCCGCTTCCGCCTAAGTCGGACGACGCTTACTCCTCCAGTCGTGCTGACTGCTGGAACCGATTGAGATGGTAGGCTCATGAAAAAGCCGGGGCAGGACCCCGGCTTTTGTGTTTTTGGCGCTACTGCTTGAGCAGCCACTCGTGTTCGGTCTGATTGTGGAACTTCCAGATGCGGGTCGGGCCGGCCATGACGTTTAGGTAGTAGAGGTCATAGCCGTGGATGGTGGCGCAGGGGTGGTAGCCCTTGGGTACGAGCGCGGTGACGCCATCTTCAAGCAGCATGGTTTCGTCGAGGGAGCGATCATCGGTGTAGACGCGCTGGAAGGCATAGCCTTGGGGCGGGTTGAGGCGATGGTAGTAGCTCTCTTCGAGTAGGCTCTCGTGGGGGAGATTGTCTTCGTCGTGCTTATGGGGCGGGTAGGACGAGGTGTGGCCGCCGGGGGTGATGACTTCCACCACCAGCAGAGAGTCTGCGGTTGGGTCGGTTTCGGGCAGGATGTTGGTAACGTGGCGGACATTGGTGCCTTTGCCACGGGTTTCCTGGCTCATGTCTTCGGACGAGATGAAACGGGCTTTTTTCTCGGTGAGCGCTGGTGCAGAGCAGACGGCTAATTCGACTTGGGTTACCGCTTTTGCCGACCAGTTGGAATGGCCGGGGATGTAGACGGCTTCGGGCTTGCCTTCGAAAGGCGAGGTGCGCTTGCCGACCGATGGGAAGTTTTCGGACCCGGCGGTGATGTCGGCTGTGCCGGAGACGAGGACGAGGCAGACTTCGCGGTCGCCGGTTGGGGCGCTGACCGACTGGCCGGGGCTGAGCTTGTGGAGGGTGAAGCCGACATAGGTCCAGCCTGCACTTTCCGGCGTAACGTCGATGACTTTTCCGGAGGTGCCGTTTGGTTTTACGAGCAGTTTAGACATGTCGGCTTCTCGCTTTATTCGGTGACGGTGAAACCAGCGGCTTCAATATAGCCGCGCAGGTTTTTGTAGCCGAGCTTGGCGTATTGCAGCGGATTGGCTTTCTTCGGGTTCTGTTCGGCTTCCACGACCACCCAGCCTTCGTAGCCCGAGATTTCGGCAAAGACTGCGGGGTAATCGACCAGGCCATCGCCGGGGACCGTGTAGACGCCTGCGAGGACTGAATTGAGGAAGGACCAGTCTTCCGAGTTCGACTGTTTCATGACCGCAGCGCGAACGTCCTTACAATGGACGTGGCCAATGCGAGCGCGGTGATTGCGCGCGACGCGGGCCGGATTGCCGCCGCCCCAAGTGATGTGGCCGGTGTCGAGCAGGAGATGCACTGCGGGGCCGGTTACAGCCATAAGACGGTCAATTTCGGCTTCGGTCTGGACGATGGAGCCCATGTGGTGGTGATAGACCAGCGTCAGACCGTACTGTGCCTTGATCGCTTCGGCGAAGGCTGTGAGGCGCTCACCGAACTGCTTCCAATCCGCCTTGGCCAAAACCGGACGCGCCGACAGCGGGGTTTCAATCTGGCCGTGGATGGCGTTGGAGGTTTCGCAGACGATGAAGACCTTGCAGCCCATGTCGCGCAGGAGCGTGGCGTGGGCTTCGGCGGCCTTGAGTTCGGCGGCGACGTCGCGCGTGAGCAGTTCGACTGAATACCAGCCGGAGACGAGGTTGTGGCCGTGGGCCTCAAGGATCGGGCGGAGCTGGCTGGCAACGCGCGGGAACTTGTTGCCAAGCTCCATGCCGGTGAAGCCAGCTTCGCGCGCTTCGGTCAGACAGGTTTCGAGACTGGTTTCGCCACCAATCTCGATCATGTCATCATTGGACCAGCCGATGGGGTTTGCACCGATGCGGATCATTCTTCGTGTTCCCTAGAAAAGACTTAGCCGATGGTCTGGCGAGTAATATTGGTTTCGTATTCGGCGCGCTTGGTGCGGACTTCGGCGCGGTCTGACACTTCCGGCACAGCCACATCCCACCAGTGACCGCCCGCCTGCGTGGTGATCAGCGGATCGGTGTCGATGACGATGACCGAGGTCATGTCGCGGGATTTGGCAGCGGCGAGGGCGGTTTCGAGTTCGGCGATCGAGGCGACTTTTTCCGAATGCGCGCCCTGCGCGTGGGCATGGAGGGCGAAGTCGATATCGGGCATGATTTCGATATTGGCGTCTTCAAGCAGATTGTTGAAGTTGGCGCCGCCGGTGCCCATTTGCAGGCGATTGATGCAACCGTAGCCGCGATTGTCCAGCAGCACGACGATGAGCTTTGTGCGCATCATGACCGAGGTCGAGAGCTCAGAATTCATCATCATATAGGAGCCATCGCCGACCATGACGACGACTTCTTCGTCGGGCCGCGCCAGCTTGACGCCGAGACCGCCAGCGATCTCGTAGCCCATGCAGGAGAAGCCGTATTCAAGGTGGTAATGGCCCGGCTTTTCGGCCTGCCAGAGCTTGTGCAATTCGCCGGGCAGACCACCTGCGGCGCAGACGGCGATGGCATCGGGGATGGCGCGCTGAACAGCGCCGATCACCTGAGCGTCGGATGGGAGCTGCGCATTTGACGAGGCGGTCGCGGCGTTAGCGGCCTTGAGCCATTCGGCTTTGCCGGATGCAGCTTTGTCGGTCCATGCAGCGGGAGCTTTGGTCGTGCTCAGAGCAGCGCTGAGAGCCTTGAGGCCCAGCTTTGCATCGGAGACGAGCGGCAAGGCGCGGTGCTTGGCAGCGTCGGGGGCGGCGACGTTAAGGCCGATGAATTTGACGTTCGGGTTTTTGAATAGGGCCCAAGAGCCGGTGGTGAAATCCTGAAGGCGGGTGCCGACGGCGAGAACCACGTCAGCGGCTTCTGCCAACTGGTTGGAGGCCGAGGAACCCGTAACACCAACCGAACCCATATTAAGCGGGTGCGAATGGGGCAGGGAGGATTTTCCGGCCTGAGTTTCGAGAACGGGCACGCCGTGGGTTTCGGCCAAGCTGCGCAAAGCCTCGGTGGCGCCGGAATAGAGCACGCCACCGCCGGAGATGATCACCGGTTGCTTGGCGTTATGAAGCGCTGCGACAGCGGCAGCGAGTTCATTCTCGTCCGGACCCTGGCGGCGGAGCGACCAAATGGTTTCATCGAAGAATGAGCTTGGGTAGTCGTAAGCCTCGGCCTGCGTGTCTTGGCACAGTGCAAGGGTGACTGGGCCGCAATCGACGGGATCAGTGAGAACCTGCATTGCGCGGCGGAGAGCGGAGATGATCTGCTCAGGGCGGGTGATGCGGTCGAAATAGCGCGAGACCGGGCGGAAGCAGTCATTGGCCGAGACAGTGCCGTCTGCAAAATTTTCGACCTGCTGCAGCACTGGATCGGGGCGGCGATTGGCGAACACGTCGCCGGGCAGGAAGAGCACGGGCAGGCGGTTCACATGGGCCAGAGCGGCGGCGGTGACCATATTGGTCGCGCCGGGGCCGATGGAAGTGGTGCAGGCCATGAAGCGCTGGCGGAAATTGGCCTTGGCATAAGCAATGGCGGCGTGAGCCATGCCTTGCTCATTGTGAGCGCGATATGTCGGCAATTTGTCTTTGACCGAATACAGCGCCTCGCCCATGGCCGCGACATTGCCGTGGCCAAAGATTGCCCAGACGCCTTCAAAAATCGGAACGTTCTTGCCGTCGATAATGGTGCGTTGAGCCGCGAGGAATTGCGCCACGGCTTGAGCCATGGTGAGGCGAATAGTTTGGGTCATGCGTTCCCCCTCTGCTCCCAAGCCGAAACGAGTTCGGCGAAACGCTGGGCCATATCCTCCACGGCCTCATCGTCTGTGATTGTGCCAGCCAACCATTTTTCGGCGGCGCTGGCAAAGAGTGTTCTGCCGACCGCGAAGCCTTTTACGGTGCGCGAGGCAGTGGTGGCTTTGAACGCTGCTTCGAGCTCGGCGCGGGGCGCTTCGAGGCCGAGGAGCACGACGCCGCGGCAGAGCGGATCGTTGCGTTCAATGGTGCCGTCAATGGCGACCCAAGCCTCGGGCGAGGCCTGTGGTTCGAGCTTCCACCAATCGGGCTTTATTCCGGCGTCGTAGACGTCCTGAAGCGCGCGGGCGATGGTGTTGGCGTCAAGCTTGCCGTGTTTGCCGGCGATGATTTCGACCAGCAGTTCACGACCGATCTTGCGGGCGGCTTCGTGCAGGGTTTTGAGCTTGTCGATCTGGGTAGCGCGCAGGTCGGCCGGATCGTCGGGATGATAGAAGCAGAGGCATTTGATGCAGTGATCAATCGGCCATTCGACGAGACGCGAGCCCACGTCCTGGCTGAACTCAAAGCGCAGCGGGCGCGAGCCGGGCTCTTCTAGTGGCTTAGAAATCCAGAAGTCTGGTACTTTCGAGGCGGCAAACAGCGCGTCGCGGCCGTATTTGTCGTCGAGCAGCATGCCAAAGCCATCGCGGCCATCGGCAACGCGGGCGGCAGCCTGCACGGCGAGCACCTTGAATTCGGAGATCTTTTCGCGCGGCGCGCCAAGTCGGTCAGCCACGTCTTCGAGCTGGATGCGATGGTCAATCGCGAAAGCCTTGAGGGTCGGATAATCGCGGCGGCGGGCCGTGGTCGCCCAGTGGATGTGATTGATGCGCGCGTCCTTGCGCAGGGCGCGTTCAGAGCTTCCCTTGGCGAGGAAATCCTGCAGCTCAACAAAGCTTGGGATTTCAGCCGAGCAGAGGAGGCGGGAGACAGCGAAGGCACCGCAGGCATTGGCCCAAGTGGCGCAAGTGTCGAGCGGCTCGTTGCGCAGCCAACCGCGGAGGAACCCGCTCATGAAGGCATCGCCAGCGCCGAGTGTATTATAGACCTCGATTGGAAAACCCTGGCCGATAATGCCGTCTTCCAAATCGTTCGGGATGTCGCCTTCGTAAACGATGCATCCCATCGGGCCGCGCTTGAGAACGATTGTGGCGCGGGAGTGGGCGCGAATGGTGCGGAGGGCTTCGTGCAGATCATCAGCGCCGGAGCCAATGAGCACTTCTTCTTCAGTGCCGACGATGAGATCGCAATGGGGAAGCACATCGCGCAGCTTTTGCGAGACAGTGTCGGAGGCGATGTAGCGCTCTTCGCCGGCATTGTGGCCAGCAAGGCCCCACAGGTTTGGGCGGTAATCAATGTCGAAAACGACCTTCATGCCGTTTTCGCGGGCGATCTTGATCGCCTTGAACTGGGCCGCAGCCGTATTGGCGCGGGAGAAGTGGGTGCCGGTGACGAGGATGGCGCCCGCGCTGAGGATGAATTTCTCGTCCACATCGTCTTCGCTCAGTGCCATGTCGGCGCAGTTTTCGCGATAGAACAGGAGTGGGAATTTCTTGTCGTCTTCAATGCCGAGAATGGCGAGGGCGGTGAGGCGGGTGGGGTCGATGGTGATCCCATCGGTCGATGCGCCTTCGCGGGCCATTTGTTCGGTGATGTAACGACCGAATTGTTCGTTGCCGACGCGGCCAAGCCATGCCGATTTCAGGCCCAGACGGGCCGAACCAATGGCTATGTTGGCCGGGCAACCGCCAACCGACTTGGCGAAGCTGACAGTGTCTTCGAGCCGTGTGCCAATCTGTTGGCCATAGAGGTCGACCGAGGCGCGGCCTAGAGTAATAATGTCGAGCGTGGGGTGTACCTCACTCATCGATAGCCTCCTCAGAATCTCGATGCGCGCGCTGTCGAGAGCTCGCGGATGTGTTGTTTTGAGTGAAACATCAATTCCGTCACTTCGTCAATCTGGAATGTACGTTCTATTTTGATGTTGAAATTCTTTTCGGAATGACGCAAATCACTATGACTTGGCGTGAGGTCCGTGCAACGCTACATGCGCGGCGAGATTGTTAGGAGGCAAACTCATGTTGCGTTTCGGTATTCTTGGGGCAGGGCGTATTGGCAATGTGCACGCTCGTTCTATTGCGAGCTCAGGCCGTGCGAAGGTCAGCTATATTGCTGACGCGATGCCTGACGCCGCGAGCAAGCTGGCCGAGGTTGTTGGCGCGAAAACCGCTCCGCTGGAGGAGGTTATTGCCGCGTCTGACGTCGATGCCATTCTGATCGCGACGCCGACCGATACCCATGCCGATCTGATTGAGATGGCGGCGCGTGCGGGAAAGGCGATCCTTTGCGAAAAGCCTGTGTCGCTTTCGGTGTCGCGCATTGAAGAATGCTTGAAGGTTGTCGATGCGGCAGGTGTGCCGCTGATGATCGGCTTCCACCGTCGTTACGATCCGAATTTTTCGGTGCTTGAAAAGCGTTTGCGCGCTGGTGAAATTGGTGACCCGGAAATCATCACCATCACCTGCCGCGATCCTTCGGCGCCGCCAGTCTCTTATATCGAGCGCTCGGGTGGCCTCTACCGCGATATGATGATCCATGACTTTGACATGGCGCGCTTCCTGCTCGGCGGCGAAGAAGTGGCGACGGTTCATGCCCTGGGTGGCGTGATGGCTGATCCGGCCATTGGCAAGGCGGGCGACATCGACACGGCGGCGGTGCATATGCAGACTGCTTCGGGGAAAATGGTTGTCATTACCAATTCGCGTCGCGCCACCTATGGGCATGATCAGCGCATTGAAGTGCATGGCTCTAAGGGCCTGCTGCGCGCTGCCAATATTCACAACACCACGGTGGAATTGGCGAATGAAAACGGTTGGACTGAAGACGCCATCCCGTTCTCCTTCGTTGAACGCTACCAGGCGGCTTACACAGCCGAGATCCATAAGTTCCTGGATTATCTGGAAAAGGGTGAGGCTCCGCGTGCGTCTGGCCATGATGGTCTGATGGCGCAGAAGCTGGCGGAAGCTGCAACCGAGAGCCTGAAGACCGGTTCGGTCATCAAGCTCTGAAGTCTGCCTTTGGGCAATGCATTAGCCGGCTGTCGCTTTGCGGCGGTCGGCAATTCCAACTGCGATTGCCATTGCGAGGGTGATCGTGGCGTTAAGGGTGCGGAACCCTTCAAAGTCTGCCTCGGCCAATTCAAACCAGAGGTCCGACTGCGCTGTCAGTGGCGAGAAGACTGAATCCGTAATGGCCACCACTTTTGCCCCGCGCTCCCGCACTTGCTGGGTGAGGGCGACGGTTTCGCTCGCATAGGGCGTGAAGGAGATGGTGATGGCGGCGTCTTGCGGGGTGATGAAGCTGGCTTGCTCAGGGGCGAGCCCGCCGACCGCATCGATCAGCATGGACTTAATTCCGAGCTTGCCCAAGACATAAGCCAGATAAGACGTGGCCGGGAACGAGCGGCGCAGGCCAACGAGATAAATGGTCTCGGCAGGGGTAAGGATGTCGAGAGCTTTGTCGAGCTGGTCGGGCTGAGTGCGGCTCTGCAGCGCCGCGAGCGAGGTGCTGGCGGCTTCCGTGACCCCTTCCAGAATCAAGGTGGAGCGGGATTTGCCGTCCGCATTCTCGCCGAACTTGGCGAGGCGTTGGTCATAGCCAATCACCTGATCGCGCAGACGGGAGCGGAACACATCCTGCAGATCGGAGAAGCCTTGGTAGCCGAGCGACTGGGAAAAGCGAACCAGGGTCGATGGTTGGACATTGGCCTTGGCGGCGATCGAGGCTGCCGTTCCAAAAGCAATTTCATCAGGATTATCTAGTGCGTAGCGAGCAACTTCGGTGAGGCGCTTGGGGAGGTCTTCCCAGCGCGCAACAACCATGTCGCGCAAGGCAGAATAATCGCGGGGCGGAGCCAGCTTGTTGTCGGATTCTGGAGTGTGTTTTGAGTTGGTCATTCTAAAATACTCCAGAGCGATCCCTGTGAGGGAGAAGATTATTCAATGGTGTCAGTGGTCTTCGCTGTTTGGCCCAAAAGGCGAGCAATTTGTTTGAAGAATACTGTTGACGCTTTCTAACATAGATGGAATGAATGTTCTACTAACTCGCAAATATGAACAGGCGTTCTATTTGCTGCTGTGACTGGGAGGAACAGACATGGCTCATACGCAGGTGCCTCTGTTGGAGGCGCGGGGAGTAGCAAAGCATTTCGGGGCGATCACCGCTCTGCATGATGTGAACTTCCATGTTGGCAAAGGTGAAGTGCTGGGCGTTGTTGGTGACAATGGCGCGGGCAAGTCGACCTTGATGAAAATTCTGTCGGGCCTGTTTCAGCCTTCTGAAGGCGAATTGGTGCTCGACGGCAAGCCGGTGCGGTTTTCTAGCCCCAAGGACGCTCGTGCTCAAGGCATTGAGATGGTCTATCAGGACTTCGCGCTCGCCGGAAACATGCCCATTTACGAAAACATCTATATGGGGCGCGAGCCGGGTGTGAAGTTCGGGCCGCTGACTGTCATTGACCACAGCAAGTCCAGAGAGATGGCTAAGAAGCATCTCGATAACCTCCACATTCATGTGAAGTCGGTCGACCAGAACACCGAAGATCTCTCCGGTGGGCAGCGTCAGGCTGTGGCAATTGCCCGTGCAACGGCGTTTGATGCGCGTCTGGTTATCATGGATGAGCCGACTGCCGCCTTGGCGATCAAGGAAGTGGGCAAGGTGCTCGACTTGATCAAGCGGCTGAAGGACCACGGCGTGGCGGTGATCATCATCTCGCACCGTATGGACGATATCTTCTACTGCTGCGACCGCGTCATGGCGCTCTATCAGGGCACGAATTTCGCTGAAGCGCCGCTGGATCAAACGCATCGTAACGAAGTGATCGGTTGGATCATGGGCACCAAGGGGCACAATGAAGCCCTTGCTCATGACCGTCTGTAGGAGCCTGAGATGTATAACCCCAAGCTCTCCAAATTCCTTGAGTCCTACGGCATTATCATCGTCGTTCTGGTGATGGCCTTTGTGATTGCCTTGTCGCGTCCTGACGTGTTCCTGACACCGCAGAACCTGACCAATATTCTCAAGCAGAACGCGACCTTGGCGCTGTTGGCGCTCGGCATGTTCGTTGTCATCGTTACTGCCGGTATCGACTTGTCGGTCGGTTCAACCATGGCTTTGGGCATGGTCTGTCTGGCGGTTGCCAGTAAGATGGGGCTGCCGTGGCCGGTCGTTATTCTGATTGGGCCGCTCGTTGGGATCGCAGTGGGTCTCGTCAACGGCATTGGCCTGACGTGGCTGAAGCTACCGCACCCGTTCATCATGACGCTCGGCACGCTCAATATCGCTCGCGGTCTGACCTATCTCGCCACCAATGGTGCGCCGGTTTCGGGTCTGCAGCCAGAAGTGCGTTACATCGGGCAGGCCTATTATGACCTTGGCATCTTTGCGCCACCGGCAGGTATCCCGGCCTCGCTCCTTCTGGTTGCGGTCTGTGCTGTGGGCCTGTGGTTCTTCCTCGAGAAGACCAATGTCGGTCGCCATATCTATGCCATTGGCGGCAATCCGCAGGCGGCTCGTGTGTCCGGGGTCAACGTCGACCGCGTCCTGGTCTTGGTCTACGTTATCTCTGGGTTCTTCGCTGGTCTTGGCGGGTTGCTGCTCGCTGGCCGCACAGACTCTGGCTTCCCCAATGCGGGGATCGGCCTTGAACTTGACGCCATTGCGGCGGTTATCATTGGCGGTGCGTCCTTCTTTGGTGGGCGTGGCACGGTGATCGGTGTTCTGGCTGGCGTGTTGATCATGGGGCTTTTGAGGAATGGCCTAAACATCAACAATGTCAGCCCGTTCTGGCAGATGGTTCTTATTGGTGCCGTCATTATCTTCGCGGTCTGGATCGACGTGGTCCGTCGTCGGGCATCGGTTCGCCGTTAGGATTTACCAACAGGTCGGTCCGGTGCACTCCAGCCGGACCGAACCGTAGTTTCAAGTGGAGTGGTTCTTAGGGAGGACCGTGATGAAAGCTGTACTACTCGCTAGCGTTGCTTTCGCAACCATGGCAATCGGCGCACAGGCAGAAACCTATGTGCTCGGTATGAAGGGCCCCGGCGCGGGCAACCCATTCTGGGCCGCTGTTGAAGCCGGTGCCAAGGCGGCCGGTGCTGAGCATGGCGTTGAAGTGATTGTTGTGGCTCCGCCACAGGAATCCGACGTTCAGGCTCAGATCAACCAAATCGAAGACTTGATCGCGCAGAAGGTTGACGGCATTGCGCTGGCTCCAACCGATCCAAATGCTCTGGCCCCAGTTGTGGAGGCAGCTAAGGCTCAGGGCATTCCAGTGGTGTTCGTCGACACCCGTGGCACCAATGAAGGCGTTTCCTTCATTGGCACCAACAACGAAGTCGGCGCAGCACTTGCCGCCAAGTATCTTTGTGACAACCTGCCAAGCGGCGCTGAAGTCGCCATTCTGCAGGGCCTGATCAGCCAGTCGACCGGTCAGGAACGTTACAATGGTGCGAAGGGTGGTCTTGAAGGTTGCGGCCTCAAGATCGTGGCCGAACAGCCAGCAAACTGGGATCGTGCGACCGGTATTTCTGTGACTGAAACCATTCTGGCTGGTAATCCAAACCTTGCTGGTATCTTCGGCTCGAACGACAATATGGCGCTCGGTGCTGTTGAAGCGGTCAAGCAGGCAGCGCTTCTCGACAAGATCACCATCGTTGGTTTTGACGCCAACCCAGACGCTGCCAATGCCATCATCGCTGGTGACATGGAAGCCTCGATTGCTCAGGCACCAACTAATATGGGCAAGTTCGGCATTGAAAGCCTGATCAAGCTCAAGAAGGGCGAGACTGTCGACGCTTGGGTCGATACCGGCACCGTGCTGGTCGATGCGTCCAATGCTGCTGAATACAAGTAAGCGAGCGTAACGAACGAAACGACGGCGCTCTTTATGGGCGCCGTCTGCATGTCTGGGAGTGAGAACATGGCGGGCTTAGGTGTTGGCCTTATCGGCACTGGCTATATGGGGAAGTGCCACGCGCTGGCCTGGAATAGCGTGGCGTCCATATTCGGGGATGTTGAGCGGCCTCGGCTGATCCATCTGGCCGAGTGGAACCGCGAACTGGCCGACGATCAGGCGCATAAGCTTGGGTTTAAACGCGCGACCGGCAATTGGCGGGATCTGTTGCTGGACCCCGAAGTTCAGGTCATCTCCATCACGACGCCCAATGCTCTGCATGCGGAAATGGCGATTGCCGCCCTAGAGGCTGGCAAGCATGTTTGGTGCGAAAAGCCGATGTCGCCAAGTTTTGCTGATGCCGAGCTTATGCTCGCAGCCGCCAAGGCGAGCGGCCGTAAGGCGGTGTTGGGCTATAATTACATCCAAAATCCAATGGTCCGGCACATGGCCAAACTGGTCAAATCCGGCGCGATTGGTCAGGTGCATTCGTTCCGCGTGGAGATGGATGAAGATTTTATGGCGGATGCGAACGCGCCATTCTCATGGCGTAGCGAGGCCAAGTCCGGCTATGGCGTGGTTGATGATTTCGGCGTGCATCCGCTGTCCATTCTCTCGACCATGCTCGAGCCTGTTGATGCGGTTTTTGCCGATCTCGGCAAGCCTTATGCAAGCCGGTTGACGGCGGACGGCACGGCCCGCGATGTCGAGAACTTTGACGTCGCCCATGTCCTCCTCCGCCTTACGGACGGTGTGTCCGGCGCCATTCAACTGTCCCGCGCCGCTTGGGGACGTAAGGGGCGCATTGCCATTCAGCTTTTTGGCTCTGACGGCACGATTGCCTATGACCAGGAGCGGATGAATGAGTTGCAGCTGTTCACGCGCAGCGGCAAACCAGCCGATCAAGGGTTCAGGACCATTTTGGCTGGCCCAGATCATCCACCCTATAATCTATTTGTTCCGGCAGCAGGCCATGGCCTCGGTTTCAACGACCTCAAGGCGATCGAGGCGCACGAGCTCATCCGCACGATCAAGAGCGGGCAGGGGCATGTGATTGATTTTGCCAAGGGGCTGGAGATTGAGCGCGCTATCCATGCCATGGCCAAAAGCCATTCTGATGGTCGCTGGGTGCGGCTGAAAGACTAGCCACTAGAGGTTGCAAGGCCCTCGGGGGAAGGGCCTTGCGTTTATACGCCTCTTGCGGGGCGTAATTGGGGGCAGAGCACGGCAGTGGGGCACCGCCATGCTCTGCGCTCGTCACGCCTTCTGCGCGCCCTCAATTGTCTGGGCAACGAGGTCTGCGAACGCGATTTTAGCCGGTCGGCGCATGTAGGTGACGATATCGTCGGCAATCAGCGGCTTGTACCAGCTCTCAGCGATCACGCCGCTGCGCTTCTGGATGCCGATGACACACAGGATCTGAGCGGCATTGCAGTCGACGTCGTGACCAATGCCGCAGATGATTTCGAGGGTCTTGTCGAAGTCGCCTTCACCAAACCACAGCGCCACGACCTGAGCGGCAGCGTTGGGGTAGACGTGGATCCAGTTGTATTCGACGTATTCTTCATCGCACTTGGCCCAAGCCGAGCGCCAATCTGGCGAGGTTTCGCAAGCGTTGCGCGCGAAAGCCAGAACGGCACCGTATTCGGTTTCGGTGGAGATGAGATCGATGGTCGAGTTCAGCAGCTCACGCGTGTCGGTGAGCGTGTAAGCGCGGGCCGCGAGAACGGCGTTGAACACTTCGCCCAAAATGCCGTTACCGGCTGCTGAGATTTCAGCGTCCATATAAGCAAGACGCGCAGCTTCCCGTGCCTCGCCGGGAGCGACCATGCCGCAAATGGTGCCGCGCATCTGGCCGCCGATCCATTCGTCGAACGGGTTGTCGAGCGAACCGGAGACGGGCGGGAGAATACCGCGACGGATATTGTTGAGCGCGATGGCTTCAGCCGACCAGCCGAGCGGGATCATGCCGGTCCAACGGGCGGCGATGTCTTCACCCGTCACGGCCGAACCCTTTTCGCGATAGGCTTCGAGGAAGGCGATCTCGAAGGTGATGTCGTCGTTATAGGTGTTGGGTTCGCGCGGGTAGCTGGTAATCGGGCCGAACACTTCGGCAATGTTATCAGCAGTGTAGCCTTCGAGCGCGGTGCCGGCAGCGGCGCCAACGAGCTGGCCGAGCCAAGCGGCGCGGGTCTGATCGGCAAAGTCTTTGCTGGTGGTGTCGACGGCTTCGTCAGCTGGCCAAGTTACGGCCGCGTCGAACTCTTCCCAAGACTTGTAGCGCAGGGTCTTTTGCGACTTGTGTTCTGGATCGGGCTTGGCGGCCTGCATGATGGCGCGCAGGCGCATGTCGATCATGTAGAGGTTTTCGTAGTCGCCAGCGGCAACGGCATCGAGACCTTGCTGGAGCAAGTCAGCGTAAGGCGCGAGGATGTAGCCCTTGTTTTCAAGCGACTGCAGCGCGCCAGCCATCAGGCTTTCTGGGGCTGCGGAGCCCGGAACATTGCTGGACCAAAAGAGCTTGAGGTTGAAGTCCGTCCCGGCCATGACATCGGTCGCGTCCCAGGTCTGTTCTTCAGCGGTCCGCACGACAGGCTTGGTGTCGCGCAGTAGATCTCGGGTGAGTTCCCAAGCTTTCATAGCAATAGTCCTTCGTCACGCTGCGGAAGCCGGAGCGCTCGCAAACCGCCTGATGAGCGGCGTTTAATCGTGTAAACTTTTAAAGGCATTTTTCTGCGGGCGTCAAGATGGAGCGGGCAGGGACTAGTATTTCCTTGGCGGCGGCGGAGATTTCAGCAATGAAGGGGCGGATGAACGGGGGATTTGATCGGAATGATTAAAGGGCGCGGTCCGACCATCAAAGACGTCGCAAGAGCTGCGGGCGTATCGTCCGCTACAGTCTCTTACGTGTTGAACGATCTTAATAAAGTCTCGTCCGAGGTGGATAAGTTGGTCCGCAGGGTCGCGGCCGAACTGGGCTATACGCGCAACAATGCTGCGCGTGCGCTCAAGACCGGACGCAACAATACCATCGGCTGTATCCTGCCGAGCCTGACCAGCCCGATATTCCCTGAGATAGCTCAGGCGGTGCAACGACGCGCTGAAGCACACGGCTTTGCGACCGTCGTTGTTGATTCCGGTACGGAGGTTGAGCGCGAGGAGCATCTGATCCAGACGCTGATCAACCATGGAGTCGACGGGGCCGTCGCCCTCCTTCATCCCGGCTTCGATATGGACGGCATTGAACACTTTCCCCTCGTTGCATTGGACTCGCCTCATCTTGGCCTAGACAGCATTATGTCCGACCATTTCGTTGGCGGACGACTGGCGGCAGAACACCTCATCGCCTTGGGCCATAAACGCGTTGGCTATTTGCGGGGCCAGCAGGAGCTGTTCTCCTCGGACAGTCGGCGAGAGGGTTTCTTCGCAACTGCCAAAGGGCGGCTGGACATTGTATGGGAGCACGGGGTCGAGCTCATTCCCCAGCTGCCAGAAAGCGCCATAGAGGCCATTGGTCGGCGCGCCGTTACGGCCATCGCTTGCGTGAATGATTTGGTTGCGATTGCAGCCCTGAGTGCATTGAAAACATTCGGACTTCGTGTTCCTCAGGATGTCTCTGTCATCGGCTTTGACGATATGCAGATGAGCAGTTGGCCGCTGATTGACCTCTCTACCGTGCGTCAGCCACTGGATAGACTGGGCGAGGGGGCTGTCGATCTGCTCATCCAACGCATTAAGGCGCCGGGGATCAGCCGCGAAGACCGTGTTGTGCCGGTGTCGCTGGTGCCGCGCGGTTCAAGCGGGCCGTGGTCGGGCGAATAGACGAGCCATGCGAGCTGTCTCTCACATGATGAACAGAGTTGGCGATTTTTGTCGTGCTGCATAGGTTAAGCTGAGATGGAAGGAACTGGGCTGAGGCTCCGTTTCGACTCCCATCTCCGGCTGGCAAAGGCGGTTTCCCAATGACGACAGAAGTTCGCGCGCCGCGCGTCATAACCCTGATTTTGCTGGCTGCACTTGCTGTCTTGCCGTTGAATTTCATTGTCCCGTCGCTCTCGGCCTTGGCGAGGGAGTTCGAGGTTGATTACGGCGTTATCGGCCTGGCGCTGGCTGGTTATGCTGGTGTGTCGGCGTGTTTGCAGCTGGTGCTTGGGCCACTGTCCGATCGCTTTGGTCGACGCCCGGTCATTCTCGCTGCCCTCGCGGTTTTTCTTGTCGCCACACTCGGCGCGGCGTTGGCGCAAGACGCGACCAGTTTTCTCGCTTTTCGCATGGTGCAGGCGGTGATTGCGCCGGTTTACGCGGTGTCTCTGGCCTCAATTCGCGATGTGCATACGCGCGAAGAGGCCGCGAGCAAGATTGGCTATATCGCGACTGTCTGGGGCATTGCCCCTTTGCTCGGGCCCAGCATCAGTGGTGTCATAGATCAAGTGTTCGGTTGGCGCGTCGGTTTCGCGCTGTTGGCTGTGTTGGCGGTTCTGGTGCTGGTTCTGTGCTGGTCTGATTTCCGCGAAACCAACTATAAGCGGTCGACCTCTGTGCTGTCGCAAATGCGGGCCTATCCGGAGTTGCTGTCGTCGCAGAAGTTCTGGGCCTATGCGCTTTGCATGTCTTTCTCCATGGGCGGGTTTTATGCGTTTCTGGCTGGCGCGCCTCTGGCCGCACACGCGCTCTATAACGTTTCGCCCGCAACCCTCGGCCTGCTCTTGGGCACAATCACAGTCGGCTTCATGCTGGGAAGCTTTTTTGCCGGGCGTTTGTCGGGCAAGCTTGAGCTATCGCGATTGCTTCTGCTCGGGCGGCTTTTGGCCATCGGCGGGCTCTTGGGCGGGCTGCTCGTGGTGTGGGCAGGAGCCGACCATGTGTTGATGCTTTTTGTGCCGTGCATGTTTGTTGGCTTTGCCAATGGCTTTACGCAGCCGAGCGCCAACGCTGGGGCGATTTCGGTCAAGCCGCAGCTGATCGGTAGTGCCGCGGGACTTGCCAGCGCGATTTCCGTGGGTGGGGCGGCCGTTATCTCAGGATTGGTCGGCGTGATCATTACGCCCGAGAACGCGCGTTATTCCCTACTCCTGATCATGCTCGCCACGGCAGTCGCTGCGCTTGTCGCGGCCCTCGTGGCGATCCGCGCAGAGCGGAAAGCGGCATAGGCCTCGCGGCGACTGGTTTGCCCGCAACTCGGGAGACCAATAGCGGGACAGGTTTTGGATCGTCGCGTGAGACCTATGGTCTTGGCGCTCGGTGATTATACGCAAAGGAAGGAGTTTGAACTTTCTCAAAAGTATGATTGTTTGACGCTTAGGTTTTGGGCTTGGAGGGGACCATGACGAAGACACGCGCTCGGCTTGCTGAGCTCATTCGCTGGCAGGTTCCCGAAGCGGCAGTCATTGATAGCCTCGAAACGCGGCGTGACGGCTATGTTCTTGAAGTTCTAACGCTTCAAATCGGCGAGGAGCAGGTGCGGGGGCTGCTGACCAGGCCGCTTGACCATGTCGGGCGCGGGCCAGCGATCCTTTATGCGCATTCGCATGGCGGTAATTATGATATTGGCGCTGAAGAGTTGATCCGGGGGCGGGAGTATTTGCTCGATGGGCCCGGGCCTGCCTTGGCGAAAGCGGGCTATGTCACCCTATGCATCGACATGCCGTGCTTTGGTCGACGTAACACCGTTACTGAAGCGAGCGCGTCTAAGGCATTGCTTTGGTATGGGAAATCGCTTCTCGGCAAAATGCTCAATGAAGAAGCTGCCGCATTGAGCTATCTCGCCAGCCGAGACGATGTTGATCCCGGTCGCATCGGTGCGCTGGGCATGTCCATGGGGTCAACGCTGAGCTATTTTCATGCCGCCTTGGACGAGCGCATTGCCGTGGTGGCGCATCTCTGTTGCTTTGCCAATCAGAGGGAGATGATCGCCTCCGGGGCGCATGACGGTCACGGCATCTATATGGTCGTGCCGGGCTTGCTGGAAGAGTTCGACGCCGGACAGGTGGCAGCTTTAATCGCGCCACGTCCGCAAATGGTGTGCATCGGTGAAGACGATAGCCTGACGCCGCCAGATGCGTTTAAGGCTGCTTGGTTGGAGCTTGAAGCAGCCTATCTGGGTAAGCCAGAAGCGCTCGACCTGCTGATAGAGCCGGGTGTTGGCCATATGGAAACGCCCCAGATGCGGGACAGTGTTTTATGGTTTTTCGAGCGCTATTTGAAAGCCGCTGAGTCGGCTTGAGTGGGTCGAAACTGGCCGGATTGACCCATGGTTGGCGGGACCGGCACGGTAGGTACGGCCTTCCCAAGGGGTAAGGTCAAGAGTGTGGAACCCATATGCGTGTTTCTCCCTTAAGGCACCGCGCAAGCGTGAAAATTGTTCCGTGGCCGATTGGGTTGGGATTTGGCTAATTTAGTCGCCTGATGCGTAAATTTTGGTCAGGGTGATACAAATCGCCACTTTGACCCAGACGGTATGCGGACCTAGCCCTAGAGGGCCGCAATCCGAAAGAGGGGAAGGCAGATGCAAGAGCCCGTCTCTAACCAGAAGCGCGTATGGCCAGCGATGAAGCGTGGCCTTAAGTGCAAGTGCCCAAATTGTGGGAAGGGATGGCTATTCCATCACTATCTCGAACAGGTGGATGTCTGCGCCAACTGCAATGAACCAATCGGTGAGTTTAAGGCCGGGCTGTTTACGAGCCTCGTGGTCATCACGCTTATCGTTCATGTTGTCGCTGTGTTGATGCTGGACATGGAACTGCGGGGGGCGAATGACCCGATGTTCTATCTCTACATTTTGGTGCCGGTGACGCTTTTCGGCTCGCTCGCTGTGATGCCGCCCATCAAAGGGGCGATCATTGGCATGATGTGGGCTAAAGGTTGGAGCGACGAGCAGGACCGCTGAGGCCCCATCGTCGATAGACTGCTAAAAGGCCCCCGCAGGGGCCTTTTGTGTTTTGGCGACTAGGCCTTGAGCACCACAACCTTGGTGCCGACCGGGGTTTTGTCGAACAGATGCTTGGCGTCTTGCGTGAGAAGGCCAACGCAGCCGCTAGTGATGTTCTTGCCGATCGTCTCCGGCATGATGGTGCTGTAGATGGTGTAGAGCGTGTAGCGGCCATCCTGATACAGATAGAGCACTCGTGCCCCGAGTGGGTTGTCGAGACCGGGGGCCATCCCGCCCGCATATTTTGCCACTTCAGGTTGGCGGGCAATCATCTCGCGGGGCGGCGTCCAGACCGGCCATTCGGCCTTGCGGCCGATATAAGCGTCGCCATTCCAGAGGAAGCCTGCGCGGCCAACATTGGCGCCGTAGCGCGTGGCCATGCCATTCCCCTCGATGCGATAGACATAGAATTTGCCCGGGTCGACGATGATCGTTCCGGGCGCCTCATTGGATTTATAGGCGACCGTGCGGCGCAAATACCGTGGGTCGACCTTGTTCAGATTGACGGCCGGGACCGGGAAACGTTCTTTGGGCAGAGGACCATAGGCGAGCAGAGCTTCCTCGTGAGACATGCCGCCGCCCATGCTCGTGCACCCGGCCAGCGTCAGTGCCGCTAAAGACGCTGCGCCAAACAGAACATGGCGACGATTAAGTCCGATATTGGATTGTACTTCGGTCATATGAGACTCGTCCTCAAGCCAAGCTTGTCCTTTGATGAGAAGGAGAGTGTTCTGCTCTCGAACTCTTGGCAAGTGCTCTGGAATTATTTGATCAGCGTGAGAGGCGCCCTGTGCGACTGGGTCATCACCTTTTGTTGGCTCGCGAAAATTGAAAGAGAATTTTAGCGGTTTTGGTGGCCAGTGAACCTGTCGATCACTCACTGGTTTGCCATGCGTATTTTTGCTGCCGCAGTTCTTTCTTTGGCTTTCACCGGGCCGCTCATGGCCGATGAACTTTGGCGCTATGAGGGCGGTGCGACGCCCATTGCGTGGTTTGAGACAGACAAGGCCCAGTTTCAGTTTGCGTGTCGCGGCGGAACGCTCACCATGGCCTTTTGGGTGAAGTCACCGGACAAAGCTGTGGTGGGCGCAAGTTCGATTAGCGTGGCGATTACCCCGGACGCGGCTTCTGGAAGCCGGGTGTCATCTGGGGGTGGAACAAGCTTTGCGCAGGATATGCCGCTGGTGCATCTGGACGGGAGTTCGGTGATCGTGCGAGGCCCCGTGGCGCGGCAGTGGGCGCGCATTGCGCAACAGGCGCGGGACAGTATGCGGGTTGCCTTTGTGCGGACGAAAGGCGGCGGGGCCTTTGATCAGCTTGATACGCATGTGTTTGGTGCGCGTGGCTCCAAGACGATGATCGGAAAAGTCTTGGAGACATGCGGCTGAGGTTCGGCAGGGGTTGGCCTAAAGGCTCGCGGCGCGCACTACGAGTCTGCGGTCTCTTGGCCGATGGCCCAGGTGACGCCGAAGGGATCTTTTAGCTGGCCGTAGATATCGCCCCAGAATTGCTTTTCGAGCGGCTGGCCAACTGTGCATCCTGCGGCCAAGGCGCGGTCCCACCACATCTGAGCGTTGTCGACGTGAATGTGGAGGTTGAAGGCCTGCGGCGGGACGGCAGGATAGCCGTAGTCGGGAAAGAAGTCGCTGAGGAAGATCGGCGTTCCGTTGATGTCGATGTGGGCATGCATGATCAGCTTGCCGTCTTCGCTTGGCAGGGCGTGGCGCTCTATAGCGCCAAAGGCGGCCTTGTAGAACTCGATCGCTTTTCGTGCGCCATCGACGCTGAGGTAGGGCGTGACGCCCCCAAATTTGCTCGCGGTATCCATCGTAGTGTCCTCCTTGGCGAGCAGCCTATGCCTCTGTTTGGGGCATAGCAATATTGCGTGGCGTGCCAAGGGCTCAGAGCAAAACACGTGAACATGCGCCGATGAGCCAAAGTCCCAATCTCCGTTTGGAAACAGAGCGCGAGATGCAAATCGGCCGTAAGCTGTACCGGCAGTGCTAAATGCTCGTGTGTCTGATACCGATGGAGGGAATTGGCATCGGGAGCGGTCTGGTATGCGTTTGGGATATGTCGCTGGCCTGTTGGCCCTGATACCGTTTTCGACTGCTTCTGCCGAGATTGACATCGAACAGCGCATTTTTGAGGTTGCGGACGGCCGTAAGCTTTATATGGAGTGTGCCGGCGTTGGGGAACCTGCGGTCCTGCTTATTGGCGGTCTGCGGGCTGGTGCGGATTATTGGAACCGAAACGCAGAGGGCGAGGCTTCGGTGTTCCGGCGGGTGGCGCAGTTCACGCGCGTGTGCAGCTATGAGCGCCCCGGCACGGTGTGGGGAAACAACCAGTTCAGCCGGTCTGACGCAATTGTCCAGCCCACGACACAGGCACCAGCAGTGTCGGATCTGCGCGACCTGATCACCGCTTCGGGCGAGACGGGGCCCTATGTGCTTGCGGCTCACTCTTATGGCGGGTTCATCGCGCGGAGCTTTGCCGGTCTCTATCCGGAAGATGTGGTTGGCCTTGTGCTGGTCGATGCCCTGTCCGAGGGGTTTGAAGCTGCGTTGAGCGAAGAACAGTTCGCGGCCTGGAAGGCCACGACCGCAGTGCCGGACGAGGATATCGCGCTCTATCCAGGGATCGAGAGACTGGATTTTGACGCGGTCATGCAGCAGATGCGAGAGTCAGCTCCCCTGACGGAAATGCCCCTCGTCGTGTTGTCGGCGGACCGCCGATATGGGGCTGAATGGGAGGGGATGATCGAGAGCGGGGCCCTGCCGCCGGACACTCCTGTCGATCTCGGCTATGCCATTGATGCTGCCCAGCAAGCGTCCCAATCGTTTCAAGCTAATCTGCTGGACGGAGCAAAGCACATCACTGAGACCCACAGTGGGCACGACATTCCGCACGAGAATACAGGTTTAGTCGTCGAGACGATCCGCGGAATCGTCGCGAAGTAGCGCGGTTTTTGTAATGAAAGTGGCCAAATATTAACTGCAATCCTCGTGGATCTGGTCATTTTCGATGAAAAACGAGGCTGGGGTAGAGCCGCTATTGCGGAAGATGATCGAATAACGAATAGTTCACAATATATTGGTGAGGCGGTCATTCTGACCATCCCATTGTTTTATTTCTGCGATTTTTGAGTTGGCTACAGTCACTCAATTCGAAAGATTTTTGGGGTGGAGAAAATATGTCCGAACCTATTTTGAGGCTTGGTGTTGCTTCGCTTGCAATCCTAGCGTTGACGAGTGCGGTGCACGCGCAAGACGCCGTCGCTCAGACTGCGGCGCTTGAGAAAGCTATCCTGCCAGTCATCACCGAGCAGATGCAGGAAATGGGTATTCCGGGCCTTGTTGCGATCGTCCAAAGTCCAAGCCTTGGGTATTACGCTGTGGCCGCAGGTGTCGCAGACCGGGAGGTCGGCACGGCGATGACGCTGGATCACCATTTTCGGGTCGGCAGTATCACCAAGACCATGACGGCAACCCTCGTGCTGCAACTGGCGCAGGAGGGCAAGTTCGACCTTGATGACAAGCTGTCCCAATTCTTCCCCGATATGGAAACCAATGACGCGACGGTGCGCCAGGCGCTGAACATGACGGCGGGAATTGCCAATTATTCCACCGTGGCCTTCCTCGACGCATTGGCCGACAGTCCCGACCGCGTCTGGACGCCGAATGATCTGGTTGATGTCGTAAAGGGCGTGCCGGCCGATTTCCCTGCGGGCGAGGGCTGGCACTATTCCAACACCAATTATGTGTTGCTGGGCCTGCTTGCCGAAAAGTTCGGCGGAGCGTCGCTGGCAACGCTGACACAGGAGCGCCTGTTCGACCCGCTCAAGATGGACGGTTGCTCGTTTGCTGCTGCCGACGATGCGACGATCCCGGCGCCGTTCAGCCACGGCTATCAATACGGGACCAAGTGGGAGGATCCCACCCCGCCTGCGCCGCTGCCAGAGCTGGTCGACGTCACCCATTTCAACCCATCCTGGGGTTATGCGGCGGGTGACGCCATCTGCACGGCGGCCGACATGGTGATTTGGGCGGATGCGCTTGTTGACGGCACTTTGCTGAGCGCAGAGATGCAGGCTGAGCGGATGGAGTTCGTGACGCTTGGCGCCATGCCCTATGGGCTTGGCATCGCCCGGCTGAACTCGCTTGTCGGGCACCACGCTCATATGAGCGGGTTCCAGTCCCAAGCCACGCGCCGCACCGCAGACGACACAGTCATCGTCGTGGTGACCAATATTACTCAGGCGCCCGATATGGAGCTGCCGGCGACCAAGATCGCCGAACTCATCCAACGTGCTATTCCGGCACAGTGAGACCCCATACCATGATCAAGACACCCATGCTTGGCAGCACAGCTTTTGCCCTGGCGACACTCGTGATCTCGACCGGTGCGCTTGCACAGGCGCAAGAGAAGTTTTCCGGGATCGCCACCGGAACTCTCTCCGAAACGGCGGCACTGGTGGAAGAGGCTGCGGCAGCCCATTTCGACAATCACAAGCTGATGTCGCTGCTGGTGGAGTTGCGGGTCGATGGCGCGGTGATCTCATCCGTCGTCATGGGCGAAGCCATGCCGGGTGTTCCGTTGATGCGGGATGGGCGCTTCCGCAATGGCGGCGTGGCTATGATGTATATTTCGGCGACCCTACTGCGCATGACCGAAGAGGGCATAATCGGCCTCGACGACCCGATCAGCAAATGGGCTCCGGAATTGCCGCGCGCCGACATCACCACGCCGCGCATGCTGGCGCGGATGACCGGCGCCTATCCCGACCATGTGGCGGACAGCCAGTTCATCGCCGACTTTGTCGCCGATCCGTTCCGCTCTTATACGCATGATGAAATCATCGCCTATAGCGAGCGCACGCCCAACCCGTTCACGCCGGGTGAAAACTGGGACTATACCCATGCGGGCTATTTTGCCCTCGGCGAAGTCATGGCGCGGGCAGGCGGCAAACCGCTTGATCAGCTCATTGCCCAATATGTGCTGGAGCCACTGCAGCTGACCGGCACGAGCAATAGTTTTACCGCCTCGATCCCCGAGCCGACGATCCATGCCTTCTCTTTCGATCGCGGTATTTGGGAAGACGCGACCTATTGGCATCCCTCCTGGACACTGCCGCCCGGATCGGTGGAAACCACGACCATCAGCGATGTGGCAGCCAGCTTTGAGGCGACCATCGGGCAGGGGACACTGCTCGCACCTGCCTCGCGCGACGCGATGATTTCGCCATTTGAGAAGGGCTTTGGCGCGCCGCTTGATGCCTGCCGCAGCTGCCACGAGCTGCAGCCCCGGTTCAATTATGGCTTCGGCGTCTATCTGCAGGACGACTGGGTTTACCAGACGCCCCTTTTCGGAGGTTATTTCTCGACCGTCGCAACCCTGCCCAAAGAGCGCAA
Organism: Devosia sp. WQ 349K1; assembly: GCF_016595685.1. Taxonomy (NCBI): domain Bacteria; kingdom Pseudomonadati; phylum Pseudomonadota; class Alphaproteobacteria; order Hyphomicrobiales; family Devosiaceae; genus Devosia; species Devosia sp. WQ 349K1. The sequence goes on along the minus strand of NZ_JAENGO010000001.1, from coordinate 457,280 downwards.
TGGCGGCCACAGCGTCACGATTGCCGTCGCGGCGACAGCGACGCAGGCGACTTATGATGATTGGACGCTCACCTTGCCGAACTGGTCCAACCAGTTGGCCACCGAACTGGGGGCATTGCTGGTGCCGGATAACCCGCCGCCACCGTTCAGCGCGCCGACGCTTTAGCTAGGGCGGCATTGCGAGCAAGAGCGCTCACTTGGTCTCGCGCCACGAACAGAGGGCACGCGGAAAACAGCAACGCACTCGGGTTTTGGATTGCCCGATCCGATGGCGCGGAATTGGGATGAATGTTACTTGCGCTTGGTCTTAATGCTCGTCATCACGGCTACGTGCTTCGCAGGGCCGAGAGGTCGGCGCTGCGGCGGCAATGGTGAGCGCCCCTTTAGCTCTCGGTAATGACGTCGCGGCTCAAATTTCTTATTTCAAGGCGGTTTCCGCAGGTGCTTACACTGTGCCAACCGGGGCAGGGATCGGCGTTGAACCGCGTGACGAGCTGCTCAATTACGTGGTCCGCAAGCTCTAGCAGGCAATAGGACCAAGCTATTCTCGTCGCTGTCATCCAACGATGAGCGGCGAGGATTTTTCGCGAGCCTACTCGTGGACCAAGATTGTACTGGTTTGCGTTGTTAGAGGTTGAGTAGAAAGGGCGCCGGCCCTAACGCAATTGAACGGGTCGTGCCTCGGCCCAAAAGTCGTGGTGGGTGTCATTCTGTTGGAGCTGGACCTTGTGAGCGTGCGAGCTTTAACCCGGCAGCAAACTGCCTGTCGTGATCACCCGCATATCCAGCGCCTGCATGAGCTCTTCCTCCGCCGTGACCTCGCGGCCAAGGCCCAGCCGAGCGGCAATCTCGCGCCAGCTTCTGTTTTCCAGCGCCTTGCGCCCCCCATAGGTCTGCCCCGGTTCGGGCACATCCGTGGCATAGCCATAGGCATAGTCTACAGCGATCGTGCCGCCGACGGTCACGCCGATATCGGCGCCGATATAAATCGGCGTCCTGAAATCCCCTCCGACAAGTAGCGCCGAATCCTCTCGCCCGGCATAAACCCAATCCCCGACGATCAGGTCGCCGGTCACAATGATGATGCTGGCCCATTCATTGATCAGGGTCTTGCAGCGCACATCGCCAAAGACAATCAGGGTCGCATTGCCATCTGCACCGTCCCCGCCTTGCGTAGACACCAGCCCGTCGACAGTAAGATGCCCATCCACGGCTGTGATCAGACACGGAGGCCGAAAATCACCGTCCACAAGCATGTCGCCCGCCTGATGGCCTGCAGCGATGTCGGCCAGCGGCATGCCCGCCGGGGTAAGCTCGAAGCGCCCAATATAGTCGCCAAGACCTTCCGGTAGCATTGCGGTTCGTCGCGCAACTTCAGCAAGCCATTCTTCCGCCGAAACAGTTTTCAACGCCACCATAATGCTCCTGCCTGAAACCTGTGGAACGGTCGCCACCAAAAGCGGCTTTTTAGCGGCTGGTTTTGGGCTTAGGGTTTTGTCGGGATATTCTGGAGCCTTCTCATCGAAGGTGCGGCAAGCCTAGCCGAAAGGCCGCCAACCTGCGCACAATCGCGTATGAGCTAAGCCCGATTTCCACGCCTGACGCGCCGGTCTCCCATCGACGCCATTTCGGACGTTGAAAAGGTTGATGTGACCGCTTCAAAGCGGACACAACAAGCACGTGCGCTATTTTAGTGTAATGCCATTTTTTCGGCGGATGAAGATGTCGGCAACTGCCGCCAGCACTGAAATAACTGCGATAACTGCGAGCACTGATACATTGAAAATGCCCGCGCCCATGGCACTCATTCCTGCGGCAAACAGAAGTATAAAACAGGCTGTAGCCGCGATCAAAGCATGCCGAAACTCTGCCATCACCCACCCCTTGCGACCCGCTAGGCTAACAGGTCAGAACCAACGAGCAAACAGTACGGCCCCCACTGGTTAATGGCTTACACTTCCGTAGCCGCTTCGCGCTTATCTGGTTCCAAAGCCGCCGTTCCGCTACCCACCCCATTTGTGCCATCCATCCCTGCGTGATGGCGGTTTTGGGGGGTGTTGAAGGGCATCTGATGTCCGAAATGGGGCGTTAGCTGTCAAAATGGTTGACGGTACTCGAGCAGGGGCCGCAGCATTGATGCCGCGAGATTTGAGATCGGGTTGAGATCGGGTTGAGATCGGGTTGAGATCGGGTTGAGATCGGTTTGTGTGGGCTGGTCCGCTCTTGGGAACTGGCTATTGCGGCACCACCGTCTGAATGAGGGGCAGTAAGCAGACGGTCGGGTAGGGGTGCTGGCTTCGGCGTGAAATGCCAAGGAGCCAAAACCTGACTGAGCGAGGGATAAGCGCTATCTCCCTAGAGGCCCATAGACGCAGGCGCTTCTGGTCACTCCCGCGTTCTAAAAATTTATGCAGGCTTTATGCGGATCGCGCGGTTCCACATGGAATTTTTACGCGACAATAATCGAATGTGCGGGCCTCTCAACGGAGGACGTACGCATGTTGGACATCATCTATCTGGCGCTTGGGGTGGGGTTTTTCGTCCTCACATTCGCCCTCGCGCGGCTTTTGTCGCGGGTGTAGCGCCATGCTGACCTGGCTTTGGGGGCTCGGTGCCCTCGCGATCGCCGTCTACATGGTCATCGCCCTGTTTCGGCCCGACAAACTTTAGCGGAAACTTTTCAAAATGAACTGGCAAGGCTGGGCGGAAATCGCCCTGACCCTTGGTCTCGCCCTCGCTTTGGGCTGGCCACTGGGTATTTTCATGTCGCGCGTCTGGAATAGGGAAAGCACCTGGCTTGATCCGGTGCTGAAACCCGTTGAGCGCGTGTTCTATGCGGCCTCCGGCATCGACCCTAACAAGTCGCAGGGCTGGCTCGGCTATGGCGCGTCGCTAATCGCCTTCAATCTCTTCGGCTTTGTCCTGCTCTACGCCATGCTGCGCCTGCAGGGCATTTTGCCCTTCAATCCGCAGGGGTTTTCGGGCGTCTCACCGGACCTGGCGTTCAACACGGCGGTGAGCTTTGTGACCAATACCAATTGGCAGAGCTATGGTGGGGAAACCACTATGAGCCACTTTACCCAGATGGTTGGCCTGACGACGCAGAATTTTGTTTCTGCAGCGACGGGTGCCGCAATCGCAGCTGCGCTAGCGCGGGCATTTATCGGCAATCGCGAGACCGGGCTGGGTAATTTCTGGGCCGACCTAGTGCGGACGACTCTCTATGTGCTGCTACCGCTATCGATTGTTCTCGCAGTGGCCCTGATCGGCCTTGGCGTGGTCCAGAACTTTGCCGCCACACTATCGGCGACAACGCTCGACGGCGCGAGCCAGACCATTTCAGTGGCCCCTACCGCGAGCCTGTTGGCCATAAAGCAGTTGGGCATCAATGGCGGCGGTATCTTCAACGCCAATTCGGCCCATCCTTTCGAAAACCCCACCCCGTTGACCAATCTCATGACCGCTGTGGCGATCAATACGTTGGGCTGGGCAGCATTCTTTGCCTTTGGGCGCTCGGCTTTTGCGCGCAAGGACATTCGGGCTCTGGCGACTGCGGCCATTCTGATCCTCGGTGCAGGCGGCGCTGCGATCTATACCGCTGAAGCCCAGCCCGCTCCGGCTCTCGCGGCGGCAGGGATCGAAAACCCAGCGAACATGGAAGGGAAAGAGACCCGTTTCGGCATTGCTGGCACTGCCGCGTGGGCCGCGCAGACGACAGGGGCTTCCAATGGCTCGGTCAATGGCATGCATGACAGTTTGATGCCGCTTGGCGGTGGAATGGCGATGCTGTTGATGATGCTGGGAGAGATCCTGCCTGGCGGCATTGGTTCGGGCATTGCCATCATGGTGGTCATGGCCATGCTGTCTGTGTTCGTGGCGGGTCTCATGGTTGGGCGCACGCCAGAATATCTGGGTAAGAAGATTGAGGCGCGTGAGATCCAGTTTGCCATGGTGGCCCTGCTGGTCGCGCCGCTCTCGACGCTGGGCTTTTCGGCGCTCACCGTGGTTTGGCCGGGTGGGCTCTCCAGCCTCTTCAACCCCGGCGCGCATGGCCTCAGCGAACTGCTCTATGCCTTCACGTCAGCCACGGCCAATAACGGCTCAGCTTTTGGCGGCATCTCGGCCAATGTGCCTTGGTGGAACACCACACTTGGCCTCGCCATGCTCCTTGGTCGCTTCATTCCGATCGTTGCTGTGCTCGCCATTGCTGGGAGCATTGTCGCCAAGCCGAAACTGGCCCCGAGCACTGGCACTCTGCCGACGACGGGCGCGCTGTTCATTGGCCTGCTCGTCGGGGTCATCATCATTCTCGGTGCGCTGCAGTATTTCCCGGCGCTCGCCCTTGGCCCGATCGTAGAGCACTTCCAAGTGCTTGAAGCGGTCGCGGCAAACTAAGGTCTCGTCACATGTCTACGATGGAATTTGGAACTGAAGGCAAAGGACACACCCGGCTTGCCGGTGGTCTCAATGCCGCGACGCTGGCCCGTGCATTGGGCGACGCCTTTATGAAACTCGACCCCCGAAAACTTTTTGGCAATCCGGTGATCCTTGCTACTGAACTCGTCGCGGTTCTTGCGACAGTTTCGGCTGCGATTGCGATCGGTAGCGGGACCAATGGCGGTTTTGCCGTCGCCATTGCCGTGTGGCTTTGGGCAACCGTGCTCTTTGCCAACTTTGCTGAGAGCATTGCCGAGGGGCGGGGCAAAGCCGCCGCCGACTCCCTGCGGGCAACGCGCACGACAACCAAGGCCAAGCTGATCGTCGATGAAAAGCAGGGCCTTGTGGTGCCGACGCCGGCCCATGAACTGGGCCTAGGCCAGATTATTCTGGTCGAAGCAGGCGACGTCATTCCGGTCGATGGGGAAATCATTGAAGGGGTGGCCTCGGTCAACGAAGCGGCGATTACGGGGGAAAGCGCCCCCGTCATCCGCGAGTCTGGTGGCGACCGTTCTGCCGTTACGGGCGGAACGACGGTGGTCTCGGACTGGATCAAGGTGCGGGTGACGGCGCGCCCCGGCTCGACCTTCCTCGATCGGATGATCGCCATGGTGGAAGGCGCTGATCGGCGCAAAACACCCAATGAAATTGCACTGGCGGTGTTGCTGGCGGGACTGACACTGATCTTTCTGATCGCCGTCGTCACGCTTCTGGCTTTTGCCGGCTACACAGGCATCGATCTTGATCCTGTTGTGCTTGGCGCGCTCTTTGTCTGCCTGATCCCCACTACAATTGGCGGCCTGCTGTCGGCTGTCGGTATCGCCGGCATGGATCGGCTGCTCAAGGTCAATGTGCTGGCGACGTCCGGTCGCGCTGTGGAGGCAGCTGGTGACGTTGATACGCTGCTTCTCGACAAGACCGGCACGATCACGTTCGGCAATCGCATGGCGACCGAAGTCATTCCGGCTCCGGGGATCAGGGAAGATTTGGCGTTACGGGCTGCGGTCATGACCTCGCTCGGAGATGAGACGCCTGAGGGCCGTTCGATCATCGAACTGGCGCGCAACAAGGGCATCAGCCTTGACGCGCCTGCTGACGGTAAGATCATTCCGTTCACGGCGTCGACCCGCCTATCGGGCATTGATACGGACGGCAAACTCTGGCGCAAGGGGGCGGTCGACGCGATCTTGAAGCTGACGGGCAAGAGCGATACCGACGCTCCAGCCCAATTCCGCCAGGTGGTGGATCGGATCGCGCGCAGTGGTGGCACGCCGCTCGCCATTGCCGAAGGGAAGACGCTGATCGGCGTCATTCATCTCAAGGATGTGGTCAAACCCGGCGTTGCCGCGCGTTTTGCCGATCTTCGGAAGATGGGCCTGCGCACGGTGATGATTACTGGCGACAACCCAGTAACGGCTGCGGCCATAGCGGCAGAGGCCGGTGTTGACGATTTCCTCGCGGAGGCGACGCCCGAGGACAAGCTGCGCCTCATCCGCGAGGAACAGGGGAAGGGGCGTCTCGTTGCCATGTGTGGCGATGGCGCCAATGACGCCCCCGCTCTTGCTCAGGCCGACGTGGGTGTGGCCATGCAGACTGGGGCACAGGCGGCCCGTGAAGCGGGCAATATGGTTGATCTCGATAGCGATCCGACCAAGGTCATCGAGATTGTTCAAGTCGGCAAGCAGATGCTCATCACGCGTGGTGCACTGACGACCTTCTCCATTGCCAATGACGTCGCGAAGTATTTTGCCATCATTCCGGCGCTGTTTGTCGTGGTGTTGCCCGAACTGCAGGCGCTCAATGTCATGGGGCTGACCAGTCCGGAAAGCGCGATCCTGTCAGCGGTCATTTTCAACGCCCTGATCATTGTCGCTCTCATTCCGCTTGCCCTGCGCGGCGTCAAATACCGCGCCATTGGGGCCGGTGCGCTGCTGTCGCGCAACTTGGGCATCTATGGGCTCGGAGGTCTTATCGCCCCCTTTATCGGCATCAAGATCATCGACATTGCCATCACCGCACTCGGGTTCGCATAAGGAGCAACCACAATGCTGAACCAAGCAAGACCAGCTATAGCCTCTATGCTGTTGTTCTCGGCCATTCTCGGGGGGGCCTATCCGGCCCTCGTCACGGCGGCGGGCGGGGCGCTGTTCCCCCAGCAGGCCGAGGGCTCACTCGTGAGAAACTCGGAGGGGGTAGTCGTCGGCTCAAAACTCATCGGGCAGGTGACGACAGGGCCAGGCTATCTTTGGCCACGGCCTTCGGCGGCTGGCGATGGCTACAACGCCGCTGGCTCCTCCGGGTCCAATCTTGGCCCACTCAATCCCGTCCTTATCGAGCGGGTCGCGGCTGAAGTCGCTGCAATTCGGTCCTACGCGCCGGTTGGGGCGATCCCGCCGGACGCGGTGACCACATCTGGTTCGGGGCTTGATCCCGAAATAACGCCGGAATTTGCGGCACTGCAAGTGGATCGCATTGCGGCAGCGCGCGGTATAGAACCGTCTGAGGTGGAGGCCGTTGTCGCCGAGAATACGGCGGCACCCATCTTAGGATTTATCGGCCAAACGCGCGTGAATGTGTTGATGACCAATCTGGCGCTGGACAGCGCCTATCCGCTCCAACCTGCTGCAGAGTAACGACGTGCAAGACATCCGGCGTCCCGATCCCGAAGCACTCCTCGCTGAAACGCAGAAGGCGCATCGGGGCAAGCTCAAGGTTTTTCTGGGCATGGCGCCGGGTGTCGGCAAGACCTACGAAATGCTGCGGCAGGCGCGACGACGCAAGATGGACGGGCTCGATGTTGTTGTCGGGCTCGTCGAGACGCATGGGCGCAAGGAAACCGAGAGCCTGCTGCGGGGCATGGACGTGCTGCCGCGGAGGCCCATCGAAAATCGCGGGCGGACGCAGCTCGAATTCGATATCGACGCGGCGCTGTCGCGAAAACCCGAGCTGCTGATCGTCGATGAATATGCTCACACCAATGCCTCGGGTTCGCGGCATCCAAAGCGCTGGCAGGACGTCGAGGAATTGCTGGTTGCTGGGATAGACGTGTGGACGACCCTCAATGTTCAGCACCTCGAAAGTCTCGTCGACGTCGTGCTCAAAATCACAGGGGTGCGGCAGCGTGAGACCGTCCCGGACGGCGCGCTATCGCGGGCCGATGATATCGAGGTCATTGATATTACCCCGGCCGAACTGCGTGAACGCATGGCGGCGGGGAAAGTCTACGTGCCCGAGACGGCGCGGCTGGCCGCTGACAATTTCTTCAAGCCCGAGAACTTAACGGCGCTGCGCGAATTGGCACTGAGGCGCGCGGCACAGACCGTGGACGATCAACTCAACGCCGCCATGCGGGTGAAGGGACTTGAGGGGCCATGGGCCGCGGGAGACCGCATTCTGGTGCTGGTGGCCGATGATGGTATGGCGAGCGCGCTGGTGCGCCAAGGGCGGCGGCTGTCAGACACAATGAAAGATGCGCCTTGGATCGTGGCACATATTACGCGGGGAGGGGCGGAGAATGGGGACGCAGGGACCAGCTCCAAGCTGATGGACGCGCTCAAGCTTTCGGAGCAGCTGGGCGCGACCACAGTGGTGCTGAATGGCGCTGATCTGGTGGCTGCGGCGCTTGCCTATGCGGGCCAGAACAACGTAACACAGATTGTCATTGGCAAAGGACGGGACAGCCGTTTGCGGGAAATGTTCGGTCTGTCGCTGGCGGCCGAATTGCTGCGAGCGGCGCGGGGTGTGTCCATTCACGTGGTCACTGAACCGGGAGAAACTGAGCTGCTTCCGCGTCGAGCTTGGCTGCAATTAGTGAAGCGGGGCTGGGCACCATATGCCATTGGGCTGGGCTATGTCGGCGTGGCAACCGCGCTGGCCTATGTGTTGGATCTGCAGTTTGAGCGGGCCGATCTGGGCATGGTTTTTCTGGCCGCTATTTTGGCGGCGGCGGTTGTGCATGGACTGGCGCCGGGCTTGGTGGCGGCGGCGTGCGCCTTTGCCATCTACAATGTGCTGTTTTTGAGCCCGCGCTATAGCTTTGCTATTGGGTCCCCAACCGATCTGCTGACGCTGATGGTCTTTCTCGCGGTGGCGCTGGCGACGGGTGTTCTGGCTGGCCGCTCTCGGGACAGGGCGCGCGACGCCCAACGGCGGGCGAGCGATGTGACCTCGCTGTTGGTGGCGACACGGGCGTTTTCGCGCGCGCCGACCAAGGCTGAGGCCGCGAGGGCGCTCGCCGAGCAGACGACAGCGGCGACTGGCGCGAAGTCGATCGTGCTGCTGCCCGAAAATGGAGAACTGGTGGCTGTCGCTGGTGCGCCGGAAGCGCAAGAGTTGGGGGCGGGGGCCATGGCAGCGGCCCGTTGGACGTGGGAGCGGGGGGAACCGGCAGGGTATAACACGGGCACGCTGCCGCAAAGCAATTGGTCGTTCCGACCGCTACGTGGGGTGCAGAACCGGACGGGCGTGGTTGGCATTGAGCGCGTGGCGACGGTGCCGGGTTCGGATCAGGAAAAGCTGCTGACGGCACTGGCTGATGGCGGCGGCATTGCAATCGAACGGGCGGAGTTTGCAATGCATGCGGTGGAAGCTGAGACGCTGCGGCGGGCGGATCGCTTCCGGACGGCGCTGCTCAATTCGGTGAGCCATGATTTGCGGACGCCTTTGTCCACCGTGTTGGGATCGTCTTCGACGCTACTTGAGTTGGGTGACAAGCTAGCGCCAGCCGTCAAACAGGACTTGCTTCTATCCATCCGCGAGGAGGCAGAGCGGCTCAATCATTATATCCGTAATTTACTGGACATGACCCGGCTCGAAGGGGGCGGGGTGACACTGCGGCTTGAGGATAGTGACATTGAGACAGTGCTGCGCGCCGCGACGGCCCGGTTGAGCCGCAGGCTGGGCGAGCACTCGATTACCTATGATTTCCCGGCAGAACTGCCCAAGGTCACTATTGATCCGGGGCTGTTGGAACAGGCGATCGTCAACATCCTTGAAAATGCGATTGCATACTCGCCCGACAATACCGAAATCAGCATTGCCGCTTATGAGGACCGCAAGAAGATCATCGTTAGTATCGAGGATGAGGGCAAGGGCATTCCCACCGACGAGCTTGAGCGCGTGTTCGACAAGTTCCGGCGGCTCGAGGAACCAACGGATCGCAGCAAGGGCGTAGGGTTGGGACTATCAATTTCAAAAGGTTTCATTGAGGCTATGGGCGGATCAATCGTCGCCGCGAGTCCCATCCATGGCGAGAAGGGAACGCGCATGTTGATCGCCCTCAAAAAGTCTGCAGCCGACATCTGGAAAAGCAAGTGACACAAGCGCTCGCACGTATTCTGGTTATCGACGATGAGCCGCAGATCCATCGCTTTCTTGGACCAGCGCTGGAAGCAGTAGGCTACCACCACCGTCGTGCTGACAACGGTGCGCAGGGGCTGCGGGAAATTGCCCAATGGAGCCCAGATGTGGTGATCCTTGACCTTGGCCTGCCGGATATGGACGGTAAAGATGTGCTGACGCGGGCACGGATCTTTTACGAGGGGCCCATTCTGATCTTGTCGGCGCGCGACAAGGAAGGCGAGAAGATCGAAGCCTTGGACAGTGGCGCCAACGACTATATCGAAAAGCCCTTCGGCATTGGCGAGTTGCTGGCGCGTATTAAAGTGGCGCTGCGCCCGAAGACAATTGTGCAGTCGCCAGCATCAATCGTGCGTTTCGGAGACGTCGAGGTGGATCTCGATATGCGCTACGTGACGCGCAGTGGCGCACCGGTGCATCTGGCACCCAAAGAATATGCTCTGCTCACACGACTGATTTCAGGCAATGGCAAGGTGCTTGCCCACAAGGAACTACTGGTGGCCGTCTGGGGCATCGCGCATACGGAAGATACGCAGTATCTGCGTGTCGCCATCGGCCAACTGCGTCAGAAGCTGGAGGCCGAACCCGCCGCGCCAGTCTACATCGTCACTGAACCGGGCATAGGTTATCGGCTCAGACGGTGACACGACAGATTTTGTCTGGTCTTCGGTGGTTTAAGAGGCCACGCCAAAGCCTGAAATGTGAGGCGTGAACCGCCCCATTTCGGTCATCCGGCATGGGCTTGATGCACCATAGGCTTGCCGCATAGCATCAACCAAGCAACGAGCAGCGCTCATCGCTATTCAAAACACCGATCTGTGCCAAAGCATCTGAAGGCGAACAATTACATTGCCCTTGGAGCTGAAATATTCGCGAGATTAGATTGAGTGTTACGCCGTTTGTGTAATGTGCACACCAAGCGGCTTAAAGATAAAATAACTTCAATTATGTCCTGCGGTGAATACGCTGTTCGCAACATAACACGTATTACTATCGCCGACCGAATATGTCCGCTGTGCAACTGTGAACCCTAGTATGGTGGAAGGCCACCGAGATCCCAAGGCGGATTCGTATGTATTTCAGCCGAAGGTGAGGGGACGCCTAACTGTACACAAGGTTGAATTTGCTGTCGGACTGCCTAGAGATTCTGCAACCTTCTCAAAGGTGAATGGAGCAGGTGAGGGACCAATCGAGCACGAGACGAAGCTCGCAAAAATGTGTTCGACTACATCGAGATGTTCTACAACCTGACCCCGAAGCATGCCCGAAACAGCATGCTCTCATCGATCGAGTTCGACCGATTACATAAAAACTGACCCCGAAGGTGTCTACAGAACGCGGGGCAATTCGTTACGACTATACAAAGGACCACCGAATGAGCCTGTCTTTGAAGGGCCAAGTTGCAGCGATTACTGGGGCGGCCTCTGGTATCGGTTTCGCCTGTGCCAAGGCGCTTACGGAGGCCGGAGCGCAGGTCGCCCTTGTTGACCGCGATGCCGCTGCACTGGCGTCGGCCTGCGCAGATTTGGGGCAGGGTGCTTTTGCCGTCGAAGTCGATCTCCTCTCGCCCGACAGCGTTGCGACCATGCTGCCCGCAATTCTTGATCGTGCAGGTAAGCTCGATATTTTCCACGCCAATGCGGGCGCCTATATCGGCGGGCCAATTGTTGAGGGCAATCCTGACCATTGGGACCGGATGTTAAACTTGAACGTCAATGCCGCCTTCCGCACCGTTCATGCCGTATTGCCCTATATGACCGAGCGCAAAACCGGCGATATCATCATGACCAGCTCGATTGCTGGCGTTGTCCCAGTTGCGTGGGAGCCGATTTACACCGCCTCCAAATTTGCCGTGCAGGCTTTCGTGCATACGGTGCGCCGTCAGGTGGCTCCAGCGGGCATTCGCGTCGGCGCAGTGTGTCCCGGCCCGGTGCGGACGGCGCTGATTTCTGATTGGCCAAAGGAAAAGCTGGAAGCCGCTTTGGCGGCAGGTGACCTGATGGAACCAGAAGAGGTCGCTGACGCGGTTGTCTTTATGCTCACGCGTAAGCGCAGTGTTACCATCCGTGATCTCGTCATTCTTCCGCAGCGCAACGATCTTTAAGCCATGACAAAACAGTATTTTATCGGCGTCGATGTTGGGACTGCGAGCGCACGCGCAGGAGTGTTCGATGTTCAAGGAGTAATGCTCGCCTCGGCGGTCGATCCGATAAAACTCTGTTTGGAGCCCGGTGAACGGGCGGAAAGTTCAAGCGCCGATATCTGGCGGGCCGTCTGCAAAACGGTCCGCGAGGCTGTAGCCTTGGCAGGCGTTGCCCCCGCAAATGTTAAAGGCATCGGCTTTGACGCAACGTGCTCCTTGGTGGTGTTGGGCGAAGGCGGGAAGCCACTGTCTATCAGTGACAGTAGCGATCCAAGCCGCGATATCATTGTTTGGATGGACCACCGTGCGCTGGAGCAGGCCGAGCGGATCAATGCCGGTGATCATGCTGTTCTGGCTTACGTTGGCGGGCGCATTTCTCCGGAAATGCAGACGCCAAAACTGCTGTGGCTGGCGGAGAACAAGCCGGAAGTATTTGCGGGTGCTTGGCAGTTTTTCGATCTGCCCGATTTTCTGACCTGGAAGGCAACAGGAAGCCTTGCTCGGTCTTCCTGCACGGTGACCTGCAAGTGGACCTATTTGGCTCACGAGCAGCGTTGGGATGAGAGCTATTTCCGCGCCATTGGCTTGGGTGCACTCGCCGATGAAAGCTTTGAGCGTATCGGCACTGACATTGTTTCTCCCGGTTCGCCGTTGGGCAGCGGCCTGACCGCGGAGGCGGCCGCAGACCTGGGCCTTGTTGCGGGGACTTCGGTCGGCGCGGCTTTGATCGACGCACATGCCGGCGGCATTGGGACGCTAGGCGCTGCAGGCGGGCCGGGGACGATAACTTCGCGCATGGCCTATGTCTTTGGGACTTCGGCTTGCACAATGGCCTCCACTGAAACGGCAAAGCCAGTTTCCGGCGTATGGGGTCCTTATTACGACGCCATGGTGCCGGGCTTATGGCTGAGTGAAGGTGGTCAATCTGCCGCCGGTGCAGCGCTCGATCATCTTGTCACTCTGCATCCTTTTGGTGCCGAGGCGCGTGAGCGGGCAAGTGCAGCAGGAATGTCCGTGCCTGCCTATCTCGGCCAATTAGCCGAAGCCACGGGAGCCACACTGTCAGAAATTGCTCTGCTGGCGCAGGGCCTTCATGTTGTTCCTGAGTTCTTGGGCAATCGGGCGCCGCATGCCAATCCATTGGCGAAGGGGGTCATCGCTGGCATCGGCATGGACACGACAGAGGCGAGCCTTGTGGCGCTCTATCTCGCCGGACTTTTGGGCCTCGGTTACGGTCTACGACAGATCATTGAAGCGTCCTCAGTGTCCGGCATCAATGTCGAAGCAATCTACATTAGCGGCGGGGCTGGTAAGTCAAAGCTCGTGCGCCAACTTCTCGCCGATAGCGTCGGTGTGCCTGTGGCCGTCACCAGTTCGCCTGAGCCTGTGCTGCTCGGCTCCGCTATGTTGGGCGCAACTGCAGCAGGGGCATATCGGGCTCTGAGCGAGGCAATGGCGCAAATGGCCAGCACGCAAGACGTGATCTCGCCGAGTGTGGCCCATCAATCTTTCCACCAGAAACGCTATGGCGCATTTGTTGACCTACAGTCCCTTGCGGAAAGAATTCGATCCTCTGAGCATTGAAATGCTCGTCCGGGCGAAGGCGGAAGTTTAGGCCCGTGATGTCTCGTCCGACAGGACAGTGAGATCACGGACGGACTCTCGTTCGATCAAGGTTGGAACCAGCATAACGCGCTGTGGCGGTAACTGGCGCTTGCGTGTGTTCATGCGGTCCATGAGCAGGCGAAATGCGGCAATGCCCATGTCTGTGCCGGGTAGGCGCAGTGTTGTGAGCGCGGGCGAAATCTGTGTCGCGGCCGTAAAATCGCCATAGCCCATCACCGAGATATCTTCCGGAACGCGATAGCCGATCCGATGGAGCTCAGCGATAACAAAAACGGCCAGGCTGTCGTGTGAACAGAACAGCGCTGTTGGTCGGTCCCCTAGGTCAGCCATTTCGGTAATGTGCTGGGCAAAGGTTTTTTCGGTGCTGAACTGAATTTCGCTGATGGTAGCATCAGGGCAGTAGACGGTGGCTTCTCTCAGTCCAAAAAGACGTTCCATACGGCCGCGCAATTTTCGCGTGCCGTGGACGAAGGTAATTTTGCGATGCCCGCGGGCCAGAAGATACTCCCCCACGGCTTTGCCTGCTTCGTGGTCGGCACCACCGATTTGATCGGTGTTCTCGAGTGGGCGAACCCAGCCCAGCCGGACCGTGGTGCGGCCCGTTGCGGCTATAGCTTCAATCAATGGCTGTTCATGGGGGCCAACCAAGACCACCCCATTGCTGTTCGCGACCATGCCGCTGACTTTGTCCGAAGACGGCGCCCAAATGGTCTGCAGTTGAAATCCAGCCGCTGAAGCCTCCTGCTCGATGCCATTCTGCATCTGCATCCACAGCTCACTATTCACCGGGTCATGCTCAGCGAAAATGACATGAATGATGGGCTGCGTTGGCACTGTCGCTGAACTGCGCTGATAGCCCATTTCACGCGCCTTGGTGATGATGCGCAAGCGCAGCTCATCACCCACGCCATCCTTGCCTGCCAGCGCGCGGGACACCGCGAATTTCGACACACCAAGTTGGTCGGCGATGCTGCCTAGAGTCACTTTCTTCACTTCACCACCTCCATCTTTTTAGGTTGTAGCACAATAGAAGTTAGGTGCAACAATGGCGAGAAATGTGCGGTAAAAAGTTAGATAAAACAAGTGGTTATCGGGGTAATGTATTGATGTTCATAATGTCTGAAAAACAAATTGACCTAACAATTAGGCAGTGAAAAGCTGATGTTAGTCCGAAGATTGATAGATAAGTCATCCGGGCTGAGGAGGAGAAAAAATGACCAATATTTCTCGGAGGGCGTTCCTAGCTGCGTCTAGTGCTGCTCTGCTACTGCCTGCAATTCCTGCGTTCGCCCAAGGAGCGATGACGGAGGCGCCAGGCTTGGCGGATGCCGTCGCGGCGGGGACATTGCCGCCGGTCGCTGAGCGCTTGCCCAAGAACCCCATGGTGGTTGAGCCGTTTGAAGCCGTTGGCAAATACGGCGGCGATCTGCGGGCGGCGCTTGTCGGCGGCGGCTCCCTCAATATGATGCACCGCTACCAGGGCTACGAAGGTCTGCTGCGGTATACGCCGGACTTTGGCGGAGTTATTCCGAACGTTGCCGAAAGCTTCGAATCCAATGCTGATGCGACTGTCTATACGGTCAAGCTTCGCGAGGGTCATAAGTGGTCTGATGGTCAGCCCTTCACCACCGATGACGTCATGTTCTTCTATGAAGATGTCATGCAGAATTTGGACCTGACACCTTCGGTGCAAGGCTATCTGCGGACGCCGAATGGCGATGCCGGTGTTTTCGCTAAGGTCGATGAGACGACCTTTACGATTTCCTTCAGCCAGCCGCATGGTCTGCTCCCATTGCGCATGGCTTGGGCTAACGACGACCGTACGACGCGGTTGCCAAAGCACTACCTCAGCCAGTTCCACATCAAGTACAACCCAGACGCGGATAAGCTGGCTGTGGAACAGGGGCTCACCGGCTGGGTCCAGCTGTTCCAGATCAAGAGCGGGATTTCCGTCGACGGTGAAATTTTCAAGAATAAGGACATGCCGACGCTCTACGGCTGGAAGATCGTGCAGCCGGTTGGCGAGTCTGCGGAATACTCGATAGCCGAGCGCAACCCGTACTATTTCAAGGTTGATACGGCAGGGAACCAACTGCCCTACATCGACCGGGTTACCTATGCCATCGCCGCCGACAATGAAGTCTTGCTTCTTAAGGTGCTGCAGGGCGAAATCGACATGATTGACCAGTGGATTTGTACCCCAGCCAATCGTGCCGTGCTCTATGACGGCCAGGAGGCGGGTAAATACGGCTTCTATACGACGACCTCAACGGAACCCAACGAGATGGTGTTCCAGCTCAACTTGACCCATCCCGATCCGATCAAGCGCGCCCTGTATCAGAACAAGGATTTCCGTGCCGGTTTGAGCCATTCTCTGGATCGTCAGGCCGTCATTGATACAATCTTTATCGGGCAGGGGGCTCCGGCCCAGCCGTCGGTGCGTCCGGAAGATCCGCTGTATAATGAACAGCTGGCGACCCAATATGTCGCCTATGATGTCGCTAAGGCGAACGAGTATTTGGACAAAATCATCCCGAACAAGGATGGTGAGGGCTTCCGCCTAGACGAGAATGGCCAGCGCGTGTCGATCATCTTCGAGATCGATCAGGTTCGCCAGACTTTTGTCGACGCGTTCCAGCTCGTTTTGCCGATGTTCCGTGCTGTTGGTGTAGACGCTCAGATGCGCTCCATGGATCGCTCGCTTTGGGAAGTCCGAGTGCGCCAGGGTGGGGAGTATGATGCAACGGTTCACAAGTTCGGTGGCAATGGTGGCATCGTCGCTGTGTTGGATCCGCGCTATTTCTTCCCCAACACGACCGAGGCCATGTACGCCAAGGGGTGGCAGATCTGGTACAATGACAAGACATCCCCCGACGCGGTCGAACCTCCAGCGGCAACGCAGCGGCAGTATATTGCCTATGATGAGCTTCGGCAGACGGGTGATCCGGCGCGTCAGCAGGAGTTGATGAAGGAAATCCTGCAAATCGCGGCGGATGAGTTTTACGTTTTCGGTATAACGCTGCCGCTTGATGGCTATGGCATTGTCGCAAACCGGCTCAAAAACGTCCGTCCGACCATGCCAAACAGCTGGGGTTACCCGACGCCAGCGCCGACTAACCCGGAACAATACTACATCAGCTGACATCCCTAAATGTCAGCGCTTGGCCTCGGCGGTTACCCCCGCCGCCGGGGCTCCCTTTTTCACGCCCATGCTTCGGACCGACTTGATGCTCATGACAGAAGACAGCCTTTCCACCGCCGGACTAAGAACACCTGAATGGTACAAGAGTGCTACGCGGTGGACCCAGCTCACTTTTGTCGAGGATGACCCGCAGAGGTACGATCCTGAGTTCTGGGTGGACGTATTCAAGCGCACGAAATCGAACGCCATTTGCCTCTCCGCAGGGGGGTATATTGCCTATTACCCGAGCGAGATTCCGCTCCACTACGTGTCCAAATTTATTGGCGATAGTGATCCGTTCGGCCGATTGGTGGACGAAGCGCGCAAACTGAACATGCATGTTATGGCGCGCGTCGACCCCCATGCCATCCATGCGGATGCGGCAGAGGCGCATCCTGAATGGGTGTCCCTCACTGTCGATCGGAAGCCTCGTGAACACTGGGCGATGCCCGGAATTTATGTCACCTGCGCCTATTCTAGCTACAATTTCGACTTCATGACCAAGGTCATTGTCGAAATCGCGGAGAAGTATGACATCGATGCCTTGTTCGGCAATCGTTGGCAGGGGCACGGTGTTTGCTATTGCAAGGCATGCGAAGATAATTTCCGCGCTGCCAGTGGATTTGACCTGCCCGAGACGACCAGTGCCTCAGATCCTGTCTGGCAGGCTTGGGCCGCGTGGCGTCGCACCACGCTGACACGTCTCGTGGCGCATTGGGACACGGAAGTTAAGAAGGTCAAACCACACGCCAGTTTCATTCCCAATATGAGCGGCTCCTCGCTCATGGAATTTGACCTATCGGTCATCAAAAAACACTGCCCGATCTTGTTTGTCGACCATCAGGGGCGACGCAATGTCGAGCCGGCCTGGTCGGCGGGCCGCAATGGCAAACGTATCCGCGCCACTTTCCGCGATCGGCCGGTGGGGCTCATTACCTCAATCGGTCCAGAGGAAATTCCGCGCTGGAAAGACTCTGTGCAGACCGGCCCGGAAATCGAGCAATGGGTCCACGCAGGGATCACGCAGGGCCTCTTTCCGTGGTTCACCAAGTTCAACGCCTGTGTCCCGGATGATCGCTGGGTGCAGCCGACGGCAAACGCCTTCAACTTGCATGCTAAGATAGAGCCGGTCCTTGGCGAGATGTCGCCGACTGCAGAAATTGCAGTCATCGACCCGGCGACAACTCTACGCAATTGGGACCCCGATAAGCGTCATTTGGCCGAGCTTAACGACATGGGGTTTTACCATGCTCTCGTCGAAGCACGGTTGCCGTTTGAGTTTCTCTCTGACCAGATCATGACGGCCGAAACGCTGAGCGCCTATAAGCTGATCATTCTGGCCAATGCGACCTATCTATCGGACGAGCAATGCGCCGCAATTCGCGCCTATGTTGCAGCCGGTGGCAGCGTCGTGGCGGCACACCAAACGTCGCTATTTGACGAAAAAGGCGCCGCACGGCCTGACTTCGGCTTGGCTGACGTGTTCGGCGTGACGATGACGGCGCCGCCGCGCGGAAACGTTCGCAATTCTTATGTTGCAATCAATGGCGATCACCCAATCAATGCAGGCTTTGCCGGCGCAACGCGCATTATTGGTGGCACGGAAGACATTGGGGTCGAGCCAATTGCTGGCCTTGAACAGCCTTTCCTGAAAATTCCAGATTTTCCTGACCTGCCGATGGAAGAAGTCTATCCGCGTCTCGCCCCGCAGGGCGTGGGCGTTGCCGCCCGCGAAACTAAAGCAGGCGGGCGCGTGGTCTACATCCCGTGGAATATCGGGGAAGTTTTTTGGACATATATGGCAGCAGACCAAGGGCTGCTTATCGCGAATGCGGTCAAATGGGCCCTGGGGAAAGAGCCCGAAGTGCGCGTGAGTGGCAAAGGCGTGCTGGATGTCGGCCTTCACCAGAGCGAGAATGGCCGGGTGCTGTGCCTGCTTAATCTGACAAACCCGATGATGATGAAGGGTCCACTGCGCGATACCTGGCCCATTGGTCCTTTGACGGTAGACATCGAAATCCCGCTTGGCAAAAAAGTTAAATCTGCCAGTCTCTTGGTATCCGGTCAGAATGTGTCGGTCCATGTAGAAGGTAACCGAGCGACTGTGGAGGTCAGCGAGATCGAGACCATGGAGGTGGTCCATCTGCGCTGGGAATGACGCAAGACCGATAACCCCAGTGAGTGACGTGCTGTCCAGGGAGAAGGACCAAGGCGTCGTTTGATTGGGGTTTGACGAGCATATCATCTCGGTTGGCGGCGGAAACGCTGCCAGCCACCCGCAATGCCGAAAGAGGAGCGGCAATGCTAAACTATATTCTGAAGCGGCTGGTCTACATGATCCCGACATTGTTCGGGATGTCGGTGATCTCGTTCGCCATCATCCAGTTACCACCGGGTGATTATCTCACCTCGCTCTTGTCGACATTGGCCGACGGCGGATCACCCGTCGACGCGGCAACCATTGCGCGTTTACAAACGCAATACGGGCTCGATCAGCCGGTTTGGGTACAGTACGGCAAATGGATGACCGGCATTCTGACTCGAGGGGACTTCGGCTTTTCCTTCGAATGGAACCAACCGGTTTCTGAAGTTATCTGGGGCCGGATGGGTTCGACGCTGGCCATTTCATTCGCGGCGCTCCTGCTGGTTTGGGCAATCTCATTGCCAATTGGGATCTATTCGGCAGTGCGCCGCAATTCCATTGGCGATCACGTTTTCACCTTCTTTGGTTTCATCGGCTTGGCTGTGCCAAACTTCATCTTGGCGCTGACGCTGATGTATGTGTCGTTCAGGGTGTTTGGGCAGTCTGTTGGTGGCTTGTTCTCGCCCGAATATGTTGACGCGCCCTGGAGCTGGGGCAAGGTCTGGGATCTCATCCTGCACCTGTGGATACCCATACTCGTCATCGGCCTTTCAGGCACGGCGTCCATGATCCGCATTTTGCGGGCCAATCTCACCGATGAGCTCTCCAAGCCCTATGTCACCACAGCGCGCGCCAAAGGGCTGCCGGAATACAAGGTCATCGTCAAATATCCCGTGCGGATAGCGCTGAACCCGTTCATCTCCGCCATTGGCTGGGTGCTGCCGGAATTGGTCTCAGGCGTCACCATCACGGCGATTGTTCTGAATTTGCCGACCGCCGGGCCACTGCTGCTGCGGGCGCTAGTGGCTCAGGACATGTATTTGGCGGGCAGTTTCATCTTGTTGCTGAGCGTTCTGACCCTCGTGGGCATGCTCATTTCAGACATCTTGCTCGCGCTTCTCGATCCGCGCATTCGGTATAATTGAGGTGCTGGCATGACAATGACACCTGTCTTCGATCCGACAAGCGTTGATGATGGTCCGGCAATCTCCGGACTCGCGCCGGGCATGGCACCAATCTCGGATGCCGGTGCTGGGCAATGGACACTGATCTGGCGCAAGTTCTTCGCGCAGAAAGTCGCCGTTTTTTGCGGCGGCGTGATCTTGGCCCTCTATCTGGTCAGTGCACTGGCAGAGTTTCTCGCGCCAGGCCTGCCGGACACCAGTCGCGCTCAATACACTTATGCCCCCCCGCAAACTTTGGCGCTCTTCACTCCCGAAGGTGAATTCCAGCTCCATGCCAAGGGCTATTCGGTCACCATCGACAAGGAGGCACTCAGGCGCACTTTCGTTGTCGACGACAGCGTGATTGTTCCTGTTGGCTTCTTCGTGGAGGGCCCCACTTACAAGTTCTGGAACCTATTTGAATCCAATCGACACTTTTTTGGTCCTATTGATCCCAACGAGACCGTCTACTTGCTTGGGGCGGATCGCCTAGGACGCGATTTGCTGAGCCGGCTGGTCTATGGCACCCGTATTTCCATGTCCATTGGGCTAATCGGGGTGTGCATGTCGCTCGTGCTGGGCGTCGTGCTTGGCTCGGTCTCAGGCTATTTCGGTGGCATCGTCGACACAGTGATCCAACGCATCATTGAGGTCGTCAGCGCCATGCCGACCATTCCGCTCTGGCTTGGCCTGGCGGCTGCAATCCCGCTCACCTGGTCGCCGCTGCATGTCTATTTCGTCATAACGGTCATCGTATCACTATTGGGCTGGACCGGGTTGGCCCGCGAGGTCCGGGGACGCTTTTTTTCGCTTCGCAATGAGGATTTTGTCACGGCAGCCAAGCTCGATGGATCGAGTGAGCCCCGCGTCATTTTCCGGCATATTCTTCCCTCACTCACCAGCCACATATTGGCTGTGACGACGCTTGCGGTCCCCTCGATGATTATCGCCGAAACGTCACTGTCCTTCTTGGGCGTGGGGCTCAAGGCGCCGGTCGTGAGCTGGGGCGTGCTGCTCCAAGACGCGCAAAACATCCGGTCGATCTCGACGGCACCTTGGCTACTGATCTGGCCCAGTCTGGCGGTGGTGATTGCGGTTCTATCCTTCAACTTTTTCGGTGACGGACTTCGCGATGCTGCCGACCCCTATGAGAGCTGAGGAGCGCGGAATGGAAAAGCCTGTTCTGAGCGTTCAAAACCTATCGCTCGATTTTCACCTTCGAACACACATTCTGCATGCGGTGCGGGACGTGAGCTTTGATCTCTATCGGGGCCGCACGCTGGCGCTCGTTGGCGAGAGCGGGTCCGGAAAATCGGTGACGGCGCGATCACTCATGCGCATCGTTGATAAGCCCGGAGTGATGGTTGGTGGTAAGATTATCCTGCGCGCTGATGGGACAGAAACCGATCTCGCTCAGCTGTCGTCGAGCAGCAAGGAAGTGCGAGCCGTTCGGGGCGCCCGCATCGGCCTGATCTTTCAGGAGCCAATGTCTTCGCTGTCGCCGGTCCACACCATTGGCAGCCAAATCGACGAGGTTTTACGCCTTCACGTCAAACTCAGTAAGCGCGCGGCGCGGGACCGCACCGTTGAACTCTTGCGTCAGGTGGAAATTCCAAACCCCGCAGAGATGGCGGACCGTTACACGTTTGAGTTTTCTGGAGGAATGCGTCAGCGCGCCATGATTGCCATGGCTCTGGCCTGCAATCCGGATGTACTAATCGCGGACGAGCCGACAACTGCCCTAGACGTCACCACTCAGGCTGAAATCCTGGACCTAATCAAACGCCTGCAAATCGAGCGTGGCATGGCCATGCTGCTGATCACTCATGACATGGGCGTTGTGGCCGAGGTTGCGGACGATGTTGCCGTGATGCGTTTTGGGCGGATCGTCGAAAAGGGGACGGTGGATGCCATTTTCCATGCGGCCCAACACCCCTATACAAAGCGGCTACTGGCTTCGACCGTGAAGCTGGAACAGCCTGCCGCCGCGCGGGCCGAAGCGGTCGTTGCGCCACAGCCCATCCTCACCATCAATGGCCTCACAAAGGTCTATGGCGGGGCCAAGGGGTTTTTGGGTAGCAAAACTTTCGCTCTCAAGGCCGTCGATGACGTCAATCTTGTGCTCCATGCCGGCGAAAACCTCGGCATAGTTGGCGAGAGCGGATCGGGCAAAACCACGCTAGGACGCCTCATTCTGCGTGTTGTGGAGCCTACCGCTGGTCAAGTGCTGTACCGTCAGCGCGACGGTTCAGAAATTGACGTCACCAGCTTGTCCAAGGCCGAGCTGCGCAAGTTCCATGCAGATGTACGTCTGATTTTCCAAGACCCCTTTGCCTCCCTCAATCCCCGCATGACGGTCCGGCAGATCATTGCGGATCCGCTGATCGTTGAGGGCAAGTTGGGCGCTCAGGAGATTGAGCATAAAACTGCCGAACTCCTTCGCCTCGTCGGGCTGTCGCCGGACGTCATGGAGCGATATCCGCACGCCTTTTCCGGCGGGCAGCGCCAGCGCATCGGCATTGCACGTGCTTTGGCGCTCGACCCCCGCATTGTTATCGCTGATGAGGCGACGTCAGCGCTGGACGTGTCGATCCGTAGCCAAATTCTGGATCTGCTGCTGGAGATTCAGGAGCGGCTTGATCTGTCTTTCATCTTCATTTCCCACGATATTTCCGTGGTTCGCTATTTCTGCGACCGGGTGGCCGTGATGCATCGCGGACGGTTGGTGGAAGTGGGCGATGCAGAAAAGATATGCACCCAGCCAGACCAGGAATACACGCGCGCGCTGATTTCGGCGGTGCCCAATCCGGATCCTCGTGACAAGCGCATGTTGCACCGCACGCGTCTGTCGTCTCTGTCCCCCTCTGCAGTTGGCTAGTTTCATGACCATCAATCAACGCGCTGTCCTTACTGGCGCTGGCGCAATGAGCCGGAAGTGGCTCGAAGCCATCAAAACTGTTGGCGGCGTTGACATCGTCGGCATCGTCGACATCAATCCCGCCAATGCGGAAGCGCGTGCCAAAGAGCACAATATCAATCCCGAAATCGGGACTGACCTTCCCGCCATGTTGTTCAGATTGGCGCCGGAGATTGTTTTTGACGTCGCCATTCCAGCGGTTCGTCACGGCATCGTCAGCGCTGCGCTCGCCGCCGGGGCTCATGTCTTGTCTGAAAAGCCGATGGCTGAAACGCTAGAGCAGGCGAGGGATCTGGTGGCGCGCGCCAAGGCTGCAGATCGGCTGCACGTCGTTATTCAAAACCGCCGCTATCTCGCACAGCTCCGCCGCATTCATCGCCTCGTGGCTTCGGGGGCTATTGGGGAGGTGACGGGGGTGCATTGTGACTTCTTCCTTGATCCCCATTTCGGTGGTTTCCGCGAGCAAATGCCTCACGTTCTGCTGCTCGACATGGCGGTCCACACATTTGATGCGGCGCGCTACGTCATCGGTGACATTGCCACCTCGGCCTATGCCGAAGAGTGGAACCCGGCGGGCTCATGGTATGAACGTGATGCCGCTGCCTTCGCCAGTTTTCGCTTCGCTGGTGGGGCCGTTATGACCTACCGCGGCTCATGGGCAGCGCCGGGGTTGAGGACATCTTGGGAGAGCCAGTGGCGCATAACCGGAACCGAGGGCAGCATCGTCTGGGACGGTGCCGATGATATTCGCGCGGCACGCTCGAAGCCGCATGTGAGTGGGCAGTTGCTGCCAGACACGGCCATGCTTGAAATCCCGGCGCTTGATCCTGCGGATCGTATCGGTGGGCACCTTGGGGTCATCACAGATTTCCTCGCCGCTACCCGCGGCGGGCCTGTGCCCGAAACCGTCGGCAGCGAGAATATCAAAAGCCTCGCCATGGTGCTCGGTGCCATCGATAGCTCGACGCTTGGCCGTCGCGTCGAAATACATATTTAGAGGAATTCACTATGGCTATTGACCCCAAAGCAATTCGTATCGGCACCATGATCCGCGGCCATGAGCCCGATCCCGCTGGCTATCTGCAAAAAATCCTGCCGCATGGTTTTGAGAGCATCGAGCCCTATTTCTGGCAGACCGTGAATAAGGATTTGCCGGAGCTGGCAAAGCGCCTCAAGGATGTCATCGGTGATCGTGATGTCACCATTTCGACCTTGGGCATGTTCGGCAATCCGCTCGAAGACCGTGAGAAGGATGTCGAAACGCTGCGCGGCTGGGAAATGCTGATTGATAACGCGCACCATTTCGGCGCGACCTGTATCGCGGGCTTCACCGGTCGTGTTCGGGGCAGACCAATCGAGGAGAGTTTGCCGCAGTTTAAGAAAGTCTGGGGAGAGCTATCCAAACGCGCTGCGGACAAGGGTGTCCGGATTGCCTTTGAGAACTGCGCTATGAATGGCGGCAATTGGCAGACCGGGGATTGGAACATCGCCCATAATCCCGATGCTTGGTCGATGATGTTCAATGAGTTGCCGGAAGACAATCTGGGGCTCGAATGGGAACCGTGCCACCAGATGGCCTATCTCATTGATCCCATCCCGCAGATCCGCGAGTGGGGCGACAAGTTCTTCCACGTCCATGGCAAGGACGCGACCATTCGTTGGGATGTGATCAAAAAACACGGTTTTGGCGGCAAAGAAAAAGCGGTCTGGATGCGGACGCCGGGCTTCGGTGACACCAATTGGAGTGATGTCATCTCCGAGCTGCGTCTGGCGGGCTACACAGGCGCAATCGATATCGAAGGTTGGCACGATCCGGTCTATCGTGACGAGTTGGAAATGGTCGGTCAGGTCCACGCTTTGAACTATTTGAAATCTTGCCGTGGCGGTGAGTTTATCCCTTATCCAGGGCCGTTGAAGGACGCCTAACATGCCAAGATTTTCTGCAAACCTGTCGATGCTCTATGGCGAATTGCCATTTATGGAGCGATTTGCGGCGGCGGCGACTGATGGCTTTGAAGCGGTCGAATATGTGGGGGCTTATGAGCACAAGCCGGAAGACATCAAGGCTCAGCTGGAAGCCCATGGTTTAACGCAGGCGCTGTTCAATCTGCCTGCAGGCGATTGGGGCGGAGGCGAACGTGGTATCGGCTGCTACCCAGACCGAATTGCAGAGTTCCGCGAGGGCGTTGATCGGGCCATCTTGTACGCACAGGCGACGGGCTGCACGCAACTCAATTGCTTGGCTGGGATTGCGCCGACTGGCATGGCGCGGGACGAGCTGGAAGCCGTGCTCATCGACAATCTCCGCTACGCAGCACCGCGCCTTTCGTCCGCCGGTATCAAGCTCCTACTCGAGCCGATCAATACACGCGACATTCCCGGTTTTCTCATCAACTCCACCGATGACTATGAGAGGATCGCCAAAGCCGTTGGGCATGACAACCTCTATCTACAGTACGATTTCTATCACATGCAGATCGTGCAGGGGGATTTGATCCCGGGCTTTAAGCGCTTGCGGTCCCGGATTGCTCACGTCCAGGTAGCCGACAATCCGGGCCGCCATGAACCCGGTACGGGCGAGATCAATTACCCCAATATTTTCAGAGCGCTAGACGATGCAGGTTACAGCGGCTGGGTTGGTGCTGAATACAAGCCCAAAGCAGGTACGAGCGCCGGTTTGGGATGGTTTAGAGAGTGGAGCAGCAGAGTATGAAGATCGGTTTTATTGGTCTTGGGGTCATGGGGCGGCCCATGGCTGGGCACCTCATTGCTGCGGGTAACACGCTCTATCTCCATAGGGTGAAAGAGGTGTCGGAGCATCTTGTGGAGGCCGGTGCGATCGCTTTGCAAAGCGTTTCAGCAGTGGCTGCCGCTTCCGACATTGTCATTCTGATGCTGCCGGATACGCCAGATGTTGAAGCGGTTCTGTTTGGCGAAGATGGCGTGGCGTCGTCTCTGTCGCCGGGCAAGCTCGTCATTGATATGAGCTCGATTTCACCGGTGGCAACCAAGGAATTTGCCTCACGGATCGCCGCTCTTGGAGCAGGCTATCTTGATGCTCCCGTCTCAGGGGGTGAGGTCGGCGCGAAGGCGGCTTCGTTGACGATCATGGTCGGTGGCACGGCCAGCGATTTCGCGCGCGCCCGTCCTTTGTTTGAGCTTATGGGCAAAAACATCACCCATATCGGCGACGTCGGCTCCGGCCAGACCGCTAAAGTCGCCAACCAAATCATTGTTGGCCTCACGATTGAGGCCGTCGCAGAAGGGCTTGCGCTGGCAAAGGCTGCGGGGGCTGATCCGGCAAAGGTCCGCGACGCTCTCATGGGCGGGTTTGCCTCGTCGCGCATATTGGAGGTGCATGGCGACCGGATGATTAGGGAGGCCTTTGACCCCGGTTTCCGTATTCGGCTGCATCGCAAGGACATTGGCTTGGCTCTGGACGTCGCCAAAGCGCTTGATCTGTTCCTGCCGCATTCCGCGAGCCTACATCAGCTGATGAACAGCGCCATTGCGCAAGGGCTGGGAGAAAAGGACCACTCCGGGCTCTATAAAGTCATCGATCCCGATAATTGAATAAGGGCAGGGCGATAGGGAGGCCGAGTGGTCGGTTGCGGCGATTTCTGGCTGGGTCGGGGCGCCCGCGGCGGTAAGAACCTCGAAACTCGGGTCTATGATCTACGTTCAATCGGCCTTGCCCATGGGGTTCATATTAATCGGCCGGGACGGCGGGGTGATAAATTCAAATGCCTCTGGCGCAGCACAAGAATTCGCTAAAACATTGCTCGACATAGGCAAACTACCATTCTAGTCTATCCGGGCAGCGCTTCGTCAGGACGGGTTGCACAGACTAGGGAGGTTGTTTTGACTATTGGATCATCAAGCATTTTGCGTCGAGTTGTCGGCGTTGGGATCGCCGCTTCCGCTGCCGTACTGCTTACAGCCTGGTCCCCCGCCAGCCTGAATCCAGCCCCGGCTACAACCGAAGTGAGCGTGGACCGTATTCTCGTTGCGCAAGCAGAGCGCTCCGTTAGCTATTCTGAAGCGCAGGCAACGCGCGGTAAGAAGAAGTATGAAGCAGATTGCGCCGAGTGCCATGGCGACGATCTCAAGGGTGGTCTCCTCGGTGGTCCGGTCCTGCGTGGCCCAAGCTTTGACGAGAAATATGCGGACGGCGCTCCTGCCGGCGCACTGTTCGACGTTATGGTCGGCACGATGCCGCCAAGCTCGCCCGGGCGTTATGCGCCAGCAATCTATGCTGATCTGATGGCCTATATCCTCAAGGTGAACGGCTATAAGGATGGCATGGACCTGCCAGCAAATAGCGACGCGCTATATGAACTGGTGATGCAGAAGTAAGCCAAGACCGCGACGATCCTTGGGCTGTAGGCAGACCAGAATATGATTGCTTGGGAACTGAACCTCCAGCTCATTGCTGTGCGGATTATCGCTGCGCTGATCGCATTTCCAATCCAAGGTTTTGCGGTCGCCTATCTTGCCGTCAAACTGGGCGATAAGGGCCCGCGCTATGACGGGCGTACTACGCTCAACCCCGCTGTGCATACGGATTTGCCGGGCCTGTTAGCGCTCGTGTTGACGGGGTTTGGGTGGTCCAAGCCCGTTGTCGTCAATGGGCACGAGCTCAAATCCGGCAAGCTTGGTTTGGTCCTGCTGACACTGTGCGGCAGTCTGACCATGGTGGCGCTGGCTTGGCTGGCGATGCAGCTAATCACCCCGGTCTTGCTCTCCTTGCCTCACACGGCCGGCATTACGATTGCAGCGTTTTTGCGCACTGCGGCACGGATTTATTTGGCGATGGCTGTTCTGGCGCTTCTCCCGCTGCCGGGCTTGGCCGGGCGATTTCTCCTCCAGATTTTTGGGGTGCAGCTTTCTGACCGCGTGACGCTGATCAGCAGTTGGGCGCTGTTTGCTATCACGGCCCTCGGGGTGACGCGTTTTCTGCTGTCTCCAACGTGGAACGCCGTCGTCAGTTTTGTTGTGGGGACGTGACCGGAGCGTGTCGTTTTAGAGAGACGCGCCGGTGGTTTGTTGCTTGACGCCATATTTGGCCAAAATGGCATCCATCGTGCCATCGGCCTTCATATCCAAGATCGCTGCATCGACCTGATGCTTGAGCGTGAGATCACCCTTCCACAAGCCGAGAACGATCGGGTAGCTGGCGAGCGCATCTGAGACTGGTGCCACATTCCAATTGTTTTCGGTCGCCAGTTGGCTGGCGAGAAGTGCCTCAGTGACACCGCCATCAAAAGTGCCACTATTGATGTTGTCCGCGAAGGCCGCCTCGGTGGGAACAACGCGCACAGTGCTTTGCTGATTGCGGAGATACCCTGCCAACTCGATGCGGTTGAGGCCAGAGACCAGGGTTAGGGCACCAAGGGTTTTGCCCTCAAGCGTAGGCAGTGGCTCCTTGGAAACGATCGCCCAACCGGTTTGCGCATAAGAGGGCGAAGTTTCGAGGAAGGACCGTGTTTGGCTAGACGCAACCACGCCGCCCGCTACGATCTGGCACTTCGCGCGGTTGAGGTTCCAATTCAGTGGATTGAAGTCACGGCCCATCTCAGCGCTGGGACTCAAGACCAGCGTTACATTTAGCTTCGCCGACACGGCGCTGAGGATTTCAATATCGACGCCGGGCGCAGCTGGATCATTCGTGACCAGCGGCGGATAGTTGGTGGGAACGCAGGCTCTTAGGGTGCCGACGTTTTGAATGTCGCGCAGAGAGGTGTCTGGCGGTAGCGTTGAGACGCCGACAAGAAGAGCGACCACTGCGGTGACTGGGCCGAATGTTTGCAGCGCACGCTTATAGCGAGACATGGCGGCTAGTTCCGGCTGAAGTCATAGAGTGCGATAGCGAAGAGCACAGCGCCGCTGCCAACAAGGATCGAAATGCCGATCAGCGGGTCGAACTGGTTGTAATTGATCAGCGCGCCACGCAAAGCGTCCACCGCATAGGTGAGTGGGTTCCACTGCACCAAGGTCACGAGCCACTCAGGATAGGTGATTTTGGTTTGTGCCTGGGAGAGGGCCGGGTCGAGCGGGAAGATCGAGCTGGAGAGGAAATACAGCGGCAAGATCACCGCATTTGAGAAGATGCCGAAGCCTTCAAAGGTGCGGATACGATTGGCGATGACGACCCCAAGTGTTGTTAATGTGAAAGCTAAAAGACACATCAAACCAAGGGCATGGAGTGTTTGCTGAAAGGTAAGAGTCACGTCGGCAAAGCGGGCGAGAATGAGCACTAGACAGCCATGAAGAACGGCAACCGTTGCCCCGCCGAGGATTTTGCCCAAGAGCACGGTGGCACGCGAGAGTGGCGACACCATCACTTCGCGGAGATAGCCGAACTCCCGGTCCCAAATGACCGAGACAGCTGATTGGACCGAGGTGAACATGATGTTCAATGCGACCACGGCGGGAAAGATAAATTGGAGATAGGTGAAGGGTACGACAAACGTAACAGAGCCATACACTTCACCGCGGAAATAGGGGTTGAGGCCAATGCCGAGGATCAGCACCCACAAGATCGGACGACTGACGCCACCGATCAATTGTCCCTTATCGCGAAAGGCGCGCATGACCTCGCGCATCCAGAGGCCGTAAAGCCCACTGAGCTGGATCAGGAAGCGCGAGGAATAGCGTGTTGGCAGTGACTTTTCTTGCATGCTCATCGTGTGTGCTCCCCGCCGCGTTTGCCAAAGGCTGCTGTGCGCTCACGCGCGGTCGCCGCCCGGTCGCGCAACTCGCGTCCGGTGAGAGTCAAAAACACTGTTTCAAGGCTTGGGATGGCATTGACGAAGTTTGACACTCTCGTGCCGTAGGCGCCAAGGAAGGTCTCAACAAAGGCCTCGTCGGAGCGCAGCGTCACTTCGACGGGGGTTTGGGAGATCAGCCGTTCCGCATATTGGCTCAGGATGTCTTCACGATCCGCCTCGGACCGTGGTGTGACATGCAGCACCTGCTGGCCATGCGCCGCGCGCAGCGCATCGGGCGTGTCTAGCGCAAGCACTTTGCCATGATCGATGATGCAGACCCGGTCGCAGGCCTCAACTTCCTCAATATAGTGGGTTGTAACCAGAACGGTCAGGCCACGATCGGCCTGTAGTTTGCGGATATAGCCCCAGATGCGCTCGCGCGTTTGCGCATCAAGTCCCACCGTGGGTTCGTCCAGCAGCAGGATTTTTGAATCATGCATGAGTGCGCGCGCAATTTCCAAGCGTCGCTTCATGCCTGATGAGAGTGCACGGGCGGGCTTGTCGGCCCATTCTGTCAGCTCCACCAGTGCGAGCATTTCGTTGATGCGGTTGAGCCTATGTCGGCGGGGAATGCCAAAGACCAAGCCGTGCAAATTGAGGTTTTCGCGCAGCGTCAGGCGATCATCGAGGCTCGGCTCCTGAAAGATGATGCCGAGTGCGTCGCGAGCTTCGAGCGGTGCGGTGACCACATTGTGGCCAGCCAGTTCCGCTGTGCCGCTATCGGGACGCAGGACCGTGCTCAAAATGTGCATGAGCGTGGTTTTACCAGCGCCATTGGGGCCAAGCAGCGCAAATAGCTCGCGTGGCTTCACCTCGAAACTGACGCCGTCAAGCGCCAGCGTGCGGCCATAACGTTTGCTCACGTCGGCAACACGAATGCCCTCTTGAGATGATGTCATTAGCGCGAACCTTGGCCGGGAAAATTGAACTCAGCCAAAATGGCGTCGATAGTGCCATCGGTGACGAGGGCTGCTACGGCTTCGTCGATGGAATTGCGCAGGAAAGTTTCGTTCGACAGCATGAGTGCGCCGACCGGCAGTGAGGTCTCGGGCAGGGGGGCAGACGAGAGCACGCTGAGCGCTTTATATTTGTCATCGGCGTGCTGGAGTGCCCACAAGGATGGCTCCCAGACGAGAGCGACATCGACGGAGCCAGACAGCACAGCGTCGAGCGCTAGAGGGTTGGTGCCGATTGGGAAAATTCGCCAGCGGCGCTCTGAGGCCTGCGCGTTGTTGTAATTAGCTAAGCGGACGTGGCCCGTTGTGCCAAGGGCCGCGCCAATGATCTGCTTAGGCGCGAGATCTTGAAGGCTTTTTATGTTCGGGTCGTCGGTGACGAAGGCATATTTTGCATCGTAGAAGCCGCGCGTTGGCATGGACCACGGATCATAGCCTTCGGGCAGGAGTTTGAAGCCCATGTAGAGGCTGCACTGTTCCAGTAAATGGCGATAGACGCGGGTGATGTCTTCGGTTTCGAAATCGCTTTCGACGACAATCTCGACGGGTTCTAGCAGAAGCGCATTGGCAATAGCCTCGCCGATGGCCGCAGCGACTTGCCATTCGCCGTCTCGTGGATCAACGCAGTAACGCAGTTTGGATTCATCGGTTTTGCGGCCGATTTCCCACTGGCCGTAGACGTAAGGCCTATCAAAAAACTCAGGCTCGGGTTGAGCGGCAACAGGCGCGCAGCATACCAAAAGCAGCGCAGCGATGCGGGGGAGTTTGGAGACGGCTGAAGCGAGGTGCGAAGCCAAATTAGTCTTAGTCATGTTCCGGACCTCTTGAGGTGGTCTGGGCGGACCTAGCGTGTGCCAAGTCCGCCCAAACGGAGATCGTGTCGTCAGGTCTTATTCGTTTGGCAGAGCAAAGACGTAGACGGTGGCCGGGTTGTGCGCAGGCAGCTTGATGTCTGGAGTGAGCGACTGCAGGCGGCCCAGACCCGATGCCCAGTTGGAGACCACGGCAATGTACTGCTTGCCATCGGCTTCATAGGAGATCGGGAAGGATTCAAGAGCGTTGCTCAGAGTGCTGGATTCCCACAGCACGTCACCGGTTTCGTCGTCAAACGCCATCATCTTACGATCCAGCGTACCAGCGAACACCAGGCCGCCAGCGGTTGGCAGGGTCGAGGTGGTCAGTGGAGCATAACGACGGTGCGACCAAGTGGTCGACTGATCGGCGACCTTCACAGCGTCCAGACGACCGTAGTTGCCATCGCTTTCAGGGGTTGGAACACGCGAGAAGATCGCGCGGCCACCGCTGGTGTAGATGGTGCCTGGATCGATCGGCTGCGGTGTGGTGTTCGAGCAGAACTCAACCAGCGGCAGATAGATGGTTTCGGTGCGTGGGCTGTAGGACGTTGCCTGCCATGCCTTGCCACCAGGGTCAGCCGGGCAGTTGAAGGTGGTTTCACCAATCTGCGGGATAACGTCTGGGTTGATGGTCTTCTTGCCGGTTTCAGGATCGATTTCGAGAACGACGTTCTGCGGAACCGTTTCCTTGTGCCAGAGCCATTCACCCGTGGTGCGGTCCAGTGCTTCGATAATGCCAGTCTTGCCGGTGGTGATGACCATCTGGCGGTCTTCGCCATCGACATTGCCGTCAATGATCAAGCGCTCATAGACATAGTCCAGATCCAGCGAGTCATTTGGCATGTGCTGGAAGTGCCACTTCAGATCGCCTGTCTTTGGATCAAGCGCGAGGGTGGCGTTGGTGTAGAGAGCGTCATTGGTGACGTTTGGATCATCACTCTTCGGCAGCAGGCCGTTGACCACTGCTGGCCATGGATAAGGCTGGCCAACGCCGGCAAAGAACAGACCCTGTGCTGGATCGTATGAACCAGAAATCCACGCCGAACCGCCGTGACGGCTTTCGAGTGGCAGGCCGTTCCAGCTGTTGCCTTCTGGTGTATCGCCACGGGCGATTGTCTGGAAGCGCCACAGCTCTTCACCTGTGTCAGCATCGTGACCGGTGTAGAAGCAACCGCCCGGCTGAGCGTTCGAGCAGTTGGTCATGCCTTGGATGACAACGCCTTCAGCCACGAGAGGGCCGGAGGTGAATGCGTAACCCTTCTTGTGGTCAGCAACCTGTTGATCCCAAGCGAGCTGGCCGGTTTTGATGTCGACGGCAACGAGATGGGCATCGCGGGTCGCGAAGATCAGCTTGTCGCCGTAGATCGCCTTGTTGCGTTCGCCGTTCGGGGCAACGCCATCTGGCAGCGGATGCTCATATTCCCAGATCAATTCGCCGGTCGCAGCATTGAGCGCCTGAATGACGTGATTGGAGTTCTGGATGAACATCACACCGTCGTGTACCAATGGTGTTTCCTGCGTGCGGCCACCTGGAGACATGCCCCAAGACCACGCCAGCTGCAGCTTACCAACGTTTTCCTTGGTAATTTCATCAAGCGGGCTATAGCCCCAGCCGTCATAGGTACGGCGCCACATCAACCAGTCGCCATCCGGCGGGTTGAGCAGCATTTCGTCCGTGACGGGGGTGATGGAGTCG
The DNA here is from genome assembly GCF_016595685.1 of Devosia sp. WQ 349K1. Lineage (NCBI taxonomy): Bacteria > Pseudomonadati > Pseudomonadota > Alphaproteobacteria > Hyphomicrobiales > Devosiaceae > Devosia > Devosia sp. WQ 349K1. The sequence goes on along the minus strand of NZ_JAENGO010000001.1, from coordinate 424,036 downwards.
ATTGGGGACTGCGCCACTGCAGCCTGAATTGCGAAACTCGACGTTAATGTCGTTGCTAGTGTCGCGAGTAAAGTAAGCCGTAAACCACGCTTCATGATCAGCACTCCTCCTCAGTTTGCTGAACCGGTCCGTATTCTGCTTGAATATTTGCAATAAAATCGGTCCTAACAGCAGTAGCCTAAGTCTTGTATGGCAGTGCGTCAACCTGCCACATGGTGGGTTGACGGTGTGTTCAAGTCTCTGGAATGTCTGGGAAATGAACGAGGCAGAGCGTATTCATTTGAGTAGATGAGCGGTCCGATTTGCGTCGGTAAGTTTATATCGGATCATGGGGTCGGTATTAGTTATGCCTATATTCTCGATAATTATTTTCGATAGAATTTTTGATCTTTGAACTGTGTGTGAACTGGGTTTGGGTGTGTTGCCGCGCAGCGATTTAATCGATTACTCAGTTCCGTGATTTGGAACGCGGTGTGGAGAGTGCAGCGTAGTTGCAGCCTGGGAGTGCGGCGGTGTTCGGGAAATTAAGTCGTCGGTAAGAGGTTGAACGGGCACACCAATTCTTGTGACGCATATGGGGATTGGTACAGCAGAAATGCGCTCACGACGGATCGTGAGTGCTGAGGTCTTCTGCTGGCTGTGGCCGCCAATGGGGTTGAGGGCTTGCGAGAGTTTGCAGCAGAGACGGTTTTTCGCCATTTATCCGTTCAAGCAGGATGCGCGTGAGCTCTTGGCCGGCGCTGAAAACATCTTCGCGTAGGCTGTCCATGTTCGGGAAAAAGGCAGGCAAAATGCCCGATGTCTGCTTATAGACAACGTGGAAATCGCGGCCCATCACGGCGCCGGCTTCCTGCATTCCCCCGACAAGCGCAATTGTGCGCATTTCGCTGTCACAGATAATCCCGAAGGGCGTCTTGCTTTCTTTGGCCAGAGCCGAGCCAATTGCGCGCGTCTCGTTCGGCGATCGTCCCATGAGGCTTTCATGGACGAAAGCTTCAACGCCCGCCTTCGCCGTTGCCTGCAAAAATGCCGTCTGAACGGTGTGAAAGTAGGTCGTGCGATCATCACCCATGGCCAGACGAATACAGCGGCAGCCCTTGGCGACGAGCCGCTCGACGGCCATCACCGTGAAGCTATGGGAGTCAAAATCGTGGTAGGGATGTGGCGCATAAAACTCCGTCCGCCCGTGGCTGACAAACGGAAAATTGGCGTCCATCATCATTTGAACGCGCCGGTCGCGGGGCCGAGTGTGGGTGATGATAACGCCGTCCGCTGTTCTGTTTTCCAGAACATAGCGTATGGTTTCGTCTGAGTTCGAGCGCTCAAATTCAGGGATAACGGTCAGGTGGTAGCGAGTACCCCTAATGCCTTGTCCTATGCCCTGGATCATTTGCCGGGCGAAATCGATTGAGTCTTCAGCGCTATCAAGAACCAGCGCTATGACATTGGTTTTGCCGGTGCGCAGTCTTACCCCGGCGCGATCGGGCACGTAGCCGAGCGCCTTGGCTGCCTCTGCGACCTTGTCGCGCGTCTCCTGTTTGAGTTTGCTGCCATCGCGCAGCGACAGGGACACCGTCGACAGGCTCAATCCTGTCATTTCGGCAATAGTTTTGAGCGTCACGCGGGAGGCGCTCTGCGGCGGCGTTGTTGGTTTGCGCGGTGCCATAGGTGAGATCCGAAACGTCTAGGGCAGGGGACCTGAAAACAACCTGCGTTTTGCAACGATATAACAGAGCTGATGCCAAACATACATTCAAGATGTGTTGCTAATGACCTTAGGTTAAAGGAGGAAAACTCGCCCAACAGAGTGAAATTAAAAAATCGTTAATTGAAATTGCAACGTTGCAATACTTGTGCTTTGCTGGGCCTGTGGCTGGGTGAGGCCTGGTCCACGGTCGTCCAACGAGATGACAGCTTCTGAGGAGGAGTAGATGCTAAGGACTAGGTTTCTGACCACAGTGGCCGCTGCGTCACTGCTGGCCGCCTCGGTTTTGCCGGCACAGGCGGAAGTATCTTTCATGTATGCAGAATGGACCAGCGCACTCGTCGAGCCGGGCATCAAGGCATTTGAGGAGGCCACCGGCGAGACGGTGAACGCCATCAAACTGCCGGGGCAGGGTTATGATCAGCGTATCGCGCTCGATCTTGCTGCTGGCACCGCCGCTGACGTCAATCTGATGGACAGCTTTATGGTGTCCGAATTGGCTGCAGCTGGCTATCTCGAACCGTTGGATGATCTCGCCAAGACGTGGGACCAATATCAGTATTACATGCCCGGCCTGTTGGAAGTGTCTTCTTACCAGGGCAAGCTATTCGCATTCCCGACCGATACTGACGTGCGCATGCTCTGGTATCACAAGGGTAATTTTGAAAAGGCGGGCATTGCCCTGCCGTGGCAGCCTAAGAGCTGGGCCGACATTCTCGATGCAGCACAAAAACTCAAAGACGCAGGCGTACAGTATCCGTTCCAGATACCGGCAGGGATAAAGCAGGGCGAAGCCACCACTATGCAGGGCGTCTATATGGCCCTACTGGGGGCCGACGTCCCCGAGGGGGATCGCAATCGACTTCTGAACCGGGAAACCAATCAATGGATTGGCGATAGTCCGGCCCTGCGCCGCACATTCGATCTCTACCATCAGATATTCGTCGAAAAACAACTCCAGCCTGCAGACTTGAACTACGCGACCGACATTGGTGTCGCCGTGCGTCAGGCACTGCGTGACGGCAATATGGGCATTATGGCTTCTGGTTCTTGGGAAGATGCCTGTATCTGGGACTGCAACAATCCACCTAGCCGCGAAGAGCGTGATGCGCTCGTGGCTTGGACGCCATGGCCGGGTTCTGGCGAGCCGGGCACCAAAGCCACTACCAATATTTCCGGTGGCTGGGCCATGGGCATCAGCTCTAAGGCCGCTGACAAAGAACTCGCCTTCAAGCTCCTGACCACCATCTTTGATCAGGCAAACTTTAAGGCTTGGACGTTAACGACCCACCGTATGGCGGTGCGAACCGACGTGTCTGAATCGCCCGAATACACAGCCGATCCGTTCTTGGCCGAAGCCACAAAGCTGGCAGCGGACACCACTGGTCGCGACACTATTCCGGGTTATCAGACCGTATCCGCACTTATCCAGCAGGCCACATCTGACATTCTCGATGGGGCAAGCGTCGATGAGGTGATCACGACCTATCATGATGCTCTCGTCGATGAATTTGGCGCCGAGAATGTGATTACCTACGAATAAGCTTTTCCCGAGACGACGGCATCCACCTGACCTCCGGATGCCGTCGCACTTCCCTTTAGTTCCGTCCTAGACATGGGCTGGTGTCTGCATGACCAACCAATCCAATCCCTGGCTGACGAGCAATATTTGGGTGCTCGGGCTAGCGCTATTGCCAGCCGCTCTCCTGATTGGCGCTTTGCTCTATTTCACGGCTTGGGCCATCGCCTTCAGCTTCACGGATCTGGCCCTCGTCGGGCGCAAATCGGTCGAGTGGAGCTGGGTAGGTCTACAAAATTTTGAGCGGCTGTTTACCCGTCGCGGCTTTCTTGAATCTCTCTGGACCACCGTTGTCTTTGTGTTTTTCTCAGCCATCGTGGGGCAGTCCGTCCTCGGATTTATGCTGGCGGCGGTCTTGCGTGGTACGCGTTCGCAATTGCGCACCATCATTGAAGTGTCGATTATGCTGGGCTGGTTGCTGCCAGACATTGTGGCGGCCTTTCTCTGGTCCGCTACCACAAGCCAGACTGGCCTCATCAATCAGCTGATCGTCGTGCCGCTTGGCTTTAAGCCGATCAATTTCATCAATGAATACGCGCTGCCCATCGTCACTATCGCCAATGTGTGGAAAGGCACCGCGTGGTCCTATCTGCTCTTTTCTGCCGCGCTCGATAGCGTCAGCCGCGAAGTGGTGGAAGCGGCCAAAGTCGATGGGGCGACACCGCTTCAGCGTGTCTTGCTTGTGCAGTTGCCGATTATACGACCGCACATTGCGACCAATATGCTGTTCATCACCATTTGGACCTTCACCTATTTCCCGCTCATCTACGCAATGACGGGAGGCGGGCCCGGCACACAGACCCAGACCCTAGCGCTTTTCCTCTATAATCAGAGTTTTTCGCGCGGGAACTTGGGCTTCGGCAGCGCCATTTCTGTCGCCATGTTGATTATTGTTGGCGTGCTCTCGCTGTTCTATCTGCGCCTGCTGCGGGAGCCGAAATAATGGAGACCAACGCCACAACCTCGCGCATGACGGCCATCGCACTGAGCTTTATGGCGGTCATCTGGGTCAGCCCGTTTTCCTGGCTAATCCTGAACGCTTTTAATCCGGATGCCAGCGGCCTTCTGGAAATTCCCAAGTCCGTTGGGCTCGATAATTTCGCAGAGGCGGTGAGTGGGGACGCTGGACGGCAGTTTCTCAATTCCTTGATCATCGCTGCGGGTACTGCAACGCTGAGCGTTCTTGTCGGCATTGCGGCGGCATATCCGCTGTCGCGGCTCCGCATCCCGGGGCGCAACGCCTTTTTGTGGACCCTCGTGCTGTTGCGCATGTTGCCGTCTGTTGGCGTGCTGGTGCCGCTCTATTTTGCCGCTCAGCGATCTGGCCTGCTCAACCAGCTCGGTGTCATCATATCCCTGACGATTTTGAACTTACCGTTCACGCTGCTGCTGCTCAAAAACTTCTTCGACACAGTGCCGATTGAATTGGAAGAAGCTGCCTATGTCGAGGGCGCGAGCCTCCTCCAGATCGTCACCAAAATTGTTCTGCCCATGTCTCGCGCGGGCATTGCAGTGGTCTGGTTCTATAGTTTTACAGGCGCATGGAATGAGTTCCTGCTGCCGCTCATCTTCGCCCGCGTGCAGGATGCTTTCCCAATGTCCGTCGGCCTTTACGCTGCCTTCGGCCAGCAGGGCGCGATCAACTACGGTTTTCTAACAGCGTTTTCAATCATCTACGCGGCGCCGGCGATCGGCGTGTATTTTCTTCTCAGGCGGAACATGAACACAGGGTTCGCCGGTGTCGGAGTTAAAGGATGACCTATTCCAATCCCCAATCGACCAAGCTGGGCTTGTTGGATGATGACCTCAAAATGGAGGGCAAGCTCATCCGCCTCTGCGCAGATCTTGAAGCCAAAATTCTGACGCCCGTTTCCGATTTCGGTTGGCAGTGGCACATCCAGCGCGCAGATATTTCGGCGGGGGACGCCCTTTCTGCAGATTGGCGATCATGGGAGACCTTTGGCTCCCATTCCGTCTGGGCGAAAAAGCAGGGCCACACGTGGTTCGCCGCTGAGGTAACTGTGCCCGAGGCGGCGGCCGGGAAAACCTTCGTGCTCAAATTCAAGAGCCAGTGGCAGGATCGGCCGGGGTCCACTGATCCGCAGTGCCTCGCCTATATTGATGGCCACATCGCGCAGGCGCTCGACGGCAACCACACAGAACTGGTTATCGAGCGCAAAGCCAAACCGGGTAAAAAGCACACGCTGCTGGTCAATGCCTTTACCTTTTTCGACCGCCCGCTCGTCGGATTTACCGTCGAGTTTTATACCCGCAGCGAGCGTGCCGAAAAACTCTATTGGGACCTAAAAACACCACTCGACGTCGCCATTCGGCTCTATCAAAACGACGCGCGCCGCCAAGCCATTCTCAACATTGTCGACAGGGCTTTGCGGGCACTGGATCGCCGCGCCGGATTTACCCCCGAATTTGAGGCGTCGCTGGGCGCGGCCGAGAAGATTGCTGCCGAGATCTATGCGCTCGTTGACACTGAGGTCCAGCCACAGATAACGGCCGTTGGCTCTACCCACCTTGATGTTGGTTGGCTCTGGCGCGTGATGCACACGCGGGACAAGACCGGTCGGTCTTTCGCGACAGTGTTGAACCTCATGGAGGAGTATCCTGAGTTCATCTTCATGTACAATCAGTCCGTGCTCTTTGATTTCCTCAAGCAGGATTATCCAGAGCTCTGGGCACGAATGCTCAAGCGCGTGAAATCAGGCCAGTTTGAGATCGAAGGCGCCATGTGGGTGGAGCCAGACGTCAATATTGTTTCGGGTGAAAGTTTGGTGCGCCAGATCATGCGCGGGCGGCGCTTCCACCTCGAGCATTTCGGCGTCGATCCGAAAACCGTTTGGTTACCCGATACCTTTGGTTATTCGGCCAACCTGCCGCAAATCATGGATAAATCCGGGCTCAAATATTTTGTCACTTCCAAGTTGAGCTGGAACGACACAGATCGCCACCCCTACGACAGTTTCCATTGGCGCGGGATCGACGGCACTGTCACCAAAGCCCAGCTGATCACCGCTCAGAAATACGAAAGTGAGCAGATTTTCACGACCTATAATGGCGATCTGTCCGTGAGCGAGACCATGGGTGCGTGGAAGCGTTACGAGCCCAAGGCGGTGCACAATGAAGTCGTTATGTCCTATGGCTATGGCGATGGTGGTGGCGGTCCGACACGGGCGATGATCGAGCGCGGTATTCGCCTAGAACGCGGTATTCCGGGTGCGCCACGGGTCAAGCTGGAAGGCATCGTGCCCTATCTCGACCGCCTCGGCGCGGCCATGGATAAGCCTGGTAGCAAGTTTCCGACCTGGAATGGCGAACTCTACCTGCAATACCACCGGGGCACGCTGACCTCGGTCGCCAAAAATAAGGCCAACAACCGCCGCGCCGAACGCATGCTGCGCGAACTGGAGTTTTTGGGCGCGTTGGCCCTCAGTCAGTCTGGCCACGCCTATCCAAGCGAGACCTTGGCCAAATTCTGGGAACTGGTGTTGATCAACCAGTTCCACGACATTCTGCCCGGCACCTCGATCCCGGAAGTCTATGTCGATAGCGACCGCGAATATGCCGAGATTTTCTCGACGCTCAATTCGCAGAATGGGCCTTGGCACACCGCTGCCAAAACCCTTGCAAAGTCGGGCGACGGTGCGCTCTCTATTTTCAACTTTACCGGGCAGACCCGTAGCGATCTCGTTGATTTCGGTTCCGATGCGCAGCTTGCCGGTGCGGCTGTCACTTCGGCATCTGGCTCCGCACCACTTCAGAAAATCAGTCGTGCCGATGGCACATCCAGCTTTGCCGCACCGGTCTCGAACGTGGCTGCTCTCGGCTGGACACGGACGCAGCTAGTTGCTCAGCAAGGCGCTGTCCGTTCGGCTGTTTCAGCCACAAAGACACATCTTGAAAATGAGCTTCTGCGTGTGACCTTCGACAAGTCCGGCGAAATTACCTCGATCTTCGACAAGGCTCGCCAGCGTGAAACCCTGGCCGCTGGAGAAAAAGCCAATCGCCTCATCGCCTATGAAGACAAGCCGATGGAGTGGGATGCTTGGGACATAGACCGCTATTTTGAAGAACAGTTCTGGCCATTGGCCGATACGGCTGCGACGATTTCCGTCGCGGAAACGGGTCCCCATCGCGCCGCCCTTCGCATCGAGCGCAAGTATCAAAGCTCGACCATTGTGCAAGTGATCTCCCTTGTCGCCGGTGAGCGGCAGATCGAGTTCGATACTCATATCGATTGGCAGGAGCGCCAGACGGTTCTCAAAGCGCAGTTCCCATTTGATCTCAATATTTCCGAAATTCGCTCGGAAATTCAGTTCGGCCACGTTAAACGCCCGACCCATCGTAACACCACTTGGGATCGCGCGCGGTTTGAAGCCCCCATGCACCGGTGGGTGGATATCAGCGAAACTGACTTCGGCGTGGCGCTGATCAATGACTGCAAATACGCCTATGATTGCCACGAACAGTCGGTGCGGCTGACGCTGGTGCGCGGGTCAACCTTCCCCGCTCCCGATGCGGATCTGGGTGAACATCGCCTGCGCTATGGACTTCTCGTGCATGATGGCGTGGCCGATTTGCACGAAGTCCACCGTGCCGCCGAGCGGTTCAACAATCCTCTGTCTGTCGTTGGCGCCCGAACCATTGCGTCTGCGCCGGCGCAGGGATTGGACAGCTTTAGCTTTGCCTCGGTCGACGTGCCCAATATTGCGCTTGAAACTGTCAAAAAGGCCGAGGCGTCCAATCGCTTGGTCCTGCGGCTGTTTGAGCACGCCAATATTCGTGCCGACGCAACCATCCATTTTGGCCTGCCGGTGAAATCCGTCCGTACGGTCAATCTTATGGAAGAAGGCCCCAGCAAGCCGCTGCCGCTCAACAACAATAGCGTCAAACTGGCCTTGCGACCTTTCGAGATCGCAACACTGCTGATCGAAGTTTAAGGAGGCCGCTATGGCTGACGTTACGCTACGGAATGTACGGAAATCTTATGGGAGTCTCGAGGTCATCCATGGCGTCGATCTCGATATTAAGTCCGGTGAGTTCGTCGTGTTCGTCGGCCCCTCGGGCTGCGGTAAGTCCACGCTGTTGCGGATGATCGCGGGGCTCGAGCCGATTTCGGGCGGCGAAATTTCTATCGGTGGGAAAGTCGTCAACGATGTGCCGTCGCCGCAGCGTGGCATTTCCATGGTGTTCCAGTCCTACGCGCTCTATCCGCATATGAGCGTCTTCGACAACATGGCTTTTGGCCTGAAACTGGCCAAAACGCCGAAGGCAGAGATCGAACAAAGGGTGCGCGAAGCGGCGCGTATTCTGCAAATCGAGCCCTATCTCGATCGTATGCCTAAAGCGCTGTCCGGTGGGCAACGCCAACGTGTGGCCATCGGGCGCGCCATTGTCCGCAACCCCAAGGTCTTTCTCTTTGATGAGCCGCTGAGCAATCTCGACGCTTCTTTGCGCGCGCAAACGCGCATTGAAATTGCCAAGCTGCACGATGCGCTCGATGCGACAATGATTTATGTCACCCACGATCAGGTTGAGGCCATGACCTTGGCCGATCGCATCGTCGTGCTCAATGCCGGAAAGATCGAACAGGTTGGTTCGCCACTTGAGCTCTATCGCCATCCGGTCAACACTTTCGTTGCCGGCTTTATCGCCAGCCAGCGAATGAATTTTATCGAGATCACCCCGACATCTGGCGGCTTTAGCTTGCCGGGGGGCGGAACGGTACGCCTCGATCATCCCAAGCTCGGCGAAGCCAAAACCTTTGGCATTCGGCCTGAGCATTTGCAGGTGGCCGCCGAAGGGCAGGGCGACCTCTCGGGTAGGTTGACTGTGATCGAGCAATTTGGCGAATACGCTCTTGCCTATGTCGAGCTTGCAAACGGCGATCTGGTCACGCTCAAAATTGATGGCGCGCCAGAGCTGGAATTGCACCAAACACTCTCGGCCAAAATCCCGCCTGACGCAGTCCATCTGTTCGACGCGGCAGGCAGGGCTCTCACTATCAATTAAATTGCCTGTAGACCTACAAAATCTGGCGCAGGACAACTGGCCGACAGGTGTGGATCGAAATCTCTGCCTCCGACAACGCCTTATCCTGCGGGTTGAAAGCGTCTTTCGACATGACACCTCTACACGTCGTGGGCCGGAGTTCGGTTTTGAGTTCGGACATAGGCGGGGTTTGTTTCTAATGGTTTGCCAAGGGCTTGTGTAAAACCATCATCCTCAAACTCGCTCGCTTGACACCCAGGCAGGGTCACCCTAGACAGACCCACGTTGCGCCGAACGAGAGTTCGCGAGCGCTGCGGGAGTAGCTCAGTTGGTTAGAGCGCCGGCCTGTCACGCCGGAGGTCGCGGGTTCGAGCCCCGTCTCTCGCGCCATTTGTTTCATGACATCGCTGATTTGAAAACGTTCGCTCCGTTCGTACAGAATGAATTCGCTCGCACGATGGTTTGATGCTTTGCAGCTATGCGGGGCACTTCAAATGCGTGCTCCATACGCCAATTGCCCAGCGGCCATGGGAGGCGCGCTGGGTTTTGGTAGTGCGGCTTGGCTAAGCGTTTTTGGGTGGGACTGCTGCGAATTCGTTGAGCAGGAAGGCATGTGTTGCGGGGTTTGCGACGATTAGAGCGCCTGTTTTCGCATAGTGCTCTTCCCCGCGGCCCCACCAGTCGGTGACGATCCCGCCCGCTTCTTGCACCAGTAGAATGCCCGCCGCGGTATCGACAAATCCGGTCTCTTCGTAATAGCCGGTCAACCGTCCGCAAGCCACATAGGCACAAGAGTTTGCCGCGCTCCCCACGACGCGAACCGCGCCCACTTGGTTGCGGATGTGGTCAAGGCGCTCATAGGCGCCGGGGTACAGGCTGTGGCTCGGTTGCGCCAGGCCCGTGCCGATGCACATCATGCCGACATCGGCGTGTTTGCTGACGTCGAGTTTTGCGCCGTTGAGAAATGCGCCGCCGCCCTTCATTGCCGTAAACATCTCGTCGGAGACGGGATTGTAGACGAGCCCGCATACCGTCTCATTGCCACGGCGCAAGGAGATAGTGATGGTATAGTGTTGGCCGAAGAGGAAGTTCGTTGTGCCGTCAATCGGGTCGACGAGCCAACGGTGTTCGGGGTCCGCGCCGTCGACGGGTGCGAACTCTTCCCCGGTCAGGCTCCAACTCGGATCGATAGCAAAAAGTCGTTCGCGAATAAGGGTTTCGGACTGGCGGTCAGCGTCGGAGACGAAATCGCCAGGACCCTTCACACCGATCTCAATATCGCGAAAATTCTTAAAATGACCTTGGGTAAGCTCGCCGGCTTCGCGGGCAGCGGCGACCATACGGTCCAAAATAGCGTCGTAATTGAGGGTCATGATGTGAGGGCTGAATGCAGCCCCTCCGGGTCATCGGTGGTGATTTGGTCAACGCGAAGAGCGATGAGGCGACGGGCCTTCTCGATCGATGGTGCGTCGACCTTGTTGAGGGTCCAGGCATCGACGCGCCGGTTGTCAGCGTGGACAGCAGCGATCATGTCGAAGCCTTCGCGGTCGGCCTGAAGGACGATTTCGTGATGCAGATAGATCAATTCGGCGTCGGGTGCAGTGGCGAGGGCGTCTTGGATGAAGCCATCGTAATCGCCGCTTTGTTTAAGCTGCTCAAGGCTGTCGCCATGACAAGGGTCATAGCCAATCTTGAGGCCCGGAGTTGCATTGGCGAGCAGATCGATCGCCGCAAAGTCGCCTCCCGAGAGGATCATTGCTCCAACATGATTTTTGATCGTTGCGGCAACACTGCGCACCGTTTCCTCGTCGAGCGCCGCACGCCCTTCTTTGAAATCAAGTTGTAGTAAGGCATCTGGGTGAGCGGGCTCTGTGTCGAGGAGGGCGCAAAGGTCTTCGAGCAGAAGCACTTTTTCCGGCAGAACCGTGCCGCTGTTGTCGCGCAGATTGAGCTGGCGCAGAACGTCAGCTGACGTCTCGCGAACCAAGCCGCGGCCCGTGGTTTCTTCCGATAGTTCAAAATTGTGCAACACAGCGCAGCCATGATCGGCGTGGATGACGAGGTCGATTTCGACACTCGCCCCAATCCGCATGGCTTCGATGATGCGACTTGCGCCAAAGACGGGATCATCCGCCTTGCGTCGCCCTCGGTGCCATTTCAGCCACGTCCGGTGGCCGTTTGTTTCGATGTATAGCGGGAAGGTCATTTAGCTTCGATACACCCGCGCATTGTCGCGATAGGCAGCGATGGCTTTGGGTTTTAGGGTGACGCGCTGGCCGTTGCTGAAGAGGTCTGGATGGTTGACCATGGATTTAATCCGCGTGTTGTCACTCAAGTGGACGTCAACGAGGCCGTGCGTGCCAAAATCGGTCACGCGATGGACGACGGCGCAGCCAGTTTCTGAAACTTCGAGATCCAGCGCCTCGGGACGCATAGCAAGGGTCGCCGCGCCATCGGGGATGGGCAGGGAGACTGTGAAGCCAGAGCGCTCAAATTGACCGTTGGTTACACTGCCGTCCACGAGGTTCATCTGGCCGATAAAGCCAGCCACAAAAGGCGTCAGTGGCTCGCGATAGACCGTTTCTGGCCGATCAATCTGCTCAGTCCGGCCATCGCGCATGACGACAATGCGATCCGCCATGGCAAGGGCTTCGTCCTGGCCGTGGGTGACGAAAAGCGTTGTGATTTTGAGGCGCTGCTGAATATCGCGCACTTCTTCACGCAGACGCTCGCGCAGATGCTGGTCGAGGCTGGCAAACGGTTCGTCGAGCAAGAGGATCTTTGGCTCGAGGACGAGCGAACGCGCCAGCGCCACGCGCTGCTGTTGGCCACCGGAAAGCTGGCCCACGCCGCGCGTGCCGTAGCCAGGCAGGCCAACGAGCTCCAAAATGCCCTCAACGCGCTCTTTGATCTCTTTGGCAGGGGTTTTGCGCAGTTTGAGGCCAAAGGCGAGATTGTTGAACACATTCATATGCGTCCACAGGGCGTGGCTCTGGAATACCATGCCTGTCGGGCGCTTTTCAGGCGCGAGGTAGGTGATGTCTTCGCCGTCGATGGAGATGACGCCTGAGGAGGCGCGTTCGAACCCGCCAACCATGCGCAACAGAGTTGATTTACCCGACCCAGAAGGGCCGAGGAGACACACCAGTTCGCCATCGGCAACATCGAGCGAGAATTTGTCGACCGCCACAATGGAGGAGCCAAAGAGCTTGGTGACATCAGTGATCTTGAGAACGGACATATGGTTTCCTAGCCCCCGAAGCCGCGCGCGAAGGCGCCGCCGCCGATAACCCGGCGGGCAAAGATAAGAGCGATAAACGAGGGTACCCACAGCAGCACGGACAGTACCGCGCCAAACTGGATGACCATCTGATTGTTGATGAAGGAAATCATCAGAACCGGCATGGTTCGGATGCCTGGTGCGCCGATGAGCCAAGCGCCTTCGGTTTCGTAGAAGGTGCCGACAAAACTCAACAGCACCGCAGCGGCGATCGTCGGACCCGCCTGCGGGAGCGTGACGGACCAGAACACGCGGAATGGGCCAGCGCCAACGTCGCGTGCCGCTTCTTCCATGCGCCGGTCTACCGATTGGAACGCCGCCACCGGAATCCAGATCATGAACAGCAATGTGCCGACGAGCTGGATCAGCACCACGCCCCAGAAGGTGCCAATGAGATTAAGTTGGAGGAAGATCGCTGCAATGGCGATCAGCAGACCAAACTTTGGAAAGGCATGACCGGCGAGAAACGAGAAAAACAGGATCGAGCGACCCGGAAAGTCGAGCCGCGCAAATGCATAGGCAGCGGGCAGACATATTGCGGCAGACAACAGGGTGACGACGGTCGAAAGTTGCAAGCTCAGCGTCAGCGCGGCCCAAACGTCGGGGCGCCCTAAAGTTTGGCCCCAGAAGCGGAAACCAAATTGTTGCGGGATGACGTTCGGATACCGCCAGACCTCGGTGAAAGCCCAAGTGCCGACAACGAGCAGCGGAAAGATGATGGCAATCGACAGAACGGCCGCGAAAACGATGCCGGTCCAGTCAAGGCGAGGGCGAGTGGGAGCGATGGTGGTCATGTCACTTCCCCTGATTGCGCGCGACGGAGCGCACGTAGAACAGCCCGAAGGCGATACAGAAGCAGAAGGTGATGACTGCCTGCGTGATGGCGTTGATGGGGTCGTTCACTTCGCGGAAGGTGCGGTTCATGAACGGGCCCATCATTTCTGGCGAAGCGGGACCCAGCAAATAGGGCAGGGTGAAGCTTGAGAAAATGCCTAGCACTGCGAAGGAAATCGCGACCAAGACCGAATTCGAAATGCGTGGCAGAATGATGTACCAAAGCACTTGCAAGCGCTTGGCTCCAACATCGCGCGCGGCTTCAATGGACTGGTTGGAAACGCTGCCAAGGCCGGAAAGCAAGATCAGAACGGTGAGCGGAATATTATCCCAAACCATGCCGATGACCGGCCCCCACGGGGTTAGATATGGCGTGCGGATTTTGGGGAGACCAACCGAATTGAGCAGAATGTCGACCATGCCATTCGGCCCCAGAACGCGGATGAACGCGTAGGCCAGAATGATCGATGGAACGAACATCGGGAAAATCGCAAGGGCCTGCACATAGGCCGGGATTTTGCCGGTTGAGAAGCGCAGGTATATGGCGATGGGCAAGCAAATGAGCAGTAGGAACAGGGCGCAAACGCCCGTCGTCCACAGCGTGATCATCAAATTGTTGATGCTGTACTGATCTGAGAAAAAGAACACATAGCTTGAAAGCGTAAAGCCGGTTTCGCCATTGGCGTCAGGGCGCCAGATGGTGCGCCCAATCGCGCTAAAGATCGGCCAAATGATCAGCCAAGCCATGAGAAGAACAGGCACGGCGACGAGCAGAAGGCCAGTTGGCCTCCTGCTGTCGGTCTTTTCCATGAGAGGGCGTGCTCCCCCTTCCACGACGTTGGTCACTGGGTGCGATCGACGTTTGGAGCGACGTTACGATACCAACCATCGTTGATCGCTGCTTCCCACGCGCCGCCCGGGAAGGTTGGGATTTGCTGCGGAATGATGTCAGCAAACTTTTCGCGCAGTTCTGGAGAGATATGGTCCCAGCTTACGCCCGGGAAGCCACCGAGCTCGGTCAGAATGGCGCTCTGGATTTCTTCGGAAAGCATGAAGTCCGCGAGCTTTAGCGCTGCATCACGGTTGGTACCAGTTTCAAGTACGACGGAGCGCGTGAAACCACCAACCAGGGCAAGGTCCTGTAGCTGCACGAGACCGGTTGTTTCTGGCAGAACGCCCTGATCGATTGCCTGCAGGATCTGATCCGACCAAACCGGGGTCATGGTCACAACGCCCTGTGCCAGAAGCTGGATCGACTGGGTGTTGCCCGAGGAATACGCGCCGTTGTCATAAAGGGACGGTGCGATGTCCGACAGAATAGCCCACGCATTGCCGAGCGCTTCATTGCCGAAAGTCTCGTCGTAATTATCGACGGTGAACTTGGATGGGTCGAGGCCGTTGGCTTGGTGAATGGCGCGACGGACGAAGTTGCCACCTGAGCCGCCCTTGTCAGGACGGTTGTAAACGAACTGGCCGGGGTTTGCCTTGATCCATGTGACTAGCTCATCCCAAGTTTTCGGGGCGTTGGCTGGGTCAAGCTTGGTGGTATCATAGGCCAAGAGCACTTGGCTGCCGCGATAAGGCAAGGAATAGTCGGACTGAATGCCGGCAGGATTGACCTTGTCGTAGTTCGACAGGCCAGCTTCCTTGATGTTTACGAAAATGCCAGCTTCGATTGCACCAGCTGGTAGCAGCGGGTCAGCCGCTTCAAAGAAGTCTGCCTGTGGATCAGTGTTGGTCGCCTTAGCGGCTACCGCGCGCTCACCAATGGCGATGATGCCTGCGCCGTCACCGGCGTCCACAAGGTTCAGCTTGAATTCTGGATGCGCCGCTTCAAATGCGGGCTTAACCGTGTTGGTCCAGAAGTCGAGAATATTGCTGTCCGAGCTGGTGTACCAATCAATGGTCCCTTCAGCGGCAAAGCTGACCTGTGGCAACATCGAAATGCCGGCCGCCAGACCCGCGACCGAAAGCATAAATGCACGACGTTTCATTCAAATCTCCCATCCCAAATGACTGTCGAAGTCATTGCGCAAAAACTGCCGATGTGCGGAGGCGGCGTCCGATCAATGTCGGTCAGTCGTCGAGATCGGCTCTCAACGACGCGCCTCATGGGCCTCCTCCCGTGTGAATTGCGGAAGGACGCCCACTCTTCGATGGTGGGTCTGTCCAAGAGCGCACTCTTCACACAGAACAGACAACACCTAATAGCCAATGCACACAAGTGCATATTTGCATACGAAGTGCGGATATGGATATTGGAGCTTCATAACGCTCATATGACAGTTATTTAGTGCACAGCTGTGCAATCGCTGGCGTCTTCAGCGTTTAAGAATTCTGGCGAGCTAAGGTATTGTTTTTAAAGAGCTTAGATTATGCCGGGGCGGACCGACTTCCGCCACACGGGAATAGGCTCGATCACGGTGCGTGCAGAGCTGCTTGGGGTCGCAGCGCCGAGCAATTCCACCACTTTGGTGCTCAACTCGTCCAGAGGCTGTGCAAAAGTGGTCAGCTGGTACGAATCCCAGCTCGATTGCTCAATGTTGTCGAAACCGACGACGCACAGATCGCGCGGAATATTGAGCCCGAACTCGCGCCGAGCAGCGTCCATGAACCCAAGCGCCAGCAAGTCGGTGACGCAGAATACGCCGTCCGGTGCGTTGGATCGACCGAACATGCGGCGGGCAGCGTCTTGCCCAGAGGCATAACTGGTTGGTCCGCCAGCAATGGCTGTGACAGCCAGTCCGGCGTCCTCTGCTGCCGCTATGAAAAAGCGTTCGCGTTCGACAAGGCTGGCCGTGCGGGCCGTCGAGGTAACTAGCCCCATCCGTTCGCAGCCTGCACGGCGGAGCAGGAACAGCGCCTCGCGCCCAGCAAAGGCGTTGTCGACGCCCAGATTGCTCGACCCGGACAGCCGCTCGTCGCGATTGATCAAGATGACCTGCTGGCCGTTGCTGAGGCAGGTTTCAATCAAGGACGATGGGGGCGTGCCCGACAACACCACCGTGGCGTCGGCGCGATAGTTAAGCGTCTGGTGTAGCGCCTTGGTCAGGCTTGCAGTGTCCGTCTCGGTGTTGATCACCATGGTGATCTTACCCGCCGCTTGGAGTTTTCGCGTCAGTTCATCAACCATCAGCGCGCGGATGGGCGTGGTCATATCGGCCACCACAAGGCAGACAATGTTGCTGTCCTCGCGCAATCCGCGGGCGAGATGGTTGACGTGGTAGCCGAGCGTTGCCGCTGCCTCGAGGACCTTCCGACGCGTTGGTTCGGATACGCTGGCGCCGTCGGTGAATGTGCGTGATACGGCTGATCGCGAGACCCCGGCGCGGTCGGCAACCATCTGAGCACTCACAAAGCTACGCTTTTTGCCGGACATCGCATCCACCCTATCGAGGGGGAGGATTTGGTCTAAGTCGCAGCGCCCCGTCAAGGGCCACTGATATGGTCGCGTGGCCGTTGCGGGGCATGGTCGTCACTTGATCTCGTTCATAAAGATCAGATTGCGCCGTGCCAGCTGCAGCGGTGTTTCTTTTGCGTCCGTGGCGACGTCCTGTTCCACGACGATCGGGCCGGTAAAGCCCCGCGTTTGCAGCAGGCGCATCACCGCCTGGATATCAACGGCTCCATCCGGCAAGGGGCACATGACCCCAGCGCCATAAGACGCCGCTATTGAGAGCTCGCCAGAAAGGACGCGCGCGCGCACTTTGGGGTCGACGTTCTTGAGGTGCATATAGGCGATGCGGTCGAAGCGGCGCTCCATATAGGCGAGGGCATCTTGGTCCCAGAAGGCGTGGTGGCCAGTATCAAAACAGAGGTCGATACTGGTCTCATTCAAGAGGCGATCAATCTGGGCTTCTTTTTCGACAGCAGTGCCGATGTGCGGATGGAAGCTGAGTTTTAGGCCATAGTCGCCCTCGACCAGCGCAATGGCGTCGCGCACCATGCCCACGAGCCCTTGCCATCCAGCCTCATCCAACACGCCTTCCTGACCCGCTGGATAAAAATTGCTCTCATCCATGATGACGAGATGAGCGGCCCCAAGGGTTTTGAGCAGGGGCGCCAGCTCACGCAAAGTCGCCATAAGTTGGGGAGCCGACTTGGCGTCGCCAAACGTATGAACATGGGTTGCGCCGATCAGTGTCAGATCGCGCTTGGCCAATTCTTCGCGCAAGACCTCGGCGTCCTTGGGCAGAAAGCCAAACGGGCCGAGTTCGGTGCCGCGATAGCCTGCTGCGGCCACTTCATCGAGATAGGTCGCCCAAGTGTATGAATTGCCCGTTGGATAGGCGATGCCCCAAGAGCAGGGCGCGTTGCCGATAAGCATGGATTGGGTCCGGAATTAGCGGGCGAGATAAATGGGGTTAGAGAGTGCGCGGCGAATGGGCTGGCTCTCAAGGTCGGTGCCCTTGAGTTGCCAAGGCAATTCCTTGCCATCGAGCGCCGCTTTGAAACTCTCGATCAGATCGGCGCGGCTCGCCTTGGCGATGATTTCGGCACGGATAAACATCTTGGGCGAGACAGACAACGTTGCGTTCCACGCGTCGCTCTCGATGGTGACGGAAGCGATTTCGCCGCTGGCGTCGATGAGCGAGAGCGTGTCGCCTGCCGCGCCGCGGATGGTCACCTCAATCTCCGAGATGGCATCGCACGTGCCGCCCATGACGCTGTCGCCAGCGCGAATTTCGAGATGCGGGCCTGTTGGGCTTTCGGTAACATATCCGTATCCGGACTTCATCGCCGCTAGAACCGCGTTTTCTGAGAGTTCCGGCAGGTAAAACACGGTCGTTGGGCGCGCCAAAACCAGCGGGCCTTCCGGCATCAATCGGTTCGGCTGGTGGAAATCCGAGCCGCCAATGGCCGAGAGTTTTAGCCCGGAGGCGAGGCGCTGCTGGTACTTTTCGAGAGCGACCCAATTCCACGCCAGCCAGGTGGATTGCCAAACTTCCTGACAGTCCGCTTCCGGAAAATCATAGTCCCAAGGGATTGTCGGCTTGTCGTGATTGATGGACAGCAGGCCGCCTTTGTCATGCACCAGCTTTGCCAGAACATGGGCGTCGCTTGGCTTGGTCATGCGGAAGTCGATCCACTCGTCGACGCCAAAAACATTGGCATGGCCGACGGCCGTGGTGATCTCCATGCCGCGTATGAACACCAAGTCTGGTGAGGACTGTGGGTGGAAATAGCGGCGCTGGGTAATGGTGTTGTGGTCGGCGATGGCGAGGAAATCGAGCCCCGCCTGCTTGGCCGCAGCATGCAGCAGTTCGGGCGCGCCGCGCGCATCAGAGTGAAATGTGTGGCAGTGCAGATCGCCGCGATACCAGCCAGCGCCTTGGCGCACCGGGAAACTACGAGCCGGTTGGGGGGCGTGCGGACGGGCGCTACTGTCGAGTGTGATCGTTACAGTCACATCAAGGCCAGCAAGCGGCACCTTATAGAGCCCGAGAACAACAGTCCAAGTGCCGGGTTGGATGGTGCCGTGAATATAGCCGGGCGTCGCATCGTCCGTGGCGATGAAATAGGTGTCACGCGCGCCACCGCTCCAGCCGCGAAACCCTGCGGCGGTGGGGTAGCCCGTGTCGCGTGGATCGAAAGCACCCAGATCAATAATGGCATCTTCCGCCTTAGCGTAAGCCAAAGTGACGTCGATGCGTGAGGTGGCTGCGGGCACCTCATAGGGGATGTAATAATACGGGTTCCGCTCTTGGTCGGCGCGGGTGATGTGGTGCGTGATCGTCAGCATCTTATTCCCCAACGGCCGGAATACGCTTGCCGCTGCTGTCGAACAAATGGGTGTGTTCCACGCCAAAGCTCAGGCTCACGGTGTCACTCAACTCGAGATGATCATCAATGAAAATGCGCGCAGTGATGCGCGCGCTATCGCCGCGATCCAAGGTCACAAGGCTTTCGGGGCCCATGTTCTCATTGGCAAAGAGCTTTGCCGTCACAGTGTTTTCGTCACCGGCCTTGGCGATGTGGAGATGCTCAGGGCGGATGCCGAGGGTAAGCTTGGGGCTGGTGCTGAGGGCACTGGCAATCGCGTCGGTCATTGGCAGATCGACGATTTTGAGATCGCTGGCCTTGAGGCGCAATTGACCATCGACCTGCGCGCCTTCGACTTCGACAAGGTTCATCGGCGGGTTGCCGACGAAGTTCGCGACAAAGGTGGTGGCTGGGCGACGATAGATTTCGATGGGCGAGGCGAACTGCACGATCTTGCCCGCATCCATCACAGCTATGCGTGAGGCCAGCGCCATCGCTTCGGCCTGATCGTGTGTCACGTAAACGGCGGTGATACCCATGTCGCGTTGCAGGTGGTTGAGGAAGCCACGCGCTTCAAGTCGCAGCTTGGCGTCGAGGTTGGAGAGCGGTTCGTCAAAGAGATAAACCTTGGCTGGATAGACGAGGGCGCGAGCAAGCGAAGTACGCTGCTGCTGGCCGCCTGAAATCTGGCTCGGGACGCGGTTCATCAAATGACCGATCTTGAGCACATCGGCCACTTCCTTGGCACGGGCATGGCGTTTTTCGACCGCTTCGCCGCGCACTTTGAGCGGGTAGGCGATGTTATCGGCCAGGTTCATATGCGGGTAGAGCGCATAGTCCTGAAACACCATGGCGATGTTGCGATCTTTCGGGTGGAGGTGGGTCACCTCTTTGCCGTCGATAAAGATCTGGCCGGAGGTAGGAGTTTCGAGACCTGCGATCATGCGCAGCGATGTGGTCTTGCCGCAGCCCGAGGGGCCCAAGAGACAGACGAACTCACCATCGGCAATGTCAAAGCTGACGTCTTCGACCGCGCTGAAGCTGCCAAAGCTCTTGAAGATGTTCTTGAATTGTACAGATGCCATGGGAGTTAAGCCTTGATGCCGCCGAAGAACCGGAAGCCGAACTTCCAGCTGACGAAGAGGTAGAGCGCGATAACGGGGAGCGAGTAGATCAGTGAATAGGCCGCCAACAGGGTCACGACCGGCGTGCCCGCTTCGGAGTAGAAGGAATAGATGGCCACAGACGCTGGCATGTTCTCGCTCGAACGCAGCAGAATGAAGGGGATGAGGAACGAGCCCCAGATGTTGACGAAGGCCCAGACGACCACAACCACAATGCCCGGGCGAATGACTGGCAAGGCCACGTCAAAGAAGGCCTGCACGGGCGACGCGCCCGCCACCATGGCGCTTTCCTCATAAGATTTTGGAATGCCATCGATGAAGTCGCGCAGGATGAACATGGCGGTGGGCAGCAAGCCACCAGCGAAGGTGAGGATCACGGCAAGATGGGTGTCCATCAGTCCAGCGGCTGAAACGATCAGGAAGATCGGCACCATGGCTGCGGTGCCCGATACGACTGACGAAAACAGCAGCAGGATATAAGTCACAGCGCCCTTGCCGGGGATCGAGGATCGCGACAGCGCATAGGCAGCAAGCGTTGCCGCGCAACCGACGAGGATCACGCCACCGACAGCCTGAATAAAGCTGTTCCAGAGCGCTTGCATGGCAAAGCCATTGCCAAAGACTGTGAAGAAGTTCGAGAGCGTCCAGGGATCTGGAATTTCGAGACCCAGTTCAGCCCTCGCGTTGAAGGGCGAGAAGATGAACCAGACCAGCGGCAGAGCAAAGACAATGCCGATGATCGTGGCGAGGCCCGAGAAGGCGATACGGCTCAGAAGGGCGTGAAACGGAAGGTTTTTCATGGTGGCTTTCCTCACGTCTTCGGCGTCTTTTTCTTGCCGATGCTGAGATAGATCAGCGCGAAGGCAAGGTTGATGAGCATCATGATCACGCCAACGGCCGCGCCCTTGCCGAACTGGAAGTCTTGGAAGGCAACGCGGTAATTGTAGATGGAGACAAGTTCAGTCTTGTAGCTCGGCCCGCCATTGGTCAGCAGGAACGGCGTGAACACGTTGAACGTCCACATGGTGATCAGGATCAAATCGGTGATGATGTGACCCTTGATCAGCGGGAGGCCGATGTCCCGGAATTTCTGGAATGAACTTGCACCCGCAACGTCAGCAGCTTGGAAATAGCTGGGCGGGATAGAGGCAAAGGCCGAGTTGAACAGCATCATCGAGAATGCTGCGCCGCGCCACGTATTGAAGATGACGATGACCCAGAATGGCTGCTGTAACAGGAAGTCGCCCTTGGGCAGGCCAAGGCTCGTGAGGATCATGTTCAGCGTGCCGTTGTCGTAGTCGAGAAAGGCAAACCAAGCAAAGCCGATGACAACCTCAGGCAGGATCCACGCGCCGATGACAAAGGTTTCGACCATGCGCTTGACTGCCGGAGGAACGGTCTGGATGAGCCAAGCCAGAATGAGACCGATCAGTGCTTGGCCGAGGAGGGCCGAGCAGAGAACAAATTGCGTGGTCAGGATCAGCGAGAAGCCGAACTGACCACGCTGGAAAAAGGACGCTGGATCGAACAGCGTCAAATAATTGGCGAGGCCAACAAACTCTGGACTGAGGGCGGTTTTGCCCAGCAGGGTCCGGTTGGTAAAGGAAAC
The DNA here is from genome assembly GCF_016595685.1 of Devosia sp. WQ 349K1. Lineage (NCBI taxonomy): Bacteria > Pseudomonadati > Pseudomonadota > Alphaproteobacteria > Hyphomicrobiales > Devosiaceae > Devosia > Devosia sp. WQ 349K1. The sequence continues at coordinate 402,139 of NZ_JAENGO010000001.1, read as the reverse complement.
AAATATCACCCAAAAAAACGGGATGATGACGAAGACCGACACCAAAAGGCCCGCCGGGACGAGAAATGCCGCTCCGGTTCTATTGGAAAGTAGGGCGAAGTTTTTGCCCTTCGATTTAGGTGGTGATGCGCTGGCGTCGGTGGTCATTTAGGTCCTACTCAGGTGAGTGAGGCTAAGCAAAATACCTCGCGCGGACGGCAAGAAACGGCCGCCATCGATTGATCGAGGCACGGATAAAAACGCCTAGGGGCAAGGCGAGGAATGTGAAATGTGCTGGTGTGCCCGGCGTCGAGGAAAGACGCCGGGCACTAGGGAGTTCTAAAGCGTGGAGACGGTGTTCTCTTCGCCAACGATGGCGATGACTGCCGAGCGGTACTGAGCCATTGCATCTTCAGGCGACAGTTCACCCGAAACCACGGCTTCGGTCATGCGCTGAATTTCTTGGCTGACTGCGTTGTAGTGCGCATTGTTCGGACGCGCGGTGGTGATTGGCAGCAAGGCCTGGCTGGTTTCCGTCAAGAACGCATTGTCCGGGATCGCCACGTCATCACGCGAGCGAATGCCCGGTGAGAACCCTTGGAACGCTGTCATCTGTTCTTGGCTCATCATGAACGACAAGAACTGCCAAGCTTCCTTCGGGCTGTCCGTATTCGGGTTAATCACATAGCCCGTACCACCGGAGATCGAGACAGCATCCTGCCCGCGAATGCCCTTACCCGGTTCTTGAGCGGGCATCTTCTTCCAAGTCATGACATTGTCGCGGTCTTTGACTTCAAATTCCGCACCCGGCGCGGTGACGGAGCGATAGAACCAATCGCCTTCGACCAGCATGGCGGTCTTGCCATCGCGGAAATTGGCAAAGGTGCGGTTGCGTCCGTCTGCCAGAAGCTGCGCGCGCTGATCGCCTAGGCCGTCGTCGACATAGATTGTCTTGTAGAGGTTGAGCGTGTCGAGAATGGCTTGGGAGCCAACGATGAACTTGCCGTCGTCATTGGTGACGCCTTCGCCCGTGCCCAGCAGTGCCATCCAATAGCCCTGCATGGTGGTCGCTTCGCCCATGGCCACACCAGCGTTCAGCTGCAGTGGCGCTTCGACACCGGCTTCCTTGAGCTTCTTGGCAGCGTCGATCAGATCGGCCCAAGAGGTGGGGTTCCACGTCGCGGCGTCGATTCCGGCCTTGTCGAAAAGGTCTTTGCGGACAAAGACCATGCGCACGTCAGTCCCGAGGCCGACGCCATAGGTTTCCCCGCCATAGGAGAGAATGGAGCGAATGCCGGGAGAAATGTGGTCCCAGCCTTCCCAATTGGCGTAGTCATCGCCAATCAGTTCATCGAGAGATTTTAGGAGGCCGCCTTCAGCAAATGAGGGGATCAGGAAGCCGTCGAAGCCCGAGATGTCTGGGCCTGCGCCGGTTGAGAAGTCGAGAGCAAGCTGCTGGGTGAGCTGGGCGTCTTCGCCACCAAACTGGTTCAGCTTCACATTGATGCCCGGATTGGCAGCTGTGAAGCCAGGAATAACGCTCTCTTCGATCCACTGAGCGGTGGCGCTATTAACGCCGCCGATGACGCAGCGGCAGGTGATTTCTAGATCAACGGCGAATGCCGGCACTGCCATAGCGGTGGCAGAGACGAGGCCGAGCGCAAGTGCGCGTAGGCGATTGCTCATCGCAGATTCCTCCCATGTGTGGCTCCGGATTCTCCGGTAGCCGCTGTTGGCCCGCGCCTCCCTTGGCTTGCGGACGCCGTCAGATTGAACACGTTTTCACTGCTCGTCAATGGCAGGTATGGTAGTGTTAACTTTTGTGATGCCGGTACACTTGCGGAAAAGCCGTGTTTTCATTGCATTGTCCCGTCTTTGGGGTGTGGAGAACTTGTCCCTGCGATAGTCTGCATTGACAGCTCAGCTCGGGTTCTGTTCTTAAATGAACACGATTTCATCTTTGTGGAGTGTGTCTGTGAGTAGTGCGGGCGAGCCGGGACGGGGTAGGGCGACGGCCGAAATGGTCGCTGCGAAGGCTAACGTCTCGCGGGTGGCTGTTTCACGGGCGTTCAATCCTCACACCTCGTTGAAACCGGAAAAGCGCGAGCTCATCCTCCGGATCGCCAAAGAGCTGGACTACACCCCCGATCGCGCAGCGCGAGCGCTGGTGAGCGGCCGCTCGCACCTTGTTGGCGTGATCGTTCCAGACGTGTGCAGTCATTGGGAATCTCAAGAGATCGACGCTTTGACGACAGCGCTCCAGAACGAAGGTTTTGCCACGCTCCTGTTCAAGACCCGAACTGACTACTCCATGGATGAGCAGTTGCTCGCCTATATGCGCGGCTTCAACCCAGACTCGGTGATCGCCTTCGTCGAGAATGTGAAGCCGAAAACTCTCGTGCGCTTCCTCGGTCGTGCGGTGCCGATCTACGTCAACTATCCTTTTGAAAATGAAGACGATACGCCGGTTGCCGAGCCATTGTATGACCGCCTGAACGTCTTCCAGCACAATGGGATCGATCAAGCCGTAGCCCTGCTTCAGGGCTTTGGGGCGAAACGGGTTGCCTATCTTTCTGGGCTGAGCAAGTCTCGCGCCAATGTGTCTCGCGAACGGACCCTCCGGCGCGTCATGCGTGAGCGCGGACTGGGCGAGCCGCAGATTATTCCAGGCGATTTCACTTACGACACCGCTTATCGCTCGACCGTCGATTTGTTCCGCATCGGGCAGGGCGCTGATGCAATTTTTGCGGCCAATGACGTCGGCGCCTTTGGCGTTCTAGACGCTTTGCGCCACGAGTTAAACCTGCGCGTCCCGGAGGATGTGAAGGTCGTTGGCTTCGACGACATCGCCCAGTCACACTGGAAAAGCTTCAATCTGACAACGGTCAAATTCGACCTCGATGAGCGCGTGCGCTGCCTCGTTCGCCTAATTTTGCGGCGGCTCAATGCGCCGGACGCGCCAAGTTTAGAAGAAACATTAAACACCCGTCTCGTCGTGCGTGGCACGGTGGGCTGAGCTGGGCATTTTCATGACGCAAACATCTGAGCAGCAGATCCATCTGATCTTCAAGACCCATCTGGACATTGGCTTCACCGACCATGCCAAGCGCGTGCGCCAGCAGTATCATGAGCAATTTATCCCGCAGGCGATCGCAACCGGCGCCCATTTTTATGCCGAAGATCCAGCCAATCCAAAATTCATCTGGACCACTGGCGCTTGGCTGATCTGGGATCACCTCCAGACCCAAAGCGCAGAAAAAGTCGCACGGCTAGAAGACGCGATCAGGAAAGGCCTCATCGCTTGGCATGGCTTGCCATTTACCTCGCATACGGAGTTGATGAGCCCAAAAATGTTCCGCGCGGCATTGAGTTTTTCGCGTGAGCTCGACAAGCGGTTTGGCAAAACGACTATTGCCGCAAAAATGACGGACGTACCGGGTCACACGCTGGGCATGGTGCCACTCATGGCCGAAGCAGGGCTTCGCTTCCTCCATCTTGGGGTCAACACCGCCAGCCCAGTCCCTGACGTGCCGCCAATTTTCCGCTGGCGCGCTGAGGACGGCAGCGAGATTGTCGTCATGTATCAGAATTCCTATGGCGCCACGGACTTCCCAGCCGGTCCGGACTTGGGCCTCAGCTTTGCGCACACCAATGACAATATCGGGCCACAGAGCGTCGGGCAGACCGTCGAGGCCCTGCGCGAGCTTCATCATGCGAACCCGGGGGCGTTGATCAAAGCGTCGACCCTTGATGCGTTCGGCCAGGCCATGTGGGAGCGGCGCGAAGACTTCCCAATTATCGACAAAGAAATTGGCGACAGTTGGATTCATGGCGCGGCATCTGATCCGGTAAAATTAAGCCAGTACAAAGCGCTAGAGAGATTTTACGAGAATTTAGATCAGCCGACGGAGGAGCGCGAGACGTTCGCGCGTCGGCTTGCCATGGTGGCTGAACACACTTGGGGCGTGGATATCAAAACCTATCTGCGCGACGACCAGGCCTTTGATCAGGCCCAGTTCGAACACGCCCGCAAAATTGACTATCGCTTCCAATATGCCGAGCAATCTTGGCAGGAACAGCGCGACTATATGCACGATGCGCTCTCGGACTTGTCTGCCGAAGATCGCGCCGCAGCCTCGCAGGCGCTCGCCGAACTGGTTCCGATTGCACCGCGTGCGCCACGGGCCGGCAATCAAATCAGCGACGGCGGCTGGATGGCCGATCTTGATCCGTCGACGGGCGACATTGCTCGTCTAGTCTCGCCGGAAGGCGTTGAGATCGCGGGCAGCCATGGCGCGCTCTTCGGCTACCGCCACGAAACCTATGATTGGGCTGAACTACAAAGGCACCTCGATAGCTATCTTCAGCATCGACAGGAATGGGCCATTCTGGACCACGACAAGCCGGGCCTGCAGAACGCAAAAACTGCCCGCACCGCGTCATTCGCGCCCACTCATATCGGTGTCGATGCCAATGCGCAGGTCGCTATTGCTGCCATTTCGCGGGATGAGGCAGCGCATGTCGGCATTCCGGCGCGTCACGACATCGCCATTCGGCGCATATCGCATAAGTCTGTCGAGGTCTCACTAACACTGCGAGACAAGCCGGCCAATCGCATACCCGAAGCCGGATTTTTTGCGTTCACCCCTGCGGGCGCGGCGGCATGGTCACTGCGCAAAATGGCATCGTGGAAGGACAGTGCGCATATTGTTCGCGCCGGTGGCGGTCAATTGCAGGCCATTGAGGCGGCGCGCACCACGTTCGATCAGATCGAGCTGACAATTGAGCCCATTGATAGCGCACTGGTTTGCCCCGCCGGCAGCGACTTCATTCCCTTCCAGCCGGAAATTCCTGATTTCAGTCAGGGCCTTCGGTTCAATCTCTATAACAATAAATGGGGTACGAATTTCCCGATGTGGTGGGACGGAACGGTGCAGTTCCGCTTCGTGCTGACCCTCGGCGGGAAATGAACGGACAGGACCGCGTAAAACTGCGAAGCTGATAGGGTTTCGTGATCATCACGACGCACCGGACCCCATGATAGGGAAGAACGCACTTGGCACACTCTATGCCTTCCGCCGCTGCTGGTGTTCAGCCCGTTCAGAACGGTCCGGGGCTGTGGCAACTGCCGCAGCTTGATCCAGAGGGTCACAAGTTTACCCGTGGGCATGTCGTCGTCCTCAGCGGCAGTCCACTGCAGACTGGAGCCTCGCGCCTCTCAGCCTATGGTGCATTCCGCGCCGGGGCGGGCTTGGTCACATTGGTGGGCAGCGAAGCGGCACTGAGGGTGCACGCTGCCCATGTCACGGCAATTATGTTGCGCATCGCTGAAACTCCCGCAGACTTTGCCACGGTGCTCGCCGACGAGCGGATCAACGCCTTGGTGATTGGGCCGGCAGCTGGGGTAGGCGAGGGCACTCGGGAGCGGGTGTTGGCGGGCTTAAAATCCAAGGCCAATATCGTTCTGGATGCCGATGCGCTGACCGTTTTCGCATCAGACCCCGACACTCTGTTTGCAGCCATAAAGGCAAGACCGTCTGGGCAGGTCGTTATGACGCCGCATGAAGGAGAGTTTGCACGGCTGTTTGACGCCAACGATGCGTCCAAGGCCATGCGAGCCCATCAGGCGGCGCGCGACTCTGGAGCGGTTGTGGTGCTGAAAGGCGCAGACACAGTCATCGCCGAGCCCGATGGTAAAATCGTCGTCAACGACAACGCACCTGCGTGGTTGGGGACAGCGGGCTCAGGTGATGTTTTGGCTGGCATAATAGCGGGGCTGTTGGCGCAAGGCATGAACGGGTTCGATGCCGCCGCCGCGGGCGCATGGATTCACGGCGCTGCGGGAAGTGCCTTTGGCGGCACCGGCATGATCAGCGAAGATCTCCCGGGGCTCATCCCCAATGTGCTTCAGTCTCTGGCTGATAAAGTGAAGAGTTGAGGGCCGCAGAGCCGCTTGATCAGAAATTGTGAAGCGCATAGAAATCTGGCGCTGCATTAACTCCAGTTTGAGTGGTGACGCTAGAGCTGGAGCTTTCTGATGAACAAAGCGCTTCTCGTTATCTTGTTAACAGTCATGCTGGACGCCATTGGGATTGGGCTCATATTTCCCATTCTCCCAGCGCTGCTGCGTGAAGTTGGGCATACTTCTGATATCTCAACAATATTGGGCGTAATGCTGGCGCTTTACTCAGCGTGCCAGTTCTTGTTCTCACCGATTTTGGGCGTGCTGAGCGATCGATTTGGGCGCCGTCCGGTGCTGCTGATCTCGCTTGCTGGCGCGGCGATTGATTATGTGGTGATGGCCTTTGCACCAGAGTTGTGGTTGCTCGTGCTCGGTCGCGCCATCGCTGGGATCACCAGCGCAAACATGGCCGTGGCCACGGCCTATATCACCGACATTTCCACCGAAGAGGAGCGCGCCAAACGCTTTGGTCTGTTCCATGCTATGTTCGGCATCGGGTTTATCATCGGACCTGTGGTTGGCGGCATCCTAGGCGATATCTGGCTGCGCTCGCCGTTTTTGCTGGCAGCGCTGCTCAACACTGTCAATTTCGCGATGGCACTCTTCGTCCTGCCCGAGTCGCGCAAAGGCCAGCGTGATACGCGCTTTACCTTGGATACGCTCAATCCGTTCAAGCCATTGGCATGGGCCTTTGCTTTCAAGGCCTTGCTGCCCCTGATCGCCATCTATCTGATTATGAATCTGGTCGGCACGGTCTATGGCTCAACCTGGGCCATCTTCTCTGAAGACGTCTATGCGTTTAACGGCATGCTGATTGGTCTGTCCCTTGGGGCATTCGGGCTCTTCCACGCCTTGGCGCAGGCCTTCGTCACCGGTCCCGCAGTCGCCAAGCTCGGCGAGCGCTGGGCCTTGGTTGTCGGCATGGCGTTTGAAATTGGCGCGATGCTCACTCTCGCTTTTGCCACCCATGGAGCGGCCCTCTTTATTATGGCGCCGATCTTTGCACTGGGTGGCATTGGCATGCCCGCGCTACAGTCTCTGACAACCCGCCAAGTCAGCTCTGAACTCCAAGGACAGCTCCAGGGCGTGTTGGCGAGCGTGGTCAGCTTGGCGGCGGTCTTTGGGCCATTGCTGTTCAGCAATATCTATCATTCCATCCGTGGAACTTGGCCGGGCGGAATCTGGCTGGTTGCCATGGTGATCTATCTGGCAGCCTTGCCGCTGATGCTGACAATCAAGAGTAAGCCTATCGAGCGCCAAGACGGCAGTTGAGGCTTTGGAATAGGGCTCAAATCCAAGAATCATCGACCTCGTCTTGGCCTTGCTCCAATAGTGTTGCTGAGTCTGCGAAAACTGCCAAAATCCAAGGGACTCAATGGATTTTGTTTTCAAAAATTGCCCGTAAAATCGAGGCTGCTTTTGACTGCGTGGCTGGCAATCGTCGCTCGGATGGACTGCGTTCCAAGCATCCTATCTCCTTGGTAATTCTGCGAATTCATTTGGCGCGCGTAAGCCGAGCAAAACTGATGTCGGCGTGGAAATGGGACCATATTCCCCCGGAAACCGGGCTTTTCGGGGTTATGGGGCTTGCGAGAGCCATATTTCCGGTCCATTAACTGCTACTACCGTCGGGGCACTGATCGGCCGGATAGTCTGGATTTGCGAGTGATCGCGACTAGCTATCAGGCATCAAGAGCCGCTTGTGGCGGCGAGCATTCACTGTGAGGAAACGCTATGAACAAAAACGATCTGGTTGGCGTTGTCGCCGACAAGGCAACGATCACCAAGGCACAGGCCGCCGAAGCGGTTGACGCAGTGTTCGAAGCTATCACCGAAGCCCTGAAGGCCGGCGACGAAGTTCGTCTGGTTGGTTTCGGCACCTTTGCCGTTTCGCAGCGTAAGGCTTCGACCGGCCGTAACCCTGCAACGGGTGCTGAAATTCAGATTCCGGCCTCGAACCAGGCCAAGTTCAAGCCCGGTAAGGGCCTGAAGGACGCGATCAACGCTTGATTGCGACTTCGCCTCTCGGCATTTGGCCCCGCGCTTCACAGCCGGGGCCTTTTTGTTATGTGGAGAACTTTTTCGGGTGTTGACCTGAAACCCGTGTCCGCATATTCAGTGGCTCGTCGCTGAAGAACAACGGTTCTGCAAGCGGCGCCAGTGCTCTGACCACCAAGTCAGCGTTAGAAAAAGCACTCCGTGATAATGGCACGGGCGATTAGCTCAGTTGGTAGAGCGTCTCGTTTACACCGAGAATGTCGGCGGTTCGAGTCCGTCATCGCCCACCATTGCCGCTCACCAGCGGCGAAGAAGAGTGGTCTTCTTTACTTGGTGCCAGTGCTCTGACCACCAAGTCAGCGTTAGAAAAAGCACTCCGTGATAATGGCACGGGCGATTAGCTCAGTTGGTAGAGCGTCTCGTTTACACCGAGAATGTCGGCGGTTCGAGTCCGTCATCGCCCACCATTCACTTCTCCTGAACGACAAATCAAAACCGCCTCGGCGGTTTTTTGCTTTTTGGGATTCTGCCAACTCGCTTCCAGATTCTTGCCTCCGTCATTCTCGTCGCAGCGGGCAGGGCGGTGATCTGATTCACGTTCAGCGATTCCGATGCTGCATAGAAAATGTCTGGCGTCTCCACCGGACGGCGCCATTTTTGTTTCCTGCCGTGCGCTGCCATCGAGAAGGCCTCGGCCAAGCCCTTCACGGCGCCCAAAAGTGCCAGCCAAGTGCCCACGATATGCCCATCGGCGCCACAGATGTTGAAAAGCTTTGAGAATTTTCTAGAGGCCGCTTTACAGGGGCAAATCACGCCCCTATACAGAGCCCACGTTGCGCGGAACTGATGTTCCCCAAGCGCTGCGGGAGTAGCTCAGTTGGTTAGAGCGCCGGCCTGTCACGCCGGAGGTCGCGGGTTCGAGCCCCGTCTCTCGCGCCATCCTTTCCTAGGGTTTGCGCGTTTTACTCCCTTTCAGTTTCAACTTTTGGTCCCATAGAGTTTCAACTTTTTGAACTCGTTGTGTTCCTCGCTCAAAAGTTTTCGTCCCTTCTTGCGAGCCTCATCGGCTGCTCGAATCGCTGCTGAGTTGACTGGCATGTACGTTTTCTGCAGCTTTCGGTTCTGATCGATGGAGTTGCCCATCTTTGCAGCCAAAAACTCCACAGATGCGCCCCCTGCATTGGCTTCAACGGCACCAGTGCGACGCATGTCCATCAGCCTCCTAGTCTCCATTTCGCCAAAAAGCTCAAGGCGGACTTCTGCGAAATCGCTCACCAGCTTGTCTTTGGTATACGGTACGGGAAGGCGCGGTCTCCCGCCTTTGTCACCAAGTGCAAAGCCCTTTGTGCGGAAAATCGGAGCATCATCGTGCAGCACAAAGTTCTGTGAATTCAGATAGGCATGTACTAAGCGTTGCGCGCGAGGGGACAAGATCCCCAGCGCAGGTTCCTCGGTTTTACCGCGAGCAATCAAGAATGCCATATCGTTGCCACTGGTAACGGCCTGAGCTGGCTTGAGTTGCCGGCAATCGACGGGGGAGAATTGCGTGTCCCAAGCAACCGCTATTATGCATGCAAGGCCAGTCCTGCCGGTGCGGATGGCATGCTTTACCAGACGAACCACTTCTCCTTCGCGCCACGTTTGAGTGCGCCCGGCTACACCGGTCTTTCGTATAGCTTTCGAGGGGTCTCCGGGAGGGGCGAGTTTAAGGCTAACCAGAACGGTATACAGAGCGCGCCAATACTTCAGCGCGCGACCGGCTTCGCCGACGCCTTTCTTTGCAATGAGATGGTTATACCAGCGATCTAGGAGTTCAAAGGTGACCGTGGAAGGGGCCGTAGTGCCAAAAGCAGGCTCTATGTATACCCAGCTTCTTTCCCAGTCCTCCCGTGTCCTGATTTCCTTTTTTGCCCACTCTTGAGTGCGACGAAATCGGGCGAAACCATCACCCACGCTTCCGGGTGGATAAAACTTCCCTATGGGAGCGGATTCTAGGCCACGGCGGGCCCTCTGATATCGCTCTTCCCATTCCCGAGCTATCTTCCACGCTTCGGGGCCGTCTAGACCGCATCTGACATTTTGAAATCCAAGCTTTTTCATCGCCGGCGTAGGAAGCCAGTACCCGTATTTTCCTTTCCTGATGACGTAATGCTTGAGCTTGATGTCAGCCAATTTGCGCGAGCCTTTGCTCGAAGCCATCGGCTGCATCTATTGCGCTCGATGCCTGCTGGGACAGCCCAGACCTGCGGTCAAGCCAAGCTTCGATTGCCTTCAGGTCGAAATTGCCGGTTACTGGGTCAGGCGGGGGAAAGCCGCTTTGGCGCAACTCGGGCTCAAGCTGAAGAAAAGCACTGACCGTTAGGCCGATACGCCGTGCCGCAACATGTGTAGGCACGCAGCGTGGAATAACGTGAAAGCGCATTTCAGTATTGATGGCGCGAAGCCATCCCTCCACGACTAACGCGATATTCGAGAGGGAAGCGAGCTCCGTAGACGCAGGAAAAGCTTCCAGAACTCGCGGTTCCGGTAGTTTTTCGGAAATAAGATGTTGTGGTTGTGGACATCCCGCGCAGCCATTCTTTTGCGTTCTGCAAGAACTCTTGTGCATAAAAGGTTGTAGAAACATCGGGAAATTGGCTTTCTGACATAATTTTAGACTTGAGATTCTCGCCCTTGTGGATTTTTCACAAATTGAAGCCAAGTTTTTGTTATAACATGGACTTTTTCTGCTCGTTGGATTGGAAAAAGTATTTCCTTACCGTTTGTCGCTCAGAAGTACGGCCAGCTCTTCCAGTTTCAAATGCCCGCATGGATGGACCCGTCCAGCTAGTGCTTGGACGGGATAGGGGGGCTGCGATCGCTATGCTGCGCATGCATTGGAAACTGGAGCCTTGAACTGGCCTTGACCCCAGATCAGGCCGCTCATCGCCTTCGGCGTAGACCAGCTCCGATGGAGCTGGTTGGGGGAAAGGGTAGGCGGCCTGCTCTGGCGTCAACCTCTGTGCTCGAATGCCTTTTTCTCACGGAAGCGCGGCGCCCCCTTTTTCTTTCTTCTCGTTTCTTTCTTATTGTCCCGGAGAAGGCCGCCCTTGGCGGCCTCTTTGGCGTCTGGTTACCCCGACCAGAGGGAGTGGAGTAATCTGGCGCCAGCAGCCCGCGACATCGGAATGTCCCGGGCTGCTTCTCTTCTCTTTTAGTGAGAGTTGCGGCGGGTGATCGAGGGGCCGAACTTTGGCGCCTTGACCAGCAGCTTGAAGGCGATCCAGGGAAACAGCACCGACAGCATCTGTGCATGGTTGCGGATGACGGGCGTTGTGGGCTCTGCGGTGGCGAGCAACGCGTTGAGCTGGTCGCGGTGATCGGGGGCAAGCGCGGCCTGAACCGGAGGCGACATCTTGCACACGGTTTCCACCAGCGGCGCCCAGTCCTTGGCGTTGCGAATGGTCAGCACGGCTGCGGTTGCCTGATGCATGGCGGCGAGGGCAACGGGGCGTGCCGTTGGTTCGGCGCAGGATGCATAGGCTTCCGCCGCAAACAACCAAGCCAGAACCGCACCAACGCCCTGAGCGATCGCGGTGTCGATATCGCGGCCCTTGATCTGACGCGCGATCGTCGTCCATTCCGGCCGCATCCATTCGAGCGGCTTGCCCTCGGCAAGAGCCGCGCGCATGGACGCCCGCTGACGGCCAAAATGCTGGCCGACCTGGCTGGCCAAAGACCGGCGATAGCGCTTTTGACCGTTCGCCTTGCGCGCTGCCGGATCCATGAGGATGGTCTCCTGGTCGACCACGTCGCGTTCCCAGACGTTGTGCAGCGGAAGGGGCGGGGCGAGCCTGGGCATGATGCTCAGTTCCCACAGCTGAATCCTGCTCTGCTCAACGCAGGCGGCGGCGACGTCGGCGTCGAGGGCAAAGATGCGGCCGCCCATGCCGAGATAAATGTCGCGGAAGGCCAACTGGTTCAGGCGGTCGAGATTGTCAGTATCCGTCACCCAGATGTGTCGGATTTTGTTGGCCGCGTAAAAGACGCCCCGCTCCAGAATGGTGGAGAGGGACGCGGCCGCCAGTTGCACGTCGACTGCCACAGCCTGGCCGTGGAGCACGAAGCTCACGTCGGGCTGGCGCCAGGAGCCGTCGAGCGCCCTGATCTGGCGCTCGATCTCAATGTCCGTGACGTTGGGATCCTGCGACAAACAGAACGCCAGCATGTGCTTGAGGTTGGAGTGGTCAGTGCCTTCGCCCAACCCGGCGAACTTGACTGCACCGATATCGCTCAGATTTGCGGCGGTGCGCCTCCGGCAGGGCGGGGCATCCGCGTTAGCATGATGCTTGAAGTGTGCGGCCCTGCCGTCACGGGGGGTATCCGCGGATGCCGGGTTCTGAGCCACGAAAAGTGGCTCGTTGCAGTCGGGGCACCGAAAGCGCGGGTGACCGGCGACATAAGCTGTGCGCACATCGGCACGGAGTTCACTCAGACCAACCTCCGTAAGAAGGTCAAGGATGTTTCGCGCCAGACGGACCTGCTGGCCTGAGGGCATTGTGGTGTCGGTGACGGTTTCTATGGCGCGAAGTTGGATGGTCTTGTTCATGGTCTGCGTCCTATTTTTGGGTTTTTTCAAGAAATCAGTTGAGAAGAGGGCGGGCCGCTGCCGCATCGGCGCGATCCAGGGCTTTGTGGAGTTTGCGCAGCGAGGTGAGGCGACCCGTGCGAACGGCACGGACCAGCGGCGCGACAAGCTCGTCAGGCAGACCGCGGCGCTGCACTTCGCGCCGGGCGATTTCGGCAATCTCGTCGACGTCCGGCGCATTGACGCGAATGACGGTGCAGCGATCGCGCACCGGCTTGGCGATGCGATTGAGGTCGTTGCAGAGCAGGATCCAGTTGATGAAGCTGAGATCCACCCTGGATTGCAGGAAGTGGTCGACGTGCGCAGCGGCGGTGTCGCGCTGCAAAAGCGGCAGCATGATCTCGGTGGCCTCGGACCGGGCGTGCGCTGAGAGGTTCTGCAGCTTGTCGAACTCGTCGAAGATGATGACTGGATTGGCCACCTGCTCGTGCGCCAGGAACTGCACGACCTCGGAAGGCCGAGCATGGCTCCAGACGCTGTCTGCACTGACGATCGGCGTACCGGTGGTCATGGCGGTGGCGTCGAGGTAGAGCGAGGGCAGGCCGCTGGCCGCTGCCAGGCACATCGCCATGGTGGTCTTGCCACACCCAGGTGGTGCCTCGATCAGGATGGGCTTGAACTGGAAGTGAGGAGCGCCCCGGCGCACCATGGATAGAGCACTCTGCCGGATCGCCTCGAGCGGCCGGGCAAAATTTGGAGCCGCCTCAAAGACGGTTGCGACCAGCTCGTCGATGGCGTGAGCCTTTGCCGGGCCCTTGAGGGCCAGAGGTTCACTCAGCGCACGGGCGATCTCGATGGCGCGAAAATGGGAGGCACGATCGCTGCGCTTTCCGCCGTATGCGGACGGGGCCGGCTCGGGACTGAGGCGAACAAACGCCGTTTTAGATCCCCAAACCATGCGGGGACGTCCCACTGCGGTGCGGTGGAGCATGTCGAGTTCGGCGTCAATAAGCAGGCGCTCCACAGGATTGGGGCGATCGCCAAGATCAGCAGGATCGTCAAACTCATGAGATGGCGTTGCCGGTGGCAGCGCATTTTTTGCAGATTTGGACATTTTCGACAGACTCCAGCTCAAGCCGGTCCGCGGATGCGGACGGCGGGCATGCAGAGTTTTTGAAAAAATCACACGGCCGGGCTCACGCGAGCGGAGGGCCCGCGAGGTTTAGCTGCATGATCGGCGTAACTGGGGGCTAGCGCGGCGAGCGCACCAAGGTGGTGCTGCGAGACGCAAGCCAGCTGTTACCGTCTTCGAAATTGTCAGGGAAAGAGTTGCAGCGAATCCAATCGCGGCGATAGATGAGCATAGCCATTCGGCCACTCCTGTTTCTGGCAGGTCGGTCGTCTGGTCAGGCCGCTGGAGTTGTTAGCGCAACTCTGGCGGCTGCCTTGATAACAACCGGGAATCCGGGCGGAGTCCTGAAAGCAGGATGAATCAGGTGATCGCGGCTGTCACATCGAATTGTTAGGAATGGTTAACGGCGCCTTGGCTGCATGTTCGCATGATGTTTCGAAGGATTTCGAATTGACCGATGACGAAGCGCTGAAAGTCCTTGTGGGCCTTGGGGATTCCACACGCTTCGATATTTTTCGAAATGTGCAGCTGGCCCCCGGATTATCTCCCTCTGACCTCAAAAGCGAAAAATCAGCATCGACCATTTCGCATCACTTCAAGCTGCTGGTCGATGCAGGGGTGCTCGAAACCATGCGTGACGGCAAGCACGTGCGATACCGTATTCACAGTGGGGCCATGATCAATTTTGCGAAGTGGGCGGCAGAGCAGGCCGAGCTCGGGACTTTGGATGACCTTGCAAAATACCTTGCGGACAACCCGACTTAGTTCGTGCAAGATCGGCCTCAAAATCCTGCCTGGCGTGGCGGCCTTAGAGTTTGCCGTGGTCAAAAGGATTGTTCCGACCTTCTCACAAACAAGGGGCAGAAAAACCCAACATGAACGGTTTTCGCTCCGCTCCGCAAGTCCTCAGCTTCCAGAAAGCCAGACTGTAGATATGTCGGTACTCGCGGGACATCTCCAATAAGCTGACATTTGTTGAGCTAAGGAGGCATTTATGAACAAAGAACAACGTGAGATTGCGCGCAAGCTTCGTGTTCTGAGGCACGCAGAAGAGACGGGTCAGGTTGCCAAGACCTGTCGATATTTCGGCGTCAGCCGCAGCAGTTTCTACCGGTGGCGTGTTGCCTATCTGAAGCTCGGTGAGGCCGGTCTGGTGAACCGGCCTCCAATCCCCAAATGGCATGCTAATCGCATACCAATCGAGATCGAAGAGAAAGTTCTCCACCTCCGCAGCAAGTATCACCTCGGCCCAATGCGGATCGTCTGGTATATGGCCCGATACCATGGGATTAAAATCTCAGACGCCACGGTCTCGCGGATGCTTAAACGCAATGGCGTCAATCGGCTGCCGCGCGGTACCCGTGTGCGCAAGGTGCACACCAAGCGATACAACAAGCAGGTTCCCGGCCACCATATTCAGATGGACGTCAAGTTCCTGACATTTAAGGGGGAAAGTGGCGAGAAGGTCCGGCGCTTTCAGTTCACTGCCATCGATGATGCGACCCGGGTGCGCGCGCTCAAAATTTACCAGAAGCACACCCAGGCAAGCGCGATCGATTTTGTTGACCACATCATCAATACTTCCCCGTTTCGAATTCGCGAGATCCGAACCGACAATGGCCATGAGTTCCAGGCCAAGTTCCATTGGCATGTCGAAGACCAAGGCATCCGCCATGCCTATATCAAGCGCAGTACGCCGCAATTGAACGGCAAGGTCGAACGATCGCACCGGTCAGATCAACAGGAGTTCTACCAGCTGCTCAGCTACAAGGGCGATGTTGATCTCGAGGCGAAACTGAACGAGTGGGAACGGTTCTATAACTTCGCCAGGCCGCACGGAGCGTTCAACGGAAAAACGCCTTACGAGGCCCTCCGAGAAAAGCTATAATCAGACCGAAAGATGTCCCGAAAGCACCTGCAGCTTACACGCTACCTACACCGCCTATGCCATTCGTAAGTCGGCCGCCTACGGCAGCTATTGGGAAATCAAAAGTGCGGCCTGAATGTCCGGAATGGGGCGCATCGTTGCCGCGAGCTTGCAACGCATGAGGCATCGGCCTTCCTTGAAAAGGCGGTGGATTGCTTGGGAGCCAAGGCGAGCAATTGGTGGTGGTTTGTTTGCCTGAAATGCCATCAATTGTATGGCGAAGGATGCGGCAGCTCGCTGGCCAAGTCTTCTTCCAGTTGGCTTGATGAGACAATTTTGCGGTTCGCCAAGCCAGGATGAGGCCGATCCGGCGTACGAACTGCCCGCGCTGCGCTTACACCCACGAGGGCAAGGCCGCCCTTTCGACCCTGCTGTTTTGTGCCGTAAACTTGCTGTGTTGCCGTGCTCGCGTGGCCGAGCGCCATCGCTATTATCTCCTTAGTAGTGCCAATTGCGTTCTTAAGCTGCGAGGCGAAATAATGCCTGCATGTGTACGCGCTGATGCCAGGCAAGCCTGCCTTCTCACAGGCGCGCTCAAGGTTTTTGTGAAAGGTGCGGGGTTCGCGCTTGACCACCAGGTTGCCGCCTCGGCGCGCTGCAATCCGCCACAACTGAGCCGCCTGATCGGAGAGAGACACGTCGTAGGTCAACTTGCGCCAAGGCTGCCCATTGTGCTCCGTCACCTTCGCCCCATTGATCGTGACGCTGAGATGCTGGTCATCCAACACGCTGACGCTTATTCCCATGGCCAGTTCCTCTGGGCGGCATCCTGAGAGCATCGACACGAGAACGGCCGGCACCGCAGCAGTGATCGTATTGGCCACGAGACGCGTGCGCCAATCTTGCGGCAGCTTGTGCAGCGTTCCACGCTTTGAACAGCCTTTGCGAGTGAAAGCGTCCATTGGCGGTTTTTTATCGAGCAGCATGTCGATCACCATGCGCACGCCGACCACCTCGTTCAGTTCGTTAGTTGATGCTTGCTTCTGACCTGCGGCCATTTTCTGATTGGCACTGAAGAACTTCTGACGGATCACCTTCCACAATCCGCGGATGGCCGCTGCCTTTGTGATCACAAACTGGCCAGGCGTGGTGGACGCCACATAGTCGAGATACTCGAATATGTTCAACCCGGACTGGTTGATTGAATTCCATATCCGCCCGTAGCGCTCCAAGGTTCTCGCTTTTTTGGGCTTTGCCAGATAATCTTTCGTCTCGCTCAGAATGCGCTTCAGGTCGTGTGCCACTGTGTCTCTCCACTGTCTTCATGGACGTTAAGCGGAGTGGATGAAAATCGGAAAACGCGAGCTTTCGAGAGTGAAAGATGGCCTTGTTTTTCAAGATGCTCTTGAGCGCCTTGACTGGCCATGGCCACCCTTCGCTGGCTCGCGCCAGCAGGGCGGCAGGGTCTGGCGACCCATGTCCAGTCAAAGCGACGGATGATCCTACCGGCCCCCCTTCGCCCCATGGAATGGGGCAGGGGGGCAAGCTCTCTTCGGTCGCCGGAAGGATCATCCGTGGCAGGAGATCAAAGATGATCTCCTGCCTTGCCTGTTGCTCAAAACCGACGCCCCCTCGATCCATGCTGGATCAGGGGCGCAAGCTCGCTTTGCTCGTCGATTTCGACCAACAGGCCCTATTTCCGGAACCGCCCGGAGCGCCTCCGGAAATAGGCAAAGAGCATCTTACCCGACTGGCCAGAGGCCATCTTACCCGACTGGGTCGAGGAAATCTCTTCCGACGGGATACGACCGTCTCACACACATTTTGACCATCTTATCTTGGGGTGAACCGATCTTATCGGGCCAAAACCGATCTTATCTCTGCCAAACCGACTGGACCCCGCTTTGCCAATCCGCACTTAGTTCAAACTAGGGTTCTCATGTTCGGGTGCGCTAAGGCTGAACATCTTGAGCTCAACTCGCTGCGCCTGTGTGGCGGCACTGCGCCCCATGCTTGCCGTTCATTGCCATTTGAAAGCATCCCGAAAGTGGACCTATCGAGGAGATTTTGATCCAGGTTTAGTAGGCAACTTCAGATGTCCCTGAAACCGCCGGATTAGCTGGTGGGCCCACCGGCTCGAACCTGATCGAATTTATCGCTCATTCGCGCAGAACCACTGGAACGGGCTCCGGGGGACTCTTCCAAAATACTATGTCGAACGGGTTGGCAGATCTGTCTTTGTGCTCTTGCATCGTCTATCAAGATGCTTGGGGGATCGAAAAATGGCTAGTAAATCGCGCCGCAAGGGAGAGTTTCTGAGTAGCTTTAAGCTTGGGGATCGCGACCTTCAAAAGGCAGACAAGAAGTCCGGACGGCCATCGCTTACTTTGGCGGTGGATGAAAACGGTAACCAAGTACTCGTCAAAGCATGGCCACGTGTCGCGGGGGCCGGTCAAGACGAATTACATGAACTATGGCAACACGAGGTTCGGCATCTCTATCGGCTTGGCGGCTATCCGCGGGCATCGTCATCGATAGCGACCTTACTCCAAGCAGGTTTCGACGAAACGGGATTTTATCTCGTGTTGGACCTCGGTCAACGGGAGCCGCTTGCATCTTTGCTGCAGCATAGGGAGCAGGGTCACTGGCTGACAAATCCACGACTTGCCCGCAACAGAGTTCTTATGTGGCAAAATCTCAGGCAAATAGCGTCCGCCTTGGAGATCCTTCATGACCAAGGGCTGTTGCATCGTAATCTCGACCAATGGTCAATTCTTGCTTCGGGCGGATTGGAGCCCGACTTTCAACTAACAGGCTTCGAATGGTCCTTGAGATTAGCGGGTGCGGTTAATGCGCCTGATCGTGCTCGAACCACGTCCGGCGCGCCGGCTTCGTTCGTTGAAGACTGGCGGGCATTCGGCGAATTGGCTTCTGGACTTCTCGGCGCCGACTTAAAGAGGGTTTTGAATCTTCGTCTCGTGCCCTCCGAGGTCGCAGATCACCTATCAGCTGACGAAGTCAAACTCCTGCGCCAGTTGGTGCGTATTGAACGACTGGATAGGTTGGACGGCGAGATTGTCATTCAAAGGATCACGGAAATTCTCCGTGATCTGGCGGCCGACGTTGCGGGACGCGAGACGAAATTTCATCTCGTATTTCGCTTTTCCGGGTCTTTTGCGCAACGTCTTCGAGAAGCCTCAGGCAACGACATCGAAGTGGATGACGCAGAGGCGATGCTGGAATTTGTTCGTGCGGATCTGGGTGACACGCCGCTCTTACTGGCGTTAAAGAGCGATGGGCAGCCGTTTAGGCTCACACTAGCGGGAACTCTTCTGACCTATTCTCTGGCCCAATATGTACCGCGGTCAGGGATGCCCGGCACTTGGGAGATGGCGTATTCCGAGCGGGCGGAAACGAATGATGCAGCGGCCTTTAATATCCTAGGACAGATTCAGCTCCCGGCCCGATCCCTTGAAATTATGGACCAGAGAGACGCGAGGGTTCGGTTTCCTAGGCTACGAGGAAAGCTTTCGACTTGGGAGCAGTTGCGCAAGGAACTGGACGCTGACCAGGCAAAGCCAGACAGAGTAAAACGCGTTCATCAGGCACTTGCCCTCACGCAGTTCCTGGAAGCGCTGTACGCTGCTGCCGACAGTTACCCCATAGAGGTTCGGACTAGTACTACCCGTGATCTTTCGGAGTCCGAGGGTGATGAAATCAGGGTTTCGGTGACGCCGCGAGCAGATCCAGAGCGCGATGCGCTTTCTCTAGCATTGGGGCTCAAGCCTCCCGCCAAACGCTTCGAAGAAGTGTTGCTCGGCGACTCGCGCGTTGAGGACTGGGTACTGACGGAAGCGCGGCACTTGGGCGACCGTGAATACTCGGACACCTCTTGGAAGTTCAACCGGAAGGTCCAGTCTGGAAATACGCAGCCCGAATATGTCTTCACGGGCCCTGAACGCCCTTCCCACCTACGTGACGCAGTCTTAATACCTGCCGACTTTGTTGGCCGCGATATACAGCTTCGACGCAGGCTTAAGGCTCTTCGAGCATTGGCGGATCATTCCGAGCTCCTGCGCATGCTAGACGACCCCAGAGCCAGGATTTTGGAGTCGCACGAGAGTATCGGGTCGGAGGAACGCTTGGCGGACCTCGATGAATCCAAACAGAGTGCGCTTAGGGCGATTGTGTCGACCATCCCGCTCTATCTTGTGCAAGGTCCCCCCGGTGTGGGAAAAACTAGGCTGGTTAGAGACTTAGTACTCGATACTCTGGCCGAGAACAGTTCCGCGCGATTGTTGCTCACGGCTCAGAGTAACGCCGCTGTCAACCACCTCATGGATGAGTTAGCAAGCGCATTTGAAGAACATCCACATGGTCCGGTGATCGTCCGAAGCCAGTCAAGGGACAGCAAAGAAGACGCGGGCCCATTTGAGGTTGTGAGGCAAACCGAGGCCCTGGTCGCCAAACTTGCAGCCAGTTCACTAGTAGCGGACGCACCTCGGCGCCTTCAACAGCAGCTTGCCGATCTTCAGCTAAACATAACTTCTAAGCCGCGTGAGGATCGGTCGAGTGTCAGCCAAGGAAGGCTAGCTATGGAGGCAATGCTTATCCGTGGCGCCAATATCCTTTTCGCAACTACCAACTCGCCAGAGCTCGAACGTTTGCTCGACGAGCGCGGCCAGTTTGATTGGGTTATGGTGGAGGAAGCCGGAAAGGCAACTGGCGGTGAGCTGATCGCTCCATTGTTGCTTTCATATCGCCGCTTGATGATCGGTGATCACAAACAGTTGGCTCCGTTCGGATCCGACAAGATCGTGCAACTTCTCACGGATCCAGCTGCCGTTGCTCGGGCGCTTGAGGTCGGGGCAGAGTTCATCGGTAGGACGCTACGCGACGCAGCCACAGAAGACGTTCTGGACGAGGTCGACACGGATCAGAGCGACTTTCCCGCATTGTGCTCTCTCGCGTTGGGTCACGTACTTCTGTTCGAGCGCCTGATTGAAGACGAATTCAAAGTGCACGAACGAAAGCCAAGGGCCCGTCGCTTGGCCCAACGACTAACGTTACAGCATAGAATGCATCCGGCCTTTGCAGAGATTGTCTCTCATAGTTTCTACGACGACGGTCTCGAGACACACGAACTGGCCGCCAAACGTATCGCAACCACACCGTCACCAGTTTCTTCGAGGGACAGTAAGCGCCTGCCAAACGCTCCTTTGATTTTTGTTGACATGCCGTGGGTACAGACCACCATCGGGATGAAGGCGGACGATGCGGAGAGACGGCCTCGATGGCATAACCCAACCGAGGTGCGCGCAGTTTGCCAAATTTTGGAACTGTTAAAAATTCGGGAGGGCCTGGAAAGAATGCCTACCCTCGCTGTTCTCTCGCCGTACAGTGAACAGGTGCGGCGTCTCGGCATTGCAATTGATGACAATCGCAAACGCTATTCTCTGTTGTCGGGGCTAGCGCCTGCCGTGGATGCCGACAAGTACTGCGGGACTGTAGACTCTTTTCAGGGAAATGAAGCGGACGTTGTGATCGTGTCTTTGGTCCGCAACAACAACCATGCATCGATACGTGGTGCGCTTGGCTTCCTAAGCGATCCGAGGCGCATGAATGTGCTGCTGAGCAGGGCGAAGTCGCGCCTTTTCGTCGTCGGGTCTCTTAGATTTTTGCGGGCGACAATTGAGTCGAATAAGGGAACGGAAGCGTTGCAAGAAGCGGCTTTTCTAGAGCGCTTTCTGGCGGCACTCGAGGTTCAGAGACAGCAGGGCAACGCCGTCATCATTCCGCATGACCGATTGGAAAATGGCAAATGAGTCACGTTCGAGTTGCGGTTCCAGTCCTTCAAGGTCGTCGCAAGTTCCACTTCGATAAGGGAAGACCCTGGACCATTTTGGAGCAGTTGTTGCTCCACGAGCTGGATCGCGGGCCTTCCATGGTATCGGCATTGAAGGAGCGGGCCGGAATACCCGAACGGGTGATAATCGAAGCCCTGATCCGACTGATGCGGGCCGGTTGGGTTGAGATGGTGCAACTCCCGTCCAGCGTGAACTTCCAAATCACTCCCGAGGGGAGAATCGTCAACGAGTACGAACAGCTGCCAACGGCTCCGAGGCGATTGAGCAGGCACATGACTTTCGTCGTCGAGCAAATCACTGGCGCCTTGTTTAGAAGCAGGGACCTGCCTTTTGTCCACGAACACGTTGTCGAAAGTCGCGAAGCGAGAGGGGAACCGATCATACGAATAGAGCGACCCGACCGACAGTACCTTGAAGAAGCCAGACCACTAGTGGACGCCCTGTTCCAGTCCGATGAGAAGTTTGTAGGCATGGATCTCTACGGTGATCGGCTCGCCAAACGTTGGGCCTTGGTTTCCGTCAGAGATGGGCAGCCAGAAGGGCTAAGTCCACGCACGCCACTTCGGCTTGCGGACGAAATCAAGAAGGCAGCTGCTCGATACTCAACACGATCTGGTGACAGTCGAGTTGTTTACAGCGCCGTGCACGTAAACGAACACCCAGTTACGCACGTGACACCACCAGCTCATAAGGTTGCATTTGTAACGAGCGATCTGATCACGGGAGGCACTGATCACGAGACTGCTTTGAAGGGAGCGATAAGCAAGGCCCGTCACCGCATACTGATACATTCAACATTCATTTCTGTGCCGCGATTCGAGGCCCTTTTACCGGATCTACGCAAGGCACTTGGGAATGGCGTGAAAATTGACATCCTTTGGGGCCAAAATGAGAACGCGGATGAAAGGCGTTCCACAATAAAAGCCGTCAGCCAAATCAGGACGCGTCTCGCAGCCGAAGGTTTAGACGGACTCGTGGTGCACCCATTCTCTACCGGCTCGCACGCGAAGCTCGTCATTTGCGACGATGGCGCGCTTGAAAAAATGACCGCACTAATTGGTTCATGTAACTGGCTCTATAGCGGCTTCTCGAGCTTCGAGGTGTCAGTGCGCCTTCGTGATCCACATCTTGTCGCAGACTTGATTGATCAGCTTGCGGAGTTGTCACGGGGTGGGAATGGTCACTGGACTGAATTGACCAGCGACCTCGTTGCCCAGGCAGAAACTTTGCGAAAGCAACAGCCAACGCCGGAGGGCAAAGCGGAGGTTTCAGTCCTGCTGGGCACAGGCCATGCCGAGCTCGTGCGGGAAGCCCGTGATAAGGCCAACAAACAGATTGTTATTGCTAGCAATAAATTCGCAGGCGCCGCGCGCAACTTGGTTCTGGAACCCCTTTTGTCTGCAGCCGAGAGGGTTCGGGATCTCGACGTCAGGTTGTTTTACGGCAAGGACAGCGGCGCAATAACGGCGAGGGACATTGCCGAAATGACGATTGCAGGGGCAAAGGCGGGCATACGCATTCGGCCAGTTCACAACCCGATGTTGCACGCCAAATTTTTGAGTTGGGACGATGACACCGCTATCATCACCAGTCAAAACTGGTTGTCGGCCGACACGATGGATGACAATCCAAGGCAAGAGATTGGAGTGTGCATCCGTTCCGCTGGCGTTGCTCGGATCTTAAATGACCGGTTTAAGGCTGCAACAGATACCTGATCCATTGCAGCGCCCCCCAGTACCCCTTTGCTTTCCCGCACTTGGGGGACACTAAGAATCCTAATCGTAGCCGCTTCAAGATAGTACATCTGGTCGCGTAGTGGGTATCCGCAAGGGTCAATCCTGGCGTTTAGACTGACATCGGGGTCAGCCTGTGTTGATGGTGTCCAACCGCGCTCGAGCACATGGCGTGACCATCCCTCAGCGCGTGTTCAAGAAGGCGAAGGTCAAGATCGAGTGCGCAGAGTACGACTCCAGCATCGACTAGAAGCCGAAGGGTCGACGACACTATAGGAGATGGGCCATGTCTGACGATGACAAAATCGAGGACGAGATGAACGAGGCCGCCGCAGAAGACGAAGCTGAGGCCAAGAGCAGTTGGCCCGAGCCACGACTGGTAACGCTTGACGAATTTAATGCCGTCGACTTCCATGCTCCAATCGCGGACATCAAGAAGGTCGAGTGCCACAATCTTGAGACGGTGTACCATCGCCTGTCTAACGAAACGGTTGGAAAAGACCCAAGCTTCGAAGTGTGGCGCATTCTGACCGGCGTTTGTGGTCTGCACTTCCGCGTCAAGGATCCTGGCGATGCATACGGCCCGCAAATGGTGATGGGAGCGCGACGGTCGTTCATTCCAGCAGATTGGATTGGCGAACAGAACGAGGTCTTCAACGCCCTCTACCATGAGATCACACATCCCGGGCTTCGCGCCAGGATCGCAGACGTCGTTTGGGTCAATGATCGTCGCAAGGGAGCCGCCGCTCGTGATGCTATCGAAGCCTACTGCGACGCTGTGGAAGGTCTGAGGGATGGCCGGTTCGAGGAACGCTTCGACTACAAGACGACCGTGAGCAATGAAGAGCTCGACCTGATTGAGCGAGCCATTCAGATATCTACTGTCATAAGCAAGCGGGGTGCGGCTCTTCCGAACCGGATCGTATCGAATCTGATGGCGCTGTACGAAGCAGCCCGCGACAACCTTGATGTGTTCCCGTTCGAACGTGTCGCCCGGCTTTGCTATCGGTTCGACCTTTTGTCGGATGATCAGATCGCTCAGGATGCCGAGGCACTAGCCATCGCGGCAGCAAATGGGCCTGATCCATATCCGTTGGGTATCAAAGAGATTTGGGACTTGGCCGCAGCCTCTCACCGTTATCAGGATCGACCAGAGGATGAACGGCGGTGTACGCTAGAAGGCATTGAGCAGACCATCAAGATGGGCAACCACGTTGGTCAGACATCCGCTCAAGCGCACTGGCTTAGGACGGCGATATCCGAGTTGCGGAGAGTATCCGGGACTGACGAGTATCGAGAGCAACTTCGACTGCAGATGCGTCAGCTGCAAGAGAAGGCCATGGACGAGATGTTGTCCTTCTCAATCCCAGTCGATTTCACAAACCAGATCACCGGCACCCTCGAAGCCTTCGACGGTTTGACCCTGCCGGACGCTCTAAAGCAGTTCGCGACCTTGGCCGTGCCGCTTTCCCCGGATGCTCTTCGCCAGCAAGCCTTGGACAGCCTGGATCATAATTCGATCGCCTCCATCTTTACCGCTGTGCAGCACGACGCCGATGGCAAGATTGTTGGTGAGGTTGGAGGTGCCCCGATCGGTGGCGTTCCTGACGACGATTGGATCAAGAACAAGATTACCGAGCTGGAGAACTTCCGTCGCATGGAAATCGTAAACGGTTTCATACAACCGTCGAGGCAGTACATTGCAAGCAGCTTCCCCATTGCAGAACGGCACTTCCACTCCATAGCTATCAACAGCCCATTTGTGCCACCATCGCACGCCGGCATCTTCGCTCTGGGTTTTGCCCGCTTCTTTCAAGGTGACTACGTCGCGGCGGCGCACATGCTGGTGCCGCAGGTGGAAAATTCGATCCGGTACGTTCTCAGGAATTCTAACACTGATACGTCGAAGATCTTGAACGACATGCTCCAAGAGGATCGGTCGCTGTCGTCCTTACTTGAGAGCTATAGACCAGAATTGAACAAGGCGTTTACCCCTGGTGTCGTCCTGCAGATCGACTTGATGTTCAATGGCCATCCAGGACCCGGTCTTCGACACGAGATGGCTCATGGCAAGATCGGCACGGGAGCCTGCTTCCACCACGATATTGTCTATGCGATGTGGTTCATCTTCCAGCTCACCTGCATCCCGCTACTGAGTTACTGGAAACAGCACGTGGGCCCTGCAATCGAAGCCGCAGCATACTAGCGAGCTACGCCGCCTTGGCGTCCGGGTGTTCGTAGACCCTGATGCCGCCGCGCTCGACGAGAAGCCGCCAGCGTGCTCATGGCACAAAGTGCCAGCACACAGGCGCGAATGCCCGCCTTCCATAACGCTCTCACCGGAAGAGGACAGACCGCTTCCGGCCCCATTCTGGTCGCGACAAAATGCGTTGGGGTGCACAGGTGGCAGGGCGCTCTATCAAATGAGCTAAAGATGGCACCAACTCAGCGAGTCGAGTTTCAACTTCGGGTAATTTAGGCCGTAAATTCGGAGCCCACATGTTGAAACTATTCATGAACTCAATTGATAAATCCAGGTCTGTCATGCCGGAGGTCGCGGGTTCGAGCCCCGTCTCTCGCGCCATTTATTTCCTTGAAATCCTTGAAATAAATCGAGCGCTGCCTTTCAGCGGAGCGTTGAGTTTTAACTTTTTGAACTCGCTGTGCTGTGTAGCCAGTTTAATCCGGCATAATCCTCCCGTCATCAGATGCTTGGCCTCAGATTGGCGCTTTGCTTGGTGGAGAGCGCAACTCGTCGATGCCGGATTGTGTCGCGTTCGATCTTTCACGCCTTTTGATGATGGCCGATGCTCTGCCGGATTAGGCGCTCGCGGGTGTCAATTGATGAGGCTCCCGAGTGGCTTACGCCATTGCTCTAACTTCCCGGTGTCTGGGGATTAAGCGGCGCCCCCCATGCGGCTCATATGATCAACAGCTCTCGGGCGCGAGAAATGGCCTGTGAGCGGGTGGAGACGCCAAGTTTGTCGTGGATTTTCTTACGATGGCTTTTCACGGTACCTTCAGAAATTCCCAATTGCGAGGCGATCTCTTTGGCACTCAAACCTTCGGCAACGAGCGTTATGATTTCGCTTTCACGCGGGCTAAGGGCATAGTTTTGGCCGACGACCTCGGTTTTTGACGCACTGGCGGGGTGGGGCTCGCTGCTGCGCAAAGAGTGGACGTAAGCCTCGACCGCGGCGGGCAGCTTGCGGCCGCTGCGTAGGGACAAGTCGGTGACGTCGATCAGGGTTTTACTGTGGTCGGCAGCCCTGCGGGCCAGCCCTGCCTGCCGTGCAATGCCGACCGCGACGGACATGTGCTCCACCGCGCTGTTGTATCGCCGCAAAGTGCGCGCGGCGCGCATGAAAAGACAATGATAGGAAAACCGTAAGCGAAGATCGGCGTCGCCGAGGAGGACCATATCTATCCGCTCTATTTCACCTAATGCATCGCGGGGACGCCCAAGTTCGAGCATCAGCAATGCCGAAGCTAGCAAGGCCTCACTCTCGATTACCCTGCAGCCGCATTTGTCTGCAGCAAGTTCTGATAGGAGCGTGTCTATCTGCTGCGCGGCATCGCGCAACTCGCCCATGCTAATGAGCACATGCACGCGCGCAATGGCGAGTTTTCGCAATAAGCGCTTGAGGTTGCGTTCTTGGGCGAAGGCTTCGCCTACGCGGATCTGCTGCAGCGCCTTTTCGGTGTTACCCTGGGCGCAATGGACGGAGACAGCTGCCGTGAAGCCTTCGAGATAAAGCCAGAGCCAGCCATTGATATTGCGCAATTGCTCCAGTGCCGGCATCAGGTTGTCCAAGGCCGCGTCGAGTTCGTTGCACTCGTAGTGCAGAACGCCGCGCATCAATTGCGAAGTCAAAACCTCATAAGTGTGCGGCCCACATTCGAGATGGGCCAGCTTTTGTGCATGCACGACATGGGCGATGGCCTGATCGATTGTGTCCGTCGCAATCAGGGCAGAAGCGTAATGAAGGTCGAGAAACAGCGTGACCTTGCTGGAATTGTCCGCGCGTTGGGCGTGGAAACCGAGACGGCTGATCCGGATCGCCTCACTAAAACGGCCCGTGTCCACATAGAAGAAGGCCAGAACCGATGCGATAACTGCTGCAAGGATTGGCTGGGTGTCGAGAAAACGCAGCAGGCGGGTTTCCAGATACGCTATTCGATCGCCCGGCACGGGAGCATCGGCGAGAGAGTAAAATACGATTTCGATACTGGCGGCCCAAGTGGCCACTATTTCTGCATCGGCTGAATTTTCTATCCTGTTGTAGTTCTCTGTCAGCTCTGCTGCTGCGTCGAAGGCAATTCGGGCCTCGTGATGCTTTCCATGCCTGAGGCGATTATAGACCTGACTGAGGAAGAGCATGGGCAACTCCCCGGCGCGATCGGGCGGAATCTTGACTTCAAGCCCAAGGTCGGGTCCGTCGGCGAGATCGACCGAAATCGCCCCAGCCCGTTCGATAATCTGGGCCGCAGTCGTGCTGTCGGCGACGCCGATTGCATGGCGCACAGCATCTGAGGCGAAGCCGCGCTCGGCAAACCAATTCGCCGCAAAAATCCGCATGGACTCGAACCTTGCGGGGTCGGCTTGGCGCATTTTGCGTTGCAGATGGCGTGCGAAGGCGGGATGAAGTCCTGCCCAGCCGCACGTGGCGTCGCGGTATTGGATGAAGAGGCCACGGCGGATCAGCTCTTCGATCTCGGGCCAGGCTTTGGTCGTAGACAAGCTGGCAACGATGTCCGGAGAGAACCTGTCAAATGCACTGAGGTCGAGCAGGAGGCTCAGTATTTCCGGGGAGAGTTGAGCGCAAATCACATCGTCAAAATAATCGCCAAGGCCTCTTGGCAGGGCGAGACTGTCCGCACGCGGATCGAGCAGGGCCATTGTGGCGGTTGGGTCCTGAGCCAGAAATTTAAGGCCAGCGGCCCACCCTTCCATGAGGTCATTGAGTAGGCATGCGTCTGCCGATGACCAACGCGGGCCCAGTAGGGCAGCCGCTTCAAAATCATCGAGGGCGAGTGCCTCTGGCCCGATGCGTTCCAATTGTCCCCGGAGCCATAAATCATGCAATACGGGGCCGTGTAAGTGGTGTGCCGTTGCCAGCACGCGAATGGTGCGCGGTAGGCCCACAATCCAGCGCTCCATCTGGCGACACATTTCTGGCTCGCTCACGCGCTCTAACCCGTCGAGGAGGAGATAAAGCCCTTCGTCTGCGGCATCAGACAGGCTGAGCTGGGCTTGGTGTGTGACGGCGTCGAAATCGCCATCGCCCAAATTTGCCCATAAGACGGATTTTCCCTGCGCCACGAGGTTTTGGTAGAATAGGGTCAGCGTGGCGGTTTTGCCGCTGCCGGGTGGGCCGAGCAAAAGCGCAACGGGTTGGTCGGCTTGGGCGAGGCGTGTCAGCAGGCCCGTGCGCGGCACGAGGGTGTCGGCAAAATGCGGCGGGCAGAACAAGCGGTTCTCGACCGTTGCGCGCTTCAGCGATCCCCCCAAGCCTTGCCTCCAAGTATCCAAGATGACTTAACCTTGTGTCGTCAATTACTATTCTCCTTTTGCCACGGTGCAGCAGGACTGCCAAGGCGGTCGGCTCGGAGCGCATCCCCCTTTTAGGGGAGTAGTCTTGCCCGCTTGGGTGTCTTTACTGTCACGTCAACGCTCCCGGTCGGCTGTTCACGTCATGATTTCGGGAGACGGAATTCTCTGAAGATGTTTGCATTTTCGGGATGCTTTTACATGCGGGCAAGGGCGCGTCGCTATCACTATGGCGTCGCTTGGACAGGCTGATAGGGCCCGAACTTTTTCCGCTCACTCTTTGACCAATTGGTAAAAAATGGCGATAGAAAAAACGGTTTCAATTTCCTGGTTCGACCGGATCAAGCAATCCGTCGGCGGGGTGGTCGTGGGATTTGTGCTGGTCATCGGCATGGTTGGGCTGCTGTTCTGGAACGAGGGACGCGCAGTCCAAACTGAAAAATCCTTGGCTGAAGGGGCGGGACTTGTCGTTTCCGTCTCTCCAGACACGCTCGATCCCGCCAATGAAGGCCGTCTGATCCATGTGACGGGCTATGTGACGACGGCTGAGCCCGTGGTGGACAGGGAGTTTCCTGTTTCCGCCAATGGGCTGATGCTGCGTCGCAAGGTTGAGATGTATCAGTGGGTGGAGAGCCGTTCGACCGAGAAAAAGGTCGAGCTTGGCGGCAGCGAAACGCAGGTCACGACCTATAGCTATGCTCCGGACTGGTCGTCGCAGCACCAGAATTCTGTCGATTTCGAAGATCCGACGGATCACCAGAATCCCACTATGGACGTCGCAAGCGAGAGTTTTTCTGTTCCAAGTGCCAATCTCGGGGCGTTTGTTCTTGACCAGAATATCATCGGCAGCATTGGCTCCAGCCAGCCCTATCTGCTGAGCGACAATCTTGCCGATGGGGTACAGGCCGCAGTCGGCGCTGGCATGCGCGCGTCAATCGTTAATGGCACGATTTATCTGGGCAGCACTCCGAGCCAGCCCGTCATTGGCGACTACCGCATCAGCTATGAATTTACCCCGGCCAGTCAGGTCAGCATTATTGCGGCGCAAAGGGGCAGTGGGCTTGCCTCCTATAAGACCGAGAGCGGCGACAGCCTGCTGATGGTGGATGCAGGGGCGGTTGCAGCCGAGGACATGTTTGAAGGCGCAGCGGCAGGCAATTCCACCTTCACCTGGCTTTTGCGCGCCGTCGGCATCGTCTTGCTGATCGCTGGCTTTGGCTCCATCCTCGGACCTTTGTCGGTTGTCGCCAGCGTCTTGCCTTTCCTTGGCAGCATTCTCGGCTTCGGCACGGGCATTATCGCCGGTATTTTTGGCGTGGCGCTGGGTGCGCTCACCATCGGGACGGCGTGGCTATTCTACCGTCCGTTGACGGCGCTGCTGATCTTTGCCGTGGCAGCGATCATTGTTGGCGGCCTGATTTACATCGGCAGTCGCAAGAAGGCGGCGCCAGCCACTCGGCCGGCCTGAACCGATTTGTCCCTCGGCGCAATGTGCCGCCGAGGGCTCCATTCCATCAACGAGATATGCAAATGAGAACAGCAATGCTGGTGGCAGCCTTGGGGCTGCTTGTCTGCGTCACCCCCGCTTCGGCCCAGCAGAGCCTGCGGCAGAACCTCTATGATTTGGGGCGCGACACCTGTAGCAGCGCCATCGCGGGAGAGGTGGATGGCGTCGATGGCCTAAGTTTTGTCGCTGCGGTCGATAGTGCCAATT
This sequence comes from Devosia sp. WQ 349K1, assembly GCF_016595685.1. NCBI lineage: Bacteria > Pseudomonadati > Pseudomonadota > Alphaproteobacteria > Hyphomicrobiales > Devosiaceae > Devosia > Devosia sp. WQ 349K1. The sequence continues at coordinate 371,769 of NZ_JAENGO010000001.1, read as the reverse complement.
GGGAGCGCGCCGAATATTGCCACTGCGTCGGTGAAGAGTTCCAGGATCTCGATAGTGACGATCTGGCGAGCATGACCTCGGGGACTGCCGAGGGCAATGACCACTTGGCCTTCATCGCCACGATGAACATGGCCATCTGTCTGCCCGGTGCTGCCGATCTCGAGTGGGACGGCGAGGTTGCGGATGGCGATCTGGCCGAGTGGGACGTCGAAGAGCTCCCTGATGAGGACTTCGCCTATGACGAAGGCGATAAGGACATGTGCGAAATGGCCCTTGATGACGCCATTATGGTGCCGGGCTTCGATCGCGAAGAGATTTTGAAGGGCATGGCACAAGTCGGCCAAAGTCGTGACGATCTCTGCACTTGCACCGCACGCTATTTCGCGGCTGAAGGCGAGCCGCTCCAACAGGCTATCGAGAATGCCCCAAATCCCAATATCGTCTACGCCAGCACGCTGGCTGGCGCGATTGAGACCTGCCGCCTCTAGGCAAGCAAATCCTTGGCGAGCGCGGCCTCGGTCGCGCTTGTTTTCTTATCCTGCGAGGGGCTTATCCGTGCGTCCAGCTGCTATGATCACGCTTGTAACCTTGTCCTTGTTCATGCCGCCCGCTGTGTCGGCAGAGATGGAAGATCATCAACTCTACCGGATTGGGGACGAGGCCTGCACCAAAGGTCTCGATGGTGCAGGCCTCGAAGTCTTTGCAGATGCTGTTGGCGGCGATCCTTCTCGTTTTTGCGCCTGCGTTGGCGCTCAATTTGTAGAGAATGCGGATTTGCAGACGTTCCGCATGGATATGGCTGATAATGAGGATGACGTCGCAGCGGTATTTGTCGAAATCCTGCGCGAGAATATGAGTGTCTGCCTTCCGTCACTCCTTGACGACGAAGATTTTATCGACGGGGATCTTGTTGGCGTTGAGGGATATGAGGAGAATGGCGCGGACGGCAGCCAAGACGGCCCCGATTGGTCAAGCATGCCCGATCAGGCCCATTGCGAATTCGCCATTGAAGGGCTGCTCGAGCCCGACGATTTTGATCGGGCCTATGTTCAAGATTGGATTTCGGACTCGGGCATCGGCGCTGAAGATCTGTGTTTCTGCGCGGCGGCAATCATGGAAGACTTTGCCGATGAGTACGCAACCGAGTTCGAAGCAACGAGTGATCCGGACCTCTATTGGGACTATATGAAGCGATCCGTGGATCAGTGCCAGACGGCGATGTGGAAGCGATAGCTGAAACGTCGCCAGTTGCTACGGGTCTGAATGGAGTTCAATTAGCGCGACGCGCTGCCCGTCGATCGGTTGTTAGTGTGTTTATCTAGCCGATCTCAGCCGTAGACAAAGAGCCGCCATAGGCCATCATAGACGACAAATTCTGAAGCTTCCTGCTGCCGAATAGTTGTTAAGGGCCGACTGACAACAAGCCGTGCCGTGCAATTGAGCGGCCTCCGCCGGTGAATCAATTCGTCACCTCCTTCGAGGACATTTGTAAGTCCCTGTAACCTATGGCTTCTCGAGCCAGGTGCGGGGCGCCTCAACTTGAACTCTTGCATTACTCAAAAAACGCAAATATTGCATAGGGCAGGAGGTGCCAAGCTTATGTCCCCAAAGCGTGCAAGCCAGGCTGACATTGCGGTTCAGTTGGGAGTGTCGATTTCGACCGTGTCTCGTGCGCTCGCCAATGAGATTGGCATTAGCGAGGTCATGCGCGCGGAAGTTCAGAAAGTCGCGCGCCAGCTTGGATATAAGAGTAAGCATGTTTATTCCGTCGAAAACTTGGATCGGCATGTTCTGGCGTTGGTTCCGCTCGGCGGAGCGACTGGCCACCTGACAAGTTTCTATCACGGCATTGTTGAAGGGATGCGGGCACAAGCTGCAGAGCTGGGGATCAAACTGGATGTGCGTCTCGTCAATGAGGATAGCGTTGATGATGTGTTTGTTCAGCGGCAGTTGCAGCGTACTGGGGCGAGTGGCTTGGTCTTGGCTGGCATCGACCCTGCGCCTGAATTTGCGCAATGGTGTAACGAGAACGAGATAAATCTTGTTCTGGCGAACGGCTTAGATCCGAGAATGGCCGTTAGCTCTGTAACGCCGGCAAATTTCTTTGGTGCCTATCAGGCAACGCGGTACCTGCTAAACGCGGGGCACCGTAAAATTCTGCACTATACCCATCAGGTACGCCCTACGATTATACAGCGCCAGCGGGGTTATGAGGCGGCGATGGCGGAGGTGGCGGATGCCGTGCCGACCATTGTGACGACGAACGACTACACAAATGCCGAATTGGTGGCCGCCTTGAGGCAGGGGGAGTTCGACGTCACGGCAGTTTTTTGCTGGAATGATATAGCAGCAATGCCCTTGGTCGATGCTCTGGGCGGTGGTGAGGGACATGCGCGCCATCCTCTCTCGATTGTCGGCTTTGATGATCTTCCGATCGCAAGCATGGCCACCCCACGGCTCAGCACGGTGCAGGTGGATCGCGTTGCTATGGGGCGCGCTGTGATACGTCTTTTAGGACAAAAATTCGATGGCGAGCCTGCTGTGCAGCAGGTGGAAATTGGCGTCACGCTGATTGAAGGCGATACCGTCGCTGCCATCGAGTAGCCGGAGAACAGCGACTATTGCACTTTTATTGTGCCGCTGATTTTCGGTAATAGTCAGCTCGTAACCTCCAAATAGGTTTAAAATAAATTTCCCAATACCGCATTTCCCCCATCGGGAAGGCGGCTTTTTTGTACCTATTGCTTTCTTGTGACAACGCAAATTGCAGTAATTTGCGTAATTTGCGTTGTTTGCGCAAATTACTTGTTTTTCGCGCAAATCAATCCTAACGTAACGATGTTGCCGCGCTCCAATTGGTCCGCGGCCGAGAGGGGGCTCTGGCCTTCTGAATTACAAAGCGAGCCCATGCTTGCACTGAAACTGGCGTTGAGGAGTGCCTGTTTCGTGACCGTCCCTCGGGAAACCGAGGCACTCGCCAGAGGAGGCGGGTGAAATGTCCAGCGCGCTTTTGGCGGCTGGGTTGCAACATCTTCGGGTGGTGCCCGAAAAAGGGAGGAAATTATATGAAGATGCTCTCATCTGCGCGCCTGTCAGGCGCTGTGGCGATGATTGCGCTGTTTGCCATGGCCGGTTCGAGCCTTGGTCAGCAGCAAGCGCCGAGTTTGGATGCTGATGTCGCGAGTGGCGCTTTGCCTGCGGTGGCAGACCGCCTGCCGAAGAACCCCCTGGTGATCACGCCATTCGAAAGCGTTGGCACTTATGGCGGAACGTGGCGTAGCGCGCTTCGCGGTGGCCTCGACAATGCATGGATCGGGCGGACCGTCGCCTATGACGGTTTGGTGCGTTACGATCGCGAGTGGAAAGAGATCATTCCAAACTTAGCCGAGAGCTGGGAGGTTAGCGATGACGCTCGCACCTATACCTTCAAGCTCCGCGAGGGGCTGAAGTGGAATAATGGCACCCCATTCACCAGCGCCGATATCGCTTTCGCTGTCGAGGTCATGAGCGAGCCGACCTATGGCGGCGGTACCTTTATCAAGCAGCCCAACAAGGTAACTGTCGACGTTATCGATGACACGACATTCAGCTTGGTTTTTGAAGAGCCAAATGGGTTGATCATGGACGAGTTGGCCAGCATCAACGGCTTCACCGTTGTGTCGCTCAGCAAAGACTACTGCAGCCAGTTCTATCCAAAGTACAATCCCGACGCAGTCGCAAATGCAAAGGCTGCCGGATTTGAAACTTGGGAAGCGCACATGGGCAATCGTTGCTCGTGGGCCACTGAAACAATCCGCTGGGCGAACCCTGATCTGCCCATGATGAATGCGTGGATGATCGATGAGCCGCTGACCGGCGATGCGACCCGCACCACTTTCAAACGTAACCCGTATTATTGGAAGGTCGACACTGAGGGCAATCAGCTTCCGTATATCGATCGTCTCGAGATGCGCGTGTCGGACTCCCTCGAAGAAATCACCTTGATGGCGCTGAATGGCGAAATCGACTTTCAGGATCGCCACATTGCGACGGTTGCTAACCAGCCATTGTTCTTTGATGGCCAGGAAGCCGGCGACTACCGCCTCGGCCCCAATGTGCCCTCAAGCATGAATACGCTCATGCTACAGTTCAACCTTAACCACATCGATCCAAAGCGCCGTGCCCTCTTTGAAAGCAAGGACTTCCGCATTGGCGTGAGCCATCTTCTTGATCGTGAGGAGATCATCGATGTGGTGTTTACCGGGCAGGGCGAACCCTTCCAGGCAGCGCCTCGCCCTGAATCTCCATTCTACGATGAGGAGATGGCCAAGCAGTATACCGAATATGACGTTGAGGCTGCCGATGCTGCGTTCCAAGCTGCAGGTCTAACGCGCAGTGGAGACTTTTATACCTTTGCGGATGGTTCACCGCTGGTCGTGACCATCGACATGATCTCCTCATTCAAGAGTGAATGGGTCGATATGATGGAGTTGATCCAGCTTCAGCTCGAAGCGGGTGGCCTGGATATCGAGCTCAATAACATCGACCGTACCCTGTACTACGATAAGCGCGTCGTCGGCGATTATGATGCGCAGATTTGGCAAGGCGACGGTGGTCTCGATGTCATCCAAGAGCCGCGTTACTACATGGCTGCTAACGATGAATCCGTCTGGGCATATCGCTGGGCTCAGCACTTCCAGGGCTCTCGTCCCGAAATCGCTGAAGCGCCGCCAGCTTGGGCGCAAGAGCAGATGGACCTTTACACTGCCATCCGCGCCGAAGGCGACCCGGCCAAGCGCAACGATATGATGAAGCAAATCTTGGCTATCGCTAAGGAAAACTTCCCGGTCATTGGCATCAGCCTGCCTGGCGAAGGCTACTACATTGCCAAGAATAACGTGCGGAATATCGCGGACTCGATGCTGCACGCATACCTTTACCCAACTCCAGCGCCCTACGACCCATTCCAATGGTACTTCGGCGATAAATAGTCACCTCCCAGCGCTCCGCAGTGTGTTCTTCTCACTGCGGAGCCGAAGAGGGGCTTGGCTATGAAATCTTGCAACTTGTTCGCTCCCGACCACGGAGGCGAGCCCTCCGAGAGATGGGATAGGACATGCGCATAGTGCGTGTGGGTGAGTTTACGCGCCTCCACATCTCCCTCGGACACTTTCGATCCGCCGTGTCCCTGCGTGCGGAATAGGCCAAAATTCTGAGGAGACGCCCATGCTGCGTTTCATTGGCATGAGACTGGTTTCGATGGTGCTGACGCTGTTTGCGGTAAGCATTGTGGCGTTCGCCATCATCCAGCTGCCACCGGGCGATTATCTAACGACGTATATTGCAACGCTGAACGCCAATGGGGATCGCGTTGATCCGGCCATGATCGAAGCACTGCGTCAGCAATATGGCTTCGGCGAACCCTTTTATGTCCAGTACTGGAAATGGATCAGCGGCATTCTGTTCCGCGGCGACTTTGGCCAGAGCTTTGAGTGGAAAGCCCCTGTGACGTCCCTGATCTGGGGCCGCCTCGGAAACTCGATCCTTGTTGAAGGCTTGGCCGTCATCGTCATGTGGCTGATCGCTTTGCCGATCGGCGTCTATGTCGCGGTCAAGAAATATTCGCTCGGCGACTACCTCGCCACGATCGTTGGCTTCATCGGACTTGCCGTACCTAACTTCTTCCTTGCGCTGATCCTGATGTATCTCAGCTTCGTCTATTTCGGCACCACCATTGGCGGCCTGTTCTCATCTGAATATGAGATGGCGCACTGGAGCCTCCCGAAAGTTTGGGATTTTCTGTCTCACGCATGGGCGCCCGTTTTGGTGCTCGCGACCGCAGGGACGGCAGAGCTGATCCGTATTTTGCGCGCCAATCTGCTCGATGAGTTGAAGAAACCGTATGTCGTCACGGCACGCGCTAAGGGCCTGCCTGAGTGGAAGGTCATTCTGAAGTATCCGGTCCGCTTGGCGCTCAATCCGCTGGTCTCGACCATTGGTTGGCTCCTGCCTGCGCTGGTGTCGAGCTCAGTGATCGTTTCGGTGGTTCTGAACCTGCCAACCGCAGGGCCGCTGCTGCTGCGCTCTCTGACCAGTCAAGACATGTATCTCGCAGGCGCGATCATCATGCTCCTCGGTGTGCTCACCGTGATCGGAACAATGATCTCAGACCTACTCTTGGCCTGGATCGATCCACGTATTCGCTATGGGAGCAAGTGAGATGGCTGTTGAAACCATGAGCGACGTACCCGGCACAAGCAAAGTACCTCGGACCCGTGAGAGCCAGTTTAGCCTGATGTGGCGGCGGTTCCGTCGCCATCAGCTGGCAGTTGTTAGTCTTTGGGTTGTCGTCGCCTTCTACGTGATTGCTGCCTTTGCGGAGTTTCTCGCTCCGACCGACCCATCCGCTTATAGCGCACGCTATACCTATGCACCGCCTCAGGGGCTGCAGTTCATCACGACCGATGAGAATGGTAACTGGCAGTTTCAGCCGCATGTGAACGGCTACAAAACGGAGGTCGACCCGAAAGCTCTGCGTCGTTCCTTTGTACTCGACCCAGAAGAGGTCATTCCGGTTCAGTTCTTTGCCCCGAGTGAGCCTTATAAGCTTGCAGGCTTCATCCCCATGTCCGTCAAGCTTATGGGCGTCGAGAACAAGCGCGATCCGTTCTACATTTTGGGTGCTGATCGGCTGGGCCGCGACGTACTGAGCCGCTTGGTCCACGGTACGCGTATTTCCCTTTCGATCGGTTTGGCGGGCGTTACGCTTTCGCTGGTGTTTGGCATCATTATTGGCGGATTTGCGGGCTATTATGGCGGGCGTTTTGATAGCGCGATAATGCGCATTATTGAGTTCATCCGTTCCATGCCGACCATCCCGCTTTGGCTCGGTCTGGCTGCAGCTATGCCTAAAGACTGGAGCGCGCTGCAAACCTATTTTGCCATCACCCTAATCCTGTCGTTGATCGGGTGGACTGAGTTGGCGCGTGTCGTGCGCGGGCGGTTCTTGAGCCTCCGCACCGAGGACTTCGTCACGGCTGCGCAACTCGATGGCGCAAGTGATTGGCGCATTATTATCCGCCACATGGTCCCCAGCTTTACCAGTCACATCATTGCCGCGGCGACCCTCGCCATTCCCGGAATGATCTTGGCAGAGACAGCGCTTAGCTTCCTTGGTCTTGGCCTTCAGCCACCGATCGTCAGCTGGGGCACCTTGCTTCAAGAAGCACAAAACATCCGTACCTTGGCTTCTGCACCGTGGTTGCTCGTTCCGGGCGTCTGCGTGGTGGTGGTCATTCTTGCCTTCAACTTCTTCGGAGACGGCTTACGCGACGCCGCTGATCCCCATGGCAGATAAAGCGCTTCTCTCAGTTCAGAATATGTCGATTGTTTTCACCTCACCCGACGATCCGGATATCGAAGCTGTTCGGCAAGTCGACCTCACCCTCACACCTGGCAAAACCCTTGCTTTGGTTGGGGAGAGTGGTTGCGGAAAGTCGGTAACCGCTCGTGCCGTGTTACGGCTTCTCGACCGCAACGCCGATATTCGGACGGGCGAGATCTTGTTCGATAGTTCTACCGGACGGACCGACATCGCCAAGCTCAAGCCCGACAGCACGCCCATGCGCGCAATCCGTGGCGCACAGATCTCGATGATCTTTCAAGAACCGATGAGCTCTCTTTCACCCGTCCACACGATTGGCGATCAGATCGACGAAGTCATTCTGTTGCATGAGCAGGTGAATAAGAAACAGGCTCGTGAACGCACTATTAGCATTCTCGACCAGGTCGGGGTTCCGGGTGCGCGTGAACGCGCAAATGCCTATCCGTTTGAACTCTCCGGCGGCTTGCGCCAACGCGCCATGATTGCGATGGCTCTCGCTTGCACCCCCAAGCTGCTGATCGCGGATGAGCCCACCACCGCCCTCGACGTGACCACCCAGGCTCAAATCCTCGATCTCCTGCGCCAATTGCAAGCCGAATACGGCATGGCCATGCTTTTCATCACCCATGATCTGGGTGTCGTTGCCGAAATCGCTGACGATATCGCCATAATGTATCTCGGAGACGTCGTAGAGCAGGGCAGTGTCTACGATGTTTTCGCCGCGCCGAGGCACCCCTATACGCAGGCGCTGATGAATTCGGTGCCCAAGTTACAGAGGAAAGCCGACAGAACGCGGCTCAGCCCGGTCAAAGGCACCGTGCCATCACCGAAAGACCGGCCGCAAGGCTGTAGCTTTACGAGCCGCTGTCCTCATGCGTTCGGTCCGTGTGCCAATGTTCGCCCCCCTCGGGTGGCGATCGGCGTGGACCATGTGGCGCGCTGCCACTTGCTTAGCACCGTCAATTCGGAGGCGATGGCATGAGCACGCTTCTTACGGTCGAAAACCTCTCCAAGGTCTACACGCTCGGCGGTGGTATGTTCGCCCCGCCGCGTGAACTGGTGGCTCTCAACGATATCAACCTCACGGTCGAAAAAGGGGAGACACTCGCTATCGTCGGCGAAAGCGGTTGTGGGAAAACCACTCTTGGTCGCAGCATCATCAAGGCGCAGCCGGTCACTACCGGCAAGGTCTACTACCACCAATCTGAAGACAAAAAGGTTGAGCTTACGGCCCTCGACAAGCGCGCCATGAAGCCCTGGCGCCGCGATATGCGGATGATCTTTCAAGACCCGATGAGCTCGCTCAATCCCCATATGCGGGTCTTCGATCTTGTCGCAGAACCGTTACGCGTGCATCGCTTGGCGAAAGGCCAAGAGCTGGAAGATCGGGTCATCGATATCCTCGCTCGCGTCGGTATCGCGGCGGATGCTGTAGGGCGCTATCCCTATGCCTTCTCCGGCGGGCAGCGGCAGCGCATCGGCATCGCTCGCGCACTGGTGCTCAATCCTCAGCTGGTCATTGCCGACGAAGCCGTATCGGCGCTCGATGTCTCCATTCAGGCGCAGGTCCTGAACCTCTTGGATGATCTGAAGGCCGAATTGGGGCTGACCTATATTTTCATCAGCCACGATCTGGGCGTGGTCAATTACATCGCTGACCGTGTGGTGGTGATGTACCTTGGCCACATCGTTGAAAGCGCCCCAACCGAACAGCTGTTTGAGCGCCCGCGCCATCCCTACACCGAAATGCTGCTCGAGGCTTTGCCCGTTGCTGATCCCACTCGGCGCAAAGGGCCGAGCAAAGAGCTTCGCGGCGAAATCCCATATCTCGGCAATCGCCCTGTGGGATGCCCGTTCAATACAAGGTGCAAATACGCCGCCGATCAATGCCGAGCAATCAAGCCCGAGTTGCGTGCCGTCAACGGCACGGGACAACTGGTGGCCTGCCATTTTGCTGAAACGCTCTCACTTCAAGGCGCTTATGACGACGCGCCGCAAAAGGCCTTTGTGTAATGACCTACGATCCAACACATGCAAATCCGCTGTTCGGTAACCCGCTTAAGACGCGCACCGATATTGAGACCGCGCTGCGTGATCTTTTTGAACCCTTGCTGCCCTATTTTTCGGAGGGCAATGCCCGCGTTCGCCTTGATGGAGCGGGTGCGCACTTTGATCGCGCCGCCGCAGACTTGGAAGGGTTTGCGCGCCCTCTCTGGGGCCTGACGCCGCTTGCGGCTGGAGGCGGGGCGTTTGATCACTGGGAGCGGTATCGTCAGGGGCTAGCCAATGGCACCGATCCTGATCATCCAGAATATTGGGGGACGGTGAATGGTATAGACCAGCGCCAGGTCGAGTTGGCCGCGATAGGGTTCACCCTAAAGATGTTGCCGCATCTGGTATGGGAGCCCCTGCCGCAGAAGGCGAAGGACAATCTTGCGAACTATCTCAAGCACGCGCGCAAGTTCGACTATGCGCCCAACAACTGGAAGTTTTTCCGCATTTTGGTAGATCTAGGGCTCGATGAGGTTGGGGTCGAATTTGACCGCTCCTACACCGAGCAGTTCCTCGGCGAGCTGGAAGAGTTCTACATAGATGACGGCTGGTATCGCGACGGAAATGTGCGCCGCTTGGATCACTACATTCCCTTCGCGATGCACTTTTATGGCCTGATCTACGCCAAGCTCAAAACTGGCGACGACGAGCGTGTCGCCAATTACAAGGCTCGTGCAGAGCGCTTTGCGCAGGACATCCAGCATTGGTTCGACGAGGACGGCGGCACGCTCGCCTTTGGTCGCAGCCTCACCTATCGCTTCGCCTGCGGTGGGTTCTGGGGCGCGCTGGCTTTTGCCGATCTTGAGGCGCTCCCATGGGGCGTCATCAAGGGCCATTACCTGCGCCACCTCCGTTGGTGGAGCAAGCTCCCGATTGCCCATGGGAATGGCGTGCTTTCGGTCGGTTACGGCTATCCGAACCTATTCATGTCCGAGAACTACAATTCGGGTGGCTCCCCATACTGGGCGCTAAAAGCTTTTCTGCCACTGGCGCTTCCGGCCGATCACCCATTCTGGACTGCAGAAGAGGTCGAGGCGGATTACACCACTGATCCTGTGCCGCTCAAGCATCCGGGCATGGTGATGCAGCACACCGCGGGAAATGTCGTGGCGCTCTCTTGCGGGCAAGAGAACTTCATGATGCGCGAAGGCACTGAGAAATACGCTAAGTTCGTCTATTCCAGCCGCTACGGGTTTTCGGTCGAAACGGACGAGCGAAACTTTAAACAAGGCGCGTTCGACGGCGCTTTGGCGTTTTCCGACGATGGACTTCACTATCGCGTTCGCGAACACAATGTGAGCGCTCAGATTGCCGGAACAACGCTTTACTCGCGGTGGAAGCCATTTGGTGACGTTACGGTCGACACTTGGCTTATTCCATCGGGCGATTGGCACGTCCGCGTGCATCGCATCAACACCCCTCGTGCCTTGAGCACCATTGAGGGTGGGTTCGCCATTGCGCGTGCCGATCTCAACGCTGATAAATATGTCGATGCCCCCGCTATGGGATTTGCGAGCAGCGAAACGGACGTGTCCGTAATTCTTGATCTAACCGGGCAACGGGCAGGGCGAGCACACAAAGCATTGCCCAACAGTAACCTCATCGTCTCCAAAACGATTTTGCCGCAACTTCTGGGCGAAGTGCCAGCAGGTGAAACTGTTTTTGTGACGGCGGCTATGGCGCAGCCGGTCGGGGCAGCTGCCGACCACGCCTTGGCCAATCCGCCAGTGGCGCCCAGCATTGCTGACCTCGAGGCGCTCTTTGCCAAAGACGGTATCGACGTCAGCGCGGTGGGTGTGGAGTTGTCCTAATGCGTCCAAAACTTGCCTTTGCATATGATCCGGCACGAACGCGTCACGTTTTCACGCTTGAAACTCTTCGGCGACTGGAAGCGTGTTGCGACATAATCAATGACAAACCCCTGACCACTTTCAGTAGCTCTGATGCTCTCGATGTATTGAAGCAGGCCGAGGTGCTGGTGACTGCGTGGGGTACACCATTTCTGACGCGTGAAGTGTTGCAACAAGCACCGAACCTGCGCCTCATTGCGCATGGGGCAGGGACAGTGAAGTTCACCATCGCCCCTTACGCCTACGAACGCGGCATTCGGGTTACACACGCCGCCGAGGCGAACGCTGTGCCGGTTGCTGAATTTTCATTGGCAGCCATTCTGTTTGCTAACAAGCGCGTTTTCGATCTGCGCGACTACTACCGAGACGACCACTCGCGCAACACCAGCCTTGCCCTGCAAGATCAGCCCATTGGCAATTTTATGCGTACCGTTGGTGTCATCGGCGCGTCACGCATCGGCAGGCGGGTGATCCAACTGCTCAAGCCCTTCGACGTGACGGTCTTGCTCTACGACCCCTTCGTTCCTGCCACTGATCCACTAGCGCAGGACGTTGAACTCACCGACCTCAATACGCTGATGGCGCGTTCGGACGTTGTCAGTCTGCACGCTCCCGCATTGCCGTCGACATCCGGGATGATGGGGAGGGAGCAGTTCGCGCTCATGCGGGACGGCGCCACCTTCATCAACACTGCTCGTGGGTCTTTGGTGAACGAAGCGGCGCTACTGGAGGAGGTCAAGACGGGGCGCATTAACGCCATTCTTGATGTGACCGATCCTGAAATTCCAGTGGACGATAGTCCCTTCTACACTCTGCCCAATGTCTTCCTAACGCCGCACATCGCCGGTGCCGTTGGTACAGAACGGACGAGGCTCGGCATCATGGTAGCCGATGAGGTTGAGCGCTACGTGCTGGGCAAGCCGCTCCAATACGAAATCACTCAAGACCTACTAGAGCGGACGGCTTAGTCACATGCACTCGGGAGGACATACAGCGTCGCGGCGAGAGGAAGATCCTATCGCCGCAAAGTGGGCCTACGATCGTCTTCAGTATCTGACTTGGGATCGGACACCGGAAGACATCACCAGCCATGAGCATCGGGCTCGTATTGCTCACCTACAGCGCCACGCAGGCGCAGAGGTCGATCCAACGGCCTATATCGCGGACACCGCAGCTATTTTCACGACCAGCCTCGTGCTGGGTGCACACAGTTGGATTGCCGGAAACGCCCTGGTCCGCGGCGATGCCCACTTTGGTGCCCATTGCACGATCAACAGCTTCGCGACAATTTCCGGCAAGGTGCATTGTGGCAATGCGGTAAGGATCGCCAGTCACGCTACTCTTGTGGGGTTCAATCACGGCTACGATGACCCACAAGTACCCATCTACCTGCAAAAGCACGAAAGCCTCGGCATTACGGTTGAGGATGATGTCTGGATCGGTGCGAACTGCGTCATTGTTGACGGCGTAACCATTGGCCGGGGGGCCGTCATTGCCGCCGGGGCGGTGGTCAACAAAGATGTTCCACCGAATGCTATTGTTGGCGGTGTCCCGGCAAAAGTCATCCGCTTTAGGGGGCAGGGTAAGCGACACGAGACGCCCGACCAGCTTGAGGCACTAAGCCGACGCGCCCAAGAGCAATGGCGTGATATTCTGCGCCATAACCAACAGGACGGAGAATACCTCTCTTATGACGGGAGCGGGCAAAAACGGCGCAGCATTCGTCACCTCTGCGACGCCATCGAGATATCAAAATCCTTTGGCGAAGACCTTCCGGGTGCAGATCGGTTTGAGGTGATTGCGCAGCTGCAACGCGCGCAAGATGCAGTAACGGGCTTGTTTCCTGATCCTTACCAAACGCCTGATCCGACACACCCGCTTCGAGAGGATGGGCTCGCACTCTACAATGTTCTCGCGGTGGGTTACGCTCTGGAGATGCTTGGTAGTCAACCACGGCACCGGATCAGTGCTGTTGACCTTTCGGCACCGGAGCTGAGCCATTGGCTCAACCACCTGCCGTGGCGCACACACGCATGGTCAAGTGGCGCGGCAGTGGATGCGATTGGCACCGCACTCTATTTGAATGCGCGATACTTCGAGGCCACCCGCATCAATGAGACGCTTTTTGGTTGGCTCGCATTGCATCAAGATAGGGCTACTGGCCTCTGGGGGTGCCCCACCAGCGAAGGCCTGCTGCAGCCGGTCAACGGCTTCTATCGGCTGACGCGAGGCACTTATGCTCAGTTCGGTATTCCTGTGCCACGGGCCGAACAGGCTATCGATGCGGTGATCACCAACTACCGAAACTATAATGGCTTCTCGGGCGAAACTTATACAGCCTGCAACCTACTCGATACCATTCACCCCCTTCTGTTGTGCTTGGCTCAAACCGATCATCGGCGCGTGGAAGCTGAAGCGATCGCCAGGGGCATTATCGCTGGCGTGTCAGAACGATGGGTGGACCGGGAGGGCCTAGCCTTTGCCCATGGGCATTCGCCGGGTCTACAAGGAACAGAGATGTGGCTTTCGGTGGCGCACCTTGCCGCAAAGCTATTGCGGATCGATGATGCATTATCTTTTGTGCCCTGTGGTGTGCATCGAACTGACGCCGTTGGACTGGGGCTTTGAGGGGCAAAATGAGACAGAAAAAGGCTTTGGTTGTTTGGGGCGGATTGCCTCTGCATACACCCGAACGCGGTGCTCATGTGGTGAGGACACTGCTTGAGGAGGAAGGTTTCGCGGTCACCGTTACGGAAGACTACGACGCACTTGGCGATCCAAACGTTGGCACTAATGATTTGATTGTGCCAGTCATCACCGACGGTACCCTCGCACCGGAAAAGATGGAGGTCCTGATCGCCGCCATTCGCTCAGGGACGGGCTTGGCCGGCTACCACATGGGGCTTGCCACGACATTTCGCGCCAGTGTCCCGTTTCGCTATGCGGCAAGCTGCTATTGGGTGCAGCATCCCGGCAATATCATAACCTACCGCGTGAACGTCACGCAGCCCGATCACCCCATCATGGCTGGATTGGAGAGTTTCGAGCATACTTCGGAGCAGTATTACCTCAACTACGATCCGGCCGTAGACGTCCTTGCAACCACCGTGTTTTCTGGTGAGGTCCATCATTGGCGCAAGGAAGTGACCATGCCAGTCGTCTTCACTACCACGCATGACAAAGGTCGCGTGTTCTATTCCTCGCTCGGGCATACGGCTGATGAGCTGGAATTGCCACACGTGCGCACCATATTAAAACGCGGTCTTATGTGGGCTGCACGAGAGTAGCGCCACGGCAGATATGGTGATCGACGAGGGGCACGAAGGTATCAATCACGCAGGGATTTTTTGAGGCGGGGGTGAACGGCCGTTGATGTGGAGGCGCTGATTATTGGACGCCCTTGCAGGTCGGAATTGGACCGCCAAGTCATCAATCTGCCGATTGCCGAGGCGTGAATTTCCACCGGTTCGGCGCGTTGGCGTTGCTGGTTGCCAGGCACTCACACATGAAGAATACCGAAACCTCGCAAGAAGTATTTTTCGAGTAGAATGCGGTTCTTGAGCGTCTGGTGCAAGCGCTCGATCTTGCCCTGTGTCTGGGAATGAAGTGGAGCGCCTGGAACCTGATCCATGCCAGCGGGTGCGTTGTAGTCGGCTAGCTCTTGGGCGATGTAGCTGGGTCCGATGTCGGTCAACAAGCGCGGTCGGTGCCGAACATGCGCCTGATCACACCCTGAAGCTTCTAATGCTAAGTCCAGCGTATCGGTGACTTCCTGAGGCCGCATCGTGGAGCAGAGCTACCAGGCGATGATGTAGCGGGAATAAGCGCCTGGCTGTTCCGGCAAGGAGATTTCTTTGGTGGACGATCATGAGTATCGGTTAGCGGTCTTGACTTCAGCTGCTGAATATGTGTCAGGCGGTCAACAGGCAAGCGTTTGCGAAAGGCCTAGGCAAAACTGAACGGCAAGCATGGAGTGCGGTTTCAACTTTTGACGCTTTTGATACTGCTTGTGAGCCGCAAAAAGTTGAATACTGTGTTGTTGTAATTGATTAATTTCCGGCCTGTCACGCCGGAGGTCGCGGGTTCGAGCCCCGTCTCTCGCGCCATTTTCTTTCATTGAAATTGTTGCGTTGATTAGTTCGATCCATGTCGGGTTTCGCTAGCACGTTAGTATTTTGCTCGGGCGCGAGCGGGCCACCTCGACCGGACCTCGCGGACCTTAGTCTCCAGGGCTTTGAGCTTTTTTTAAGACACCTCAAGCTCGATATTTCTATTATCTGGGTCTATCCTCGGAAGATGCGGGCCTCGTAGGTCGAGCGCGCGCTTCGGGTGCGGTGCGGTGTGCCGACTGTCGTTTGTCGAGATGATTGGTGATGTAAAGCGCCGATAGGATAATGGCGATTCCAATAGCCGTTGACGCGGATGGTATCTCACCAAAGGCAAGGAACCCTGCGGCGGTTGCGGCTATAATGGAAAGATAGTGGAAGGGCGCCAGTTGATTGGCTGGGGAGCTCTGATAGGCGCGCAGGAAGCAATATTGTCCAACTTGCGCGAGTGCGCCGATCGCTATCAGGACTGGCCAATCGCCAAGGCGCACCGGCTCCCACATGATGATCGCTGGGGCGGATGTGAATACAGTCAGCCCAACGGTATAAAAGACCATCAATGTGGTTGTGTTCTCTCCTGCCAGCGCACGGGTTTGCACCGTGGATAGCGAACCGAACACAACAGTGCCAAGAGCGGCTAATAGGCCTAGGTTCCATTCGACTTGATTGGGGCCAATCATGATGAGCACGCCAAAAAAACCGACCCCAGTTCCTATCCAACGCCACGGCCCCGAGCGTTCTTGAAGGAGCCAGCTGGCCAGCGCCAGAGTGACGAGTGGTCTGGTAAAGCCGATGGCGTTCACGAGCGCCAAAGGCAGTGCCGTCAGCGCTGCGAAATTGCAGTTGAGGGCAAGCGTATTGCACAATACCCGAAAACTGTGTTGTCCCAGTCGCTTGGTACTTTTGAGCGCAGTGCGGTGTTTCCATGCCAGCGGCAGCACGCTCACGAGACCGATGAGCGAGCGAATAAAAACAATCTGCACCGATGGGTAACTGGCCCCGCTCATTTTGACGAGGACGGTCATAACAGTGACCAGAACCATGTCGGAAAGAAGCCACGCTAGCCCAAGGGGCAGCGCACGCGTTTGGGCCATTTTAGGCTCTTTGCAAGAGGTTAGCCATGATGCGGAAGGCACCTGGAACCAGCTTATCGAGCTGGTGGTGCAGCACGAGGCTCGTGTGGGTATGGCGCCCCTTACCGATCCTCCCTGAGACGAGAGAACCAAAGAGCGGATTTTCGCCGACATCGTTCATACTTAGGAGGGGCTCATAAGCTTCATCCCAGTGAGAGACGAAATAGAGACCGCGCTCTTTATCCCAGCCGTCAAAGTCGGCGCGGGTGATGGTATTGGGGCCAGCAAAGAGCGGATGGTTGGGCTGCAGGATTTCGACTGTGCTTGATGGGTTGTTGACGCGCCAGCGAAGCGAAGGCGAGCCGATCGTCAGCGGGCGAGGGGGGGGAGTTTGCTTGTCCCAGCCGTCCGTTGGGCGATGGTAGAGGGTGACCAAGTGCCCGCCGTCCTCGACGAAAGTGTGTAGCTTGCTGGTTACCGCTTTCAAGTCTGGGCGCGTGCCGAAAGCAAAGAGGCCGACGATGATAGTGTCATAGACTGAGAGGTCGCCCGCAAGTGCTTCAGCGTCTAGGTCGATGACATTGGCGCCCATGCGTTTAAGCCAGAAGCTGACATTGTCGGCCCCGCCGTTGATGATGCCTACCTTGGTGTCAGGCACTTTCAGATCGAGCGCCAATATGTCGAGTGTGAGCGGGCGGACATAGCGCGATGTGCCGATATGCTCGTAGGCAATAGGGGTGACGACGTGAGCCGAAAGTCCGTCAACGCTTAGTGGCAGGTGGTATTTACCGGGAGTGAGGTCAGGAGTTGCTGTGAGCCGCAGCGCATCGCCCGCAAATTTGACGCTGAGCCCAGAGGGGATATTCTCAACTGATACAGACGATGGAGCGCCGGTGCTTTTCACGGTGAAGCTGTGCTGGCCCTGTGCGGGAAGCGCTAGAATGAGCGCCTCGGGCGTGATTGCGGCCCTTTTCGCTGGGGCGATTTGGACGACTTCTTCTGTATCGAGTGCAAAGCGAACCTTGGTCCCGCTGACCTCGGCTTCGACTTCGAGCCAGAGCGCGCCGTTGCCGCCTAGGCTGAACCAGTTTGGGTAGTACGGATTGCCGACGTCGGCATGCGGATCGGCCTCGACAGTCAGGATGGCCGTGCGGGCGCTAAAACTGACAGGAACGCCGGAAGCAAAAGCTTTTGGCGCTACTGGTGTCACGGTGACAGTGCCGTCCAGTGGATGTGCACTTTCGATAGTGATCGTTACACTCGATCCGGGAAGGACATCGCGGGAGGATACGGATGCAGTCAGGTCCAGACCAGCGGCCAGTACGATTGCAGCGTCGAGTTCGACAATTTTTCGAGTGATGCGGTGCGCGTGATGGTCAGCGATTGCGTCAATACTGCTGAGTGCCTGCTTGGCCTCAATTAGGGCGCTTAAAATTTCATCCGATTTTGGGAAGGCTGCAATAGCGCTCGCAATAGCCGCGTCAGCCCGGGCCAATTCAGGCAGGGACCCAAGATCCGACAGTTTTGTCGGGAGGGCGTCAAAGACACTGATTTCAGCTGTTCCGCCAACGAGGTGGAGGTCCCAACGTGAAGCGTCATAGCGCCAGTCGCCCATATTCTGGGTGGCGTGATACGCGCGCGAGACTTCGCCGAGACGAGCAAAGCTCAAGCCCGTGACAGGGTCGCATGTGCCCGCAACAATCGTCGTGGTTGCGGGAGGTGGAGGAACTTCGTCGTCATAATAGTCGCCGCCCCCGGACCATGCGGGGAGATAATATTTGCTGACCTTCCAAGGGGTGAGACCGACGATTTCATACGTCGGATCGGCTGACAGAGCGAGAGCGGTTTCGGCCGCTTCAGTCATGGCTCGGTGGTGACCGTGCTGGCCCGGAACGTCGAGGAAAGTTGGAATAACGATGTCAGGGCGGAATTCGCGATAGGCGCGAACAAGTCGATCGATTGTACGTTCCTTGCCCCAACGGGCGAGTGTGTCTGGGCCGGATTTGGAAAAGCCAAAGTCGTGAACGGGGTCATTCGGTCCGTGCCCGAGCCAAGCGATGTCGGCATCGATAACGCGGGCGGCCTCTTCAAGCTCGCGGCTGCGGACAACACCCAGGGCTCCCAAACGCTCTGGACCGAGCGTGTTCTGACCGCCTTCGCCACGTGTCGAGCAGGCGACAACAATGCGTGCGCCGTGTTCGTGGCGCAAGGAGGCGAGCATTGAGTTGTGCTCATCGTCCGGATGGGCGCCGGTGTTCATAACAGTCACAGTGGACTTGAGCCGCGTGAGGGCACGGTAGAGCGCGACGAAGCGTGGCGATTTTGCTCGGTTATGAAGACGGTCGCGGGCAGAAAGCATGATCGACTAGTCCTTGCGTCGAAGATGGGTCAGTTTGCAGGATCGGAAAGGCTGAGGTGCGGGGAGACGGTGTCGAGCAATGGTAATGCTGCAGCACCGAGGGCGGCCGTTAGTTGGCCAGTCTGCCCGCCTAGAACGCGCGGCAAGACGCGTTTGTCACGTGTGGCCACAGTAACGGGCAGAGGATTGATTGCTGAAATTACTGCTTCCAGAACGGCGTCAGGGAGGCCGCCGCCAAAGATAATGGTTTCGGGATCGAAAATGTTTTCGAGTAGGGCCACGGTGGGCGCGAGATAATCCGCAGCGGTCTCAATCCAATCCAGCAGAGTTGGATTTTGCGCCTCGTGCAGGCGCTCGATATCTTCCACGGTTTTGGCATAGATGCCCGCCATGGCCAAACGCTCACGCAGAGCGAAAACGGATACGAACCGCTCGAGTGCGCCAGCCGGGCCTGCCTTGCCAGCGCCATTGCGCGGCACTAGGCCGATGTGACCGATTTCGCCAGCATTGCCAAATGCACCACGCAATGGGCGGCCATCGTGTATGACGCCGAGCCCAAGGCCAACGCCGAAATAGAGGTAACAGAAATTGGTAAGCTGGCGCCCGGCGCCATAGAGTCGCTCGCCTACGACAGCGGCGGTCGCATCGTTTTCGACGACCACATCGTGACCAGTGGCTTGGGCGAAGAGTTTTCGCGGGTCGTGGCCTGTCCAACCCGGGAGGGTCGCCGGACCGACAGAGCTCATGCCCTCAATTTCAAACGGTCCGGGCATCACCACGCCGATACCCAAAAGTTTGGGGGGCGGTGTTGCGGAGAGTTCGGTTTGAAGCCGTGCCACTTCATCTGCGACAAGTTTTGGCACGACCGCCGGGCCGGTATCCTCAAGTCGACTGATCGACTGCGCACGCACGCGACCAGAGAGATCGAGAAGGACGCACACCATATGGTCGGCGGCGATTTCGACGCCTGCGGTGAGTGGGCCGTCGGGATTGACTGCAAATTGGATCGGGGGCTGACCACGCCCAGAGCGAAGCCGTCCCAATTCTATCAGCATCCCCTCGGCGAGCAGCTCTTCAACGATATTGGTCACCGCTTGGGCGGTGATTTTGGCGTGGCGGGCAATTTCAGTGCGGCCCAAATGACCGTGTAGTCTGATCACTTCCAGGACGACGCGGCGATTGTGTGCGCGGTTACGTTCTGGGTTGGAGCCGATAGCGACCATTGGCGGTACGGGTTTTTTGCTGCGGCTAGTCAAGGGTGATCTCCGAAGGATGCGCTCAACTCATAGCACCAAAAGTCGAATGTCAAAACAATAACTCAAGTAGATTATGTTATTGACAATCGCTTGGATTCTGGGGGACGTTGAAGGCAAGCTTGGAAGGGGACTTTCAGGTCACATGGAGAGCTGTCGCTTAGGCCGACGGTCGTATGGAGGATATATACCAATGCTTTTCAAAGCAAAAATGGCCGGCCTCGCCGCTGGCATCAGCATGTTGGCACTCGGCTCCGCCCAGGCCGTTGAAATCGAATACTGGCAGTATGTGTTCGATAGCCGTGTTCAGGCTATGGACAAGCTGATCGAGAATTTCGAGGCGGCTAACCCAGGCATTACCGTCAAGCAGACCACCTTCCCTTATGCCGATTACCAGACGCGCGTTGTCGCTGCTAAGGTTGCAGGGCAGGGTCCGGATGTTGTGCAGCTCTTCTACGGTTGGACCGATCAGTTCGTGAACGGTGGCCTCATTCAGCCACTTGATCCGGCTGTGTTCCCGCACGATGAGATTGAATCAGAATTTTTCCCAATCGTCTCTGCGATGAAGCGTGGCGAAGACTATTATGGTCTGCCGACGGCGGTGCGTTCGCTTGCACTGTTCTACAACAAGGCGCACTTCGCTGAAGCTGGCATCGAGCCTCCAAACAATCTGGAAGAGCTCGTCGCTGCCGCTAAGGCCACCACCAAGGTTGATGGTAGTGGCAACATTACTTCGGCGGGTATCACGCTCGATATGGCTGGGCAGGATCACCACTGGTGGCGCGAAGTGCTCGTTCGTCAGTTCGGCGGCGTCCCATATGATGCAGAAGGCAACGTCGCTTATAACGACGAAGCTGGCGCAGCAGCGATGAAGTTCTATACGGACCTGCAGACCGAGCAGAAGGTTGGCCTGGTTGGGTTCATGGATGAAGGTCAGGCAGCATTCCGTGCAGGCCTTGCTGCTATGACCATCGACGGTACGTTCCGTCTCGGTGCGTTCGCCGCCAACCCATTTGAATGGGGTGTTGTCGAGCTGCCAGCCGATGCAAACGGTATGCGTTCGAACTACTCGTCCTACTTTGCTAACGGCATCGGCGCGACTGCTCAGGGTGAAGAGCTAGAAGCTGCGCAGAAGTTCCTGCAGTACATTTCCTCGGAAGAGGCGATGAACATCTGGCTGGAAACGGTTGGCGAACTGCCAGCGCGTCGCGACGCTGCACTGACCGAAGCCAATCTTGCTGATCCAATCCGCGCGCCGTTCTTGAAGGGCCTTGAATACGCTCACACCACTCGCTTCTACGACGAAGCTGGTCAGCGTACGACAGCGATCGATGCGGTTAATCGTATTCTGCTCGAAGGTCAGTCGCCAGCCGACTCCGTTGCTGCTGCAGCTGCTGCAGAGCAGGCGATCATCAACGACAACCGCTAATCGCCGGGCTTAGAGCTCGCGATTATCTCCAAAAATTCGTTCCATCCCGGTCCTTGTGATCGGGGTGGTTCGTCAGGCGGTGTGGATCTGTGGCTCTAGCGCCCGGGTGCCCCACAAGGAGCAAACATGGCGTCAACGAACGCACTTCCACAGTCAGGACCGGTTCGGCTTTGGGACCGACTGACTATCGGCCAAAAGCGTGTGATCTGGGCTTGGGTGTTTCTCATCATCCCGATCGCCTTCTACGCAGGCATTCGATTTTATCCAACGTTTCAGGCGTTTTGGCTATCGCTGACCAATTGGGACCTCTTGCGTCCGGCCAAGTTTATCGGCTTTGCGAACTATCAAAAAATGTTCGCCGATCCAGCTTTCTGGAAAGTGTTCAACAACACCTTCCTCTATCTTATCATCGGTACGCCACTGAGTTTGGTGATCTCCTTCTTGATCGCCTACTACCTCGACCGCGTCCGCTTCATGCATGGTTTCATCCGTGCGCTCTATTTCCTGCCCTTCCTAACCACGGCTGCGGCTATGGGTTGGGTATGGCGTTGGTTCTATCAGCCGGTTCCAATCGGCGTGATTAACTCCGTTCTGAGCAGTGTTGGGATCCCGCAGCAGCCATTCCTGCGTTCGGTCGATCAAGCGCTGTTCTCAATTCTCATTCCAGCCATTTGGGCAGGATTGGGCTTCCAGATCATCATTTTCATGGCTGGTCTGCGGGCTATTCCATCGACCTTTTATGAGGCCGCGCGCATCGACGGCTTGGGCGATGGCGCTATTTTGCGCAAGATCACCATTCCGCTGCTGAAGCCGACAACCGTGTTCCTCGTCGTCTTTTCGTCCATCGGTTTCCTCCGCATCTTTGACCAGGTCTACAATATGACCACCAATGATCCGGGTGGTCCGCTGAACTCGACTAAGCCACTGGTGTTGATGATCTATCAGACCGCGTTCTCGTCCTACCAGATGGGCTATGCCGCTGCGCAGACAGTGGTGCTGTTCACCATCCTGCTCATCGTCTCTCTGCTCCAGCTCTATGTGCTGAGGGAAAAGAAATGACCGCTACAACCGTTTCCTCTGAATTGGCGGCCAACCGCCGCGATATTCGTCCCGGTCGTTACATTGCATGGACGCTGCTGTTCATCGGTGGGCTGATCATGATCACGCCATTGCTGTTCATGTTCTCGACCTCGCTCAAAACGTCGGGTCAGGTCTATGACCTCAAGCTGATCCCAGCTGCGCCGACCTTTGAGAATTATCTGAAGGTTCTGCAGGATGGTCGCTTCCTGCAGTGGTTCATCAACTCGACTTTCATTGCTGTCGTTGTGACCGCGTCGAACGTCTTCTTCGACAGTCTGGTTGGCTACACGCTGGCGAAGTTCCAATTCCGTGGCCGCTACTTCATCTTCCTCGCCATTCTGTCGACCTTGATGATCCCGACCGAAATGTTGGTGATCCCGTGGTATTTGATGTCGAGCCAGCTGGGTTGGCTGAACTCGTATTGGGGGATCATGTTCCCAGGCCTGATGACGGCATTTGGCACCTTCTTGATGAAGCAGTTCTTTGAAGGCGTGCCGAACGACTTCCTCGAGGCGGCCCGCGTTGATGGGCTGAACGAATTCACCATCTGGTGGAAGATCGCTATGCCGATGGTGGTTCCTGCCATCTCTGCTCTGGCCATCTTCTCCTTCCTCGGCAACTGGACCGCCTTCTTCTGGCCGCTGATTGTGACGACCTCCAAGGAGCTCTACACATTGCCTGTGGGTATCTCTTCGTTCTCGGCGGAAGCTGCGATCCAGTGGGAGTTGATTATGACTGGCGCCGCAATCGGCACCATTCCGACGCTGCTCGTCTTCCTTGCTCTCCAGCGCTACATCGTTCGCGGTGTCATGCTGGCCGGTTTGAAGGGCTAAGGCATGACCGACCCACGTCTCACTGACACCTCGGTCTTTCCGGACCCAGTCTACAAAGAAACCGTTCTTCGCCCCCTCTTTGATGGGGCGAAGGATCACCACGTCGAAGGTTTCCGCGCCATCGACCGTGCGCATTTGGTGATGCTGGTTGAAACCGGCATTCTCACCGAAGTGCAGGGAAGGGACATTGCTAAAGCGCTCGAGAGCATTGATGCCGAAATTGAGCCGTCGTCCCTTGTTTACACCGGTGAGGTAGAAGACTTCTTCTTCCTGATCGAACGCGAATTGAAAAAGCGCGTTGGCCCGGACCTTGGTGGGCGTTTGCACACCTCCCGTTCGCGCAACGATATCGATCATACTTTGTTCAAGCTGGGTATCCGCGAGCGGTTGAACGTGTTGCTCGAGAAGGCACTGGCGCTGCATGCAGCGCTCATTGATGCGGCTGAACGGGAAAGGGCGACGCTGATAGTCGCCTATACTCATGGCCAGCCAGCGCAGCCAACCACCTTTGGTCACTACCTTTCTGCAGTTGTAGAGTTTGTTGGTCGTGACATCGAGCGGCTGTTCGAAGCATACCGCATTCTCGATTACTCGCCGATGGGTGCGGCTGCGATCACGACCTCGGGGTTCCCGATTGATCGTCACCGCGTTGCCGACCTCTTGGGCTTTTCAGAGCCTTTGCAGAATTCTTATTCCTGCATTGCGGGCGTGGATTACATCACTTCCACCTACTCAGCCATTGAACTGATGTTCCTCCACCTTGGTCGTGTCATTCAAGACTTCCAAGTGTGGACAAGCTTTGAGGTCGGGCAGATCTATGTGCCAAATAGCCTCGTGCAAATCTCCTCGATCATGCCTCAGAAGCGCAATCCGGTGCCGATTGAGCACTTGCGTCATCTTTCGAGCCAGACCGTTGGTCGCGCTCATGCCATGCTGACCGTGGTGCACAACACCCCGTTCACCGATATGAACGACAGCGAAGGGGAAACGCAGTCGATGGGCTATGGCGCTTTCGCCAGTGCCTATCGCGTGCTCGACCTGTTGGCCGCTCTGGTTGCACAAATCCGCATCAACCCTGATTGTGTGCGCGAAAATATCTCGCGCTCCTGCATCACCATCACCGAACTGGCGGACAGTCTGGTTCGTCGCGAGGGCTTGTCGTTCCGTGAAGGACACGAGATTGCGGCCGCAGTGGCTAAATCGGTTGTCGCCAAAAAGGGCGATCTGGCCAAGGACGGCTACACTCCATTCCGGGAGGCCTTCCAGCACGCAACGCAGCGCGAAACTGCACTGAACGAAGCCAGCTTTGCTGAAATCGTCTCGCCAGAATATTTCGTCGCTGTGCGGACACGCTACGGCGGTCCGGCACCTGAGCCGCTGAACGCCGCCATTGCTGGCTACAAAACCAAAGCAGCAGAACTTGCTGCAAAACACGAAACAATCTTGCGCCGACAGGCTGACGCCGCGCGCACGCTCAATGAGCGATTCACCGCATTAAAGGGAGCAGTCTGATGGCCAGTATCGAACTTCAGGGCTTGATCAAGGCTTATGGCAAAACCCAAGCCGTTCACGGTATTGACCTTAAGATCGAAGACGGCGAATTCGTTGTCTTTGTCGGTCCATCGGGCTGCGGCAAATCAACGACACTGCGCATGATCGCAGGCTTGGAAGACATTTCCGGCGGGAAGTTGCTGATCGGTAATGAGGTGGTGAACCAGCGCGAGCCGAAGCAGCGTAATATCGCTATGGTGTTCCAGAACTATGCGATTTACCCGCATATGACGGTTGGCCAGAACATCGGTTTTGGGCTCTATACCTCAAAGCTCTCGAAGGCTGAGAAGCAGCAGCGCATCGAAGAAACTGGCAAGCTCTTGGGCCTGTCGCATCTGCTCGATCGCCGTCCTGCAGCTCTCTCTGGCGGTCAGCGTCAGCGCGTTGCTATCGGTCGCGCGATGGTGCGCGACCCCGTTGCGTTCCTTTTCGACGAACCGCTCTCGAACCTTGACGCGCAGCTGCGTTCGCAAATGCGCATGGAAATCAAAGCGCTACATCAGCGTCTTGGCACGACCATTGTTTACGTGACGCACGATCAGGTGGAAGCCATGACCATGGCCGACAAGATCGTGGTTATGCGCGATGGTCATATTCTGCAGGCCGGGTCGCCGACAGAGCTTTATGAGAATCCTCAGGATGTGTTCACCGCGCGCTTTATCGGTAGCCCATCAATGAACATGATCGATGGCCATCTGACAGCGTCGGACCTCAGCGTGGCCGGCGCCGCCATTTCCGGGCTCACACTTCCCGGCCATGACGCCAAGGTGCTGGTTGGCATCCGTCCGCATGATCTTGTGGTCGGTGAAGGCGAGGGCAATGGTTTTGTCGCCAGCGGTCTGGTGGAGGCTGTCGAGCCGCTTGGTTCGGAAACTCTGGTGCACATTGGCCTGAATGGCAAAACCGTCATCGGTACGGCACCAGGCCGCGTTGTGCCTGCTGTGGGTTCGTCGGTGACAGTACGGGCAGAGCCTGGTTCGCTTTATCTCTTTGATGCCGTGACCGAAAAGGCTATTGGCCGCGCATGACATCGACTTCGAACAAAGCCGGGGCTGTTCTCAGCCTCGGCCGTATATATTGCGACATGGTGTTTCGCGGCCTCGACGGCATGCCGCAACTTGGACGCGAAATCTTCGCTGACGATTTCGCTTTAACCCCAGGTGGTGGTGCGCTGATCACGGCGGCCCATGTTGCAGCGCATGGTCGTCGCTCAGCGGTCGTGGCACGCTTTGGCACGGATCCGCTTTCGCGCACCTTGGGCGGTGAGATCGAGACGCTTGGGCTGGATTTGCAGTTCCTTGATCGGCACGAAACTGCTGGTCCGCAGTTGACTGTGGTTATCGTCAATAGCGGTGATCGCGCCTTTCTCTCGCGTCGTGCGGGCTATGCACGCCCGGAAACCTTTGAGACCGCAATCGCCTGGGATCAGGCAGCGCATTTGCATATTGCCGAATATGCAACGCTTTACGAAATGCAGGATGCTGTCGCTCTGGCGAAGGCGCAGGGACTGACCGTGTCTCTCGACCCGAGTTGGGATGACACGCTTATCAAGGATCCATTGTTCTTTGAACGTGCAAAAGATGTGGATCTGTTTTTGCCAAATCTGGAAGAAGCGCAGGCCCTGACCGGGGATACAGATCCGGCCGCGGCACTGGCCAAGTTGGCATCGCATTTCCCCGTTGTTGCACTCAAACTAGGGGGCGACGGGGCTATGCTGGCCTGCGAGGGTGAGGTGATCGCCCGCAGCAGTGCAAAGGTTGAGGTGGTCGACACGACCGGCGCTGGGGATGCCTTTAATGCCGGGTTTATCGACGCTTGGCTAAATGGCCAGCCGAAGGAGGCATGCCTCGAGGCGGCGATACTGGCGGGTACGCGTTCAGTACAGGCGTCTGGTGGTACGGGAAGCCTGCGTGCGGCGTCCTAAAATCTGATCGCCTGGCGTTCGGCTAGGTCGTTTAGCCTTCGGTGCCGGGCAGTATGAAATCTCTTGGCGTCGCTATTCTTCGGGATAGCGACGCATTCACTTGCGCAACTGGGGCAGGGTACTACGACTTCGCCTGCTTCTGCAGCATGCGCACCAGTGGATCGTAGTGCGCGATTACGGCATGGCGGTAGCCCTCATGGTCTCCGCGTTGTGCCGACCAATAGAGGTCGCTATGCGCTTGCGCTGTTTGGCGCATGTCGTCTGGAAGGGCCAGGTCAAGTTTCGGCAATACGGCCGTATGGATGTCCCAGAAAGCTGCGACGAGCTGAACGGCCAGTGGATTGCCGACCGGTGACAGCATTTCAGAGTGGAAGAGCCTGTCGTCACTCAAAAAGGGTTCATTGTTATTGGAGCGCTCGACCATGTTTGTGACGAGCCGTTCTATGATCGGGTTCGCCTTGCCTTTGTGAGCGTCCACCACAGCGTCGGTGAATGCCAAGTCCAGCACGCGACGAAGTTCGATCACTTCACGCAGCGCCTCAAGATCATCGCCGGGTGTCAGCGCGCCGCGAAACACAAGTGTCTCGACAAGTGGGGTCAGGCTCATATTCCCCACGACCGTGCCATGACCGTGCCTGACTTCCACGATGTCGAGTGTGGCCAAAGTGCGAATCGCCTCGCGCACCGATGAACGGGAAACCCCAAGATCATTACAGAGCTCCGCTTCGGTCGGGATGGTATCCCCGGGCCGCAAACCCCTTTGCATAATCAGGTGCTTGATCTGTTCGGCAGTGGTCGAGCGGCGCATCCGCAATGGGCTATTGGTGCTGTCAGTCGGTTCGCTCATTTTCCTACCATGCGTGTATTTTCGCCGTAGCGTGCCGCGATATTCCGCGTATTTCGCTTGGATACAAGGCTTGCGTGCAGCCATACATTAGGATAGAAGACGTCAGACGTCTGATGTCAACTGGAGGGAATAAGTGACTTCGCGTTCTCAAGGGATTTCTCGCCGCGCTCTCTGCCTTGCTGCAGGTGCTTTCGCCTCAATGTCGCTGTTTGGCGCATCGGCCAGCTTTGCGCAGGTAAATACTGATAATATCGACCTCGATGCCACCATTCAGGCCGGTATCGCTTATGGTCTCTCTGGCACTTTCGATCCGCTCAATGCGTCGGGTGCGGTCACTGTGGCTGCCAACTGGCACACCATGGAAGGCTTGGTTGATCTCGACCCGGTCACTCGTCAGCCTTACGCTGCCCTGGCTGCAGAAATGCCGACCAGTGCGGATGGTCTCGAGTACATCGTTAAGCTGCGTGAGGGCGCTGTTTTTCATGACGGCACCCCAGTCACCGCAGAAGACGTTGTCTTCTCCGCTCAGCGTGTGCTGGATCCAAACTCGAACTCGCTGTTCCGCTCATTCGTAGCGTTCATCGATAAGGTGGAAGTTGTTGATGCAACGACTGTAAAGTTCACCAACAAGTACCCATTCTCGCTGTTCAACGAGCGTATCGGTTCGATCAAGATCGTTCCGAAGGCACTTGTTGAGGCAGATCCGGAAGCTTTCGGTAAGCTCCCGACTGGTACGGGTCCTTACAAGCTGATTTCGGCAGTGCCGGAAGCGGAAATTGTGTTTGAACGTAACGAGGCTTACAGCGGCAATCGTCCTGCTCTTGCAGCCGATATGGTTTGGAACCTCATTGCTGATCCTACAGCGCGTGTGAACGCTCTGTCGTCTGGCACAATTCAGGCAATGGAAGACGTTCCTTACATCGACGTTGACGCGGTAGCTGCGACTGCCGAGCTTGAAAAGGCTCAGTCGTTCGGTCTGCTCTTCGCGATGTTTGACACCACGAAGGCGCCGTTCAACGATGTTCGTGTTCGTCAGGCGTTTATGTACGCAATCGACATGGATAAGGTCATTGGCACTGGTATGCTCGACAACGCATCCGCTGCTAAGGGCTTCCTTCCAGAAACGCACCCGAACTTCCATGAAGCTTCGACGGTCTATTCGCTGAACCAAGAAAAGGCCAAGTCGCTTCTCGCTGAAGCGGGTGTTCCTTCGCTTGATATCACGCTGATGAGCACTGATCATGGTTGGGTGAAGGACGTTGCGCCAATCATCAAGGAAAGCCTTGATGCTGTTGGTATCAACACCACGCTCGACATCGGTCAGTCCGGCGGTCAGTACGTTAAGGTCGATGCTGGCGAAATGCAGGTCATGATTGCCCCTGGTGATCCATCTGTTTTTGGCAATGACCCAGACATTCTGATGCAGTGGTGGTTTGGCGACAACATCTGGCCAACCACGCGCTACCGTTGGGCTGAAAGCGAAGGCTACGCCGAGCTGACCCAGTTGCTTGCCGACGCACAGAAGCTGTCCGGTGACGACCAGACTGCAAAGTGGAACGAAGCCATGGATCTTCTTTCTGAAGAAGTCGTGCTCTATCCGCTGCTGCACCGTCAGCTGCCGACGGCTTGGAACCCAGACGAACTAGAAGGCTTTGCACCAGTTCCAACCACTGGTCTGTCCTTCCTAGACGTTGGCGTGAAGAAGTAAGAGCCAGTCGCGCACATTGCGCCATTCGCAAATACGGACCTCGGGTTATCCCGGGGTCTACTTCCCCGTCACGCTTACCCAGAAGAGAGCCAAGGCGGAATGCTAAACGTGCTCAATCTGATCGGTCGCCGCTTACTGCAATTGCCGATCATGATCCTAGGGATCACCTTCCTCGTCTTTTTCGTCATGTCCTTTTCGGGCGTAGATCCAGCGATTACCGCGCTGGGCGAGGGCGCATCGATGGAGGCGCGCGCTGCTTATCGGTTGCAGCATGGGCTCGATGAGCCGTTATTGTCCCGCTACATCGATTTCCTTTTCGGCATGGTCCAGGGTGACCTAGGCACGTACTCTGCGCGCCAGTTGCCTGTGATTGACGAAGTTGCTCGCGCCTTTCCGATCACGCTGCAGCTGACCTTCCTTGGGTTGATAATTGCAGTCTTCTTCTCGCTATTGCTCGGTGTGATCGCCGCGATTTATCGCGATCGCTGGCCTGATCAGCTTATCCGTGTCTTCTCGATTGCGTCGCTGTCCACCCCCAGTTTCTGGCTTGCTGTTCTGCTTATTCAAGCGCTTGGCCACAAAGTTGGTTTGATTTCTCTCCTTCCGACATCTGGCCGATTGCCAGACATGTTTGACAATTTTGGCGGTTGGTTCCTCCGCATGTTGCTGCCTTCTGTGGCGCTTGCTGTGCCTGTTGTCGGCCAGCTGTCACGTGTTGTCCGCACCGCCGTTGTTGAAGAGCTCGACAAGGACTACGTCCGCACAGCTCTCGGGGCTGGCGTTCCGCGACATGTCGTTGTCGGTCGTAATGTTCTGCGCAATGCGCTTATTACACCGATCACCGTTTTGGGGCTCCGCATTGGCTATCTCATGGGCGGTGCCGTCATCATCGAGATCATCTTTAACATCAACGGCATGGGCATGCTGATCCTCAACGGAGTCAGCAACAATGAACCAAACTTGGTGCAGGGCGTGACCCTGACCGTGGCGGTCGCCTTCATCGTGATCAATGTCGTGGTCGATCTGCTCTACGTGCTGGTCAATCCGCGCATCCGGGATATCTGACGTGATCCGTACTGAAACCACCAAAAAGCTTTCTGTTCCGGGTTTAAGCCTGGCAGGCCTGAAGAACCTTCCGTTGACGTCCAAGATCGCGCTCTTTGTGCTGGCGCTCGTTGGTTTCGGCGCTGTTTTTGCGCCGCTTGTCTCGCCGTTTGATCCCCTCGCCACCGGGCTTACACGTGGCCCAGCCGGTCCGGACGCAACGCACTGGTTCGGCACTGACCGACAGGGACGCGATATCTTTTCTCGTCTTGCCTATGGCGCCCGCTATTCTCTGATTATCGGTATTGCTGCGACCTTCGTTGCGCTCATTGCCGCCTCTGTCTTGGGCGCAATAGCTGCAACCGCCAGCAAGCTCGTTTCCGAGACGCTTATGCGTGTCCTCGACATGGTCATGTCGTTCCCGGGCATTGCTCTTGCAGTTGTATTCGTCACGGTGTTTGGCCAGAACCTGCCAGTCTTGGTCTTCACCATTGCCTTCCTCTATGTGCCGCAGATGACCCGTGTCATTCGTGCAAACATTATTGGCCAATATGGCGATGACTATGTTGCTGCAGTGCGCGTTATGGGCGCCTCCACACCGCACATTCTGATCAAACACGTCGCTCGAAATTGCTTGGCACCAGTGTTGGTTTTCGCAACCATCCTTGTTGCCGATGCGATTGTGTTTGAAGCTTCGCTCTCCTTTATTCAGGCTGGTGTTCCTGACCCGGAGCCAAGTTGGGGCAATGTGATGGCCGCCGGTCGTCAGCTCGTCATGTCCGGTAGCTGGTGGTCGACTTTCTTCCCCGGCATGATGATTACGATTACAGTTTTGGCGCTCAACATTCTTGCCGAAGGCATGACGGACGCCATGGCGGCACCTCGTGCTCGCGCAGCGATCAACCAGAGCCAAGTTGCCGCCGCGATCGATCAGCTCACTGCGCCCAAGGCCCAGGGTAATGAGGCGGTAGCGGGTGACGCGGTCGTCTCACTCGAGGATCGTCTTGCCGAACTCCGTCGCATTGAGTTGGCCCGAACGGATCGCCTCGTGGGTGACGACAGCAAGGCTCCACTTCTCGAAGTTAAGAACCTTTCGATAGCCTTCCCGAGACACGGCAATGTCAACGTCGTGGACGAGATCTCCTTCTCGGTTCGTCCGGGAGAGACCGTTGCGCTCGTTGGCGAGAGTGGTTGCGGCAAGTCCATCACGTCTCTCGCGGTTATGGGTCTTCTTGATCCACGGGCGAAAATCACGGGCGAGATTCTGTTTGAAGGCAAGAACCTTCTCACCATGACCGAGAAGGAGCGCAATGCTCTGCGCGGTAAGGGTATCGCCATGATTTATCAGGACGCGCTGTCGTCGCTGAACCCGGCTATGTTGATCCGCAGCCAGATGGCCCAGCTCACCTCGCGTGGTGGGACCCGCACGGCTGAAGACCTGCTCACCATGGTTGGTCTTGAGCCACAGCGTATCCTCAATTCGTATCCGCATGAGCTTTCGGGCGGACAGCGGCAACGCGTACTCATCGCGATGGCGCTTACCCGCAATCCGCGCTTGGTCATCGCCGACGAACCGACTACGGCACTCGACGTGACCGTACAGAAGCAAGTGGTTGAGCTGCTCAATCGTCTGCGCGAAGAACTCGGCTTTGCAATGCTCTTCGTGTCTCACGATCTGGCCTTGGTTGCTGAAATCTCCCACCGCATTTCAGTGATGTATGCTGGCCAGATGGTTGAGCAGGGCAAAACCCGTGAGGTTCTGACTCAGCCCGTGCACGAATACACCCGTGGCTTGCTTGGTGCTGTTCTCAGCATCGAAGCGGGTGCTTCCCGACTTCACCAGGTGAAGGGCACAGTGCCATCGCCGCGTGAATTCCCGGAAGGGGATCGTTTCGCACCACGGTCATCGGACCCTGAGCGCAATGCGGGTGTGCGTCGCGTCTTCCGCCAAATACCAAACACGCAGCATTTTTATGCAGCTCATCCCGATGACGCCTTGGTTCAACCTTTGGAGCAAAACGCATGAGCACGGTTGCATCCGAAAAGGGCGACGCCCTCATTGAACTGCGCAATGTCTGCGTCGACTTCCGTATCCGGTCGTCCATTCTGAAGCCGGTTTCGCTTCGTGCACTCGATACTATTTCCCTTGCGGTTCATCGCGGCCGCACCTTGGGTGTAGTGGGCGAATCTGGTTCAGGAAAATCGACCGCTGCGAAGGTGTTGATTGGTCTTCTGGCACCGAGTTCGGGTCAGATTTTCTTTGGCGGCGAAGAGGTCAAGAAGTTCGACGCGAAGACGCGCAAGCGTATTGGTCGGGTGGTGTCGGTTGTGTTTCAAGATCCGGCTACTGCACTTAATTCGCGAATGCTTGTCAGGGATGCGCTGGTTGATCCATTGCAAGTCCACGGCATTGGCGACGACAACTCGCGTCAGCGTCGCGTCTCTGAGTTGGTTTCCTTGGTCGGTCTGCCGCAATCCGTGCTTGACGCAATTCCAGCTCAACTCTCAGGCGGGCAACGCCAGCGTGTTGCGATTGCCCGCGCTCTCGCACTAGAGCCTCAGGTGATTGTTGCCGATGAGCCGACATCGGCACTCGACGTTTCGGTTCGGGCGCAGATTCTCAATCTTCTCCAGGACCTCAAGCGCGAGCTTAATTTGGGGATGGTTTTCATTTCCCACGACATTCAGACCGTACGCCACATCTCGGACGATATCGCCGTGATGAACCGCGGCAAGGTCATCGAATATGGTCCGGGCGCGCAGGTGCTCGGCTCTCCGTCCCAAAACTACACCCGTACTCTGCTCTCGGCAGCGCCAAGCCTGCTGCACGTTTAGTCGGATCCTCCTTAACCTCCTGACCCTTGGTCCTCTCATGTCTAAGCACGTTTATCACGGCATCGTCCCTCCCGTCGTCACACCGCTCAACGCGGACGGGACCGTCAATTTTGACGATCTCACCAACCTCGTCGAGTACCTGATTACCTCCGGCGTGCACGGCCTATTCGCCCTCGGCTCGACCGGCCAGGTCTGCTATTTGTCTGAGGAAGATCGCGTCGCGATCGTTCGCCACATCGCCAAGGTCAACGCTGGTCGCGTTCCGATTATCGCTGGCGCGATGGAAGTCTCCCCGCAGACCGTCATTCGCACCGCCAATAAGATGATTGAAGCCGGCGCAGACTCCATCGTGACCACCGCGCCAATGTACACCATCAACGATGAAGCTGAAGTGGCTGACCACTTCCGCATCATCAAGGCGGGTATTTCGGTTCCACTGTTCGCCTACGACATTCCGGTGCGCGTTCACAAAAAGCTGTCGCCTAAGCTGCTCGTTCAGCTCGGTAAGGAAGGCGTCATTGCTGGCGTGAAGGACTCTTCGGGCGACGACGTGTCGTTCCGTCGCCTCATTGCCTACAACGAAGCTGCCGGTAAGCCATTGGTACTGTTCACCGGTCACGAAATGGTTGTTGATGCCATGGCTCTTATCGGTGCCGATGGTGCCGTTCCTGGCGCTGCGAACTATGAAGCAGCGGCGTATGTCCGTTTGTGGGACGCAGCGAAGGCTGGTGACTACGCCACTGCCGTCAAGGAACAGAAGTTCATCAACGATCTTTTCGAAGTCGTTTTTGTACCGGCTGGTCGCTCGGGTGACGCTACCGGTGTTGGCGCGTTCAAGGTCGTTATGGCCGCACGCGGCATTATTTCGTCGGCAACGATGACCGCGCCTCTGAAGGGTTTGGATGCGGAAACTACTGCCAAGATTGAAAAGATCGCCCGCGATCTCGGCGTGATCAGTTAATCTGAATACCGTTCCCGGCGGCGACACATTCTCGCGTTGCCGCCGGTACTCTCGTTTAAAGGACTAGATCGTGGACATTTTGAGCCGCATCCGTGGGGGCCTGGTGGCCTCGTGTCAGCCAGTAGATGACGGTCCGATGGATCGCCCAGAGATCGTTGCGGCCATGGCGCAGGCCTGTGTCGCCGGTGGCGCTGTTGCTCTTCGCATTGAAGGTGTCGACAATCTCAAGGCGACGCGCCCGCTGGTCAATGTCCCGATCATTGCCATTGTAAAATCTGATCTCGACGACAGCCCTGTTCGCATTACCGTGCGTGTTTCGGAAGCTATCGCTTTGGCAGAAGCCGGTGCCGACATAATAGCCTATGATGCGACTGACCGCGCCCGTCCTGACAGCAAGGAAGCAGTGCTGGCTGCTATTCTCGGAGCCGGGAAAATTGCGATGGCAGACAGTTCGACTCTTGCTGATGGCAAGCTAGCGCTCGCTGGTGGTGCGCAGATTTTGGGCACGACCATGTCCGGCTATACCGAGGCAACAGCCGGTAATAACGATGGACCGGATTTCCAGCTTATCCGCGACTTCAAAGCCTTAGGTGCATTTGTTATGGCTGAAGGCCGCCTTAATTCACCTGACTTGGCCGCAGCAGCCATGCAATCTGGTGCAGACGCGGTTACCGTTGGTAGTGCCTTGACGCGTCTCGAACATGTTACCTCTTGGTTCGCTGACGCCATTCGGAGCGCAAAATGAGCCTAAGCGGCTTCGCGGTTGATCTGGGCGGCACTAAGATCGCAGCCGCGCGCATTGAAGACGGTCGCGTGGCCGTAAAAGTGCAGGATATGACAGATCCCGCTGCGGGTCTGGACGCTCAAATAGATAAGATGGCGGGCCTCCTGAGAGGCATCGGGCACTCGGACGGTCAGTCTGTTGGTGTCGCTGTCGCAGGGCGAGTTGATCACCAAGGCAATTGGCACGCGGTCAATATCAAAACTCTCAGTGCAATCACAGCGGCGCCGTTGGGCGCGCTGCTCGTCAAGCGCTTTGGCCACAAAAGCTGCGCAATAAATGATGCGGCGGCGGCGGCTGTTGCTGAAGCGAAGCTGGGGGCTGGGCAGGGGGCGTACAACTTTGCTTACATCACCGTCTCTACGGGCGTTGGTGGTGGCCTTGTCCTCGGTGGGAAGCTCGTCGAAAGCTCTAACGGCCTTGCCGGCCATGTCGGTTTCGTCTCATCGCCCTATGGGTCAGCGCGCTGCGGTTCTGGACGTGTAGGCACTGTTGAGAGCATTGCCGGTGGCAAGGCCTTAGCCGCTGCGGCTGGGCTCGCAGATGCGAAAGCGGTTTTTGAAAGTGGCGAGCATGAAGGCGTTATCGCGCTCGCCGCTGCTAGCGTCGGCACACTAATAACGGATCTCACTTCCATATTGGGATTGGACCGCGTTGCCATCGGGGGAAGCATCGGCTTGGCACGAGGATTTCTCGATCGTGTGAAAAGTCAGGTTGCCTCTGAGCCGGAACTGTTCCGCACCGAGATTCGTGCTGCTGCACTAGGGCACGACAGTGGGCTGCTCGGAGCATTGATGCATTGCCAGGACAAGTCGTGAGCAGTTGGCTCTACGGGTCAGTTTTCGTCCTGCGCAAAGACTAAGGCGCGGCCGCGGGTACTGTTGATGGCGTAAGCCCGCAGTTCCTCGGCGGCGTCACGAGCCACAGCAATTGTCAGGTTCGCACCGGTCGCGGTGAAGTCTTGTGCCGAAATGCTGGCATGGGGAAACGTAGGGATGCGCGCTTGAAGGAGCGCTACATCCTCGAAAGGCACCGTAATCTTGACGGTGCTCATCGCGATCAACTGTGCTTTCTCGGCGTTTCGCAAGCATTGGGCGGCGGTTCCGCCATAAGCTCTGATCAGTCCGCCACTGCCGAGGAGTACGCCTCCAAACCATCGCGACACGTTGACGACGACGCCATCTAAATTCTGGCCGTCGATCGCCTGCAGTATCGGCTTTCCCGCTGTGCCACTCGGTTCGCCGTCATCACTGAAGCGATAGGCTTGGCCGAGGCGCCATGCCCAACAATTATGCCCCGCATCAGTTGCGGCACTCTCCGTGAGAAATTGCTTCGCGTCCGCCTCTGATGCAATGGGAGCAGCCAGGGCGATGAAGCAGCTCTTCTTAATGTCCTGCCGAAATGTTGCAGTGTTGATGAGCGTGAAACGGTCCGTCATTTATCGAGGGTACCATTCCTTGCTCAGGTGCGGAAATAGCTTACCGCTTTCCGTTCACAGGCAGTGACTTACGTTTTACCTGCGAGTTCACGTTGGCGGTGAATGAATTTGATGGCTGTGGAATAGCGATTGTGCAGCTTTCGGTAGTTGACCAGAATGCCTTCGCTCACTTGCGCGTTTTCGAGCTGGACGTAGATCGCTTTGAATTCCTGCTCGATCTCGTGAGCATCCTCAAGCAAGCTTCGAATTTGTTTCTCAGTTAGTCGTACGACAGTCGCCATTGTTCGCCTCCATTGGAGGGAAAAATGGGCGGGGCCGTTGTCGGTTCCAACGAGGGTGAGAGCGCAGAGGCTATTCAGGCAGCACGAAGCTCAAGCCAATGGAGCCTTGCGCCTGCCAAATCACGCGACACGGTTCAAGTCGATGCGAGAAGAGTAAATAGCAGTCAGCGGCGACCTTGGTTTCTTCATCCAGGCGAACTCGAGCACCACCGGATGATTGCTCAATAATCGTCCCGGCTGCGCGCAGAAGCCCGTCACCCCAGACGAGCGTCGCTGGCAATCGCACTCTATCTCGTTCTTGGTCGCGCCGGTCGTTTTTCATGGCCGACTGATTTGGGCCGAGTCGACGAACGAGAAGCTAACGCAGTGACTAAAATTGTATCTTTATCGCTCTATCCACAGTGCCGAGTTCTGCTAAAGCGATGTTAAATATGAGAAATTACTCTCTTGTGTAAATCTTGCACCGTTGATTGAGGATACCGATTGCATTCTAAGTAATTGGAACCGAACGCGCGCCACTTCGTTTTTCGACTGCAGGCACCTCCCTCCCTGCGACCTCCAGTAGTCCCCGGTTCATGCACACAAGGCCGGGGACTTTTTTTGTCTTAAGGGCATGGAGCCGATTTGGAACTCCGCCATCGCTGCTGAGTTAGAGGTATAGCAACGGCCGCACCGCAGGGGGTGCCAGATGAAATCGCAAAATCGAATTCTCATTCTGATACTGAGCGCGGTGTCGAACACTGGCTTGGCTGGTGCTGCTGAGCCTATTGCGGTGCCCATATCCACCTCTGCTTCTTTGGCTATCTACGATGAAGCCGATTTTGATTGGTCTGGACTCTACGCCGGGATCAGTGCTGGCCCCGCGCTCGATAATGACGGTGGAGCGTTAGCGCTGGGTGCGCAGCTTGGCATTCAAACCCAGTTCGACTTCTACCTAGTTGGAGCCGAAGTTGCCGTCCGTGGGCTTCCTGGCACCACAGGTCATGACGCTATGGCCTATGGTGAGATTCTTGGCAGGGCAGGGGTTGTCGCGACTGATAGCCTACTCGTGTACACAGCAGCCGGGTACGGGCTGGATTTGGGACCTCAGCCAAACCAGCAAGTCCTATTAGGCGGCGGGCTCGAAATTCCGATTTCGGACTCGGTTTCCTTGGGTGCGCAATATCTCCGTGGTGTCCCGATCTCCGGTGGGGAGCCCACGAATCTGATCACTTTTGGCGCAAATTGGCATTTTTGATCAGAGTGATAACGAATCTTAAATGAATGCGCGCGGCGGCGTGCCTTCGAATGTTGCAAACAGGGCGGAAATGTGTCACTACTGTGATCTGCCGCCCTATTGTGTTGCGCCATCTGGCTGCAAGGGGTGTGGATGGATGCAAAAGCTAGGATTTGTCTCAAATTGGAGCGAATCCGTAGTTTCTTTGCAACACCATGGGCCAATTGGTCATGGATTCTTAGCCTCACTGGCTAAAATGCGCTTTGACGCACTTGTATCTTCCCTCTGCCTGAGTCATTTACAGGGCGACTACGGTTAACTCTATTGGGAGTGCAAGATATGTTTGTACGTTCTCTGGCTATCGGCGTTTCGGCCGCAGCTCTTATGGTTGGTGGCGCTCAGGCAGCTGACCTCATCATCCCAACCACCCCACAGCCAATCATCGAAACCTCTTCGGGTTTTGATTGGGAAGGTATCTATGCTGGTGCTCGCGTTGGCGGCCAGTGGGTTGGTACTCAGCAGTACGGTAACGCAGGTCGTATCGACACCACCAATGGTGTTCTCGGCGTTGCAGCTGGCGTGAACTTCATTCCAATGGACCCAGTTCTGGTTGGTCTTGAAGTGACCGGCGACTGGCTCTGGAACGACTCGTACTCGTCCGGTGAATTCTTCGCTAACCTCCGCGTTGGTGCTGTCGTAACCGACAACGCACTCGTATACGCAATTGGTGGCGTTGGCTTCCAGGCTCGTGAAGGCGTTGACAATGCTGGTATCTACCAGCTCGGCGCTGGCGTTGAATTCGCTGTAACCGACGCAGTAACCGTTCGCGGTGAAATCGTTGGTCAGGGCGCATTCGACAAGAATGGCTCGGACGACTTCTTCCGTGCGACCAAGGCAACCGTTGGTGCCTTCTACCACTTCTAAGCCAAGATAACGTATCGGGGCGCTTCGCGCGCTCCGATGCTTTACTTGCACCCAATTCGGCGGACCGCTCACGCGGTTCGCCGTTTTGTTTTTTAGGGTGCCCTACACTAACGAGCGGTGCGTAAAACGCTCGCGAGAAAATTGGTCCATGTGATCGATTCTCTTCGTCTTGAAATTTCGGCCTGTCGTTGCCCGTTTAGGGGCTGAATGGTGCTCGGCTAGTGCAATAAAATGCAGTCAGCCGGGAGAGATTTGCCCGTCAATGCGACAACTTGCACTGGCTAATGCCAGAGAAACTGCACTAATTTCCAGTATTCGATAGCAGACCCATTACATGATTGTTCAAGTCATGTTTTCTTTCCCTTGAAACAGGATGGGGGAAGGTCTAATCGGTTTCGCATCACCGGCGTGTCGGTACACTCGCCCCAATTGCGATGCTACCCGCATGCCTAACGGCCGCCCTGGCCGGAACACAGTTTTTAGGCTGCTCGCATGACTGATTTGCTCAGCGATTATTTGCCCATTGTTATCTTCATCGCCTTGTCGGGCCTTATCGGCGCGGCATTGCTGGTTGCGCCATTCTTGATCGCCGTTAAACGTCCTGACCCTGAAAAGGTGTCGGCGTTCGAAGCGGGCTTCGAGGCGTTCAGCGACGCGCGCATGAAGGTGGATGTGCGTTTTTATCTGGTCGCGATTCTGTTCATCATTTTTGACCTAGAAGTCGCCTTCCTCTTCCCTTGGGCTGTAGCCTTTCGGGATGTTGGTTGGTTCGGTTTCTGGTCGATGATGGTTTTCCTCGCGGTGCTGACCATCGGCTTTATTTATGAGTGGAGTAAGGGAGCTCTCGAATGGGATTGAACCACGCAGATACCACGCTGGTTACGCCCCGTCCGACAGGTGCTCTTGACCCCGCGACGGGCAGGGCAGTTGGTGCTGACGATCCGTTCTTTGTCGGCGTGAACAACGAGCTGGCCGACAAGGGCTTCCTTGTGACCACGGTCTCTCAATTGATCACTTGGGCGCGCACTGGCTCGCTGATGTGGATGCAGACAGGTCTGGCTTGTTGCGCTGTCGAGATGATGCAGATGTCCATGCCGCGCTATGACGTGGAGCGCTTCGGTACGGCGCCCCGTGCGTCGCCGCGCCAGTCGGACGTTCTGATCGTCGCCGGTACGCTGACGAACAAAATGGCGCCCGCTCTGCGCAAGGTCTATGACCAGATGCCCGAGCCGCGCTACGTCATTTCCATGGGCAGTTGCGCCAATGGCGGCGGCTACTACCACTATTCCTATTCGGTCGTTCGCGGTTGCGATCGCATTCTGCCCGTAGACGTCTACGTTCCAGGCTGCCCGCCCACTGCTGAAGCGCTGCTCTACGGCATTCTTCTTTTGCAAAAGAAGATCCGCAGAGACGGCACGATCGAAAGATAAGGGCAGGGTCATGGACGAAACTGAAATTTTGGACACTGCCGTCGTTGTGGACCCGCAAGTCGCACTGGGGGAATATATCGCCGCATCTCTGGGAGACGCAGTGATTGGCTTTGACGTCGCTTTCGGGGATCTGACGGTTTCCATAGCGAAGGATGCCGTTGTAGATGTCGCGCTGTTTCTGCGCGATGACGCAAAATGTCGCTTCATCTCTTTTGTGGATGTCTGCGGCGCGGACTATCCAGAACGCGAACAGCGGTTTGACGTGGTTTACCACTTGCTGAGTCCGCACCTTAATCAGCGTATCCGGTTCAAGCTGCAGACGGACGAAAATAGCCTTGTGCCGTCGATTTGCGACGTGTTCGCCGGGGCAAACTGGTTCGAGCGCGAGGTCTATGACCTCTACGGCGTTTTGTTCTCAGATCACCCCGATTTGCGTCGCATCCTCACCGACTACGGTTTTGACGGCAATCCGCTGCGCAAGGACTTCCCGCTCACCGGCTTTGTAGAAGTTCGCTACGACGAAGAGCGTCGTCGCGTCGTCTATGAACCGGTTAAGCTCGCGCAGGAATTTCGTGCGTTTGATTACCTGTCACCATGGGAAGGCACGGACTATGTGCTGCCCGGCGACGAAAAGGCGAAGAACTGATGAGCGAAGTAGACGTTCGCAACTTCACGCTAAACTTTGGCCCTGTGCACCCTTCGGCGCACGGTGTGCTGCGTATGATCTTGGAGCTCGACGGTGAAATCGTTGAGCGCGTTGATCCCCATATTGGTCTGTTGCACCGCGGCACTGAAAAGCTAATCGAGCACAAGACCTATCTGCAGGGCCTGCCGTATTTCGATCGCCTCGACTATGTGGCGCCGATGAACCAAGAGCACGCCTATGTGCTGGCGGTTGAGCGCATGCTGGGCATCGAAGTGCCTCGCCGTGGCCAGCTTATTCGTGTCCTGTTTGCAGAAATCGGCCGCTTGCTCGCCCATTTGATGAATGTGACCACGCAGGCCATGGACATTGGTGCGCTCACGCCCCCTGTTTGGGGGTTCGAACAGCGCGAAAAGCTGATGATTTTTTATGAGCGCGCATCGGGCGCTCGTATGCATGCCGCCTACTTCCGTCCTGGTGGTGTGCATCAGGATCTGCCGCAGGCGTTGGTCGATGATATCGGCCAATTCTGCAAGGATTTCATCCAGCCACTCGAAGACATTGACCGTCTTCTCACCAACAACCGCATCTTTAAGCAGCGTAACGTCGATATCGGTGTTGTTCCGCTGGAAGAAGCTTGGGGGCGTGGGTTCTCGGGGGTCATGGTTCGTGGTTCGGGCGCTGCTTGGGATTTGCGCAAGGCACAGCCTTACGATGCCTATGCCGAGATGGATTTCGACATTCCAACTGGCCAGAATGGGGACTGCTATGACCGCTATCTCGTCCGTATGGAAGAGATGCGTCAGTCGACCCGCATTATGGCGCAGTGCGTTGACAAGCTGAACGCTCCGGACGGGAAGGGGCCAGTGGCCTCTACTGATGGTAAGGTCGTTCCGCCTAAGCGCGGTGAGATGAAGCAATCGATGGAAGCGCTCATCCATCACTTCAAGCTCTACACAGAAGGGTTCAAAGTACCTGCCGGTGAAATCTATGCAGCCGTCGAAGCGCCAAAGGGCGAGTTCGGCGTTTATCTGGTGTCTGATGGCACCAACAAACCCTATCGTTGTCACATTCGTGCGCCGGGCTTCGCCCATCTAAGCGCCATGGATTACCTGTGTCGTCACCACATGCTGGCTGACGTTACGGCAATCCTCGGATCGATCGACGTTGTGTTCGGAGAGGTTGATCGCTGATGTCTGTGCGTCGCCTTGCGGAAGAGTCGGTACAGCCGGCAAGTTTCGCCTTTACTGCAGAAAATCAGGCCTGGGCTGAAAAGCGCATTGGCCTCTATCCCGCGGGACGCCAGCAATCAGCTGTGATCCCTCTGTTGATGCGTGCCCAGGAACAGGATGGCTGGGTCACTCGCGCCACGATTGAAAAGATCGCGGAAATGCTCGGCATGCCCTATATCCGGGTGCTCGAGGTCGCGACTTTTTATACCCAGTTCCAGCTCCAGCCTGTCGGTACCCGTGCTCACGTGCAGGTCTGTGGTACTACCCCGTGCATGTTGCGCGGCGCCGAGGCTCTGATCGAAGTCTGCAAAAGTAAGATCCATCACGATCCGCACCACCTTAACGAAGACGGCACGCTGTCTTGGGAAGAAGTGGAATGCGCTGGCGCGTGTGTGAACGCACCAATGGTTGCGATCTTCCAAGACACCTACGAGGATCTGACGCCGGAACGCCTCGAAGAAATCATCGACGCTCTCCATGCTGGTCGTGCTGACACGATCAAACCGGGCACCCAGATCGATCGTCTGAACGCTGCGCCTGCTTCAGGCTTGGTTGTTCTCACTGAGGAGCCAACTGCCAAGCGCGAAAAGTTTGTGCCGCCTCTGGCTCCAGACGCTCCAGCAGCCGCGCCCGCCGCTGGTGCCGCGCCGCAAGCGCCGACTACGGCCGCGCAGCCCAAGAACATCGCGCCTGAAGCGGCGCCTGCGCTCAAGGGTACGCCTGTTGAGGCCAAGGTTTCGACCGCTCAGGCCGAAAAGGACCGTAAGGATGCTTCTGCCTCAGCAGGGGCAGACGGCAAGCCGAACACAGCAATGCGTGAAGGCGCCACCGGCGCGGAATCGTCTGCAGGCAAGGTCGACGGCGGCAAAGGCGTTGGTAGCGACAACAAGCCTGCTGTGGTTGCAGCCTCCGATAACCCCAAAGAAGTCACTCCGAATGCTGAGAAGGGCGGCGTGACGCCCATCTTTGTGGCTCCCGCGGGCGCTGCGGATGACCTCAAGCTTATCTCCGGTGTCGGCCCCGTTATCGAAAGCAAGCTCAACGCGCTTGGCGTGACCCGTTACGATCAGGTTGCCGATTTCAGCGACGAGGATTTTGCCAAGGTTGAAGCTGCACTGTCCTTCCCCGGCCGTGCCCAGCGCGACAACTGGAAAGGTCAGGCTGAGGCTTTGGCCAAGGGCGGGATTGAAGAATACCGTCGTGTCTTCGGGAAGGATCCCCGTTGATGGCTGATGGCAAAGTTGACCTAAGCAAGCTGACCATGGTCGAAATCCTCCTTCTGGTGGCATTCGCGATTATGGGGACGGCTATAGTCTCAGGTCTCGGGATCGTCGCAGGCATTCAGCTCGATGGGCTGGTTGCTGCGGTGATTGGGGCGGTCATTGGTATGACCGCCTGGTGGTTTTATGTAGTGAAGCGGAAAGCTGATCATCATGCTCGCTGACAAGGATCGCATTTTCACCAACCTCTACGGACGGCACGATTGGCGTCTGGAAGGCGCGCGGAAACGTGGCGCTTGGGTTGGCACTAAGGAATTTATCGACTCCGGGCGTGACTGGATCACCAATGAAGTGAAGGCCTCCGGCCTCCGCGGTCGTGGTGGTGCAGGCTTCCCGACGGCACTCAAATGGACCTTCATGCCAAAGGTCAATGACGGTCGTCCGCATTATCTGCTGGTGAACGCCGACGAATCTGAACCGGGCACATGTAAGGACCGCGAAATCCTGCGCCACGATCCGCACCACCTGATTGAAGGGTGTTTGTTGGCCGCGCGCGCCATGGATGCGCACCTAGCATTTATCTACGTGCGCGGAGAGTTCATTCGTGAACGTCAAAACCTCGAGCATGC
Source organism: Devosia sp. WQ 349K1 (assembly GCF_016595685.1). Classification (NCBI taxonomy): domain Bacteria; kingdom Pseudomonadati; phylum Pseudomonadota; class Alphaproteobacteria; order Hyphomicrobiales; family Devosiaceae; genus Devosia; species Devosia sp. WQ 349K1. The sequence goes on along the minus strand of NZ_JAENGO010000001.1, from coordinate 327,707 downwards.
TGTCCAGGAGGCCTATGACGCCAAGCTGATCGGCAAGGACAATATCCACGGTTGGGACTTGGATATCATCGTCCACCACGGCGCTGGTGCATACATCTGCGGCGAAGAAACCGCATTGATGGAAAGCCTAGAGGGCAAGAAGGGGCAGCCACGCCTCAAGCCGCCATTCCCAGCGGGTATGGGCGTTTATGGCAACCCAACCACGGTCAACAACGTCGAATCCATCTCCGTTGTGCCGGAAATTCTCCGTCGTTCTGGCGGGTGGTTCGCCAATATCGGCCGCGCCAATAACACTGGCACCAAGCTCTTTATGGTTTCGGGGCACGTCAACAATCCCTGTACGTTTGAAGAAGCCTTGGGTGAAAACTTCAAGGACATCATCGAAAAGCACTGCGGCGGCATCCGTGGCGGCTGGGATAATTTCCTTGCAGTGATCCCGGGCGGTGCCTCGTGTCCGATCGTGCGGGCCGAAAACATGATGGACACCATCATGGACTTCGACGGTCTTCGTGAGAAGAAGTCGAGCTTCGGAACCGGCGGCATGATCATCATGGATAAGTCGACCGATGTGGTAAAAGCCATCTGGCGCATTTCGGCTTTCTTCAAGCACGAAAGCTGCGGCCAGTGCACGCCATGCCGAGAAGGCACAGGCTGGATGATGCGCGTTCTTGGCCGAATGGTTGAGGGCCGTGCACAAAAGCGCGAAATCGACATGCTGTTTGAAGTCACTAAGCAAATCGAAGGGCACACAATCTGTGCGCTGGGCGACGCTGCGGCCTGGCCTGTTCAGGGCTTGATCCGCAACTTCCGTGACGTCATCGAAGCGCGCATCGATCAATATACCTGGTCCTCGACCAGCGACGGCGCTGTGCCGTCGATTGCCGCGGAGTAAGCCGATGGCTCAGATCAAAGTCGACGGTACTCTCGTCGAAGTCCCTGACTACTTCACACTCATGCAAGCCGCTGAGGCAGCAGGCGCGGAAATCCCACGCTTCTGCTTCCACGAACGTTTGTCTGTGGCCGGCAACTGCCGCATGTGTCTGGTCGAAGTTAAGGGTGGCCCGCCAAAGCCACAGGCCTCTTGCGCCATGGCGGTCAAGGACTTGCGTCCAGGCCCCAATGGTGAACCGCCAGAAATGTTCACCAACACGCCGATGGTCAAAAAGGCGCGCGAAGGCGTGATGGAATTCCTTCTGATCAACCACCCGCTAGATTGCCCGATTTGCGATCAGGGCGGCGAGTGCGATCTGCAGGATCAGGCCATGGCCTATGGTGTCTCTGGTTCGCGCTTCTTTGAGAACAAGCGCGCAGTCGAAGACAAGTACATGGGCCCGCTGATCAACACAGTGATGAACCGCTGCATTCACTGCACGCGCTGCGTTCGCTTCACCACTGAAGTGGCAGGCATTTCTGAACTCGGCCTCATCGGTCGTGGCGAAGACGCAGAAATCACTCCGTATCTGGAACGTGCACTAACCAGCGAAATGCAGGGCAATGTCATCGACCTTTGTCCTGTTGGTGCGCTCACCTCCAAGCCCTACGCTTTCCATGCGCGTCCTTGGGAACTGAACAAGACCGAGTCCATCGACGTGATGGACGCTGTCGGTTCGGCCATTCGCGTCGACTCTCGTGGTCGAGAAGTGATGCGCATTCTTCCGCGCATCAACGAAGCGATCAACGAGGAATGGATTTCGGACAAGACCCGTTTCATCTGGGATGGCCTTAAGAGCCAGCGCCTTGATCGGCCTTATGTCCGCAAGAACGGCAAGCTGCAGCCCACAAGCTGGGACGAAGCGCTGTCGGCAGTTGCTGGCAAGATAAAAAAGGCCGGTAACAAGGTCGGTGCGATTGCGGGGGATCTCGCAGCGGTCGAAGAAATGTATGCCCTCAAGGGCCTGCTAGCTTCCATCGGCTCTGGCATGACCGACGTTCGTCCGGCCATGTCCGGCATTGATCCGTCCATGCCGCGCTCAGCCTATATCTTCAACCCGACCATTGCCGGGATCGAAGAGGCCGACGCTATTCTGATCATTGGCGCCAACCCGCGCCATGAAGCAGCTGTTCTGAATTCGCGTATTCGCAAGACCTGGCGCGCCAAGGGTCTGCCAATTGCCGTCATCGGTGATCAGCCAGACCTGAACTATGATTACACCTATCTTGGTGCTGGCTTTGAGACCTTAGCCGACCTCGCATCCGGTAACGGTGCGTTTGCCAATACCCTGGCTTCTGCCCAGCGTCCGCTTATTATTGTTGGCGAAGGTGCAGTGTCGAACGCTGAAGGTGGCAAACAAATCGGTCGCGATGTCATCGCACTCGCCGCCAAGTTGGCGACTGGCGCGAACGTCGCCGAAGGCTGGAATGGCTTTGCACTTCTGCACAATGCGGCAAGCCGCGTTGGTGGTCTCGACATCGGCTTCGTGCCGCATGACGGCGGCGTTTGCTCGGCTGACCAGATCGCTCTGGCGGGCAAGGGAGAACTCGACGTTCTCTTCCTTCTCGGTGCTGACGAATACGACACCTCTGCCATGGGTAAGGCCTTTGTCGTCTACATCGGCTCGCATGGTGACAAGGGCGCGCATCGCGCCGACGTCATCCTGCCCGGCGCGACCTACACCGAAAAGTCTGGCACCTATGTGAACACCGAGGGGCGCGTGCAGGTCACCACCCGTGCGGTGTTCCCGCCCGGCGATGCAAAGGAAGATTGGGCCATTATCCGTGCGCTCTCGGGCGCCATTGGGCAGGCTCTGCCATATAATTCGCTGACCCAGCTGCGCGCTGCGATCTATGCTGAATTCCCGCATCTGGCCAAGATTGACCAGATCACTCCGGGGTCGGCGAAAGACGTCGCCAAGCTGGTCAAGGTCACTAAGACCAAGTCGGCACAGCTTTCGAGCGCAAAGACCGATTTCTACCTCAGCAATCCGATCGCACGTTCTTCCGCCGTGATGGGCGAATGCGCGGCGATGGCCGCAGGCCTGCGTCAGGCAGCGGAGTAGGGGAGCATAATGGACTTTATTCTTTCGGCACTTGATTACCTGTTGGGTATCCCCGTTCTCGGATGGGGTATCCACGTTGGTTTTGTCTACAAGGCTCTTCTGCTTCTCGTTGGTCTGCTGCTCTTCACAGCCTTTATCCTCTTGGGCGACCGTAAGGTCTGGGCTGCCGTTCAGCTGCGCCGTGGTCCCAACGTTGTTGGTCCCTTCGGTCTCTTCCAATCCTTTGCGGACTTGCTCAAGTTCGCGTTCAAGGAAGCCATTATTCCTGCGGGCGCTGACAAGGTTCTGTTCCTGGCTGCGCCGCTGATCACGGCAACGCTCGCTCTGGCAGGCTGGGCCGTTGTTCCGGTCTCTGATGGCTGGGCAATGGCAGACATCAATATCGGGATCTTATACCTTCTCGGTATTTCGTCGCTCGGTGTTTACGGCGTGATCATTGGTGGTTGGGCATCCAACTCCAAATATCCGTTCCTTGGTGCTTTGCGCTCTGCCGCACAGATGGTGTCGTACGAAGTCTCTATCGGCCTCGTCATTATCACTGTCCTCCTGTGCGTAGGCTCACTCAACCTCAACGACATCGTGCAGGCGCAGTCCGAGATGGGCATTGCCCATGCTCTAGGCGTGCCGTGGCTCTCGTTCCTGAATTGGTTCTGGATCCCGCTCTTCCCGATGTTCGTGGTGTTCTACATCTCGGCTTTGGCTGAAACCAACCGTCCACCGTTCGACATGGTCGAAGGTGAATCGGAACTGGTTGCCGGTTTCATGACGGAATATTCGTCCACCCCATACCTGCTGTTCATGCTGGGCGAATACATTTCGATCCTCTTGATGTGCGCCATGACCACCATCCTCTTCATGGGGGGCTGGGCACCGCCGATCGATCTGCCGCCGTTCACCTGGATTCCGGGTGTGGTGTGGTTCTTCCTCAAAGTGTCCTTTGTCTTCTTCTTCTTCGCCATGGCCAAGTCGATTGTCCCCCGCTACCGCTATGACCAGCTGATGCGGATCGGTTGGAAACTGTTCCTGCCGCTGTCGCTGATCATGGTTGTCATCGTTGCTTTTGTACTTCAGCTCACCGGCTGGGGCTGGCACGGGGGAGCCGTCTAATGCGCGCCTCGCAGATCCTCAATACGCTTCTTCTGAAAGAGTTCGTCTCGGCCTTCTTCTTGGCCATGCGCTACTTCTTCTCCCCGAAGCCAACCATCAACTACCCCTTCGAAAAGGGTGCGGTGTCACCGCGTTTCCGCGGTGAGCATGCTTTGCGCCGTTATCCCAATGGGGAAGAACGCTGCATCGCCTGCAAGCTGTGCGAAGCCATTTGCCCGGCACAGGCCATTACCATCGAGGCTGGACCACGCCAGAACGACGGTACTCGTCGTACCGTTCGCTATGACATCGACATGGTGAAGTGCATCTACTGCGGCTTCTGTCAGGAAGCCTGCCCGGTGGACGCAATCGTGGAAGGCCCGAACTTCGAATTTGCAACTGAAACGCGTGAAGAGCTCTACTTCGACAAAGCGAAGCTCTTGGCCAATGGGGATCGTTGGGAGCGCGAAATCGCCGCCAACATCTCTGCTGACGCGCCGTATCGCTGAGAGGGAAGAGCATGACACTTCCATTGTTCTTCTTTTACCTGTTTGCTGCGGTGACCATCGCCTCCGCATTCATGGTGATTTCTGCCCGCAATCCGGTTCACGCCGTGCTGTTCCTCATTCTTGCTTTCGTGAACGCCGCCGGGCTGTTCATGCTGGCGGGGGCTGAGTTCCTCGCGCTGATCCTCATCGTTGTCTATGTGGGCGCGGTCGCGGTTCTCTTCCTCTTCGTTGTGATGATGATCGACGTCGATTTCGCGCAGATGCGCCAGGGCATGCTTCAATACGCGCCGATTGGCGTGGTTGTTGGAGTGGTTCTGTTGCTCGAGCTTCTCCTGGTAGCGGGTAGTGCATTTATCGCTCCTGCTGTTGGGACGACCTCTGCGCTGCCAATTAACGACGCTATCGATAACACTCGTGCCATCGGGCAGGTTCTCTACACGCGCTATGTCTTCCTGTTTATGGGAGCAGCGGCTGTGCTGTTGGTCGCCATGATCGGCGCGATTGTACTGACACTGCGCCATCGTCCAGGCATCAAGCGTCAGAGCACTGCGGCGCAGCTGGCGCGTGACCCGAGCAACACGCTCAAGGTCAACAAAGTTAAAACTGGTCAGGGACTGTAGGGGGTTAACATGGGCTTGGGTATCGGGCTCGGTCATTTCCTGACCGTTGCAGCCATTCTCTTCACACTCGGCGTTTTCGGGATTTTCCTGAACCGCCGGAATATCATCACCATCCTGATGTCGGTCGAATTGATCCTTCTGGCAGTGAACCTGAATTTGGTGGCGTTCAGCGCGCATTTGCATGACCTACAGGGTCAGATTTTTGCGCTGATGATCCTCACAGTCGCCGCAGCCGAGTCTGCAATCGGTCTGGCGATCATCGTCATCTTCTACCGTAATCGCGGCACTGTTGCTGTCGAAGACGCTAACTTGATGAAGGGCTAAGAGCACCCGCTATGATCATTCAAGCGATTGTTTTTCTTCCCCTCATTGGGGCGCTGATCGCCGGATTACTCGGTCGACAGATCGGCCACAGGGTCAGTGAATATCTAACGACTGCACTGCTGCTGATCGCCGCTGTGCTGAGTTGGATCGTCTTCATTCCGGTCGCCTTTGGTGACGGTTTGGTAGGCGCGGTCAGCGATGGCCACTCATCTGTGGTCAAGGTTGAGGTCATGCGTTGGATCCAGGTCGGTGACATGGATCTGCGTTGGATCCTGCGTGTCGACACGCTCACGGCCATTATGCTGGTTGTCGTGAACACTGTTTCGGCCCTCGTGCACCTGTACTCGATTGGTTACATGCACGAAGATCCGCATCGTTCGCGCTTCTTCGCCTATCTCTCACTGTTCACCTTCGCTATGCTGATGCTGGTGACAGCCGACAACTTCCTGCAGATGTTTTTTGGCTGGGAAGGCGTTGGTCTTGCGTCCTATTTGCTCATTGGTTTCTGGTACACCAAGCCAAGCGCAAATGCGGCCGCAATGAAGGCATTCGTGGTCAACCGTGTGGGTGACTTCGGCTTCGCGCTCGGCATTTTCGGTTCGTTCTTCGTTCTCGGCCACATCGATTTCGATGGCGCCTTCAACGCGGTCGGTGAATTCGGAACCACCGGACTGCCAGTTTTCAACTTCTTGTCTTGGCAAGTCGACGCCATGACCGTGATCTGCCTGTTGCTCTTCGTTGGCGCGATGGGCAAGTCTGCACAGTTCCTGCTTCACACCTGGCTGCCTGATGCGATGGAAGGCCCGACTCCTGTGTCGGCGCTTATCCACGCGGCAACCATGGTGACGGCTGGCGTGTTCATGGTCGCGCGTTTGTCGCCGATGTTTGAGACCTCGCCGACTGCGCTCACAGTGATCATCGTCGTCGGTGCCATTACTGCTTTCTTCGCGGCCACGGTTGGTCTTGTTCAGAACGACATCAAGCGCGTCATCGCTTACTCGACCTGTTCGCAGCTCGGTTACATGTTTGTAGCGCTTGGAGTAGGGGCCTACTCGGCCGGTGTTTATCACCTCTTCACCCACGCCTTCTTCAAGGCTCTGCTGTTCTTAGGGGCTGGTGCGGTCATTCATGCCATGCACCACGAGCAGGACATGCGCTACATGGGTGGACTGCGGAAGAAGATCCCCATCACCTATTGGATGATGATGATTGGTACTCTTGCGCTGACCGGTGTCGGCATTCCCGGCACAAGCTTCGGCTTCGCAGGGTTCTTCTCGAAGGACGCCATCATCGAAAGCGCATACGCCTTCGGCGGCAATGTCGGGTCCTTTGCTTTCTGGATGCTCGTCATCGCGGCGCTGTTCACGAGCTTCTACTCGTGGCGCCTCGTTCACCTGACCTTCCATGGTTCGCCGCGTGAAAATCCACATGCGCATCACGATGATCATGCGCATGACGATCACCACGGCCATCATGGCTCCGCCTACGACAACGCCCATGAAGCGCCAACTGTTATGCTGGTTCCGCTTTACGTTCTCGCGGTTGGCGCGGTTTTGGCAGGCTTTGTGTTCTACGGAATGTTCTTCCATGACGTGGAGCATATCCAGCACTTCTTCGCTGGCTCGATCTATATCGATGAGCAGATCATTGACGATGCTCACCACGTTCCGACTTGGGTCAAGTGGAGCGCAACCAGTGCAATGATCACAGGCTTCGTCGCCGCTTGGTACATGTATATCAAGCGCCCAGACATGCCGGGTCGTGTGGCTGCGACCAATCCAGGGCTTTACAAGTTCCTCTTGAACAAGTGGTACTTCGACGAGCTCTACAACTTCATTTTCGTACGTCCGGCGCTTTGGCTCGGAAATGCGGTCTGGAAGGGCTTTGACGATTGGCTGATCGACAGCAAACTCACCGAAGGCCTCGGTCGTCGTGTGCAGAATGTCACCAGCTGGGTCGTTAAGCTCCAGTCCGGCTATCTTTATCACTATGCATTCGCGATGCTGATTGGTGTTGCCTTGCTGCTGACCTGGGCTATTACGGCCGGGGGGCTTCTCTGATGACCTTTGCCAATTCTATTCTCACGATACTGACTTGGCTGCCGGCACTTGGCGCAGCCCTGCTCCTGCTCACGCCAAAGACATCTGTCAGTGCGATCCGTTGGATCGCCTTGACCGTAACTCTTCTGGTTCTCGTCGGTGCGCTCGCGCTCTGGCAGAGCTTTGATACGTCAAACGCTGGTTTCCAATTCGTGGTCAACACCCCGTGGATCGGGGACAGCATTGGCTATCGCGTCGGCGTTGACGGCATCTCGGTGCTATTCGTCGTGCTAACCGCACTGCTTATGCCATTCGCTATTCTGGCGAGTTGGGAAGTGGATACCCGCGTCAAGGAATACATGCTCGTATTCCTTGTGTTGGAGACGCTGATGATCGGGGTCTTCACGACCCTCGATCTGGCCATGTTCTACGTCTTCTTCGAAGGCACGCTGCTGCCGATGTTCCTGATCATCGGCATCTGGGGCGGTTCGGCTCGCATTCAGGCAGCGTATAAGTTCTTCTTCTACACCTTCGTAGGCTCGGTCTTCATGCTTGTGGCTATGATGGCCATGTATTGGGACGCAGGCACCACCGACATAATGGTTCTTCTGAACCACGGCTTCCCGTCGGAAATGCAGCCTTGGCTCTGGATTGCCTTCTTCGCATCCCTGGCGGTGAAAATGCCAATGTGGCCATTCCACCGTTGGTTGCCGGAAGCGCACGTGCAGGCACCGACAGCCGGCTCTGTCATTCTGGCGGCAATCCTTCTGAAACTTGGCGGTTACGGCTTCCTCCGTTTCTCCCTGCCAATGTTCCCGGAGGCTTCGGCTCAGTTCGCGAACTTTGTTTTCATTCTCTCGGTTGCTGCAATCATCCTGACCTCATTGGTCGCATTGGTTCAGACCGACATTAAGAAACTGATCGCTTACTCATCCGTGGCGCACATGGGCTTTGTCACCATGGGCATCTTTGCTGGCAACGCTCTGGGCATCCAAGGCGCCATGTTCCAGATGATTTCGCACGGCTTTGTTTCCGGCGCGCTCTTCCTCTGCGTAGGCGTCATTTATGATCGCATGCACACCCGCGAGATCTCAGCTTATGGTGGTCTCGTCGAACGCATGCCGCGTTACGCCTTCGCCTTCATGGTCTTCACCATGGCCAATGTTGGGCTCCCGGGTACTTCTGGTTTCGTCGGTGAATTCCTCACCATGGTCGGCGTGTTCCAGGTGAACACTTGGGTTGCTTTCGGTGCTGCAACTGGCGTCATCTTCTCTGCCGCCTATGGCCTGTGGCTCTATCGCCGGGTAATTTTCGGCGCGTTGACTAAGGATAGTCTCAAGGGAATTTTGGACCTTAACCTGCGCGAAAAGATCATGCTTTACCCCATGATCGTGCTCACGCTGGTGTTCGGTTTCTATCCCGCACCAATCCTCGACACGACCGCAGCGGCCGTGGACAAGCTTATGGCGCAGTATTCGACTGCCGTTGGCCGTGATGTGGCCGTGGACCAGGCCGATGCCCGTGTCACCCTGGACTATGTAGCACCCGCAGATGGTGCCGCTGAACCGGCTCCGGCCGCCTCAGCATCGCACTAGGAGACTGACGTGAACTCAGACATTACCGATTTCGCGAGCCTTGCTCCTGCCTACCCAGAGATGATCATCTCGGTCGGCGTGCTGGTGCTGTTGCTCTTGGGCGTGGTTGTCAACAAGGAGCGGTCCGCACTGGTCTCTTGGCTGGCAATTGCTTTGCTCGCCGGGACAGCGCTGTTCACAGCGTTCCAGAACGCTGATGGTATCGTCTTCAATGGCCTCTTCATGGCCGACAGTTTTGGTCGGTTCATGAAGGTCCTTGTGTTGGGCTCGTCCGCTTTGGCGCTGGTATTGGCCGTATCGAACGCCGAAGAGAATGGCGTTCATAAATACGAATATTCTATCCTGGCGGTTCTCGCGACGCTGGGCATGATGATCATGGTTTCAACCAATGATCTGATGTCGCTCTACATTGGTCTCGAGCTGCAGGCGCTTTCCATCTACGTGATGGCAGCGATCAAGCGCGACGATCCACGTGCGTCCGAAGCGGGCCTGAAATACTTCGTTTTGGGCGCTCTCTCTTCGGGGATGCTGCTCTACGGCGCCTCGCTGATTTATGGCTTTACTGGCCATACCAATCTGCAAGAGATCGTCCGGGCCATCGCCATCGAAGGCCGTTCCATCGGTCTTATCTTTGGCGTTGTCTTCGTGCTGGCAGGCATTGCCTTCAAAATTTCGGCCGTGCCATTCCACATGTGGACCCCCGACGTCTACGAGGGTGCACCGACACCAGTTACCGCCTTCATGGCGATGGCGCCAAAGGTGGCAGCAATGTCACTCATGATCCGCCTCGTCGTCGACGCCTTCTCGCCCATCACTGCCGACTGGCAACAGATCGTTATCTTCCTCTCGATCGCCTCGATGGTCCTCGCGGCTTTTGCAGCGATCGGCCAGAAGTCTCTTAAGCGCCTTATTGCGTATTCCTCGATCGGCCACGTTGGCTTTGCCCTGGTTGGCCTTTCGTCGGGTTCGCAGGTCGGCGTTGAGGGTGTGGCAATTTACATGGCGATCTATGTGTTGATGTCTGTGGGTCTTTTTGCCTGCATTCTGTCGCTGCGTACGGATAAGGGCTATGTCGAAACCATCGAAGATCTCGCTGGTGCAGCACAGACGCGTCCCTATGTGGCCGCTGTAATGCTGATAATCATGTTCTCTCTGATCGGCCTCCCGCCGCTCGCAGGGTTCTTTGCCAAGTGGCATGTCTTCCTTGCCGCTGTTGAAGCAGGGTTCTTCGTCTTGGCTGTGGTCGGTGTTCTGGCTTCGGCTGTCAGCGCCTACTATTATCTTCGTGTGGTCAAGACGATGTATTTTGATGAGCCCAAGCATCAGTTCGCTGCTGTGCCGAGTGAACTCAACATCATTCTCGGTGTCAGCGCCTTCCTGCTGGTGACGTACTACTTCATCCTTGGCAATCCGCTCACCTCTGCTGCGCAGACGGCCGCGGGCAGCCTGTTCTAGGTGGCTCAGTTTTATCTGGGCGAAAAGGCCCGTTCAGCCGGCTATCGGCTGACGGGCTTTGACACTATAGGCTCCACAAATTCGGAAGCGCTCGCAGCGGCAGCTGCGGGCGATTTCGGTGGACACTGGTTCGCTTCACTACATCAATCCGCAGGGCGCGGACGTCGTGGGCGAGAATGGTTCAATCCATCCGGTAACCTTGCCGCTAGCCTTCTCATTATTCCTGATGCTGAACCAGATCAGATCGCCACACTCGGCTTTGTCGCCGGCGTGGCCATCGTCAGCGCATTGGATGGAATATTGCCTCAGGGTGTTGTGAAGACTGAGAGCCATAGCGAAAACTTTGGGGAGCAAGTCGCGCTGAAATGGCCAAATGATGTGTTGGCTGGCGGCTCCAAACTCTGCGGCATTCTTCTGGAAGCATGTAAAACGCCGTCTGGTCAGACCGCTGTTGTCGTTGGTTGCGGAGTAAATGTTGTCGCGGCACCCCAAGGTGTGCCATACGCTACAGCGTCTCTTGCAGGCTTGGGATATGTCCGTAGCGCCGAAGACGTGCTTGCGGCTCTATCCGATGCTTGGGTAGGGGCTTTTGCAATCTGGGATGATGGTCGCGGTACGGCGGCGGTTCTGGAAAAATGGCGTCAATCTGCTGCTGGAATCGGTGGCCCAATCACTGTCCAACAAGACGGCGCAGTGCGACGTGGAATATTTGAAACCATCGACTCCACAGGTCGATTGATCATGCGCGACGACGACGGCGCGCGGATCACCATCACTGCGGGCGATGTGCATTTTGGGGCAACGGCCAGCGCCCGAAGCTGACCATAACGAGGTGCGAAGCGACCGACGGCCAGAGTTCGTTCGGCGTCACAGTACTCAATAAAGGAATAAGAACCCATGGCGAAGAACCAACGGGATGAACTCGTATTTGTGCCGCTCGGTGGCGTTGGCGAGATTGGTATGAATATGGCTGCTTATGGCTTCGGCCCTGAGCGCTCCCGGAAGTGGATCGTCGTGGACTGTGGCGTAAGCTTCGGTGGTCCGGAGTTGCCGGGCATTGAGTTGATCATGGCCAACCCAGAATTTCTGGAAGAGAACGCCGACGACGTTCTGGCTCTAATCCTCACCCACAGCCACGAAGATCACTACGGCGCGGTGCTTGATCTGTGGCCCGTCTTTGACAAGCCGGTTTATGCAACACCATTCACCGCGGCCATGCTGGCCGCCAAGCGGGCAGGGGATGGCATTGTCGAAAACGTCGACATCTCCATCATGCGCCCAGGCAAGGCGTTCCAAGTTGGTCCCTTTACCATTGAGCCGATCAACGTAGCGCACTCCATTCCAGAGTCGAACGCACTGCTGATCACCACCCCAGTTGGTCGTGCCCTGCATACCGGTGACTGGAAGCTTGATCCAACCCCAGTACTCTCTGCACCGACTGATTTTGATCGCTTGCAGTCACTCCGCAACGACAGCGAACTGCCGCTGGCGCTCGTCTGTGACTCGACCAATGCGATGAAGGAAGGCGAAAGCCCCTCCGAGCAGGAAATCGGCGAGAACCTCGAAAAGCTCATTCTCGATGCTCCCCATCGTGTGTGCGTCACCACTTTCGCATCAAACGTAGGGCGTGTGGTTTCGATCGTGCGCGCAGCCCATAAGGCTGGCCGTGAAGTTGTCCTCTCGGGCCGTTCGCTCCACCGCATCATGGGTATTGCCCGTGAACTGGGCATGCTGGAAGGCATTCCGACGCTGCACGATCAGGACATGTATCGTTCGATCCCACGCGACAAATGTGTTCTCATCTGCACGGGTTCGCAGGGCGAGGCGCGTGCCGCTATTGCTCGCATTGCGCGCGGCGATCACCCGGTTATCGACCTCAATGCTGGCGACCGGATGATATTCTCGTCCTGGGCCATTCCGGGCAATGAGCGCGAAGTCATCGACATTCAGAACCTGCTTATCGATAAGGGCGTGGAACTGATCACCGCCAATGATGCGCTTGTTCACGTTACCGGCCACCCGCGCCGTGGCGAACTCAAGAAGCTCTATTCTTGGGTGAAGCCGGAAGTGCTCGTTCCAGTTCACGGCGAAGCTATGCACTTGGCTGCTCATGCTAAGTTGGGTCGCGCCGAAGGCATTCCCAATGTTTGCGAAGCGCGCAATGGCGATATGGTGCGGCTCTTCCCTGAGCCGCTGACGATGCCAGCTGAAGTACGCGTCGGCGAACTTTACCTCGATGGTCTGGTGCTCTGCACCCCAGACGAGTCGGGTGTGAAAGGACGCCGCCGCTTGTCCTTCGGTGGTATGATCATCGTCAGCATGGCCGTGAACAACAACGGCCAGGTTGTCTCCGGACCGGACATTGTCATTGAAGGCCTTCCGGAAACTGACGAAGAGTCCATTGGCGAACTCGTGCACGACACCGTTCACGGCGTTATCAATTCGATGCCGCCAAAGCGTCGCCGGGATACAGAGATTTTGAACTCGGCCTTGTTCAAGGGCATACGCGGGGAAGTAAACGCGTTCTGGGGCCGTAAGCCAAACGTTTCGATCTTCGTACACCGCGTGTAACTTTATGTCGCTGCCCCGGCTCTGGGGCAGCGATCTGCTTTTGGGGTATGATATCTCCCACTAAGCCCTTCTTCTGTTCTCGGACACGGATATCTCGCCATGCAAATCGGCTCCTTACTCGCAATTTACTTCGTGGCATGGTGGATCATTTTCGTGGCGGTTGTGCCGATGGGCTCAACTAGCCTTCACGAGGTAGGAGCCGAGGTTGAGCCTGGGCATGAGCCTGGGTCGCCGGTGAAACTGCAGCTGATTAAGAAGGGCTTGCTCACCACTGTAATCGCGGCTTTCGTGACTGCAGGCCTGATCTACTTGATGACCCAGACCATTGTTGCCGACTATTGGAACCGCTGAAGGCGTCACTTCTTCACTCTGCATCACAATCGTGTACTGCTTGGGGATTTCGTACCGTAGATCCAGAATGATCCAAGCAAAGTCATCGTAATTACAGAGCAGAAAATTGTAGCGCGTAACTGGGGCTTCCAGTGCGCGCTATTTTCTTTATCTCGGCCATTGGAATTGATCCCGCCTGCTAACTTCGCCATGCGATAGGGTATTGGCTGATTTAGCTTTTGTTAGGGAATTTCGGTGCGTGAACGCTCGCCGCGCTAACGTCCCGTAGCATATATGCTGTCGATCATGAGAGAACGCTTGGGATGGGGTGCAGCGGCACATTGCGAACTGACGTGTCACATTAACGAAGCGTGATATCCTACTGTTCTGCAAACAAAAAAACAGGGCCAAAGGCCCTGTTGGAAAGAGTTTAATCGACAATACGTTGGTCTTAGGCACGCTAAAAAGCGGCGGCCAACGCTCCTCCCTTGACGCTGTCGACGTCCAGCGGTTTTATTCCGCCGTAATATTATTGTTACAGAGCCTAACAATAGAATTTCGTCCTGCCAAGTAAAATCTGCATAGCTTGCATGCTTGCATCGAATGGACGAACGGGGTTTGAGTGGGCATCAACAGAACCACGAGTCGAACAGCGTATTCGGAGTAGCTATGCGCCTTTCCCGTTATTTCCTTCCGGTGCTGCGCGATGTGCCGAAAGAAGCCGAAATTGTATCGCATCGCCTGATGCTACGTGCAGGCATGATCCGTCAGCAGGCTTCTGGGCTCTATTCCTGGCTGCCTGCAGGCTACAAGGTCCTGATGAAGGTCCAGCGCATCATCGAAGAAGAACAGAACCGCTCGGGTGCTGTTGAGTTGCTGATGCCGACCATTCAGTCCGCCGACCTCTGGCGTGAGTCTGGTCGTTACGATGCGTATGGCAAAGAAATGCTACGCATCGAAGACCGTCACGAGCGTGAATTCCTCTATGGCCCGACCAATGAGGAAATGATCACGGACATCTTCCGTACCTATGTGAAGTCTTACAAGGATCTGCCGCTGAACCTCTACCACATCCAGTGGAAGTTCCGCGACGAAGTGCGCCCGCGTTTCGGCACCATGCGCAGCCGCGAGTTCCTGATGAAGGACGCCTATTCCTTCGATCTCGACAAGGATGCAGCAGTTGCCGCTTACGAACGCATGTTCGTGGCTTACCTGCGCACATATGCCCGCATGGGGCTGACCGCCATCCCGATGCGCGCCGACACCGGCCCAATTGGTGGCGATCTCTCGCACGAATGGATCATTCTGGCCGAAACTGGCGAGAGCCAGGTCTTCTGCCACGCCGATCTTCTGCAAAAGCCAATTCCGGGCAAGGACGTAGATTTCCGTGGCGACCTCAAGCCAATCTTCAACGATTGGACTTCTCTCTACGCCGCGACCGAAGAAATGGTTGATCACGCCGAATACGAAGCCACTGTCCCAGAAGACAAGCGTGTCTCTGCCCGTGGTATCGAAGTCGGTCACATCTTCTATTTCGGCACAAAATACTCGGCTCCGATGAAGGCAAATGTCACCGGTCCGGACGGCAAGGACGTTACCGTGCACATGGGCTCGTACGGCATCGGCCTGACCCGTGTCGTTCCCGCGATCATCGAAGCTAACCACGACGAAAACGGCATCATTTGGCCGGTTTCGGTTGCCCCATTTGAAGCTGTACTCATCAACCTCAAGAAGGGTGATGCTGACACCGACGCCGCTTGCGACAAGCTTTATGAAGAGCTTAGCGTTGCTGGCCTCGACATGCTCTATGATGATCGCGATCAGCCAGCCGGCTCGAAGTTCGCGACTGCCGACTTGGTCGGCATTCCGTACCAGATCATTCTTGGACCGCGTGGCCTTAAAACCGGCGAAGTTGAGATCAAGCATCGTAAGTCGGGCGAACGTGAGACGCTGCCAATCGCGGCAGCTGTTGAACGCCTCGTAAGCCTTATTGTACCGCAGCGGATGAGCGACATTTGACCACGAGCGCCGAGGACGCAGCGACAAGCCGGCACACACGCCCGTTTGCGCGTTTCGAATGGATGATTGCTGGGCGCTATTTGCGCGCCCGCCGCAAGGAAGCTTTCATCTCCGTTATTGCCTCCCTCACCATGGTGGGGGTGGCGATAGGCGTGGCGACATTGATTGTCGTCATGTCCGTCATGAACGGGTTTCGGGGGGAGCTTCTCGACAAAATCCTCGGCCTTAATGGGCATTTCACCGCCCATCCTATCGAAAGCCAGTTTACCGACTATCGGGAGACGGTGAGCAGAATTGAAGCTGTCGACGGGGTGTCCTATGCCGTGACCTTCGTAGAGGGTCAGGTTTTGGCTAGTGGTCGCGGCGCCTCTTCAGGCGTCGTGGTCCGTGGCATGGACGAAGCCAACCTCAAAAAGCTCAATCTGCTGTACAACTCGGCAGAGCAGGGCGGTTTTGACCAATGGGATGATAGCCGCGGAGTCGCTATCGGCTATCGCCTGGCCCAACAGCTGGGCGTCGGGCTTGGTGACGAAGTGCAGATCATTAATCCCGATGGATCAATGACGCCCTTTGGCTCCACGCCGCAGATCCGCTCTTACACAGTCAATGTCGTCTACAATGTCGGCATGGTCGAGTTCGACAGTCTTTACATGTATATGCCGCTCGAGCCCGCTCAGGACTATTTCAAAATGGTCGATGAGGTGCTCAAGCCCGGGCAGGGCCCACTCGACCCTCTGGCCAGCGATGAAGAAATCGACGCTGCCTATGAGCGTATTGGTCGCGTGTCGGCTATGGAAATTTTCATCGACGACCCCGACAATATTGCCGTGATGCGCGACCGTATCGCCGCCGTCGATGGACTGCGTCCGTTAATCCTCACTGACTGGCGTCAGCGTAACGAGACGTTCTTCTCTGCCTTGCAGGTCGAACGTGTGGTGATGTTCACCATTCTTTCGATGATCATCCTCGTTGCCGCTTTCAACATCATCTCCAGCCTCATCATGCTGGTGAAGGATAAGGGCGCCGATATCGCTGTGCTGCGCACCATGGGCGCTACACGGGGGTCGATCATGCGCATTTTCTGCATCACCGGCACAGCCATTGGCTTTATTGGTACCATCACTGGCTTCTTGCTGGGCTTGGTCATTGCGTCGAATGCCGAGAATATTCGTTTGTTTATCTCCAACACATTCGGTGTGACGCTCTTCCCACCAGACGTGTTTTTCCTCTCGAGCTTGCCAAGCCGCGTGGATTACACAGAAGTCACGGTAATCGTGGTTATGGCACTGAGCCTGAGTTTCCTCGCGACGCTCTATCCAGCTTGGCGTGCGGCCCAGTATGACCCAGTGGAGGCTTTGCGCTATGAATAAGCCTCATCTGAAACTCTCTGCTGTTCACCGTCACTACGGCGAAGGGGAGCGTTTAGTGCGCGTACTCGACGCTGCCGATCTCACGGTCGAAAGCGGCGAGCTCGTCGCCTTGGTCGCCCCTTCTGGTGCCGGCAAGTCGACCCTGCTGCATCTCTGTGGTCTTCTCGAATCCCCGCAAGAAGGGGAAGTCGAAATCATTGGCGAGAAGACCAGTCAAATGGGGGACCGCGCCCGCACGCAGTTGCGCCGTACCACTGTTGGCTATGTCTATCAGTTCCATCATCTGCTGCCAGAATTCACCGCCTTGGAGAATGTAACTCTGCCACAGTTGATCGCTGGAGTGGATCAGAAGGCGGCCGAAACTCGGGCTATGGAACTGCTCAGCCTGCTCAATGTCGGCCATCGTGCGTCGCACCGTCCGGCAGAGCTTTCGGGGGGTGAACAGCAACGTGTGGCCATCGCCCGCGCCGCAGCGAACCGTCCTCGCGTTATCCTTGCCGATGAGCCGACCGGCAACCTAGACCCTGAGACCAGCGATCTGGTGTTTGAGGCCCTCAAGAGCCTCATCCGCAACGAAGGTGCAGCCGCGCTGATCGCAACGCATAATTATGATCTCGCGCGACGTGCCGATCGTATCGTCACCATCCGGAACGGATTGGTCGTCCCGCACACGGTCTAACCCCGACACTCATTTGCGCAAAACTCGCCCCGGCATGGTTTCCTGCCGGGGCTTTTCTTTGGCCAATCCGTGTCGCCGAATCTTAACGGCCGCACGCGGTTCCTAACGATTTCCTAACCAGTTTCGCGGTGTTCCCGGTTTCACCAGTGTTCCCATCTGGACGAGAACAGAAATGGAACATATAAGAACAAACAGTGAAACACGGAGTTCAAAAATGCTCGATTTCGTTAAAGACCTCGCTGCCTTTGTCACCCTTGGCGCTTTCACTGTCGCGTCCCTGACTTGGGTCGACATTCTCACCCATTTCGCGTGATCGGTTGTGGAAGTCGGTAAACCGTGGTTTGACCAAAGAGGCTGACTGACTGAAGGTCAGACTCAGGAGAACCTCATGCGCGGCCCTGGCTTTATTCACCTTCACGTACACTCTGCCTTCTCTCTGCTCGAAGGCGCGATCCAGCTTGAGAACATTCTCAAGATGGCAGTCGAAGACGAGCAACCCGCCTTGGGGCTTGCAGACACAAGCAATCTTTTCGGTGCCTTGGAGTTCTCCGAGAAGGCCACGAAGAAGGGCATCCAGCCGCTGATCGGCATGGAAATGCAAATCGACTTCGCCGCTGCGGAAGAGCGCATAAGTGAGCGCGGACATGTGGCGTGGTCCGGAAAATCCAGCGTTGTGCTGATGGCGCAATCGGCGGAGGGGTTCGCCAACCTCTCTCGACTTGTGTCTAAAGCCTACATGGAAATGGACGGCGAAATTGGTCTGGCGCGCGCCCAGCTCGATTGGCTCAACTCCGACAGTCTTGCTGGCCTGATCTGTCTCTCTGGTGGCCCAGAGGGCGCCATTGATATGCCATTCGCCATGGGCCAGGACGCTAATGCAACGCGCCGCCTCGATCGGTTAGCCGATCTGTTTGGCGATCGTTTCTACATCGAAGTTCAGCGCCACGGCCGCACCAGTGAAGCTATCGTTGAACCCAAGCTAATCGATTATGCCTATCGCAAGGGCATACCGCTCGTCGCGACGAATGAGCCTTTCTTCAAATCTGCCAAAGAATACGAGGCGCACGACGCTCTGCTGGCAATCGCCGGTAGTTCCGTTATCGCCCAAACCGAACGGCGCAAGCTGAACGACCAATATTATTTCAAGACACGTGCGGAGATGATCGAGCTGTTCTCGGATCTCCCGGAGGCACTCGATAGCACGATTGAGATCGCCCAGCGCATGGCCTATCGCCCGCGCACACGTGGGCCCATCCTGCCTAAATTTGCCGCCGGATCGCATCAAACTGAAGATGAGGTTGTAGCGGCCGAAGGTGCGGTCCTGCGGGAGATGGCCGAAGCGGGCCTCAACATGCGCCTTCAGACGACGGGGATTGCTCCAGGCAAATCCGAGCAGGAATACCGCGACCGACTGGATTTCGAGCTCACCATTATCGAGCGCATGAAATTTCCGGGCTATTTCCTGATCGTGGCCGACTTTATCCAGTGGTCCAAAGCGCAGGATATCCCGGTGGGCCCTGGGCGTGGTTCGGGTGCTGGCTCCCTCGTCGCGTTCGCGCTGACGATTACCGACCTTGATCCCCTGCGTTACAATTTGCTGTTCGAGCGCTTCCTTAATCCGGAACGCGTGTCGATGCCCGACTTTGATATCGACTTCTGTCAGGATCGCCGCGAAGAGGTGATCCACTACGTTCAAGACAAATACGGCGCCGAACAGGTGGCGCAAATCATTACCTTCGGTACTCTGCAGGCTCGCGCTGTGTTGCGCGACGTCGGGCGCGTATTGCAGATGCCTTATGGGCAGGTCGATCGTATTTGTAAGCTGGTGCCAGCGAACCCCGCGGATCCTTGGTCGGTAGAGCGCACGCTCAAGGAGATTCCGCAGTTTAAGCAGATGGTCGACGAGGACGAGACCGTCGGTCAGCTGGTTGAAATTGCGCAGTCGCTGGAAGGGCTTTTCCGCCACGCGTCGACACACGCTGCTGGTATCGTTATTGGCGATCGCCCGCTCCAAGAGTTGCTCCCGCTTTACCGCGATCCGCGCTCGGTCATGCCGGTCACGCAGTATAATTTGAAATGGGTGGAACCGGCGGGACTTGTTAAGTTCGACTTCCTCGGACTCAAAACACTGACGACTATCCGTTACGCCGTCAACATGGTCAAAAATCGCGGCATTAACATCGATATCGACACTATACCGATCGATGACGCTGCAACCTACAATCTCTACTCGCGTGGCGACACCTACGGCATCTTCCAGTTTGAAAGTCCCGGCATGCGTCGCGCGCTGATGGACCTCAAGCCCGACCGTATCGAAGACTTGATCGCGATGAACGCGCTCTATCGCCCGGGTCCGATGGATAATATCCCGAGCTTCATTGATCGTAAGCACGGCAAGGAAGAGGTGAAATATCCGCACCCCGCGCTGAGTGAAGTGCTCGACGAAACCTATGGGATTATCGTCTATCAGGAGCAGGTGATGCAGATCGCCCAGCTTCTGTCTGGCTACTCTCTGGGTGAAGCAGACATGCTGCGCCGCGCGATGGGTAAGAAGATCAAAGCGGAAATGGACAACCAGCGTATCCGCTTCCGGGATGGTTCTGGTCCGCAAGGCGTAAGCGCAAAGCTTGCCGATGAAATCTTCGATCTTCTGGCCAAGTTTGCGAACTATGGTTTTAACAAGAGCCACGCGGCCGCTTACGCTTGGGTGTCCTACCAGACAGCTTATTTGAAGGAGCACTTCCCGCACGAGTTCTACGCGGCGTCGATGACGCTCGATATGGCGCAGACCGATAAGCTTTCTGACTTCCGCCGTGAGGCTGGCAAGAAAAAGATTGAGGTCGTGTCACCATGCGTGAACCAATCTGAAGTCCTGTTCTCGGTGAAGAACGATCGCATCCATTACGGCCTTTCGGCCGTGAAGGGTGTTGGTCGCGCTATGGCGGAGCATATTGTTGAAGTTCGTGCTGATAAGCCTTTCAAAGACTTAGGTGATTTTGCTCGCAGAATAGATCCGAAGGCGTTGAATAAGCGCACCTTGGAAACTCTGGTGAGCGCGGGTGCCTTTGATGGCATATCGCCAAGCCGCGAGATCGCCTTTGCAGCAGTTGAAACCATCATTGGTACGGCACAGGCACTCAATGCCGATCGTAACAGCGGCCAAGTCTCGATGTTCGATAGCGCTGAAGATCAGCAGTTCCGGATGCCGACCAATGTTGCAATTTGGAACTCGACCGAGCGTGCCGACAAGGAGCGCGCTGCTATTGGCTTCCACCTTTCAGCACACCCTCTCGATGCCTACACGGATATGTTCGAAAAACTCCGGGTTCAGAAATGGGCGGATTTTGAGCGCGCGGTAAAGGATGGCGCAGGGGCGGGGCGCTTGGCAGGCACAGTGGCGTCTCGACAGGATCGGCGGACTAAAAAAGGCACGCCGATGATGATCTTGTCGCTGTCTGACCAGACTGGGACCTTCGAGTGTATTGCCTTCTCTGAACAGATTAAGGACTTCGGTGAGCTCTTACAGCCCGGAAGGTCTGTGGTCCTGCAGGTTGGCGCTGATGAGCGCGATGGTAACGTCAGTCTTCGTCTCGTCTCTGCACAGCCTATCGAAGGCATGGCGGAGCGTATCGAGCGCCAGTTGACCATCTTTGTTGAAGATCGCGAGGCCCTTGGGCCGACAGCCGCGCAGTTAAAGCGGGGCGGGAACGGGGCCGTGAATTTCGTTGTCATCAGGGATGGTGGGGCGCGTGAGTACGAGATCGAACTGCCAGGGAAGTACCAAGTGACGGCTGAAGTGGCCGGGGGGATCAAGTCTCTGCCTGGTATTACGGATGTGCGCTTCGCATAAAACAACGCGGGGGAGGTGAGCCGATAGCCCGTCCTCCCCCACTTAGGGGTTTTCACCCTTGTCCCCGTGATCTCGCACGGGTCTATGTTTGAACAATGCCACGGCTGATGTTCTGTTCCCCTAATCAGTCGGGTGAAATTGAGATAAACTTGTCTCGGCACGTCGTAAGCAAGACGTGAGCCGCTTGCCAAAATACAGCTTCTAGCCTATATGGCGCACGCGTTCGGCCCACGGTCGAGCGTGATCACACACACAAGGCAGGGCTTTTCTTTCGGGGGAAGCCAACCGGTGACAGTCCTAACAGACGGTCGCAATTGTTTTGTGGAGGAATCAACCGGTAAAAGGATAGCCCAATGGCACTCCCAGAATTCTCCATGCGTCAGCTGCTCGAAGCTGGCGTGCACTTCGGTCACCAGAAGCATCGCTGGAACCCGAAGATGGAACGCTTCATCTTTGGCGTACGTAACGACATTCACATTCTCGACCTGTCGCAGACCGTTCCGGCTCTGCAGCGCGCTCTTCAGCTGGTGTCTGACACCGTTGCTGATGGCGGTCGCGTTCTGTTCGTTGGTACCAAGCGCCAGGCAGCTCCGCTCGTTGCAGACGCTGCAAAGCAGTCGGCTCAGTACTTCGTCAACTCGCGTTGGCTCGGTGGTACTCTGACCAACTGGCAGACGATCTCGAACTCCATCTCGCGCCTGCGCGAACTGGAATCGATGTCTGATGCTGACAAGGCGCTCCGCACCAAGAAGGAACGTCTGATGATGTCCCGTGAACAGGAGCGTCTTGAGCGCGACCTGGGCGGCATCAAGGACATGGGCAACCTGCCGAACCTCCTGTTCGTGATCGACACGAACAAGGAAGAGAACGCGATTAAGGAAGCTCGTCGTCTGGGCATTCCGGTTGTCGCAATCGTCGACACCAACTGCGATCCGGATATCGTTGATTACGCTATTCCGGGTAACGACGACGCAAGCCGCGCTCTGGAACTTTATGTTTCGCTGATCTCCCGTGCAGCTCTCGACGGTATCGCCCGTTCGTCCAGTGCACTGGGTGCAGACCTGGGCGCTTCGAGCGAAGCTCCGGCAGAAGACCTGTCGGAATAAGCTGCTAACTAATCGTCACAAGGCGTGCCTCCTTCGGGAGGCACGCTGACCCTTTAGGGTCTTCCAGATACACATTGCGGTTCCGCGAGGGGCCGCCAAGAGGTGAACCCCATGGAAATCACTGCTGCAATGGTCAAGCAGCTCCGCGACTCGACTGGCGTCGGGATGATGGACTGCAAGAAGGCACTCGCTGAAACCAACGGCGACATGGAAGCTGCAATCGATTGGCTGCGCACCCGTGGCCTCGCGAAGGCTGCAAAGAAGGCTGACCGCGTTGCTGCGGAAGGTCTCGTCGGTGTTGCGACTGCTGGCGCAAAGGCTGCTGTCGTTGAAGTGAACTCTGAAACCGACTTCGTTGCTCGCAACGATCAGTTCCAGAACATCGTGACTGCAATTGCTAAGCTTGCACTCGACGCCGATGGCGACGTTGCCAAGCTCGGCGAAATGCCATTCCCAGGCGCTGGCCACTCGGTTTCTGCTGAACTGACCGAAGCGATCGCTAAGATCGGTGAAAACATGAACCTGCGCCGCACCCAGACCGTTTCGGTCTCGGATGGCGTGGTCGAAAGCTACATCCACAATGCGGTCAAGCCAGGCATCGGCAAGATCGGTATTCTGGTTGCTCTCGAATCGACCGGTGACAAGGCAGTCCTGTCTGCACTCGGCAAGCAGCTTGCGATGCACATCGCAGCAGCTCAGCCGCAGGCAATTGCTCCGGAAGAACTGGATCAGGAAGTTGTCGCTCGTGAGCGCGCGATCATTCTTGAACAGGTCAAGGAATCGGGCAAGTCCGCTGAGATCGCTGAAAAGATGGTCGAAGGCCGTATGCGTAAGTACTTCGAAGAAGTCACGCTGCTGAGCCAGACTTTCGTCATCGACGGCGAAACCAAGGTTGCAGACGCAATCAAGAATGCTGAGAAGGACGCTGGCGCCCCGATCAAGCTGACCAAGTTCGTGCGTTTCGCTCTCGGCGAAGGCATTGAAAAGGTTGAAACTGACTTTGCTGCTGAAGTCGCTGCAACTGCAGGCGTAAAGTAAGCCATAGTTACGGCGGGTGGACCTTCGGGCCCGCCCGCTGCTCTCCGGCTGCGGCTAAGCGTCGGATTGAGCCAGTCTATTGTCTCGTTAAATTCCTTGCGCAAACTTTGCCTTCCTTTTTGAGGGCGATTTGCCATAGGGTCTGTCTGGTGTTTCGCAGACACCGGTTTTACAATTTTGAAAAAGGGTTCGCCGATGTCTTCTGCTTACAAGCGCATACTGCTCAAGGTTTCGGGCGAGGCGCTAGCGGGTGATAACTCATTCGGCATAGAGCCAAAGTTTCTCCATGGTGTTGCTGAGCAGATCGCGCAGGTTGCGCGCGATGGTGTTCAGGTGGCCATCGTCGTTGGTGGCGGTAACATTTTCCGCGGAATGTCTGGTGCTGCTGATGGCACTGACCGCGTCACTGCCGATGCTATGGGCATGTTGGGGACCATGATCAACGCTCTGGCACTGTCTAACGCGATCTCGCGGCAGGGCCTCAAGGCTAAGCCATTCAGCGCGGCGACCATGCCATCGGTTGCAGATACATACACCGCCCGTGATGCCAAGCAGGCCCTCGAGGAGGGTTTTGTCGTGGTGCTGGGTGGCGGTACGGGTAATCCCTTCTTCACAACTGATACGGCCTCGACGCTTCGCGCGATCGAGCTGGAATGCGATGTTGTCCTCAAGGGGACCAAGGTCGATGGCGTGTATTCCGCTGATCCGATGAAGGACCCGACAGCGACGCGTTACGACGCAATCAGCTTTGAAGAGGTGATTGCTCAGAATCTTAAGGTAATGGACACGTCTGCATTCGCTCTTGCGCGTGACAACGCAATGCCGATCATCGTATATGCGCTGGATGACGCCGCAGGTCTTGCCGGCATCTTGGAAGGCAAGGGCCGTTCCACGATCGTTGGTAAGTCTGCATAAGCCAGCAGCAGAATCTGTCGATGTGCGCTATGATTTGCGCACTCGAGAATAGGACTGGAAGGATAACCGACCATGGCATCTGCCTATAACCTCAGCGATCTCAAGACGCGCATGCAGAAGTCGATCGCGTCGCTCAAGGACGAATTGAGCGGTCTTCGTACGGGTCGCGCAAGCGCCAGCCTCTTGGAGCCAGTTGTTGTTGAAGCCTATGGCTCGCGCATGCCGCTCACCCAGGTGGCGACTGTGACTGTCCCTGAGCCGCGTATGCTTTCGGTGCAGGTGTGGGACCGTTCAATGGCTAACGCCGTTGAAAAGGCCATTCGCGATAGCGGTCTCGGTCTGAACCCAATGGGTGAAGGTCAGGTGATCCGCGTACCGCTTCCGGAGCTGAACGAACAGCGCCGTAAGGAACTCGCTAAGGTCGCTCACAACTATGCAGAAGCTGCGCGCGTTGCTGTGCGTCACATTCGACGTGACGGTATGGATGCCCTTAAAAAGGCTGAAAAAGACGGCGACATGAGCCAAGATGACTCGAAGAAGCAGTCTGAACTTGTTCAGAAGGCCACTGACGATGCTGTTGCAGAAATCGATACGGTCGTAGCAGCAAAAGAACAGGAAATTCTACAGGTTTAAGGCTTGTAGGTTCCGAGCCTGGAGGGGCTTATGGCTGGGGAACCCGCCGCAAAGATCAACGCTGTTTCAGGGTCGGGATGGAAAATTCCGGCCCATATTGGCGTTATTATGGACGGCAACGGACGCTGGGCTAAGCAGCGCGGAAAGATGCGAACGGAAGGGCACGTCGAAGGCGTGAAGTCCCTGCGTAACTGCGTCGAGCTCTGCATTACGCACGGCGTGGATTACCTCACCGTTTTCAGCTTCTCATCGGAGAACTGGACACGCCCTCCCGAAGAAGTATCCTTTATTTTCAATCTTCTACGCCGCTTTGTTGCGTCGGATTTGCAGAAGCTTATCCGGAATAATGTTCGTGTCCGGATCATCGGTTCGCGCCATCAGCTGGATGCGTCGATGGTGCGCTTGATCGAAGATGTTGAGGCGAAAACGTCTGCCAACACCGGGCTCACACTTGTCGTGGCTTTCAACTATGGCAGTAAAGCTGAATTGGTTGAGGCGACACGTCATCTCGCTGCAGAAGTCGCTGCCGGTCGGTTGAAGGCCGAGGACATCACAGAGCAACACGTTTCCAATGCTCTCTACACTGCGGGCATTCCGGATCCTGACGTCATCATTCGCACGAGTGGCGAGCAACGTCTTTCAAACTTTCTGCTGTGGCAGTCGGCATATGCTGAGTTCGTTTTTGTGGACGAACATTGGCCTGATTTCGATGAGCAGAGTTTTACCCGTGTACTAGAGATTTATACCAAGCGAGATCGACGCTTTGGCGGTATTGGAGCTGTGGCCAGTTGAGTAAATCAAAAGGCCCTGCGTCGAGCCAAAACACGCCTGTTCGTCGCTCTTGGGCTGATGTGGGACCGCGCCTTGTTTCTGCGCTGGTCCTCATCGCCTTGACCGTTGTGTCTCTCTATTTGGGTGGAATCTGGTTTGCGCTGGTGGTTAGCGCGGTCTTCGCTGGTTGCTATCGCGAGTGGGAGACTATGGTTTCTCGCCAGCCGATCACCCCTAGGGGCATTGCCATCGTGGCGCTTGTTGCTCTGTCGGGGGTGGTGTTTCCATTTTTCGGCTTTGTCTGGTCTCTCGCTGCTGTTGCGATTGCCTGCGGTGTGGCGTTGACCATGGGGCGTGGGGAGATACTGTGGCGCATGGTAGGCATTGTGCTGTTCAGCGCGCTCATCATCTCTGCGCTGTTAATGCGCGGTGCCGGCGATCTGGGTATCGTTGCTGGTGTGTTTCTGGGCACCTGCGTCTGGATGACGGACTCAGCGGCATTTTTCACTGGTCGCCAGATCGGTGGCGAGAAATTGGCTCCAGCCATTTCGCCGTCTAAGACTTGGTCAGGGGCTTTGGGCGGCTTGGCTTTAGGGACGATTGCGGGCCTCTCGGTCTGGATGGTGCTTACGCCGTCGCCGTGGTGGATTGGTTTGATTATCGCTGCATCCATCAGTGTACTGGGGCAGGTGGGTGACCTCACCGAAAGCAGCATAAAGCGCTGGTTCCGCATTAAAGACACAGGCGACATCATTCCTGGCCACGGTGGTCTAATGGACCGCCTTGATAGCCTCACATTCGGCTTGTTCTTGGTGGTGATTATTGGTGCCACCCATCAGGGCTTTGGCTCGGTCGCTGAAGGCCTGCTGCACTGGTAGTTTGCCAGTGCCACTATAAGGAATACCATGTTCGACGCCTTTTTATGGCTCAATGCCATTTGGATCATCGCTGCGATCGTCTTCATCCACGAGATGGGGCATTATCTTGTCGCGCGTTGGAATGGCGTGGCTATCCAGGCATTTTCGGTCGGTTTTGGTCCTGAGATTATCGGGTGGAATGATAAGCACGGCACTCGCTGGAAGATTTCGGCGATCCCGCTCGGTGGTTATGTTCGCTTCCTTGGTGATATGAATGAGGCCAGTGCGCCTGATCCTGAGGTAATGAAGAATATTGACCCGGCTCTGGCGCCGCGCTTGTTCATGAATAAGAATGTTTGGCAGCGGATCTCCATCGTTCTCGCGGGTCCAGTCGCAAACATTATCCTGACATTCGTCATCCTCTATGTTCTGCTCATGAGCTATGGGCGCTACATTATTCCGCCCACGATCGGCGACGTCTTGCCGGCCTCTGTTGCGGCTGAAGCTGGCTTTGAGCCAGGTGATACGATCATCTCTGTGGATGGTTACAAAGTTCGCGGGTTCGACGACTTCCAGCGATTTATCGCGACCAGCCCCGAGCGCGAAGTCAGCGTTGTATTGGAGCGTAACGGTGGCGAGCGTGCTATTGCACTAACACCAGAGGCTGTTTCAGTTGAAGACCGTTTCGGCAACAACCAGCGTATTGGCCGGATCGGGGTAATGCGTGACGTTACTCAAGAGGAAGTGGCGCTCTATACGCCGGGTCCAGTCGAAGCCATCGGCATGACCTTTGAGGAAATCCGCTTTATTATTCAGCGTACTGCGGCGTTCCTGGGTGACTTCTTTGTTGGTCGCGGAGACGTGGAGCAGCTTGGCGGTCCTGTCAAAGTTGCGAAGGTTTCCGGGGAAGTAGCGACCTTAGGGATCGTCGCGCTGATCAATCTGATGGCGCTGCTTTCCCTCAACATTGGCATATTCAATCTTCTGCCAGTTCCCATGCTTGATGGGGGGCACTTGCTCTATTACGCCGTTGAAGCGGTCAGGGGGAAACCTCTGAGTATGAGGGTGCAGGAGATCGGCTATCGCTTTGGATTTGCTTTGGTTGTCGGCCTTATGATCTTTACGCTCTTTAATGATACACTTTTCGCATATTTCGGAATTCTGCGCTAACCGCGGGTTAACCTTAACTGGCAGTGTGTTGCGTGAATACAAGGGTTGAGACGAATAACTTGAGTTCTGCGAGGTACGGGGTTGTTCCAAATTCAAAAAACAGTAAAACACTTCAATGGAGTTTGCTTGGGGAGGCGCTGTGCATGGCGATTCCCCGGGCGGTCGCAGAAGGCAAAAACAATATGATCTACCCCACCAAGCTGATGCGTGGCGCGGTTTCCGCGATCGCCATACTCGGGGCTTCGTCCCTCGCTGCTGGTGTTCCTGTTGTCGGCGCTGTCGCTGCCTACGCTCAGGAACAGCTCGTTGCCTCGGTTCTCTTTGAAGGCAACCGTGCAATTCAGGATAGCAAGCTGGTCGACATGGTTGACCTGTCGAGTTCTGGTATTTTCTCGCAAGCACGTCTTGCTGCCGACGTTGAGAGTATCCGTCGCGCTTATGATGCGCAGGGCTATCGCGGTGTTACCGTGACGGCGCGCACTGAAGCGACTGCTGATAGCCGCGTTCGTGTTATCTTCCAGATTAATGAAGGCAATCGCTCCGGCATTGCTGGGATTAATTTCACCGGTAATAACGCGATTGGTTCTGGCAACCTTAAGGGTGCGATGCTGACCAAGGAAACTGGTCTGCTGAGCTGGTTGGTTCGTGATGACTCCTACGATGAGCGTAAGCTTGCTGTGGATCGTGAACGCCTTCGTCTCTACTACGCAAACCGTGGTTACCCAGATGCTCAGGTGAACTCGGTTGTTGAATTTGACGCTGCGCGCAATGCGTACTTCATCAACGTCACTGTTAATGAAGGTCAGCGTTACAAGATCGGTAATGTTGGTATCGAAACCAGCATTAGTGGTCTGAATACTGATGCGCTGCGCGGTACTGTTCGCACTGGCAAGGGTTCGACCTATTCGGCTGATGCGCTGCAGAAGTCCATCGAGACGATGGCTTATGAGGCAACGGCTCAGGGGCACTCCTTCGCGGACGTTCGTGCTCGTCTCGATCGTGACGTTGCGACCGGTACGTTCAATGTTACTTACTTGGTTGATGAAGGTGCGCGTATTTACGTTGAGCGCATCAATATTAGCGGTAACGTTAAGTCGCGTGACTTTGTCATTCGCCGTGAATTTGACTTCGCAGAAGGCGATGCGTTCAATCGCTCGATGGTCGTTCGCGGTCGTCAGAATCTCGAAAATCTTGGCTACTTCACTAAGGTCGATATCTCGACCGCGCAGGGTTCCTCTGCGGATAAGATCATCCTCAACATCAATGTTGAAGAAGGTCCGACTGGTGAATATGGCGCAACCGCAGGTTACTCCACTTCGGATGGTATCCTTGGTGAGCTGTCGCTGACCGAGCGTAACTTCCTTGGTCGTGGTCAGTACCTTCGGGCTGCAATCGGTGCATCGGAATCGGGTCGTACTTTCGACTTCTCCTTCACTGAGCCGCGCTTCATGGGTACTCGGGTTTCGGCTGGTATTGATGCGTATCACCGCATTAGTGACGAAAACTCGAATAGCTTCTACGGTACTCAGGCAACTGGCGGTCAGCTTCGCTTTGGTATTCCGATCACCAGCGCGCTTTCGAGCTCTGTTTTCGTCGGTGGTGAGCACAAAGTTATCGCTGACGCGAAGGATCCGTACTCTGAGCTCGTTGACGATGGCCAGGTCTTCAACAAGGCTTTTGTTGGCTACTCGCTGACTTGGAATTCGCTGAACGATCAGAAGAAGCCAAGCGAAGGCTTGCTTGCGACCTTCACGCAGCAGTACATTGGCTGGGATCATAACCTGCTCAAGACCGAAGCACGCGGTCGCTACTTCATGCCTCTGATCCCGGATGCGGGTGTGGTTGGTAGTGTGCGCGCTCAGGCTGGTATCATCAATTCGATGGACGGTGGTGCCGTGCATGCGGTCGAGGCCTTCTCGGCTGGTTCGTCGCTTGTTCGTGGTTTCCAGGGTCGTGGTGTCGGTCCTCGTCTTACCAATGGCGAATACCTCGGCATGACCTACTACGCTGGTGTTTCGGCTGAAGTTCAGTTCCCGATCCCTGGTCTGCCAGAGAGCTACGGTTTGAGCGGTGCAGTGTTTGCTGATGCGGCATATGTCGGTAGCGAACATCTTCCAGGTCTTGGCGGCGGCGCACTTGCTGCTGGCAGTGTTGATGAGCCTTGGAAGGCTTCGGTTGGCGCGTCCCTGATCTGGGATTCACCATTCGGCCCGCTCCGTGGTGACGTTGCTCACGTGTTGAACAAGGCCACAGACGATCGTACTCAGGTGTTCCAGTTTACGATCTCCAGCTTGCTCTAATCAGAGCAACGTGACAGATATTTTCGAGCCGCGGCGCGGTCGCCCGCGGCTCGTTTATTTTGAGTGACAGTATGGTTGATACGCGTTTTCACCGTTTTGCCGGGCCTGTCCAGTTGGGCGCGCTGCTTGCTAGCATCGGTCGTGAGGATCTTGTTCCAGGCCTTAGCCAGCCGGACTACCTTGTTACGGGCGTTTCAGAACTAGAACTTGCAGGCCTAGGTGAGATCGCATTTGCGGCCCATCCGAGCTACGCGAGCGAGTTGCGCCAGTCCTCCGCCGGCATTGTGTTGGTTTCCCCAAATCTGGTTGATGACGCTCCTAAGGGAGCGATTGTCGTTGCGACAACTGGCACCCACAACGTTTTTGCCGACATCCTGGATGCGCTTTACCCATCCAACACACGGTCGATCATTGCTGGTCTGCGCGAAGATCTCGCCGAGCCGCTGATTGAGGCTGACGTCTATCTCGGCGCTAATGTCGCTGTTGGACAGGGCGTTGAAATCGGTCGCGGAACGGTTATCGGCGCCAATGCAGTCATTGGGGCAGGGGTCACCATTGGGCGCAATTGCGTTATTGGTGCCAATGTCACTTTAGAATGCGCCCATCTGGGCAATGGCGTTGTGCTGCACCCCGGTGTGCGGATTGGCACAGAAGGCTTTGGCTGGCTGGATCACGGCCGGACGAACCGGAAGATTCCGCAGCTCGGTCGCGCAATTATTCAAGATCGCGTTGAAATTGGCGCGAATTCGACAATTGATCGTGGCGCGCTTGGGGATACCGTGATCGGCGAAGGCACAAAGGTCGACAACCTCGTGCAGATCGGTCACAACTGCAAAATTGGTCGCAATTGTCTGATTGCGGCGATGTCCGGGCTCTCTGGGTCTACTATCGTTGAAGACAGCGTGCTTCTTGGTGGTGGGGTCGGGACCTCAGGGCACCTGAGAATTGGTACTCGCTCCGTGGTTCATGGCCGCGCTGCGGTGACTAAGGATTGGCCAGCAGATTCGAAGCTAGCTGGTGCGCCGGCTCAGGATATTAAAGATTTCTGGCGAGAACTCGCCATCATGCGCAAACTAACAAAGGGTGAGAAGCGGGGATGACTGAAACTACCGCCGTGACCGAACTCGATGCGATGAGCATTGGTGAAATTCTGGAAGCCCTTCCACACCGTTATCCGTTCCTGATGATCGATAAGATCATCGAGATTGACGGTGACGACAGTGCTGTTGGTGTGAAGAACGTCACCTACAACGAGCCTATCTTTACCGGCCACTTCCCCGGTAACCCGATTTTCCCTGGTGTGCTCATCATCGAAGGCATGGCCCAGACGGCCGGTGCTATCGTGATTAAGCACGATTCCAATGGCGGCAAGAAGAACGTCGTTCTGATGCTTGGCGTTGATAAGGCCAAGTTCCGCAAGCCAGCTGGTCCGGGCGATACGATTGAATTTCATATCGCTAAAATCCAGCGCCGCCGCAATGTCGGACGCTATGGCGCGCAAGCCAAGGTCAATGGCGTGGTGATTGCCGAAGCGGAAATCACTGCCATGATTGTTGGTGCCGACGAGTGAGCAGTTTGACTATTCATCCGACAGCTATCGTTGATAAAAACGCTCAGCTCGGTGCGGGCGTCCGTATTGGGCCGTATTGCATTGTCGGACCTAACGTCAAACTCGGAGACAATGTGGAACTGGTTTCCCATGTCTCCATTGACGGTCGCACCACAATCGGTGCCGGTACAAAGATCTTCCCCTTCGCTTCGATTGGGCATCAGCCTCAGGATTTGAAGTTCCACGGCGAAGAATCCTTCCTTGAGATCGGTGAGCGCAACACCATTCGCGAGTCCGTCACCATCAATCCGGGCACGGAAGGTGGCGGTCTATATACGCGGATCGGCAATGACTGCTTGCTCATGGCCTGTTCGCATGTGGCTCACGATTGCCAGGTTGGCAATAATGTGGTTCTGGCCAATTACGTTGGCCTAGCAGGCCATTCTATTGTCGGCGATCACGTCGGCTTTGGGGGCATATGTGCGGTGCGCCAGTTCGTGCGTATTGGTCATCATGCCTTCATCGGCGCGCAGAGCATGATTGATGCTGACGTCATTCCTTATGGCTTGGCTGTCGGTAATCGTGCGCGCCTGGGTGGGTTGAACCTCGTTGGTTTGAAGCGTCGCGGCTTTGATCGTGATGCAATTCATTCATTGCGTGCGGCCTATCGCATGATCTTCTCGCAAGAGGGGACGCTTCGCGAGCGCGTTGAAGACGCCGCTGAGATGTTTAAAGACAAGCCGCTGGTGCAGGATGTGGTGAACTTCATTACCGCTGAAGATCGCCCCCTTATTCAGCCGCGTGATCTAGACGAAGAGTAAGAGTAGAGAACATGACGAGCCCGCTTCGTCTCTTTATCCTTGCGGGCGAGCCATCTGGCGACCGCATTGCTGCAGATCTCGTGTCACGATTGCAGGCGCGTGTGCCACTTGAATTTGCCGGGGTAGGGGGTGAAGCACTCTCTGCCCTAGGCCTCAAATCATTCTTTGATATGAATGAGCTATCGGTCATGGGCTGGGCTGACGTGTTACCACGCTTGCCCAAACTACTCTGGCGGTCGCGGCAGGTCGCACGGGCCATTGTTAAGGCTCGGCCCGATGTTGCGGTGTTGGTCGACTCTCAGGTCTTTAGCGCCATTGTTGCCAAGCAGGTCCACAAGCTGGCTCCCGAAATTCCAGTGGTGCTTTGTGTCGCTCCCGCCGTTTGGGCTTGGAAGCCTGAGCGGGCCAAGTCCCTGAGCCCGAAATTTCGCGAGATACTATCCGTCTTGCCTTTCGAGCCAGCGTTTATGCGCGCGGCTGGCGGGCCGGAAACGAATTATATCGGCCACCCGGCGACAAGCGTATTCAAACAGCGTTCAGAAGTGCCCGAGCGCGGGCCGTTGATGCTCCTGCCAGGCAGCCGCGAGGGCGAGTTGCGTCGCCACCTGCCACTGATGGCCGAGGTCGCCAAGCAACTGTCTGACCATCCGCGTGTCACTGGTTTTGTGCTTCCGACACCGAGCCGTCTTAAAGCGCGCGTAGAGCGTGAAACCATCCAGTGGCCTGTTGCCGTTGAGGTCATCACAGGCGATGAGCGCCGCGCCGCTGCACTGGATAGCGCCGTGGCGGCTGTCGCGGTGACTGGTACCGTCACGCTTGAGCTTGCGCTTTCTGGTGTGCCCATGGTCACGACCTATGTTGCCGATAAGGGGCAGGCCAAGCGCTGGGTGAAGTATAAGGTGAAGTACGCCTCGCTCCCCAACGCGATCCTCGATCAGCCGCTGGTGCCCGAGGTTCTGCAGCTCGAAGCGGACCCTGCGGCACTGGTCGCGCAGATCACTCAGCTTCTCGACGAACCGGCAAGCAGCCAAGCGCAGTTGGATGGCTTTGCACGCATTCGCACTCTTATGGAACATGGAGAAGAGGGCGAGGCACGGGTTGATCCCGTTGAACGCATCCTTCGCTACTATAATCCGGAATGAAAATAGGCCCCGCAATGCGGGGCCTAATTTTATGATGATCTGACCTGCGATTAGCGGGTTTCAATCGGAGCGTAATCGCGTGCGGTCGCGCCTTGGTAGAGTTGGCGCGGACGGCCGATCTTCTTCTGAGGATCGCCGATCATTTCCTTCCATTGGCTGATCCAGCCAACGGTACGAGCCACCGCGAACAGAACGGTGAACATGGAGGTCGGGAAGCCGATCGCATCCAGGATCACACCGGAGTAGAAGTCGACATTTGGATAGAGCTTGCGATCGATGAAGTATTGGTCTTCCAGCGCAATGCGCTCGAGTTCCTGAGCAACCTGCAGGGTTGGATTGTTCTCAACGCCAAGGATGGCGAGAACTTCCTTCGCTGTCTGCTGCATGACCTTCGCACGAGGGTCGAAGTTCTTGTAGACGCGGTGACCAAAGCCCATCAGGCGGAACGGATCGTTCTTGTCTTTCGCACGAGCGATGAACTCGGGAATGCGATCAACAGTGCCGATTTCGCGGAGCATGTTCAGGCATGCTTCGTTGGCGCCGCCGTGAGCAGGTCCCCAGAGGCAGGCAACACCAGCAGCGATGCAGGCGAATGGGTTCGCGTCAGACGAGCCGGACAGGCGCACGGTCGAGGTCGATGCGTTCTGTTCGTGGTCTGCATGCAGGGTAAAGATCAGGTCCATCGCACGGGCGATTTTCGGATCGACCTTGTACTGTTCGGCAGGAACCGAGAAGCACATGTGCAGGAAATTCGCTGCGTAATCCAAGTCGTTACGTGGATAGACGAAGGGCTGACCGACCGAATATTTGTACGCCATAGCTGCGAGCGTTGGGATCTTGGCGATCATACGGATCGAGGCGATCTCGCGCTGCTGTGGGTCATTGATGTCGGTGGAGTCGTGGTAGAACGCCGCCATAGCGCCCACGACACCAGTCATGATGGCCATCGGATGCGCGTCGCGACGGAAGCCGCGATAGAAATAGTGCATCTGCTCGTGCACCATTGTGTGGCGGGTAACGACCTCGTCGAAGTCTTTCAGCTGAGCTGCGGTTGGCAGTTCGCCGTAAAGGAGGAGGTAGGAAACTTCGAGAAAGCTGGAGTGCTCGGCCAGTTGTTCGATTGGGTAACCGCGATAGAGAAGCTCGCCTTTGTCACCATCGATATAGGTGATGGCGCTATCGCAGGCGGCTGTCGAGGTGAAACCGGGGTCGTATGTGAACAGACCGGTCTTGGCATAGAGTGAACGGATATCAACCACATCTGGTCCGACCGACCCGCTTAGGATCGGGAACTCGTGGGTTTCATCTCCGATGACGAGTTTGGCGACTTTGTCGGTCATAGAGCACTCCTCGATTCATCGCAGGCACAAAAGCAAAGCTGGTGCATCGTGCCGGCACCGGCGCCTGACCGCGCCGTTTTCGAGGGTAGAGGTATCAGGTTCTAGGCCTGAGAGGCAACCGATAGGTATGCGCTGGTGCAGTATCGGCGCGGGTGAACCGCGCCGATATTTTAAGGTTTTAGTTGACGGTTACGTCGCCGAGTCGAGCCATGCTTTCTTCGCGGCCGATCAGCACCATTACCTCGAAAATCCCCGGAGAAACGGTGCGTCCGGTGAGCGCCGCACGCAGTGGCTGAGCGAGCTTGCCGAGCTTAAGACCCTTCTCTTCGGCCAGTTTGCGCATGACCGCATCGATCTCTGGCACTGACCAATCGGCAAGGCCCCCTATCGTATCAGCAACGCTTTTCAGCATCTCGCGATTTTCAGGGGTCAGCAATGCTGCTGCGGCCGAGTCAGGCGTGATCGGGCGGGTCGCGTAAATGAACTGCGCCAAGTCGATGAGTTCGAGGACAGTTTTCGCACGAGGCTGAAGTTCTGGAAGCGCGGCGAGCACCGAATTGTGGTTTGCAACCAGACCCGCGTGGTCTTCGGTGCGACCAGTTTCAAGCGCGGTCGCGACCATAACCTCGTAGAGATACGCAGGCTCAGCAGCACGAATGTAGATGCCGTTGATGTTCGCCAGCTTATCGAAGTCAAACCGTGCCGCGCCCTTGTTGAGGGCTTCTAGGCTGAACCACTCAACCATCTGCTCGGTCGAGAAGATTTCTTCGTCGCCGTGGCTCCAGCCTAGGCGCGAGAGATAGTTGCGCATGGCTGCGGGCAAATAGCCCATCTGGCGGTACTGTTCGGCGCCGAGTGCGCCGTGACGCTTGGAGAGCTTTGCGCCGTCAGGACCGTGGATCAGCGGAATATGCGCCATTTCTGGCACAGTCCAACCCATGGCGTTGTAAATGATGATCTGGCGGGCAGCATTGGTGAGGTGGTCGTCGCCACGGATAATGTGGGTGACGCCCATGTCATGGTCGTCGACAACCACGGCATGCATATAGGTCGGTGTGCCGTCCGAACGCAGGATGATGAAGTCGTCGAGGTTTTCGGTCTTGAAGACGACATCGCCCTGGACATGGTCCTTGACGACGATTTCGCCAGACAGCGGAGCCTTGATGCGTACGACTGGCTTCACTCCTTCTGGCGCTTCGCTCACATCCCGGTCGCGCCAATAGCCGTTGTAGCGCGGGGGCTTACCGGCAGCGCGCGCGTCTTCGCGCATCTTGTCGAGTTCTTCGGGCGAGCAGTAGCAGTAGTAAGCGTGGCCCATCTTGACCAGCTCGTGAGCGACTTCCGCGTGGCGCGGTGCGCGTTCAAACTGGCTGATCGGTTCACCTTCCCAGTCGAGGCCGAGCCAAGTCAGGCCATCGATGAGCGCGACAACTGCAGCTTCGGTGGAACGCTCGCGGTCGGTGTCCTCGATACGCAGCAGCATCTTGCCGCCGGAGTGCTTTGCGAAAGCCCAGCTAAACAGGGCGGTACGAGCACCACCAATGTGCAGGTAACCGGTGGGGGATGGGGCGAAACGGGTTACGACCTGAGACATGGTTCCAAGGAATTTTGAGGAAGTGTGCGGCGTGTGTACCATAGCCTTGGGGCAGCGCAAGGGCGAGGGCGCGCGTGGGGAGCGAACGAGTACCGATTTGGTCTCGGTTTAGGCCGATAAATGCCGGACTTTCCGGTGTTTTCGGTCAGGTTTTCCTGCGCCAAATGATCGCTCACCCTTTGGCGACTGCGTATCAGAGGCTTGTCACCGAATTTGGCTTAGCCTTTGAGCAAAGGCGCGGTTTCGTCCTGCTGCCATTTTCGCTCATCGCGGGGATGATTGCCTATACCCTGCTGTTGGGGGAACCGCATTGGCTGGTTCTGGCGACCGGAGCGGTTGTTTGCGCTCTCGGTCTCGTCTGGGCAAGCTGGCGCGCGCCCATTGAGGGTATCCGGCTTATGGTGCAGCTATCAGCCCTGTGGGCCGGGTTTTGCCTCCTGCCGCTTCATGGAGCCCTCTTTGGTACAGAAATGCTGCGCACGCCTTTCTACGGGACCTATGAGGCGCGCGTTGATGAGGTGCTCGGGAGTGACGGCGGGCGGGCGCGGGTCATAATATCGGGCATCACCCCGGATGCAGAGGCGCGGGCTGTGCCAATCCGCCGGGCGCGGTTGATCTTGCCGGTGGATGTGCAGGTGGGGCCCGGCGACATCATTCGCGCTGCAATGCGCTTTGCGCCTATTCCAGGCCCTGTGTTGCCGGGGGCATTCGATGGTCAATTCCATTCGTATTTCAACGGCGTAGGTGCATATGGAAATGTAACGAGCCAGTTTCAGCTGGTACGGAGCGGCGACGGTCTCGCGCTGGATCGGCGCGTACTGGCACTCCGCACAGCCATTGCTGATCGGATCGACATGCACCTTGATGACGCAACCGCAGCGATTGGCAAGGCCATGGTCGTAGGAGACCAGAGCGATATTGATGATGAAACACGGGAGGTTATGGCTGCATCGGGGCTTGCCCATATCTATTCTATTTCGGGCCTACATCTCTCCATCGTCGCGGGAGGGATCTATTTCCTTGTGCGCCTGTTTCTCGCGTCCATCCCCCTCGCGGTCGGCTTGCCGGTAAAAAAGATTGCGGCCGTTGTCGGCTTGCTGTCCGCCTTTGCTTATTTGGCGCTCGCGGGTGGCATCGAAAATGTTCCGGCATTTCGCTCCACATTGATGCTGGCCCTGGTCTTTGGGGCGGTGTTGGCGGGGCGACAGGCCTTGACGATGCGTAACGTTGCGATTGCCGCTCTTGCCATTTTAGTCATTGATCCAGCGAGCATTTTCCGCCCGAGCTTTCAGCTGTCATTCGCCGCTGTCGTAGCGCTGATCGGCGTTTATGAAATGCCGCTTGGCAAAATCCCCAAGTCCAGGGGGCGGTTCAGCCGGGTAGTGAGCCTTGTCTCGGCGACCGCTTGGACGAGCTTCATCGCCGGGGGCGCGACGATGCTTTTTTCGGCCTATCATTTTCAGCAAACAGCTCCATTGGGCGTGGTGGGCAATGTTTTGGCATTGCCGTTTGTTAGCCTGATCATTATGCCGTTTGGCGTGGTTTCAGCCTTTGCCATTCCGTTCGGCCTTGATGCTGCGCCTTTTCAAATCATGGGCTGGGGCATTGACCGGATGGTCGATGTGGCAGAACTGGTCGCTGGCTGGAGTGAAGGGTTTACTGGTAACCCATTGCTTGCAGAATGGACCTTGGTCGCTAGTGTTATCGCATTGGCGTGGTTTGCTTTTCTGCAAACACGATGGCGATTTTTGGGCCCTATTTTCCTCGTGCCGCTGGTGCTTTTTTATGGCTTGGTACCACGGCCGGATATTCTGATCGCCGATACCACTCAGGCGGTCGCAATCCGGGATGGTGACGGATATGGGCTCGTTACGGGACGCGCTGGGAGTTTTGCCGTGGAAGTCTGGGAGCAGCATTTTCAGACGGAAATCAGCGCGCAGCACAGCACCACAAGATGCGACGACCTTGCGTGCGTTTCCGATCAGAATGGCTATAGCGTCGCGACGATAAAGAACGCCGCCGCCTTTGCCGAAGACTGCGGGCGGCATGATCTCGTCATAACCCGCCTTAGAGCGCCCGTATTCTGCACTAGCGTAGGCCAGATCATCGACGCGGATCAGTTAGCCCGAGGTGGCGTACACAGTTTGGTTTGGAATGATGAGGCAGGCCGTTTTGATCTTCGGCCTGCGCTCACAAATCTCAACCGCCCGTGGAGAGCCTTGCAACGGTAACACCAGCGCTTTCGATTTCTGGTCCGCCCAAAGCATAACCGCTCTCATCTGGTGCGGGGATAAGTGTTTGGGTCGTGGTGCCGTAGTTGACGTAGATGCGGAACTTTCCACGGGTTCGGCAGCGCACGCCCGCAGGAATATTCAGCACCGGCACATCGGCCTCGGCGATCAGGTAATCGGCAATGCGCTGGACCAAAGCGCGGTCGCCGCTTGCGGTCTGGTAGAAGATCTTGCCTTGCGAGAGGAGAACCGGAACGCCTTCAACGTCCTCGATAATGACCTCGGCACCGCCTTCGGTTTTCTCCCGCCATAGCTGTGTTTCGCCGCCACCGCGAACGGTAACCGAGACGCCACGCGGCAGGCTGTCGACCCGCGCAACTTTCACGTCGAGAAGGTTTTGCGGCAAGTCGGGCCCGAGACGCTTGGGTGTGATGTAGTTCTGATCCTTGGAGCCCGTGCGTGGCCCGATGAGGAGATGCCCCTCAAAGCTTTCGACAGCGGTGCGTAGCGCGTCGGTCCAAGCGAACAGGGCTGGCAGAGCGACGATGTCATAACCCTCAAAACTCGTGGTTTTGGGAGAAAGGACATCAACGTCGAGGCCGTGCTTGCGGAAGGCCGAATAGAGTTCGCGCACGTGATTGCCGTGCTTAAACCCTTGCGCTTGCGGCATGATCTCCCATGCCCATTCGCTCTGGTAATCATAGACCAGCGCGACGCGGCCTTTATTGGCAAGGCCATCCAAGCCGATGTCGCGTAACTCTTGAGCGACCTGTGTCGCCTCGTGATAGGCCGGGGCTGGTTCGCTATCGGGACGGAGCAGGCCCGCGTGCATCTGCTCTTGGGCCATGGGGGCTTGCCGCCAACGGAAGTAAGAAACCACTTCCGCGCCGTGTGCAAAGGCTTCCCACGCCCAAAGACGTGCCATGCCCGGCAACGGGTCGGGATTAGCAAAAGCCCAGTTCACCGGGCCAGGTTGCTGCTCCATGATCCACCAGCGGCCATGCCCGACCGTGCGGTAGAGATCATGGTGGAAGGCAGCATTGTCCGGATCGCCTTGGCGCAGGTACTGGCGCTTGGTTTCCGCACTCTCATCGGACATCGCAAGGTGACCGATGGGATAGCTGTCCCACGAGGCGATATCGAGTGTTTCGGCCACATCATAGTGGTCGAACTCGGCATAACGGCTCATGAAATTATGGATGACCGGCAGGTCGGGACGCTGGGCCTTGAGGATATCGTATTGGACAGCATTGAAAGCCGCGACCTGATCGGAGGCATAGCGGCGGAAATCTAGCTCATGGCTCGGTGTGGCTTCGCAGACTAAAAGATTGGGCAGTTCGATCTGATCGAAGCGATTGTATTCCATCGACCAGAAGACATTGCCCCACGCCTGATTAAGCGCGTCGATCGTGCCGTATTTCTTTTTAAGCCAGAGGCGGAAACCAGCTTCAGCAGCAGGTGAATAGGAATAGGTCGTGCCGTGGCAGCCATATTCATTGTCGGTCTGCCAGCCAATGAGGGCAGGGTGATCGCCAACGCGTTCGGCGACGTGTCTTGTGATGCGGGCGGCCTCTTCACGATAGCCAAGGTGCGAAAAATCATAGTGGCGGCGAGAGCCGAAGCCGCGATGACGGCCCTGCGCATCCACTGCGAACATGTCTGGATGCTTATCCGCCATCCAGCGCGGCGGGGTCGCCGTGGGCGTGCCGACGATGACCTTAAGGCCATGTTTGTGCAGTACGTCCATCGACCGAGTAAGCCAGTCGAACTGTAAATTGCCGGGCGTAGGCTCGAGGCGTGACCAGGCGAATTCGCCGATCCGCACGACTTTGATCCCGACTTCAGCCATGCGGCGGGCGTCTGCGTCCCACCAA
Organism: Devosia sp. WQ 349K1; assembly: GCF_016595685.1. Lineage (NCBI taxonomy): Bacteria > Pseudomonadati > Pseudomonadota > Alphaproteobacteria > Hyphomicrobiales > Devosiaceae > Devosia > Devosia sp. WQ 349K1. The sequence goes on along the minus strand of NZ_JAENGO010000001.1, from coordinate 286,923 downwards.
TCTTCTGGCCAATGTTCGGGATAGTAGCAAACGCCCAATGCAGGGTACATTTCGTCCTCAGAGCTCTATAGTTGGTTCCGGTAGTCCCGCCACGTCGAGGTCGATGTAGAAGAGGCCACCGGCGACTTTTTCTGCAGCCAGTTGATCTTCGGACAACGTCTTATTGGCGGTCGTGATGAAGAGGCGCTTCAAGTCCTTGCCGCCAAATGCGGGGCACGTGACCTGACTAACGGGCACTTCAATAATGCGGTCTATTGTGCCGTCTGGGGCATAGCGGATGACGCAATTGCCGCCCCAGCGCGCGTTCCAGATATAGCCTTGGCTATCGACAACAGCGCCATCGGGATAGCCGCGGTCGTTTGAGACGTCAGCGAAAACTTCCCATTCGCCGAGGGGCAAGCCTGTTGCCGGGTCTGTCGCGACGGTGAGGATTTTCTGGGTTGGCGTGTCGGTCCAGTAGGCACGCTTGCCGTCGGCGGTGAAGCAGGCTGCATTGGGAATGGCGGCCCCAGAACGGATTTGCGTCAGCTTCCCCTTACGGAAGTGATAGAGCGCGCCTTCGGCTGGCCCTTCGTCCTTGACCATGGTGCCGATCCAATAGCCGCCTGATGGATGGAGGCGACAGTCATTGGAGCGGTTACCCGGATTATCGGCTTCAATAGCGACGATGAGGCTGATCTCACCGGTGACGAGATTGAAACGCTTTAGCCCTGTCTCCGTCGCCAAGGCGAGTTCATCCGCGGAGATGATCGCGGCGGCGGTGACGATCTCGTCAAACGCCCAGCTTTCCTGATCCTTGCCATTTTCATCGACGGCAAAGAGGGTTTGATTATTGATATCAAACCAGAAGAGTTTTTCGCGGTGTGGGTGCCAGAATGGCCCTTCACCAAGGGCGCATTGGCTATCGACAAGTAACTGTGCGGTCTCGCTCACGCCTTGGCTCCTTTGTCATAGGAGGCCACGGCCAGTTTGGCGCGTTCCGAAACTTCGGCGACACTCATGCCGGGCTTAAAGATGTAGGTGCCAAGGCCAAAGCCCGTGCAACCGACAGCGAAGAACTCGTGGAAATTATCGGGGTTGGCGCCGCCGACAGCATAGGTTGGAACGGCAGGCGGCAGGACGGCCTTAACGGCCTTGATGCCTTTGGAGCCCAGAACTTCGGCTGGGAAGAATTTTAGCCCGGTCGCGCCATTGCGAATGGCGGTGAACGCATCGGTGGGTGAGAAGACGCCGGGATAGGAGGCCATGCCCTGGGCTACGGTTTCCTTGATCACCTCCGGATTGGTGTCAGGCGAGACGATGAAGACGCCACCGGCAGCCTTGACGTTACGGACGTCGTCAACGGAAAGCACCGTGCCTGCGCCAATGTCCGCACGGTCTGAAAGCGCCTCTGCCGCAAGGCGAATGCTTTCGAGAGCGTTGGGCGAATTGAGCGGCACTTCAATCAGGGTAATACCGGCATCCACGAGCGCGGTGCAGACGGCAACAGCTTCGTCGTTCTTGAGGCCACGCAGGATGGCGATGATGTGACGATGGTTCATATTTATACTCCTGCGATGCCGGTACGCGCGGCCTTAAGGCCTGCGAGCATGACGTCTGTAACATTTACGATACGGCTCGAAGCGCCGGTCATGCCCAGTACGCGGGCGTAAAGGGCGCATAGATTGTGCGAGCCGATCAGGGGGACGGGGTCGTAACCGATCTTGGAGCGGTTGGCGGCGATCTCAGAGCCAATGAGGAGGCCCGAGAGATAGCCTGCGCACCATGCCGAGCTCCGGCCCGAGAGAAGAGCGCTGGCGCGCGCGGCAAACAACTGCCCGATCAAATTCTCGGGGTGTTCGAGACCCTTGCTGGCGCCAAAGACAAACCCGTCATCGCGATCTGCAGTGGTGAGGTCGCCCTGTAGGGAGTGGCGAAGCACGGAATGGGTTTTGAGAAGATCAAACATCTCGCCGGTCATGGCCGTCGAGAAGCTCTCGATCTTGGTGCCGGAGAGCTTTGCCCACTTGGAGTGGGTGCCGGGCATGCAGACGAGACCGGAATAGTCGGGGGAGATCGCTGCGAGACCAAGGAGCTGAGTCTCCTCGCCACGCATAACGTCATCGCTACCGTGACGCTGGGATACGCCGGGCAAAATGGAGACGCGCAAGCCGCCAGCCATTTCAGGATGGACCGCGCCCGCGGCCAAGTCCTTAAGGTCGGTCGGGGCTTCAAGGTAAGGCGCTTCGAGCCAGCCTTGGCGCGCGCCTGCCATGCCACAGATCAGCACTTCGTCTGGCGCATTTGCCAAGCTTAATTGGCCGATCGTTTCTGTCAGTGCGCCGGGAAAAGCATCGGGGGTCAACTTGCCCATGCCTTTGTCGGAGCTTGCTGTTCCGATTACGGACCCGTCGCCGTCCAGCGCCCAAGCCCTTAAATTTGAGGTGCCCCAGTCAACAGCGACCCATGCTCCTGATTGCATCACTTCGTAGTCCCTCCAAGTCTGCGGCGCGAACGTAAAGCCGGAGACCGACACTGACTAGCCCGTTCTTGTATGGCTTAACCGCAACTGCCTGATTGCACCGCGCGCTGAGTAAGGTGGAATGCGCCGAAAATCAGATTCTCACGGTGTTTAGAGTCATTTGTATGATTTTAAGCTGCGGCCCCGTTCCATTCCAGAATTGCCGTGCTAGAACAGGAGCAAACAGACCCCAGTGCTCCGCAGGGCGGAGAACCAAGGAATTGATCTATGACGGTAGATAACAGCGGCAATGGCGGCCGGAAGCTGCGCTCGCGTGCGTGGTTCGATAATCCCGACAATCCAGACATGACCGCGCTCTATCTTGAGCGCTATATGAACTATGGTGTGTCGCGCGAAGAGCTGCAGTCCGATAAGCCGATTATCGGCATTGCGCAGACCGGCTCCGACCTAAGCCCTTGTAACCGTCACCATATCGTTCTGGCTGAGCGTCTGCGCGAAGGTATTCGCGAAGCAGGCGGTATCGCCATTGAGTTCCCGGTTCACCCGATACAGGAAACCGGTAAGCGCCCGACAGCAGGTCTTGACCGTAACCTGGCCTATTTGGGCCTCGTGGAAGTGCTCTACGGCTATCCGCTGGACGGCGTGGTGCTGACCATTGGTTGCGACAAGACCACACCCGCTATGCTGATGGGTGCGGCGACGGTCAATATTCCGGCGATTGCGCTCTCGGTTGGCCCAATGTTGAACGGCTGGCATAAGGGCGAACGCACTGGCTCTGGCACCATCGTCTGGAAGGCCCGCCAACTGCTCGCCGCTGGCGAAATCGATTATCCAAAGTTCATTGAATTGGTTGCGTCTTCGGCCCCGTCGACTGGCTATTGCAACACCATGGGCACAGCGACAACGATGAACTCGCTGGCTGAAGCTCTTGGCATGCAGCTGCCGGGTTCTGCAGCGATTCCAGCGCCGTATCGTGACCGTCAGGAAATGGCCTATCGCACTGGCAAGCGTGCGGTGGAGATGGTGCGTGAAGACCTCAAGCCATCCGACATTCTGACCAAGGAAAACTTCCTCAACGCTATCGTGGTCAATTCGGCCATCGGCGGCTCGACCAATGCGCCAATCCATATCAATGCGATTGCCAAGCATATTGGTGTCGACCTCAATATCGACGAGTGGCAGGAGCATGGGCACAAGGTGCCGCTCTTGGTGAACTTGCAGCCAGCGGGTGAATATCTCGGTGAGGACTATTACCACGCGGGCGGTGTGCCTGCGGTGGTGAATGAGCTTATGAAACAGAAGCTTATCCACGAGAACGCCCCAACCGTGAACGGCAAGTCGATTGGCGAAAACTGCCGAAATCGTCCGATTGAGGACGACAAGGTCATCCGTCATTTCGACAATCCGATGAAGTCGGAAGCGGGCTTCCTCGTGCTACGTGGCAATCTCTTCGACAGCGCCATTATGAAGACCTCGGTGATCAGCCCCGAGTTCCGCGAGCGCTATCTCTCCGATCCGCAGCATCCGGGCATGTTTGAGGGCAAGGCGGTGGTGTTTGATGGTCCTGAAGACTATCACCACCGGATCGACGATCCCTCGCTTGCTATTGATGAACATACGCTGCTGTTCATGCGCGGCGCGGGGCCAATCGGCTATCCAGGCGCTGCGGAAGTGGTGAACATGCGTCCGCCTAGCTATCTGATTAAGAAGGGCATTTCGTCCCTTGCTTGTATCGGTGATGGTCGTCAGTCGGGCACGTCGGGTTCGCCTTCGATCCTCAACGCGTCGCCTGAAGCGGCGGCTGGTGGCAACCTCGCGATCCTGCGGACGGGCGACCGGGTGCGGATCGACCTCAATAAGGGTGAAGCGGACATTCTCATCTCGGACGAGGAAATCGCCGCCCGCCGTTTGGATCTGAATGCAGAGGGCGGATACAAATTCCCCAAGCATCAGACCCCTTGGCAGGAAATCCAGCGCGGCCTGGTCGGCCAATTGGGCGACGGCGCCATTCTGCGTGGTGCCGACAAATACCAGCGCATTGCCCAGACCGAAGGTCTGCCACGCGACAATCACTAAGCGCGATATGCGTGAGAAAGGGCCCGCGAAAGCGGGCCTTTTTATGCGTCCAGCCAGCGTGGCCGCGATTGGCCTATCTGTGGCTTTTGGCTGGCACTTATGGGCGTCAGCTTTGGCGCGGACATGGCCTTTTAGGGCGCGAAGGGGCGCGTCCTTTAGAGCGGGGATATATGAAAATGGAGGCGGCGCTCGGGCTTAGCCGTGAGCGCAATGCTCGGCTTTGCGCGTGTACTGGCTCAGCGCCTGTGATGTCGAAGGTCGGCGAGCGGGCGTTGGAAGAATATACGCCACTCCGGGGCGCGGGGAGTATCGTGGAGGCGTGTTACAAGAACCAACGCCGCGCAGAACAAAGGGGCAGAGTTTTTCAACTTGCCCCTCCGCCAATTCAGTATTTCCGCATCAGGCCGACCAAGCGGCCCTGAACCCGGACCCGATCGGGCGGGAAAATGCGGGTTTCATAGGCCGGGTTGGCCGCTTCCAGAGCGACCGTATCGCCCTTGCGGCGCAGACGCTTAAGCGTCGCTTCCTCATCGTCGACAAGGGCGACGATGATTTCGCCGTTCGAGGCCGTATCCTGCTTTTTGATGAGGACGGTGTCGCCATCAAAAATGCCTGCGTCGATCATCGAATCCCCACGCACTTCCAATGCGTAGTGTTCGCCTGAGCCGAGCATTTCTGGCGGTACAGCGATGGTGTGCGAGTGGGTCTGGATCGCTTCAATGGGCGTGCCTGCTGCAATGCGGCCCATAACCGGAATGGAGATGGGGCGAGCATAATCGTCAGCGGCGGATGGAAGAGCACGCGCTGGGGGCGCGGCAACCTTGCCGAGAGTGCCTTCAATGACGCTGGGCTCGAACTTTGATTTACGGCCACCCAAGGTCGGGTTCATCGAATCCGGGAGCTTCACCACTTCGAGCGCACGGGCGCGATTGGGAAGGCGGCGGATAAAGCCGCGCTCTTCGAGGGCCGTGATGAGACGGTGAATGCCGGATTTGGACGCCAGATCAAGCGCATCCTTCATCTCGTCGAATGACGGAGGAATACCGCTCTCCTTCATCCGCTCATGGATGAACATCAGCAATTCGTGTTGTTTTTTCGTCAGCATCGGCCCCAGACCCCAGAATCGGAACATAGACGGAACGACTATATGTGTTCCTCAAATGTTCTGCAAGTGTTGCCATGTTCCTGTCAGCACTGCCAAACGACTGTAATATGCGCATGCATAGATGGGTGGTTTTGGCCGGTCCAAGCCCGGGACCCAAACATGCGTAAACGGGTCACAGGCACAGTGCGGCGTTGAGGAGCAAATGCGACTCGTCAGCAAGACGGAACAGATTTAAAAAACCTTAATTTTCAACTTGCCAACCAAGCGTCTTCGCTCGCTAGATAGGCAAGAGAGATTTTTGTTCGTTTTTTGCACACTCATTGGGGGTTAAAATGACCGCTCTAACGAAATTCGGTCGACGCGCCTTTCTTTCGGCGGCCGCACTCGGCGTCGCAGCTCTGTCGCTGACCGGGTCGGTATTGGCGCAGGATGTGACCAAGATTGCAGCTGTGTGGACCGTTCCGGTTGAGCAGCAGTGGGCATCGCGCCTCCACCTCGCGCTGATCGCAGCGCAGGAACGCGGCGAGATCGAATATGTGTATTCGGAAAACGTGTCGAACACCGACTATGAACGCGTCATGCGCGAATATTCGGAACAGGGCGCTAAGCTGGTGATCGGTGAAGCCTTCGGTGTTGAACAGCCAGCGCGTGCCGTTGCTGAAGAATACCCAGAAGTGATGTACCTGATGGGGTCCTCGCTCCAGCCAGTTGAACCAAACTTCGCCACCTTCGACAATTTCATCCAAGAACCAAGCTATTTGACCGGCATGGTTGCGGGCATGAAGACCGAAACCAATAAGATCGGTATGATCGGTGGTTACGCTATTCCAGAAGTGAACCGTCTGATGAACGCCTTTATGCAGGGCGCGCTCTCGGTCAACCCAGAGGTGAAGTTCTCGGTGAGCTTCATCAACTCCTGGTACGATCCTCCGAAGGCCAAGGAATCGGCATTCGCTATGATCGATGCGGGCGCGGACATTCTGTACGCAGAGCGTTTTGGCGTGTCTGACGCTGCCAAGGAACGCGGCGTTCTGGCCATCGGCAACGTGATCGACACCGCAGCGGATTACCCAGGCACCATTCTGGCGTCGGCGCTGTGGCACGGCGAGCCAATGATCAACAAGGCAATTGCCGACATTAAGGCTGGCAGTTTCACCGCTTCGGATTACGGCATTTATGCCTTCCTCGAGCACGGTGGTTCGAGCGCAGTTTATGATGAAGCGCTTGCTGGTGCGGACGCAGTTGCTGCCGCTAAGGCCAAGGAAGCTGAAATCCTTGCTGGTACTTTCAAGGTCGACATCAACGACGCTGAACCAAGCTCCAGCATGTAATCCTTTTTCTGGCCGGGTGTGGGTTTTCCCACGCCCGGCCTATTCTATTTTTTGGGGGCGGCAATGACCGACCAACAGGGGGATGTGGTGCTCTCACTTGAGGGTATCACCAAGCGCTTTGGCAAACTCACCGCGAATGACGGGATTAATCTCAGTCTCAAGCGGGGCGAAATCCTAGCCCTTCTGGGGGAAAACGGCGCCGGCAAAACGACATTGATGAACATTCTCTTCGGGCACTATGTGCAGGATGAGGGTGTGGTTCGTGTTGCGAGCGAGGCTGGCCTTCAAATTTTGCCTGCCGGTTCGCCTGGCGCGGCGTTGAAGGCCGGAATTGGCATGGTCCACCAGCATTTTACGCTGGCGGAAAACCTCGGCGGGCTCGACAATATTCGTCTTGGCACCGAGGGCATGTTTGCGCTTGGGGGCAAATCTACGGCGCGCAAGAAGGTGGAAGCCATTATTGCGGAGAGTGGGCTTGATGTGGACCTTGATCGTCCTGTCGCCAGCCTCACCGTGGGCGAAAAGCAGCGCGTTGAAATCTTGAAGGCGCTCTATCGCAATGTCCGCGTGCTTATTCTGGATGAACCCACCGCGGTTCTGACCCCACAAGAGTCCGAAGGGCTCTTCACCGTTCTGCGCCGCTTGGCTGCGAATGGGCTGGGCGTTATTTTTATCTCTCACAAGCTGGGTGAAGTGCTCTCCGTATCGAGCCGTATTCTGGTTCTGCGGGGCGGCCGCAAGGCCGGTGAGCTCGTCACTGCAAATTCTGATCGTCGCGATATTGCCGACCTGATGGTGGGCAAGGCTGTGGCGGAAGTGAAGCGTACGCCCGCAACGCCGCGCGAGCCGCTGATGAGCTTTGCCAATGTGTCGCTTAAGCAGGGCTCGACCCGTCAATCACTGCGCAATGTCAGCTTTGAACTCAAGGCTGGCGAAATCATCGGTCTGGCCGGTGTGTCGGGCAATGGCCAATCGGGCATTGCCGCACTGATCTCGGGGCTTGCTGTTCCGGACGCTGGCGAAGTGCGCCTTTATGGCGAAGCGCTGACCAAGGCGGACCCGCGTGCGCTGGTTCAGGCTGGTGTGGCGCGCATGCCGGAAGATCGTCAGCATGACGGCGTCGTTGGCACGATGAGTGTTGCTGACAATATCGCCATTGAGGAAGTGCGCAGCGCGCCATACTCGCGCTATGGCCTGCTCAATCGTAAAGCCATGCAGCAGCGGGCGACGGAAGCGATTGCGGCCTATGACGTGCGTTGCCCGGGGCCGGACGCCGAAGCGCGGCTGCTCTCTGGCGGCAATGTGCAGAAGTTGATTTTGGCGCGCGTTCTGGAGCGTTCGCCGCGCGTTATTCTGGCGAACCAGCCCACACGCGGCCTCGACGTTGGCGCGCAATCGGAAGTCCATCGCCGCATTATTGCAGCGCGTGACCGTGGCGCCGCCGTGATGGTGATTTCGGAAGACCTGGACGAATTGTTCGCGCTGGCGGATCGCTTCCTTGTGGTTCACGCCGGGGAGGTCAGCGACGCTGGCCCGAGCGAAAAGCTCGACCGCGGTACGATTGGTTTGTTGATGGCAGGGCAGGCAGCATGAGTTTGCGTCTTGAAAACCGCGCTGACGCTTCTGTCGCGCTCAAACTGCTGGTTTCGCTTGGCTCCGGCATTGCCGCGCTCTTGCTGGTGGCTATTCCTGTTCTGGCTGCGGGGCAAAACCCGATTACGGCCTATGGCCTGATGGTGCAGGGCGCGTTTGGCTCGATGTTCGCGTTTTCCGAAACGCTGAACCGGGCGACGCCGCTTATTCTCACCGGGCTCGCCTGCGCAGTCGCGTTCCGGGCGAAGCTTTGGAATATCGGCGCGGAAGGCCAGCTCTATATCGGCGCGCTCGCGGCGGTGCTCGTGGGGAGCGGCTTGCTGCAGATGCCGCCGGCTTTGATGATCCCAACGGTGATGATCGCGGGCTTTATCTGCGGCGGCATGATGATGGTGGTGCCCACCATGCTCAAGCAGCGCTTTGGCGCTGATGAGGTGGTAATTACGCTACTGCTGAACTTCGTCGTTATTCTCTTTGTGCAGATGCTGATCGAAGGGCCGTTGAAAGACCCTCTGGCGATGGGTTGGCCGCAATCCATCCCGCTCGACGCGGAAGCAAAATTCTCAAAGCTTATTCCGCGTCTGCGGATGCACTGGGGCCTAATCGTCGGTATTGGCGCGGCCATTGTCCTCTGGATATTGGTGCGCAAGACCGTGCTCGGCTTTGAAATCAAGGCCGTGGGCGAGAACCGCGATGCGGCTAAGTTCGCAGGCATCCCGGTCAATGCGACCATGCTGAAAGTGGCGCTGATTTCGGGTGGCCTCGCCGGTCTTGCCGGTGTGTCCGAAGTTGCAGGCGTAAAGGGCTATTTGTCCGCGGACCTGTCACCGGGCTTTGGCTATTCGGGGATTGTCGTGGCCATGCTTGCGGGGCTTTCGCCGATTGGCACCGTGTTTGCGGCACTGTTCGTGGCCTCGGTCTTTGTTGGTGCGGATTCGATGAGCCGCGCTACCGGCATTTCCAACTATCTCGCTGATCTCGTTGTGGCGCTGTCGCTGCTTTGCGTATTGGTCGGCACATTCTTCCTGCGCTTCCGCGTTCGCTTTGAACGCAAAGCCAAGTCTGGTGCGGAGGCGTAAGAATGGACGTCGTATTTGACATTATCAGCTCGGCCAATTTCTGGGCTGCAGCTCTGCGCATCGCGACACCGCTGATTTTTGGTGTGCTGGGCGCGTTGATCTGTGAGCGGGCAGGTGTGCTCAATCTTGGTATTGAGGGCATCTTCGTGGCGGGGGCAATGGCGGGCTGGCTCGCTGTTTACCTCGGCGCGGGGCTTTGGGGTGGCGTGATTGTGGCCATGTTGGTCGGCGCGGTGTTTGGCCTGCTGCATGCCGGGCTGACAGTCATTCTGGGACTGTCGCAGCACGTGTCGGGCATTGGCATTACGCTGCTCGCGACAAGCCTTTCGTACTTCACCTATCGTACGGCGCTGCCGGAAGTGACGTCGCCACCGCGCATCACCCCGTTCCAGCCGCTCGATATTCCAGTGTTGTCGGATCTGCCGTTTATTGGTCCGGCGCTGTTCCAGCAGACGTCGCTGACCATGCTGGCGATTGCCTTCGTGATCCTTGTGGCTTTCGTGCTCTACCGCACCCCGCTTGGGCTGGCGATCCGCGCTGTCGGCGACAACCCTGCTTCGGTTGAAGCGCAGGGGCTGTCGGTGCAGGCGCTGCGTATTGGGGCCGTTGTTGTGGGCTCGTCGCTCATGGCTCTGGGCGGCGCGTTTCTCACCATGTCGGCGTTCGATGCTTTCTTCTTTGGCATGGTCAATGGTCGTGGCTGGATCTGTATTGCGCTGGTCGTGTTCGCCTCCTGGCAGCCGGGCAAGGCTCTGCTCGGCGCACTGCTGTTCGGCGCTTTCGATGCCTTCCAAATCCGTCTCCAGGCCGAAATTGGCCAAGTCGTTCCGGGGCAGGTCTTCCTGATGCTGCCCTATTTGCTGTCCATCGTTGCCTTGGTTCTGGTTGCTCGTCGTGCGGACTACCCGCGCGCGCTGCTGCAGCCATGGTTCAAAGGCCAGCGTCACTAATTTTCTGCGAGTACACTTATGTTCGATCTCAAGATTACGAATGCCAACCTTCCTGATGGCCGCACTGGTGTGGATATCGGCGTTAAGGACGGCCGCATTACCGCCATTGAGAAGAACCTCGGTGGCGAAGCGGGTGAAACCATCGACGCGGGCAATCAGCTGGTTGCGCCGCCGTTTGTTGACGTTCACTTCCACATGGACGCGACGCTCTCGCTCGGCATGCCGCGTATGAACGAAAGCGGACTGCTGCTCGACGGCATCAAGATCTGGGGTGAGCTGAAGCCTCTTCTTACCCAAGAAGCTGTCATCGAGCGCGCGCTGGCCTATTGCGACCTTGCGGTGTCGCAGGGGCTGCTGGCGATCCGTACGCACGTCGATATTTGCGATGAACGCCTTCTGGGCGTTGAAGCGCTGTTGGAAGTGAAGCGCCTTGTCGCGCCATATATCGACTTACAGCTCGTCGCCTTCCCGCAGGACGGCTACTATCGCTACCCGGGTGCTGTCGACCTGCTCGACCGTGCGCTCGACATGGGCGTCGATATTGTTGGCGGCATTCCGCACTTTGAACGCACCATGGCCGATGGCGCAGCGAGCATGAAGGCGCTCTGCGAGATCGCCGAAAAGCGTGGTCTGCTGGTTGATATCCATTGCGACGAAACCGACGATCCGAATTCGCGCCACATCGAAGCGCTGACCTATGAAACCCAGCGTCTAGGTCTCAATGGTCGTGTGAATGCCTCGCACCTGACCTCGATGCACTCCATGGACAATTACTATGTGTCCAAGCTGCTGCCGATGATGGCAGAGGCGGGGATTGCGGCGACCGCGAACCCACGCATCAACATCGTTATTCAGGGTCGTCACGACACCTATCCGAAGCGTCGCGGCATGAACCGCTTCCCGGAAATGCTGACCTACGGCATCACCAGCGCATTCGGTCAGGATTGCGTGATGGACCCATGGTATTCGCTCAACCACGCAGACATGCTCGAAGTTGCGGATATGGGCCTGCACGTTGCCCAGATGACAAGCCGCGCGGCTATGCGCCAGTGCTTTGAGGCTGTGACCACGAGCCCGGCCAAGATCATGCATCTGGAAGGCTATGGCGTCGATGTGGGCTGCAAGGCCGACATGGTGCTGCTGCAGGCGTCCGATAGCATTGAGGCGATCCGTCTCAAGGCAACGCGTCTGGCTGTTATCAAGGGTGGCAAGGTGATCTCGCGGACTGAACCGCGTGTTGCCAAGCTGAACATCGCTGGCCGTCCAAGCCAGATCGATGCGAGCAAGGTTGTGCCGCAGGTTTAAGCGGACGCACTTGTTGAATTGAAAAGGCCGGTCTCAGTTTTGAGGCCGGCCTTTTCGTTTGCATTAGCCCTTAACGGCTCCGCCTGTGAGGCCCGAGATGACGTAGCGCTGGGCCGCGAGGAAGAAGACGATGGCGGGCAGAATAGAGAGGGATAGATAGGCCAGAACGCGTGGCCAGTCGGTTCCGTATTGTCCCTGATACTGCATGATGCCCAAGGGCCAAGTATATTTAGCCTCTGAGTTCAACATGATGAGCGGGAGCAGGAAGCTGTTCCAGCTCCCGACGAAGTTGAACACCCCAACGGTGGCGATGATCGGCACGCAGAGGGGCAGGGTGATGTACCAATAGATGCGGATATAGCCGCAATTATCCATGCGTGCGGCGTCGATCAGTTCCTTGGGTAGTTCTTTGAAAAAGTTATGGAACAGCAGAACCGAGAAGGACACGCTGAACGCCACTTGGACAATGACAATACCCCATTGGCTATCGAGCATGCCGAGATCGCGCATCTTGATGAAGAGCGGCAGAATGCCGGTTGCGGCAGGGAATAATAGGCCCAGCATCAGGTAACCAAGGATGAACTGACGCCCGAAGAATTTTATGTGGGCGAGGGCAAAGGCTGCCATGGAGGCAACGAGGGTTGAGAGCAGGACGGTGCCGATGGCGATGAAGATCGAGTTGCCCAGCGATGAGAAATAGCGCGGCCCGAAGAGTACTTCAGTGAAGCGCCACGGATCCCAGCTGGCGGGCATGCCGAACGGATTGACCCGTAACTCCCCGACTTCCTTAAAACCGCCCAGCGCTGTGGCGTAAAAGGGGACGATGACGAAGAGAGCGACGATCCCGAGGGTGATCCACTGGATGGGCGAGATGAGCGGGCGGCGTTTGCGTGTGTGGGTGCCCATTAGCTCTGCTCCACTTTGAACAGAATACGGCGATAGCTGACAGCGACGATCACGCAGGCGATGAACAGCAGCACGCTGACGGCGCCACCGAAGCCAAGGTTCATGCGCAAGATGCCGAACTGGTAGAGGAAGGTCACTATGGTGTGGCTGGCGTGTGACGGGCCGCCATTGCTCAGGGGAATGATGAGATCAAAGAGCTGCAGAGCGCCTGTGATCGCAAAGAACACGGAGATGACGATCGCTGAACGGATCATCGGCAGTTTGATGTGACGAACGATCTGCCATTTTTTCACCCCATCGAGGCGTGCCGCTTCCACTACTTCGTTGGGAATGGATTGGAGCCCGGCGATGTAAATCATCATGTGGAAGCCAAAGTACTTCCATGTGATCACCAGCATGATGGCGGGGATGACCCAGAGCTTGTCGCCGAGCACGTGGGGTAGTTTGGTACCAAATGTGTCACCGATGATCGGCAGAACGCCGTAATTTCCGTCGTAAACAAATTTCCAGATCAGCCCTGCGGCGACTTCGGCGAGCATATAGGGCAGGAAAAATAGCGTGCGCAGAACGTTGATGTGCCAGGCTTTTTCAGCGAGCGCGATGGCGCACCACATGGCCAGCGGTAGCTGGATGGCGAGCGATACCGCGACAACCAGCAAGCTATTGCGGACAGCTGTCCCAAAATTGCGGTGCGTGATCACGTCTTCATAGTTTTTGAGGCCGACAAAATCGGTCAGCGGTCCGTAACCGTTCCATTTGAAAAAGGAAAAGCTCGCCGCATCGACCATCGGCAGGACAACGAAGACAGTGAAGAGGATTAGCGCAGGCGGTAGGAAAATCAGCAGCGGGATCAGACTTTTGCGATCCGCATAACGCTGTTTTCGCGCGGTAGAATTTTGACCAATTTCAAATGGGGCAGCGACAGTGGTCATCGGCAACTCCTCCCCAGAGACGCTCAAACCTGAACGCAGAACAATGATGTTACGGCAATGAAAAGGGCGAGGTTACCCCCGCCCTTCGATCGCGTTATAGGCCGTCAGCGACAGCGTCGCGGATCATCTCGGCGGCTTCCTGCGCGCTCAGCGCATTGGCAGCCAATTCAGCCGAAATATCATTGACGACCCCGCCAACGTTCGGACCCAAGGCCTGATCGAAGAAGAGGGCGTGCCAGTGGGCGTTACCAATGTTCTGGGCGATTTGTGCCTTGAATGGATTGGTCATGCCATCGGCAGCGGTCTTGGCGATGGGGATATAGAAGCCCGCATCAGCAAAGCGCTTCTGAACCTCGGCGGAGTTAAAATACTCAATCCACTTCACAGACGCATCAGAGGCGTTTTTGTGGAAGAGGTAGCCAGAAAGCCCGCCCAGCGTGTCGGTTGGATCGCCCTTACCGCCTGGAATGGTCGGGAATGGCAGAATGCCGAGTTGGTCGTCTGGAATACCTGCCTTGGAAGCCGAGTTGTCCTTGGCGGAGGCATAGTCCCAGTCACCCATGAGGTGCATTGCGGCCTTGCCGTCGCCAAAGTAGCCAGACGCGTCGCCGTAACCCGCGGCGAGGAACCCGTCCTGCCAAGGTTCGAGCTCAGCGAGCTGAAGGAAGTACTCACCTGCCTTGACGAAATCTTCGCCAGCGAAACCGTCGCCTTCGCCACGTGCAGCTGCTTCAAAGCTATCTTTGCCGGCGAGGCGGACGACGAACTTGGACCACCAGAAGTGGGCAGGCCACTTGTCCTTAGCGCCGACCGAGATCGGGGTAATTCCAGCATCCTTTAGGCTCTGAACACCCGCAAGGAATCCCTCCCAAGATTCCATGCTGGCAGGATCGACACCGGCTTGCTCGAACAGGGCTTTGTTGTACCACAACACAACTTCACCGACGTCGCGTGCCGCACCATAGAGGTGGCCATCTGAGTAGGTGAAAGCGGATACGCCAGCGGTGCCCTGATTGTCCTTGGCCTCTTGGGTCATGACATCTTCAACGGGACGCAATACGCCCGCTGCGGCCTGCTCATAGAACACGCCGCCGCCCCAAGAGTGGAACACGTCTGGCGCATCAGCCGATTGTAAAAGTGTGGTTAGCTTAGCCTTAAAAGCTTCGTTTTCCAGAAATGGCAGCTCGACCTTGATGTCGGGGTTGGCGGCTTCAAATTCCGCAACTGCCTTGTTCATTAAGTCCACTTCTGCCGGAATGGACGCAATGTGCAGGTGTCGGACAATTGTCTGAGCCTGCACTGGAATAATCACGGCAATGCTCAGCATTGCGGCGAGCGCAATCATCTTCATTGGTAATCCCTCCTCCAATCGGACGGTAACCTTCTCCCGAGATTAGCGTCCGTTTACGAGCTCGGCCGCGCCGAAGTCCCGCTTGATATTTTTAAGCATCCATTATTAACTCTGGCAAGAGGAACGTACCTCATTAAATGAATGCAGTGCCTGAATTGAGATGATCGTAATGGTTGTTGTTGATGTTCAGTAGAGGTTATCTTTTGGATAATGTGTTGTTTCGATTGTGTAATTGCATTGAGCGTCAATAATTGCCGGGGCACGGCGTTGTTCGGTTTCTGGGGTAAGTTGCACTCCCTGTAATTGAAATTGCTCAGGCGAATATAATGTGGATTTTCTTGGCGTTAGGTGAGGGAGGATCGCCTTTTGTCCAAGGGTCAAGCGTCAGTATCGACTGTCCGGGAGGGGACTTTGGCAGATCTTAAGTTACGCGGCATCAGCAAGCAGTTCGGTCTCGTGAGCGTTCTAAAAGACGTCGATCTCGATGTCGCTGATGGCGAGTTCGTCGTATTTGTCGGGCCATCAGGCTGCGGAAAATCTACCCTCTTGCGCACCATTTCGGGGCTTGAAGAACCGAGTTCTGGTCAGGTGATGATCGGTGGCGAGGATGTTACCGATTTTGACCCATCCGAGCGCGGCGTCGCCATGGTGTTTCAGTCCTATGCGCTCTATCCGCACATGACTGTTTCGCAGAATCTTGGTTTTGGCCTGCGGATGGGCGGCATGCCGAAAGAGGATGTGGCCAAGCGTGTCGAGGAAGCGGCGCGCATTCTGGAGCTGGATGAACTGCTGGACCGCAAGCCGAGACAGCTTTCGGGCGGACAGCGCCAACGCGTTGCAATCGGTCGGGCGATTGTCCGGCAACCCAAAGCTTTCCTATTCGACGAGCCGCTCTCGAACCTCGACGCAGAGCTTCGTGTGCAGATGCGGATCGAGATCGCCAAGCTTCATCAGCAGCTTGGGGCGACCATGATCTATGTGACCCACGACCAGGTCGAGGCCATGACGCTGGCGGATCGGATCGTGGTGCTGCGCGCTGGGCGGATCGAGCAGGAGGGGAGCCCGATTGAGCTTTATGACAATCCGGACAATGTTTTCGTCGCTGGATTTATTGGCTCGCCGCGCATGAATTTTTTGGGCGGAACGGTTAGCGAGATCGCGGGCGATGTGCTGCGTGTAGCGCTTGGCGGCTTTGACCGCAGTTCCATCACCGTCAGACAGCGGAGCGGAAAAGCAGCGCTTGGGCAAAAGGTAACAATTGGCATACGGCCCGAGCATTTCTGCGCGGTCGAGGAGAGTGGCGAACGCCTGACGGCAACTGCGCAGGTGGTCGAGCAGCTCGGTGGCGTTTCCTATGTTTATGCCGTCGGCAGTGATGGTGAGACGAAGCTGACCATTCAACAAAAGGGTCACGCAAAGATCACCAATGGTGCGCAAATAGATGTCGGCATAGAGGCTGGGGCCGCATTGGCATTTGACACTGACGGGGCGCGATTGTGAGGTTGTAGCGCTTAGACCGCCGATAATATCGGCCGCCTAAGCATCCATCCTCGAGCCAGCTGCGTAGTGTCTCTGACACAGGAGATATTACGCGATGGCGAACATCCAAAAAGTTTGGATTATTGGTGGCAGTAGCGGGATCGGTGCAGCACTTGCGCAGGCCTATGCCGACGATGGGGCCGAGGTTACCATCAGTGGGCGCAATGCCGAGGCGCTAGAGAAAGTGGTCTCTATTCTCGGGCCTCGGCATAGTTTTGTGGTTGCCGATGTGGTTGATCCGCAATCGCTTGAAGACGCGGCTAAGGCGCATGGGCCTTTCGACTGCATCATCACAACGGCGGCGATCTATGATCCCGGCCCGGTGCTGGCAGCGGACCAGAAAAAGGCCGAAGACATTATCGTCGCCAATTTAACCGGGACCTATAATGTTGCGCGTGTTGGCGCGAAGAACCTCAAGCCCGGCGGGCAATTGGCGCTCTTTGGTTCGGCTGCAGCGATTTTTGGATTGCCCAATGGGCAGGTCTATTCAGCGACGAAGGCTGGGATCGTCAATCTGGCGCAGAGCCTGCGCGTTGAGCTGGAGCCCAATGTCGATGTGCGGTTGATTACGCCGGGCTTTGTTCGGACCCGTCTGACCGATCAGAATAACTTTGAGATGCCGTTCATTCTGGAGCCCGAAGCTGCGGCACAGCGGATCTTGAAGGGGCTTAAGGGTAAGCACTTTGAGATCGCTTTCCCGCGTCGGCTGATCTGGCCTTTGCGGGTTCTGGCATGGCTGCCAAAACCCATTTCGTTTGCCTTGACCAAGCGGCTCAAACAGTGAGCCGCGCGGCGAAGTAACCTGCAACGGCGGCGCCACCAGTGATTGCGCCGCCCCAAATCAGGTCGACAACGGTTACCTTCCAAGACCAATCCTTCAGTGTCGCCAGATTGGTGAAGTCGTATGTGCCATAGGCAATCAGACCCAGTGCAACGCCAGCGACCAGAGCCCAAACCCAAGAATTGGCGTTGAGGGCCGGCAAAATGGCGAAGCCGACAATCCCGATCACATAGAAGAGGTAGAACACCACTGCTGCGGTCATGTTCGGCTTATCGAGCAGAAGGTGGCCGATCTCGCTGCGGTAAAAACCGATAGCGAGGAAGCCGAGCCAGACAAAATCAACCGCGAAGAATAACGCAGCCGCGCCGAAATAGGCCGCTAACAGCGTGCCGATAGAGAAACCAGCCATTTTGCACTCCTTAGATGCCGAGGTACGGTTGCATAAAGCGAACCAGTCGCGAGCTAAATTTGAGCGGTGCGTCAGTAACCGCTAGGCAGATACAGTCCATGTCCGTGCCCGCGATGGGCTGGTGCGTGAGGGAGCCGTCTGCTTCTTCAAGATCGCCGGGACCGAAACGATCTACTTCATCGTGAAAACTGCCTTGGAGAACGAGTGTGAGCTCGCGCCCGCCATGGCTGTGTTCAGGGACAGGCTTGCCCGCAGGGATGCGCAGCAGGCGAACCATGGTTTCCCCATCATTGATGGGCAAAATAACCTGATGCGCATTGCCGATGCGCTTCCACTTGATCTGATCGAAACGCCCAACATAGTCGCGGAGAGGCTGTGGGATTTCGCCAACAGTAACCTGTTCATCACGTACCGGTTTGGCAGCTCGTGGTGCGGGTTCGACTTCCAAGCGTTCAGCAAAGCTTTCCCATGCGTCAGCAGGACCGGCGACGGGCTCGATCTCGGCCAAAAGCGCGCCAGCAGTGGCTTCGATGATGTCGAGGCGCTGGCGGCACTCTGGGCACATGGCCAAGTGTGTGGCGATTGCCAATGACCAACCCTCGGCCAGATTGCCGGATGCGTAATCGAGCAGTAGCGCTTCGCTTGTGTGGTGATGAAGGCTCATTTCAGGTCCTCCAATGCCGTGCGAAGGCGCCCGAAGGCGAGGCGAATGCGGGATTTTACGGTGCCGATCGGCAAGCTCAATTGCTTGGCAATGGTGCTGTGCGACGCTTCTTCGAAAAACGAGAGCTTGATCAGGTCGATCTGTTCCTGTGGTAGAGTTTGCATGGCCTTTTGAACTGCGTCTTGTCGTTGCCTCTGAACTAAGATGTCCGTCGGCTCCGGTTCCGGGTCGGCCATGAGGGCAGGGTCATTCAGGTCGAATTCAGGACGCTTCTGGCGGCGCCAGGCGTCGATATAGGTGTTGCGCGCGATGGCGAAAATCCATGCAGCAGCGGACCCGCGCATGGGGTCAAACTGCTCGGCTTTGCGCCATATGGCGAGCATGACCTCTTGCACCAAGTCCTCGGCGGCCTGGACGTCGCGCGTATGCTTGATGAGATAGGCACGAATGCGAGGCGAATAGAGAGTGAATATCTTACGTAAGGCCGCCACGTCGCGGCTTTCGGCGACCGCTACCAGGCAACTGGTAACCAGCTCGTTCTCTGTCGCATCGCTCGTTTTCGGGATATTACTCGTCACGCGGCCACGCCCATTTGCAGCGCGTAACATGTTGTTACGGCTAGGTGGAAAAGCAGCACTCTCGCACGGTCCCGTATCGGGGTAAATCGCAAGTGTCATGCCTCAATTACGGCATCACATAAAACTTGGATCACTCGCCGCTCAGGAAAAAAATGGCGGCAGCGAGAAAGCTCTGCGTCACCTTTGATGATCCAATCGCGTTGTATCTGCGTAGTGCTGATGACACTTCAAGGGACCTCTATATATGTATCACGAACCTGCACCGTTCTCTGGCGCTCAACCGCTCCGTCAAAGGATCGCTGTTGTGGGGAGTGGTATCTCCGGATTGTCGGCCGCCTGGCTCCTGAGCAAAACCAACGACGTCGTCTTGTATGAAGCGGCAGATCGTTTGGGTGGGCACTCCAACACCATTGACGTGCCGGGCACCGGGCCGGTGGACACGGGGTTCATCGTCTATAACAATAAGAATTACCCCAATCTCGAAGCCATGTTCGATCACCTTGGCGTGGCCAGTGAGCGGACGGTGATGTCGTTTGCGGCTTCGCTGGACAATGGCGAGTTCGAATATTGCGGTGAGGGACTCAATGGCATGTTGGGTCAGCGCCGGAACATGTTCCGCAAGCGCTTCTGGCAATTGTTCCGCGATATTCTGCGTTTCTATCGCGAAGCGCCGCGCGATCTCTCGCGCAGTGAAATTCGCGGACTGACCGTGGACGAATATCTACGCCGCCAAAACTACTCAGACTCTTTCGTTGATGGGCATCTGCTGCCGATGGCGGCGGCGATCTGGTCATCCAGCGCTGAAGACATTCGCTCTTACCCGCTGCTAGCCTTCGTGCGCTTCTTTGAAAGCCATGGCCTGCTCACGCTGTTGCAGCGCCCCGATTGGCGCACGGTGACAGGCGGGAGCCGTAATTACGTGCAAACGCTTGCACGCGAATTTGCTGGCGAAATCCGGCTCAATACGCCAGTTGCCAAGGTGGTGCGTGACGGGCGTGGGGTGACCGTTATTGACGGGTCGGGGCACTCTGATCGTTTCGATAAGATTCTGATCGCCAGCCATGCGGATCAGGCTCTGGCGATGCTCGATGCGCCAGATGCGAGCGAGCAGGCTTTGCTCGGTGCGTTCCGCTACACCCACAATTTGGCTGTCGTCCATAAGGACAAAAGCTTCATGCCGCGCCGCCGTAATATCTGGTGCTGCTGGAATTATGTCGGAGAAAATGACGGCCACACCGAAAGCCTTTGCGTTACCTATTGGATGAACGCGCTGCAGAATTTCAAGGGTGACGATATTTTTGTAACCCTCAATCCGGCGCGTGAAGCGCAGGGGGAAATCGCTCGTTTCGATTACACCCATCCCTTGTTCGATTCCGCCGCCATTCACGCGCAGGAAAACCTCTGGCGCATTCAGGGCCTGCAGAACACGTTCTACGCAGGCGCGCATTTCGGCCGTGGCTTCCACGAGGATGGTTTGCAGTCGGGACTTGCGGCGGCGGAAGCCATGGGTTCTCTGCCACGGCCTTGGTCGGTCAAGAACCAGTCTGGCCGGATTACGCTGGCACCGGCGGAAGCTCTGGTGGCATGACGCAAATCGTCAATTCGGCGATCTATGTTGGGGAGGTGGTGCATCAGCGCCATCGCCCCAAAAAACACGCGCTGAAATACCGTGTTTTCTCTCTGCTCATCGATCTCGACGAGCTGCCAGTGCTCAATACGCTCAAGCACTTTGGGCATAATCGGCGGGCTCTGTTCTCGTTTCTCGACGCGGACCATGGAGATGGTGGCAGTCTTCGAGACTGGGCAGAAGGGAAGCTGACGGAGGCAGGGTTTGCCAAGCCGACACGCATTCGCGTTTTATGCTATCCGCGCATTTTGGGTTACGTGTTTAATCCGCTGACCGTCTGGTATTGCGACGATGAAAATGGTGCGCGGATAGCGACCATTTATGAGGTCCATAATACGTTTAAAGAGCGGCACACCTATGTGCTGGGCGCTGATGATATCGGACAGAGCGCCGAGAAGGGTTTTTACGTTTCGCCCTTCATCGATATGGACTGCGTCTATAATTTCCGTCTGGTTCTGCCGAGCGAGCGGGTGATGGTGGCGATCAATGAAACGCAGAACCGGGAGCCATTGCTTTACGCGGCTTTCACCGGAACGCGGCAGGATTTTTCCGATAATGTTCTGAAGTCGCTGTTCTTTTCGCACCCATTGATGACGCTCAAAGTTACGGGTGGGATCTATCTGGAGGCGCTAAAGCTGCTCTCCAAGGGGATCAAAATTCGCTGGCACACGGGACGGAAAAAGCCCGCAGCGGCGAGCCAGCGTATCTCTTAAATCGGCAAGGCGCGGACCAGCGCGCCTTCAGCTTGGCCAGGGTCATGCTCAGGCTGGATGATCAGCATATCGGCTTGAGAGAGCGACGATGTATGGCCGCTGTCGGTCTGGGAAATTGGTAACAATTTCGGACCCATAGCGGTGTGGATGAGCTTGGCGCGCATGAAATGGCGGCGGGCTGTGTTCGGTGGCGTTGGTGCCGCCAATGGTAACGTCCAGGCTTCGGCCTGAGCCTGCCCAAGCCAATGACGGAGCGCCGGCACGATGAACACGAGCGCGGTGACCATGGCCGAAACCGGATTGCCCGGAAGCCCGAAGACGAGTGTTCTGCCGCGTGTACCGAACATCAGCGGCTTGCCGGGACGCATGTTGATGCGCCAGAAATCCAGTTCGACACCGAGGTCTTTGAGCGCGCCTTGAACGAGGTCATGTTCGCCGACTGAGGCACCACCAGTGGTGATGACAATGTCGGGCTCACTGGCAAAAACAACTGCAAGACGGTTACGCAACACATCGTCATCATCCGGGATGATGCCGAAATCGTCGACGCTCGAGGCGTAAGGCGAGAGCAGAGCGCTGAGGCCAAACGAGTTCGACGCGACGATCTGATCTGGCCCGAGTGGATTGCCGGGAAGAACGAGTTCGTCGCCGGTGGCGACCAGAGCGATCTTGGGTCGTTGGGCGAGGTTGAGCGTGGCGCAATTGGCGGCGGCCGCGACTGCGATCTGCATCGGTGTCAGCTGGGTGCCGGCTTCCAGCAACACTTGTCCGGTGTGAAAATCGTTACCCTTGGGGCGAACGCTGTGGCCAAAACGGGCAGGGGCGGTGAAGCGGACGAAGTCACCCTCGCGCACTGCTTCTTCCTGCATGATGACTGTATCGGCGCCGGGTGGAACGGGCGCGCCGGTGAAAATGCGCACGGCTTCGCCTGCGCCGACTGTACCCGAAAACCCCGCGCCCGCTTGCGACATGCCGATGACGCGCAACAAGGCGGTTTCGGTAACATCCGCAGCACGCATGGCGTAGCCGTCCATGGCGCTGGCGTCAAAAGGAGGCTGGTCATGCTGGGCCATGACTGGGCCTGCGAGCACACGACCAAGAGCGTCCTGTAAGGCGACTGTTTCCGATTGGACCGCAGGAACGCGGGCAAGAATAGCGGTTAGGGCGTCGTCGACAGGGAGAAGGCTCATGGTGTGCGCTGATAATCGCCGGATTTGCCGCCGGATTTTTCCACTAAGCAGAGGTCGGAAATGACCATGGCGCGGTCGATACCCTTTGCCATGTCGTAAAGGGTCAATGCTGTGGTCGATGCGGCGACCAGAGCTTCCATTTCGACGCCGGTCTGGCCCGTGGTCTCGGCGGTGACGCGAATGAGAATAGAGGTGTCGCTATCGCCCTCGATCTCGACGCTAACCTTGGTTAGCGGGATCGGGTGACAGAGAGGGATGACGTCGGCGGTCTTTTTCGCGGCCATAATGCCAGCAACGCGCGCAACGGCGAGGGCATCGCCCTTTTTAAGGCCGCCACCGAGTATGGTCGTGATGGTGCTGGCTTCGCCATTGAGCCGCGCCTGTGCGACGGCACGACGGCGTGTAACCGCTTTGTCACCAATGTCGACGATGTGGGCCTCGCCCTTGGCATTCAGGTGGGTAAGGCCCTTGGTCATCAAGCTGCGCTGCCGGTAAGAAGGGTGCGGGTTGCGGCGACGACGTCGGACTGACGCATCAGGCTTTCGCCCACGAGGAAGGTGGTGACCCCACAGGTCTGGTCGAGCATTTTGATGTGCTCGTGATTGACGATGCCGCTCTCGCTGACGAGGAGCACATCATCGGGAACGCCGGTGGCGAGTTTGACGGTGGTATCGAGGGTCGTCTCGAAAGTGCGCAGATTGCGGTTGTTGACGCCGATGAACTTGCCGTCTAGCGCCAAAGCGCGGTCGAGTTCAAGCTGGTCATGCACTTCGATCAGCGCGTCCATGCCCCACTCATTGGCGCTATCGAGAAGATAGCGCGCAGTGTCGTCGCCAACCGCCGCGAGAATGATGAGAATGCAGTCCGCGCCCCAAGCGCGGGCTTCGGCGACCTGATAGGTTTCAAAGAGGAAGTCTTTGCGCAGGGCCGGCAGATTTGTAGCGCCGCGCGCTTCAATCAAAAACTCTGGCTTGCCTTGAAAGCTCGGGCCGTCGGTGAGGACGGACAAACAGGCCGCGCCAGCGGCTTCGTAATCCCGGGCGTGTTGCGCTGGGTTGAAGTCGGGGCGAATGAGGCCCTTGGAGGGGCTCGCCTTTTTGACTTCTGCGATCAGGCCGTATTCGCCGGCGCGACGCTTGGCTTTGAGCGCATTGAGGAAGCCGCGAGGCTTGGGCTGATCGTGCGCTTGGGCCACGACCTCGTTCCAAGGACGAGCCGCTTTGGCGGCTTCAATTTCCTGGCGCTTATAATGCTCGATCTGCTTGAGAATATCAGTCATCACGCTCGTCCGTTCGATACCGCCACGAGGCGGGCGAGGGTTTGTTTTGCGTTCCCGCTGTCGATGGCATGTGCGGCCATTGCAGCGCCTTGTTCTAGGTCTTCGGCCTTGTCGGCCACAATCATCGCCGCAGCGACGTTGAGGAGGACGATGTCACGATATGCGCCGGGTGCGCCGTCCAGCAAAGCGTGGATGGCCTGAGCGTTCTCTTCAGGAGTTCCTCCCAGAATCTCCTCCAGCGGATACTGCTTGAGCCCCGCTTGCTCAGGATAGACCTCAAAGCTGCGCAGGTCGCCATTGGCAATTTGGCCTACAAAACTCTTGCCGGTGATGGTGAGTTCGTCCAGCCCATCCGAGCCATAAACGACCCATGCCTTGGTGGCGCGGTTGGCGAGAAGGGCTTGAGCGACCGGCTCGACCCATTCTTCAGCGAAGACGCCGAGGACGTAACGGCGCACGCCAGCAGGGTTCGATTGTGGGCCCAAGAGGTTGAACATGGTGCGCACACCGAGCTCAGCGCGGGCCGGGCCGACGTGTTTCATCGATTGATGGTGATTAGGCGCAAACATGAAGCCGATCCCGGCTTCGGTGATGCAGCGGGTAATTTCGGCAGGTGCCAGATCGAGCTTGATTCCGAGGGCTTCAAGCGCTTGCGAGGAGCCGGATTTGGACGACAGCGCGCGATTGCCATGCTTGGCCACCGGAACGCCGAGCGCGGCAGTGACGATGGCGGAAGCTGTCGAGATATTGAGGGTGCCGTGACCATCGCCGCCTGTGCCGACAATGTCGACGGCGTCTTCAGGGGCTTCCACCGGGATCATCTTTTCGCGAAGGATCGAGACCGCAGCGGCGATTTCGCCAGAGGTCTCGCCCTTGATGCGCATGCCCATGAGGAATGCGCCAGTCTGTGCGGCCGTCGCTTCGCCGGACATGATTATGCGCATCACTGAGCGCATTTCTTCGCCGGTGAGATCCTTACCGGAAGCGATTTTGCCGAGAGCTTGCTTGATATCCATCACGCAGCCTTTCGGGCGTTGAAATCACGGGCAAGGTTCAGGAAGTTTTGCAGCATGGCGTGGCCATTTTCGCTGGCAATGCTTTCCGGGTGGAACTGCACGCCGTGAATGGGCAGCGACTTGTGCTGCATGCCCATGATCAGGCCATCATCGGTGGTGGCGGTGACTTCTAGCTCATCAGGCAGTGTGTCGGCCTTAACGATGAGCGAGTGATAGCGCGTGGCGTCAAACCCAGCATTGAGGCCACGGAAAAGCCCCTTGCCGGTGTGGTTGATCTTGCTGGTCTTGCCATGGAACAGGGTCGGGGCGCGGACAACGTCGCCGCCAAGGGCCTGACCAATGGCCTGATGGCCGAGGCAGACGCCGAGCATGGGGATTTCACCCTTGAAGCGCTCGATGACGTCGAGGCAGACACCGGCTTCTGTGGGGGTGCAGGGGCCGGGCGAGAGTACGATGGCCTCGGGGGTCATTTTGGCAATTTCGTCGAGCGTGATCTTGTCATTGCGCTTGACGGTAATGTCAGCGCCGAGCTCGGCAAGATAGTGGACGAGGTTGTAGGTGAAGCTGTCGTAGTTATCGATAACGAGGGTCTTGGTCATTGCACTCAAGTCCTGAGGGTGTCTGAAAACGAAAACACCGGGCTCTCTCGCCAAAGCGAAACGCCCTGTTTCAGCACCAGCCTCGCCATCGAAAATCCATGTCAGACCTATCTCTTGCGTCTACAACCACGGAATGAGCCAGCATTATTGGCCCACTTTCGGTTCGCCTGCATATCGTAGCGCTTCTTCAGCAGCGCTGAAAAGGGCTCTTGCCTTATTCTGGCATTCTAGTTGTTCAAGTTCGGGCTTGCTGTCGGCGACAATGCCCGCCCCAGACTGAACGTAAAGCTTGCCGTCCTTCACGATGCCGGTGCGCAGGACGATACAGGTGTCCATTGTGCCATCGGCGCCGAAGTATCCGACGCAACCGCCGTAAATGCCGCGACGGGACTGTTCCAGCTCGTCGATGATTTCCATCGCACGGACCTTTGGCGCGCCAGATACCGTGCCAGCCGGGAAGCCAGCAGAGAGCGCATCAACGAAGTCGTTGACGGGGTCGAGTTCACCCACAACGTTGGAAACGATGTGCATGACGTGGGAATAATATTCGAGGAAGAACTTGTCCGTGACTTTTACCGTGCCCGGCTTGGCGACACGACCAACGTCGTTGCGGCCGAGATCGAGCAGCATGAGGTGCTCGGACAATTCCTTTGGATCGGAGAGCAGTTCTTCCGCCAATTCCTGATCGCGGATCGGCGTCGCGCCGCGCTTACGCGTGCCTGCGATTGGACGAATGGTGACTTCGCCATCCTGCACGCGCACCAGAATTTCGGGGCTGGAGCCAGCGACGGCAAAACCACCGAAATCGAGGAAATACATATAGGGGCTTGGATTGGTCCGGCGCAGCGCCCGATAGAGCGCGGTCGGGGGCAGGGTGAACTCAGCCGAGAATCGCTGGCTGAGGACGACCTGGAAAATATCGCCAGCCGTGATGTAGTCCTTGGCCTTGGCGACCATGCCGAAGAATTCTTCCTCGGTGGTGTTGCTGGTGACGTCAATGGACTCAAGGTCAGCGACGGCGGGCGTGGCGGGCAGAGCGCGTGACAGGCGCGCAATTGCATCATCGATACGATCTTCGGCCGCTGCAAGCGCCTGCGCCGCCGAGACGCCGTCTTTCACATAGACCGGTGCTGTGAGGTAAAGCTCGTCCTTGAGCGTATCGAAAATCGCCAGCAGGGATGGGCGCATCAGCACCGCTTCAGGGGTGCCGAGTTCATCAGGATTGCTATTGGGCAGGAGCTCCATGTAGCGCACCATTTCATAGCCCAAATAGCCGAAGACGCCTGCCGATTGGGGCGGCAACTGGCTCGGCATGTCGATGGCGCTTTCGGCCACGAGATCACGCAGAGCATCGAGCGGAAGTGCGTCGACAGGGACGAAGGCGTCGGGGTCGGTTTGAGCCGAACGATTGATCGAGGCTGTGCCGTTTTCAACCTTGAGCAGCAGATCTGGCTGTAGGCCGATAATCGAATACCGACCACGCTTGGTGCCGTCCTGAACACTTTCCAAAAGGAAGGTGTGGGTGCGGTCTGCTGCCAGCTTCAGATAGGTGCCGATCGGAGTCTCAAGGTCTGCCACGATGCGACGCCAGACGATGCCAGACTTTCCTGCGTCGTATTGGGCGCTGAATGTCTGAGCAAAGTCGGGCGTCATTTTGTAGTTTCCGAGAGTTGAAAGGAACCGTTACTGGCCGAAGTTCTGGGTGATGATGTTGGTCATCGCCTGTTCGTTCACACGAACGCCAGCGTCATCACGTACGGCACTGATAAAGTCGCCAAAGAGATCGTTCTGGACTTCACCGTTGAGATTATCAACGATTTCCGCCTGCAGAGGTTCTGCTGGTGTGGAACTGTCCATCACTTCGAAGACGATGAATTCGCCGTTCTGATTGATGACCGTACCGCGGTGCTCAGCGCCGCCAGCGAAGACGGCAGCGGCTGTGACCTGATCAATCGTGCCATCTTCCGAGCCAAAGCGCGTGAAGGGCGAGCTGATCTGCGGGAAGGTCGAGAGGCTCATCGCGATGTCGGAGAGCGTTTCGCCGGCGTCGAGACGCGCGACGATGTCTTCGCCAAGCGCAGTCATTGCCGCTTCCACGCGTTCCTGCGTGATGGCTGCAGTGATTTCTTCGCGCACTTCCTCAAAGGTTTCGTCGCGGACTGGTGCGATGTTGAGCAGGTCGAACCAAACGTGGGCGTTGCCAGTCACAGGAATAGCTGGGGTCAGCTTGTCCATTTGCGCGGCAAAGATCGCCTGCGAAACGCGGTTGCGGTCGTCGTTTGCAAGGTTCGGCAAGACGGAGAGCTCTGCACCGGATGCGGTGAGATCAACTTCATAAACCGGCAGGTTGAAGCGTTCGGCAATCTGGTCGAGTGGCTGGAAGGCTGCACGCAGTTCTTCAACCTGATCGAGGATTTCGTTGACTTCGGTACGGGCCTTGGCCTGAGCCAGGCGGGTCTTGATCTGCTCGCTGGCTTCTTCCAGCGTTGGGCGGGCTTCTGCAATGATTTCTGATGCGAAGACGGCGCGTTCGCCACCAATGCCTGGGATAATCGCGAACTCACCAGCGTTGAGAGCGAAAGCCGCGTCGCCGAGGCGAGCGTCGTTGATGGCGCTGCGTGGCAGGGTGCCGAGAGTGGTTGGGGTTACACCCGCCTGAGCAACGAGGTCTTCAAACGTCGCGCCGCTGGCAAGGCCCTCTGCAAAGGCGGTCTGCAGTTCAGGTGTGTTGAGAACCAGCTGCTGAATAGTGCGCTGCTCTGGGGTCGTCAGGTTCGCGCTGGTCGCTTCGTACTCGGCCGCAATGTCAGCTTCCGGCACGTCGATCGTCGCAGCGAGCGCCGGAATCGACAGGTCGAACAAACGAACCTTACGGGTTTCGATGGTGCGGTATTCGTTCTGATGCTCTGCGAGATAAGCCTTCAGCTCTTCTTCAGTCGGCTCAGCTGGCGTTTCGATATTTGCATCGGTGAGCGCAAAGTAGTCGATAGCGCGGGTGGTGTTGGCATAGCTGTTGATGAGGTCAGCGGCCACGCTTGGCAGTTTGGTGTGGACAAACATAGCCTGGGTTAGTTGCTCGCGCTGCGCCATGCTCGTCGCGGAGTCAAAATATTCGGCTTCCGTCATGCCAGAGTTTTGCAACACGGCGCGGAAAACCTGCGGATCAAAATTGCCCAAGGTGCCGAAGAAGGATGGATCTTCACGCAGAAGCTGCGCGAGCTTGGCTTCAGTGACGCCCAGACCAAAGCTGTTGGAAAGAGAATCAATCGCAGCTTCATTAGCCAGACGCATCAGCACCGAGGAAGGTACGCCCATTGCGCTTGCCTGACTGGTCGTCGGCATAGTGCCCATGGTCTGTGTCAGCTGGTTCAGCTGCTGCTGATAGGTGCGGAAAAAGTCTTTGCCGCTGATCTCTTCATCGCCCACTCGGCCTACGGTATTGCTACCAAGATCGAGGATAACATTGTTGATCCCGAAACCAGCGACGCCCACGAGCAAAAACGCGCCCATGATCTTACCAGGCCAAGATTTTGCAAAACCGCGCAAACCATCGAGCATTTCGTACGTTCCAGTTCCTTGCCCAGTCCCTTACCAAACGTGTAAGGGCAGATGAGTAGAGACAATCCGACTTGCGGGGTTATGGCAAACCCCTCGTCGGCGCAAGAGGTAGGAGCACTTCAATTGACCACCATTACACCGTTGATCGCGGGAAATTGGAAGATGAACGGGCTCAAGCAGTCCCTCTCAGAGATTAGTGAACTCGCACAATTATTGACGACAGGCGAGGCTCCACGCGCTTTGGTATGCATTTGCCCGCCCGCAACTTTGTTGCATGCAGTGGCGGAGCAGGGTGCTTCTAGTGGCATTTTGGCCGGTGGACAGGATTGTCACACGGCAAATGCTGGCGCGCACACAGGCGATATTTCCGTTTCAATGTTGGCAGACGCTGGTGCCCAATATGTGATCGTGGGCCATTCTGAACGCCGTGCCGACCACGGCGAAAGCGATGACATGGTCCGCGCCAAGGCAGAAGCTGCAATTGGCGCAGGTTTGAAGCCGATCGTCTGTGTTGGTGAAAGCGAAGCGCAGCGCGATGCTGGGCAAGCCGTGAGCGTTGTTGCTGCACAGTTGGCAGCGTCACTGCCGGATGCGGCCGGGCAGCACAGTGTTGTGGTGGCTTATGAGCCAATCTGGGCGATTGGTACGGGTCGCACTCCGAGCTCGGCTGACATCGCAGAAATTCACGACACTATCCGTGCGCAGCTGGTTGAGCGCTTCGGTGAGACCGGCGCAACGATCCAGATTCTCTATGGTGGATCGCTGAAGCCGCAGAACGCTCGCGAGATTTTGGCCATTGAAAACGTCAATGGTGGCCTCGTTGGGGGCGCAAGCCTCTTGGCAAAAGACTTCTATACTATTATCTCGGCGGTATAGATCAGGCGAAGCGCCACTCGGTTCCGTTGAAAATTCACGGACCGGCTGGCATTTGCCGTTCGACGGGTGTAAGAGCCCGACATCCTTTTCAACCTGAGCGGTGCCTTGGCATGCTCGGAATGACGCGAAGACAGAAGTTCAATGGCCAACGTCCTGCTAGTCGCCTATCTGCTGATCGTGCTGGCGCTGATCGTCGTTATCTTGATCCAGCGCTCAGAGGGCGGTGCCCTTGGTATTGGCGGTAGCAACTCCGGTGGGGGTCTCGTATCCGCGCGCGGATCGGCAAACCTGCTGACCCGCACGACCGCTATTCTGGCAACCCTGTTTTTTGTTTCTGCAATCGGCCTGACCATTCTGGCAGAGCTGGATCGCGGCACCTCAAGCATTCTCGATAATGCTGTCACCAACTCCGATGGCTCCCAGCCTTCGACCGTTCTTGACGCATTGAATGCTCTGCAAGGTGATCTTCCTGTTCCCGCAGCTCCGGCGCAGTCGACCACAGACCTACCGGTCCCAGTGGCTCCGGCTGAAGCTCCGGCAGCACCTGCAACAGGTAACTGATCTGCCGAAAGGCTAGTTTGAACAAGGGGATGGAAACATCCCCTTGTTTCTTTTGTGTAGTGCACGAAAACGTGCTCTGCGAATCGTCAATATTATGCTTATGGTGATCGCCCATGGCTCGGTACGTTTTTATCACCGGAGGCGTGGTTTCCTCCCTTGGCAAAGGTCTCGCTTCAGCAGCACTCGGTGCTGTTCTGCAAGCACGCGGATATAAGGTCCGCCTGCGTAAGCTTGACCCCTATCTCAACATTGATCCCGGCACGATGTCGCCGACACAACACGGCGAAGTGTTTGTCACCGACGACGGCGCGGAGACCGATCTCGATCTCGGTCACTACGAACGCTTCACTGGCCGCGCGGCCAATAAGCGTGACAACATCACGTCAGGTCGAATTTATTCGGACCTGCTGAGCAAAGAACGCCGGGGCGAGTTTCTGGGCGCGACTGTTCAGGTGATCCCGCACGTTACGGACTCGATCAAGAATTTCGTTCTCGAAGGCAACGAAGACTTCGACTTCGTTCTGGTCGAAATCGGTGGCACTGTCGGTGACATTGAAGGCTTGCCCTTCTTTGAAGCGATCCGTCAGCTCGGCAATGATCTGCCGCGCGGTCACACCTGCTATCTGCATCTGACCCTGATGCCGTACATTCCGTCCGCAGGCGAACTCAAGACCAAGCCGACGCAGCACTCCGTCAAGGAACTGCGCTCGATTGGTATTGCACCAGACGTTCTTCTGGTCCGTTGCGATCGTCCGATCCCTGAAGGCGAAAAGAAGAAGCTGTCGCTGTTCTGTAACGTGCGTGAAAGCGCCGTTATTCAGGGCCTCGATGTCGCCTCGATCTACGACGTTCCAATGGCCTATCACAACGAAGGTCTTGACCGCGAAGTGCTGGCCGCTCTGGGTATCTCCGATGCGCCAGAACCTGATCTGACGGCCTGGAACGAAGTCTCCAAGCGCTTCCACAATCCAGAAGGCGAAGTGAACATTGCCATCGTTGGCAAGTACACCGGCCTCAAGGATGCCTATAAGTCGCTCTCGGAAGCCCTGATCCATGGCGGTATCGCCAACAAGGTGAAGGTCAACCTGCAGTGGATCGACTCGGAAGTCTTCGAGCGTGATGATCCATCGCCATATCTCGAGCATGTTCACGGCATTATGGTGCCGGGCGGCTTCGGCGAACGTGGCGCGGCTGGCAAGATTGAAGCTGCACGCTTTGCGCGCACCAAGGATGTTCCGTACTTCGGTATCTGCTTTGGGATGCAAATGGCTTGCGTTGAAGCTGCGCGGAACACCGCTGGCATCAAGAATGCTTCGTCGACCGAATTTGGTCCGACCAAGGAACCTGTCGTCGGCATGATGACGGAATGGGTCCAGGGCAATGAGAAGGCCACCCGCGAGGAAAATGGCGATCTCGGCGGCACACTGCGTCTTGGCGCTTACCCAGCTCAGCTGGTTCGTGGCTCGCGCGTTGCGGACATTTATGGCACCACTCGCATTACCGAACGCCATCGTCACCGCTACGAAGTAAACATGGACTACCGCAAGCTTCTGGAAAAGAACGGCCTGCTGTTCTCCGGCGTATCGCCAGATGGCACGCTGCCGGAAATCGTTGAGCGCACGGATCACCCGTGGTTCATCGGCGTGCAGTTCCATCCAGAACTCAAGTCCAAGCCATTTGAACCGCATCCGCTGTTCACCAGCTTTATCGCTGCGGCAATGGACCAGAGCCGTCTCGTTTAAGACGAAACGCACACTCAAAATTTTAAACGTCGGGCTTCTCACGAAGTCCGGCGTTTTTGTTTTGATCCAGTGACTTGTGGCTTTTCTCGCAACGGTTCGAGGCCTAAACTCGTCGGGCAATTCTTATTGGACGCGTCATGACCCATCCGCGCTTTATTCAGGCTCTCAACCTCGGCACCATCACCAAGCTTCCGGACTGGTCTGCGGGGCCGAAGGGGAGTGCCGCGGAGATCGCGCAAGTGCTGCTGGACGCAAGGTACAAGGGCGTGCAGGGGAGCGATGATCCTGCCTATGGCAAAGCTGGATTGATTACCTATGGATCGAGCCGTGTGGCTGCGCCTGGCGAGGCGCTGGAGGTGCTGCAGCGACAGGTGGATGCTGGGCACGAGCAGACGACGCTGCATGTCGGCACAGGCTTTGAAACGAATGAACAAGCCTATGCGCTGATTGAGGATATTTTGAGCGCCAGCCAGAAGCTCAATCACGCTGCGCACATCGAAACCCATCGCGCGACGATCACGCAGGATATTTTCCGTACCCTTGGTTGGGTCGAAAAATTCCCCGAAATGACGATCAACGCCGATCTCTCGCACTATTACACTGGGCTTGAGATGCAATATGGCTCGATCCCGGAAAAACTCGAGATCATGAAGCCAATCTTTCGGCGCGTGCGCTTCGTGCATGGGCGGATCGGATCGAGTGGCTGCATCCAAGTGCCGATTGGTGTGGGGCTGCGCGACGAGCCGCATGTCACTCGCTTTGGCTGGATGTGGCAGTATTGCTTTGCGGGGTTCTTGGAAACAGCGGCGGAGGGGACCGTTATTCCGTTTGCGCCCGAAATCCTGCCCGAGACCGTCGACACGCCGGACGGACCGCTGCACATCGAATATGCGTTCCCCAATTTGGGCGCCGATGGAACGCTCCGTGAGCTCGGCGACCGTTGGGATCAGGGATTTAGGCTAACCGATATTGCCAAGGCCGCGTTTGAGCGGGCTGTGGGGCAGGGGTATCGGCTCGATATCGCCTCGCTTTAACACTCCATGCGGCGCCTCCACGGTGCGGGCAGCGCGTGGAGGCTGCAAAGTGCGGCGGGTTGTGGCATAGTTTTGGTCCAACCTGTTTCGCTCCCTAATGTGTTTTGGAGACTGTCCATGGCTGAGATTCTATCGCTCTCGAAGGCGCGCAAAGCTAAGGCGAAAGTCGAAAAAGAGACGACCGCCGAGGCGAACCGCTTAAAATTTGGGCGCACCAAAGCCGAGCGCGAGTTGGAAGAGGCAAAGAAATTGCTATCTGACAGACAGATAGACGCACATAAGCGTGACGAATGAACTTTGCTAAATCGTTGAACTAAAAGTGTAAAACTGTCGCAGTTGCTCTGGAGCGTACTCTGCGGTACTCCGGCCGTAACCGAGGGTTCGGGCGCGCTTATCGGGGGAAGGTGCTTTCGACCTCGTTCCGTTTCGATAGCAATCTGGATTTCAGATGACCTCCGTTAGTGCCTCGCCGAATGCAGCGCCGCAGAAGAACTCGCCTACGCGCGTTCTTGCAGCCAGCATGATCGGCACCACGATCGAATTTTTCGACTTCTACATCTACGCAACAGCTGCGGTTATCGTTTTCCCGCATCTGTTCTTCCCGGCAGGGGATGACACCACTGCTCTTCTGAGCTCGCTGGCGACCTTCGCAATTGCGTTCATCGCGCGTCCTGTGGGTGCTGCGTTCTTCGGCCACTATGGTGACCGTATCGGCCGTAAGGCAACGCTGGTTGCTGCGCTGCTGCTGATGGGCATTTCCACTGTCGTTATCGGCCTGCTGCCGACCTATGATCAGGTGGGCGTATGGGCCGCGCTGTTCCTTGCTCTGTGCCGTCTGGGTCAGGGTCTGGGTCTTGGCGGTGAATGGGGCGGCGCTGTTCTGCTCGCCACCGAAAACGCTCCGGAAGACAAGAAGGCCTGGTATGGCATGTTCCCACAGTTGGGCGCGCCGGTTGGCTTCTTCCTCGCGACGATGATCTTCATCGTTCTCGATAAGGTTCTGGGCAACGACGCCTTCATGGACTGGGGCTGGCGCGTGCCGTTCCTGCTCTCGTCGGTTCTCGTTATCGTTGGTCTGATGATCCGTCTCAAGATCACCGAAACGCCAGAATTCGCAAAGGCGATCGAAAAGGCAGAACGCGTTGAAGTGCCATTCTTCGACGTCTTCAAGAACCATAAGATGAGCCTTGTGCTCGGCACTATGGCAGCGCTGGCGACCTTCGTGCTGTTCTACATCATGACCGTGTTCTCGCTGAGCTACGGTACTGCGAACCTTGGCTATGCTCGCGAAGACTTCCTGCTCCTGCAGATGGTCGGCGTGGTGTTCTTTGGCCTGTTCATTCCGGTTTCGGCCGTGCTTGCTGACAAGTTCGGCATGCGCAAGGTGATGATCGGCGTTGCAATTGGTATTGCAGTTTTCGGTTTGGTTCTCGCGCCAATGTTCGGCTCGGGCAATGTCTGGGGCGTGCTTGCATTCCTCTGCGTAGGCTTTGCGCTCATGGGCATGACCTATGGTCCGCTCGGCACCGCACTGGCAGCACCATTCCCAACTTCGGTTCGCTACACCGGCGCGTCGCTGACCTTCAACTTGGGTGGCATCTTCGGTGCGTCCTTCGCGCCTTACATCGCGACGCACCTGGCCAATACCTATGGCCTGCATACGGTTGGCTACTACATGATCATCGCAGCGGTGATCACCTTGGTCGCGTTCGGCTTTATCCGCCAGACGTCCGACTAAGTCAGACGAACTTAGCCATTTTGAAGCGGCCTGACCTTTTGGTCAGGCCGTTTTTTTTATGGGGTATAGATTACCAGTCGATCTGGCAGACAACGCCGGAGGCGCCGAACTGCATCGACTTTTCGGTGTATTGGAAAATCTCGATCTTCACCCCGCTCGGATCCGCCAGCCAGCACTGCCAGGTGTGGTCGACACCGAGCTTCTTTGGCGTGACCGTCACGCCATGTCGCGCGGCATTGGCCATGAAGGCATCAATGTCGTCGGTCTCAAAGCAGATGTGGTTGATCTGATTGCGATCCTCGAATGCCGAATCGCCGCGCATAAAGACTTCAACGAAGGTGCGATTGCCGAAATCGAGGTAAAACCCGATGCGCTCTTCACCACGCTTGAAGTCAAACTTGGGGCTTACGCCAAGAATGTCTCGATAGAATGCCTCTACGGCGCTCAAATCCCGAGCAAATACGCAGGTATGGGCGACCTGTTTTACGAGTGGCTTAGTCAAAACTGTATCCTCCGCGCCGTTCATCCTCCGCAGCGCAGTGACATGTTAGTGCGCTCTTTGCGGTTATGACAACGTTTCAATCCGGCAGATTTGGCTTTTTTCGTCTGTCCCCCTTCCTTCTGTCACACACTGGGTCTAGAGAGGCACACAACACCAGCGCAACTTCTGGAAGGGCACTCATGGCATCGATTATCCACGTCAATGGCCGTCAAATCTTTGACAGCCGCGGCAATCCCACTGTTGAAGTCGATGTGGTTCTGGACGACGGCAGCTTCGGCCGCGCCGCAGTGCCATCAGGCGCTTCTACCGGTGCCCATGAAGCCGTAGAACTGCGCGACGGCGGCAAGCTCTTTTCCGGCAAGGGCGTGACCCAGGCCGTTGAAAATGTGAACTCCGCGCTGGCCGAAGAAATCCTCGGTATGGACGCTTTCGATCAGCTGGCAATCGACCAGGCGATGATCGATCTCGACGGCACCCACAACAAGGGCCGTCTTGGCGCTAACGCAATTCTGGGCGTGTCGCTCGCCGTTGCGAAGGCCGCTGCTGAATCGGCTAACCAGCCACTGTACCGTTACATTGGTGGGCCAAACGCCCACGTTCTGCCTGTGCCAATGATGAACATCATCAATGGCGGCGAGCACGCTGACAATCCAATCGACATGCAGGAATTCATGATCCTGCCAGCTGGTGCTGACTCTATCGCCGACGCTGTCCGTATCGGTTCGGAAATCTTCCACACCCTGAAAAAGGGTCTGTCGGCTGAAGGCCACAACACCAACGTGGGCGACGAAGGCGGTTTCGCACCAAACCTTGGTTCGGCTGACGAAGCGCTCGGCTTCATCATGCGCTCGATCGAAAAGGCCGGCTATCGCCCAGGCGAAGACGTCTTCATCGGTCTCGATTGCGCATCGACCGAATATTTCAAGAACGGCAAGTACGAGATGGTCGGCGAGGGCAAGTCGCTGTCGTCCGACGACAACGTACGTTTCCTTGAGGACCTCGTGAACCGCTTCCCAATCATCACCATCGAAGACGGCATGGCCGAAGACGATTGGGATGGCTGGAAGGCGCTGACCGATGCTATCGGCAAGAAGGTTCAGCTGGTCGGCGACGATCTGTTCGTGACCAACACCGAACGCCTCGTATCGGGCATCAAGATGGGCGTCGCGAACTCGATCCTCGTCAAGGTGAACCAGATCGGTTCTCTTTCTGAAACGCTGAACGCCGTCGATACCGCGCACCGCGCAGGCTACACCTCGGTTATGTCGCACCGCTCGGGTGAAACCGAAGACGCGACCATCGCTGATCTTGCCGTTGCGCTCAACTGCGGTCAGATCAAGACCGGCTCACTCTCGCGTTCGGACCGTCTGGCGAAGTACAACCAGCTCATCCGTATCGAAGAAGAACTCGGCACGGCAGCGAAGTACGCTGGCTACTCGGTGGTCAAGGGCCGCTAAGCGCTCTTATCGAGTGTCGTAGATTTGAGGCTGGGCAGAAATGCCCGGCCTTTTTTGCTTGTCTGGCCGATCACTAAAAAGTTATTGACTCCGAACAAATGATGAACAATGCTGTCTGTTTTTGAAGCAGTATAGGCTGGGAATTCGATGAGCAACAAGAAGCAAACTTCAAGTAGCGTTGGATCAAAAGCTGGCGCAATCTTGGCAAACCCGAACTCTTCGGCTACCGCGAAGAGCTTAGCCGGATCAGCTCTCTCCCAGGCAGGGACCAACAAGCAGACTGGTTCTAAGTTGGAGGATAAGGCTTCTGCTGTACTAGCAAGTAAGAAGTATAGTGCAGACACGAAGTCACTCGCAGGCTCTGTAGTTTCTCAGTCAGTGAAAAAGCGTTAGTGACCGGCTCGCTGTCGCGTTCGGACCGTCTGACGAAGTACAACCAGCTCATCCGTATCGAAGAAGAACTCGGCACGGCAGCGAAGTATGCTGGCTACTCGGTGGTCAAGGGCCGCTAAGCGCTCTTATCGAGTGCTGTAGATTTGAGGCTGGGCAGAAATGCCCGGCCTTTTTTGTTTTGGGTGTCGCTGGCGCCCGGTTGCTGTTCATGAGGTGCTCCCAAGAACGCAGCGCACTGCACCGGCAGACTGGATTGCCCGGTCAAGCCGGGCAATGACGGAGGGCGAGGGATCGTGATGGACGGGAAGGGCGAGAAGGGCGAGAAGGGGCTTACGTATCCACCACCCACCCGCATCAAATCACCTTAACCCTCCGCCCCGTCATCCCCCGACTTGGTCGGGGGATCTAGTGCGAGGTAGCGGCAGACTGGATTGCCCGGTCGAGCCGGGCAATGACGGAGGGTGAGGGAGGGTAACAATTGGCAAAATCGCTATTTCGAACCGCGTTACATATCCCAATTGCCGCGATGCCGACGCGGGAGCAAACTCGCAGTATGAAGGGCTACGTCTATATCCTCGCATCAGGACGCAATGGCACGCTTTACACAGGGGTGACATCCAATCCGTCGCGTCGCCTCATTGAACATCAGCATGGGCTGACACCCGGCTTCACCAGTCGCTATGGCGTCAAGACATTGGTCTGGCTTGAAGAGCATGACCTTGTCGTCGATGCGATCCAGCGCGAAAAACGGATCAAGAAGTACAATCGGAAATGGAAGATCGACCTCATCGAGGCACTCAATCCGGAGTGGCGAGACTTATCGGACTGGCTGGTTGATACTTAAGATGTCGACCTGCTGGCACAGTCTCTCCCGCGCCGGATATCCGCCTGTCAGCTCTCAAGATGCGCCAGCAGGCTGGATTGCCCGGTCAAGCCGGGCAATGACGGAGAGGCGAGGGCGTTGTAGGACAAGAAGTGATGTAGGTATCCCCCTTTCTTCTAGTCACCATCACCTTACACCCCGTCATCCCCCGACTTGATCGGGGGATCCAGTGCGAGGAAGCGGCAGACTGGATGGCCCGGTCGGGCCGGGCAATGACGATGGGGGCGGAGGGCGTGAAAGGGGGAGGAACAGCGCTTCGGATTTCGATCGTGAAGTCGCGCGATGTAAAACTCCGGCACATTAGAGCATAGCGCTGCGCAAATTAGCTCGTGTTTTATTTGTTTTGCTGATTTCTGAAATTTTAGACAGCATATCCAAAGCAGAATCATCTGCTTGGAGTGAGAGGGCCATGATTAAGCGTCTTTCAGCCGAAGCATTCGGCACGTTTTGGCTTGTCTTTGGAGGGTGTGGCTCAGCTGTTCTTGCGGCTGGAATTCCGGAACTTGGAATTGGCTATGCAGGTGTCTCGCTGGCCTTCGGTTTAACTGTGCTGACAATGGCTTACGCGGTTGGGCACATTTCCGGCGGACACTTCAACCCGGCAGTTTCTCTCGGGCTCGCTGTCGCTGGCCGGTTCGATTACAAGGACCTCGTACCTTATTGGGTCGCACAGATCATCGGCGGCGCGCTCGGTGCTCTGGTGCTCTTCGTCATTGCGTCGGGCGTGACTGGCTTTGTCGCTGGTGGCTTTGCTTCGAACGGCTATGACACGCTTTCTCCGCATGGCTATGGGTTGGTGTCCGTTATCGTTGCTGAAGTGGTGCTGACGGCGTTTTTCCTGATTATCATTTTGGGATCGACGCATAAGAATGCCGCAGCCGGTTTCGCGCCAATCGCTATCGGTTTAGGGCTGACCCTGATCCACCTGATCTCTATTCCGGTGAGCAACACTTCGGTCAATCCTGCACGCTCTATCGCGGCCGCCTTGTTTGCGGACAATGGGGCTTTGGGCCAAGTCTGGGTGTTTATCCTTGCCCCACTTGCAGGCGCCGCTATTGGCGGGATCATTTGGAAAGCACTGCTAGAGCGCGACTGAGGTCGTTGCGCTAGGTGCCTTCAGCACCGTCGTCATCACCGGGCTTGTCCCGGTGATCCTGTTTTGTGCGAGGCCTGTCTGGATTGCCGGGACAGGCCCGGCAATGACGGTGGCGTGGATCGAATAAGGGGGCTGAAGCACTATTCGCTCACGCCTATAGCCCCTTACCGGCCCGCTACGCCCTGAAGGTAAAAGCGTTTGGCGACAGTGTGGTCGCGCAGAGCTTGGGCAGGCAGCTTGCCCGTTAAGGCGAACATGACCTGCAGGGGCTCAGGGATAGCGCTGGCATCCACGATAACGCGGGTGAAATTATCAGTGCCGTTGTCCCGGTCCAACAGCAGATTGTAGAGCAGCGCACGGACATCTGTCTGAGAGGAACAAGCCACGCAGCTGGCGCCATCGGCGTGACCGTGGCCAGAGTTGCGGGGTAAGCGCAGAAGCTTGTCGCCGGGTGCGAGTTGAGGCAGCGCGTCCGCTTGGGTCACAACCAGAACTGGAATTTGGGGAGCCAACATAGTGCTACCTGAGAGGAGGTTCTGGATGAGACGCGTGACAGGACGAAGGGTTCCGAAGGGTGAAGAAATAAGGCTCCCGACAGCGCCGGGAGCCTTTTAATTTATCCGAAGTTACTTACCCGGAATGTAGTTCAGCACGGGGCCGAGCCAACGTTCCACTTCGGTAACAGCCATGCCCTTACGTTCCGCATAGTCCAGAACCTGATCGCGTTCGACCTTGGCGACGCCAAAGTAATAGGCTTCCGGATGGCTGAAATAGAGACCAGAAACGGACGAGCCCGGCCACATGGCGTAGCTCTCAGTGAGTGTAACTCCGACTTGAGCTTCCGCATCTAGCAGATTGAAAAGAGTAGTCTTTTCAGTGTGGTCTGGCTGGGCTGGGTAGCCCGGAGCAGGGCGAATGCCGGCGTAGGGTTCGCCAACCAACTCGTCTGGCGCAAACGTCTCGTCCTTGCCAAAGCCCCAGTGCTCCTTACGGACGCGCTCGTGCATGTATTCGGCCAGGGCTTCGG
This sequence comes from Devosia sp. WQ 349K1, assembly GCF_016595685.1. Lineage (NCBI taxonomy): Bacteria > Pseudomonadati > Pseudomonadota > Alphaproteobacteria > Hyphomicrobiales > Devosiaceae > Devosia > Devosia sp. WQ 349K1. The sequence continues at coordinate 246,572 of NZ_JAENGO010000001.1, read as the reverse complement.
CATAGCGGTCGGCCAGCGCCTTGACGAGAATGGACGAATAATCGTCATTCGCCTTTTCGAAGCGCTCTGCAATGGCGACTTCTTCAAGCCCAGCGGTGACGACGAAGCCACCAAGATAGTCGGGTGTGCCGACCGGCGCGACGAAGTCGGACAGGGCGACATTGGCGCTATCGGTGCGCTTGGACAGCTGCTGGCGCAGGGTGAAGAAGGTGTTGAGCTCGGTTGCGCGATCTTCGCCGGTAAAGAGACGGATGTCGTCCTCGACGCGGTTGGCGGGCCAGAAGCCGATGACCGCCTTCAGGTTGAACCATTTTTCGTCGATGATCTGCTTGAGCATTTTCTGAGCGTCAGCCCAGAGCGCACGAGCGGCTTCTCCCTGCTTCTCGTCTTCAAGGATGGCTGGGTAACGGCCCTTGAGTTCCCAGCTCTGGAAGAACGGGGTCCAATCGATGTAGCGGGCGATTTCACCCAGATCGAGATCGGTGATGGTCTTGGTGCCAAGGAAAGTCGGCTTTGGCGGGGTGTAACCATCAAAGTTGGACTTGAACGCATTGGCGCGGGCAGTGGCCAGCGGCAGGCGCTTCTTGTCCAGTTCGGCCCGTTCGTGCGCAGCCGCCGCCTTGGCGTATTCCGCGCGTGTGGTTTCGACGAATGCGGCGTTCTGATCGTCCGAGAGGAGCGCCGAGACAACACCTACAGCGCGGCTGGCGTCGTTGACGTAAACGGCCTGACCACGGTTGTAGCGCGGGTGTATCTTTACCGCCGTATGGACGCGGCTGGTCGTAGCCCCGCCAATGAGCAGCGGGATGTTAAATCCTTCGCGCTCCATTTCGGCGGCAACATGGACCATTTCGTCCAGCGAGGGGGTGATGAGACCCGATAGGCCGATGATGTCGACGTTCTCGGCCTTGGCCACTTCCAAAATCTTCGCCGACGGGACCATGACACCCAGGTCGATGATTTCGTAGTTGTTGCAGGCCAGAACCACGCCAACGATGTTCTTGCCGATGTCGTGGACGTCGCCCTTCACGGTTGCCATCAGCACCTTGCCGGCGCTGGAGCGGCCAGTGCCGCCATTGGCAGCCTTTTCCTCTTCCATATAGGGCAGGAGATAGGCAACGGCCTGCTTCATGACGCGGGCGGACTTTACCACCTGCGGCAGGAACATCTTGCCCGAGCCGAAGAGGTCGCCGACGACATTCATGCCGTCCATCAGCGGGCCTTCGATGACGTGCAGCGGGCGGTCATAAGCGAGGCGGGCTTCTTCGGTGTCTGCCTCGATGAATTCGGTGACGCCATTGACCAGCGCATGGGTGATACGCTGACCAACGGGGAGCTCGCGCCAAGAGAGGTCCTTGGCCTTGCCCGCTGCGCCGCCCTGACCGCGATAGCGTTCCGCCAGCTCGAGCATACGGTCAGTAGCGTTTGGGGTGCGGTTGAGGATCACGTCCTCGCAGGCGTCGCGCAGTTCGGCGTCGATGGTTTCGTAAACCGCCAACTGACCGGCGTTGACGATGCCCATGTCCATGCCGACCTTGATGGCATGGTAGAGGAAGACCGCGTGCATGGCTTCACGCACCGGCTCATTGCCGCGGAATGAGAAGGAGAGGTTGGAAATACCGCCCGAGATGTGAACATGGGGCAGGGTCTCAACAATCTCCTTGGTCGCTTCGATGAAGTCGACGCCGTAATTGTTATGTTCTTCAATACCGGTCGCAACCGCGAACACGTTCGGGTCGAAGATGATGTCTTCTGGCGGGAAGCCGACCTGCTCGGTGAGAATCTTATACGCACGGGTACAGATTTCGACCTTACGCTGCTTGGTATCGGCCTGACCGCTTTCGTCAAAGGCCATCACCACAACCGCAGCGCCATAGGCGCGAACGAGCTTGGCGTGATGGATAAAGGCGTCTTCGCCTTCCTTGAGCGAGATCGAGTTGACCAGCGCCTTGCCCTGAAAGCATTTCAGGCCAGCTTCAATGACATCCCACTTTGAGCTGTCGATCATCAGTGGAACCTTGGCGATATCGGGTTCGGCGGCGAGCAGGTTGAGGTAGTCAACCATCACCTGCTTACTATCGATCAGGCCCTCGTCCATATTGATGTCGATGACCTGAGCGCCATTGGCGACCTGATCGCGCGCAACGTCGAGCGCTGTGGTGTAATCGCCAGCGGTAATCAGTTTTTTGAACTTGGCCGAGCCGGTCACATTGGTGCGCTCGCCAACGTTGACGAAGGGAATGTCAGCGGTGAGCGTGAAGGGTTCTAGGCCCGCGAGACGCAGCAGGCGCTCGATCTCGGGAACTTTGCGTGGCTCATACTGGGCGACCATCTGGGCGATGGCGCGGATATGGTCCGGGGTCGAGCCGCAGCAGCCGCCGACGATATTGAGAAGACCTTCGGAGGCAAAGCTCTGCAACTGACGCGCCATGTCGTCCGGCGTTTCGTCGTAAGCTCCCATTTCATTGGGCAGGCCAGCATTCGGATAGGCGCAGATAAAGGTGTCGGCGACCTTGGAGAGTTCGGCGATGTGATCGCGCATCAGATCGGCACCGAGCGCGCAGTTCAGCCCGATCGTGATCGGATTGGCGTGGCGGATCGAATACCAGAACGCGGTCGGGGTCTGGCCCGAGAGCGTGCGGCCCGAACGGTCGGTGATGGTGCCCGAAATCATGATCGGCACATCAATGCCGCGCTCGTCAAAAATCTTGCGAGCAGCGAAGAGGCCGGCCTTGGTGTTGAGCGTGTCGGTGATGGTCTCAAAGAGCAGAAGGTCAGCGCCGGCGTCGATCAGGCCGCGCAGGGCTTCTTCATAGGCGATGGCCAGCTCGTCGAAGCTGATGGAGCGGTGACCGGGATTGTTGACGTCGGTCGACATGGACGAGGTTTTCGTGGTCGGCCCGAGGGCGCCTGCCACATAACGGCGGCGACCGTCTTCCGCTTCAGCGCGCTTTGCAGCGCGGCGGGCAACGATTACGCCCTGATAGTTGATGTCGTAAACTGCGCTTTCGCAGGCATAGTCGGCCTGCGCCACAGAGGTGCCGGAAAACGTGTTGGTTTCAACGATATCCGCACCCGCCATATAATAGGCGTAGTGGATATCCTCGATCATTTTCGGTTCGGTGATGACGAGGAGGTCGTTGTTGCCCTTGAGTGGGTGCGACCAATCCTTGAAGCGCTCCCCGCGGAAGTTTTCCTCCGTCAGGCCGAGACGCTGGATCATCGTCCCCATAGCGCCGTCGAGAACGAGGATACGCTCCTCCATAGCCTTTGAAAGTGCGGAGCGCACTTCGTTCCAATCATGGGAAACTGGGCTTGAGATGTTCAGCTCGGAGGGGCTCATCTACCGTCCTCTATACACTTGGGAAGTCTGCGCCGCGTACCGGCTCGTACGCATATAAAGATATCTTTATATCTGAGCAAGCTTGATGCTTGCTTTGCCCATAATTGTGTTCATGCGCCGCAGGTGGATTAGTGGCGCGAGCCGGGCTTGGTGAGATTAGGGGTTTGTAAACCATCAAAACTGTCTTCAATTTTATGCATCGGCGCAGGCGTGTAGGTTAACGCGCGATAGGCTCCATTTAAGAAGAAGCGCGAACAGTGACGAAACATTACCGCAAATACGCACGGTTTTTGGTTCTAACCTCTCTGCTCGTCCCGGCTATTGCCGCATGCAACATGGGGAATCTCGGGCCGACAGTGAAGCGTGGTGCCTTCACTTCGGCCAAGTACGGCGTCACCTCCTCGCCGCGCGTAACGACGAATCCTCATCCCCCGCGTGGTGGTGGTCGCTATCAGGTCGGAAAGCCGTATACGGTTGCAGGCAGAACTTATGTTCCGCAGCATGATCCGGCCTATGTTGCTGCTGGTACTGGCTCTTGGTACGGCGCTGATTTCCATGGTCGCAAAACTGCGAACGGCGAAATCTTCTCCGCCAATGCGATTACGGCAGCGCATCCTACTCTGCCTTTGCCCTCCTATGTTCGTGTGACGAATAAGGACAACGGTCGTTCGCTCGTGGTGCGCGTCAACGATCGCGGTCCTTATGTTGCTGGTCGCGTGATCGACCTTAGCTATCGCTCGGCGGCCATGCTTGGTTATGTCGAGAATGGCTCTGCCAATGTCGAGATCGCTTATGTTGGTGAAGCGCCTCTCAATGGCGATGATACGCGCCAGCTGATGGCAAGCTATAATGGCCCGCAGGAATTCGGGAAGCACACGCAGGTGGCGACCGGCAATTTCGGTGTGACCAATAATATCTTCGGCATGTTCGGCGGTCTGTTCGCTTATGCCGAGGCTGGTGCAGTTCCGGATAGTTCGGCGCAGGCTGCCACAAATGCAATGGCAGCAGGCGGGCTCGACCTCGCGGCCTTCGCAACGCCAGGCGCTGTGCCAGTCAATGTGGATCTCGGCGTTTTCTATGACGATGCGAGTGCGCAGTCGGTCTCTGAGCGCTTCGCTGTGCTTGGTGCTGTTACAGAAAGCGCTTTGCCGTTGAGCTCTGGTTCGGCGTTAAAACTGACGCTGACCAATTTAAAACCGGGCGTGACCGAAGAAGACGTTCGTAACCTCGCTGCCGAGGTTGGAATAGTGCTCTGACTTTGATTTAAATGCGAGCAACGGATTAATTTCCATCACGGAGGGGCGGACGTGAGAGTGTTGTTTGCTACGATCGCTATGCTGGGCCTGATTTCTCAGGCGAACGCTCAGGTGGCGTTTGACAGTAAGGCGAAGTTCGCCATTTTGACCGACCATGAATCTGGCACGGTCCTCTACCAGAAAAGCGCAGATGACCGCCTAGAGCCAGCGAGCATGACCAAGCTGATGACGCTGGCAGTGGTGTTCACTGAGGTTCGGGCAGGGCGTTTGTCCCTGGACGACGAGTTCTGGGTTTCCGAAAATGCTTGGCGTACGGGCGGGGCTGCCTCTGGTGGCTCCACCATGTTCGCCGTTTTGAACTCGCAAATTCGCGTCGAAGATTTGGTGCGTTCGGTCATTATTCAATCGGGTAATGATGCGGCAATCGTTCTGGCGGAAGGCATCGCCGGCTCCGAAGGCAGCTTTGCGGCGATGATGAACGAGTTGAGCGGCCAGATTGGTTTGTCCGGCTCGCATTTTGTGAACTCGACCGGCTTGCCTGATCCTGATGAGTATTCCACGGCGCGCGATCTTGCGGTGCTAGGGAGCTATCTCATCCGCGAGTTCCCCGAGTTTTATCACTACTTCTCTGAGCCGGAGATGGAGTGGAACAAGATCAAGCAGCCTAACCGAAACTCGCTCGTGGAAATGGGTATTGGCGTCGATGGTCTGAAGACTGGACATACGCAAGCGTCTGGCTACGGCTCTGTGACGTCGACCAACCAAGGCGATCGTCGCCTCGTGGCCGTGGTTCACGGTCTGGAGTCGATGCGCGAGCGCACTGAAGAAGCGCGTAAGCTGCTGACCTGGGGCGCGCGCGCCTTTGAAAAGGTGACGCCTTATGCGGCGGGACAGATTGTTGGCACCGCAGATGTGTATGGTGGCGAAGTCGCCAGTGTCGGCCTGGTCGGTAACGGCGAAGTTGCGCTTTACCTGCCGCGTGGGACGAAGCAGTGCCTCGCTGCAACCATCAATTATACCGCGCCGCTCATGCCGCCCGTTGAGCAAGGACAGAAACTTGCCGAACTGCGTGTGTTCTGCGACGATCAGCTCATTCAATCGACGCCGCTTTATGCTGCTGAATCAGTAGCGCAGGGTGATATTGTTCGTCGCGCAACCGATGCGCTCAAACAGCTCGCCCTTGGCTGGCTCTGACCGGAATGACACGAGACCATGCTAAAAGCGCCAAATCGAGGCACAGCACGATTTATCACCTTTGAAGGTGGAGAGGGCGTAGGAAAGTCTACGCAGGTCAAGCGCTTGCTGCAGAATTTGGCGCGCAATGACATTGAGGCGGTGCGCACACGCGAGCCCGGTGGCACGCCAAAGGCCGAAGCAATCCGCGCTTTCATTCTCCAGGGAAAGTCGGAGAGCTGGGGGCCGGGGGCAGAAGCGATTTTGTTCGCGGCAGCACGCTATGACCACGTCCACCAACTTATCGCGCCCAATCTGGAGCGCGGCACCTGGGTGATTTCCGACCGTTTCTGTGACTCAACCCGCGCCTATCAGGGGCTGACGGGTGGTGTTGAAGACGGGCTTATCGATGCGCTGGAAAATCTCGCGCTCGATGGTCATACGCCCGATTTGACTCTTGTTCTCGACATGGACCCCAAACTGGCTTTCCAGCGCGTTGAACAGCGCGCCGTCGAGGATGGTTTGCAGCTCACAGGGGATCGCTTTGAGAAGGAAGATCTCGACTGGCACGAACGTCTGCGGGACAATTTCCTCGATATAGCGTCGCGCAATGCCGACCGTTGTGTCGTGCTGTCGGCGCATCAGAGCGAAGAGGCTCTCGAAATGGCCATTTGGTCCGTCGTGACCCAGCGTTTCCCCGAACTTCAGGGTAGGCCGCAGGCGTGATCGATCCAAACGCAATCGAAGATCTCCCGCTGCCAGAACAGCGGCAGCTTGCCGTTGGTCATGACAAGGCGCGACAAGCAATTTTGGCGCAATTGGCCGATCACCGCCTACCGGGCGCGATAATGCTTCACGGGCCCGAGGGGATTGGGAAAGCAACGCTCGCTTTCGAGTTGGCAGCGGCGATATTCACCGCCACTGGCGATGAGAGCTCCGAGCGCGTACGCGAGCAGATCGCGGCTGGCTCGCATCCGAACCTGAGCGTGCTGCGTCGGCGGATGAAGGACGCTAAAGGGTTTTATACGGTGATCCGCGTCGAAGACGTGCGTGAGCTGCGCGAAACCTTGCAGCAGACGCGCGGTCGCTCGGGGCATCGTATCGCTGTTCTCGACTCGATCGACGACTGCAATCCATCCGCTTCCAATGCTCTGCTCAAGACACTCGAAGAGCCGCCAGCGGATACGACCTTCTTCCTGATTTCCCATCGCCCCGGTGGCCTGCTGCCGACGATCAAATCGCGCTGCCACAACATCGCTCTCCGTCCGCTGAGTGATCAGCTTGTGGCAGATGTGGTGATGAACAATCATCCTGAGCTTGACGCTTCAACCCTTGACCGCGCCGTGCAATTGGCTGGCGGCCGCCCGCGTCGCGCGTTTGAAACACTGGCCCTCGCTGAAACTTCCCCCGTTGGGGCGCTGATCACATGGCTGCAGAACCCGGCCGCCATGCCAACAGAAGCGCACCTTAAACTCGGTGACGCGCTTGGGAGTGATCCCAATGGCCCCGATATGTCCTTTGCGCGCGAGATCCTGAGTGATTGGCTGGCATCAGAAATGCGCGATGCGGCAATGCAGGGCCCAGATCGTAGGCGACTTGCCTCCGCAACTGAGCTATGGGAGAAGGCAAACGCGCTTCTGTCCGAGGCCGATAGTGTCAATCTTGATTTCAAGCAGACACTGGTCGTGATCTTCGATTGGATCCGGAAGCATAGCGCCCTGTCCGCAAATTCCGCTGAGCAAGAATGACCAAGCCCTTTTACGTCACGACCGCGATTTCCTATCCCAATGGCGCCCCACACATCGGGCATGCCTATGAAATGATCGCGACTGACGCCATCGCGCGTTGGAAGCGTCTGGAAGGGCGCGATGTCTATTTCCTGACCGGCACGGACGAGCACGGCATCAAGATGGTGCAGACCGCTGCCGCCAAGGGTGTTTCGGTTCGCGAGCTGGCGGATGAGAACTCAGCACAGTTCCAGAAGCTGGCAGGACTGCTTAACCTCTCCAACGACGATTTTATCCGCACCACCGAAGAGCGTCACCATAAGAGCGCGCAGGCCATCTGGAAGCAGATGGAAGCGAGCCACAATGGCGATATCTTCCAGTCGACCTATAAGGGCTGGTATTCGGTTCGCGACGAAGCTTATTTCGACGAAGCCGAGCTGACCGAGAAGGACGGCAAGCGCTTCGCCCCATCGGGTGCGGAAGTGGAATGGGTCGAAGAACCTACTTATTTCTTCCGTCTCTCGGCTTATCAGGATCGTCTCCTCAAGCTCTATGAAGAGAACCCAGACTTCATCGCGCCGAAGGAACGCCGCAATGAAATTATCTCCTTCGTAAAGGGCGGGTTGCAGGACCTTTCGGTTTCGCGCACCACCTTTGATTGGGGTATTCCGGTTCCCGGCGCTGAAGGCCACGTGATGTATGTGTGGGTTGACGCCCTCACCAACTATATCACCGGCGTTGGCTATCCGGACGAGCAGAGCGAGCTGTTCAAAAAATTCTGGCCCGCTGACCTCCATGTCATCGGCAAGGATATCATTCGCTTCCACACCGTCTACTGGCCAGCTTTCCTGATGAGCGCCGGTCTGCCTGTGCAGCACCGCGTCTTCGCCCACGGTTTCCTGACCGTTGACGGCCAGAAGATGAGCAAGTCGCTCGGCAATGTGATCGATCCGTTCGAACTGGTCGAAACCTTTGGTCCAGACGCTGTTCGCTACTTCTTCTTGCGCGAAGTGTCTTTCGGCAATGACGGCGACTACAGCCACGAAAAGCTGGTCAATCGCGTCAATGCAGATCTCGCCAACAACCTTGGCAACCTTGCCCAGCGTTCGCTGTCGATGATCAACAAGAACTGCGAAGCGAAGGTTCCGGCGTTCGGCGACTACACCGAGGCCGACACGGCCATCGAAAATGAAGTCACCGAAGCACTGGTTGCAGCGCAGAAGGCTATGGACGAGCAGCTGGTTCACGAAGCCACTGGCGCCATCATCGCCGCTCTCAGCTCTGCCAATAACTACTTCGCTGGCCAAGAACCTTGGGCTCTGAAGAAGACCGATCCAGTCCGCATGGGCACCGTGCTCTACCGCACGGCAGATACGGTTCGCCGTCTGGCCATCGCCATGCAGGCCTTCGTACCGGCTTCGGCAGCACGTTTGCTCGACCAGCTGGAAGTCCCGGCCGATGAGCGCACGCTTGCCGACGCTGCCAAGACCAATGGTCTTGTTTTGGGCACCGAACTGCCAGTTCCGCAGGGCGTCTTTGCGCGTGTCGAGAAGCCTGCTGAATAATGCTGATCGATAGTCACTGCCATCTCGACTTTGAGGCGCTGTCCAATGATTTGGACGGCGTTCTCGCCCGAGCCGAAGCCGCTGGCGTCACCGGAATGGTGACGATTTCCACACGTGTGGAAAAGTTTTCAACATACACAGATCTTGCGGAACGATACCAGAACATCTGGTGTTCCGTTGGGACACATCCGCATAACGCCCACGAAGAACTCCATATTCAAACGGAAGACCTCGTACGGCTAAGTGCCCATCCGCGTTGCGTTGCTATCGGCGAAGCCGGTCTCGACTATTTTTACGACAATGCTCCGCGCGAAGCGCAGGCCATCGGATTGCGTCGGCACATTGCAGCAGCTCGGATCACCGGTCTTCCACTGGTTATCCACAGCCGCGCTGCCGATGAGGACATGGCCGCTATCCTGCGCGAAGAGACAGAGCAGGGGGCTTTCCCCTTCCTTCTGCATTGCTTCACGGCGGGTAAGGCTTTGGCTGAAACGGCGCTGGAGCTGGGCGGATATATCTCCTTTTCGGGGATCATCACCTTCAAGAACGGCGAGGAAATCCGCGAGGTCGCCAGAATGGTTCCTGCGGATCGTTACCTCGTGGAAACCGACGCGCCTTATCTCGCGCCGATCCCGCATCGTGGTGAAAGCAATGAGCCGAGCTATGTCCGTCACACCGCGGCCAAGGTCGCCGAAGTGCGTGGCATTAGCCTTGAACAGTGCGGCGCGGAAAGCACTGCGAATTTTGCGCGCCTGTTTTCCAAGACCGGGCTCAAATAACTCATGGCCAAACCCGACCGGATCATCGCGACCATTCTGGGATGCGCATCATCCGGCGGCGTGCCGCGTTTAGGCAATATCTGGGGCGCGTGTGATCCACTCGAGCCCCGCAACCGCCGTACCCGTTGCGCCTTGCTGGTTGAGGCCTGGCAGAACGGCGTGGATGAGCCGACGCGTGTTCTCATCGACACCGGCGCAGACATGCGCGAGCAATTGCTTGCTGCAAATGTTGGTCGAATCGACGCAGTTCTTTATTCGCATGAGCATGCCGACCACACTCATGGGATCGACGACCTGCGCGTGCTGGCACTACAGAGCCGCAAGCGGGTCGCCGTTTATTACTCTGAGGCGTGCGGCGAACGCCTGAATCTTGCGTTCGGCTATTGCTTTAAAACTCCAGCAGGCAGTTCCTACCCGCCAATTCTCGACGCCCACGTCATTGCCGATGGTGACACCGTGAGCATTGACGGGCCGGGCGGCACAATCGACTTTCTCGCCTTTGACATGGTCCACGGCGATATTATGTGCTTCGGGTTCCGCGTCGAAGATTTTGCTTATTGCTGCGATCTCTCAGCACTGCCGCAAAGCTCCGAGGCTGGCATGACCGCGCTCAAGACGTTGATTATCGATGCTTTGCGACCGACACCCCACCCGAGCCATTTGAGCCTACCCGAAGCCTTGGACATGATCGAGCGCTTTGCCCCGCAGCAAGGCATTCTCACCAATCTGCACATTGACCTCGACTATCACATGACCGACGAAGAAACGCCGCCCAATGTGACGCCTGCCTTTGATGGCATGCGCATCGATGTGCTGACCGGCCACATTCTCAATCGCTGACACGAAAAAGGGCGCCTCGGATATCCGAAGCGCCCAATTCATTTGCCTGATGCGCAGTGCTTACCAGCCTGCGAGGATCGAGCCCTTGAATTCGGTTTCGATGAACGCCTTGATTTCATCGTTGTGGTAGGACGCGACCAGATCCTTGACCCACTGCAGGTCCTTGTCTTCCGAACGGACGGCAATGACGTTTACATATGGGCCGGTTGGGCTTTCACGTAGGATCGAGCCGTTGACTGGGTCGAGACCAGCGTCTTCAGCGTAATTGGTGTTGATGCCTGCAGCGTCCAGATCTGGCAGGGTGCGGGCGAGCTGGGCAGCGTCGATTTCGAGGAACTGCACGTTCTTGGGGTTTTCGATAACGTCGATCACCGAAGCCTTCGTACCAACGCCTTCCTTAAGCTTGATCAGGCCAGCGGATTCGAGAAGCAGCAGAACACGACCGCCATTGGTAGGGTCGTTCGGGAGGCCGATCTTTGCGCCTTCTGGCAGGTCTTCAAACTTCTCGAACTTGTCCGAATAAACGGCGATTGGGAAGTTCACGGTGACAGCGACGGTTTCGATCTTGTAACCGCGATCAGCGATCTGGTTGTCGAGGTATGGCTGGTGCTGGAACGAGTTGGCGGTGAGGTCGCCGGTCGACAGCGCTTCGTTCGGAATGACGTAATCCGAGAATTCAAGGATTTCCAAGGTGTGACCCTTGGCTTCGAAGATCGGCTTAACCTGTTCCATGATCTGGGCGTGTGGGCCAGGGGTGACGCCAATCTTGACGTCTTCAGCAAAGGCTGGGGCTGCGATCAGCGATGCACCAGCGATCAGGGCAGCAGTAAAAGTCTTGAGGCTCATTTGAACAATCCGACTATTGGGAGGTAAATTAATGACGCGACCGCTTGTCGAAGCGGTTGGCGAGGAAGTCGCCCAGGCTTTGTACGCTCTGGACAATGACGATGAGCACCAGCACCACAGCCAACATGACGTCTGGCATAAAGCGCTGATAACCAAAACGAATACCCAGATCGCCCAAGCCACCACCACCAACAGCGCCAACCATGGCCGAGAAGCCAATGAGGCTCACAATGGTCAGGGTCAGGCCGAGGGTGATGGCAGGAAGCGCCTCTGGGAGGAGGACCTTTTGCACGATCTGCAGAGGGCTTGCGCCCATTGAACGGGCCGCTTCGATCAGGCCGCGGTCAACGCCACGAATAGCGCCTTCGATGATGCGGGCGATAAAGGGCGCAGCTGCGATGGTGAGGGGGACAATCGCTGCCGTGGTGCCGATGGAGGTTCCCGCGATAAAGCGGGTCAGCGGCACGATGGCGACGACGAGAATGATAAACGGGGTCGAACGCGCAGCGTTGACGATAAGGCCAAGAATAGCATTGAGGGCAGGGGCCGCAAACAGCTCGCCCTTTTGGCTGGTCGCCAGAAAGACGCCCAGCGGCAAACCTATAGCCGTCCCGACGATGCCGGACACCAAGACCATGTGGAACGTCTGGACAAGGCTATTCCAGAACAGGTTCAGCATTTGAGGCGAGAAGATCTCAAGCATAGCCAAGAACCTCCGTTTCGAGACCTAAGGTGCTGGCCTCTGTTTGCAGTGCAGCCAGCTTTTCCGGAGTTGCGTCGGCGCTGATGACCAGTGTGCCGAAAGGTTTGCCGTGGATATGGTCGACCTTGGCTTGAATAATACCGAAATCGAGACCTAGGCGGCGGGTTAGGACTGAAAGGAAGGGCTGCGCTGCGCCTTCACCCTTAAAGGTCAGGGTGACATAGGCCTGCTTACCAACCGCAGGAGCGGAAACGATCCGGTTGCGGATGTGCTCGGGCAGGGCGGTGCCGGTGAGTTCGGACACGAACTTGCGCGTCGTCGCATTGGTTGGCTGGGTGAAGACATCATAAGTCGGGACTTGCTCGACGATATGACCGCCTTCAATCACCGCGACACGGTCTGCCACAGCCTTGATCACGCTCATCTCGTGAGTGATCAGGAGAACGGTCAGATTGAACTCGGCGTTGACCTGACGCAGGAGCGCCAGAATAGACTCAGTGGTCTCAGGGTCGAGTGCTGATGTCGCTTCGTCTGACAGCAGAACCTTAGGCTTGGTCGCCAAGGCGCGAGCAATACCGACACGTTGCTTTTGGCCGCCAGACAGTTCGGATGGATAACGGTCGGCCTTATCGGACAGCCCGACCAGATCGAGCAGCGGCAGGACGCGTTTTTTGATCTCGGCGGCCGGAACCCCAGCAATTTCGAGAGGCAGTGCCACATTGCCATAGGCGGTGCGTCGCGCCAGCAAATTAAAGTGCTGGAAGATCATGCCGATTGAACGACGTTCGTCGCGCAATTGCTTTTCAGACAGCGCAGAAACCTCAACGCCATCAACGATGACCTTCCCTGCGGTTGGCAGTTCGAGGCCGTTGATGAGCCGGATCAGTGTCGACTTGCCGGCGCCGGACTTGCCGATGACACCGACAATGTTCCCACGCGGGATATCGAGATTGATGCCGCGCAGCGCGAAGACCTGATCATTCCCACCACGGGCAGCATAAGTCTTCTCAACGCCTTGCAGGCGGATCGCGATATCGGATGCCTCATGTGTGGGAGGCGATGTGTGGTCTAGATGGTCAGGCACAGTTATTCCTTTGCTCGACTAACTTTGTCGTCTTTATGCGCCAATCTGTCGAGCGAACGAAATTCAAATGAACCGTTCACCTCAGGATTTTTGTCTTTAGAAGACGTCTTCTGCGCAAATTTCCTCTCAACCCTTTGAATGGGCGTGGTTTATAGCCAAGACGACTATAGCAGATTGCGCGCGAAAGTGGCCAGAACGGTGACTGGTCACGCACGGTTCGGCACATTCTGCGGGAGAGGTGACGGTCGAGTTTTGATCTGCCTAGATTCTCAGGAAGGGATATCACCGATGCGGTGACCACTGGTCGTATCGAAGAGTATCATCTGCGATACATCGGTGCGCACAGACATTGGTGAGCCAATTGATCCGAACAAGCGATCCCGTGTGAGTACGGTGAGATCATGCGCACCAGCGTGCACAACAAGATGGGTTTCCGCCCCGGTCGGTTCTATGCTCTGCAACGTGCCGGAGATTGGCCCGTCGCCAAGCGCGATGTGCTCGGGACGTATGCCAGCGGTTATCGATTTTCCGTGTAGGCCACGCGCGCTAGCTGGAAGCGGCCAACGAACCCCTTCTGCGTCGACCAAGACAGGTGCGCTCGTTGCATCAACCTGCCCAATGAGAAAGTTCATTGCAGGCGACCCAATGAAGCTGGCAACGAAACTATTGGCTGGTTGGTCATAGATATCTAAGGGCGAGCCAACTTGTTCAATGACCCCAGCGCGCATCACCACGATGCGGTCTGCCATCGTCATGGCTTCCATCTGGTCGTGGGTGACATAGATCATTGTCGCGCCAAGACGGCTATGCAGCGCCTTGATTTCACTTCGCATTTGAACGCGCAACTTGGCGTCGAGATTGGACAGGGGTTCGTCAAAGAGAAACACCGCAGGATTGCGAACAATGGCGCGCCCCATCGCAACACGCTGCCTTTGACCGCCGGACAATTGGCGCGGGTAGCGATCCAGCAGAGGTTGAAGGTGGAGAATTTCGGCGGCGCGGTTCACCTCTGACGCAATGTCAGCCTTGCTCTTTTTGGCGAGTTTTAGGGAAAACGCCATGTTGTCGTAAACGGTCATGTGCGGGTAGAGCGCGTAGCTCTGGAACACCATCGCGATGTCGCGTTCCTTGGGTTCGAGGTCATTGACCACGCGATCGCCTATGGCAATCTCGCCATCAGTGATGGTCTCGAGCCCCGCGATCATGCGCAGCAGGGTCGACTTTCCGCAGCCCGATGGTCCCACGAGCACCACGAACTCGCCATCCTCAGCGTTGACGGACACCCCATGCAACACCTGGGCAGCGCCGTAGGCCTTGACGACATTACGAATTGAAACACTGGCCATGATGACCTCCTGTTTTCGCGCCTATCGGCCGCCCATGCCGGCATTGAGTGCGATGGACTTGTAGATGAGTTTTTGGAGCAGAATAGCGAGGGCAATGCCGGGCAACATCGAAAGAGCCGCGCCCGCCATGATGTAGTTCCACTGCGTGCCCTGCTGAGTTTGAAATTGGGTCAAACCCACAGGCAGCGTGGCATTCTCGGTGCCGGTCATGACGATCAGCGGCCAGAGGAAGTTGTTCCATTGACCAATGAACGTGAAGAGCGACAGCAGGCCGATCGCTGGCATGGAGAGCGGCACGATAATGGAGATGAGGATACGCAAACGCGAGGCCCCATCTATGCGTGCAGCCTCCTCAAGCTCCATGGGTATGGAGAGGAAGAACTGCCGCATGAGAAACGCGCCGAAGGTGCCAAAGGCAACGGGTAGGATAACCCCTTGGAACGTGTTCACCATGCCCAGTGCATTGACGATGAGAAACAGCGGAATGATCAGCATGATCCCCGGAACCATAAGCGTGCCAAGGTAGCCCATCAGCAATAGATCGCGGCCGGGGAAGTTCAGTCGGGCAAACGCGTAACCAGATAGGCACGAAATGATGACAGTGATGATGGTCACGCTTACGGCGACGATCATGCTGTTGAGAAAGAACCGCCCGAACGGCAACTCGGTCCAAGCCCGCACGAAATTGTCCCACTCGAACTGATGCGGGAGCAGCCGTACGGGTGTCGCCAGAACTTCCACATTGGAGCGCACGGCATTGGACACCATCCAGAAGAATGGGAAGAGGAAGATGAGTGCCACGATGATCAGCAACGCATGGCTGACCAGTTCGGCCGAGGTGAAGTGCAGGTTTTCGCGCTTAGTTGTCATAGTGCACCCACTTACGCTGTAGCCAGAATTGGAAGGCGGTGAGCGCCATGATCATGGCAAACATCACCCACGCGATGGTCGAGGCGTAGCCCATCTGGAAGTTCTGGAAGCCACGCTGGTAGATGGCGTAGCCAAGGGTCGCCGTGGCATTGCCAGGACCGCCGCGGGTCATGACATAGATCTGATCGAACACCTGCAACGAGGTAATCGCTGTCATCACCATGCCAAAAAACAGGGTAGGGGAAATCAAGGGGAGGCGGATCTTCCAGAACCGGTCCCAGGCGCTAGCCCCATCAATACGCGCTGCCTCAAGGTAGCTTTGAGGAACCATATCGAGCGCAGCATTGAATAAGACCGTGTTGTAGCCGACGCCAGCCCAAAGCGAGACGATGATCACGGCCTGCATGGCAAGGCCTTGATTTGTCAGCATGTTTGGCATGGTGACGGAAATGGCCTGCATCACCCCATCAAAAAAACCGCCCGGCATGAAGATCAGCAGCCACACGATGGAGACCGCAATGCCGGGCGTGAAGGTGGGGAGGAAGAAGATGACCCGGAACCATTTTTGGCCGAACTTGGCGCTCGATATCCAAGTTGCAAGGCCCAATGAAATCACGAGGTTGAGGATCAGATACTCGACCGTGAAGAACAAGGTGTTGCGCAGAACGGGCCAAAACTGCGGATCAGCAGTGAGCAAACGTTGGTAATTGGCGAAGCCAACGAACTCTGGCGTGCCGAGGAGTTTCCAATTGGTGAAACTCAAAACCACGGAGGCCAAAATAGGGAGCACGAGAAAGAGGATCATGCCTATGAGGCCGGGCAGCAGGAAGAACAATGCCGTGCGGGCTTCGCGCGCTGCAATGCGGCTCTTCTTGCGGTTCACTGGCACAACTATGCGCGTTGCGCCCGTTTCAATTGCTGTCATGGCTTCATCCCTTGCTAGACTGAGGGTGATCCGGCGGAATTGCTCCCGCCGGATCGGGGGGAGAAGGTTTTAGAACGGCAGCTGGTTCTGAATATCAGTCAGGACAGCTTCGGTCGTTGAGTCACCCTGCAAGGCCAGTGGCATGTACTGGGTGATCAGATTTTCAAAATCGTTATACTTTTCGTTCAGACGGAACTTGGTGGAGTGCTCAAAAGCGTAGGTGAGCGCCTCGCGTGCACCGACGACATCCTTTGCGGCCTCGTCGTACCAGAACTTCTGGGCGTCGAGACGTCCCGGCAGCGCCCGGCCAGCGGTTGCAAGGATTTCGGCAGCTTTCGGGCCGGTGAGAACGGCGAGAGCCTTAAAAGCCTCATCCTTGTGCTTGCTGGCGGCGGCAACACCCCAGCCAGAACCTGCCGTGATGAAACGAGACGGTCCATCGCCACGCGGCAGTGTGGTCACGCCAATTTTGAAATCAACGCTGTCTTTGGTCTGGAGCAGCACCCAAGGGCCATCGATGTACATCGCCGCTTCGCCGGTCGCAAAACGTCCACTGCCGGTGATTGCGCCTGAACCTGAGGCGAAGACTGGGGACGCCTTGTCGACATTAACGAGATCGACAAATTTCCCAACAGCTTCGACATAGCCGGGGTTCGTTGCGTCGAACTCATCGGCGTCATTGAGGTATTCGGCGCCCAAGGCGACCGGGCCAGCGATAAAGTCAAAAGCCTGAGTGGCGTAGCCGTATTTGCCATCGCCAGTGAGCTTGACCGCTGCATCGCGGAAGTCGTCGAAGGTCCAGTCTGGGGCTGGGGTCGGGATGCCCGCTTCTTCAAAACGGTCGATATTGTAATAGACGACCCAAGGGCCAACGTCATAGGGCAGGGCGTATTGCGTATCGCCATGTGAAAGCCCCTCCATAATGGAGCTCTCATAGAGATTGACGTCAAATCCTTCCTTTTCGAAGTACGGGTCGAGCGGCTCCAGAATGCCGTAGAAAGTCGGCATGCGCATCGACTGCATGGCAACGATGTCAGCAATTTGCCCCGATGAAGCGAGCACGGGCAAACGGGTCCAATAGTCGGTCCAGCCCGAGAACTGTGGGGTCACCGTAATATTCGGATACTGTTCGGTGACCAGTGCCGCAAGGCTTGCGAACAGGGCGCTGTCTTTTTCATCGCCCCACATTTGCCAGGTCAGATTGACCTGTTCCTGGCTATAACTCGGGGCTGCAAATAGGGATGCGCTGGCTAAGGCCGTTGTGGCCAATAAAACAAGATGTCGTCTCACGATAGTCTCCTCAAACCTACGAAAGATCTCAACGGGCCTCCGGCCGCAGCTCCTCGACTGCGGATGGAAGTTTTCGACCGACCTCGGCCGATATCAGGGTCTCCACATCGTTGATCATGGAGACAATATTTTCGCGTTGGCGATGCCACCGATCCGGGGCGTTTCCCGGTTCGACAATTTCGACCATGCGTTCAACAAAATGCGGGGGCAGTTGTGGCAGTTCATGGGCCAAGACCAGGTTCCAGCCATCGCCCGGGAAGTATCGCCGGTTAAATGCGAAAACGACCTGCATGATGGCGTTCACCAGCTTGCCAGTGATGCCAGCGAGAAAGACAAGGTCGAGCCGGATGACCTTGCTGGTGTAGTGGTAATCGCTCTTCCAATAATCCAAGATTTTGCGGTAATGCGTAAAGATCGCGCTACGCAATATCTCCGGGAACACCGCGAGCTCCATCCGCCAGGATTGCAGCTCTCCGCGCGGATCGTAAGCGATAAGCTGGGTACTGAGGTCCGTTGGGAGCTGATACCCCCAGATCGTCCACTCGAACTGCTTTTCGACCACTTGTCCGGCGAGCCAACCATTCAGATCACGCCGAACGCCTTGATAGCTGCGCATCCAAATGCCATCCATGCGGGCACCAAGTTTCTGAAAGCGCCGCTGCTCCAGCAAGAAACGCTGCCATTGTGGGGTTTGCTGCAAGTGCGGACGATAGGCGTCCGAATAGGCCCGGAAATCATAATCCGACAACGCATCGGCACGCCCTTTACCGTGCGAGCCGGCCAGCGCGACCGCTGCCGCACCGTCTTCCGCCAGATCGGCGATCAGCGGTACCATGACAGCGATAAGTTCGTCGCGCAGGCTCATTGTCTTATGCCTCGTCGTGGAGAATGAGTTCTACGACGGGCGACACCATGTCTGGCTTTAGAACCGGTAGCTCTAAAGTCAGCATGTTGGCGCCGACAGCGACCCCGATATTGCTATCAACTTCGGCCTTAGGGTCGAGCCAGTGGATCTCGCTCGCATCGTGCAAGAGCTGGGCATAGCGCACCTTGCCGCCCAGATTGGCAATGTGAACGTGACGGAACGGCCAAGTCTGCAAATGCAGATAGAGCCTGTTACCCTTTTGCGTGAATTTGCAGCCGTTCGGCGCCTGATATTTGGACGGGCCAGCGCCATAAATGGAGCGGCTATTATAACGCAGCCACTCGCCATAGGTCTGAAGCGCAGTGACGGCGCGCTTATCAAAAGTGCCACGACCTGTCGGGCCCACATTCATAAGAAGGTTGCCGCCGAGAGCAACGGTGTCGACGAGGATGTTGATGAGCTGATCGGCATCCTTCCACGTGCTTTCGTCGCGGTGATAGCCCCATGAGCCCGAGAAGGTATGGCACACTTCCCAGCGCACCGGGCGGCCATTGATGGTTGGGGCTTCGCGCGGCGTATATTGCTCCGGGGTCGCCAGATCCTTCGGGAAATTCCCATCGGTTGGCAGGTCGAGACGGTCGCCGACAATAATGTCGGGTTGGAGCTGGCGCACGAGGCCGATGAGTTCCTCGCTTTCCCAATCAGTCCGACCTTTGCCGGGCATGCCGCGATAGTCGCGATTGGGATAAGAGAAGTCGAACCAGATGACCGAAATCTCACCGAACTCTGTCAGGAGTTCAGTCACCTGATTGCGCATGTATTCAGCGTATTTGCGGATGTCGCGGCTCTTGTTCATCTCGAGCGCATCAGGATGATTGCGCAGCGCATGAATGCCGTCGATCGGGAATTCCGGATGATGCCAATCGATCAGCGAATAGTAGAAGCCGACCTTCAGGCCTTCGGCACGAAACGCTTCGACATATGGCTTTAAGAGGTCCTTGCCATATGGAGTGTTGGTCGCCTTGTAGTCCGTAAACTTACTGTCCCAAAGACAGAAGCCTTCGTGGTGCTTGGCAGTCAGTACCACATATTTCATCCCCGCTTCACGGGCATGTCGTGCCCATTCCTTGGGGTCGTATAGGTCCGGATTAAAATTCTCAAAATACTTGGCGTAGTCTTCCGGCGAGGTTTCCTCGCGGTTCATGACCCATTCGTGCCGAGCGGGCAGGGCGTATAGACCGAAGTGGATGAACATCCCAAAGCGATCTTCTGAAAACCAGGCCTTGCCACTTGCGCCATCATCGGCGCGGCTCAGCGTCAGCGAGCTATCCATCTATTCCTCCCAGAACCATATCGAACCGGTTCGATGTAATAGTTTGCTGAGATGTTAACTTTGTCAAGAAGGGTAGGATCAAAAATCGAACGTCACAGAAATGGGGCTTGCAGTCTGGGCGATTTTGCCTAGAAATGCGCAGGAAAGCGGTACGTATATCATTCGATCTTCGCAGCGCTCTAGCAATTGAAACGGTTCGATAAAAGCATGGCCACGATACGTGACGTTGCCAAAATTGCAGAGGTTTCTGTCTCCACCGTGTCACTTGCGTTCAGCAATCCGGGGCGGGTGAGTGCGGCTACGTTAGAGAAAATTCGTGCCGCTGCTGCGACCGTTGGCTATGCGGCTGATCCGCTGGCGCAGAGTCTGGCGCGCGGCCGTAGTCGTATGATTGGATTCGTTGTCGGTAACGTCGGCAACCCGTTTTTTGGCGATATACGACGTGAGCTAGAGAACTACGCACTCACCCATGAGCACTTCGTTTTGGTCACGGATACCTCGGGCCAGCCGGAGCGGGAGCGGGCGCTCATTGAGCATCTTGTCGGGCTCAAAATTGCCGGTCTAGCCCTGGCGCCGGCCAGCTCGGGCAAGGATTACGTCGATTTTATCCAATCCCTGAACATTCCCGTGGTTTGTTTTGACCAGAAGATCGCCGGTCTGGAACGCGACTTTGTGGGCTCGGATAACTTTATGGCCGGCGCGATGCTCACAGAGCATCTTCTACAGCTCGGTCACAAGCGCATCGCCTTCATCAAAGGGCCGGACCATTTCAACACCGCTGCTGAACGCTATCGAGGCTTTGTGCAAACTATGGCCGGGGCGGGTGTCGAGGTTAATCCGGCTTATGTGGTCGATGGCAAATTCACGAGATCTGGCGGCTATGCGGCGGCAATGAACCTCTTGGTGCAACCGCAGCGGCCCACAGCCATAATCGGCGCGAACAATACGGTTGCGCTTGCGGCTTTGCAGGCAATGCAGGAACTTGGCTTCCGATGCCCGGACGATATTTCGCTGGCAATGATCGACACCGTGCAATGGGCCGACGTAATCACGCCGAAGATAACGACCGTGGTTCAGGATTCCGTGCAGCTGGGCAATATCATCGCGCAGCGGCTTGTGCATCGCATAACCAATCCAGAGTTTGCAGCAGAGCCTGCGCAGGACTTTACGCTGACACCAAGATTTGTCGCTGGCGCTTCGTGTCGGAAGCTTTAGCGCGGGCTCGGTGCCGCAGGCGTCACATGAGCCGTGACGGAGCAAGTTAGCCAACCAGTTTGCCTTAGCTTTCTGCGCTGTCATTTGCCAAATCGATGGGATGCCGATCCAAACTCACCAATCAGATTGTTCCATAATATATATTATGCGCTATTTTGCATAATGTCCCCCTACGGCAATCAGACTGGCGATGGCTTCAAATCGGCGGAAGATTGCTGGACGTGGTCAGTCGAGTGACGGCAGCTGATGGAATGCATCTTTGAGCGCAGCGCCCCAGCCTTCAGATATCGCCACGTAATACGGATCGTTCCGCTCAAACCGTCTTTGCGCCTCAAGGTTAAAGCTATCCTTGTTGTAGATCTGCAGATCGAGCGGTAGACCCACCGAGAGATTGGATTTGAGCGTAGAGTCAAAGGAAACCAGTAAGAGCTTGATCGCCTGATCAACGCTCATTTCTCGCTCATAAGCGCGCACTAGGATTGGCTTGCCGTACTTATGCTCGCCGATTTGGAAGAACGGCGTGTCAGCGGAAGACTCGATAAAATTGCCCTCTGGGTAGATGTAGAACAGCCGCGGCTCTTCACCCTTGATCTGCCCACCGAGGATAAATGACGCCCCAAAAGCATCTGCATTCTGCCCACCCGGCGCGGCATCCCGGATGACTTCTTTGACCACTGAGCCGATGAGCTGTGCTGTCTGGAACATGCTTCCAGTGCTGTGCAGTGTCGGTTGCCCAGGTTTTGGCGTGCGAATACGCTCGTCCAGCAGGCTTGAAACAGCTTGCGTCGTCGCCAAATTTCCCGCTGACAGCAAGACGATAGCACGCTCTCCGGGACCGCTCCAGTTACGCATTTTCGAGAAGACAGAGATGTTGTCGAGCCCTGCATTGGTGCGGGTGTCGGACATGAAAATCAGCCCACGATCCAGCTTCATACCAACGCAATACGTCATGGGTCTTCGTCCTATTCCTACTGTTCGACGCTGATATGGACGTCTAGCGTCTCAACAGCTGCCCCCATCCGCACGCCTGAGACAGGAGCGGCCGAACGATAATCTAGGCCGACGGCGATTCGAACATAATTGTGGTTTGGACAGATATTGTTGGCCGCATCGAACCCAACCCAGCCCAGACTATCCACATAGGCCTCGGCCCAGGCATGGCTAGCAGTCTGATCGGTAACGCCTTCCATGCGCAAATAGCCCGAAACATAGCGCGAAGGAATGCCGAGGAGTCGCGCAGCTGAGAGGAAGATATGGGAATGGTCTTGGCAGACCCCTGCTCCATTATCGAGCGCCACCTCAGCCTCGGTTGCGACGCTGGTTGTGCCGGGCGAATAGACGACGCGGGAATGGATCGTGTTCATCAGAGTATGCAGTAAGGCGAGTTGATCGGCCTGTTCATCACGAATGCCCTCTGCCAGCTCGCGAATATGAGGGCCTGCTTTGGTGAGGTCGGTCACGCGCTCATAAATCCAAAGTGGAGGACCACCAGCGCTCTTGCCAACGACCCCTGCCCGATCTTCCGTTTCGACTACACCATGGGCCCGCACGATGATGCTGTCGGCACTGCGCTCGTGCTTGAACAGCTCGACCTTGTTGCCAAAACCGTCGACATAGCTGACCTCCCGATCAGCCCCACTCACTTCGACGCTCCATTCACGCACAACCTGCCCCGCGATATTTTGCGGCCACAGGCGAAGCCGCTGCAGCGCAAAATTGACGGGCTGGTCATAGTCATAGCGAGAGGTGTGATTGATGGTGAGTAGCACTTTGGATCAATCGAAGTTGTAGACTTCGGCGATTTCCACGCCCAGCCGATTGTTGCATTCAATAAAGTCGGTGAGGAATTCGTGGAGACCGCCGTCAAAAATCGGCTCGATCGTGGTGTCGTTCAGCGTCGCCAACGTCCGTTCAGCAGAGCTGTGGCACACATGCCGCTCACCATAATCCTTCGCCAGAAAATTGAGATTTTCGACGATATTGCGATACGCAAAATTCAGCGATCGCGGCATGCGGCCATCAAGAATGAGATAGTCAGCAATCTGCGCCGGGCGATAATCCCCCGCATAGACCCAGCGATAGGATCGGTGCGCTGAAACCGAACGCAGGATCGACTCCCATTGATAATTATCAATGGTGGAGCCGACATAGGACACTGCCGGCAAGAGCACATAATACTTCACGTCAAGAATACGAGCCGTATTATCCGCTCGCTCGATGAAGGTGCCAATGCGGGCAAAATTGAAGATCTCATTGCGCAGCATGGTGCCGTGAAAAGCCCCGCGAATAAGCGAGGTCTGTCGTTTGATATGATCAAGCACCGGCGGAATATCGCTCTGCGGTACTGGATCGCGCAGCACGTCATTGAGCGCCATCCACGCTTCGTTGACTGCCTCCCAGGCGTCGCGCGTTAGCGCTGTTCGCACCATGCGGGCATTAGCGCGCGCAGACTCGATTGTGGCGAGCACACTCGACGGATTATCCCGGTCCCGTAGGATGAAGTCCGAGACATTCGCCGCATCAAAACTCTTGTACTTATCGGCAAAACGCTGGTGCGCGCCCGCCGAGGACACCACGGAGGACCATTCCTCTGAGGCATTGTTCGTGCGCGTCAGCGCCATGCGCAGGCCGGCATCAATAATACGGGCTGCGTTTTCCGCTCGCTCAATATAGCGATGCATCCAAAATAGACCGCTCGCGGTGCGTCCAAGAAGCATTAGTCAGGTCCCCTCGCCCGCTTAATCGTCCAGTATCCAAGTGTCTTTGGTGCCGCCGCCCTGGCTGGAATTGACCACCAACGAACCCTCTTTCAGGGCCACGCGCGTCAATCCACCGGGGGTAATGCGTACCCGATCAGACACCAATACAAACGGGCGCAAATCCACGTGACGCGGGGCCAAACCCTTTTCGGTCAAGATGGGTGTCGTCGACAACGCAAGGGTCGGTTGAGCAATGTAGTTGCTGGGCCGCGCCTTGAGCTTTTCGGAAAATGCTTCCAGCTCCTTCTTGGACGCTGCGGGACCAACCAGCATGCCGTATCCGCCCGAGCCGTGGACTTCTTTAACGACCAGCTCATGGAGGTGTTCGAGCACGTATTTCAGGCTATCTGCTTCCGCGCAGCGATAAGTCGGCACGTTCTCCAAAATAGCCTTGCGCCCGGTATAAAACTCAATAATTTCCGGCATATAGCTGTAAATTGCTTTGTCATCGGCAATTCCAGTGCCGGGCGCATTGGCAATCGTTATGTTACCGGCGCGGTAGACGTCCATAATGCCCGGAACGCCCAGAGTAGAATCCGGCCGGAAGGTCAGCGGATCAAGATAGGCGTCGTCAACACGCCGATAGAGTACGTCGATTGGTTTGAAGCCTTGGGTCGTGCGCATTGCAATGCGCCCATCCATGACCTTGAGGTCTCGCCCCTCAACGAGCTCCACGCCCATCTGGTCGGCAAGGAAAGCGTGCTCATAATAGGCCGAATTATACATGCCGGGCGTGAGAACGGCGATGGTTGGGTTTTCTCGATTGCCGCCCCGCGGCGCCACTGCGGCCAGCGACTGTCGCAGAAACTGCGGGTAATTTTCGACCGGCAAGACCTTGTTCTGATGGAACAACTCCGGAAAGAGCTGCATCATGGTCTCGCGGTTCTCCAGCATATAGGAGACGCCAGATGGCGTGCGGGCATTGTCTTCCAGCACGAAAAACTGGTCTTCGGCGGTGCGCACAATGTCCACGCCAATGACGTGCGTGTAAACATTTCCCGGTGGCCGAAAACCGATCATTTCCGGCAAGAACGCCTCATTATTGGCGATGATCTCGCGCGGAATACGTCCGGCTTTGACGATCTCTTGGCGATGATAAATGTCATCGAGGAAAGCATTGAGCGCCATCACCCTTTGCTCGATCCCCTGAGAAAGCTTCCGCCATTCCCGTCCGGTTATGATGCGCGGGATGATGTCAAAAGGGATAAGTCTTTCAGCAGCTTGATCGTCCCCGTAAACAGCAAAGGTAATGCCTGTCTTACGGAAGGCACCCTCCGCGTCAGAGACCTTGCGGCTCAGCTTCTCTGGCGTCTGCGTTTCATACCATTGCTGGAGACCCGCATAAGGCGCTCTGACTCCCTGACCTGCGGTCAGCATTTCGTCGAATGGGTTCACTCAATCCCTCCCAGTCATCCGATATTCAAACGGGAAATTGGGAATGGCAAGCGTTTGTTTAATCGATAGGCACATGGCAGCCATGACTAACATCTGTGCAGTTACGCTCTAAAGGCGAGGCCTGGCGGGATAAAGCCGCATGAATTTCTTGGAAAATACTGCCATGGCAGGAAAAACTACTTCCAAGGTTCCGGTCCACCAGTCCGTGATTGTTGCCAAACTCGGATGATGCGTTCGCCAGGCGGATCGGAGATTTTGCACTCAAAAACATCGCCTCTCACTATGGTAGGCGCGACGATTCCCTCCCGCTGGAGCATTCTATGCAGCCCTCCCGTGACCTATCTCGCCTTATCGAAATTATGGCGCGGCTACGCGACCCCAATGGCGGCTGTCCCTGGGACCTAGAGCAGGATTTTCGATCTATCCGGCACTACACGATCGAAGAAGCCTATGAAGTCGCTGACGCCATCGAACGGGAAGATTTCGCCGATCTGCGCGAAGAACTTGGCGATCTCATTCTTCAGCCGATCTACCACGCGCAAATGGCCAAGGAAGCCGGCCATTTCGAAATTGGCGACGTCATCTTTGCCATCACCGAGAAATTGATCCGGCGCCATCCGCACGTCTTTGGCGATGTGGATGCGGACAGCGCGAGCGATGCGCAGGTCAAATGGGAAGCCATCAAAGCCCAGGAACGCGCTGCAAAGGCCGCCCGCAAGGGCGAGCAAACACCATCGCTGCTTGACGATGTGCCGGAAGTTCTTCCCGCCCTAATGCGTGCAGAAAAGCTGACCAAACGCGCCGCAAAGGTCGGATTTGATTGGGAGAACCTAGAACAGGTCCGCGCTAAAATTTCGGAAGAACTCGACGAAGTCGCCGAAGCAGAAGCGTCCGGAAATGCTGACGCGATCCGCGAGGAAATCGGTGACCTGTTGTTTGCCGTTTCCAACCTTGCGCGCAAGGCTGGGGTTGATCCAGAGGCTGCGCTGCGTGACGCCAATGCCAAATTCACGCGACGTTTCCACTATGTTGAAGCCCGCTGCCGCGAGGACGGGGTTTTGCCGGTCGAGGCTGGGCTCGAGCGCATGGACGGGTATTGGAACGAAATCCGGGCGAAGGACAAAAACAGGAGTTAGTCCTTCCCCGTCAACACGCACCTCCCCCTCGCGAAAACGACACCGACGTGGAATGCAGAGAGCCCCGGAACTGGTCCGGGGCTCTCTTGTTTTTTGAAACGAAATGTCAAAGCGTGGGGTTAGGAACCCTCTATCCGGCCATTGAACCGCTCGAGAAACTCATCGCGGTGCCGGGCGTCGATGCGAACAACAAAATCCGTGCCTTTTTCGGTCGGGTCTTTTTGCTCGATCACTTCGCCGTTCTTGTGGAGCCAGCCGATATCAGCGCCCGCCGCGTGCGGGACGAAGACCTGATAGGTCCGGCCTTGCTCGCCCAGCGTTTCTTCGATCTTGGTGAGAAGAGCATCAACGCCCTGCCCTGTATGCGCCGACACAGGAATGGATGCGAGAACGCGACCTGCCGGATGCGCGGCAGCCAGCTGCAAGGCCGGGTCTTCGAGAAGATCGACCTTATTCCAAATCTCGATGACCGGCTTTGTCTCCGACGACACGCCAAGCTCATCGAGCACGGTGAGAACGTCCTGGGCCTGTGCGGCGTGGTCTGGATTGGCGATGTCCCGAACGTGCAGAATAATGTCTGCGTCCGTGACCTCTTCCAGCGTGGCGCGGAAAGCGGCAACAAGATCGTGCGGAAGATCAGCAACGAAGCCTACGGTGTCTGACACCATGACCTCACGGCCATGCGGCAGTGCGATCTTGCGGACTGTCGTATCCAGTGTCGCAAACAGCAGGTTTTCAGCGAAAACGCCCGCATTCGTTAGCCGATTGAAGAGGCTGGACTTGCCGGCGTTGGTGTAACCCACCAAAGCCACCACAGGGATCTTGGCCTTGGTCCGCTGCGCGCGCTGCTGAACACGCGTCTTGCGCACCTTATTGAGGCGATCTTCCAGAAGGACGATACGCTCAGTGATCTGGCGGCGGTCGCTTTCGATCTGGGTTTCACCCGGACCACCCATAAAGCCAGTGCCGCCTGAGCCGCGCTGACGTTCCAAGTGGGTCCAGGAGCGCACGAGGCGCCCCTTCTGGTAATTGAGATGCGCCAACTCAACCTGCAACACGCCTTCGCGCGTCGCGGCACGTTCCCCGAAAATCTCGAGGATGAGCGCAGTGCGATCCAGCACTTTCGTGCCTGTTTCGCGTTCCAGATTGCGTTGCTGAATAGGGGTCAGCGCTGCGTCGACGAGCAGCAGCTCAATCTTCTCAGCTTTGACCTTTTCGGCGATGGTTTCGACGTGACCTGCGCCAAGATAGGTTGCGGGCCGAATTTCTCGGACCCGCATGACCTCAGCGAAGATGATGTCGAGACGTATCGCACCAGCCAAGCCGACAAACTCGGCAAGGCGTGATTCAACATTGTGATATGTGGCGCGTCCCCGAACATCAGGAACGACCAAACCGGTGCGTGTCGGCTGTTCTTGCCGATCTATGTACGGCTTGGGACCGGTAGCCCAGCCGTCCTCCTCAAAATCATCCATATATGGTCAGTCGCTGTCTTGTGCCGTTTCCGGATCGAACAGCTGGATCGGCGCGCCTGGCATGATGGTCGAGATGGCGTGCTTGTAAACCAGTTGAGACTGGGAATCGCGACGAAGAAGAAGGCAGAAATTGTCAAACCAGGTGATCACACCTTGAAGTTTAACACCGTTCACCAAGAATATAGTGACCGGTACTTTCTGTTTACGCACGTGGTTCAGGAATGAATCCTGTAAGTTCTGCTGCTTTTCGCTAGCCATTTTTGGCCTCTTTCGCGGCTTTATTGTCGCTGTTGTTTTCGCATTGTGTGCGCTGGACTTTGAAGGACTGCCGCACAGGCTTCAAAACCCTAGTCTTCAGTAGTCAGTTCAATATGACATAAATACCCGAACATGCCTACCCGCTCGCGCGCATGGCCGTCCGGCATTATCTGTCACAACCCCAACGACTTGATCTTACGGTGAAGCGCACTGCGCTCCATACCAACAAACTCAGCCGTCTTGGAAATGTTCCCGCCGAAGCGCTCGATTTGCGCCAAGAGATATTGGCGTTCGAAAACTTCGCGAGCTTCTCGCAATGGCAGGCTCATCAGATGCGCCGACGAATCGGTGTCACCTACGGTCGGTAGGACTTCACCAATATCTGACGGCAACATAGTGGCAGTGATTATGCCATTCTCAGGTTGCTGATCTTTCATCAAGATCAGCAAGCGTTCGATCGAATTGCGCAGCTGGCGCGCATTGCCGGGCCATTCTTGTGTCTGCAGCACCGCCATAGCGTCATCGCCAATCGTGACGCGCTGCAAATTATGCATACGGCAAACCTGGTCGATAAAGACCTGCACCAGTGGTGGTACGTCCTCGCGGCGCTCCCGCAGCGGCGACAAAGGCAGAGGCACAATGGACAGACGATGGAAGAGATCGGAGCGGAATTCGCCAGCGTCGATCTGTGCGGCGACATTTTGCGACGAGGCCGCAATGATGCGAACGTCGATCGCCACCGATTGTGCACCACCAACGCGGCTGAACTTGTTCTCAACCAGCGTCCGCAGCAGCGTCTGTTGGACAGGTGCTGGGAGAGCGGTCACTTCCGAAAGATAGAGCGTTCCACCGTGCGCGCGCTCAAGGGCGCCCACTTCGACCTTCAGGAGACCGGACTTGTCCCGAGCTTCCCGTCCGAACAACACGACGGCAACTTCATCGGGCGCATAGAGCGAGGCGTTGATCTCGATGAACGGCGCATCGGAACGCGGGCTACGCGTGTGGATGGCGCGCGCAACAAGGCCCTTGCCTGAGCCTGACGGACCAGAGATGAAAATGCGCGAATTGGTCGGGGCCGACTTTTCAATCAGTGCACGCACCTGCTGGAGGGCGTTAGAATTTCCGACCATTTCGGAGTTTTTGGAGGGCGTACGTTCCTTCAGCTCCGCAACTTCTGTGCGCAGCCGCGTTGCCTCCAAAGCACGTTGGGTGACGTGCAGAAGGCGGTCAATCTTGAATGGCTTCTCGATATAGTCGTAAGCGCCGCGCTTGATCGCCGAAACCGCGGTTTCAACATTGCCGTGCCCGGAGATCATCACCACGGGCATGTCTGGGTGTTGGCTCTGGATCACATCCAAAAGCTGCAGACCGTCGAGGCGGGAGCCCTGCATCCAGATGTCCAAAAATACAAGGCTTGGGCGACGACGTGCGATTTCATTGAGCCCAGAGTCAGCGTCATGCGCCTGTCGAGCGTCGTAACCTTCGTCTTCGAGGATCCCAGCGATCAGGTCGCGGATATCGTCTTCATCGTCGATAATGAGAATGTCGAGTGCCATCTACTTGTGAACAACCGCTGTATCCAGCGGTTCCTCCTTTTGGGGCGTCTGGTCAGAGGGAGAGACTTCCCCTTCCGACGGGCCGCTAATTGCGGGGTTCTGCAAAGGCAGGGTGAAAGTAACACAGGCGCCAACACGACCGTTGACGTCTGGTTCTGCATCGACCAACTCGACGATACCGCCGTGTTGCTCGATAATTCTGGCGACGATCGCAAGGCCCAGGCCGGTGCCTTTTTCGCGGGTCGTCATATAAGGCTCAAGCAGGCGCTGGCGATTATCCTTCGGCCAGCCCTTGCCATTGTCGGACACAGAGACGCGCGCGTTACGCCCCTCGATATGTGCGTCCACTGTAATCGTTGGCTGCCATTCCGCTGTGAGGGGGATGCCCTCAAAGGCCTCGACGGCGTTCTTGATCAGATTGGTCAGCACCTGCGCCATGAGACGCGCATCAAACCAAGCCACGATGGTTTCATCTGGGACTTGGGTTGTGATGTTGACCTCAGGCAAGCGCACGCTTTCGAGGAACACGGCTTGGCGAACGGTGTCCGTCAAATCGGAGCGCTCAGGCGCTGCCTCTGGCATACGCGCGAACGCAGAAAATTCGTCAACCATGCGGCCAATGTCGCCGACTTGCCGAACTATGGTGTTGATGCACTTGTCGAAGACTTCCCGATCATCATCAAGCTTGTTGCCATAGCGGCGGCGCAACCGCTCGGCAGAGAGTTGGATCGGTGTCAGCGGGTTTTTAATTTCGTGGGCAATGCGACGGGCAACGTCGGCCCAGGCCGAGGTACGCTGCGCCGATTCAAGATCGGTAATATCGTCGAAGGTCACGACATAGCCCTTGGACTCCGTGATCGTACCTTCGCGCGTCAGCTGGACCTGATAAATGCGGCGGTTGGTTTCATTGCCGATTTGAATTTGGTCACGCACCTGCCCGCGGCGCGCCGAACGCGCCTTCTCAAGCGTCGGTGCCATCTCTGGCAGGATGGCTTCGATGCGCTCGCCCATCAGTTCGATTTCGGAACGACCGAGCATGTCGCACGCTCGAGCGTTGACCAAAGTGACCGAGCCGAAGGCGTCCAAGCCGATGATTCCTGCGGACACGCCTTCCACCACGGCCTCAGTAAACTGCCGACGCTTTTCGTTGACGTCGTTCGCTTTGAGCAATTCCTCGCGCTGGCTGCGCAACTGCTCGGTCATGCGGTTGAAGCCAGAGGTAAGATCGTGGAGATCCCCCCGCTCATCTTTGACCGGCACCCGAATATCCAAATCACCCGCAGACACATGGCGCGATGCGATCATGAGATTACGAATTGGGTCGACGAACCGATTGGCCAGTGCAATCCCGATCCACAGAGCGCCGAGCAGAAGAACCACGGCCAGACCGATATACATGATTGTAAAGGTGATCTGGAACACGATGCGATTGGACGTGTACTGGCGGTACTCGGAGATATTCTCGTCGGTCAGACGCATATATTCGAGCACTTCAGGGTCAACAGGGCGCACCACAAAAAGGAACGCATCGGCATAGCCGCGCAATTTGACGACCGAGCCAACAAACTGCGTTGAGCCCGGTGCAATTGCTGTCGGCACGCCTTCAATCACGCCATCAGTAACGCCCGGAGGCGGCTGCGGATACGATCCCGAAACATTGATCTGGGCGCGCGCCAGCGTGTTGCCATCTTTGTCAATGAGCGAGGTGAACGGGAGCGAGCGTGTGACCGCCAGAGCGGTCAAAATGCGTTCAAATCGCTGCGGGTCGGCATCATAGGTCTGGACGGCTTGTTCAAGCTCCGTGGCGACCCAGATAATGTCATCGCGCAGCACTTGAGCGTGCTCGAGCATGTAGGAGCGCGCCACGAGACGCGAGCTTTCCACCATCGCGCGCGTGCGTTCGGAGAACCATTGGTCGAGACCTTGGTTCAGCGAGATCGACGCCACAACAGCGACCAGCACCGCAGGCGCTGCCGCAACGAAGGCGAACATGGTGACCATGCTGACTTGGAGCCCCGCCCCCGGCGTGCGGCGGCGATGGGCTTGCACCAGCAGAACAGCCTCGGTGACCACGAGGGCAATAACGAGCAACACCAAAACGGCAGTGACGATCCAAATGATCGTCCACACCATCGGTGATGGCTCAATATTGGTCGCACCGGATAGAATGAGGAAGGAAATAGAGGCGAGGATGACCGAGGCGGTGACGACCACAAAGCCAAGCACGCGCAGGCCGTTGTTCTGCTGCGTGAGCAACAGAGTGCGGCGCTCCGGACGCAAAGCGTCCGAGGTCAATTCGCGTTTCTCGGTGGCCGAAATCCATTCGGTCATTAAGCCCCAACACCCCTATCGTCGGCGCAAGAGGGCTGCGCCGCCAGTTGTCTCCCGCAGTCAATCAGTGACTTCTTATGGGAGATGGCAAAGCCTGACCCAATTCGAGCAACCCTTCAAGATAAATGTTGCCAAAATGTGACAGTGCCTGTGGGCGAGCCGCTCGGAGGCCTAAAGCCCCCGACGGCTGTGCTTAACAATCTCGATGGAATGGGTGCGGATCTTCTTTCGCAAAGTGTTGCGGTTTAGCCCTAATAGGTCCGCCGCCTTGATCTGATTGCCACCACAGGCATTGAGGGCCATTGCGATCAACGGCGCTTCGACACGATCAATAACGCGCTGATACAATCCCGCTGGCGGCAGGTTCGGCTCATATTCACGCAAGACTTCCCCAACGTGAGTCTCAACCGCCATCGAGAGGTCGACGGGACCAGCAGCCATTGTCGGCGCCGAAATGCGGTCAGCAATATTGAGCTCATTCTGAACAATTTCAGCCGAAATCTGCTCGTCGGCATAAAGCGCTGCAAGGCGACGCACAAGGTTTTCAAGCTCGCGGATATTGCCCGGCCAAGAGTAGTTCTGCATGAGGCGGATGGCTTCAGGCGAAACAGTCTTTAAGGGCTCGCCTTCACGCTGCGCTGCACGGAGGAAATGTGCGACCAAATCCGCGATATCATCGGTGCGCTCGCGCAGTGGTGGCAAGCGGATGGGCACGACGTTGAGGCGGTAGTACAGATCCTCGCGGAAGAGGCCCTGGCGGATCATTTGACTGAGATCGCGGTGGGTCGCCGCAACGATACGGACATTGGTCTTGATCGGGGTGCGCCCACCGACCATGGTGTATTCGCCCTCTTGCAAGACGCGCAGCAAACGGGTTTGCGCATCCATCGGCATATCGCCGATTTCGTCGAGGAATAGCGTGCCGCCTTCGGCCTGTTCAAAGCGCCCCGAAGACCGAGCATTCGCGCCCGTAAAGGCG
The DNA here is from genome assembly GCF_016595685.1 of Devosia sp. WQ 349K1. Lineage (NCBI taxonomy): Bacteria > Pseudomonadati > Pseudomonadota > Alphaproteobacteria > Hyphomicrobiales > Devosiaceae > Devosia > Devosia sp. WQ 349K1. The sequence continues at coordinate 213,523 of NZ_JAENGO010000001.1, read as the reverse complement.
CCCTTCTCGTGACCGAACAATTCGGCTTCGATCAAGTCGCGCGGAATAGCGGCCATGTTAATGGCAACGAAGGGTCCATTGCGACGCTTACCAAAGTCATGAAGCGCACGAGCGACCAGCTCCTTACCCGTCCCGCTTTCGCCCGTTACCATGACCGTGAGGTCGGTCTGCATCAGGCGTGCGAGCGCGCGATAAATGTCCTGCATGGCCGTGGAGCGACCAACCAAGGGCATGGATTCTGATGGCTCTTCCGCTTCGCGCTCAGCTTTGGTTGGCTTCTTAGCATCGGCCAAAGCGCGCGATACGACAGACAAAACCTCAGTAATATCAAAGGGCTTAGGAAGATATTCGTAAGCACCAACTTCAGACGCGCGGATCGCAGTCATGAAAGTATTCTGGGCGCTCATCACGATCATAGGAAGCTCGGGACGGAGCTTTTTGATTTTCGGCATGACGTCGAAAGCACTGCCGTCGGGCATGGCAACGTCGGTGATCAGAATATCACCTTCGCCACGGCTCACCCAATTCCACATGGTCGAAATATTGCCTGTGGGACGCACTTCATACCCGGCACGGGTCAGCGCTTGGTTGAGCACCATACGGATCGCCGCATCGTCATCGGCAAGCAGAACGACATGGCTCATGAATTCGCGCCCTCTTCAGCTTCAACAGAGTCCTGCAGATCGCCTTTAGCGACCGGCAGAAGAATTCGGAAACGGGTACGACCCGGCCGGCTTTCGCAATCAATGACACCGCCGTGATCGCCGATGATCTTTGCGACCAAAGGCAGACCAAGGCCTGAGCCGTTCATCTTCGTCGTGACGAATGGATCGAATAGGAATGGCATAATATCTGGCGGCACGCCGGGGCCGTTATCTTCAATCAAAATTTCAAGCGGCAGCGAAATGCGCTGCGCCACACCAGACACCGCAATGCGGATGCCGGGCCGGAAGGCTGTCGAAATTCGAATTTCGGGATTGTGTGTTTTTTCAAGGGCTTCCGATGCATTCTTGATTAAATTCAAGAAGACTTGGATCAGCCGATCGCGGTTTCCCAGAACAGGCGGCAGCGAAGGATCATACTCTTCGTAGAAGGTAATGCCGCGAGAGACGCCATTTCGAGCGAGCAGTTTGACCCGGTCAAGAACGACGTGAATATTGATCGGCTCACGCTCCAGCGGCCGTTCATCGCCGAACACTTCAACGCGATCAATCAGATGAACAATGCGATCGGTCTCATCCCGAATGAGACGCGCCAGCGGCATTTCCTCTGGCGGGATTGAGGATTCCAGCAACTGTGCTGCGCCGCGAATACCAGAGAGTGGGTTCTTAATTTCGTGTGCCAACATGGCCGCGAGGCCCGTCACCGACTTTGCCGCGCCGCGAGACACCATCTGGCGGTCGATCTTATCGGCCATGGTGCGCTCTTGGATAAGAATGGCGATGCGGTCGTCACTGTCGGTAAGCGGACTAGCGAAAACGTCAGCAACGCGTTCGTCGCCAAAACGGGACGAACCAACCAAGACGCGGTACTCAGTCATTGGAGCGCGGCGCTGGATCACGCTTTCGACCAGCGAGATGATGGGCGACCCAAACGCAATAAGATCGTCTAGCGTCTGGCGCGACAGCACGCTCATCGACGCGCCGAAGAAAGCCTCAGCCGCATAATTGGCAAAGCTGATGCGCCGCTCTGCGGTGAGCACCATGATCGGCTGTGGCAGAGCCTGAAGGACAGATCGGGCTGCGATCGAGTCAACATCAGAGATAGTCGCATTTGTCATGCAGCGGCACTCCAATGGCCGGAAAATACGTCACCAATCAGTGCGATAACTGCACTCGGATTGTCGTTGTCTAGCAGAGCCTTACGGGTCGGCTTATCAAGTTGAAGATTGGCTGCGTCAGCATACCAATCGAGATGCTTGCGCGCAGCGCGCAGACCAACTTCGATGCCATAGTCGCCCAGCATATTTTCGTAATGCTCTCTGATGAGCGCAATAAGGGCGTCGCCAGTTGGCGCATCAGGCCCAATCTGCCCTGCCAAGGCCGCGCCGATTTGCGCAACTTTCCACGGTTGCCCCTGCGCGCCACGACCAAGCATCACTGCGGCTGCACCAGATTGCTCAAGTGCTGTTCGTGCGCTGGCTTCATCGACGATATCGCCGTTGACGACGACAGGAACCGAAACACTTTCGACAACTTCGCGCACGAGCGCCCAGCGGGCCGTGCCCTTATAAAATTGTTGGCGAGTGCGGCCGTGAACGGTGATCATTTGCGCCCCTGCACTCACAGCAAGGTTCGCAATCTGGGGGGCATTGAGGCTGTCATCATCCCAACCGAGGCGCATCTTGACGGTCACCGGCTTGGATGTCGCGGCCGAAACCGCCTCGACAATAGCCAAAGCCTGGTCTGGAACGCGCATCAACGCAGAGCCGGCGTAGCCTGTCGTTACGCGCTTGGCAGGACAGCCGAAATTGATATCGATAATGTCGGCACCCGCATCCTCGGCGATGCGCGCACCCTCGGACATCCAATGCGGGTCGCAGCCCGCCAACTGGACCATATGAGGCAAGGAGCCCGCTCGCCCGAGCTTTTGAACCATGCCGCTGTGGCCGGTGGTCAAGGCCGCGCTGGCGACCATTTCTGACACAACCAAGCCCGCGCCAAACCGCTCCGCAATCTCGCGGAAGGGTCGGTCCGTGATACCGGCCATCGGCGCCAATATTGCACGATTGCGCAATGTGTGGCCCCCGATGCTCAACGGGCGTGCATTTGAAGACAAGAATTGCACCAGTTTTGGTCAGGAGTAAGGAAGTGCCTGCACAATAATCATTTTCAGTCAGGGCGCAACACGTACTGGCTGTAAAACTTGAGCAAATCAGCCCTGCTCTTGCCGCATGTCGGGCGGAGGGCTAGACCTTTAACCAATAGCGGTTCTTGTGAGTGCCTACATCGACATGTCTTCAAAATCCATAGCCGTTATCGTCGTTGCGGCCGGAAAAGGCGAACGTGCCAATGCCAATGGGATCGCCGATCCCAAGCAATATCGAGAAATCGCCGGAAAATCAGTATTGGCCAGAACCATAGAAGCGTTTCTAAGCCACGAATCTGTGACCCTCGTATTGCCCGTAATCCACCCAGATCATGCACAGCGCTATGCCGATTTGGGCTTGCACCATGAACGGCTACACGCAGCGGTGCCTGGTGGAGCGACTCGTCAAGCCTCTGTGCTGGAAGGCCTAAAAGCGCTTGCAAAACTCCGCATTGACCGCGTGCTGATCCAAGATGCCGCACGTCCATTCGTTTCGCATCGCATCATAGATGATGTCATTGAAGCCCTTAAAGAGCATGATGGCGCATTGCCGACACTTCCAACAACAGACACGATCAAGCGCAGCCTTGGTGACGGTCTGATTTCCAAAACCGAAGACAGAAATCTATTGTTCGCCGCGCAAACGCCTCAGGGTTTCCGGTTCGGTCCAATCTTTTCTGCCCATATGCGCACCGGCACTGTTCGTCGCGAATTTACCGATGATGCCGAAATCGCCGAATGGGCGGGCATGCGGGTCAAAATGGTCCCTGGCGACCGCGACAATTTTAAAATTACACACCCGGAAGACTTCGCTCGTGCAGAGCGATTGCTGGCAGGAGAAACCATGTTCGAAACGCGTGTTGGCACCGGCTATGACGTGCATTATTTCGAGCCCGGTGATGCCGTATGGCTTTGTGGCGTCAAAATTCCGCACCATTCCAAGCTCAATGGCCATTCCGATGCCGACGTTGCGCTCCATGCTTTGACTGACGCTATTCTCGGGGCAATTGGTGCGGGAGACATCGGCATCCACTTCCCACCAAGTGATGAGCAGTGGCGTGGTGCTGCTTCTACAATATTCCTCAAGCATGCGGGCAAGCTTGTCGCTGAACGCAAGGCACGTATCGTAAATCTGGACGTGACAATTGTTGCAGAAGCGCCGAGGATTGCAAAACACGCACCAGCCATGTGTGCAGTTATTGCTGAAACTCTCGGGATCTCGCCTTCGCGTGTCAACGTTAAGGCGACAACCAATGAAAAGCTCGGTTTCATTGGGCGAGAGGAAGGCATGGTTGCCATGGCCAGCGCGAGCATTGAGGTACCCAGGGAGGACTAGTTGGCTTCTAAATCTGCACCACTCAGCACTGCAAAACGGGTTATTTCGGCCCTTTCGGACCGGAAGCTTTCGATTGTAACCGCTGAAAGCTGCACAGGCGGCATGATCGCCGCCGCGCTGACTGATGTTCCCGGCTCTTCCGCCGCTCTCTTCGGTGGTTTCATCACCTATTCCAACGAGGCCAAGGCGAGCATGATCCATGTGCAGCCTCGCCTCATTCAGGACTATGGCGCGGTCAGCAATCAAGTTGCCCGCGCTATGGCGGACGGCGCGCGGAACACTGCCAATGCCGATATTGCCGTGTCGAGCACAGGCATCGCCGGGCCGGATGGCGGTTCAGACAAAAAGCCCGTTGGCTTGGTCTATGTCGCGGTGTCGACAGAGCTCGCGACCGTCGTCATTGAACACCAGTTCGGCGACATCGGCCGCGACGAAATCCGCAAAGCAACAGTAGAGGCCGCACTGGAACTCGTCCTGCAGGTTGTGAGCAGCGACGACGATTGATCAAGGGTTTCGTCTGTCGCGTCGGCGAAGACGACAGCGCGATAGTGGGGACGATGGTCCAGACCATTCGCTCGCCGCTCCCATCGACATCACCCGGCGCGACCGGGTGATCCGGCCTGCCCCCACACTGATCATAATAGTCTTAGAAGCGCACCAGCTGCGTATCGCCACGAAGATAGAGCGGGTGTTTTGGGGAGCCATCGCCGTTCTTGCCGAAGCAATAAAGCGGCACTTTGGCGGCTTCCAGCGCACTCACCAGCTGCCGCCCGGCAGGCGCGAGCGCCTTGTTGAGCTTGCCGTGGCAGAGCACGACCCGCCCCGCCTTCATTGCCAAACCTAATATGGTCGGCAGATTAACTGGCGACACTGCCTCAACGCCGTCTTCAAGCAACATTTTGGGGTGCGTGGCGCGATAATCGCCGACATTGCACTTCACCATGCCCTCAAAGCCTTCACGGCGAGAAAATCCCCATTCGCGCGCGCAGGTTGGATCATCCACACTCGCGTCGGCGGTGGATGGGTTCATGCCAATGAACAGAATGTAGCGCTCGGGAAATTGCTCCCCGAGCCAACGGCGCATGATTTGTCTATAGCGCCCATCCTCGGAGATCACCGCATCGCCATTGACCCCGGCACCAAGGCGCAACCGCACCTTACCGCCCGGATCATGCGCGTCCGGCTCATATCCGAAGAGATCACTCATGCCGTGAGATCGCTCGGTGGCACAAGGCCATTGATCAGCGAGGCCGTCGTGATGGTGTTCGCCAGAAGGCACGCGATGGTCATCGGACCAACGCCACCGGGAACCGGGGTAATCGCACCCGCGACTTCCGCCGCAGCTGCCGTATCCACGTCGCCAACGAGGCGAGTCTTACCCGCGCCCTTTTCCGGCGCCGGAATGCGATTGATGCCAACGTCGATGACTACAGCGCCCGGCTTGATCCAGTCGCCCTTGACCATGTGCGGACGGCCAACAGCGGCGACCACAATGTCAGCGGCGCGGACAACGTCGGCGAGGTTTTGGGTGCGCGAGTGCGCCACGGTGACAGTGCAATTGTCGCGCAGCAACAGCTGCATCATCGGCTTACCAACAAGGTTGGACCGACCAATAATGACAGCGTTCTTGCCTTCGAGCGAGCCAAGTTCATCCCGCAGCAGCATCAGGCAGCCAAGCGGCGTGCAGGACACGGGGCCCGGCAGGCCAATCTGCACCTTGCCGACGTTCTCGGCCGTAAAGCTGTCGACGTCCTTAGCCGGTGAAATCGCCTCAATGACCTTATTGCCGTCGATGTGCTTTGGCACCGGCATTTGCACCAAAATGCCATGCACTGCCGGATCATTGTTCAGCTTATGAACCAGCGCGATGAGTTCGGCTTCCGAAGCGTCGGCTGGCAATTCGTGCTTGAACGAAGCCATGCCCACTTCAGCCGTCTGCTTGGCTTTGTTGGTGACATAGACTTGGCTTGCCGGATCTTCGCCGACAATCACCACAGCGAGGCCCGGCGTAATACCGTGTTCCGTCTTGAGGCGTTCCACGTGACCTGCGACCCGCTTGCGCAAGTTTTCGGCGAAGGCTTTGCCATCGATGATTTTTGCGGTCATTTTGGCCTCATTCTGGTTCAATAACGGAAGTACATCGCGAGTCCTGCGCGATGCGCACGACATAAGGGAAGAGAAATGATCCGTCCATTGCTTTGGCTGCCTTTGATAGCGCTTTCGGTCAGCGCTGCTGCCGCAAACGATATCGACCTCAGAGAAGCTGCAACCAAATTGCACCAAGCCGCGGGCGGCGAAGTCTGTTCAGAACCGGACGAGTATTTTCAGGACGACGCTTATGGGGCTTGGGAAATTTCCTATCAGCCCAGCTGGACGGACGACGAGGAGCAAAAGCAAAAAGTAACGCTCATCAGCATGTTCTGCATGGCCGGAGCCTATAACATAACCGACAGCTACTACCTCTACACCGACACCGAAGGCCTGCGTCCCATCGCTTTCGCCCAACCGGATATCGATGTTCGCTATGTCAATGATGACTATGAGGGCGAGGTCGAAGACATCTCCGTCAAGGGCATGGGCACGACGCTAGGTTTGGTCAATTCTCACTTCGATGAAGAGACGTTGACCATCACCGAATATTCGAAGTGGCGTGGCCTTGGCGATGCCAGCTCTGCGGGAACCTGGGTGTTCAGCGACGGCACATTTTCGCTGCAGAAATACGACGTCGACGCGAGCTATGACGGCGAAATGAACCCCGTTACGATCGTTGACTACTCAGGCGAAAACTAAATCCAAGAAAAGGCCGTCCCGCATCACTGCCGGACGGCCTCTGGGATCTTGCCTGCCGCACTGTTGAGGGCTTGGGGGACAAGCGGCTGACTTCACCCCGCTCATCGCTTGCATGGGTCGTTTGCCACTGCGATGAGATGCACCAGTAGATGGCTAAGAATTACGGCAATAAAAGTAGTGCTCACGCAAGCGTGAAGGCCGGACTTATCTCCGCCCACCGTTGAGCCAATGTCATACGGCGACTATAGTTGTGGCGCAGTTCAGAGAAACACTCTGATGAGTCCAATGAGGTATCCATGACCACGCTGTCTCCGCCGCGTCTCGAAAAGCAATCTTTCACAGATCCGGAGGCCGCTTGGGCATGCCTAGCCCAGCTCTATCACCGCAACTGCGCCTTCATCCGCAGCCATCTCGAGGCTCTCACCAAGGGCACGGTGCCCGCTGGCCGCGTCCGCGCCTACTACCCACAGGTGGAAGTGCGTTCGACCAGCTATTCCAAGCACGAAAGCACCCTTCCCTACGGCTATCTACATACGCCAGGCATCTATCGCACCACCGTTACGGCGCCTGATCTGTTCAAGGGCTATCTCATTGACCAGTTCTCGGTGATCCTCACCAATCACGGCGGCACCATCGACATCGTCGAAAGTGACACGCCGCTGCCATTGCACTTCGCGCTCAATCCCAATGACCATCTCGATGGTCAGGCGATCAACGCGCTGAACGTGCCGCTGCGCGATGTGTTTGACGTGCCCGACCTGGCCAATACTGACGATGAGATCGCCAACGGCACCTATGTCCCGCCACGCGGTGGCCCATACCCGCTGTCGGCCTTCACAGGCCCGCGCGTCGACTATTCGCTGCAACGGCTCTCCCACTACACAGGCACCAGCCCTGAGCATTTCCAGAACTTTGTGATTTTCACGAATTACCAGTTCTACATCGACGAGTTCTGCGCCATCGCCAAAAGCCATATGGCGAAAAACCACCCAGACTATCTGCGGTTTATCGAGCCGGGGAACGTCTCGACTGATAACATGCTGACCGGCGGCGCAGTCACCGGCTCGCCACCGATCCGCACACCGCAAATGCCGGCCTATCACTTGGTGGGTGAACGCGGTCGCGGTATCACCATGGTCAATATCGGGGTTGGCCCGTCGAACGCTAAAACCATCACCGACCACATCGCGGTTCTGCGCCCACATGCCTGGATCATGCTCGGCCACTGCGCGGGGCTCCGCAACAGCCAGGAACTGGGCGACTACGTCCTCGCCCACGCCTATGTGCGTGAGGACCACGTGCTCGACGCTGACTTGCCGCTCTCCGTGCCAATCCCCGCCTTGGCCGAAATTCAGGTTGCGCTCGAACAGGCTGTGCATGAGATCACCGACACCGAAGGCGTCGAAACCAAGAAGATCATGCGCACTGGCACAGTCGCGACGTTTGACAACCGCAATTGGGAACTCTGGGATCAGGCCCAGATCACGCGCCAGCTCAGCCAATCACGCGCTGTGGCCCTTGATATGGAAAGCGCCACTATCGCCGCCAACGGTTTTAGGTTCCGCGTTCCCTACGGCACCTTGCTCTGCGTCTCCGACAAGCCTCTGCATGGCGAGCTAAAACTGCCCGGCATGGCCTCGGACTTTTACCGCACACAGGTCAATCGTCATTTGCAGGTTGGATTGCGGGCGATGGAAATTCTGCGCGACCAACCCGCCGAGCGCCTGCACTCGCGCAAGCTGCGTAGTTTTGCCGAAACCGCTTTCCAGTGAACGAAATGGGCTCCCTTCGGGGAGCCCAGAGTTTTTATGGCCCGACGAGCACGAAGACGTTTCCGTCTGGCGCTTTCATCACCGCAACATGGCCGCTCTCGGTCGCAAAAGGCTCCCGAATCCATTCGACACCCGCGGCACCATGAAGCTCGGCGAAGGTCTGACGCACGTCATCGCACAACAACTCCACCTCGACGAGCCGAACATCAGAATTATTGCTCAAGACCATTTCTGAACTCTGAGCTTCAGGAAATTTGAGGCCAACCAAGGTCCACATTTCGCCACCTGCGAGCGGACGCTCGATGCTCCAAGCGCGAGTCAGACCAAGTTTGAGATAGAACGCCTCCGAGGCAACGATATCGTCTGTCGGAATGCAGACGCATTCGAGTTTTCTAATCATGTCGCCCCCCACGGATCAGTGGAGCGACGCTAGCGCATTTCGACGATTTTGTAATCTCGTTTGATATGAGCGCTCTCTTGGCCCCACTTGGACGCCCGCACACGAGCCTGATGAGCGTCGAAGGATACTCGGTCCGAAAACTGCTCGAAAACGCTCCACACCAGGGGAACGTCAGTTTCCTTCACTTCAAACACCAAACAGCCCGGCTCGGCCAGGGTCAGTTCTATGTGCAGGGGCAGCAGTGAGCGAACGAGTGTCGCTTCGGTTTCATTTGCACAAATGAGACTACCGGACAGCTCGATCATCACGCACCAAACCGTCGATCAGCTTCGTCCGAAAACGCCCGCATGATTTCTTCCTGCTTGGCGGCGAAGGCTGGTTCAGCAACGGCCGCAATAAATGGGTTGGAGATCTTAAAATCGATCTCGAACTTGACGCGCGTGCCCTGCCCTTCAGGCTCAAAGCTCCACACGCTATCGAGATACGAAAACGGCCCATCAACCGCTTTAGCGCGAATGGTCAATGCCTCAGGGTCCATGGTCACTCGGCTGGTATAGCCTTGCGTGATGGGACCAAAAGCAATGGTCATTTTGGCGAGAACGACTGTATCCGACTGTGCTGTCGGATCGGGGCGAACCTGCATGGCTGCGCAATTCGGGATAAAGCGCGGATAGTCGTTAAGGTCCGCCACGATCTCATACATGCGCTGGGGCAAATGAGGGACGTGGCGGTCATAAAAGCGTTTCATTCAGTGACCGAGCTTCTGCATGCGGTTGGCCTTGAGGCGCGCAAAGTCTTCGCCGGCGTGGTGAGACGAGCGGGTCAGCGGGCTGGACGATACCAACAAGAACCCCTTGGCCGTCGCAACTGTGGCAAACGACTTGAATTCTTCCGGCGTTACAAAGCGCTGCAGCGGATAGTGCTTCTTGGTCGGCTGCAGATATTGCCCGATGGTCAAGAAGTCGACGTCAGCCGAACGCAGATCGTCCATCAGCTGCAAAACTTCATTCCGCTCTTCGCCGAGGCCAACCATGATGCCAGACTTGGTGAAAATGGTCGGGTCGAGTTCCTTCACCCGATCCAGCAAGCGGATCGAATGGAAGTAACGCGCACCGGGACGCACCTTCAGGTACTTTGATGGCACAGTCTCAAGGTTGTGGTTGAAGACGTCTGGCTTTGCCGCCACGACGATTTCCAAAGCCCCTTCCTTGCGGAGGAAGTCTGGGGTCAGTATTTCGATGGTGGTCTTCGGATTGAGCGCACGGATCGCCAAAATCACATCGGCAAAGTGCTGCGCACCGCCATCGGCAAGATCGTCACGATCTACCGAGGTGATCACCACATGCTCAAGCCCGAGCTTATTGACAGCCTTCGCGACGTTTTCAGGCTCGAGCGGATCGAGCGGCCCAGGCATGCCGGTGCGGACGTTGCAGAAGGCGCAAGCACGGGTGCAGATTTCACCCATGATCATCATGGTCGCGTGCTTCTTGCTCCAGCACTCGCCGATATTAGGGCAACCCGCTTCTTCGCAAACCGTAACGAGATTGTTCTCGCGCACGATCTGCTGGGTTTCCTTATAGATTGGTGAGCCCGGCGCTTTCACACGGATCCAGTCCGGCTTGCGCAGGACGATACTATCGGGGCGATTGGCCTTTTCCGGGTGACGCGGCTTGGCCGAATTGTCGATGAGCGTGACCATATCAGTCCTGACTGGGAAACTTCCCGTTATATCGCTCCCTTGAGCGGCGGGTTCAACCCCAACTCACTCAGCTATTGGGCTACCCCCGCCAAAAGCGGGAGCAGCAAAGCTTGTATCGAACTTAGATGTTCAGAGCCTTACCATAGGCATCGAGCACGGATTCCTTCATCGACTCAGACAGGGTCGGATGCGGGAAGATCGTGTGCATCAGGTCTTCTTCAGTGGTTTCGAGGTTCATCGCCACCACAAAGCCCTGGATCAACTCGGTCACTTCCGCGCCCACCATGTGCGCGCCCAAAAGCTCACCGGTCTTGGCGTCAAAAATGGTCTTCACGAGGCCATCTGGCTCGCCCAGAGCAATCGCCTTGCCATTGCCCACGAAGGGGAAACGACCAACGCGGATCTCGCGACCAGCTTCCTTGGCCTTAGCTTCGGTCAGACCGACACTAGCCACCTGTGGCTCGCAATAGGTGCAGCCCGGGATTTTGCTCTTGTCGAGGCCATGCACGGGTAGGCCCGCGATCTTTTCGACCGTGATAACCGCTTCATGCTCGGCCTTGTGCGCCAGCATTGGTGGGCCTGCAACGTCGCCGATGGCCCAGATGCCCTCTATATTGGTCTTGCCATAACCGTCGGTGACAATGGCACCGCGATCGAGCTTCACACCAACGGTCTCGAGGCCGAGGCCCTCGGTGTTGCACTGCACGCCAACCGCCGAGATCAGCTTATCGCCAGCGATCTGCTGGGTCTTGCCGTCCTTGGTTTCAACGTGAGCGATAACGCCCGTCGCGGTCTTTTCGACCTTGGCCACCTTGGCTTCAGTGACGATCTTGATGCCGCGCTTTTCCAAACGCTTGCGCACGAGACCGGAAATTTCAGCATCTTCTACCGGCATGATCTGCGAAAGCAGTTCGATAACGGTCACTTCCGCGCCAAGCGACCGGTAGAAGGATGCGAACTCGATACCAATCGCGCCCGAGCCCATAACCACCAACGACTTCGGCATGGCGGCAGGCTTCAGCGCTTCAAAATAGGTCCAAATCTTATCGCCATCGGCTTCAATGCCCGGCAGCTGACGCGGACGTGCACCAGTGGCGATAATGATGTTCTTGGCCTTGTAAGTGCCCTCACCCAGCGCGTTCTTCGGCACAGGGCCCTGCGGCTGAACAATCACCTTCTTGGTCGGGGAAACCTTGACTTCACCGGCCTTGGTGATGGTGGCTTCGCCCCAGATGATGTCGACCTTGTTCTTCTTCATCAGGAACTGCACGCCATTGTTCATCTGCGCAGCAATCGCGCGCGAACGGGCCACAATACCGTCGAGGTCAAAGCCGAACTTTTCAGCCGTAAGGCCATAGTCCTTGGCGTGGGTCATGTGACCGTAGATTTCGGCAGAGCGCAGCAGCGCCTTGGTCGGGATACAGCCCCAGTTGGAGCAGATGCCAGCCATATGCTCGCGCTCAATGATCCCCACCTTCATCCCGAGCTGCGCGCCACGAATGGCTGCGATGTAACCGCCGGGACCGGCGCCGATAACGAGAAGGTCGTATTGGTCAGCCATGAGGGCCTCCACGAATTTTTGGGTCAAAGACCCAGTGTCTGTTTAACAAGCGGCACAAGACCGAGACCAATCGCGCGTGTATTCGCCTCATCGAGGTGAACACCATCACGCGGGTCTGCTTGCGCAACTGTCGAAGCGTCGAAAAAGCCCGTGTTCAGCTCAGCCGCGCGACGCGCATAATGCTCGGCGAAGAGCTGTGATTGGCTCGACGCATGCGCAAAGCCACCGAAATGGCCGATCATATCGGCATGGTCGGTGTCGCAAATATGAGGTGGCGCGGCGATGATGATTGCAGGCGCAGCAATCGCCTTGCCTGCAGCATGCTCGCGAATGATCTGAACCAGTCGCCGGATACCAAAGGATGCCTGCAAGGCCGAGCCATTGATGGCTGGCTTGAGGTCATTGGTGCCCAGCATGATGATGACGAGATCGAGCGGGGAATGGCTTTCCAGCAAGGTCGGCAGAATGCGCCCACCATTGCGATCGCCCGGTGCAAACCAGTCGTCGCAAACGGTGGTGCGGCCACCCATGCCCTCGGCAATCACCCGTGCAGCCCCGCCAAGCCCCTGTTCAAGCGCAGTCGGCCAGCGGTGTTCATAGGCGTGACGCGGGCCACCCGTTACCGGATTGGCCCCGTACGTCAGGCTGTCGCCAAAGGCGAGAATGGTCTTCATCGCCAAACCCCTTTACGCCAGCATCATCACCGGGTTTTCAATCAGGCTTTTGAATACGCCCAAGAGTTCCGCCCCCAGCGCGCCGTCAACGGCACGGTGGTCACAGGAGAGCGTTACCGTCATGAACTGACCGATCTTGATCTGACCGTTTTCTGGGTAAACGCGCTCTTCGCCCGCACCCACAGCCAGGATCGTGCCATGCGGCGGGTTGATCACAGCCGAGAAGGTTTTGATGCCGAACATGCCGAGGTTCGACACAGAAGACGAACCGCCTTGATATTCCTGCGGCGCAAGCTTCTTGTTCTTCGCGCGGGTCGCCAGATCCTTCACCGCATCCGAGATTTCGCGCAGCGTCTTGGTATCCGCCGAACGCACCACTGGGGTGAAGAGACCACCTGGCACCGACACGGCAACCGCCACGTCAGAACGCTTGTGGTAGAGGATCGCGTCACCTGCCCAAGTCGCATTGGCCATCGGCACGCGCTGCAACGCCACAGCCCAAGCCTTCATGACGAAGTCATTGACCGAGAGCTTGAAGGCTGGCTTGCCTTCCTTGTTCTTCGGAGCCGAAGCATTGATCTGCTCGCGGGCGGCCATCAACGCGTCGATCTTGCAATCGAGCGTCAGGTAGAAGTGCGGAACCGACTGCTTGCTTTCGGTCAGGCGGGCCGCCACGACCTTGCGCATGCCATCGGCAGGAACCAGCTCGTACGAGCCTTCTTCGTAAAGCGCCAAGACCTGAGCCTTGGTCATCCCTGCCGAAATCGTGCCACCAGCCGATGGGGCCGAAGCCGGAGCCGATGCAGCAGCCTTGAGCGGGGTCTTGCCCGACTTTGCCGCTTCCACGTCAGCCTTGATCACGCGGCCCTTCGGACCCGTACCCGAAACCGAACCGATGTCGATGCCAGCTTCCTTCGCAAGGCGCTTTGCCAATGGCGAAGCGAAGACGCGAGCGCCCTCGGCCTTGGCAGGAGCCGGAGCTGCCGCCTTTGGTGCTTCTGCCTTCGCAGCAGGCGCTGGCGCAGCCGCCGGAGCGGGTGCAGCGGCCTTTGGCTGTTCAGCCTTTGGCGCTGGCGCTGCGGCCGAAGCCGCATCTGCCGCCGAAGCCTCTTCACCGTCCTGCAGGAGAACCGCGATAACCGCGTTCACCTTGACGTTGTCAGTGCCTTCGGCAACCAAGATCTTACCGATCTTGCCTTCATCGACAGCTTCCACTTCCATGGTCGCCTTGTCGGTTTCAATTTCCGCGATCACGTCGCCGGAGGAGACGGTGTCCCCTTCCTTGACGTGCCACTTGGCGAGCTTGCCCTCTTCCATCGTCGGAGAGAGCGCCGGCATGGTGATGTTAATTGGCATCCGGCTTCTCCTTAAGAGCGATAGGTCACAGCGTTCACCGCTGCGATCACATCGTCAACGCTTGGCAGTGCCAGCTTTTCAAGGTTCGCAGCGTAAGGCATTGGCACGTCCTTGCCAGTCACGCGGGTCACTGGCGCGTCGAGATAATCGAACGCCTGTTCCATGACGACGGCCGCGATTTCCGCGCCAATACCACCCTGCGGCCAACCCTCTTCAACCGTCACCAAGCGACCGGTCTTCCTGACCGATGCAATGATGGTATCGGTGTCCATTGGGCGGAGGGTACGCAGGTCAATCAGTTCAACGTCAACGCCAGCCGCGACCAGCTTTTCGGTTGCCAGAGTAGCGTAACGCATGCCCATGGAGAACGACACAATGGTGACGTCCTTACCCTGACGGGCAACACGAGCCTTACCGATTGGCAGAACGAAATCATCCATCTTCGGCACGAGGCCAGTGGAGTTATAAAGGATTTCGTTTTCGAGGAAGATGATCGGGTTTGGCGACTTGATCGCAGCCTTCAACAGGCCCTTGGCGTCAGCGGCGCTGTAAGGCGCGATAACGGTGAGGCCCGGAACATGGCTGTACCATGCCGAATAGTCTTGGGAGTGCTGCGCACCAACACGTGCTGCCGCGCCGTTCGGGCCACGGAACACCATAGGTGCCGTCACCTGACCGCCGGACATGTAGAGCTGCTTTGCAGCCGAGTTGATGATCTGGTCAATGGCCTGCATGCCAAAGTTCCAGGTCATGAATTCAACGATTGGCTTCAAACCCGCAAAGGCCGCACCAACAGCGAGACCGGCAAAGCCATGTTCGGTGATCGGGGTATCGATAACGCGCTGCGGCCCAAATTCCTGCAGCAGGCCCTGAGTGACCTTATACGCACCCTGATATTCAGCGACTTCTTCACCCATGATGAAGACGTTGCCGTCAGCGCGCATTTCTTCGGCCATGGCTTCGTTCAGCGCCTGACGAACGGTGAGCTCCACCATTTCGACGCCTTCTGGCAGGTCCGGATCGTTCTGCGCGACAAACTTTGGCGCTTCCGTGGCTGGTGCCGCCGCAACGGGCGCATCAGCTGCAGGAGCCGCAGTTTCCGTAGTGGTCGCTTCAACGGCAGCCGGAGCTGCTGTTTCGCCAGCCACTTCGCCTTCAGCCAGAATGACGGCGATTGGGGTGTTGACCTTTACGCCTTCAGTGCCGTCGGCGATCAGGATTTCCGTAACAGTACCTTCGTCGACCGCTTCAACTTCCATCGTCGCCTTATCGGTTTCGATTTCCGCCAGCACATCGCCAGACTTTACGACATCACCAACTTTCACCAGCCACTTGGCCAGCTTGCCTTCTTCCATAGTGGGAGACAGGGCGGGCATGAGGATTTGGGGCATATTTGCTCTCCAGAATTTCTAACGCCGGGCTTTTTGAAGCCGCACGGCGAAACTCAACTTGTTTGGGGGCTCGGCGCGCGGCCGAGCCGGCTCATGCCTCGATAGTGATATCGGTCCAGAGCTCCTTAGGATCGGGCTCTGCATCATTGGTCGCGAAGTCCGCCGCTTCAGTGACGACAGCGCGGATATCGGTTTCGATCTTCTTGAGATCATCTTCCGTCACAATACCGGCTTCCAGCAGACGCGCGCGGACCTGTTCGATCGGGTCACGTTCCTGGCGATACTTCGTCACTTCGTCCTTGGAGCGATATTTCGCCGGATCGGACATGGAGTGACCACGGTAACGATAGGTCAGCATTTCAAGGATGAACGGGCCCTTCCCCGAACGAGCATGCTCGATGGCGCGCTTGGCGGCATCATAGACCATGCGGACGTCCATGCCATCGACCTGCTCGCCGTCGATGCCGAAGGAAGCGCCGCGCATGGAGAAATCGGTTGTTGCAGCAGCACGCTCAATGGAGGTCCCCATGGCGTACTTGTTATTTTCGATCACATAAACGACCGGCAGGTTCCAGAGCTTGGCCATATTGAAGCTCTCATAGACCTGACCTTGGTTGGCCGCGCCGTCACCAAAATAGGCAATCGAAACGCCGCCATCACCCTTGTACTTATTGGCAAAGCCCAGACCAGTGCCGAGCGCAACCTGCGCCCCCACGATACCGTTGCCGCCATAGAACTTGTGCTCGTTCGAGAACATGTGCATCGAGCCGCCCTTGCCGCGCGACAGACCGCCCTGACGACCGGTCAGTTCAGCCATGACGCCCTTAGGGTCGAGACCCATAACCAGCATGTGTCCGTGATCACGATAGCCGGTGATCTGCGCATCAAGGCCCTTTTCCGAGGCCATGGTGATGCCGGTCACAACAGCTTCCTGACCGATATAAAGGTGACAGAAACCGCCGATCAGGCCCATGCCATACATCTGGCCGGCCTTTTCTTCGAAACGCCGAATAAGCAGCATTTCGCGGAACGCTTCGAGGTCCTGCTCGCTAGAAAACTGAGGGACGTTGGGCTGTGAGGCCGTTGCCTTGCGCGCCATGCTGCACTCCGCTTGGGTCGGGGTCGTATGCGATTGGCCCATCAGGCCATTTCACGCACCTTACCGCAAGCGTCTCTGTAATAACATTCCGCAATGCGAATTCAAAAAACTCTATTAGAGCGTTGAATCCGCTTCAATAATTGACCTTAACTCAGAATCGATTAATTCTTGGAATTTACCGGAAACTGGTTTACCGTTGTCTGGGTTCACCATGACCAAAATATCGTCGGTATGCGCCATGTTGAGCAAGGCCCGCGCCCGCTCAGTGATGAGGTCGGGATCGAGATGTTTTGGGTTCATCAACTGAACGCGATGCTTAAAGGCGTCGATCTCGGCTTGCAGTGCCGAGGACTTATCCTCAAGCACTTGAATGTCCTCAATTATCTGAGCACGATTTTCAATGCCGAACTGCCCGGAAATAGCCGAATAGCCAAGATACCCCTGCACGCCGAGCAGAGCCGCTGTCAAAGCAAGGTGGCGCCAGAACGGCGGGCGTTTAAGACGTGTTGGCATGACGAAACCTTATAGATACGCCATTATCCGCGACGAGCCTTAATGTCCGGTTAGGGACCACACAGCTTATAGCGCTGTGTAGTCGATCTCTTGGAACCGCAACACTTCGGGCACCCACCGATCACGCACGAAAGCGACGTGATGCGGGTGGTCGTTATAGAATTGATAGGCCTCAGAATTTGCGAATTCCATTGAGAACCCAAAGGCGAAATCCGCCTTGGGGCTGACCTGACGGAGCTGCTCGAAAGCCTCAACACCCGGAATATCCGCAAGAATTTTCGCTGCACTCAGGAAGTCGGCCTCTTCAGCAGAGCCCGACTCATGACGCAGAGTGAATACAACCGTATGACGGATCAAAGCCTTACCCCTGTACAGCTTCATTGGCCGCAATAGCCGCCATGTTGACGATACCACGACTGGTCACTGAGGGTGCCAGAATATGGGCTGGCGCTTTAGTCCCCATCAGGATCGGCCCAACGGCGAGAGCGTTGGTCATTTCCTTGAGCAAGGTTGCCGACAAGTTCGCAGCGTCAAGATCTGGGAAGATCAGGAGATTGGCTTCGCCCTTTAGCACCGAATCCGGAATGTAGCGCTCGCGCAACTCTTCGTTCAGCGCCAGATCGCCCTGCATTTCGCCATCGACAATAAAGTCCGGCGCGACGCGTTTGAGCTTCTTGTAGACCTCGCGCATTTTGTAAGCGCTTTCGCCATCGCGCGACCCAAAGTTCGAATAGCTGAGCAAGGCGGCTCGCGCCTCGATGTTGAAGCGCTTGAGATGCTGACGCGCCTGCAAAGCAATAGCCACGATCTCATCAGCACTTGGGTTCTGATTAACGTAGGTGTCGGTGAGGAAGAAGGCACCGCGCGGCATGATCAGCATCGAAAGCGCTGAAACCGTGTTCAGCCCGTCCTGCAGGCCAATGACAGAGCCAATGTCGCGGGCGTGCTTGATAAACCGCCCTTGCAAGCCACAGAGCATCGCATCAGCCTCGCCGCGCTTTACGGCCAGCGCGCCAATCACCGTCGTATTGGTGCGCACAATATGGCGCGCTGTGTCGGGCGTCACGCCATCCCGGCCAACCAGTGAATGGAAGAGACTGACGTAATCGCGGTAACGCGGATCGTCTTCGGGATTGATGACTTCAAAATCCCTGCCCGGCTTAATCGACAGACCGAAACGCTCGATACGCGCTTCGAGAACCGCCGGACGACCGATCAAAATCGGCCGCGCAATCCGTTCTTCAAGCAACACTTGAGTGGCCCGCAGAACGCGCTCATCTTCACCATCGGCGAAGGCCACGCGCTTTTCCTGCCCACGCGCCCGATCAATGATCGGCTTCATGACGAGGCCAGAGCGGAACACGAAGCGATTGAGGCTATCGAGATAGGCAGCCCAATCTTCAATAGGCTTTTTCGCGACGCCCGTTTCCATAGCGGCGCGCGCCACAGCCGGCGCGATGCGCAAGATCAGGCGCTGATCGAAGGGATTTGGGATAATGTGTTCAGGGCCATAAACGGCAGGCGCGCCAGAAGGCGAAACTTCCAAACCCGGTTCGTGCGCTAACTTGGCAATCGCCCGCACTGCAGCCAGCTTCATTTCTTCGTTGATCGTCGTGGCGTGCACATCCAGCGCACCACGGAAAATGAAGGGGAAACAGAGGACGTTATTGACCTGATTGGGATAGTCCGAGCGCCCAGTACACACCATGGCGTCTGGACGAATTTGCTTTGCAACTTCCGGCATAACTTCCGGCGTCGGATTAGCCAGAGCCAGGATGAGCGGATTAGACGCCATCTTGGCAATCATCTCTGGCGAGAGCACGCCGGGAGCGGAGAGCCCCAGGAAAACGTCTGCACCGTCGATGACTTCGGCCAGCGTTGTCGCCTCAGAGGTCCGGCGGAAGCGCGACCGCCATTTGTCATTCACGTCGTTGCGCTTGTGCGTGACCAGGCCGTCTTTGTCGGCCACCCAGATATTTTCGATTTTTGCGCCAAGGCCAACCAGAACATTGAGGCATGCAATGGCCGCCGCTCCTGCCCCTGATGTGCAGATTTTGACGTCTTCAATATGCTTGCCCGCCAGCTCCAGGCCGTTGAGCACTGCAGCACCGACGATAATCGCTGTGCCGTGCTGATCGTCATGGAACACCGGGATTGGCATACGCTCGCGCAGCTGCTCTTCAATTTCGAAGCAATCGGGCGCGCGAATATCTTCGAGATTGATGCCACCAAATGTCGGCCAGAGCGGCGCTACCGCGTCAATGAACTTCTGTGGGTTTAGCTCGTCGATTTCGAGGTCGAAGACGTCGATGCCTGCGAACTTCTTGAACAGAACCGCTTTGCCTTCCATCACAGGCTTAGACGCCAGCGCCCCGATATTGCCTAGGCCGAGCACGGCAGTGCCGTTGGAAATCACTGCAACAAGGTTTTGCCGCGAGGTGTAGCGGGCCACGCTATCGGGATTGGCAGCGATCTCCTCACAAGGCGCAGCAACGCCCGGGGAATAGGCGAGCGCCAAGTCGCGCTGATTGCCCAAAGGTTTTAGCGGCTGAATCTCGAGCTTGCCGGGTTTGGGAAACTCATGAAAATGCAACGCTGCATCACGCAGCGCTTTGCGCTGTTCATTCACATCCGAGGACACGACTTATCTCCCAAACTCTCGTCTGGGAGCGTACGTGCCACCGATTCACGGCAATGAAAAGACCAAGTGCGGCATTTTGTGTCGCACCAATGCAATCGGGTTAATTGGCTGTCGCAACCCGTGCGAGAACGTCACGCGCATTTCCACCCGAGCGATGGAGGGCCGTGGCCAGTTCAATGAAGATCTTAGCCTTGAGTGCAGGTGCAAAAATATAGCCCTGCGCATGAACCACACCATGCGCGCGAAGGTAAAGCGCTTGCTCTTCCGTTTCGACGCCTTCAGCAACAATCTCGCAATCAAGGTCTTTGCCCATGGCAATTAGGCCATCGAGCACTGGCACCTGGGTGGTGTCTTTCTTGATCATATCGACAAAGATGCGATCGATCTTAATCACATCAACGCCGAGCGTGGCGAGGTACGCAAGGTTTGAATGCCCCGTACCGACGTCATCCATCGCCAGACGGCAACCCAGCGCGTGAAGGCCTGAAATCACGCTGGTCGCGGCCAGTGTGTTGCGCAGCGGACGGCGTTCAGTGATTTCAAAAACCAGCTGACGGTAGCTAATCGGCGAATTGCCAAAAATAGCCTGAACGTCCTCCACAATCCCGCCATCGCGGAAATGACCCTCAAACAGATTTATGGAGATCTTGAAGTTCGGGATGGTTTTGCAGAGTTCTGAGAGATCGCCTCGAACCTGCTGCATCAGCGAAACCGTCATCGGAATCGCGAGGCCGGTATTCTCAGCGTATTCGATAAAACTGTTCGGCGGGACGACACGGCCGTTAGGCTTTTCCCAGCGGCACAACACCTCACAACCAACCAGATCGCCCGTGCGAAGATTGATGACGGGCTGATAATACGGCTTGATTTCATTCCGCTCGATTGCCCGTTCCAGATTGAAAGCTGGAACACGGGAGCGACGGAAATAACTCAGGACGCCGAGCAAGAACGCGCCGCTGAGCAGTGCTGCAAGAACGGTGAACACAAGGTCCAAATCGCGGTAATGCGAACGGGCAACGTCAAACGGGATCGCAAGCTCAACCTTGATCGGGAACTGAGAGGCGTAACCTGCAGCGAGAATAAAATCGTCCGGCGCCTTGTCGGCCTCAAACTCACCGCTCGTCCCCAGCACCAAAATAGGTTGGTTATTGGTCAGCGAGAACCGCTTCATCGTTGAAGGCGCCATGGTCCGCAGATGCGATTCAATGCTCTGTGGAAGAAGCGGCACAAACACGGAGAGCTTGCGAGTTTCCCCGATCTCCTGTGTGATCTTCAAAACAGGCGCGTCCATCGCGCCATAGCGCACGACGGTCAGCGTCTCGGACTGGCCAGGAATTGGCAGCGCTGTCGAAAGCGGAGCATAACTGACGCCTGTACCAAACGCGTCGCAATACTGGGTGCCATCGCTATTCTCGACGACGAATTGAAGCACGCTGACATTGTTCTGAACCGCCGCCTGAGCGTTCTGCACAAAGGTCTGTGCGCACAAGGACGGGCTGTCGGACCATACTATGCGCAGGGCGGCTACACCCTCTGAAGCCGAGGACGCAACAGTGGAACTGTCCACGCTGACGTGTCGCTCGGCCACCGTCTTTTCCCGATGCTCTACATAGGCGTCGATGACAAAATCGACAGCGACGATTGGCACCAGCGCTACGGCCGCGCCGAGTAACATCAGCAGGTGCGAGATGTTGAACTTCACGACCGAGAATCCGTTTCAGAGGAGAACGTTAGCTTTTTATGCCGTGTTGGCTTTCCGAGCAATTAACACATGGTCGGAGGGTCCGCGTATGCACAAAACAAAAGACGCCCCGGAGGGCGTCTTTCAAAAATCACTTCGCGTAAAGCTTAGCTTTGTACATTCAGGCGGATGCTGAGCTCGCGCAATTGCTTGTTGTCCGCTGGGCTCGGAGCGCCCATGAGAAGGTCTTCCGCCTGCTGGTTCATCGGGAAGGCGGTGATTTCACGCAGGTTTTGCGCGCCACACAGCAGCATCACGATACGGTCGATACCAAAGGCTGCACCACCATGCGGAGGCGCGCCGTACTGGAACGCACGATAGAGACCACCGAACTGCTCTTCGACTTCCTCACGGCTCTTGCCGGTGATTTCGAAGGCCTTGACCATGGTTTCCGGCTCCTGATTACGGATCGAGCCAGAAGCAATTTCAAAGCCGTTGCAGACAGCGTCGTACTGGTAAGCCTTGAGCGAAAGCGGATCCGCCGAGTTCAGAGCGTCAATGCCACCCTGCGGCATGGAGAACGGGTTGTGCGCAAAGTCGATGCGCTTTTCTTCTTCGCTCCACTCGTAGAATGGGAAGTCGACGATCCAGCACAGTGCATACTGTTCGGTGTCGACGACGCCGAGATCGGTACCGACCTTGGTGCGGGCTTCACCTGCGAACTTGTAGAACTTCTCTGGGCGACCAGCGACGAAGAACACAGCGTCGCCGTCGGTCAGGCCGAGCTCCCGCCTGATAGCCTCGGTGCGGGCCGGGCCAAGGTTCTTAGCAATAGGACCAGATCCCTCTGCTTCTATAGTGCCGTATCGTTCGAAGTATGATTCGCGAGCTTCCTGAGACAATTCTCCGAAAATTCGGGCTTCAACTTCCGTGACGTTTAGGACTTTCTTAAAGAAGATATAGCCAAGGCCTGGCTGACCTTCGCCCTGCGCCCATGCGTTCATACGATCGCAGAAAGCACGGCCGATTGGCTCAGCACCCGCCTTGTTCTTGGCCGGAACCGCCCAAACTTCAACCTTCGGATCGGCTTCGATCTGGTTTGCAAAAACCTTGAAGCCTGAACCAACGAAGTGCTCGGTAACGTTCTGCAGCTCGATCGGGTTACGCAAGTCTGGCTTGTCCGAGCCATACTTACGGATCGCGGTATCGTAGGGAATACGCGGCCAGTTCTTGGTGACGCGCTTGCCCTCGGCGAACTTTTCGAACACGTCGGTGATGACGGGTTCAACTGTGTTCCAGACGTCTTCCTGAGTGACAAAGCTCATTTCCAGGTCGAGCTGGTAGAATTCGCCCGGCAGACGGTCTGCACGTGGATCTTCATCGCGGAAGCATGGTGCGACCTGGAAGTAGCGGTCAAAGCCAGCAACCATCAGCAGCTGCTTGTACTGCTGCGGAGCCTGTGGCAGCGCGAAGAACTTACCGGGATGGATACGGCTTGGCACGAGGAAGTCGCGCGCGCCTTCTGGGGACGACGCGGTCAGAATCGGCGTCGAGAATTCGGTAAAGCCAGCGTCACCCATGCCCGAACGCATCGCCGAGATAACGCGGGTGCGCTTCAGGATGTTGTTGTGCAGCTTCTCACGACGCAGGTCGAGGAAGCGGTAACGGAGGCGAATGTCTTCTGGGTATTCCGCGTCGCCGAAAACGGGCAGCGGCAATTCCTTGGCAACGGACAAAACTTCGATGTCGCGGATGAAAATCTCAATCGCGCCAGTCGAAATATTGGTGTTCACTGCCGATGGATCACGTGGCTTCACTTCGCCATCGATACGCAGAACCCATTCAGAGCGTACTTTTTCAGCGGTGCTGAATGCAGCAGAATCGGGGTCGATCACGCATTGGGTGATGCCATAGTTGTCGCGAAGGTCGATAAACAGCAGACCGCCGTGATCGCGAACACGGTGCACCCAGCCCGATAGGCGCACATTATTGCCAGCATCATTCGCTGTGAGGGCACCACAGGTGTGGGAACGATAGCGATGAAGTGTCATGTCAATGCTCGGAAATAGCTTACGGGAAGGCCGGAAAGGCAGTCGGGAAAAGCGCATGGCCACTCCCATCTGTCAAGCTCGGGGGATTAGCGGCTTTCCCCCGCTACAAGCAAGGAAAATCGACGGTGGAGCTATTGAGAAGACCCTGATAGGAAGAATATCGACCATAGTAAGACGGTAGACGCATGGACATTATAGTCTCCACAGAGGCGCTCGCCGCGTTTTGCGAGCGCGCTGCCCAGTATGAATTTGTCACCGTGGATACGGAATTCCTGCGCGAAACCACCTATTGGCCGCGCCTTTGCCTGATCCAAGTTGCCACAAATGACGAAGCGGTTCTCATCGATCCGCTTGCTCCCGATATCAAACTCGCGCCCTTTTTCACGCTCCTCGCGAATCCGGAAGTGACCAAGGTTTTCCACGCCGCTCGGCAGGATGTGGAAATTTTCGTGAAGTTGACGGGCGCGGTACCCAATAACATTTTCGACACTCAGATAGCGGCCAGCGTCTGCGGGTTTGGCGATAGCGCCTCCTACGACAGTCTTGTGCGCGCCATCTGCAAGGTCGAACTCGACAAATCATCCCGCTTTACCGATTGGTCGGCTCGCCCGCTCAGCGATAAACAACTCACCTACGCACTCGCTGACGTCACCTATCTGCGTGACATCTATCGCGAGCTCAAAAAGCAGGTCGAACAGACCCGTCGTTGGGATTGGGTCGAAGACGAGCTGGGTGTCCTCCGTTCCATAGACACTTATGTCGTCCAGCCTGAAAATGCTTGGGAACGCCTCAAGATGAAGCTCAATCGCCCGCGCGATTTGGCTGCTATGAAGGCGCTGGCTCAATGGCGCGAACGACGCGCACAGGAATCAGACCAGCCGCGAAGCCGCATTCTCAAGGATGACGTGTTGAGCGAGTTGGCGACTCAACGCCCGCTGACACCTGAAGCCTTTGACAAACTGCGTGCGGTACCGCGCGGCTATGGCCGCTCCAGTGCTGCCGCAGAAATCATCGCGCTGATGAAAGACGTGGAAGCCATTCCAAAGTCGGCTCTTCCGGCCATGCCTGAGCGCTATCGCGGACCATCCCCTAAAGGCGCCGTGGGCGATCTCATTCGTGTTCTGCTCAAGTCTGTCGCGGAACAGCACGGCGTTGCGGCGAGAATCATCGCGACATCGGACGAAATCGACGCCCTCGTGCTCGACGACGATGCAGACGTCCCTGCCCTCAAAGGCTGGCGTCGCAAGCTGTTTGGCGAAAAAGCGCTTGCCATTAAGCATGGCCGCGTTGGCCTTGTGGCGACCCGCAAGGGCGTTATCGAATTTGATGTACCAGAAGAAGAATCGGCTGAGTAATCAGCCGACCTTCACTCTCCACGTTTCAAACCCGGCCTCATCGGCGAGCTGACGCAAGCGATTGCGTAAATGGTCGCCGTTGAGGAACGCATAGTCGGTCGGCAAACTCAGCACCAAAGCCTCGTCAACGACCGATAGTGACGTGCGTCCCAACACGCCCGGCATTGCCGCCGTCATCGGATAGGCAACGCGGAACAAAGCGCCGATCAAGCGCGCGCGCGCCGTCATCTCAGATGACGTGAGGCCGGCAATCGCCAGAGCCGACTTGCTCTTGAGCCCATCATACCGAACCGCCATGGTCTGGGCTAAAAAGCTACGACCGACGTGATCAATCCCCGTCAATGAGCCATAGGCAAGCGCATTGACGCTTTGCTCGCCGCGATAGTCGGGATGGGAGCGCCAGCCGATATCGGCCAATAGACATGCGACGAGGCGCAAGCGACGCTGCTGGCCAGTTTCTTCAACGGCTGCCGAGCGGAAATAGTGCGTGGTGAAATCTATTAGATCCGTAGCGTGTTCAGGGGAGCGCGAGCGCAAAATTGATAGCTCCTCGGCCCCTTGGATCAACGGATCGACGACCCGTTCGGTATCGTCCAGCATGCCGTAGAGATAGCCTTCGCGCACACCGAGCGCTGAGAAGACCACCGATGCAAACCGACCGGCTTTAAGAACTTCCATCAAAACGGCCGCGCCAAAAGGCACGAGTTCTCGCCGCGAGTTCGACACCGAGTTGGAGCCTGGATAATTTTTGAGGGAATCCGCTTTCACGATGTCGCTACAGAAAGCGATCATCTCATCTGCCGACACCACATAGTCTTGCACCATATGCAGCGGATAATTGCTGCGCGCTTGATGGAGCTTCGCCAATGAGCGCCAAGTGCCGCCAATGGCCGCGAAACGCTGTTCCTCGCCAGTGTTTTTCAACATGGAGCTACTAAGCTGTTTGCGCACGATTTCCGCAGCAGTCGCGGGAGAACCGTTCGAATCGTCCTGCAGGCGAATGACACCAAGCTCGAAGGACTGATTATTGCTGTCTGATCCGTTCTGGAGTGCTGAAAACTCGAGGCTACCGCCACCAAGGTCGCCGACAACGCCGACAAACCCAGGGATACCGGCAACCACCCCCAATGCCGCAAAGTGCGCCTCATCCTCGCCTGAGAGAACACGAACCTCGGTGTTCATAATCTCTTCGACTGCCGCGACGAACTCATCGCGGTTTGCGGCGTCGCGTACGGCAGAGGTTGCCAACACAACCACAGTGCCAACGCGCATCATGCGCGCAACAAGAGCGAAACGCTTCATCGCCTCAAGCGCCGTCGCCATATTGGCTTCGGCCAAACGACCAGTCTGGCCGACCCCACGCCCGAGGGCGCAGGAGGCCTTTTCGTTGTAGAGCGGTGTTAATGAGCGGGCATGCCGCTCATAAACCACCAAACGAACCGAGTTTGATCCGATATCAAGGACTGCGACAGGGCGCGCCCCCTTCAAACGACCTTGGGCAGTAGGATCGGCGTCGACGCCCCAGAATTGGGTCAAACTTAAGCCTCGTCGTTATCAACCATCCCGGCACTACCGCGCCCAGACAGGGAGGGATTAGTCATAAAATACTTATGAGCGCTGAAGGCTTCTTCACCCTCAGAGCGCTTTATGCGGTGTGAACTGCCATCCGGCAAGACTTCCCAGCTTTGTTCGTTGTCCTTGAGATAGGCCCCAAGGATCTGATCCAGTATCTGCTTGTGCACGGTCTTGTTCAGGATCGGGACCATAACTTCCACCCGTCCATCCAAGTTCCGGCCCATCAAATCTGCCGAGGAAATATACACTTTTGCCCGAGGGGACGGCATCATCTCCCCGTTGCCAAAACAGTAAATTCGGCTGTGTTCGAGGAACCGACCGACCACAGATTTTACACGGATATTTTCTGAGAACCCGGGGATACCGGGGCGCAGACAGCAAATCCCACGAACAATCAGGTCAACTTTCACCCCTGCCCGACTCGCGTCATAGAGCGCGTCGATGACTTGCGGATCAACCAGCGAGTTCATCTTCAGCAAAATATGGGCTGGCTTGCTCTCGCGCGCGAACTCGATCTCCCGCGCGATGCTTTCGACCAATGTCTGGCGCAAATTGACCGGGGAAACAGCGATAGTTTCGAGTTCGGTCGGCCGCGCATAACCCGTTATAAAATTGAACACGCGCGCAACGTCACGGGTGATCGAGGGATCAATCGTGAAATAGCTGAGGTCTGTATAAATCTTGGCTGTAATCGGGTGATAGTTGCCGGTGCCAATATGGCAGTAGCTAACCAGCTTGCCCTTCTCACGACGAACGACCTGGCTCAGCTTGGCGTGGGTTTTGAGTTCGATAAAACCGAACACAACCTGCGCGCCTGCCCGTTCAAGGTCGCGGGCCCAGCGGATATTCGCCTCTTCGTCAAAACGCGCTTTCAGCTCCACGAGGCACGTCACAGACTTGCCCGCCTCTGCCGCCATGACCAGTGCTTTAACGATGGGGCTGTCTGAAGACGTCCGGTACAGCGTCTGCTTAATCGCCACCACCTCCGGGTCCCGCGCTGCCTGCATCAGGAACTGCGCGACGACGTCGAAACTCTCAAACGGATGGTGGACAAGGATGTCCTTAGCGCGGATAGCCGCGAAGCTATCCCCGTTATAGTCGCGGATACGTTCTGGGAAACGCGCGTGATACGGCGGGAATTTTAGGTCCGCACGATCAACGTCGCAGATTTTACGGGCATCGGCGAGGCCGAGGAACCCCTGTACCTCAAAGACATCCGCCTCTTTGACACTGAGCTGTTCACCAATCTGCCGCTTCAACGCACGCGGCATCGACCGCTCGATTTCTAGGCGGATAACCTGGCCACGGCGACGTTGCCGAAGTGCAGATTCGAACTCGACAACGAGATCGGCAGCTTCGTCGTCAATTTCGATTTCACTGTCACGGATGATGCGGAATGCGCCTGAGCCAACAATTTCATGGCCCGGGAACATTTTGAGGAAGAACAGCTTCACTAGGGTGTCGATCGAGACGACCTCAGTCCGCCCCTCTGAAACCAGCGCCGATGGCAGCGTGATAAAACGATCGAGATTACCCGGGATACGCACGAGCGCCGTCAGGTTTTGATCCCCGGTTGGACGCTTGAGTTCAAATGCGAGGGCCAGCCCGAGGTTCGGGATGAACGGGAATGGATGGGCTGGATCGACCGCAATTGGTGTGAGGACAGGGAAAATTTCTTCACGGAACAGCTTTTGCAGATAAGCGATTTGTTCCGGCGAGAGGTCGTCCTGCTCATGGATGACGACATTCTGCTCGACCAGCAATTCGCGCAAATCTTGCCAGTGGTCCTGCTGTTCCAACTGCAAGTGCTGAGCGAGCGTCGCAATTTCTTCCAGCTGCTCGCTCGGCGATAAGCCATCGGCAGATTGCTTGGCCAAACCAGCACGGATTTGGCCCTTCAGACCCGCAACACGGACCATGTAGAATTCGTCGAGATTGTTTGCCGAAATAGACACGAAACGCAGGCGTTCCAGCAGAGGGTGGGATTCGTTCCCAGCCTCCTCCAGAACCCGCATATTGAATTGAAGCCAGCTGACTTCTCGATTAACGAAACGCGCCGGGCTTTTGCGCAGCGCCTCCACATCTGGGTTGGCACCATCCAGTTCGGCGATTTCGCTCATCTCATTCATCGTCGTCTGCGTCCCAGTCCAATTTCAGCGCCGAATCTGCGTCTTGCCGTACAGCAAGAGCTTCACCCGCTATCGCACGCGTAATGGCCGACCCTTTCGCAAGAGCCAGCTTGTCCATCAAATCAACCAGACGTTCGGCTTCTTCCGGGCTCCGCTCCATGCGCGGCACCACATAGCCGATTATCTTTGGGTCGACTGTGATCTGTCGATCACCGAACAACTTCACAAAAATCTGTGACAACGCGATGTCATCACTGATTTCTAATGTGAAAACAGGCGCACGCCGAATGCGTGAGCGGACATCATCGGTCCGCAAATCCCATTTGGCAACGTCTTCACGCGCCGTCAGCAACAGAGTTCTGTCGCCGCGCATGGCTTGGTTCAGCAGATGGAAAAGATCATCCTCATTATAATCAAGCCGATCAACGTCCTCTAGCACCAGAGGTTCATTGCCATGTGCGGAAGCAACCGCCGCTATCGTTTCGGGCGTTACCAGCACAGCGCCGCTGCGCTCAGCAAAAATGCGCGCCACATGCGATTTTCCCGACGAGGTGGGACCAATCAACATGGTCACCCCGTCAGGCCAATGTGGCCACGCTTCGATACGGGCATAGGCTAAGGCGTTTCCTGCACCAACGAGATAATCATCTTCAGCGTGCGAGGGTTCGTGAACGAACTCCAGCGGAAGCTGCCGGGGTCCGTTCTCAGGCAAAGCCATTTAGTTCTGGTCCTTGTGGTCGATTGGAGCTGGCGCATCTGTCCCAAGATAGAGCGCACTTTCCTTATATTTTCTCACGCCATACCGCACGAGTACCGAGGCAATGGCCGCCATTGGAACAGCCAGCAGGAGCCCGGTGAATCCGAACAGCGCGCCCAGAGCGAGGAGAGCAAACATCATCCAGACCGGATTGATGTTGATCGATGAGCCCACGAGCTTTGGATAGAGAATATTGCCTTCGATGAACTGCCAAAACAGGAAGACCGCGCACACGAGGCCAACCATCCACATGTTTGGCCAGAACTGCACGAGCGCAATGCCCACTGATAGCCCGAATCCCACTGCCGCACCGACGAATGGAATAAAGCTCAGCAGGCCACCGATAATACCCACGGCCAAACCAAAGTTCAGCCCAATCAGAGATAGCGCGGTCGCATAGAACGCAGCATCGAGCAGGAGAACAGAGCCCTGCCCGCGGATAACGCCGGCCATGGAATCGTCAATCTCGCGCAGGATGCCTTTGATCTCACCCTTATGCTGGCGTGGCAAAAGCCCTTCGACCCCATCAACCATCCCCTGCCAATCGAGCAGGAGGTAGAACGCCACCACCGGCGCCACGACCAGAAACGCCACGACAGACGCGCCAGACATGCCGATATTGACCAATTCGGCAGGCAGTCGCGTAATCCAACCGAGCAAATTGCGCGCAATCTCGTTGATCCCACGCTCAACTTCGGCGGCACGTTCAGGCCCGAGCCATGCGCTGACCTCAGGCGAATACTGATTTATGAGCCCCTGAAGGTCGCGATACAGACTCGGCGCGCGCTGAATGAGGCCAACAATCTGCTGTCCGATCATCGGAACCAGCATGAAGAACAAGCCGATGATCACGACGATAATCGCCGTCAACACCAATGCCGTCGCCCAAACGCGCTTAAATCGCCAGCGCTCAAGCTGGTTTACCACTGGATTGAGCAGATAGGCCAAGGCCGCCCCAACCACGAATGGAAGCAGGATGCCCCGGAAAATCCAGAGCGATAAAAGCAGGGCAGCCAAGAGGCCGATCCAGATGGTCACTTGATTTCGGAGCGTCATTGCTGCGTGTAGCCCTTGCTTATAGGAAATCGAGAAGCTATCAGCCGTCTAACGGCCAACACCGAAAGTTTCAACCAACCCCGGTGGCGCGCGGTTCACTCTGCCCGCTATCCTCAGCATTTGGCACCAGGCTCATGTCCGACACACCACACCTGCCACCTAATGGGCTTTCTTACAAGCAGGCAGGGGTCGATATCGACGCCGGCAATGCTCTGGTAGAGGCCATCAAGCCCGCAGTGAAATCCACCCGACGCCCAGGCGCCGACGGCGAGATCGGCGGATTTGGTGGTCTTTTTGATTTAAGGGCCGCAGGTTTCAAAGATCCAGTTCTGGTTGCCGCCAATGATGGTGTTGGCACCAAGCTCAAGATCGCTATCGACACTGGCAAGCACGACACCATCGGCCAGGATCTGGTCGCCATGTGCGTCAACGACCTCGTCGTTCAGGGTGCCGAGCCCCTCTTCTTCCTCGACTATTTCGCCACCGGCAAGCTCGACGTGGCCCAGGGCACGGCGATTGTCGAAGGCATTGCCCACGGTTGCCGCCTAGCAGGGTGCGCACTGATCGGCGGGGAAACCGCTGAAATGCCGGGCATGTATCATGGCAATGATTATGACCTCGCAGGCTTTGCCGTTGGCGCCGCCGAACGTGGCACCCTCCTGCCACGCGCCGATATCGCCGCTGGTGATACGCTGGTTGCCATCGCCTCGTCTGGCGTTCATTCCAACGGCTATTCGCTGGTTCGCAAGATTGTTGACCTCTCCGGCCTCGCCTGGGACGCACCAGCACCATTTGCTGAAGGCAAAACCCTTGCAGAAGCCCTGCTCGAGCCGACCCGCATCTATGTGAAGCCACTGCTGGCTGCGCTCAAGGAAGGTCTTGGCATTAAAGCCCTTGCGCACATCACAGGCGGCGGTTTCATCGACAATATCCCGCGCGTACTGCCTGACCACCTCGCCGCCGATGTCGATCTCAACGCGGTCACCGTTCCCCCAGTTTTCGGCTGGATGAGCAAGGTTGGCGGCATGGAAGAGCGCGAAATGCTCCGCACCTTCAATTGCGGCGTCGGCATGCTGGTCGCTGTCGCGCCGGCAGATGCTGAGAAGCTGGTCGCCTCGCTCACCGCTAATGGTGAAATCGCAGCTGTCGTCGGTCAGTTGACCGAGCGCAGCGGTGAACCTGTGACCTTCCGCGGCAAGCTCGCTCTATGAGCAAGAAAAAGGTCGCCATTCTGATCTCGGGGCGCGGCTCAAACATGAGCGCGCTCATCGAGGCCGCAAAGGCTCCCGATTTTCCTGCCGAGATCGTCGGCGTGCTGTCCAACAAGGCAGCCGCGCCCGGTCTTGAGATTGCGGCGAGCCACGGCATTGCCACGGCCTCGCTGGCGCAGAGCAAATTCCCCAGTCGGGAAATGTTCGAAGACACCATGACGCTCATGCTCGAAAGCTGGGAGGTCGATATTGTCTGCCTCGCCGGTTTCATGCGCGTTCTGGGTGAGGACTTCGTCAATCGCTGGGAAGGTCGGATGATCAACATCCACCCCTCCCTGCTCCCAGCCTACAAAGGCCTCGACACCCATGCCCGCGTTCTCGCGGCGGGTGAAAAGGAACACGGCTGCACCGTCCACTTTGTCACCCCCGGTCTCGACGAAGGCGACGCGATCCTGCAGGCCCGCGTCCCCGTTCTGCCCGACGATACGGAAGACACACTTGCAGCTCGCGTTCTGGTGGAAGAACACAGGATCTACCCCGAGGCGTTGAAACAACTCGCCCTTGGCAAAATGTAAATTAGGCCGGAGCGATCCGGCCTTTTTCTTTATCCATCACCAAAATCGATCGCCCCCATTGTCAAAATCGGTTCGACGCCACTTCAGCGCAGGCGTAGACCAACGCATCTATTGGAGTGGCGATAATGAGTCTGCGTGATTGGGGTTGGATTGTTCTTTTAGGATCCATTTGGGGCTGCTCATTTATTTTCAATGCCGTTCTCATCCGCGAACTCAGCCCGCTCTGGATCACAACCTTGCGGGTCGGCATTGGCGCCATCGGCTGTTGGGCAATCCTTTTCCTGCTGAAAAAACCCGTTCCGCGCGATCCTAGGCTCTGGGGGCAGTTGGCCCTTCTCGGCGTCATCGCCTATGCCATTCCTTTTGCGCTGTTTCCAACGGCACAAGCCCACCTCGCCAGTGGAGTTGCCGCTATCATCAATGCGCTCACTCCAATGATGACTGCGATCATGTCCCACTTCTGGCCCGGCGGTGAAAAATCCGGCCCCCGAAAATTCATAGGTGTAGGGATTGGCTTCGTTGGCGCTGCTATTCTGGTGTCACCTGCCCTGCAAAGCGGCGGCAATACGGCGCTTTGGGCCGTCGGCGCCTGTCTCGCGGCAACGCTGTGCTATGCGCTCTCACTCAACATCACCCGCTCTTACAAGCATGTCGAGCCGACCGCCTTCGCCGCCATCGCGCTTACGGGCTCGGCCATTTTGAGCCTGCCGGTGGCATTAAGCCTCAACGGCCTGCCACAGATTACGCACATTGAAACACTCGGCTCCTTGCTCGGCCTGGGCCTCTTGTCGACGGCCCTCACGTTTCTGATCATGTATCGAATTCTTCCGCGCGTTGGCGCGACCAATTTCGCCACAACGACCTTTATTGCGCCAATCTCCACGCTGATTTTGGGCACCTTCCTTTTGGGCGAGGCGATCTTGCCCATCCAAATCCTAGGCATGTTGGTGATCTTCTTCGGCCTGCTCTTCATTGATGGCCGCATCCAAACGCTCCTGCGCAAACGCTAGGAACTCATCGTGTCTGGCCCCGTTAGCCTCTTTTAGAGGAGAGAACCGTGCCAGACCCAACCTACGAACCCGAGCCCATTCCCGGCATCCCGCCACAGCCTGAGCCTCCTCAGCCCCAGCCCGTAGATCCTGTGCCTCCAGAGCCCCAGGAGGTGCCGCCACACCAGCCGCCGCTGGAAGACCCCATTCCGCCTACGCCGGGCCCTGACGTGCCGCCGCCGCCCTCTCCAGGCACTGTGCCGACGATGTAAAAACAAAAACCCGGCTCAGTGGCCGGGTTTTCTATTCGTTCAACGTTCTGACTGGACCAGAATCCAGACCCGCGTTCTTACTCGATGCCGAGTTTCTGCTTCATGAGATCGTTAAGAGCCTGCGGATTGGCCTTGCCGCCCGAAGCCTTCATCGCCTGACCGACGAACCAGCCCATCATGCTTGGCTTTGCCTTAACCTTCTCAACCTGTTCCGGGTTGGCGGCGATGATGTCGTCCACAATCTTTTCGATCGCGCCGAGATCGGTCACCTGCTTTAGGCCACGGGCTTCAACGATAGCTGCCGGATCACCGTCTTTCTCTTCCGAGATGATGATCTGCAGCACATCCTTGCCGCCCTTGGACGAGATCGTGCCCGCAGCAATCAGGTCAACCACACCAGCAATCTGCGCTGGGGTAATGTGGGTTTCGTAAACTGCCTTGCCTTCGCTGTTTGCGAAAGCTGCCACGTCACCGTTGAGGATGTTCGCAACAGCCTTGCCGTCGCGCTTGCTGCCACCGTGCGCCACGATGGTTTCGAAGAAGTCAGCGGTTTCACGTTCGAGCGTCAGCACATGCGCGTCATACTTGGTGACGCCAAAATCGCGCACAAAGCGTGCCTGCTTTTCGTCTGGCAGTTCTGGCAGGTTTTCAGCCAAAGCCGCGACGAAAGCATCGTCGAATTCGAGTGGCAGCAGGTCTGGATCTGGGAAGTAGCGATAGTCGTGCGCTTCTTCCTTCGAACGCATAGCGCGCGTTTCCCCGTTCTTCGGGTCAAACAGGCGCGTTTCCTGATCGATCGAGCCACCATCTTCCAGAATGTCGATCTGGCGACGGGCTTCATATTCAATCGCCTGACCCGCGAAGCGGATCGAATTGACGTTCTTGATTTCGCAACGCGTACCGAATTCGCCACCCGGACGACGTACCGATACGTTCACGTCAGCACGCATGGAGCCCTGCTCCATATTGCCGTCGCAAGTACCGAGATAACGCAGGATAGCGCGAAGCTTGGATAGATATTCCTTGGCTTCTTCGGACGAACGCAGGTCGGGCTTGGAGACGATTTCCATCAGGGCGACGCCCGAACGGTTCAGGTCAACAAAGCTCATGTTTGGGTGCTGATCGTGGATCGACTTACCCGCGTCCTGCTCGAGGTGAAGACGTTCGACACCGATCTCAATGGTTTCCCCATCGACGTCGATGGTGATCACACCTTCGCCAACGATTGGGTCCTTGAACTGGGAAATCTGATAACCCTGCGGCAAGTCAGGGTAGAAATAGTTCTTGCGGTCAAAGACCGAGCGCTTGTTGATCTGAGCCTTCAGACCCAGACCTGTGCGCACAGCCTGACGCACGCATTCTTCGTTGATGGTTGGCAGCATGCCAGGCATGGCGGCATCAACAAAGCTGACGTTCGCATTAGGAGGATTACCGAAAGCGGTCGACGAGCCAGAGAACAGCTTGCTTTCGCTGGTCACTTGCGCGTGCACTTCCATACCAATGATCACTTCCCAATCGCCGGTCGAACCGGAGATCAGACGCTTTTTGTCGGGAGTACGGGTGTCAACGAGTGTCATGTTTCGGCAGTCCTATGCCGCTTCCGGCAATGCCTTGCGGAAGCGAATCTTGTCGAGTTCGTAGTTCAGGCTGGCGGAAAACTTCATACCGCGCCACACCGGAATATATCCGTTGCGCTCGTAGAAGCGTACCGCCCCGGTGTTGCCGGCCGAGGTTTCAAGCTCCACGAAAGTGTAGCCTGCGTTGGCGATAACCTCTTCCAGCGCTGCAAGCAAGGCCGCACCGACGCCTTGGCTTTGCGCAAACGGTGCGACCCACAGGTCAGAAATCACATTATCGGAAAATTCCCTTGCGCCCCAGCCCACTGGCACATCGCCGATTGTCGCAACATGCATGGTTTCCGACTTGTCGCGACAAAAGGTGCAAAACTCTGCGAACAGCTTTTCGCGGTCACAGCGCCCAGCGTCTTGCGCTCCAAATTCGCTTTGCTGCCAGGAGGCAAAAGCCAATGAGCCCAGTGCTTCCCAGTCAAGATCACGATCCGGCTGAGAGACACGCATGGAAATTTCCTATTTTGCCCGGCGACGGGCGGCAATAATGCCCTTTTCGAAATTGATGTTCCAATCGATCAGCGTCCGCCAAATCAGCTCGGCCTGATCTTCATCCAAGTCCTGCTCAACGCTGAGCGCGCGAACCTTGGAGATAATTGCTTCGATACGCACCGGGTCAAACGCTTCATGCGGATCGGTTTTAATCTCAGCCATGCGCGTGACATAAGCGTGGCGTTCCGCAAACAAATTCAACAGCGCCCGATCAATGCGGTCGATCTCGAAACGAACGTCTTCTTTTGTCTCGCATTGCGCGGGAAGTTTAGCGGCAGTCACAAGCGTATCCAGTCAAAAAAGCTCGGAAAATTGTGACATGTATTCCACCCGCTTTTCAATGCCACCAATGGCGGTTTCGGTACGCTCGGTCCGGCAGGGAACAGAAAAAGCCCAGCTTGCGGCCCCCATCCGCACAAAGCATCCCTTCATCTCTCCTCAGCGTTTACTTCTGAGGTAAAATAAGCCCACAAGGCCACTCTCGTCTGCCTGCCCAATCTCCCCTCTTCAAGCACTTATTCCCATTACGCTTTCGCGTCCCATGGGCATGGCTCGTGCGCGCAATATGCCACGTAAAACGACAGCGGTGCCCCTCCACAGGCCCATAAGTGCCAGCATAATGCCACTTCCAGGCCCCTGCGCGTTCGTCAAAAGAAATTGCCGCCCCCTGTTCCCAGAGAGCGGCAATTCAATCACGGATTACGCGTGCACTTAGTGCTTGGTCACTTCGCTTAACGCAGCGGCCATGTGTTCCCATTCGGTGGAAACACTCGCCGTCGCGCGGCGCTTACCGGCGCGGCGATACCAATAGTCGGCATTGGCGAGATCGGCTTCAATCCAATGCATCAAGGCATGGACCCAATCGAACGCCTGCACACCTTCCATCGACTGGACGATGGCGTGCGCACGCTCCCATTCCATACCAATACGGAACTCGCCTTTCTTGAGCCACCAGAGCGCCTGCAACGGCTTACTCATATCCTTCGGCGGCTCAGACCAGTCGAGCGTCGTAAAAATATCTGCGGCCATCGGTGATGTTCCTGTTGGCCCGGGCGCCTCGGCTGGAGGCGTCATTACCAGTTTCAACTTGTGCATGACCCGGAAATAATGCGGAAAGGCGGCACAATCAAGCGCCGCCACCTGATCTAGGGGTTTAGTGGGGTCTTACCACCACTGCTTGGGTGCAAAATCACCACCGGCGCTCTTTTCGATGACGCGCGCTGCGGCGAAGAGAGTCTCTTCGTCAAACGGCTTACCGATCAGCTGCAGACCGAGCGGCAGACCCTTGCCATCCTTACCGGCTGGCACAGCAATACCCGGCAGACCTGCCATGTTCACAGTCACGGTGAAGATGTCGTTGAGATACATCGCAACCGGATCAGCGGCCAACTTTGCATCGCCAATAGCGAAGGCAGAGGATGGGGTCGCTGGGGTCAGGATCGCGTCAACGCCTGCGTTGAACGCATCCTCGAAGTCCTTCTTGATCAGCGTGCGAACCTTCTGCGCCTTGACGTAGTAGGCATCATAGTAGCCGGCGGACAGCACATAGGTGCCGATCATAATACGACGCTTCACTTCGCGGCCGAAACCGGCAGCGCGGGTGAGTTCGTACATGTCGGTGATGTCCTTGCCGGACACGCGCAGGCCGTACTTCACGCCGTCATAACGCGCGAGATTCGAGGAAGCTTCTGCTGGCGAAACAACGTAGTAGGCCGGAAGGGCATACTTGGTGTGTGGCAGCGAGATGTCCTTGACGGTCGCGCCTTCAGCCTTGAGCCATTCGAGGCCCTGCTTCCAGAGGTTTTCAATTTCCTCTGGCATGCCGTCCATGCGGTATTCGCGCGGAACACCAATGGTGATGCCCTTTACGCCACGCTCAACCGCGGCGGCGAAATCTGGAACCGGAATGTTGACCGAAGTCGAATCCTTGGCGTCAAAGCCGGACATCGAGGTCAGCAGCAGCGCTGCGTCTTCAACAGTGCGGGCAATTGGGCCAGCCTGATCGAGCGAAGACGCGTAAGCAACAGTGCCCCAACGCGATGCACGACCATAGGTCGGCTTAATGCCAACAGTGCCGGTGAAGGCAGCTGGCTGACGGATCGAGCCACCAGTGTCGGTTGCGGTCGCGCCAGCGCAGAGCCAGCCAGCAACAGCCGCTGCCGAACCGCCCGATGACCCACCGGCAACCAATTTTTCTTCCGAACCTTCAGCGCGGAAAGGATTGATCGCAGGACCGTAGTACGAGGTTTCGTTGGACGAACCCATGGCAAACTCGTCCATGTTGAGCTTGCCCAGCATCACGGCACCATCGCGCCACAGGTTTGCTGTGACGGTTGATTCGTATTCCGGCTTGAAGCCATCAAGAATGTGCGAAGCGGCCTGTGTGTGGACGCCCTTGGTCGCAAACAGATCCTTCACGCCCAGTGGAATGCCTTCAAGCGTGCCAGCCGTACCGGCAGCAATCTTGGCATCCGATGCTGCCGCCATTTCGCGCGCCTTATCCGGCGTCGTGACGACATAGGCATTCAGCGCCGCATTGCCTGCGTCGATAGCCGAGACATAGGCCTCGGTCAGCTCGGTCGCAGTAAACGTCTTTTCGGTGAGGCCCTTGCGGGCTTCGGCGATGCTCAGACGGGTAAGATCGGTCAATGGAGTTTCTTTCTCTTCAGCGTCGGCTGCGCTCAACCAGCGAAGGCGGGTGCCGTCAGCTTCAATTCAAAAAAGTTGGACCAGGGGCTTTCTGGATAGTCGAGAAACGGACCGCGACGGGAGAACCCGTAACGCCCATAAAGACGATGGGCGTCCGCCATGCCGTCTTCTGGTCCAGTTTCGAGCATGACGATGGGAAGATCCTTCTCCCGCGCCAAGCCGACGATTCGGTCGAGCAATAGAGTGCCAACACGCTGCCCGCGAACGGACGGCAGGGTGAACATGCGTTTGACTTCGCCAAGCTCGGGACCATGCACCTTGAGTGCCCCCATGCCGACAGCCACGCCGTTTTCGTCGCGAGCGACAAGAACCGTCGTGTCCTCACCGGCCATTTGTTCCACAGTCATCTTGAACTGGAATTCAACTGGCGAGGTGGGCAGCAGGAAAGCGTTGAGCTGCGCGACGAGCTCGCGCACGTCGTCCTGCAAAGGGGTCTCAATGGCGATGGAAACCGCCATATTATTCAACGACCTTGGGGACCATGAAGAAGTTATCTTCGGTCAATGGGGCGTTCTTGACGATCTTTTCGGCGATGTTGCCGTCGGTGACCGCGTCGTCACGGCGGCGCAGGGTCATCGGCATGACCGATGTCATTGGCTCAACACCATCGACGTTAATTTCAGACAACTGCTCGACAAAGCCGAGGATCGAATTGATTTCGGTCTGGTAGCCAGCGACTTCGTCTTCTTCGATGCGGATGCGGGCAAGGCGCCCGATGCGCTTGACGGTATTGGCGTCGACAGACATGGCAAACTCCAGCGAGAACGGCGTATTGGGGCGTTATTAGCAATGCCCGGTATCAAAAGACAATCGAAATGGCACCGTGGCGCGATTACGCTTCCACAGCAAGCCCATGTTCCAGCGCCACAACGCCGGTGCCATCCAGTTTAGATCTTAGAATTTCAAAGGCGGCGCCAATCTCTTCATCGCCTCCAGCTAGGGCGATCAGTCGCGGCGCCGCGGCATCCGTCAGCGTGTCGGCAAGCCCTGCCAAATCGCCCCCCGCAATAAGAACCACAGCCTTATCGGCCCATTTCCCGAGCTCGGGCACAGACTCGGTGAGAAGCAACAAGGGCGGCTCATCCTCTGCATCAAAGACAAACGCCCCCTGCCCGAGCTTTGCCACCACAACCTCACGGAGCGCCCCATCCGCATCAAGCAAGCGCTTTCGCGGCATCGGCTTCCAGCTGCTGCCAGAAATCTCGTCGAACGGCGCTCTCGTCTGCAGCAGCACATCCGCTCCAGAACACAGCTCCTGATGGTCAACCCCAACTGCGCCATGAGCATCAATGACTAGGATCTTCCCACCCGCATGTATGCGAAATGCCGTATTGCCGAACCAAGTGAGTTTCATAGGGAAGTCTTTTTCATCGCCATTTTGCCCCGCACCCTATAGGACAGACCCAATCAATCCAATGAGTACCCATTCAGTGACCGACGACAATAATCCGCTCTCCGACATTCCGCCTTCCGGCAAGATTTTGGGGTTGGACCTCGGCACGAAAACCATTGGAGTCGCTATCAGTGATGGCATGCGCTACTCCGCGACCCCGATTGAAACCATCAAACGAACCAAGTTCACTCAGGACGCTGAGCGCATCATCGAATTGATCGCACAGAATCAAATCGTTGCGATCATTTTGGGTCTCCCCCTCAATATGGACGGCTCAGAAGGCCCCCGCGTTCAATCGACACGCGCCTTCGCCCGCAACCTCGCACCCAAGGTCAACTTGCCCATCGCTTATTGGGATGAGCGCCTATCTACGTCTGCCGTCACGCGCATGATGATCGACGCAGATATGCGCCGTGACCGTCGCGCCGAAGTGGTCGACAAACTGGCCGCCAGCTATATTCTACAGGGAGCGCTGGACCGGCTCCGGCGGGGATAAATTCGTGAGGGGCTTGCTCATCGCGCCCCCAGCCGATAGACCGCACCAAATCGCTAGGGATGCGACATGCCGCAGGACACTCCTCCATCCGTCGCCGGGCAATCCGGTGACTTCCCGCCCTTCCGCCAGCGCCATCTGATTTCTATTGCGGACCTCAAGCAACACGAGATTATCGAACTGCTTGATCGTGCCGAACGGATGATTGCTGTCAGCCGCCAAGAGCGCAAGTCGCTCAACACTTTGGCGGGGAAGACACAAATCAACCTCTTCTTCGAGCCGTCGACGCGGACCCAGTCTTCGTTCGAAATCGCGGGCAAGCGCCTTGGCGCTACGGTCGTGAACATGTCGGTCAAGACCAGCTCCGTCACCAAAGGCGAAACGCTGATCGACACCGCGGCTACGCTCAACGCCATGCGCCCCGATGTGCTGGTGGTGCGTCACGGTTCCTCCGGCGCGGTCGAACTGCTCAGCCAGAAAGTTGGCTGCTCGGTGGTCAACGCCGGCGACGGCGCGCACGAGCACCCGACCCAGGCTCTCCTCGACGCCCTCACCATTCGCAACCACAAGGGCACGCTGGCGGGCCTGACGGTTGCCATTTGCGGCGACATCGCCAATTCGCGTGTTGCCCGCTCGAACTTACTGCTCCTCGGAGCGCTCCATGTTCGCACCCGGGTCATTGCCCCAAAAACCCTCCTGCCCTCCGGCATCGAACACCTCGCAACCGAGGTCTACACCGATATGGAACAGGGCCTGAAGGGCGCGGACGTGGTAATGATGCTGCGCCTGCAGCATGAACGCGCCAGCGGCAAGATGATCCCCTCGGTGCGTGAATATTTCCACTTCTACGGCCTGGATGAACGCAAGCTCGGCTTCGCTAAGCCCGACGCGATCGTGATGCACCCCGGCCCAATGAACCGCGGCGTCGAAATCGACCCTGCGATCGCCGATAGCGCGCGCTCAGTCATCACCGACCAGGTGGAAATGGGCGTTGCCGCACGCATGGCCGTGCTCGATGCTCTGCTCAATAGGAACGACGCATGACCCGGCCCGTCCTCATCGAAAATGCCCGCATTGTTGATCCAGCCTCCGGCACCGATCATCCCGGCGCGGTTCTGATTGAAAACGGCATCATCACAGACATCGCGCTCAACGGTCCCGTTGGCGTGCCAGACGGCGCCGAAGTCATCAACGCAAATGGTCAGGTGCTTGCGCCGGGCCTTATAGACATGCGCGTCTTCGTCGGCGAACCGGGCAAGGAATATCGCGAGACTTTGGCTTCGGCCGGTAAGGCCGCCGTCGCCGGTGGCGTCACCAGCTTCGTCATGATGCCAGACACCACCCCTGTGGTGGACGACAGTGCAATTGTCGACTTCCTCATCCGTCGCGCAGAAGCGCAGTCTCTGGCTCGCGTGCTACCCTCTGCAGCCATCACGCGCGGTCTTCAGGGCAAGGAAATCACCGAGTTCGGTCTTCTCAAAGAAGCTGGCGCTGTGTGCCTCACCGATGGCGCTAATTCGATCCAGTCGAATTCGCTGCTCCGCAGCGCCATGAGCTACGCTGCCAATTACGACATGCCGTTCGTCCACCACGTTTTCGACGCCGATCTGGCTGGCGAAGGCGTAATGAATTCAGGACTCTTTGCCACCGTTCTGGGCTTGAAGGGCCTGTCGCGCGAAGTCGAAACGGTGCCTCTCGCGCGCGATCTTCAGCTCGCGCTCTCAACTGGCGTCCGCTATCACGCAGCTCAGGTCTCGACCGAGAATTCGCTTACGCTGCTGAAGTTTGCGAAGTCGCGCAATTCCAAGGCCACTGCTGGCGTTTCGATCAACAACCTCTGCCTGAACGAAAACGACATCGGCCGGTATCGCACCTATTTCAAGGTCAGCCCTCCGCTGCGCAGCGAAGACGACCGCCGTGCGCTCATCGAAGGCCTACGGTCTGGCGTCATTGACACGATCCATTCCGATCACGATCCGCAGGATAGTGAAGTGAAACGCCGTCCATTCGCAGAAGCCTCGAATGGCGCGATTGGTTTGGAGACACTCTTGGCCGCGGCGCTCCGTTTCGTTCACTCGGACGATCTGGACCTGCATACCGTTTTGAAAGCTATGACAATCCGCCCAGCGCAGATTCTCGGCCTTGAAAGCGGTCGCATTGCCAAAGGCGCGCCTGCAGACCTGATCCTCATCGATCTCGACTATCCTTGGCAGGTGCAAGAGAGCGCTCTGGTTTCCAAGTCGCGCAACACCGCCTTTGAAGGCGCGCGCATGACCGGCAAGGTGATGCGCACTTTCGTGAGCGGTAAAACCGTCTTCACCCACCAAGACTGAGTTCAAGCTTTACATGAACACCGCCGCTTCCTTCGGGAGGCGGCATTTCATTATTGAGCGTCCGTTACTCAACTTCACCACAAGAAGCGGCTACCGTCTTGGTCTGACGGAGACGATTCGATGACCATTCCCTTTTTCGACGGCCACAACGATACCCTGCTTCGCTTGGTAGACAGCTCGCGGCCCGACAAAATCGCAATGTTTGTCGACGGCACAATAGATGGCCAACTCGATCTTCCCCGCGCCAATCAGGCCGGTATGACGGGCGGCTTTTTCGCCATATTCCCGCCACCGCTTAAGGCCGATGCCGCTTCAGTTGTCTCCAGCCCCACGAGTTCCGCTGGCCAACTCCCTCCCAATCTCGATGTGCGCGATGCGCTTGCCTCCACCATTGAGATGGCTTCGCTGCTTCACAAACTCGAACGCGCAGGCGCCCTAGCCGTTTGCCGCACTGCAGGTGAAGTGCAAAATGCCATTAGAAACAAAAAATTAGCGGCAATATTTCATATCGAAGGCGCGGAAGCCATCGACGTGAAATTCGATAGTTTCGAGGTGCTCTACGCCGCAGGCCTGCGCTCCATCGGCATCACCTGGAGCCGCGCCAATGATTTTGGCACCGGCGTCCCCTTCTTGCACAATGTCGATCCCGACATCGGCCCCGGCCTCACTGAAGCGGGCAAAGACCTCGTAAAACTCTGCGACAAGCGCGGGGTAATGATCGACCTTTCCCATCTTAACGCTGCTGGTTTCCGCGATGTGGCGCGCCTGTCCACCAAGCCTTTGATCGCCACCCACTCCAACGTCCACGCCATTTCCCCCAGCGCTCGCAATCTGACCGCTTGGCAGCTA
Organism: Devosia sp. WQ 349K1; assembly: GCF_016595685.1. Taxonomy (NCBI): domain Bacteria; kingdom Pseudomonadati; phylum Pseudomonadota; class Alphaproteobacteria; order Hyphomicrobiales; family Devosiaceae; genus Devosia; species Devosia sp. WQ 349K1. The sequence continues at coordinate 169,935 of NZ_JAENGO010000001.1, read as the reverse complement.
GCCGCGATCAAGGAGTCTGCAGGCGTTGTCGGCCTCAACTACGCCACCGGCTTCCTCCGTCCTGACGGCAAATGGGACACAGACACTCCGCTTGAGGTGATGGTCCGCCATATCGACGCCCTCGTTGAAGCCTTAGGTGAAGACGGCGTGGCGCTCGGGAGTGACTTCGACGGCGCGCAAATGCCTAAGGAATTGAAGGACGTTACCGGCGTCCCAAAGCTCCTCAAGGCCCTTCTCGATAAGGGCTATGGGCAAGCCTTGGTCAGAAAGATCGCCCAAGACAATTGGCTCGCCGTCATCGAACGGACCATGGGCTAAGCCCTCTTCTCCTCCCCCTTCGCAGGGGGGAGGCCGGGTGGGGGTAATGCAAATTCCCGACGACAAAAAAGCCGCCGAGTTTCCTCGGCGGCTTTTTCAATTTCGCTCGATCAAACCTCAGAACGGTACGTCTTCCGGATCAATCGTTTTTGGCGCAGCCTTCTTCGCCGCTGGCTTTTTCGCCGCTGCCTTTTTCACCGGAGCTTCCGCCCCGTCTTCAGCAGCAGCGGCAGCCTTCTTGGTCACCCGCTTTTTAGGCGCAGCCTCTTCGGCACCATCTTCAGCCGCAGCGGCTTTCTTGGTGGTTGCCTTCTTGGCGGCAGGCTTCTTAGCAGCTGCCTTTTTCGGCGCGGCCTTCTTCTTGGCACCGGCCACTTCAGCGCGCGCCGCAATCCAGGCAATCGCCTGATCAAGCGTTACGGCCTCTGGCGCAACATCCTTCGGAATGGTCGCGTTGATCTTGCCCTGGTTCACATAGGGGCCATAGCGACCCGCGCGAACCGTAATCGGCCCACCGTCGTGCTCAAATGTTTGAATGGCTGCCACAGCCGTGCCGCCACCACGCTTAAAGCCGCCAGCGGCCTTCTGCGCGATCAGATCAACCGCACGGTTGATGCCAACAGTGAACACTTCTTCCACGTCCGGCAAATTGGCGTATTTGCCGTCATGCAGAATGAACGGTCCATAGCGACCAAGACCGGCTTGGATAGGCAAGCCGCTTTCCGGGTGCAGACCAACTTCACGTGGCAGGCTCAGCAATTGCAGAGCCTTTTCAATCGTCAGAGATGGCGCATCCCAACCCTTCGGCAGCGATGAGCGCTTTGGCTCTTTGCCATCGCCGAGCTGCACATAAGGACCGAAACGACCGGTTTTGAGGAAGACGTCCTCGCCCGATTCTGGGTCCGTTCCCAACACGCCGTCGCCTGCCATGGCTTCCGAGCTCTGGCCATTGGCCGCGTCCGAGAGCTGCATAGTGTGCTTGCACTCAGGATAGTTCGAACAGCCAATAAAGGCACCGAATTTACCGAGCTTGAGCGAAAGCTGGCCTTCACCACATGTTGGGCAAACGCGCGGATCTGACCCATCTTCCTTTGGCGGGAAAATGCGGCTTGCGAGCATATCGTTGAGTGCGTCGAGCACCTCTGAAACGCGCAGATCCTTGATCTCTTCAGTGGCCGCCGTGAAATCTTTCCAGAAATCACGCAAGAGCACCTTGTATTCCAGCTCACCCGCCGAAACTTGGTCGAGCTGCTCTTCCAATCCCGCAGTGAAGCCATATTCGACATAGCGGTTGAAGAAGCTTTCGAGGAAGGCGGTAACAATGCGCCCGCGATCTTCCGGATGCAGTGCTTTGCCTTCAAGGCGCACATAATCGCGGTCTCTGAGTGTCGACAGCGTTGCAGCATAGGTGGAAGGACGGCCAATGCCGAGTTCTTCCATCTTCTTGATCAGGCTCGCCTCGGTGTAACGGCTCGGCGGCTGAGTGAAATGCTGTTCAATATCAACGGACTGCAGGCTTGGCTTATCACCGACTGCGAGCGGCGGCAGCTCACGATCGTCTTCGTCTTCGTTGTCTTCGTCAGACTTCGCTTCAATGCCCCAAAGCTTTAGGAAGCCCGGGAAAGTGACAACAGAGCCAGTCGCACGCAGGCCAACAACGCGGCCCGGGACGTTCACCGAAATATCCACCGTGGTGCGGTCGATTTCAGCCGATTTCATCTGCGAGGCCAGCGTACGACGCCAGATCAAGCCATAAAGCTTGGCTTGATCCGCATCGAGATGCAGCTGTTCTGGGCGCTTGAACATATCCGTTGGGCGGATCGCTTCGTGCGCTTCCTGTGCGTTCTTGGCCTTGGTCTGATAAATACGGGCCTTTTCCGGCAGGAATTCGTCGCCGAAATATTTGCCAATCACCGAGCGCGCCATGGCGATCCCCTCAGGGGCCATCTGCACGGCGTCGGTACGCATATAGGTGATCAGACCGTCTTCGTAGAGGCGCTGGGCAATCTGCATCGTCCGCGAGGGCGACAGCCCCAAACGCGATGACGCATCCTGCTGCAGAGAGGACGTCGTGAACGGCGCATAAGGATTGCGCTTGGTTGGCTTCTTTTCAACGTTGGAGACGTTGAACTGGCCAGCTTCCACGAGCTTTTTCAGCTCCGCAGCATTCTCGCCGGTCTTGATATCGAGCTTGTCGGTCTTCTTGCCGTCAACCGACAAAAGGCGCGCCAAAAAGCTCTTACCCGATTGGGAAAGCTTGGCTTCCAGCGACCAATATTCTTCGGCTTTAAATTTTTCGATTTCGGCTTCGCGGTCCGACACGAGGCGCAAGGCCACAGACTGCACTCGGCCAGCCGAACGAGAACCCGGCAGCTTGCGCCACAGAATCGGAGAAAGCGTGAAGCCGACGAGATAGTCGAGTGCGCGGCGCGCCAGATAGGCGTCGACCAGCGGCATATCGATATCACGCGGCTTGGCCATAGCCGCCGTCACTGCGTCCTTGGTGATCGCGTTGAACACAACGCGCTGCACCGTCATATCTTTTTTCAGCGCCTTCTTCTGACGCAGAACATCGAGAACGTGCCAAGAGATGGCTTCGCCTTCGCGATCAGGGTCAGTCGCCAGAATAAGGCCATCGGCCCCCTTCAGCGCGGAAGAAATATCGCTCAACCGCTTTTTTGAAGCGGTGTCGACCTCCCAAGACATGGCAAAATCTTCGTCCGGACGTACCGAACCATCCTTCGCTGGCAGGTCACGAACGTGCCCGAAGGAGGCTAGAACTTCATAGTCCTTGCCTAAATATTTGTTGATTGTCTTGGCTTTAGCCGGACTTTCAACGACGACGACCTTCATGGGTAAGCGTTCCGCAAATGCCTAAGGGAAGAGGCCGCAACATGGTCAAGCCGCAATTAGAAGTCAACGTATCCTTATAGACATGGTCTTGCCCTCGGGGCCCGAACAATGATTTTTAGGCCCGCAATGACTGAAATTCATGACCGCTTGATTCCCAATTTCGACCTGACCCATCGCAACACTTTAGCGCTGCGCTCCAGCTCGAGTTTTGGCATCGAAATCACCGATATCGACGACTTGCCTGCGCTTTTTGCGTACGCCAACACATCGGGCATCGCTGTCCAAGTGCTTGGCGGCGGGTCCAATGTGGTACTCGCTCCGCGCTTTGAGGGCATAACCGCCGTCATTGCCCTTAAGGGGCGCCAGCTTGTTGAAGAAACAGAAACACACATCGTTGTTGAGGCCGCCGCCGGTGAAAATTGGCATGACTTCGTCGCGTTCACTGTGGGCCTCGGTTTCGGCGGGCTTGAGAATCTAGCGGGCATTCCTGGTACCGCAGGCGCGGCTCCCGTCCAGAACATTGGTGCTTACGGCGCCGAGCTGGCTGATAGTTTCCTCGAATTGTCGGCTTGGGATCGGCAAACCGGCACCACGCGCACCTTCTCAAAAGAAGAGTGCAAGTTCGCCTATCGCCATTCCGTCTTTAAGGAAGAGCCCAATCGTTATGTTGTGCTCGCAATTCGCTTGGGACTGGCCAAGGCTTGGCGCGCCAACCTCGGCTTCGCTGGGCTCTCGGATTTGACCGAAACTCCGCTGGTGACGCCTGCTATCGTGATGGAGCGGGTCGTTGCCCTACGCAACTCAAAGCTGCCCGACTACCGCACCGAACCCAATGCAGGCTCCTTCTTCCAAAACCCCATCGTTGCACGCGATGCTGCGGCTCCGGTTTTGGCCGAGTTTCCAACAGCGCCGAACTTTCCGCAGTCCGATGGTCGCACAAAGCTATCAGCGGGCTGGTTGATCGAAAAAACGGGGCTTAAGGGCTACAAGCTCGGGCCGGTTGGTATTTCTGAACGCCACGCATTGGTTGTGGTCAACCACGCCCATGGCGAACAGGCCGATGTGGCCAGATTGGCTGAACACGTCAAAACCGAAGTTAAAAACCGCTTTGGTATCCAGCTCCACGAAGAGCCGATTTTCACCTAAAACGAAGAGCGACCAACTGGCCGCTCGACCATTCGATTTCGCCAGCAATGTCGAGCTCGAGCAGCAGCATTTGTAGCGCGGCGGGCGACACCTCGATCTGGGCCAGAATATCATCGACTGGGGTGGGCACGACCGATAGTGCCTGCCTCAGCCGTGCACGCACATCCTCGCCCGGTTCAACATCGTCTACCGCCGTAAAATCCGGGTGCCATTCCGGCTCGAAGAGAGCTGTGCGGACCGGATCAAAGTCTTGCAGAACCTCGACAATGTCTTGCGCGCAGGTGACGAGCCGCGCACCCTGTTGGATGAGCAAGTTCCCGCCCTCCGCGCGTGGATCGAGCGGAGACCCCGGCACTGCAAAGACGTCCCGGTTTTGCTCCAAGGCTAGGCGCGCGGTAATCAGCGAACCTGACCGCTTGGCGGCTTCGACAACGACGACGCCCAACGATAGCCCTGAAACCAAACGGTTACGTCTCGGAAAATCCTGCGCCCTTGGCTCCCAGCCCATTGGCATTTCGCTGATTAGTGCACCGCCACCATCGACTATCTTTTCAGCCAACTGGAGATGCTCGCGCGGATAGATCCGATCCAAGCCGCCCGCCAACACGGCGACTGTGCCGGTTTCAAGAGCCGCCCAATGTGCTGCAGCATCAATGCCTCGGGCCAGTCCAGAAACGACGGTGAACCCTGCCTGTCCCAAGCCTTCGGTGAGCAGCCGCGTCATTTTTATGCCTGCCGACGACGCGTTGCGCGCCCCAACAATGCCCGCTGTGCGTTGCCAGTTGATCTGCTCCCCACCGTGAACAGTGAGAACCGGCGGTGCACCGCCAATGTGGCTGAGGAGATTGGGATAGTCGCTATCCCCCTCAATCACCAAACGCGCCCCGAGCCGCTCTATGGCGGCAAACTCGTCTTCGGCGCGCGTCAGCGTACAGGCGACCATGGGCCGGCCGGCGCGCTGTGCAATTTGAGGGAGTGCTTCGAGGGCCGCTTGCGCTGAGCCAAATCGGCTAAGAAGCTGGCGAAACGTGATCGGGCCAATATTATCCGTACGGATAAGTCTGAGTATGGCCAGTCTTTGCGCCGGAGAGAGGTTTCTATCCCCTTCCCGGCGCCAGGTCATCAAGCAGGCTTTTTGCTTCCGCCAATCCTGGGCTCGGTGCCCTTGATCAGACGTGCGATGTTTTCACGATGCTGGAAGAACAAGAGCAGCGCCAAAATCAGCACCACAATCGCCAGCCCTGCGTCCACGAACAGATAGGCAAAGATCGGGGCCGTTGCAGCGGCGGTTAGCGCCGCCAGCGACGAGATTTTGCGAACATAGGCCAGCAGCAACCAAACAGCGCAGAAAATCAGCCCCACCGGCCACGCGAGAGCCAGAAGCGAGCCAATCATGACGGCTACGCCCTTGCCACCCTTAAAGCCGAGCCAAACGGGGAAACAGTGCCCGAAGAAGGCACCAACGGCGGCAATGCGTGCAGCGTCTTCACCCCAAAAGTGGCGCGCAAGCAGAATAGGAACAACTGCCTTCAATGCGTCCAGAATGAGTGTCAGCGCGGCAATCTTCTTATTCCCGGTGCGCAACACATTCGTCGCGCCGATATTGCCAGAGCCGATCTGACGAATATCGCCAAGCCCCGCCGCACGGGTCAGGATCAGCCCAAATGGAATCGAGCCAAACAAATATCCCAAGCCGACGGCATAAAAGAGGGTGAGAATTTCAGCGGACATACACGCGCTCTCGCAGTTTCGTTAACCAACACCTAACCTTTGAAAGTCGCGGTTCACAAGGGGTAGAGGCCCGTTTTACCGGGACTGATAAGCGCTGCTTGGGTCACACTCGGCACTTATTGCCCAGCAAATAACCCGTATGCGTTGGAAAACCACCCTTATTCCCCTACATAGGGAGCAACTCCCAAAGAATAGACCATGGCCAAGACACCAAAAGCAAAAAACACATCCGGCCCAAAGCGCTCCCGTCAGCCCGCCGCCGATGCCTTGCCGACCAAGGAACAGATCCTAGAAGCATTGGCGCAGGAAGACGATATCAAGGGCAAGCGCGATCTGGCCAAAGTTTTTGGCATTCGCGGCGACATGCGTCGGCCATTTAAAAGACTGCTCTCGGACCTTGAGGGTGAAGGAGTCATCACGCGCACCCGCAAGGCGCTGCGCCGTACCGCCGCCCTGCCCCATGTAACCGTCCTCGACATTCCGACGGACGCAGACCCAGACAACCTCCACGCCTTCCCAGCGCAGTGGAACCCGGAAGAAGGTGAAATCCCACGCGTGCGCGTGTTGGTGGATTCCCATTCTCGAGTTGCACCCGCTCCAGGCGACCGCATCTTGGCCCGCATTGACGCTGGCGAAGACATTGTGCCCGATTACACCGCTAAGCCGATGAAGGTGCTCGACAAGCCCCGTCGCGGCCACATCGGTATTGTCCGCATGGATGAGGAAGGCGCGCGTCTCATTCCGGTTGATCGCAAGCAGAAAGAAATGCGTATCCCACTTGGCGACCTTGGCGATGCCTCAGACGGCGATCTCGTAGAGGTAGACGTTAAGCTTTCCGGGCGCCTGATGATTCCGCGTGCTCGCGTCACCACCGTCATCGGCAATCCAAAGTCCGAAGGCGCTGTGTCGCTGATTGCAATCCACAATCTCGATATTCCTAACAAGTGGCCCGCCTCAGTCACCCGCGAAGCAGAAGAGGCGGAGGAAGCAACGCTGAAGGGCCGTGAAGACTGGCGCGACTTGCCGCTGGTTACCATCGACCCACCAGACGCCAAGGACCATGACGACGCGGTTCACGCTGTGCTCGATACCGACCCAGCCAATCCTGGCGGCTATGTCGTCACGGTTGCGATTGCCGACGTTGCCGCCTATGTCCGCCCCGGTACCTCGCTTGATCGCGAAGCCTATCTGCGCGGCAATTCGGTCTACTTCCCGGATCGCGTCGTGCCCATGCTGCCTGAGCGCATCTCCAATGAGCTTTGCTCCTTGAAGCAAGGCGAGTCGCGCGCGGCGATGGCCGTTCGTATGGTCCTCGACGCCGGCGGTCGGAAGACGAGCCACAGCTTCCATCGCATCCTTATGCGCTCGGCAGCTAAACTCAGCTACCAGCAGGCACAGGCGGCCATTGACGGCAATCCGGACGATCAGACGGGGCCTCTGCTGGAGCCGATCCTCAAGCCTCTGTGGATGGCCTACGGCGCCATGTCAGAAGCACGCGATGCCCGTGGCCCGCTCGACCTTGACCTGCCCGAACGCAAGATCAAGCTCGACAAGACAGGCATGGTCGCGGACATTTTCATCCCTGAACGTTTAGACGCGCATCGTCTCATCGAAGAGATGATGATTGCGGCCAACGTCGCTGCAGCCGAAACGCTTGAGCAAAAGCGCACTGAACTGCTCTATCGCGTTCACGATGAACCATCGTCCGAAAAACTCCACGCGCTGCGCGAGTTCTTGGGCAGCCTCGATATCAGCGTCAAAAAGGCCGACAACGTTCGCGCTGTTGATTTTAACCGCATCCTGGGCAAGGCCCGCGACATGGGCAATATCGAGCAAGTGTCGGAAATGGTGTTGCGCTCCCAGGCTCAGGCTGAGTACTCCAAGGAGAACTACGGCCACTTTGGGCTCAATCTCGACCGCTACGCCCACTTCACCTCACCCATCCGCCGCTATGCCGATTTGATCGTGCACCGAGCGCTTATCCGCGCTTTGGGCCTTGGTGACGATGGGATGACGGATCAGGAGCAGACCAAGCTCAGTGGCATTGCGCAGCACATTTCCACGACTGAGCGTCGCGCCATGTTGGCGGAACGCGAAACTTCCGACCGTCTGCTCGCTCAATATCTGTCGGAGCGGATCGGCGCACGCTTTGAGGGTCGTGTCTCCGGCATCACCCGCTCGGGCCTGTTCGTAAAATTGATCGAGACCGGTGCCGATGGCTTTATCCCTGCCTCGACACTGGGCAAGGACTATTATCGCTACGTCGAAGAACGCCAAGCGATGGTTGGCGAGCGCACGGGCGAAAGCTTCACGCTTGGCGACCGAGTCGAAGTTCGCCTCGTCGAAGCCTCCCCCGTGGCCGGCTCATTGCGCTTTGAGTTGCTTTCTGAGGGCAAGCGCGGCAATAAGCCGCCTACACGCCCCCTGCGTAAGGGCGCATCTAACAGCTTCGGCCCCAAGGGACGCAGAAAGAGGTAGTCATGACTGAAAACAGCGCAGTTCTTCCCGAACGTACCGTTGGTCAGGCCATGTGGCGTGGCGCGCTTTGCCGTTGCCCACACTGTGGCAAGGGCAAGATGTTCGCGGGCTATCTCAAAGTAGCAAACGAATGCAATGTTTGCGGCGAGGAACTCAGACATCACCGTGCTGACGACCTGCCTCCCTACGTCGCAATCACCATCGTGGGCCACATTATCGTCTTCCTGATGTTGCACCTCGACATGACCCATCAGATCCAGCCCATCACCTATGTGCTGACGATGATTCCGCTCGCAATCGTTCTTCCCCTGATTATGCTTCCCTCCATTAAGGGCGCAATTGTAGGCCTACAGTGGTCTTTGCGCATGTATGGCTTTGGAACAGGTCAGAAGGACTGACGCCAACACTTGACTTTCGACCGCAAATTAGTAGTTTGCGGCCAAATTCGGCGCTGCCCTGCTGCAGCGCGTTTCGCTTTGTGAAGGACCACAATCATGGCTAAGGCCGCCACTATCAAGATCAAGCTCGTCTCGACGGCCGACACCGGCTTCTTCTACGTGACCAAGAAGAACGCACGTACCCAGACTGAAAAGCTCGCTTTCAAGAAGTACGATCCAGTTGTCCGCAAGCACGTGGAATTCAAGGAAGCCAAGATCAAGTAATCTGGCTATTCCTTATCGGAATAAACAAAGCCCCGCAGTTTCTGCGGGGCTTTTGTTTTATGCGGTTGGCTTGAAAATGTGAGGTGGCTGGTTCGGGATACAACGACGACGAGGCCACTCTATGCGTCACCGAACCAGCCGTCCCAGGGCGACTCAGGAGTTGCGGCGGACCTGAGATATGCCTAGGGAACTTCACGGGTATAGGAGCGCTAGAACGCGCCCTAACCGTCATGAAGACCCTAGCGCCTCACTGGCTGAGGGCCAATGAGTTCTTACCGTTAATTATAACAGCTAACCCTAACGGGACTTACGCCGCGTCGACCATGACGCGATTGCGACCTGCGTGCTTGGCCCTATAGAGCGCCACGTCAGCCCGTTTGATGATCACCTCCGGCGTATCATCCATGTTCTCATAGAGCGCCATGCCGATGGATATGGTGATCGAGATAGGCCGGCTCAGGCCAACCTCAAATGGACGGTCAGCAACCGCCTCACGCACGCGCTCAGCCACCAATTCTGCGACCCGCACGTCTGTGTCAGGCATCAGCACCAAGAACTCTTCACCGCCAAAACGGCACGCCATATCGACGCCACGAAGATTGCGGCGCAGACGCGCTGCGAATTCACGGATCACGGCATCGCCAACGTCATGACCATAGTTGTCGTTGACCGACTTGAAGTGATCGATGTCGAGGATCATCACCGCAACATCGCGCTCTTGCTCAAGCGACTTCGCCATCACCAGACTCATGTGCCGATCAAAATAGCGACGATTGTAGAGGCCCGTCAGCTCATCGGTAATCGCAAGAGCAATGGTGGAATTGACACTGTCTCGAAGAACGTCCGCGTAGCGTTGGCGGCGGATCTGTGTGCGCACCCGCGCCATCAGTTCGCTGCGCTCAACCGGGCGCGATATGTAATCGTTGATCCCCAGATCCAGCCCACGCACGACCTTGGGCTTATCCGCCTCATCGGCCATCAAAATAATGGGCAGGCCACGGGCTTGATCAACGGTACGAATTTGCGAGCACACACGGAGCGGATCAAAGTCCTTGAGGCTCATGCTAACCAAAGCCAGCTCATAACTGCCACCAGCGACTTGGAATACCGCGTCCATAGGCTCGGTGAGAATTTCGACACGATGCTCAGCTTGCAGATAGCCTGCAATACGCTCCGCATGACGGCGATCGGTATCAACGATCAAGATCGAGCCATCTTTAGCGGAAATAGAGTTCATCGCCTGCAGCGCATCCTCAGCCGCAATCTGCTGGCTGGTTTGCGCCCGAGCCCGCAGCTCATCGGTCAGCGACTTGAGCCGCACCAGGCTTTTTACGCGCGCCAGAAGCTGCGTGTCATCCACAGGCTTTGACAGGAAATCATCAGCTCCGGCGTCGAGCCCCTGCACCCGATCCGAAGTCTGGTCGAGTGCAGTGATCATCAGCACAGGCACGTGCTGGGTCTTAGGGTCAGCTTTCAGCCGGCGACAGACCTCAAAGCCATCCATTTCAGGCATCATCACGTCCAAAAGGACAATGTCGATATCTTGCTCTTGGCAGATGGCGAGCGCTTTCGCGCCAGAATTGGCCGTAACCACGTCGTAATATTCAGCCAGCAGCCGCGCTTCGAGCAGCTTCACATTCGTTGGAATGTCATCGACGATAAGTACGCGCGCGGTCAAACCACTACCCCAGATAAATGCGACCCACGAACAAGCTCCCCCCGTTCGTGTCGAGCCACTGAAACCTCGCTAGATTTCCCTACAAGGAAAATCAGGCTGGCCCAATATAACCGGCAATGGTTTCCAGAAAGTGAGACACGGAGATTGGCTTGGAAATGTATCCCTCGCAGCCGCCCTGAAGAATTCGCTCTTCATCGCCCTTCATGGCGAACGCCGTGACAGCAACAACTGGGATATGCGCCAGTTCTTCATCGTCCTTGAGCCACTTAGTGACCACAAGTCCAGAAACCTCTGGCAACTGGATATCCATCAAGATCAGATCAGGCATATGCGCACGCGCCAGATCCAGCGCTTCGACGCCATTGCGAGTCTGGATGACCGTGTATCCACGCGACTCCAGCAGATCGTTGAAGAGCTTCATATTCAGCTCATTGTCTTCGACGATCATCACAGACTTAGGCATATTCCCTCACTTGGGTACAAACTACGCACCCCAAAAACGGTGGCTGAACGCTGCTCGGTTCTTCGCTTCGCCACGCACATGAGCTAGCATTGAAACCGTTACAAAAAACCAAATGAGGCCGGACGGTGCCGATTTCTGAGCGCGTTACCCCAGATTTGTCGAGCACAGCCGACGCTTGCCTAGCCTATCTGGCCGAACATCCTGAAGAGCTTTTGGCATTTATGCAGCATGCGGGCATCGACCCACAGGCTTTACGCAACGCCGTCGGCACGAAAATGCTGCAACATGGGCTTATCGACTATTTTGCATCAAACGAAGCGATTCTGCTCGCCCTATGCGCGAACACCGGGATGACGCCAGAGAACTTCATGCGCATTTGGCACAAGCTAAATCCCGAGGGATAGATGAGCGCTTGGCTATGTCGCGATTGTCTGAGCACCGGAGCGGCAGCAGCATCCCCCAATCGCTGCCCTCGCTGCGGCTCGCCGCGCATTCGTAGCCACGCCGAGCTGTTTGACCTTTCCATCGCACATGTCGACTGCGACGCATTCTATGCGTCGGTCGAAAAGCGGGACGACCCCTCGCTGCGTGACAAGCCGCTGATCATCGGTGGAGGCACGCGCGGCGTTGTCTCCACATGCTGCTACATTGCCCGCCAGTCGGGTGTGCGCTCGGCCATGCCCATGTTCAAGGCGCTGCAGCTCTGCCCAGATGCGGTGGTCATAAAACCCAATATGGCCAAATATGTTGGCGTCAGCCGAGAAATTCGCACGCTGATGGATACGATGACGCCAGTGGTTGAGCCGCTGTCGATTGACGAAGCTTTTCTCGACCTGACAGGCACTACGGCACTACACAAAGCGCCTCCAGCCGTCATGCTGGCCAAGTTTGCAAAAGCTGTTTCGGATCAGATCGGCGTCACCATCTCGGTTGGCCTAAGCCATAACAAATTCCTCGCTAAAATCGCATCCGACCTCGATAAACCGCGCGGTTTTGCCGTTATTGGGGCGGAAGAGACGCTGAGCTTTCTGCATGACAAGCCGATCAGCATTATCTTTGGCGTCGGCAAGGTTTTCGCGGAAACGCTTCAACGCGATGGCTATTACACCATCGGTCAGCTGCAGGCAGAAGACCCCCACCGTCTCATGCGGCTATACGGAGAATCGGGCGCGCGCCTGTCGCGCCTTGCCCAAGGTCAGGATGCCCGCAAAGTCTCGACGGACCGCTCTATGAAGTCGGTCTCATCAGAATCCACCTTCCACCACGACCTCTCCGATATAGAGGCACTCTCAACGGAGCTTTTGCAGTGCTGTGAGCGACTTTCGGAACGGCTCAAAACCAAAAACTTGGTGGGCGATACCGTCACCCTAAAGCTCAAAACAACTGGATTTAAGTTGCGAAGCCGCGCGCGACACCTGATGATGCCCACACAGCTGGCCAATGTTCTCTACGAGACCGGCCTGAGCCTAATGCAGAAAGAGGTGGATGGAACCGCATTCCGCCTCATTGGCATTGGCATTTCAGGGCTCGACGAGGCCACTGGCATTGACCCAATTGACCTCCTTGAGCCCCAAGTGGCGCGCAAGGCGGCAGCTGAAAGGGCCATGGATCGTGTTCGATCCAAATTTGGCCGAACCGCGGTAATGCGCGGAAAACTCTATAATGCTCGCACCGGCGCGCCGCCGGAGGCGAGTTCGGAACAAGAAGCAGACGACTTGGAAGGCAAGATCAGATGACCACCCCCATCGAGAAGCTCCGCGAATATGGCTACGAACTTCCTGCCCCAATGGCACCAGTGGCCAGCTATGCCCCTGTCGTTCGCACTGGCAATTTGCTGTTCATCTCCGGCCAAATTTCCAGCGACGCCAATGGCATTGTCCAGGGCCTGCTTGGCGACACGATGAATGTGGTTCAGGGCGGCAATGCTGCGGAACTCTGCGCCGTCAATATTCTGGCCCACATCGTCCACTCGGCCGGCATTGCGCTGGAAGACGTCAAGCGCGTCGTCAAACTGACCGTTCTCGTCGCTTCGACCCCTGACTTCACCGAACAGCACCTCGTCGCCAATGGCGCGTCCAACCTCTTCGTCGGCGTGTTTGGCGAGAAGGTCGGCACACATGCTCGCGCGGCCTTCGGCGTGACCTCGCTGCCGCTGGGCGCAGCTGTCGAAATCGACGCCGTCATCGAAGTCTAAATTTGCATTTCAGTTGAGTTTCAAGGGGCTGGGTAGCGCGGGGCGCACCTGGCCCTTTGCTTTCCCTTGAAGCTCCGGCCTGCAGATAGCATATTCAAGCATAAGCAATTTGAGACGTGGAGTGCGGCGTGAGCTTGAACGAATTCTCGGCGCACATTCACCCCACGACAGCCAGCATTCCAGCCGATGTCTGGAACAGCCTTGTGCCCTCAACCAATGGCGTTGTGGACAATCCCTTTCTCGACCACGCTTTCTTTCTGGCGCTGGAGCAATCCAACTGCGCCACAGCGGAAACCGGCTGGTTACCGCAGCACATTGTGTTGCAGGACCAGAACAGCGCGCCAATCGGGCTTATGCCGTTGTTTTTAAAATCCCATTCCATGGGCGAATATGTCTTCGACCACGGCTGGGCCGACGCCTTGGAACGTGCTGGCGGCAAATACTACCCCAAGCTGCAAGGTTCTGTACCTTTCACGCCAGCAACAGCGCCTAAGCTATTGGTTCCGAATGGTGATTTGAATGCGCAGGCCGCACTGCTGCAAACCGCACAGCAGTTGACGCAACGCCTCAACGCCTCCTCCACCCACCTCACCTTCGTACCCGAAAGCGAAGCCGAATTGGCGGGCAATTTGGGGTGGCTCCGGCGCAATGACACCCAGTTCCATTGGTTCAATCGTGGTTACGAGAGTTTCGACCACTTCTTGGAAACATTGGCATCCCGGAAGCGCAAAACCATCCGCCGCGAACGCAACGATGCCCTTGCCGATGACCTGACTGCCCGTTGGCTCACCGGCTCGGACATTAAAGAGCACCATTGGGACGCCTTCTACGATTTCTATGAAGACACTGGTGCGCGCAAATGGGGGCGGCCTTATCTCAATCGCGAGTTCTTCTCGCGTCTGGGAGAGACCATGGCCGACCGCATCCTGCTCATCTTCGCCTATGACGGCGATGAACCAATTGCCGGCGCGATCAACTTCATCGGCAAGGACACGCTTTACGGCCGCAACTGGGGCGCCACGCGTGACGTGCCCTTCCTGCACTTTGAGATCTGCTACTACCAAGCCATTGATTTCGCGATACAACACCGCCTCGCGGTGGTGGAGGCAGGCGCACAAGGCGAGCATAAACTGGCCCGCGGGTATGAGCCGGTTCTGACGCACTCGGTACACCACATCGCTCACCCTGGCCTCCGCGCGGCCGTGGATGACTTCCTCATTCATGAGCGAAAAGCGGTGTTACGCTCTCAGATTGAGTTAGAAGAGTACACCCCGTTTCGCAAAGGCGAGCGGCAGTAGCATCCCGCTCCTCCGAGCGATCCAGATTGTCCCTGCATCGCGCTGGATTGCCCGATCATGTCGGGCAATGACGGACGTGGAGGACTGATGGGTAAGGGCGTGCGGGCTGATCCTTGCTAGTCCCCTTTACAAAAGCCCCTTCCCTCAAGCTGCAACGCCCGCCTACAAAGAACCAAACGCTTCACTGCATAGAGTCTTCGTTATGACCTACGATCCCACCAATATTTTTGCCAAGATCCTCAAGGGCGAGATGCCGTGCCACAAGGTCTATGAGGATGAGACCGCGCTGGTGATGATGGATATTTTTCCGCAAGCCAAGGGTCACACGCTGATCATCCCTAAGGCTGCAAGCCGTAACCTACTCGACGCCGATCCGGCGGCGCTCTCGGCCGTGATCCCACTGGTTCAGCGCGTCGCCAATGCGGTGAAAACCGTAACGAATGCCGACGGTATTCGCCTCGCGCAGTTCAATGAAGCCCCGGCTGGGCAGACCGTCTTCCACCTGCATTTCCACGTTATTCCAGCCTATGAAGGCCAAGCCCTAGGTGCCCATGCCTCGGGACGCGGCGATGATGTAGAACTGGCCGAATTGGCAAAAACCATCGGCGCAAGGCTCTCGGCGTAAACACCAATGACTCCGGCGAAACACCTCATCCTCGGAATGGTGCTGACCGGAGCCGCAGGATTAGTCGACGTTGTCGGCTTTATCGAACTGGGCGGCTATTTTACGAGCTTCATGAGCGGCAACACCACGCAAGGGGCTGCCGCTCTCTTTAACGGCGAATATTCGGTCCTCGCCCTGACCTTGACGCTCATCGCGCTTTTCTTCTTGGGCAGCACCATTGCGACGTTTCTGGCCACAGCACAGACCCGATGGTCCTCAGCTTTGGTGACCGGTTTCACCGCTTTAGCCGTCGCAGCGGCGCTCGGCCTCATGGTGGCAGGCGTTCCACCCGAACAATCTCTTTTGCTGTTATCGCTGGCCGCTGGCGCGCAAAACGCCATTCTCCCCGCACGTGGCACGGTGCGCCTCGGCGCCACCTTCGTCACTGGAACGCTCTATGTGGCGGGCCAGGATTTGGCTCTTGCACTTCGCGGAAAAAGCCCCAAATGGCGCTGGCTGCAACATATCGCCATTTGGTTCGCCTTATTTGGCGGCGCAGCATTGGGGGCAATGTTCTATAGCCACATGGGCATCCGAACCCTGTTCATCGCCCTAGCGGTCTATAGCGCTTTCTTCCTCACCCAAACGATCCGCGCCGCCCGTTCCCGAAATTAGTTTTCGAGCAAAATGTCTGGATTCTTGGTGTGCTTCGCGCCCAACTCATCGACGATGGTCGCGCTGGCTTTATTCATCCCCGAGATTTGAACCTGCGTGCCAAGGGAACGGAATTTGGCTACGACCTTATCGATGCTGGCGACGCTGGAAATATCCCAGATATGAGCGTGGGTGAGATCGATCACCACGCGTTCCAGCTTTTCGGCGAAATCAAACGCCCCGACAAAACGCTCCGCTGAGGCAAAAAAGAGCTGACCTTCGACGTGATAGATCCGCGTGGTCTGGTCGGCACTCAATTCCGAACGCACTCCAAAAATCTGCGCGATTTTCCAGGCGAAAAACAATCCCGATAACAAGACCCCAACCACGACGCCAATGGCGAGGTTATGGGTGTAAAGCACCACAGCAACCGTCGCGAGCATGACAATCGAGGAGGACCGCGGATGATCCTTCAAATTACGCACTGACCGCCAATCAAAGGTCTCGATCGATACCATGATCATGATAGCCACAAGCGCAGGCATGGGGATAACTTTGAGCAAGTCCCCAGCAGCGACCAACAAAACCAGCAGATAGAACCCTGCAAGGAATGTCGAAAGGCGGCCGCGCCCACCGGAGCGAACGTTGATCCCGGACTGGCCAATCATGGCACATCCGGCCATTCCGCCGAAAAACGCCGACACAATGTTGGCGATACCCTGCCCGAAGGTTTCCTGACGTTTTGAGGAATTCGTATCGGTTTCCTCATCGATAATCTGTGCCGTCATCAGGCTTTCGAGCAAGCCAACAGCCGCCACGCCCACCGAATAAGGCAGGATGATCAGGAGGGTTTCGAGGCTTAGCGGAACATCGGGAATGAGTAGATTTGGTAAGGCATTAGGCAACTCACCAATATCTCCGACATAGCGAATGTCTAAGCCTGCGAAATAGGCCACCACCCCAATGATGAGAATTGTTGCCAGCGGCGATGGGATCGCCGTGGTCAGGCGCGGGAACAGATAGATGATGACCAGCGATATCGCGATCAGCGGATAGGTGAGCCACGGCACGCCCACGAGATGGGGGATTTGCGCCATGAAAATCATGATGGCGAGGGCATTTACAAAGCCGGACATGACCGACTTCGAAACGAACCTCATGACGTTTTGCAGGTTCAACCACCCGGCGACCAACTGCAGAACCCCGGCCAAAATAGTCGCCGCCAGCAGATAATTGAGCCCATGGTCGCGCACCAGCGAGCCCATCAGGACCGCTGTCGCGGCCGTCGCTGCCGAGATCATCGCCGGACGCCCGCCGAAAAAAGCGATGACGATGGAAATCACCACCGACGCGTATAGCCCGACTTTCGGATCCACGCCGGCAATCATCGAAAACGCAATGGCTTCAGGGACTAGCGCGAGCGCAACGACCAGACCAGACAAGAGGTCCGCCCGCACATCCCGCACCCATTCGGCGCGGTAGTTGGCGAAATTAAACATGCAAAAACCGGATTGGCCCGAGGGCAGAGGACGAGAATTTGCCCCGCTTATACGGTCGAGCCAGCGCCCCCACAAACAAAAAAGCCGGAGCAGAGCCCCGGCTTTCTTGGCAAAATTAGTGCTGCGGAGCAGCGCCACCCTGCTTGTGTGGCGGGGCGAACTTGAAGGCAATTTTGAAGGCAATCGGATTGATAATGCGGGTCCAGATGAACGCCAGCGGCCAAGCGATGAAAAACATTTTTGGCCAATGGCTTAGGAAGTCTGTTCCGGCAGTGATGAAGCCGAGCGAACCCGACATCACAAAGGCCATCATGAAAGTCATGCTTAGCTGCAGAACCAGAGTTGTCTTTTTCGGAAGCATGCGCCTCTCCAATACAAAATGCACCAGCCCGGACCTAGGCCCTTGCCGTGCAAACTAAAAATCTAATGGAGCCGTTGGGACGCAGTGCGACGAGTACTGCAAAAGCAGCGCCGGGATACCCAACCGGCGACCTCAATATCGGCAGAGGGCCGTTATACACCGTCCACCAGAGCGAGGCACCCCGAGAGCTGGCAATGCTCTTATGCGCTGCCGGGGCTTCCCTTTTAGGCTGAATCAATAGCAATGCTTTGGAATAGCGGCCCTTTTTGCGTGCTTGGGGCTAAGCGACCACAGTGGCACCAATTGGCCTCATATGGGCGTCTTGCTGGCCTTTAAGGGCCGCACGATGGGCGCCGTCTTGGCATCTGGGGTGGCGCAGACACCGCACTGTTGTGCAGCGCGACTGCCAATAAAGACGGCCTAGCAGCAACATCAATTTCCTACGTTGCGCTGAAAAATTAGATTGATTTTCCAGCAAGCTACTGCTGATCTAGTAGGGTAGATCGGCCCTCGAAATTTCTGAATTGGAACAGACGACCAATGCAGTCGTATATATTGCAACGTCTGGGCATGATGGCGCTCACGCTTTGGGCCATTATAACTTTGACTTTCTTCCTCATGCATTCCGTTCCTGGTGGTCCGTTCGTTTCTGAGAAGATGCTTGCGCCGGAAATTGCCGCCGCGCTGAATGCCAAATATGGCCTCGACCAGCCGATCTGGCAGCAATATCTCAACTACCTCGGCGGAATGCTGCGGCTCGATTTCGGGCCTTCGTTTAAATACCCCGGCGTTTCCGTGAACACGATGATTGCATCGGGCCTACCGGTCACGCTGCAGACGGGCCTCTTGGCCGTTATCTGTGTTGTAGCATTGGGTGTGCCGCTGGGGATTGTTGCGGCGCTGAACCGCAATCGTTGGCCGGACACGACAGTGATGTTCATCGCCACGCTCGGCGTTGCCATTCCGTCTTATGTGATTGCCACCGTATCGCTTTATGTCTTCGCGCTACGCCTCGGCTGGGTTCCGACCTTTGGTCTGGATGACTGGCGCGGCTACATTCTGCCGGTCTTTGCTCTATCGGGCTTCTGGATTTCTTTTGTCTCGCGGCTGACGCGCTCGTCGCTGCTGGAGACGCTTGAACAGGACTATATGACCACGGCGCGCGCCAAAGGCCTGCGGCCGGGTCAAATCCTGATCAAGCACGGTTTGCGCAATTCGCTACTGCCTGTCGTCACCGTGCTCGGGCCTGTTGTCGCCAATCTGATCACCGGCTCTTTCGTCATAGAGCAGATTTTCGCCCTGCCCGGCATTGGCCGTCAGTTCGTGCTGTCGATTACCAATCGCGATTACACGGCGATCATGGGCATTACCATTTTCTACGCTGCCATTCTTATGGTCATGATCCTCATTGTCGACCTGCTCTAT
This sequence comes from Devosia sp. WQ 349K1, assembly GCF_016595685.1. Lineage (NCBI taxonomy): Bacteria > Pseudomonadati > Pseudomonadota > Alphaproteobacteria > Hyphomicrobiales > Devosiaceae > Devosia > Devosia sp. WQ 349K1. The sequence goes on along the minus strand of NZ_JAENGO010000001.1, from coordinate 150,571 downwards.
GTCTGGCTCGACCCACGCATCAAGTTGAGCAAGGCCAAAGCATGACCGAGATTTCTCCCGATATGTGGGCCAAGCTTCCGCCGGAAGCGCTGGCCGCGCCGGTTCAACCACCCGCGCCGACCTATGGTCAGGAAGTGCGCCGCCGCCTGCTCGCCAACAAGCTTGCTGTCGCCAGTATCGTCTTCATCATCGCTTTGGTCTTGGCCGCATTTTTTGGCCCGATGCTGTCGCCGCACACCTATTACAAGCAAGACCTCAAGCTCGCGAATATTCCGCCCGCTTTTGAAACCTATGCGCTGACCAATGCCGAAGGCGAAACTGCGCGCGTGTTCCTCAACGCCTCAAACTTCAACATCTATGAGGTCGACGAGAGTGGGTTTGTGCTGGGCCTTGTGCGGGGCGAACGGCGCGACATGATCAAGAAGCAGCAGGCCTTCGAAATCGGCGGCCAGCCCATTACGCTTGATTATAGCAAGCTCCCTGCCCGCATTCTGCTTGAAGATGGCACGGAGCTAAGACCGTCCGGCTGGAGCTGGAACCGCACCTATCTCTTTGGCACGGATCAGCTTGGTCGCGATATTCTCGTGCGCCAGCTTTATGGCGCGCAGATCTCGCTAACCGTGGCCTTTGTGGCGACGCTGGTGAATTTCTTCATCGGCGTGTTTTACGGCGGCATAGCCGGTTATGTCGGCGGCCGGGTCGACGCGGTGATGATGCGTATTGTCGAAATCATCTCGACCATCCCGCTGACGCTCTATGTTGTCCTGCTGATGGTGGTGTTCAACTCCGGTCTGCTATCGATCATTATCGCGATTGGTTCAGTGTTCTGGGTGGACATGGCGCGCATTGTGCGGGGCCAAATCCTCTCGCTCAAAAGCCTCGACTATGTGGCGGCGGCCCGCACCATGGGCGCGTCTCCGGCGCGGATTTTGACGCGCCACCTGCTCCCCAATGCGCTGGGGCCAATCATTGTCACGCTGACCATGCTGATCCCGTCGGCCATTTTCATTGAAAGCTTCATGAGTTTTATTGGCCTTGGCGTGACGCCACCCTTGGCTTCCTGGGGTTCGCTGACATCGGAAGCTGTCGAAACCTTGCGCGCCTATCCGCACCAATTGTTCTTCCCAGCAGCTGCCATTTCGCTGACCATGTTCGCCTTCAACTTCCTTGGCGATGGATTGCGCGATGCACTCGACCCGAGGTTGAGCGCATGACCCAGCCCATTTTATCGGTCAAAGACCTGACCACATCGTTCTTTACCCGCCGCGGCGAGGTGCAAGCGGTGCGTGGCGTCAGCTTTGACGTGCGCCCCGGAGAAATGCTCGGCTTTGTCGGCGAAAGCGGCTCCGGCAAGTCGATTACCTGCATGTCGGTGTTAAAGCTGCTCAAGGCCGGTGGCCGGATCAAATCGGGCTCGGCCCATTTTGAGGGCCAAGACCTGCTCAAACTCGACGAAGCAGAATTGGCCGATATTCGCGGCGACCGGGTCGGCGTTATTTTCCAAGACCCTATGACCTCGCTCAACCCAACGCTGAGCGTGGGTGAGCAGGTGATGGAAACCATTCTGCGCCACCGAAAGGCGACCCGCGCCGAGGCCCGGGCGCGCGCAATCGAACTCTTTGAATTGGTGCGCATCCCTTCGGCGGCCACTCGGCTCAAGTCTTATCCGCATGAGTTTTCAGGCGGAATGCGTCAACGCGTGATGATCGCCATGGCGCTGGCCTGCGACCCGAAACTGCTGATCGCCGATGAGCCAACAACGGCTTTGGACGTGACGATCCAGCGGCAGATTTTATCGTTGTTAAAAGACCTGCAAACACGTTTGGGCATGTCCGTCATTCTGATCACGCATGATCTCGGTGTTATCGCTGAAGTGTGCGACCGGGTGCTGGTGCTCTACGGCGGCATGGTGATGGAAACCGCCAATGTTCGGGATCTGTTTGCGGCTCCAGCACACCCCTACACCCTCGGGCTAATCGGCGCGGTTCCGGACCTGCGCGATGATAGCCACCAGCGTTTGACGCCAATTCCAGGCAGCCCCCCCAATATGCTCGCTCCGCCGCCCGGCTGCCCCTTCGCACCACGCTGCCCCCACGCCATGACCCAATGCGTCGCGGCCCTGCCCCCGCTGTTTGGCGATAGCCATCAAGCCCGGTGCTGGCTGCAACACCCCGAGGCCCCCAAGGTCGCAGGACTGCATGAGGTGGTCGCATGACCCAGCCTCTCCTCTCGCTGCGCAATCTCAAGAAGCATTTTCATCTCCCGGCTCCACCATTCACACAGGCCCCAATCCTGCGCGCGGTAGACGGCGTGGACTTGGATTTGATGAAGGGCGAAACCCTCGGCCTCGTCGGCGAATCCGGTTGCGGAAAATCCACATTGGCTCGGACGGTGATCCGCCTGCATGAGCCGACCTCTGGCAGCCTGATCTTTGACGGGCAGGACGTTGGCGCATTGCCTGAGCGGCAGTTGGCAAAGTTCCGGCGTCGCGTGCAGATGATCTTCCAAGACCCCTATGCCAGCCTTAATCCGCGCATGAGCGTTGGCGAGCTGATCGCCGAACCGCTGGAAATCGCGGGTGTCGGCACGCCGGCTGAACGACGGGCTAAGGTCAGCAAACTGCTGGACCGTGTTGGCCTGCCTACCGACGCCGCTGCGCGCTTTGCCCATGAATTCTCGGGCGGTCAGCGCCAGCGTATCGGCATTGCCCGCGCTATCGCGCTTGAGCCGGATCTCGTCATTTGCGACGAGCCGATCTCGGCGCTGGACGTTTCCGTTCAGGCGCAGGTGGTCAACATGCTTGAGGACCTGCAAGACGAACTCGGGCTGACCTATCTTTTCATCACCCATGACCTCTCGATGGTGCGCCACATCTCGGACCGCATCGGGGTTATGTATCTGGGCAAAATTGCTGAATTGGCGCCGAGCGCCGATCTCTATCATCGCCCGTCGCACCCCTATACGCGGGCGCTGCTCTCGGCCATTCCCGTGCCTGACCCATCGGTGACCCGCAAGGTTGAGCCGATGCAGGGCGAAATTCCGAGCCCACTCGACATTCCCACTGGCTGCCGCTTCCGCACCCGCTGCCCGCTCGCCACTGAGCTATGCGCGAGGATCGAGCCGCCACTGGTTGATATTGGCGGAGGCCATGTCTCCGCCTGCCATTTCGCCAAGGAATTGGCGGACAGGCCAAACGAGGTCTTTGCGACCTCACAACAGGAGAGAACGTCATGAACAAGATGCTTCTGCCGATGATAACGGCAGCGCTGCTGGCGACGACTGGGGGAGTCTTCGCTGCTGGGGAATTGACCTATGTGGTCAACAACGAAAGCGCTAAATACGATCCCGGTACCACTGCGGAAACCTTTGCAGCACCGATCATCGGCAACACCTTTGAAGGCCTGATCCGCTACAGCCCAGAAGGCGAAGTCATTCCGGCACTGGCCGAAACCTGGGAAATTTCTGAGGACGGCCTCACCTATACCTTCAAGCTGCGCGACGCCAAGTGGTCGGACGGCGAGGCGGTAAAGGCTTCGGACTTCGTCTATGCGTGGAAGCGCGTGCTCGACCCAGCCTCCGGCGCGATGAACTCGCAGATGCTCTACCACATCGTTGGCGCTGAAGAGGCTTACAACGGTGGCGACGCTGGTGCGATTGCCGTATCCGCGCCAGACGACAAGACCCTCACCTTCACGCTCAAGCAGCGCGTCCCCTATATGATGCAGCTCTTGAACTACCCGGCATTCTACCCGGTGCGTGAGGACGTTGTTTCGGCTGACCCTGAAGGCTGGACCCGCAACCCGGCGACCTTTATCGGCACCGGCCCGTTCCGCGTGACCGCGTTCAATCAGGGCGAGTCCGTCGTCTTTGAAAAGAACCCGAACTATTACGACGCCGACGCTGTCAGCCTCGATAAGCTCACCTTCCGCCTGATCCCAGATCCAGCAACCGCGCTTGCCGCTATGGAAGCTGGTGACGTTGACGGCATCGAAGCTGTGCCATCGCCAGAAATTCCACGCCTGTCGGTTGAATCGGATGCCTTCATGGTCGTTCCGGCGCTGGGCACCACCTATGCGTTCTTCAACCCGAACCAAGCCCCACTCGACAATCTGAACGTGCGTAAGGCCCTCTCCATGGCCATCGACCGTTCGGAAATCATCGAATTCGTGCTGCAGTCGGCTGACACGCCAGCGCTAGGCCTCGTACCACCCGGCATGAGCCTTGGCGGCGAAGACTATACCGACGGCCGCGACACCTTTGGTCTTTCGGAAACGGCAGACGTTGAAGGCGCACAGGCCGCGCTTGCTGAGGCAGGCTATCCGAATGGCGAAGGTTTCCCCTCGACCGTCTTTGTGACCTACACTTCCCCACCGATCGAAAAGCTGCTCGAAGCTATTCAGCAGATGTGGAAGGAAAATCTCAACATCGACGTCGAGATTCAGGCCACCGAATGGCAGGTGTTCTATCCAGAAGTGCAGAAGGTCGAGTACCAGATCGCACAGATGGGCTGGGGCGCTGACTATCCGCACCCAATGACCTTCCTCGACAACTTCGTCACCGGTTCGGCCAACAACCTCAACAACTGGTCGAATGCCGAATATGACGCTGAGATCGAAGCGGCAAAGCAGGCAACCGATGAAGCCGCGTCACGCGACCATATGCGTGCGGCTGAAGCGATCCTGATGAACGACCATGCCATCCTGCCGCAATATCATCGTTACAACTACATGATGATGAGCCCGCAGGTGTCTGGCTTCTGGCGTTCGTCGCTGAACGTGCCGTATTTCCGCGACGCAACCATCGCTGAATAAGTGCTCAATGCCCTCGCCGCTCTTTCGGCGGGGGCACCCATTCTCTTGAAAGTCATTGCATATGATTAAGGTCCGCGTCGAAACCGAGCAGGGCAATTTCACCCTAGGCCTAGAGCCGGAGCGGGCTCCGATCACGACAGAGAATTTTTTGGCCTATGTGGACGGCGGGCACCTCGACGCGGCGCGCGCCTATCGGGTTGTGACGCTGAGCAACCAAGCGCCGGAGCGTGACCCGAAAATCGAAGTCGTCCAGATGGGCATCGATCCCAAGGATGACCAGCCGCAAATCTTCCCACCCATCGCCCATGAGCCGACCTCTGTGACAGGAATAAAGCATCAGCACATGACGGTGTCGATGGCGCGCCTTGAGCCGGGAACGGCGACATCGGAGTTCTTTATCTGCATTGGCGATCAGCCAGAGCTGGACTTTGGTGGCCGACGCAACCCGGATGGTCAGGGCTTCGCTGCCTTTGGCAAGGTGATCGAGGGCGAAGACATTGTGATGAAGATTTTCGCGACCGCTGAGTCGACCGAATATCCGCAGAGCCCGGTGTCAGCGCAAAAATTCACGCGGGTTTAGTTCGCGCCCCGGTGTGTCTCAGACGAGGCACACCACATTGCCAGGCTGCTTTGGGGCTTCTACGGCTTCATGCGCATCGGCAATTTCGCGGAGGGCGAAGGTCGCAGCGATGGTTGGACGAAGCTGCCCCATCGAGAGCGCAAAGTTGATATCCGCGAGCCCACGCATACTGTCGGCCTCCGAAATCATAAAGATCGGCGCGAGCCGAATATGGGCATTGGTGAACTGAAGCGGATAGTAAGGGATGGCCGGGGTACGGTCGGATGGCGAGGAATAGCTGGCGATCTGACCGCCGAGTTTCAGCACGGCAGCGTCAATGGCAGCGTTCGCGCCGAAGTCAACTTCGATAATGCGATCAACGCCTTGCGTGGCAATGTTACGAACGCACTTCACCACATCTTCGGTCTTGCGGTTGATGATGTGGTGGGCTCCAGCCGCACGTGCGACCTCGGCTTTTTCTGGCGAAGAGACTGTCGTGATGACGGTCGCGCCAGCGGCTACGGCGAACTGCACGGCCAGCTCGCCAACAGCGCCTGCCCCGCCTTGCACGAGGACGGTTTTGCCGGTGACCGGACCATCGCAGAAGGTGACGTAATGCGCGGTACGAGCGGGAATGCCGAGGCAGGCTCCAACCTCAAACGAGACATTATCGGGCAAAGGCACGACATGGGACAGCGGCAGGCAGCTGTAGGTGGCAGCAGTGCCTGCTTCCGGGCCCGAACCGCCATAAGAGGCAGCGCCTTGCGCGTTAAACACCCAGACGCGGCGACCGACCCAATACTCTGGGACACCGGCACCGACGCATTCGACCACACCCGCGCCATCGCTGTGTGGAACGATGGGTTGAGCAGGAGGCGTTGTGCTGCCCCAGCCAGAACGCTTTTTGACGTCTGACGGGTTGATGCCGGAGGCGTGGATGCGGACAACGACCTCACCCTGTTGGGGTGTTGGACGGACTTGTTCTGAAAACTTCAAAACGTCACGCGCAGGACCAAAACCTGCATAGCTCGCGGCAATCGGCTGGGACATGTCGGAAAAATCTTTCATCAGCGGCCGATGGCATAGCCCTGGGAGGTGCGTGGGTCTGCACCGCCCTTGAGGATGCCGTCCTTCTGCGAGACCGCACAGAGGCGACCTTCGGACCAGACAGGACCGACAACGACGTCATGACCACGGTCGCGCAATTTAGTGACGGTGGCTTCCGGCATCTGCCCATCGACAACGACGGTGTTGGGCTTAGCGGCGCGTGGCCAGAACGAGCTTGGGAAGTGATCCGTGTGCCAGTTAGGCGCTTCGATGGACTGCTGCAGGTTGAGCCCCGAGACCGCGTGGCGGAGGAAGAGTTGCAACGACCACTGATCTTGCTGATCACCGCCCGGCGTGCCCCAAGCCATATACGGCTTGCCATCACGATGGGCGAGCGAAGCCGACAGTGTTGTGCGCGGGCGCTTATAGGGCGCAATCGTGCTCGGCAGACCGGGCTGGAGCCAGAACATTTGAGCGCGCGAGTTGAGCGGGAAGCCCAGCTCAGGAATGACCGGCGAGCTCTGCAGCCAACCGCCGCTTGGGGTCGCAGAAACCATATTGCCATGACGATCCACGACACAGATGTGGCAGGTGTCGCCACGCTCGGCTGGTGGAAGAGCCACTGTTGGCTCACCAACGCCGAGGATCGGAGCAACAGTGGGTTCGCCTGCGCCCGCCGCGGCCTTGGTCTCGCGTGTGCGAATGGCGGCGAGATGCGCCTCCCAAGCAGCGTCGGTTTGGATACCGGGCTGCAAATCCAAAGACGCGGTTTCACCCATGAGGCGGCGGCGTTCTTCGGCATAGGTCTTTGAGAGCAGGTGTTCCATTGGAACATCGCTGAATTTCGGGTCGCCATAGGCGGCCTCGCGGTCGGCGAAGGCGAGCTTGCCGGCTTCGAGGATCAAGTGGATGTATTCATCGCCCGAAGGATCCATGTCTTCGAGGGCAAAGCCGTCGAGCAGCGACAATTGCTGCAGCATGACCGGCCCCTGGCTCCATGGGCCGGGCTTAAAGACTTCAAAGTCCCGGAACTTTAGCGACAGTGGCTTTTCGTAGTTGGCTTCCCAACGCCCCATATCGTCGGCGGTAAGAAGACCCTTGTGCGGGACGCCGTCGACATCGAGGACATCGCCGGATTGGCTGAAGCGATCCATCGCCTCAGCGACAAAGCCCTTGTACCAAGCGCGACGCGCGGCCTCGATCTGGCGATCACGATCGCCGCCCACGGCCTCGGCCTCAGACAGGATGCGCTCATAGGTGTCGGCCATGACCGGATTGCGGTGCATGGTGCCCACTTGCGGCAGATCACCATTCTTGAGGTAGACATCGCGCGAGCCATGCCAATGGTTCTCAAAGACGGTCCGCATCCCGGCCACAGCTGAATTGATGCGCGGCAAAACAGGAATGCCATTGCGGGCATAGTGAATAAGCGGCTCGAACACATCGCGCAGGCGCATGGTGCCATGATCGCGTAGCATCACCAGCCAAGCGTCGAAGGCGCCGGGGACAACAGTCGCGAGAAGGCCGGAGCCGGGAATAAGATCAAGGCCAAGATCGGTAAAACGTTCTGGCGTCGCCGCGCCGGGTGCCACGCCCTGCCCGCACAAAACCTCAGTCTGCTCGGTGCGCGCATTGTAAAAGACAATCGGCACTTCACCCGCCGGGCCATTCAAATGTGGCTCAACAGCTTGCAGGGTAAGACCACCGGCAACCGCAGCATCGAACGCGTTCCCGCCACGCTCAAGAATGGACATTGCCACGGCGCTGGCGATCCAGTGCGTGGACGAGACCACCCCGAAGCTACCAACAATTTCAGGACGCGAAACGAAACTCGGTTGGGTTGGAGACAACAGACAAAGCCTTGAGAAGTTGAAGTTCAGAACTAGTCCTGATCGGACTCGAGGTATTCAAACCAATCGCCCCAGGTCCAGGAGCTCTTGGTGACCTCAGCAATTTGGAAAGTGTCGGTGCTGGTCACTGCAGGGGCAACCTTGGGCACCACTTCCGACACGAACCGATGGAGATCTGCCACATCCTTATGGAGGGATTGTATCATCACATCGGCTGGACCAAAGGACAGACCAACAAAGCGAACATTGCTTTGCTGGCCCAGAATTTCGGCTGTCTCGCGCGTGTGTCCGGGCTTTACCCGTAGCAATGTCATCGCTGACACCCCAACGCCCAAAGCAATAGGGCTACCCACCAGGGTCACGCGAATAAGGTTTTCGTCTTGCAGGCGCGTGAAGCGCAACCGCACCGTCCCCTCCGAGACGTTTAACTGTCGCGCGATTTCACGAAATGAAACCCGACCATCTTTCGCCAGCAAGGCGATGATGTCTTGATCAAGCTGATCCAAAACCACTTTTTGCATCCCGCATCCTCCCTGCAATAAAATTACGCATTTCGCATCATTCTGCAAACTCATTCTTGACTATGCGCAATTTTCGTATCGTATTTATACGAGATGCGCAGTGCGTGCCCCACGCGCCGCGCATTCAAAAGGGTCGGGAGACGTGAGTACACGTCCCCATACGGAGACTAAGTATGATACGTATTGCAGCGCTGACGGCAGCACTCCTTGGCGGCGTAGCCGTCGCTCCCGCCGTATTTGCCCAAGACAAGACCGAAGTTACCTTCTTCATCTGGGCAGGTTCGAACCAGGGCGTTGTCCCTACTGAAATTATTGAGGCATATCGCGCCGCGAACCCGAATGTGACCATCAACATTCTGGAATCGAACAACGCGATCACCTACCCGCAGATGGTCGCGGCCCGCCGCACCACCCCGGACAATCCGCTGGTTCACTGCGGCTTCTTCAATGCTGACGCCATCACCAAGGGCGACGCAGAGGGCATGTGGGATGTTCTCGACGTAGCAGCTGTTCCAAACCTCACCAACGTCATGGAAAACTTCCGTCGCGCTGAAGACCGCGGTGTTGGCTACCAGATGAACGCTGTCGGCATCCTCTACAACAAGGATGCGGTTCCAACCCCACCGACCTCGTGGGCCGACCTTTGGAGCGAGGCCTATGAAGGCCGCGTGACCATGTTCGACTACGACACCCGCATGATGGCCGTGGCTGCAAAGCTCAACGGCGGTGACGAATTCAATATCGATCCAGGCTTCAAGGTCTGGGCAGAAAACGCCAAGAACTTCCGCGCGTTGGTTGATTCCAACGACGCCGTGAAGAACCTGCTGGTGAGCGGCGACGCTTGGGCTGCGCCATGGTTCTCCTCGATCTCCAACGTATGGATCGAAGAAGGTGGCCCATTTGCCTTCGCAGTTCCAAAGGAAGGCGCGATCGCGTTCCCGAGCTACCTCGCTATCGTTGACGGTTCGGACGAAGCTGAAAAGGCCGTCTGCGCGTCGCTGATCAACTCGCTGCTCGAAGCTGAAAACGCTGGCCGCTACGGCGATCTGACCTCGTCCATCCCGGTTGTGTCCAATGCTGTTCTCACCGAAAAGCAGAAGACCAATCCGATGCTGCAGCTCAGCCTGGCTGAGGAATCCATTGTGTTTGACTACGGCCACATCGGCGAAGTGACGCCTGATTGGCGTCAGCGCTGGGATCGTGAAGTCAAGGTTAACATGCGTTGATCATGAGAGGGGCGCTCTGCGCCCCTCCGCATGTTTGCCGTGCATTCCAAGCGAGTTACGAATGAATTTTGACGTCGAGTTCCAAAATGTCAGCAAGGTTTTCGCTGACTATCTTGCGGTAGACGACATCTCGTTTTCTGTGCCCAAGGGTAGCTTCTTCTCCCTTCTCGGCCCCTCCGGCTGCGGGAAGACAACAACTTTGCGCATGATGAGCGGGTTCGAATGGCCAGATAGCGGCCAGATCCGTATTGCGGGCAAAGACATGCACAATGTTGCAGCTTACTCGCGCCCCACCAATATGGTGTTCCAGCGCTGGGCGCTGTTCCCCCATATGACCGTCGCTCAGAACGTCGCCTTCGGCTTGGAAGTGGCAAAACTCGAGCGCAACGAAATTCGTAAGCGTGTCGCCGATGCGCTTGAAATGGTTAGCCTTTTGCAGATGGCAGAACGCAAGCCACGCCAGCTTTCGGGTGGCCAGATGCAGCGTGTGGCCCTTGCCCGCGCACTGGTCAACAAGCCTGAGGTTCTGCTGCTCGACGAGCCGCTCGGCGCGCTCGATTTGAAGCTGCGTCTGCAAATGCAGATGGAGCTCAAGCGCATCCAGCAAGAAGTCGGCACCACCTTCATCTACGTGACCCATGATCAGGGCGAGGCATTGACCATGTCTGACCAGATCGCCGTGATGAACAAGGGCAAGATCGACCAGCTCGCTTCGCCCCAAGAAATCTACGACCGCCCGTCGACCCGTTTCGTCGCCAGCTTCATTGGCAACACCAATTTGCTGCCCGTCGAAATCCTGGAAGTCTCCGGCCAAACCGCAATGGTCCGTGTCGGCGAAGCCAGCTTTGCCACGCCAATCGGCCAGATCGGCAATGGCAAGACCGGTGTCGTATCCGTCCGTCACGAACGCGTCCGCGTTGGAGATGCTGCTGCAAACGCGCAGGTGCGCCTGTCGGGTCTCGTCAAACAGACCGTGTTCTCAGGCTCCTCGATCCTCGTCACGGTTCAAATTCAGAACACCCCAATCGACCTAACGGTCGAACTCCACCACGATGGTACCAGCGCTGCCCCTGCGGTTGGGACCATCGTGGCCCTTGGCTGGGAGGGGGCGGCAACGACGCTTTTCGGCGATGACTGATGCCGTCTCCAACACCTCGGGCAAGCTGGCGATAACGCCAGCAAAGCCGCCTTTCACCCGTCGCATCATGCCCTGGCTCCTGCTGTCACCGGTTATGATCGTGATGCTGGGTGCCTTCGTAATGCCGCTGCTGACCTTCTTTCAGTACAGCTTCTACCGCTTTGAGCGGGGTCGCCTGATTGAGGATTTCAGCTTCGACACCTATATCGAGTTCTTCACGGACTCCTATTACCACATGGTCATTCTCGACACGCTCAAGATGGCCTCAGTGACGACCTTTGTGTCGATCGTGATTGGCTATCCGCTGGCCTATGCGCTCTGGCGCATGCAAAAGCCGTGGATGCAGAAGTGGTTCGCTGTGATCATCTTCTCGCCGATCCTCGTTTCGGTCGTCGTGCGCACCTATGGCTGGACCGTGTTGCTGGCCGATCAGGGCCCGATTAACTGGTTCTTGCAGCAGATCCTGCAGTTCCCTGAGCCGGTCCGCCTCGTGTTCAATCTGACCGGCGTCGTCATCAGCTTGACGCATGTGTTCCTGCCGTTCGTTGTCTTCCCGATCTTCTCGGTGATGCAGCGTATCGACCCAAACCTGCGCGAAGCCGCAATGGACCTTGGTGCCGGTTGGTGGACCACATTCCGTCGCGTCACCTTCCCACTCACCCTGCCCGGCCTAGTTTCTGGTGCGCAAATCGCTTTTACCCTAGCGCTTGGCGCTTTCGTGACGCCACAGATTTTGGGTGGCGGCCGCATCCTGATCCTGCCGCTGCAGGTCTACACCGCGACCACCGAAATCAATTGGCCGCTTGCCGCTGTTGGCGGCATCGCACTGCTCGGCTTGGCTATGATCACCGTGATGATCTCCAACCGCTTGCTGCGCTTTAGTGAGGTATAGTGATGTCTGATAAAACTATGCCCCATTATCGCTATCTGCTGCTGGGCCTGTTCGCGGTGATGGGCGTGTTCTACGTGCTCGCACCGCTGGCTATTGTGATCCTCAACTCGTTTTCGAGCGTGGCGCACAACGTCTTCCCGCCTGAGGGCTATTCGACCCGCTGGTATGAAAACCTGTTCGCACAGGACACGTTCTATCTCGCTGCAGGTCGCAGTGTGATGCTCGCGCTGTTGGCGACTGCGATTGCGATGGTCATCGGCACCATGGCGTCCTACGCCATCGTCCGCTACCAGCCCAAGCTCGCGAACCTGATCCGTGCCTTCCTGCTCTCGCCGATCGTTCTGCCGAACATCGTGCTGGGCGTGGCGGCGTTCATGTTCGTTGTTCGCATCGGCATGTTTGGCAATTACGCCAGCCTGCTGTTCGTGCACGTGGTTGTGGTTCTGCCCTTCATCGTGACCGTCATCACGGCCTCGCTCGCCAATTTCGATTGGTCGCTGCAGGAAGCGGCAATGGATTTGGGCGCCAAGCCAGTCCGCGCTTTCACCAAGGTGGTGATGCCGCAGATTTCGGTGAGCATGGTGGTCTCGGCGCTGTTCGCCTTCATGACCTCGTTCGACCAGGTTGAAACCACCCTGTTCCTCGTTCGCGCTGGCGCCAACACCTTGCCGATCGAAATGTTCCTCTACCTGCAGAAATGGCAGGACCCAACCATTGCTGCGCTGTCCAGTCTCTTGATTTTGTTCGCGATTATCATCGTCGCGATCCTGAGCCTGATCATGCGCAATAAAACTATTCCGCTTGCGTCGCTGCAGGCGAAGGAGGCATCAGAATGAAGGCGATCGTCCCCCAAGATCTGCTCAATTCCATCAACGGCCCATTGATGTGGGAACACCTCGTTGAATTCTCGAAGTGGCGGAAAGAATCCGGCATCGACGAAGAGCTCAAGAGCTTGGCCTATATCCAAGCGCAGATGAACTCTTACGGTTTTAAGACCGATCTCATCCTGCACGACGCCTATATCAGCCTTCCTCAAAAGGCGCGCATCGTCACTCCAGACGGTGAACACCGTTGCATCACCCACTCCTTCTCGCAGTCCTCCCCTGCTGAAGGGATTACGGCGGGTCTCGTCGATGTGGGTTCGGGCTCTGCGGCTGAATTCGCTGGCAAGGACGTTCGCGGCAAGATCGTCATCGTTGATGGCGTTGCAGGCGCTGTCGTTTCACAGCGCGCCACTGAAGCTGGCGCACTTGGCCAGCTCCATGTCAGCCCACACGAGCACACGCACGAAATGTGCATCTCGCCGGTTTGGGGCAGCCCGACCGAGCAAACTGTCGGCAATCTGCCACAGACCGTTGTGGTCAGCACGCCGCTCGAAAACGGCACGGCGATCCGGGCAAAGCTCGTTGAAAACCCAGGCTATCAGGTCACATTGCACGCCGACGTCGATACCCGCTGGCGCAAGACCCCCATTCTGGTGGCCGACCTGCCAAGCGCGACGGGAGATGACGAAGAGCCATTTGTCTTCTTCACCGGCCACCACGACACTTGGTACTATGGCGTGATGGACAATGGCGGCGCCAATGCCACCATGATGGAAGTTGGTCGTGTTGCCGCTGAGCGCCGCGATCTGTGGCAACGTGGCCTGCGCATCGTCTTCTGGTCCGGTCACTCGCAGGGTCGCTACTCCGGCTCGACCTGGTACGCTGAAGAGCATTGGGAAGAGTTGGAAAAGCGCGCGCTTGTGCACGTCAACGTCGACTCGACTGGCGGCAAGGGCAACATCATCGTGACCGACACGACCGCTGCGGCAGAACTGCGCGCATTGGCCGTTGAATCGATCTGGGACCAGGCTCAGCAAGAGTTTTCCAATCGCCGCATGGCGCGCGCTGGCGACCAGTCTTTCTGGGGCATTGGCGTCTCGGCCATTTACGGCAATATGAGCGAACAGCCAGCTGGCGCGGATGCGAATGCATCGGCAGCGGTTTTCGGCGGCGGCAACCGCAAGGGCGCAGGCACTGGCTGGTGGTGGCACACACCCGATGATTTGCTCGACAAGATGGACGAAGAGATTTTGGTGCGCGACACCAAGATTTACTTCCACACGGTCTGGCGCCTCCTCGCCGACAAGGTTCTGCCGCTCGATTGGGCTGAACACGGTCGTTATCTCTCTGAAGAACTGAACGCTATTCAGGCGGGCATTGTCGGCAAGTTCGACATGTCGGTGCTGATAGAGCGCGCTAACCGCCTGACCGAAATCGCGACGGCATTCAATGCACGCCTTGCCAACCTCTCGGACGCGGCTGGATACGCCAGTGCAAACGCGGCGTTGATTGGTGTTTCGCGCCAATTGGTCATCCTCGACTACAGCGAGGCGGACCGCTTTGAGCAGGATGCCGCGATCATGACGCCCATCTATCCGTCGCTCCGTCCGCTTCGCGACATGGCGCAGGTTGAGGCCGGTACCGACGCCTTCAAGTTCCTCACCGTTGGCGCATCGCGTGCCCGCAATCGCGTGGCGTGGGGCCTGAAACAGGCCATCGAAATTCTCGAACAGGCTTCGGCCGAACTCGACAGCAAGCAGAACTGATCTCAAAAATGCTTCTTGAAAACAAAATCGCGCTGGTCACCGGCGCTGCAGGTCGCTTGGGCCGTGCGATCACCGAAGTTTACCTTCGTGAAGGCGCAATTGTGGTTATGGCCGACCTCGATGGTGGTCGCGTGAAAGCCGTTGCCGCAGAAATCGCTGAAACCTACCCAGGCAAAGTGTTCGCCGTTCAGGGCGACCAGTCGCAGTTTGACGAAGTTCAGCGCATGGTGGCGGAAGCAGAAGCTTTCGCCGGCCTGCCAGACCTCTTGGCCAATGCGCATGGTATTTTCCCAAACTGCTCCATGCTCGATGTGACCGTTGAAGAATGGGACAGCGTGTTCAACGTCAACACGCGCGGCACTATGCTCACCTGTCAGGCGCTGTCCCGCAAGTGGATCGACGCTGGCGTCAAGGGTTCCATCATCAACATCTCCTCGGGCGCGGCGCGCTCAGGTCGTGCCGGTGGTGCGCATTACAGTGGCTCCAAGGCTGCGGTTGAACTGCTCACCCACATCTTCGCTATCGAACTGGGCCAATATGGCATCCGCGTCAATGCGGTTGCTCCGGGCCTGATCCTCGACAATATCGTCACCGAAACCGACGATAGCCTGCACCCATATGTCAACCTCACCCTCGAAGGCACACCAATCGGCCGGACCGGCGCGGCAATCGACGTTGCGGAGGCGGCAGCTTTCCTGACCTCGGACCGCTCGTCCTGGACCACAGGTGCGATCCTCGAAGTCACCGGGGGCACGCACACCGGCCGCACCCACATGCCCTTCTCGCGTCAGTTGCGCTAAATGGGTCAGTCTATTCTCGTTGTCGGCGCTGGTGCTATCGGCGCCATCGCTGGCGTGCATCTGATCGAACAAGGTCACACTGTTGATCTCGTTGACGCGAACGCGGCCCATGTGGCGGCCGTGCGTGCCAATGGGCTGCGTCTGAGCGGCGTGCGCGACGTCACTGTGCCCGCAAACATCATGCTGCCGGAGGACGTCTCTGGCAGCTACGACATCATCCTGCTGGCCGTTAAGGCTCCGCACACGGCAAGCACGCTCGACATGGTCAAGCGCGTTCTCGCCGCCGACGGCTGCGTTGTCTCGCTGCAGAACGGGCTCGAAGAATACCGCATCGCCGACGCAGTTGGCGCGGACCGCACTATCGGCGGGTACCTGACCTTTGGCGGCTTCTTTGTCGAACCGGGTCACATCAAGAACGGTGGCAGCGGCAGCTTCAAGATTGGCGAAGTTGACGGCCAGATTACTGACCGGATCAAGGAGCTGGGCGAATTGCTCGCGCCGGTTCATAAGGTCGATATCACCGACAATATTTTTGGCTATCTCTGGGCCAAAATGGCACTTGGCGCGGTCTACTTCGGCACTGCGATCGCCGACATGGACGTCGTTGAAATCTACCAGCGTCCAAAGGCGCGCGCGGTTCTGGCCAAAATCTGCGCGGAAGTCACGGCCGTTGCAGACGCCAAGGGTATTCGCATCGAGAACAGCGATGGCTTTGACCCCAAGGCGTTCCGCGCTGGTGGCACCGAAGCCGAGATGCAGGCCTCCTGGGACGCACAGACGCGATATTGGAACTCTCACGACAACCGTCGCACTGGCGTGTGGCGCGATCTGGCGACTTTCAAGCGTCCGACGGAAGTTGATTTCCAAGTTCTGCCAGTTATCGAGATTGGCGAACAGCTTGGCGTCCCCACCCCTTGGCTGCGAGCGCTGCGCAATGCAGTGAAGGCAGTGGAAGCGGGTAACGCCGAACTCGGCATCGCCCTGCTCGAAGCTCTGGAAGGCTAAGCACCACTATGGAATTTTTCGCAGATTACGGGCTCTTTGTCGTCGCGATGATCTTTGCCGGGCTCATGGGCGGGCTCGTCGCCGGCCTTTTGGGCGTCGGTGGCGGCATCATCATTGTCCCAGTGCTTTACTTCGTTCTGGGCGGCCTCGGGATCGATGAGGGCCTGCGCATGAAGATTGCGGTGGCGACCTCGCTCACCACGATCATTTTCACCTCGCTTTCATCCGCACGCTCTCACTACAAAAAGGGTGCCGTGGACTTCGACCTCATCAAGTCTTGGTCCCTGCCGATTGTGATTGGCGTGATTGGTGGAGCGATCTTCTCCGCCTATGTTTCGGGCATTGTTCTCACGGCGATCTTCGCCATTGTGGCGCTACTCGTGGCGATCAATATGACGCTCCGCGCCAACAGCCCGGCCGTCGCAACCGACTTCCCGCATCCGGCTCTCAAAGCCGCATTCGGCACCGTCGTCGGCCTGATATCGTCGCTGATGGGCATTGGTGGCGGCACGTTGAGCGTTCCGATCCTCACAACCTTCGGCTACGACATTCGCAAAGCTGTGGGCACGGCATCCGCTCTGGGCTTCGTCATCGCCATCCCCGGCACCATTGGTTACATCATCACCGGTTTTGGCGCTGAAGGCCTGCCAGCAGGATCTATCGGCTATCTGAACCTGATCGCACTGGTGGCTTTGATCCCGCTCACCATGCTGGTGGCTCCATATGGTGCAAAGCTGGCGCACAGCATTCCACGCAAGACGCTGTCCTATTCTTTTGCAGCCTTTCTGACCCTCACAGCCCTGCGCATGGGCTGGGACGTGATCCAGAATATCTGGCTGTAAACCAGTCATCCCGGCTCTGCCCCATTGAGCCGGGATACCTTCTTCGCGCAGAGGAGCGAACGCTGGCTTTTCTAGCGTTCAAAACGGCGTCCGTCTTCCGCCGCAAACAGATGCGCCAGCTCACGCTGAAAACTGATACCGATGGACTGGCCGGGTTGCGCCTCGATGCGCTCGCGGAACACCCCGACAATATCCTTGCCACCGAGGCGCAGCGTCACCTGCGTTTCCGATCCAGTCGGCTCAATGAGCACCACTTCTGCCTGAACCCCTTGGGCATCGAGGGTAAAATGCTCGGGTCGAACACCGAGGCTGATCAGTCCATTTCCGACGCCACTCGGCAAGGCACCGAGATCAACTCTGTTGCCGTCCGGGAAGATGAAGCTGGTGCCATCCAGCGCCCCCGAAATTATGTTCATGGCTGGTGAGCCGATGAAGCTAGCGACGAACAAGTTTGCCGGACGATCATAGAGCTCGAGTGGCGTGCCGATCTGCTCGATATTGCCCGAATGCATGACCACAATCCGATTGGCCATGGTCATGGCTTCGATCTGATCGTGGGTCACATAAATCGTCGTGGTCTTGAGGCGCTGATGGTTCAGCTTGATCTCACTGCGCATCTGGACGCGCAGCTTTGCATCGAGATTGCTTAAAGGCTCGTCGAATAGAAAAACCTTGGGGTTTCGGACAATCGCCCGGCCCATCGCAACGCGCTGGCGCTGCCCACCTGACAAGTGCCGCGGATAGCGCTCGAGATAATCTTGGAGCCCTAAAATCTGCGCGGCATTGAGCACGCGACGGCGGATTTCATCTTTGGGGACACGGCCCAGTTTCAGCGAGAACGCCATGTTCTCCTCGACCGTCATATGTGGGTAAAGCGCGTAAGACTGAAACACCATGGCGATGTCACGATCTTTGGGCTCCAGATCGTTGACCAGCTGTCCGCCGATCTCAATGTCGCCGCCAGTGATGTCTTCCAGCCCGGCAATCATGCGCAGCAGTGTCGACTTTCCGCACCCTGACGGGCCGACGAGAATGACAAATTCGCCATCCTCAATATCGATGGAAACGCCGTGCAGCACCTCGACTGCGCCATAGGCCTTGCGAACATTGCGGATCGTTACGGCACCCATCTAGTCCTCCCAGAACGATGATTTGCGGTTTTGTCAGCCCAAGAACGGCAAATTGTTCTTTAAATAGAACTGACAAGTTGCTCAGGCCTGCCTCCTCAAACCGGCAAGAACAACATTGCTTATGCCAATTTGTTAAAGCGCGAACTTCCAAGCATCAAGTCTTTTGTGGGACAAATGTTGACTCAAACCCCATCCTGCGTCAGTCATAGTGCATATTCGAGCCTATTGATGGGACAAAAGCCTGCTTTTGGCGCGGATAGGTGAAGGCAAGGAGAGTCTTCACACGGGAGATTAAAGCGCATCGCAGTATTCATCGCCGCCTTTACTGGCTCAGCGAGCGCGCAGTCATGTCCAAAAGGAGGAATAGGACGAATGACTTTTAAGAAGATCAATCGCCGTGACGTGCTAAAAAATGGTGGTGCTGCAGGCCTAGGCCTATGGACAGCAAGCAATGGTATGCCGCTGCTGGCGCAGGAAGCTGAGCAAGCTCTGCCGGAAGGCGCAACAGGCAAGCTCACCGTTATTCACCGCACAGAATACTTCGAAGCGGCCCAAAACCTTTTCCGCGACACCGTGACAAAATTTGCCACCACCAACGGTGCCCAACTCGACATTTCAACCACGAATCCGGAATCTTTCGGCGACTTCTTAGGCAAAATGTCGGCCGCCGTGCGTGCTGGAAACCCACCAGATCTGGCTTACACCAGCACGATCTCTGTGCCTCAAATGCAGCTCTTGGGGCTGCTCGAAGACGTTACAGACGTGGTGGAAGAAGCCACAAAACGCTACGGCAATGTTATGCCGGGGATCAACGCTGAGCAGAACGGCAAGGTCGACGGCCGCTGGGCTGCGGTCCCGTTCATCGCCAACTCAACCGGCACCTTCTTCCGCAACGACAAATTGCTCGAAAAGGGCATTGATTGGCGCACGCTGGACACGTGGGGCAAGCGCCGCGACGCGGCTCTGGCCATCTCCGATCCGGCTAATGGCTTTTATGGTTGGGGCCTGACGGTCAACCAGTCCGGCGACGGCTGGGGCGTTGCCTCGGCAATTCTGAATGCCTTCAACGGCCACTTCACCGACGCCACCGGCACTAAGGTTGAATTCGACAATCCGAACACCGTGGCTGCGTTCGAGTTCGTCCGCGAAACCTATGATCGCAACGGCAAATATGCGGCCATGTTGCCGCCGGGCGTTGAAAGTTGGGGCGATATTTCCAACAACGAAGCCTATTTGGCGGGCAGTGTTGGCTATACCGCAAACGCCTTCTCGCTCTATGCGGCTGCCAAGCGCGACAACAATCCGGTGTTCCCCAACACGGTGCTTCTCCGTCAGCCCAATGGCAACGATGGCGGCAGCCGTGACGGCGGCGCAGTGGGCGGGTGGCTCACCATCTTCAAGGGTGCGCCCAACGTCGATCTGGCCAAGCAACTTGCACTGGACCTGCTAGACCCGGCCAATTTCACGCAAATGTCTTCCGTCGCGGGCGGCCTCTTCATGCCAGCCTATGAAAACCTTTGGACACCAGAACTCATTGCCTCTGACCCGAACTTTGAGATCATCAAGAGCCAGGTCAGCGTCAAGGATCCATACATCGGCGCATCTTGGCCAGCCCAACCTGCCGCACAGATCGACGCGATCCGTGCTCAGGGCGTGCTCGAACAAGCCATGAGCAATGTCATCTCCGGCCGAATGACCTCGCAAGAAGCCGTGACTGACGGCCACAACAAGATCGTCCAGATCTTCGAAGAAGGCGGCATCCTTTAAGCCAGCACAAGCGATCAGTGGCGGTCCTATCGGGTCGCCACTGTCTCCCTTTCTTCCCGGAGCGGCGAGGCCCTGCCACCCAGGGTCTCGTTGCGCCATAGCGATCTGATGGAGCGCCTTTATGGACGACCGTATGAGCCTGACCACACAATTGCCCCGGCCGAAGCTGACCAGCAAGAAGCAGCTCGAAGGGCTCTTGGGACGTGACTGGAAGGTCGGTTACGCCTTCATCCTTCCACTCGTCATCATCATGGCCTTGCTCATATTCTGGCCATTTGTCAGCGCCATCTTCATCAGCACCACTTCGCTTAACTTTCTCACCGGTGAGACAACTCAGGTCGGCCTGCGCAATTACCAGCGCCTGTGGAGCAGCAGCGATTTTCTGCAAGCGATGCAGAACACCATCCAGTTCACTTTCTGGTCGCTCAGCCTGAAATTCGTCATCGGCATGACCGTGGCGCTTATCCTCAATAGCCGCCTGCCCTTCCGCGCACTGCTCAGCGGCATCATGCTGCTGCCGTGGATTGTTCCAGAGATCGTCACCGCGCTTGCCTGGAAAAGCATTTATGATCCGATGTTCGGCGGGCTTAATCCGATCCTGCAAGGGGTCGGCGTAATCGACCGGCCACTGGGTTGGCTGTCGGACCCGACCATGGCCATGGGCAGCATTATTTCGGTCAATGTGTGGAAGGGCATACCCTTCTTTGTTCTGCTGCTTTTGGCGGGGCTGAAGGCGGTCGATCGCGAGCAGATTGAGGCCGCGCAGGTCGATGGTGCCAATGCTGTCCAAAGGTTTCGTAGCGTCACCCTGCCCAGCCTTCGCTATGTCATCGTCGTAACGCTGCTCTTGTCCTTTATCTCGACCTTCAATCAGTTTGGCCTGCCCTTCCTGATGACCCAGGGGGGACCGGGCGGCGCGACCAAGCTCTATTCGATCCTTGCCTATGAGAAGGCTTTGGGCTCGCTTCAATACGGCCCCGGCATCGCCATAGCCTTTAGCGTTGCGCCCTTGATGGCGATCCTGATTTGGCTCTTGGCGCGGTTCATGCGCCACGACGATAAGCGCGATGGCGCCTCGGCAAAGCGCAGCGGCACCGGTCACAGTGTCATGAAAATTGCAGCGCGGGTGTTCACCGGCTTCATCGATCTGATCTTCCTGCCGATCAATCTGGCTTTTGCGGGTATCGAATGGATCATCCGTAGGGTGCGCGTGGCGACGGGCCGCTCACCCGTGCAGCCGATTTTCCGGAAGTCGGCGCGCTCCAATGCGGGGCCTATAGCGCGGGTGATCGTCCTCCTGCCGCTCCTCGCCTTTGTGCTCTTTCCCTTTTACTGGATCATCACCACCTCGCTCAAATCCACGGCTCAAATCAGCGAGCGTCGGTCGATCTTCTGGCCAGAGCCAGCGACCTTGGAGCAATATCGCTCACTCGTCGGCGACACGCCTTTCCTGACCTGGCTGCTGAACTCGGTCTTCGTTGCCGCTGTCAGCACGGTGATTTCGGTCGCGCTAGCGTCCCTTGCCGCCTACGCCCTCTCACGGCTGCGGTTCCGCGGCGCAGGGCTTCTGACGACGCTGCTGCTGATCACCTACCTCTTGCCCGGTACGCTCCTCTTCATCCCGCTGTATCAAACACTCACCACCATTGGCGTGATCAATTCCCACATCGCTCTCATCATTACTTACCCGACCTTCCTTTTGCCCTTCGCGACTTGGGTATTAATGGGTTACTTTCGGTCCATCCCGGTCGAACTGGAAGAAGCGGCCCGTATTGATGGTGCAAGTCGTCTCTATATCTTCTGGCGCATTACGCTTCCTCTGGCAGCTCCGGCGATCCTTTCCGTCACCTTGTTTGCGTTCACCAACGCTTGGAACGAGTTTCTCTTTGCCTTTGTCTTCATCACCAGTGAATCTCTGCGCACGCTTCCCATCGGCCTGCAGTCGCTTGTGGTGGGCGATATTCTCCCTTGGGGTAAGCTGATGGCAGCATCCTTATTGACCGCTGTGCCGGTCGCAATTCTTTACGTCTATGCGCAACGCTTCCTGTCCGAAGGCCTCACCGTCGGGGCTGTTAAAGGATGAGCGACGCTACAACACGGTCGTCTGATGGGCAGTCGCTCAACGACACTATTGTTCGCAACTCAATCCCGTCCGCTGTGGACGCGATGGTTCAGAACATCAGAGGGCTGATCACAGACGGCAGGCTGACCGTGGGCGATAGCCTGCCCACGGAGCGCGAGCTGTGCGAACGCTTTCAAGCCAGCCGCAATACGGTGCGCGAGGCCATGCGCATCATGAAGGCCTATGGCATGGTGTCCGTTCGCCCCAAGATCGGGGCGATCATCATCGATGACCGCATGGAACGTGCACTGGACCTGTTTTCGTTCAACACGCTCGATATTTCGCGTCAGACATTCTCTGACGTGCAGGGCCTACGGCAATTGATCGAAATCAGCTCGGTCGACATCATCTTTGACCGGATTACCGCCACCGATATTGTCGAGTTGCGCGACATTAATGGCAAGCTACGTGATGCTGCCACGATTGTTCAGGCGTCGGAGATGGACTTTCAGTTTCACCTCCGTCTGGTCGCCATTCTCAACAATCGGGCCGTTCTCGACGTCTATCGCATCATGAAGCCGGTGATGCTGCGGATTATGGAGCGCGCCAAGGAACTCCGCGATTTCACCGGCGTCACTTTTGAACAGCACGACAGCGTCATTGACGGCCTCGCCCTGCGCGATCGCATCCATTTTCAGTATGCCCTGCAATCGCATTTGCAGATGGGCAAGAAAGCGTTCAACGACCGCGAAGAAGCGGAGAACACGCTGTCTGCCAACAGTCGCAAGGGCACATCCACACCATAACAAGACGAGAAGAGGCCGAGGGAGCCCACCTTCGGCAGAGGGGGAACAATGAAAATCACGTCGGTCAAAACAGCGGCCACCACCGGCCACTGCATGCACCTATGGGTGAAAATTGAAACGGACGCCGGTATTACCGGTATGGGCGAATGCGTTCATGGCGGGCATCAGGCCATCGCCATTATCCAGCATGAACTCACCGAAATGCTGATTGGGCGCGATCCCTTTGCCATCGACGCTCTGTTCGAAGAACTGCGTCGCCGCCGCGTTTTCGAGGGCGGGTTCGCAGGCGCCCTCATCACCGCCCTGACGGGCATTGAAATCGCGCTGTGGGATCTCAAAGGCAAAGCGCTCAACGTCCCAATTTATGAACTACTGGGAGGCAAGTTCCGCGACGACATCCGCCTTTACTGCGATTGCGAAGTCTCCCCGGGCATGAACATGGCCGAAGTGCAGGCCGTGGTCGATGAAGTGCTCGAAGCAGGATTTTCTGCCCTCAAGGTTGATCTCGACATACGCGCCTATGGGCACACGGGCAGCGAAACCGGCTGGTACCAGAAAGACGCCTTCAACATGACTCCCAATAAGTGGGAGCACGAGCGCATGGTCGAGCTCGCCCAAATGGTCGTTGCTGCAGCGGGCCCATCGGTAGATGTAGCGTGTGATCTGCACACGCGCCTCGACAAGCACAGCGTCATTCGCCTCGCCCGCGATCTCGAACCGCTCAAGCTCATGTGGCTTGAAGAACCAGTGCCGCCCGAAAATATCGACGTCATGGCCGAAATCACGCGCAGCACCTCAACGCCGATCTGCGCTGGCGAAAATCTCTATCTCCGGCATGGCTTCCGCAAGCTCCTCGAACAGCAAGCGGTCGACATCATCATGCCCGATATTCCCAAATGCGGCGGGCTCTCGGAGTGTCGCAAAATCGCGGAAATGGCGGACCTCTATTCCATCCCCTTCGCGCCCCACAATGTTTCGTCGCCGATCGGCACGATGGCCTCAGCCCATGTGTGCGCGACCGTGCCGAACTTCCTCGTGCTCGAATATCACTGGTTCCACCGTGATTACTGGTCGACCATCACCGACGGTGGCGAGATCATCAAGAACGGCAAAATCACCCTCTCAGACCGCCCCGGTATTGGGCTTGAGCTCAATGAAGAGGTCGCACGCGCGCATCAATATCCCGGCACGACTTGGTTCGCCTGATATTTCGCAAAACGGATTGCATAGGAGGGATTTGACATGATCGAGATTGCAAAAATCACCCGGCCACCACGCCCCATTATTGAGGCATTACGTAGCCTTGGCACGGCAACAATTGCAGGAACGCTGGGACACATGGGTTTCCGCAATCCGCATATGACCGGCATTCTACCGCAGACCAAGGGCAAGGTAATCTGCGGACCGGCTCTGACACTGCAGTGTCTGCCGCAGCGCCCCGACCTCTACAATCATGGCGAGTATGCGGACCCGGAGACGCAATTGCATCGCCATGTTCTGTATCAGGTTGAAGAAGGCGACGTGGTCGTTGTCGACGCCCGCGGCGACATGCGCTCAGGCATTTTCGGCGATATGATGTCCACCTATTTCAAAGGTCGTGGCGGCGCCGGTATCGTGATCGATGGCGTGATGCGCGACAGGCCCAATGTCGAAAAGCTGGACTTGTCGCTATGGTTAAAGGGCTGGTCGCCCAATTTCCACGTCCAAACAGATATTTACCCCAATGCGGTCAATGTCACTATCGCCTGTGGCGGAGTTACCGTCGTGCCCGGCGACATCATCGTTGCTGATGATGACGGCGTGGTCGTAGTCCCCATTTCAATGGCTCAAGCTGTGATCGACGACGGCCAGAAGCACGCCGAATGGGAAGAATTCTCACGCATGAAGCTGATGGCGGGCGAGTCTCTGCAGCGCTACTACCCGCTGCATCCCGACGCTGAGGAAGAATACCAAGCCTGGCGCAAGCTAAACAGTTAGGCAGCTCGGGCTGTGGTGCAAGACGGTCGTACCCTATTCACCGGCATCCATAACGCTTGCTGCTTGGCCCAGCTAAACTCCTAGAAATTAGCAATCATTTTGTCCTGCTCGATACGTCGAGCAGGGGTCTTTTCTGCCTGCTTAAACGACACACCAAAGCCTCTTCGTGACGGCATTATTTGGCCCGGCGCCAAGGCCGTTTCATCGGTCCTGCCCCGTTCGTCCAGACCTCGATCACCGCGAAAACGACACACTTCTGCACACAGTTTTGCGGCTGGTCGATTAACTCACCGCACATCGCCAACCGTTTGGTTGAGCTTATCAATTCACATTCGAGAGCCTGTACTACGGGCTACGAACACCCCTAATCTTGGTATCCCAGTGTCACGCCCCTATTGCTAATGCGTATAAGCGCTGATACGTATCAGCACATTGGAGAACTCGTATGGCAGCCCACAAGAGACTCACGCAAAAGGATATTGCTCAGCTCGCTGGCGTCAGCCAGGCGACTGTCTCTCTCGTTTTGAATGGTTCGCCTTCTGATGCGCGTCGCATTCCTGATGATACGCGTGAGCGCGTTCTCAAAGTCATTCGCGATACCGGCTATGTGGCAGATCCTGTCGCACGGCGCATGGTCAATGGGCTCAATCGCATTCTGGGTGTGTTCACCTACGAACCCGCCTTCCCGTCCGATCAGGCCGACTTCTTTCTCCCCTTCTTGCTGGGCATTGAAGATGCCGCGCAGGAGCTGGGTTATGACCTGCTGCTGCTAACCGGCGCCGGAAAGAACCGCAAAATTTTTGGCGACAATGTCCGCCTACGCTTAGCCGATGGCTGCATTGTTCTCGGACGCCAATTTGATCGCGATGAACTGGCGCGCCTCGTCGGGGGCGACTTCCCCTTCGTGGCTGTTGGTCGACGCGATGATGCCGGTGGACCTGTGCCCTATGTCGGGAGTGATTATGCGGAAGCCACGGCGGAACTCGTGGCGCGCACCAAGCGCATGGGCCACCAAAAACTTGGGTTTATCGGCTTCAAAGAAGGCGCTGAATCGAGTGCCGACCGCTGGACAGGTTTCCAGCAGGAAATGGCTGGGGCGGAACTCGCCTTTACCCATCACCATGTCGGCTCAGACGCCAATGCCCTGCTTGATGGCCTGCTTGCCGCTGGCGTGACCTGTGTGTTCTGCACCGAACTGGTCGACGCCATTGGGTTGGAAGCGGCGGCCCGTGCGCGTGGCGTGTTGGTGCCCAACGCGCTCTCTATCGTGGTGCTCGGCAACCACATTCGGACCGAAGAGCCGGGCCGAAAATTCACCTCTTTCGCCATCCCCCGTGAAGCCATGGGGCGCGGCGCTACTCAGATGTTGGTGCGCCGCTTGGAGCAGAACGAAGACGTTCAGCAACAGCTTCTCACTTGCCAAATGCTTGAGGGTGACACCCTCGGCCCCGTTTCTCGCTAACTCGACCGGAAATTATGACCAAAGAGCTTCACGCAGATATTCTTATTGTTGGCGGCGGCCTCGGCGGTGTTGCAGCAGCGCTCGGCGCTCTGCGCGCGGGCCGCTCTGTTATCATGACAGAGGAATACGACTGGATTGGTGGTCAGCTGACCAGTCAGGCCGTTCCGCCCGACGAGCACTCCTGGGTTGAACAGTTCGGGATTACCCGTTCCTATCGCAAACTGCGCTCGGGCATCCGCCAGTACTATCGCGACCACTACCCGCTGACCGAAGCCAGCCGCGCTTGGGATGACCTTAACCCCGGTGCGGGATATGTCAGCCGCCTGTGCGCAGAGCCACGCGTTGGCCTTGCCGTTCTCGAAAGCATGCTCGCGCCCTATATCGGCGGCGGCAAGCTGACCATTTTGAAGCCTTACTTGCCGATTTCGGCTGAAGTTATCGGCGACGAAGTAAAGTCGGTAACCCTGCGCCATCGCGACAGCGGCCGTGTCATCACCTGCTCGGCTCCGTATTTTGTGGACGCCACCGAGCTGGGCGATCTGCTGCCACTGACCGGCACTGAATATGCTTCGGGCTTTGAAGCGCAGTCCGACACTGGCGAACCAAGCGCACCTGCTGAAGCGCAGCCAGACAATGTTCAGGCCGTCTCGGTTTGCTTTGCCATGGACCATGTCGACGGCAATCACGTCATCGATAAGCCAGACAATTACGACTACTGGCGCACCTACGAGCCGCACTTCTGGGGCGGGCCTATGCTGGGCTTTACCGCGCCGCATCCGCGTACGCTCGAGCAGACCACGCGTACATTCACCCCGAATGTGGATGACAATCCGCTGCTAGTGGATGCCGATCAGCGCCGCAATGCTGGCGATGGCAACCTCTGGACCTTCCGCCGTATTGCAGCGCGTCGCAACTTCGTACCGGGCGCTTACAATTCCGACATCTGCCTCGTGAACTGGCCGATGATCGACTACCTCGATGGCAATATCATCGATAAGTCGGAAGACGAAAAAGCGCGCATGCTCAAGGAAGCAGCCGATCTTTCCTATTCGGTCTTCTATTGGCTGCAGACCGAAGCGCCGCGCACCGATGGTGGCTATGGCTTCCCGGGCCTGCGCCTGCGCGGTGACATCACCGGCACCGAACATGGCTTGGCCATGGCCCCATACATTCGCGAGAGCCGCCGCATTCTGCCGGTGACCCGTATCGTCGAGCAGGATGTTTCCATGCTCGTCCACGGCAATAATCTCTCGAAAAACTATCGTGATAGCGTCGGTATCGGCATGTACCGCATCGACCTTCACCCCTCTACCGGCGGCGATAACTATGTGGACGTTGAATCCGCACCGTTCGAAATCCCGCTCGGCTCTCTGCTGCCACGTCGCGTGAAGAACCTCCTCGCGGGTGGCAAGAACATGGGCACCACGCACATCACCAACGGCTGCTATCGCTTGCATCCGGTGGAATGGAACGTGGGTGAAGTGGCGGGCATGCTTGCCGCTCATTGCCTCAATAATGGCCTCACCCCGCACCAGGTGCAGGCCGACGACGGAAAACTCCAGGACTTCCAAGCTCAGCTGTATCGCGAGGGGATCGAGATCCGCTGGCCGGACGTCCGTGGGTACTAAGAAACTTTCAAGGGAGAGAATTATGAACCGTATTGCTCAGCTCAAGGCCACTGCGGCCCTCGCCGGCATCATGCTGCCGCTCGCATTCAGCGGCGTCGCATGGGCTCAGGACGCAGTGAACCTGCGCATGACCACATGGAGCGCGAACGAAGCGCACATGGCGCTGTTCAACGAAATCGCGGCAGCTTACACCGCTGAAAATCCAGGCGTGACCGTAACCTTCGAACCTCTACCGTTCGACAACTACACCACGACCTTGACCACACAGATTGCGGGCGGCAACGCACCGGATCTGGCTTGGATCTTCGAAACCAGCGCGCAGGACTTTGTTGCCTCTGGCGCACTGGCTCCGCTCACCGATCGCTTCAACGCCATCGAAGGCTACAATCTGGCCGACGTGACCGAAAGCGCTCGCGGCCTTTGGCAGCGCGACGGGCAGCTCTATGCTTACCCGTTCTCGACCTCGCCATTCGCCATGTTCGTCAACACCGACTTGATCACCGCAGCTGGCGCTAAAACTCCAGCCGAATTGATCGCTGCCGGCGAATGGACTTGGGACAATGCCATGGCATCGGCCAAGGCTGTTGCTGACGCAGGTAAGGATGGCATCATCATCCGCGACTTCAACTATCAGAACTGGCAGAACCTGACTGCCTTCTTCCGTGGTTGGGGCGCTGATGCATGGTCTGCAGACGGCAAGACTTGCGGCTTCAACACGCCAGAAATGGTCGAAGCCATGACGGCCTTCCACACCGGCATCTTCAAGGATGGCTCCTTCCCAGGCCCAGGTGAGAACGTAGACTTCTTCACCGGCGACGCTGCAATGACCGTCACGCAGATCTCGCGTGCTTCGCTGCTGCCAAAGGAAGACGCCTTCGGTTGGGACCTCGTTCCGCTTCCAGCTGGTAAGGTTGGCACCTATTCGGTTGTCGGTCAGGCCGGTGTTGGTGCCCTCGCTTCGGGCAAGAATGTCGACGCTGCTGTCGACTTCCTCGCGTTCTGGACCAACGAAGCCAACAGCGCCAAGCTGGCGCAGTTCTTCCCACCAGCGCGTGCGGCTCTCCTGAACACCGAAACCTTCACCGCGACCAATCCGCTGCTCTCGGCTGAACAGATCGAAACCGTTGTGATCAACGGCATCTCCACCGGCAATGTTGTGGCTGGCCACACCAACTATGCTCAGATTCAGCAGACCATCCGCGCGTCGCTTGACGCTCTCTGGGTTGCAGAAGCTGACGTTGGCGCAGTTCTCGACAACGTCTGCTCGAGCGTTAGCCCACTGTTGATGCGCTAAGCGCCACTTGAGCTTCGGCTCCTTCTTCCCTCCCTCTCGCAGGGAGGGAAGCTGAACAGGACTTGGCGCACCAAGTCCGTCGTGAACCAGGGTGGGGGTATGCCCCCGCACACACTGTGCCCGTGGCTAACCCCCACCCTTGATCCCTCCCCGCAAGCGGGAGGGAGACGCAGGAACCTTAATGTCTCAGCCAGTACAAGCGCCGCATAAGCCGCCCTTCTGGACCATCGCTCGTCGCGATGCGGCCGCCGGCTATCTCTTCATCGCACCGCAGCTTGTGGGTACGATCGTCTTCGTTCTCATCCCACTTGCGCTGGTGTTCTATTATTCGCTGCACGAGTGGAACGTGCTGGCGAACACCTTCACCTTTGTGGGTGACGCCAACTATCAGATGCTGCTGCGCGACCCAAACCTCCCCCCGGTTTTGTGGGCGTCGGCCGTCTTTAGCTTGGGCCTCGTCGTTCTCAATATGAGCCTTGCGCTGCTCTTGGCCATTTTGATGGATCAAAAGCTCAAAGGCATTGTCGTTTTCCGCACGCTGTTCTTCTCGCCAGTTGTGGTTTCTCTCGTCGCATGGACGATCGTCTGGAGCTTCTTGCTGCAGGTGAACGGCGGCATCAACGGCCTGCTTGCCATGATTGGCATCGAGGGTCCGAACTGGCTGCGCCACCCCAACACGGCCATGATCTCGGTCGTCGTCGTTCAGGTTTTCAAGAACGTTGGGCTCAATATGATCCTGTTCCTCGCGGCCCTACAGGGTGTGCCGAAGGAGCTCTATGAGGCCGCACGCGTCGATGGCGCAGGCAAGTTCAAGCAATTCCGCCGCATCACCTTGCCGATGATCTCGCCAACCATGCTGCTCACGTCGATCATCACGATTGTCGGTTCGCTGCAGGTCTTTGCGCAGATCGCAATCCTGACCAAGGGCGGGCCGGGCGTATCGACCACGGTGCTGGTCTATTACCTCTACCAGCAGGCGTTCCAGTTCAATTTCTTCGGCTACGGCTCCACTCTCTCAATCCTGCTCTTTGTCATCGTGGCGGTCCTCACCGTCGTTCAGTGGCAGATGCGCAAGCGGATCGTGTTCTATGAAAACTGATCTTTCTCCCCGCATGAAGGTGGCGCTCTACGGCTTGCTCTGCGTGCTGCTGGTGCCGTTCGTATTCCCGACCTGGTGGATGATCACCTCATCGGTCAAACCGATCAGCGACATCTTCGCTTTCCCGCCTGATATCTGGCCCCGTCGCTTTGACTGGACCACTTATCAGAAGGTGTTTGAGCTCCAGCCTTTCGCTCGCCAGTATTGGAACTCGGCCTATATTGCTGCCATCGTCACGGCAGGCACCATGGTCATCTCCTCCATGGCTGGCTATGCCTTCGCTCGGATCAAGTTTCCCTTCTCAAACGCGATCTTCATGATCGTGCTGCTGGGTCTGCTGATCCCGTCCGAAGTGACCATTGTTCCGCTGTTCCAGCTGTTTCTGGGATGGGGCATGATCAACACCCATTGGCCCCTCATCCTCGTGCCGATTTTTGGTGCGCCATCGGTCTTCGCGACCTTCGTGATGCGCCAGTTCTTCATCTCGCTGCCCGGCGAACTTGAAGAAGCCGCACGCGTCGATGGCTTGGGTCGCTTCAAAATCTTCTGGAAGATCGCCCTGCCCCTGGCCAAGCCAGCGCTCGGCGCGGTCGCCATCTTCACCTTCCTCCACTCGTGGAACCTCTACCTCGAGCCCATTGTCTTCATTTCCTCGACGCACATGTTCACCCTGCCCCAGGCGCTGACCCAGTTCACGGACGCCTATGGTGGAGCCATGTGGAACATTCAGCTCGCTGCCGCGACCATGACCGCTATTCCGGTGCTCATCGTCTTCATCGTGGCGCAAAAGCAATTTGTCGAAGGTCTTGCCCATACCGGTCTGAAAGGCTGATCCATGGCCAAAGTTTCTCTCAACGATGTCCGCAAGTCTTACGGGGACACTCACATCCTGCACGGGATCAATGTCGACATCACCGATGGTGAGTTCATCGTGCTCGTTGGCCCTTCCGGTTGTGGTAAGTCGACCCTGCTGCGCATGATCGCGGGCCTTGAAACCATCAGTGGTGGCGACATTTCCATTGGCGACCGTGTCGTCAACGAACTGGAACCCAAGGACCGCGACATCGCTATGGTGTTCCAGAACTATGCGCTCTATCCGCATATGACGGTTGCCACCAACATGGGCTTTTCCCTTGAGCACCGCGGCGCGTCCAAGGCTGAAATCGCCGAACGGGTGAACTGGGCTGCCGACATTCTCGGGCTCACCCCGCTCCTTGAGCGCTATCCCCGTCAGCTCTCGGGCGGCCAGCGCCAGCGTGTTGCTATGGGCCGCGCTATCGTGCGCAACCCGCAGGTGTTTTTGTTCGACGAGCCGCTATCCAATCTCGACGCCAAGCTGCGCGTCGTTATGCGCGGCGAAATCAAGGGCCTGCACCAGCGTCTCGGCGTCACCACGGTCTATGTGACCCACGACCAAATCGAAGCCATGACCATGGCCGACCGGATTGTCGTCATGAACGGCGGCAAGGTTGAGCAGATCGGCGCGCCGCTCGATCTCTATGATCGTCCGGAAAATGTCTTCGTCGCAGGCTTCATCGGATCGCCCGCAATGAACATCATTACGGGGACCATCGAGGGCGACAATTTCGTCGGCAATGGCGTCACCCTGCCAATTCCTGCAGGCGTCTCAGCAACTGGTCCGGTCAAATACGGTATCCGCCCGGAACACCTCTCGCTGGCGTCGTC
This sequence comes from Devosia sp. WQ 349K1, assembly GCF_016595685.1. Lineage (NCBI taxonomy): Bacteria > Pseudomonadati > Pseudomonadota > Alphaproteobacteria > Hyphomicrobiales > Devosiaceae > Devosia > Devosia sp. WQ 349K1. The sequence goes on along the minus strand of NZ_JAENGO010000001.1, from coordinate 118,379 downwards.
CGGCATTGCCGCCGTGGTCGGTCTCGTCGAGCCAATGGGCTCTGAAACGCAGGTCACAATGACCATGGGTGGCCAAACAATCGTTGGTGTGTTCCGCGAGCGCGTCAGCGCCAAGCCGGGTGAAACCATCCACATTGCCCCTGAACTCTCTGCCGTCCACCTATTCGACGCCGCACTCGGCAACCGGATCAACTAATGTACGCGACGACCCCATTCTATACCTCGCTCACCAACGGCGATTTTCCCGTGATCGTGTCTTTGGCGCGCCATGACATCGATCTCGCAAAAGCAGCGTTGGATGCCGGTGCGACGGCGATCAAGACCCATTTGAACGCCTATCATCGCGCCACCGACCGCACCTTCGGCACTTTTGCGCAAGAAAGACCGTTCTTTGAGGAACTGGCCAAACTTGGTTGCCCACTATTGGTAATGGCCGGGCAAGAAATCGTGCCAAGCGAAGCGGAGATGGACGCGCTGTACGAGCTCGGCTTTCAGGGGTTCAACGTTTATGTCGACCACCTCCAGCCGCATCTGCTGAAATCCAAACTGCGCCCGATGCCTGCTTTGGCCTCAACCAGCACGCCCGAAGATCTTCAGCGCATCGCCGCTATTCCCGGCTGCATCATCGAAGCGTCAATCATGACCTTTGACCGCTACCGCACCGCGATGACGGAAGACGATCTGGCGCGATACAAAGCAATTGTTGATGCGGTCGATGTCCCGGTCATTCTACCGAGCCAACTCGCGCTCACACCCGCTGACGCCCGCCGCCTCCGCGAGATCGGCATCGCCGCCCCCCTCCTCGGCGCCATCGTCACCGGCGACACAGTTGAAAGCATGTTCAAAGCCGTAAGCGGCATTGTTACGGCATAAGTACCCATACTGTCCGCTGCGCAAGGCGGCCGATGTAAATATTCAGAACCGCGGCGACCGAAACCCAGTCGCCGCGTTTTTTATCCGACCACAGTCAATCGACTGCCCCTAGGCGCGCGAAACTATCTGCGCTCATTGTGTCTAGGGACGAGCGCCATATGAGAATTTCTCATACCCACTCACCATTTAGAACGCACTCAAAAGCGCAGTTCAACTCGCTGATGGACCTCAAAATCCATCCATTAATCGACACAATAACGTATATTGCATGACATATACGTAACTGATAGCGTGCGGGACAAGCGGCGGGGAGGAGGAGCTCCGACGTCGCGATCTGGGAGGATCACATGACATTTCGTTTGAGCGGCCTTGTTGCTGCATCACTGGTTGTCGCCACGGCTTTGACGCCGGTGGCTGGTTTGGCGTCCGATAACAAGATCGCCATCATCTCGGGCGGCCCGCACCCATACTTCACACCGTGGGAACAGGCAGCGGCCGATGCGGCCAAAGATTTTGGCATTGCCACTGTGGAATTCAAAGTTCCATCGGATTGGAAGCTAGAGCTGCAGACCGAACTGCTCGAAAGCCTCGCCGCGCAGGGTTATACCGGGTTTGGTATTTTCCCCGGTGATGCGGTTGGGATCAATTCGACCGTCGCTGAACTCAAGGACAATGGCATCCCCTCGCTCGCCGTCGCGGGTTGCGCTCAGGACCCAACACAGGTCGAGTTCTGCTTCGGGACGGACGTGTATCATTCGGCCTACCTCGGCACTAAGGCATTGATTGAGGCCATGGGTGGCAAGGGCGCAATCGTGCACCTTGCAGGCCTGCTGGTCGACCCAAACACCACACTGCGCAGCGACGCGGTACAGAAGGCGGTTGATGAAACCAATGGCGCGGTGACGCTCCTGCAGACCGTTGCAGATACCGATGCGCAGGAAGCTGCGGACCAAAAAATCAACGCCCTACTGGCCGCGCAAAAGGATGAAATCGGTGGCATGATTGCGACCGCTTATATCCCCTCGGTCGTATCCTCGACAGCGCTGCGCAATCTGGGTGACAAGCGGATCAAATTCGTCGGTATTGACGATGACCCAATTGTTCTCGATGCGATCCGTGACGGCTTTGTTGCCGGAACCATGGCCCAGAACCCCTATGGTCAGGCCTATATCAGCGCCTATGTGCTCGATCTGTTGGCGTCTGGCAGCTGCACGGTTAAGGCCGATGCGCCGTTTGTGACAACACCACAGACAGCCAAGTTCATCGACTCCGGAACCCTGGTGATTTCGGCGGCCAATATTGACGCCTACCAGAACGACCTCAAGGCACTGACCACGGAAATCCAGTCGGGCTTCAAGGACAAGTATCTGACCTGCAACTAAGCCTTTACGCGATGCCGCTCCGCTGTCGGTGCGGCATCGCCTTTCCGGATTATTGCCATGACCGCCACTGATAGCGCGCTGACACCGCGCCGCTCGCTGCTGGACTTTTTGGGCAAAGGCTCGACACAACTGGGCCTATTTGTCATCGTCGCTGCGTTTTGGATCATCTTTTCAAGTCTCGCGCCGGGATTTCTCTCGCGTTTCAATCTCAATTCGCTGGGGCGCTCCCTTGCAGTCGATATCGTCATTGGCTTTGCGCAAATGGCGGTGCTGGCCACGGGCGGAATGAACCTCTCGGTGGGATCCATTGGTGTCTGCGCGGTGATGCTCACCGGCTTTCTCCTACAAACCCTCGGCCTGCCGATACCCGTTGCTTTGGCAGGCGCCCTGCTCGGCGGAGCGGCGCTGGGGTGGCTCAACGGTTTTACGATTGTCAAAACCGGGGTGAACAGTTTCATCGTCACCCTTGCCAGCGCCAGCCTCTTTTCGGGCGGCATGCTGATCCTGACTAAGGCGGTGCCGTATAATGCCCTGCCCGCCAGCGTCGGCGAGTTTGGCAAGTCGAGCTTTCTCACCCTGCCCTCGCTCTTATGGGTCGCAATGGCCATCGGCGCGCTGCTTTTCGTCCTTTATCGCTTCACCCGACTTGGCCGGGAAATTCTAGCGACGGGGGCCAATACGCGGGCGGCGCAGATGTCGGGGATCAATACCGGCCGGGCTATTATCACCTCACACGCACTTTCTGGTGTGCTGGCGGCAGCGGCGGGGATCATGCTGACCTCGCGCCTTGGCGCAGCCATGCCTTCAGTTGGCGGCGATGATTGGCTGCTGTCTTCGTTCCTCGCGCCTGTGCTTGGCGGAACAGCACTGGCTGGCGGCATGGTCTCGGTTATCGGCACCATGCTCGGCGCGGCGCTGGTCAGCACCATTCGCAGTGGGCTGCTCGTGCTGCAGGTGGGCAATTTCTGGCTGCAACTCTTCCTCGGTGTGATCCTGCTTTCGGCGGTGCTGCTCGAACGCTATCGCGCCAGCCAAGCGCTCAAACGACAGGTGCGCCGCGCATGACTTCTTTCAATCGCGTTTTGCAGGTGGAGTGGTCGGGCATTCTGCTCGCCATTCTGGTGGGCATGGTCGCGCTCGCCATCGCCGCACCGTCATTTCTGACGGAATTCAATCTTTTCGTTCTCCTGCGCAGTTTTTGCGTGGCGCTACTCGTTGCCTATGCGCAGATGGTGACGCTGGGCGTGGGGCAGATGAACTTGGCCATTGGCTCGCTCGGCGGCCTCGTCGCCATCACGGTCGGCGGGTTGATGGACGCGCTGGGCGTGCCAGTGGTCCTGGCAGTGCCGACGGCTATTGCCGTTGGCGGCCTCGCCGGATTTATCAATGGCTGGCTGACCGTGCGAACAGGGATCAACGGCTTTATCGTCACTCTGGCCACCGGCTCGGCTTTTGCGGGCATCAATCTTGGCATTACCCGCTCAATTCCGTTCTACAATTTGCCTGCTGAATTCGTGTCTTTTGGTACTGGCCGTATCGGCATTTTGCCTCTGCTGCTGATTGTGCCGCTGATCGTCACAGGATTGCTGGCGCTGTTCTTTTCGCGCGTACCAACGGGCCGACACATGTTGGCGGTTGGGGGCAATGCCAATGCGGCGCAACTCTCGGGCATTTCGCTGCCGCGCACGATCATCGAGGCACACACGCTGTCGGGACTGTTGGCGGCTGTCGCTGCAGTTCTGGCGGTGGCCCAGCTAGGGTCAGCGCAACCAACCATTGGCTCTAACTGGCTGATCATTTCCTTTGCCGCGCCGATCATCGGCGGTGCGTCGCTGTCGGGCGGGCATATCTCCATCATCGGCACTTTGCTCGCCGTAGTGCTGATTGCGCTGATCGAGAACGGCATGGTGCTGGTCAAGGTCGACCCATATTGGGTCCAGTTTATTCTCGGTGCGCTCATTCTAGGAGCGGTTGGGATCAATCGGCTCCGAGCCATTCGGACAGGGGGCGACTGAAATGGTGCTGTCAATTGAAGGGGCAACCAAAGCCTTTCCGGGCGTTAAGGCGCTCGACAGCGTCTCACTCGACCTTCGTCCGGGTGAAATTCACGCCCTGATGGGCGAGAATGGCGCGGGCAAGTCAACGCTGATCAAAATCATCACGGGCGTTCACCGGCCGGACAGTGGACGTGTTCTGCTCAACGGCAAGCCGATTGAGCTGCATGCACCACGAGACGCCATTGCCCACGGCATCTCGGCGGTGCACCAAGAGCGCAATCTGATCCCTCGGTTCAGCGTGGCCGAGAACATCGTGCTCGAGCATTTGCCGCGCAAAAACGGGCTTGTCGATTATGCGGCGGCGCATGCAGAAGCGCGCAAATATCTCGATCGCATTGGGTTACCAATCGACACCCATACGCAGGTGCGGAACCTTTCCGTAGCGCAGATGCAGATTGTCGAAATAGCGAAGGCGCTGCGCCACGAAGCGCAGGTCTTGCTGCTAGACGAGCCAACCGCCTCGATCAGCGAAACGGAGGCCGACGCCCTGTTCGCCCTATTGCGGCAATTGCGAGATCGGGGCGTCGCTATCGTCTTTGTCAGTCACAAGCTGGAAGAAGTTTTTGCCATTTGCGATCGTGTGACTGTGCTACGCGACGGCAAGATTGCGGCCAGTGGCGAGCCTATGTCGGAGATGACACGCGGCAAGCTCGTGTCCCTGATGATTGGGCGCGAAGAGAAGGAAACGGACTATAAAAACCGTAACCTGCCCGAGAACACGCCAACCAAACTCTTGCTGCAATTCATCTCAACGAGCCTAGGCCATAAGGACGTTACGCTTTACGTCAAGAAAGGCGAGATCGTTGGCCTTTACGGCCTTGTTGGTGCGGGCAGATCGGAGCTGGCTCGAGCCTTGATTGGTGATGCAAAGATTACCAAAGGCGTCGTCAAAATTGATGGCAAGCCGGTGCGGATTTCATCCGTCGAGGAGGCCCTCACCCGGCATCGTATTGGCTATCTCAGCGAAGACAGGAAAAGCGAAGGACTGATCCTCTCGCACCCGATCCGCTCCAATATCGCTGTAACCATCTGGCGACGCCTGGCCAATGCCTTGGGTTTCCTTCATGCGGGTGCAGAAACGGCGGCGGCCAAACCACTAGCCGCGCGGCTAGAAATTCGTACGCCAAGCTTAGAGCAATTGGTGGGCAATTTGTCCGGCGGCAATCAGCAGAAAGTGCAGCTGGCCAAATGGCTGGCGGCTGAGGTCGACATCCTGATTATCGATGAACCCACCGTCGGCATCGACATCAAAACCAAGGCCTATATTCACGAGTTGATCGTGGAACTGGCCGATAGCGGCATGACCATAATCGTCATATCGAGCGATATGCCGGAAATGATCGCGCTGGCTGACCACATCGTAGTGATGAAGGATTTTGCCATAGCCGGTCAGTACAAGAACGACCACGTCTACAAAAATATGAGCAACCAAATCATTGCTGCCATCCACAATTCCGAAACATCGCCGGAGGAGGTGCTCGCATGAGCAAAATCGATCGCATTGAGGTGCTGATGGTCGATCTGGTGCCGAAGGTGAAACGGACCGATGCCATTCAGAGTTTTGTGAGCCAAGAGACGCCCATTGTCCGGATCTATTCCGACGACGGCCAGGTTGGCACTGGATACAGCTACACCATCGGCACCGGCGGCCATGCCATCGTTGATCTGATTGCCCGGCACCTAGCGCCACAGATCATTGGGCATGACCCGGAGATGATCGAAGAGATTTGGAAAAAGCTCTTCTTCCATACCCACGCGACTGCCGTCGGCGCGATTACTGCCTTGGCTTTGGCGGCAATCGATACCGCGCTGTGGGATATGCGCTGTCGCAGGGCAAACCGACCGCTCTATAAGGAGGCCGGGGGCGCGCAGCGCTCCGTGCCGCTTTACACCACCGAGGGCGGCTGGCTGCACATCGAGCCTTCTGAACTCATCGAAGACGCGCTGCGCGCTAAAGAGGCCGGCTTTGGCGGCTCTAAAATTAAGGTCGGGCGTCCGCCGCAAGAAGACGTTAAACGGTTGACGGCGGTACGGGATGCGCTAGGAACCGATTTCGAGATCATGGTCGATGGCAATCAGGGCGCGAGCGTTGACGAAGCCATACGTCGCGCGCGGCTCTATGAGCCGCTTGATCTTGGCTGGTATGAAGAGCCCCTGCCCGCCGAAGATCTCGATGGGCACCAGCGGCTTTCCGCGTCGACCACACTGCCCATTGCCGTAGGAGAGTCGATTTATCACCCCTCCCATTTCCGGGAATATTTGCAGCGTCGTGCCTGTTCCATCGTGCAGGTCGATGTGGCGCGTGTCGGCGGGATCACGCCCTGGCTGAAGGTGGCGCATCTGGCGGAGACGTTTAACGTCGCAGTCAGCCCGCACTTTTTGATGGAGCTCCATGTGTCGCTGTGCTCGGCTGTGCCGAATGGTCGGTGGGTCGAATATATTCCGCAGCTCGACGGCCTGACCCATACCGGCATGATGATCCGCAATGGGCGCGCCGTGCCCTCTGAGGAGCCGGGGCTGGGGATTGATTGGGATTGGGATGCCATCAAAAAGCAGACCAGCGAAGGCACGCATATCATTGTGCGTTAGGGGGCGGGAATGAACAGGCGCAGCATTGGCTCGACCGGGGTCGAAGTGAGCGAAATATCAATGGGCTGCGCATCAATCGGGAACCTAGCAGTTGCGATTAGCGATGAGCAGGCGCAACAGGTTTTGCAGCTCGCGTGGGATCGAGGCGTTCGTTATTTCGACACCGCACCGCGCTATGGCAGTGGGCGATCCGAGGCGCGCTTGGGACAGTTTTTGGCGGGCAAGCCGCGCGATCAGTTTGGGGTTTCGACCAAGGTGGGGCGGGTATTGACCCCCGGCCCGCAGCGCGCCGAAGCCTATGGATTTATCGATCCACTGCCCAATGATGTGCACTACGACTATACGGCCGCCGGAATAGAAAAGAGCCTTCGAGGCAGTCGAGAGCGATTGGGGCTTGAGAAGATCGATATCGTGCTCGTGCATGATATTGGAACTTACATGCTCGGGGCGGAGCACAATCCGGCCCATATGCGGGACCTTTTAGAAAGCGGGCTACCCTATCTGGCGGAGCTGAAAGCCAAGGGCCTTATCGGCGCCTATGGGCTGGGCGTCAATGAAACGGAAGTGTGCCTTGAGCTACTACAAGATCATGCACTGGACGTGATCCTGCTGGCGGGCCGCTGGACTTTGCTCGACCGCAAGGCAGAGGCGGAACTGGTGCCGCTGTGCCGGGAAAAAGGCACCAAGCTGGTGCTGGGGGGCGTGTTCAATTCGGGCATTTTGGCCGTTGGGCCGAAACCGGGTGCTTGGTTTGACTATGCGCCCGCGTCGCCAGATGTTTTGCAGCAGGTCGCAGAGCTCGAAAACCAATTTTCAGCAGCTGACACCGAATTGGCCCATGCAGCGCTGCAATTTGCGCTAACGAGACCCAAGGACGTCGTCGCGAGTGTGCTGCTAGGCGGCGCAGAGCTTTCAAATCTCAAGAAGAATCTCGACTTGCTGGCCAAGCCGCTGTCTAATCCAGCACGCCATTTGCTCGGTTAGGAGGAACCATGCAGATCATCGATACCCATTTGCATCTGGTCTACCGCCCGCAATTTGATGTGCCCTGGCTGGCCAATTATCCGGCGATAGATCGTGCGTGGACGGCCGATGAGTATTTTGCGACGGCGGAAAAGCTGGGCATCGTCGCGGCGCTGCATATGGAGGCGGATGTTGCCGAAGGGCAAATGCTCGCCGAAGCCGAGTTTATGGCGACCGCACATCCGCGCGTGATCGGGGCGATTGCCGCAGGACGGCCGGAACATGCGGATTTCGCCCAACATGTTCAGGCACTACAATCCCTGCCCCACGTCAAAGGCGTGCGCCGAATTTTACACACCATGCCCGATGAGCTGAGCGAGAGTTCGCAGTTCGTGGAAAATGTGAGGCTGTTGGCAGAGGCAGACTTGAGTTTTGATCTCTGCGTGCGGGCCAACCAATTGCATCTCGCCTATGAGCTCGCGGCCTCAGCTCCAAAAGTCCAGTTTGTTCTCGACCATTGTGGCAATCCCGATATCGCCAATGAGGGTTTTAAGAGCTGGAGCGTGGGGCTAAAGAAGATCGCCAGCCTGCCCAATGTTGCAGCGAAGGTTTCTGGCATTGCTGTCAACGCTGCGGCGGGATGGAGCACTGAGACGCTCAAGCCCTATGTTGAACACCTCATCGAGGTTTTCGGCTGGGATCGCGTTGTCTGGGGCTCGGACCATCCGGTGCTGCTGCTCAACGGCAGTTTGGAACGCTGGGTGGAGGCATCCCTCGACATCACCGCCAGCGCGGCGGAAAGCGATCGCGCAAAACTGTTCAACGGCAATGCCAAGCGGATCTATCGCCTGGAGGCTGCGCGATGAAGCGTGTGGGCTCAGTGATCGGCGTCAAGCCGGAAGACATTGCGGACTATAAGGCGCTCCATGCTGCGGTTTGGCCCGGTGTGCTGGCCAAAATTGAAGCCTGCAACATCACCAATTATTCGATTTTCCTGCGCGAGCCTGAGAATTTGATGTTCTCGTATTTTGAGTATATCGGCTCAGACTATGAGGCAGACATGGCCAAAATGGCGGAGGATCCAGAAACGCAACGCTGGTGGGCGGTCTGCGGGCCAAAGCAGGAACCACTGACCACGCGCGAGCCGGGCGAATGGTGGGCATCGACGGAAGAAGTTTTTCACGTCGACTAAACCTCATCCTCGAAGAAGCAGTCCAGATCGCCCCACTCAAAGCTGAGGATCATAGAAATCTCGCCACAGGTTGATAGCCGCCCAACGGCACCCGGAAAACGCTCGGATGCCATTTACGCAGTGCTGCACGATCACCTGACGCGCGGCATTTTTAGCCAAGGCCTAGTGCTGACAGAATCCGCGATTGCCCGAGCCTTCGGTGTCAGCCGCTCGCCTGCTGCAGCGGCTCTGGAAAAGCTGGCCCAAGACGGCTTGATCTGCAGCTTTGATGGTCGCGGATTTCTGGTCGGCTCAAAGACCAATATCCCACTACGCCTCGATCTCTTCGAAGCGGGACTATCGCTTGAGGCCGACAAGCTCGACGAAATGCAGCAACGCGGCTGGCGTGACCGTCTCTATCCGCTCGTTGAGCGCGATGTGGCCGCCTCCATGGCCTATGGCCCCTTCCAAATCGTTGGCACCAGCTTGGCGGAAACTTTTGGCGTCAGCCGCACTGTGGCGCACGAAGTGCTGACACGCCTTGAGCGCGTCGGCCTCGTCCAGCAGGGCAATAATGGCCGCTGGTACGTGCCGCGGCTCACGGTCCGCGATGTTGAAGAACACTATGAAGTGCGCTCGGTGCTTGAGCCGCTCGCCTTGGTTCAAGGCGCTAGGTCACTGGAAAAAGAGGACATAAAGGTCCGCTTGGACAGAGCTCGGTCACTCGTCGCGCGTGGCACGGCATCAAGTGAGGCGGAAATCGTCCAGCTCGAAAACGATTTACACCGCGACATCGTCCTAGCGTGCTCAAACGCCCAATTCCGCCAGATCATTGAGCGCAGCCAACTGCCCCTGATCGCGACGCATCTCACCTTCGAGCGCTATCTCAACGACGAAGAAATACTGCCCTCCGCAGAGCAGCACGTCAAAATCCTAGAGGCACTCTACAAGGGGGACGACGCGACCGCTGCGAAAGAAATGGTCCACCACCTCCAAGCAGCGCTCGTCAGCACCGTAAAAGTACTCGAAGCGTCCGTGACCACACCCACATCCCGCATTCCAAGCTACCTCATCCAGCCGCAACAGGGATGACCAAGCTCGCCTCAGAACGGTAGCTATATAGGTCCAAACAGCCCCCTACACCCTAGCTTCCGAAGCGGATATTGTATCAAAACCGGCAGCGCTGGCGCTCGGCATCCGGTCTCCGAAAATCCATAACTCAGCCCAATCGCCATCAACCAAGGCTGTACTATTGGGATCGAAGTGCGAAAGACAAGAACACTACAGACTGCGTCTGAGAGTGTGAAAATGCGACAATTTCAATGAAAGAAAATGGCGCGAGAGACGGGGCTCGAACCCGCGACCTCCGGCGTGACAGGCCAGCTGTCTGCTCAATGCCGCCAACGAATGTTCCCACTTCGTGCAACCTGAATAGTGCTGCAGTATGCCCAACAGTGGGAACGCAACAAAGATCATTTGCGCCGGCTCTAAGGCGTTCACTATCTCTAGTGCTGAGGCCCTGCCATGTTTGCAAATTACCGTATTAGGAAGCCATGGCCGGCTTGGGGCAGTTTGGAGACCGACTTCTTTCTTGAATGTGCTGGCGGCGTGGACTGGTTTTGCTCCCGCCAGTAAAGCGAGAACGTCTATTGCACAGCACTGCCGAACAAATCTGAGACATCGCTGTCCGATATCGGCGGGGCAAGCATATCGCGCGACAGGGTGCGTTTGCGTTCCAGCAGGGCGTCAAGTTTCACGTCGAAAGACGCATCGCCCAAGACGGGGTGCTTGGCGATTGGGATGTGAATGGTGACGGGCCTGGTTTGTCCAATTCGGTAGACGCGATCGTTGCACTGGTCCTCGACCGCGGGGTTCCACCACCGGCTCAGATGAATCACATGGTTGGCCGCAGTTATAGTCAAGCCAATGCCGGCGGCCTTGGGCGAGAGCAATAGCAATGCAAAGCCCAGAGGCAGGCCTTGGAACCGGTCGACGATCGCTTGTCGCCTGTCCCCAGGCAACTCGCCATTGATAATTTCAGGCTCGCTTGGCAAGTTCAGTTCCGCGGCTGCAACGGTGGCGAAGGTCGATTGCATGGCGCGATCTTCGATGAACACCAGTGCCTTTTCGCCAGACCGCTGGATAGTCCCAAGAATTTCCAGAGTGGTGCGAACGCGGGCCGATTGAGCAATCCATCTGCGTCGGGCCTCGGGGTCATACACATCAATGCCCTTGCCGCCGCCGGGATGCAGCGAGACGCCGCGCAAAGCGTGGATAGCGGTGAGCATTGCCCCCATGGTCCGCTCGCCGCTCTTGGCGGCAGCAACGGCCTTGGCGTAGGCGTCGGCTTGCTCGGGGGGCATGGAAACGGGATAGGACTTCGGGGTTTTGCTCGGCAGTCCCTCAAGAATATCCTGCTTCATGCGCCGGAGCATGACCGCTGGTACGTTGGGTCGGGGCTGGTCAAGCTTGGCTTTCAAAGCCTGCAAGGGCTCGGACGAATTCGTGTTGTAGGTTTTGGAAAAGTCGCGCAGCCCACCAAGGTAGCCAGGCTCGATCCGGTCCATGATGCACCACAAATCCTCCAGCCGGTTCTCGATCGGCGTTCCGGTCATTCCGACAACGAAATCGACGTTGAGTGCCTTGAGCGCGTGGGTGTTGAGCGTGTCCGGCGCTTTGACCTTTTGCATTTCGTCGAACACACCGAGCGAATACGACACTCGTGCGAAGGCGCGATGGTAGGTCGCCAAGGTCTCGTAAGTGGTCAATATCAAATCGGCATCTCGCAGCGCGTCTACATCCAGGGCATCCTCTGGCGTCCAGCCCACATCGGTTTTCTTCGATTTGAGTTCGCTCAGCCCCTTGCCGAAGGCTTTTACGCATTGGCCGAGACTGCCGGCGACAAGGTGAAGGTCGGCCTCCTTCTCCCAATTCAGCAGCAATGCCGTGGGTGCAACGATAATGATAGGACCATCTAACGGTTGGGTTTTGGCACCGGACGCCTGTTGGTTGGCTCGGAACCACGCCATGAAGCTGAGTGCCTGGAAGGTCTTGCCCAGCCCCATGTCGTCGGCCAGAAGCACGCCCGGCGTGCCCGAAACCCAGGCGCCCAGCAGCCAGTCAAATCCCGCGCTCTGATGGGGTTTGGGTTGATTGGCGCGCAGTAGGTGGATCGGCAGTGATTTGGGCAGCGACGCTTTGCGAACAACAATCTGGGCCTGGAACGCTGTGCCATCGATATTGTCGTTTATCAGCAGAACATCCGTGTCTGGCTTGATGACGGGGTCGCCGGCGTCCGTCGCCTCGGGGTCAGGGTCGCCTTGCAGCTCCTGCTGCTGTTGCTCACCGAAATGCTTCAGCGTTCCCAGCGCGTCGATCGCCAGCAATGTGTCGAGCCAATCGTCCTTGTAGTTGAGGGTTTCGGCGTGATCCTGGATCGCCAACTCAACGGTGGACTTGAAGACTTCAATGTCCTCGTGGGCTAGCTCGACAGTCTTGCTGCCGATAACCAGCAGGAATCTCTCCGGTAGCCAACTGGTATTTTGCTTGGTCAGCCAGTCCAGGCTCGGCTTTTCCCAGCGTCCGAGCCCCAGCACGCGAGCGGAGTATTGGTGCGTCTCGACAAACACCGATCCAAGTTCGACGTCGCCCAGCGTGCCGATTTCGCGGTCGAGAAAGGCCCGTGGATTGGCTATGAAGCTTCGGCGTTCGGCTTCGGGCGACTGACGCGCCGCCTTGACGACATCAAGCGCCGCTCGCAGCTCGGGTGCTATGACCACATATGTATTGCCAGAGATCTTGATGGCCGGGGCGGTCTTGCCAGCCTGCTGGACGAACGAGTTCACAAATGCGCGTTGCAGCTCCGGCACAAGCAGCGCGTCGCTTTCGTTGTCCGGCAGGCTGGAGGCGGACGTGTCGGCGAACCATTCGCCATTCTGCGTCTCAGGCGCATCGGCGTCATCGGCCAGTGATTGGCGCATACCGTGCGCCATCAGGATCGGCGTAATTTGCGGGCCGCCAGCGGCTTCACGCACGTCCAGTGCAAAAGCGCCTGCCTGATAAATACGCAGGCTCTGCAACGTCCTGTCGGTCGTGACGGCTTCGCCCGTGAGCTGTTCGAGCGCGCTTTGTACGCCGAGCCAGGGCTTGATCCGGGCTTCACCAGGCTGCCCCAGCGACTGGTTGTAGATTGCCACGGCCTCGAGCAAGGCAAAGATCGGTGCGGCTAGTCGCCCCGTCAGGTTGTCGCCCAGCGCAACGAACGGCCCGGTTAGAGTGGGAGTGGTCCTGCGAGCGCTTTTATCCTGCCACGCCAGCCGGATCTGGCCCTTGGAGCTCTCGACGCGATCTTCGATCGACAAGCCCAACGTTAGCGAGGCAATCGGCGCGACATTCAATATCTCGGTAAGTCGGGTTGGCAGGTTAACAACAGCCACGCCATCAACGGCGAGGTCGTCACCCGATGAGCGAGCATGACCCTCCTCGACGAGGCGACGCAGATAGCGGATTGCCGCCTGCTCAGACGGGTCTAGGCTTTCCCAGGCGTCGAAAGCAATTGGCTTGCGCTTGAACAGGGATTTTTCGACCAGGCTGATGGTGGCGCCGGTGGGTGTAGGGCGCGTGGTGAAGGCAAGTGACATCATGGCCACCTGTAGTCGGACTGTTGAAGGCGGATCCCTGTCATCTTGCGCAGCCGCTCTGCGACCTTACCCTGCCAGTTGTAGGTGGGAGAACTCATATGCATCAGGCTCATCAGGTCTTCAGTCTCGTAATTTCCGGTGCCTTTGTGGATGCGGATTTCGTCGGAGCCGTAGGATTTTTTGAAGAGCTTCGGGGCTGTCTTGCTGTCTGCATTGGACCAGATGTTGCATTTGCCATTGTGGCTCCAATCCGCCACCACTCCGTTGCCGATACGCAGCAGCAGAACGGCATGACCGGACTCTACCTGCCGTCCTTCAGCCGCCAGAACGGCGAACTCTGCGCCTTTGCCGAATGCGTTCCTCGCCTGTCTTTGGCCATCCGGGCCGAAGGCAACCCAGGCATCGCCGATTAGCCCGCGGTCATATACGCCTTCCCAGAATGCCCGCCGATAAGGCCACATGCTATCGTCGGCCGTTCGATCGACGATATCGAGGAATTGGCGGAGCGATTGCTCGGTGAGCCAGCGTTGCACCATCTCGCGCAATGCCGTCGGCACAAGACTCCAATTGCCCGGCTTGAGTCGCGGGTCTCCCATCAGCGCTAGTACGATCTTGAGGAACAGATCGCGGATGGTTTTCTCAACTTTGCCAGTCCCAAACGGTCGCAGCAGCGCCTCGACAAGATTTGGGCGCTGGTCTCCGTAGATAGGGTTACCCTCCGCGGTCATCGCATAGCGCTGAATTCGGGCCAGCCTCGTCAGGTGATCTATATCCCGGCTCTGCGCAAGTTGATCGAGCAGGGCGCTGGTGATTGCCTTGGCATAACCGGACTGCGCGCTGATAGCGCCGATCCCCGCCGCCTTCAGGATATCGGAGGCGGGCTTGTCCTGCGCAATGACCGCTGAAGCGAGAGCTTGAGGTCCATTCGTCAGGTCGAATAGCTTATAGGCCTTGTGCACCTGGCCCCATGGCCCGCCCCACTGCTGCGACAGACCTCCCAGGACTTGGGCCACTTCCGAACTGCCGGCCTGATCGGCGGTGTAGGAGGCCATGAAGGATGTTGCGAGCGTGCGAAACGGACGGGCGCTGTCGCTCGCTTGCATCTGCAGCAGCAACGCGCTGAATTCTCGCTGCTGGCCGACGATGGCAGGCGTGGTACTCCACAGGCACCAGGCAGCATCGCGCAACTGCCGAGTGTCGAGATGAAGGCCGGATGCTAGTTGTGCCAATATTTCCCGTGCAACCGCATCGTAATCCTTGGGCGGACGAAGCTCCGTTGTGCCGCCATCCTGCGCAAGCTTGGCGGCCAGGCGCGATAGCGGCGGGTCTTCGGTCATGAGTCTGTCGCCAAGCGACAGGCGCTGGCTGAGGTTGCCTATGGCATCTTGCAGGCTATGGGACATCGGCAGCATCGATAGCCGAGCGCAGCTCGAACAGTTGACCCTCCATCTGGTCGGTCAGCGCCAGCACCTCCTTGAGGCGTTCGCTATCATCCACTTCCATTACGAACCGCAGATCGATACGCCGGTTAGTGTCCCACGCCGCCTTGTTGGATTCGTCTTTGACGGGTCGCGTCGAGGAATATCCGGATACCGAAATAATTTCTCGCCCCGCACGATTGATCAGTTCCCGAAGGAGGGGTTGTGCCTCGGTCATTACACGGTAGGTGTTGACCGCCCGTTGCGTCGAAAGCTGCCAATTGCTGTCGTCGCGTCCGGTCACATCGGTATGACCTTCGATAAAGACCGTCTCGACCGATGTTGCCGTAGAAATGCCGCCGCAGGCATTCACGCTCGTTGCGCAGGCTGCATACATCGGCAACACCTCCCGCAGGACCAAAGAGATTTTGCGCACGTTGTCGGCTGCAGTCACGTCCAGGTCGGCGTTGCTGGGTTCAAACCGAACGGCGTCTTCCGTTAGGCGAAGCACGCCGTTTGCCAAATCAATTTGCACGTCTAGTCCTTGGGCGACCAGACGTGCGCGAATATCCTGCAGCATCGCCGAGCGGACCTGTTCGGATTTATCGAGTTGTTGCAGTTCGACCTGCACCTGCTCCTTCAATATGTCGAGCCGGTCGGCAACAATCTCGGCCTGTCGGCGCGCTTCTTCAAGCCGTTCGAACCGGTCCTCTGACACGTCGGTCTGCTGTTTGAAGTTCAGCGCGAAAACCATCAGCATAATGATGAAGATGAAGAGAATCCCCACCATCATATCCGTCATGGAAATGAAGTAGTTTTCGTCCTCTTCGCCGTGGCCGTCAGAACCGAATCCGGTTTCCTCGATAAAGGCCATGGCTTATTCCGCTGCCAGACGAGGCAGCGTCTTGGCGAGATCAGCGACACTTTCTGCGATAGAATCCGCGTTCTGCTCCAAATCCTGGAGCAGCGGCTTGAAGCTGTTCATCACTGTGGCTAGGTCGGAATTCATCTCGGTGGCGTAGCGCTTGATGGTCTGCAACTGGCCGTCCGAGGCCTGGCCAAGCTGCTCCACTGCTCGGCCGAGCGATACATCGACCCGGTCGAAATGGGTCTTGTAGCTCTCCCATATCTCTCGCAGGTCGCTCAACTGCCCGGTCAGTGACGCTGCCAGGGCGGTCGTTGCGGCGTTTCCGGTTTCAAGACTACCGGCGGCGCGCTCGATCGACACGCCCATCTGTTCTGATGCCTTGGCGATACGATCCCCGGTCTGTAGCAGTGGGCCGCTTGCGGTCCTCACATCGCTAGCAGTCTGGGTGAACGAGCCGGCAACCTGCCTGGTTTGTTCGGTCGCCGCTTCGATAGCAGTCGCCTGCTGCGCCAGCGCCGTTTCGCCAGAACGCATGGCAACCGCGAAGCGTTCGATCTCGGCCGCAACGCGCCCGAGCGCCTCGCCAAGCCCCGCTTCGAGGGCCTTTGCCGCTTCGCTCGATGCCGAGGCAATACCATCTACCGCGGCTTGCTGGGCTGCGGCCACCTTGCTCGCGGTGTTGTCCAGATTGGCGGCATTGCTTGTGCCAAACGCCGCAAGGCCTGCCATCAATGTACCGACTTGTCCCTCCAGTCGCTCCATGACGCGACCCATGGCGTCTTCGACCTTGGCAGAGGCTCCAGATGCTGCCGAGCCCAGATCGCTGTCGAGCTTGGTGTTGGCGCGGTCAAAAGTCTCTCGCAGAGCGTTGGCCGCTTCGCTCATCCGGCTGGCGAATTCCTCGCCTGTGCCGTGCAATCCCTTCTGTGTCGTTTCAAGCGTCGTGTGCATTTTCGCCAGCGTTTCGCCTAGCTGCTTGAGTTCCGTTCCGGCGCTGCCCTGCACCGTGGTGGAGAACCTCTCAATCATATCGCCGACACCAGTCTGGCTCTGGCTCGACATCGCCTTCATGGCGTCGTCTATGCTTTGTGTCATTGGCGCAATGGCGCTCTCAAGCGCACCAGCGACCTGTGGCGCAAATTGCTCACCCATGCGCGAGAAAAACCGGTCGCTGTTGATTTCCTTGAGTTGGGCGCTCTGCTCCTTGGCCGTCTCATTCATCTCGGCGGCAATCGACTGGGGAGCAGTGTAACGGAGCTGTGCTTCCACCCGCTCGCAGAACCGCGCAAAGCTCGCTTCGATGCCGATGACGATCACCTTGAACAATAGGGCAAGAATAATGGATACGCCGAGCCCGGCGATCGATGTGGCAAACTTGAAAGACGCGACGCCCAGAAGGTCGGTCATCGCCGTCATCATTGCCGGCGTATCATTGCTGATAAGCGATGCCGTTGTTGCCTCACTGGCTTTGTGCAGCGCCAGAACGATGCCCGTGAAGGTAAGCAACAGGCCGATACCGACGAAATAGCCGGGGATGCTGCTGATCATCTTGAGGCCCATCAGGCGCTCGCGAACCAGCCCGTAGTTGATAAAGCTGTGCGGGCGAACAGTATTTCCAATGACGCCCCCCTTCTCTACTTCGCCCTTGAGCAGCGTTTCATCGAATTCCCGCCAAGCGTGCCCGATAATCGGGTGGCGCCGTAGCTTCGGGTAAACCGTAGTTTCGTACGCTTGAGCGAAGCCAAGCCGGTCGTCCTCATTGGGTCGAAATGACCGTCCGATACGCCAAAGGGAAAAACGGATCGCAATCGCGTACAGGGCTATAAACGCCAGCAGCAACCCGGCACCGAAGGCCCCGAGCAACCCGGCAAGCGAGAAGGCGAAGTCCTGTTGGCTGAGGTTGGCTATGCTGTCGGCGGCAAATTCGCGCCCTTGAATGACCGGTCCAAGCACCGCACCGACCCTCTCTCGGATCATGCCAATGTCGAGCTGCGTCAGCATGTCGACCATATATACGGTACCTGCTATGATCGCCCAAAAGGCAATTGTCCGCAGCAAGCCGTTCCAAATAAATTTGCCCACCCGTGCCCCCGCCGGTAGAAATACCGTGAAATATCGCGATGTTTTTTGTTTATGTCCCTGAGCGGGTAATGCGATTTGCCCAGATGCTATCCGGTCGATTGCAGTTATGGAAGCCCGTGGATAGGCGACATGGAACCTTTCTCGTTTAATTGGATCCGACTAAGATAAGCCTTCTGAATTTTCCCTGGGTTTCTTGCTTTTACCCACTTCCGAATCCCAAAAATGAAGGCGTTTTGTTTTTGACCTCATTCCGGTTTTTGCACGCTGCAGACCTGCATCTGGGCGCGCCATTCAAAGGATTGGCGTTGAAGGATGTTGAGGTTGCGGCTCGATTTGCCCAGGCGACACGGCAGGCGTTTTCGGGGCTGGTGCAACGCGCCATAGCCGAGGCGGTGGATTTCGTCGTCATAGCCGGCGACATTTACGACGGTGACTGGAAGGACAATGCCATCGGCCTTTTCTTCAACCGCGAAATGGCCCGGCTCGCCCAGGCGAATATCCCGGTCTATCTGCTCAAGGGCAATCACGACGCCGAAAGTGTCGTCACGAAATCCATCACGCTGCCCGATAGCGTTTTTTCCTTCGACACGCGCCGCCCCGCCAGTTTCCGCATCGAGGCACTCGCTCTCGCCCTGCATGGACAGGGTTTCGCAGACCGCTCGGCGACCGAAAACCTGGCGCTTGCCTATCCGCCCCCCGTCGCCGGCTGGTTCAACATTGGTGTGCTGCATACTTCGCTAACCGGCCGCCCGCCGCACGCCAATTACGCCCCCTGCTCGCTCGATGATCTACGCAGCCGCGGCTATGATTATTGGGCGCTCGGGCATGTACATGAGCACGAGGTGGTGAGCACCGAGCCTATGGTGGTGTTTCCGGGCAATCTGCAGGGCCGCAGCATTCGTGAAACCGGTCCGCGTGGCGCTGTGCTGGTGACCGTCGAAGACAGCCGGGTCGCCAGTGTCGAGCGGATACTGGTCGATGAGGCGCGCTGGGCAGTGCTTGAGATCGATATCGCCGCGGCGCAGAGCCTTGCCGATATTCTGCGCCTGCTGACCAACGCGCTGGCTACGACGGTTGATTCCGCCGAAGGCAAATTGCTCGCCATTCGCGTGCGCCTTACGGGATCGACACCGCTGCGCGCCTGGATGTTGGCGCAGCGCGCCATGCTGGTCGACGAAATCCAGGCAGCCTGCCATCGCCTGCATCCCGATATCTGGCTCGAAAAGCTAGACCTGGCGGTGACTGCACCACGCGTCACAGCCCCCGCTCCTTCATTGGCAGGGCTGGATATGGAGGGGCTGTTGGCTGCCCTCGCGGTGGATCCGGCTATGCTGGAACAGGCCAGGGCAATCATCGGCGAAATTGCTGCAAAGCTGCCCGCAGGATTGGGGGCGGGCGAGCAACCACTGGGCGATGACCCTGCCCTGCTGTTGGCCGAGGCTCGTGACTTGCTGATCCAAAGCATAGGGGACAGCGCATAGATGCGGATCGAGCGTCTCAATCTGCTGCGATATGGCGCGCTCGACGCGCGCGAGCTGGCGTTTCGTCCCGGCGCCAGGCTGCACCTGGTCTATGGAGCCAACGAGGCGGGAAAGAGCTCTGCACTTGCCGCCATTGCTGATCTGCTGTTCGGCTTTGGCAGGTCCAAGCCGGCCGGCTTTCTTCGCGATCCGGTGACTTGGCGGGTAGGCGCTACGCTGCGGGACAGCGCTGGCACCGAAGTGTCGTTCCGCCGCCGCCGTGGCAGCAAGAATACCCTGCTGAGTGATGACGAGCAGGAGCAGGCTTTGCGCGATGACCTATTGCAGCCTTTTGTCGGTGCTCTGTCGCGCGACGTGTTCCAGCGTGCCTTCGGCCTCGATTCGGCCCGTCTGCGGGCCGGTGCCCACGAGATGCTGCGCAGTGAAGGTGAACTGGGCAGCCTGCTCTTCGCGGCCGCGTCGGGCTTGACCGGGCTGTCGGCGCTGCGCGCTCGCCTCAATAGCAGTGCCGACGCCATCTTTGCAAAGCGCGCCGCCAAGGATCGCACCTTCTACCAGGTGCTGGAGCGGCATGAAGAGGCGCGTCGGCTGGAGCGCGACACCGAGTTGAAATCGGGGGAATGGAAAGAGCTGCTGACGGCCATTGCCGATGCCGAAACCGGCCTGCAGGCCATCCGAGACAATCGGGTGCAGACCCGCCGCCAGGTGAACCAGTTGCAGCGCCTGCGGCAACTGCAACCGATCAAGGCCGAGATAGACGCCGACCTGGCCCATCAGGCTACCTTCAGCGACTTGGACGCGCTGCCCGCCAATTTTGCTACTGTCCTGCAGCAGCGCCTGGCGAGGCACCAGCAGGCCTTGGCGCGGCATGCCCTGATCGAACAGACAGTTGCCCGGACGACAGCCGAACTGGCCGCGATCACTGTCGAAGAGCCGTTGCTGGCCCACGCAGAGACTATCTTGACGCTGTTTGCCCAGTCCGGCGATTTCGTCAGCAAGCGCTCCGACCTGCCGCGTGTCGACGCCGAACTGTCGGAATATCGCGGGCAGATCGCACAGCTAACACGACGCCTTGGCCTATCCGATGACGAAACGATGCAGCGCCGACAGCCCTCCGATGCTGCGCTCCAATTGGTCGCCGATCTGGCCAGTGCCGGCCGGCAACTGGCCAGCCAGCGTGCCAACCTGCTGCAGCGCGCCAGCGATGAAGCAACCGCGGCAGCGGCTCTCGAGACCGAACGCCCTGCCGCGTTCCTGGCCGATCCCAAGCCGCTGCGCGACCGCCTGGCGGCTCTGGCTCCGGAAATCAGGGCATTGGAGCGTCGCGACGAGCTGACCCTGCGCGCGGCGACAACTGCCCGCTCGCAACGCGAGGCAGCGCTTCGACTGCAACCGCCAGTGTCGGACCTCGACCAGTTGGCCATTGTTGCGATGCCCACCGCCGAGACGCTGGCGCGACATCAACAGGCTCTCACCGCGGCCAGTGAGGCGGAGCGCCTGGCTGCCGAAAAGCAGCGCCTGGCCGCAGCCGAGATTGAGCGGCTCGCAGGGCAACTAGCGCAGGCAGATCCCGACCGGGATTTGCCTTCTGCCGAATCCATCGCAGCAGTGCGGCAGTACCGCGACGAACTGTTTGTTCGCCTGCGCGATGCACTGCTGCACAGCAGCGCGCAACTGCCGGCAGAAGAGGCCGGTTTGGCCACGTCCAATTATGAACGGCAGGTGCGTCTGGCCGACCAGAGAGCCGATGCGGCGTTTGCCGACGTCGAACGGGTGTCGCGTCTCGCGGACCTGAAATTGCGGTTTTCCGAGCGCCAGCTCGAAACTCGCCAGTTGGCGGACGAGCTTGGTCGCCTTTCGGTGGAACGTGCCGCCGCTGAGGCGGACTACCGGGCCATCTTCGTGCCTGTCGGCGTCACTCCTGCGTCGCCCCGCGAGATGAGCGTGTGGCTGGCAGCCGTCGGCGACTTGCTCGCACGGCGCCACGACTTGCTGCTGCTCGAGCATGAGCTTGCGGAGCAAGATCGTCGTGATGCCGAGCTGGCGCCGGTGTTGCAGTCTCTGGCAACCGCAAGCGGGCTCGGTGCCGACATCAGAATGCCAACTGCCAGTCAGGTTAGAGCGATCGAGGCGCGGCTTGCCCAACTTTCGGAGGCGTGGACCGAGAGGCGCTCGCTCGATGGTCGGCGGCAGGACAGCGTCCGTCGCCGCGAGGCGCTCAAGCAACAACTGGGCGACTTGCAGGTCCAGGAAACAGATTGGCAGCGGCAGTTCGCTGAAGCGCTGCCGGGAATTGGCCTTGAGCCCACAGTCTCCGTGCAACAAGCCGAGGTCGCAATCGCCGGCTGGGGACAGTTGCCGCCACTGCTGCATGAGCAGAACAATCGCGAGCGCCGGGTGCTCGGCATGCAGCGCGATATCGCACTCTTTGAAACCGAGACCGGCCAACTCACGCGGGCCGTCGCAGCGGATCTCATTGGCCTGCCGGCCGAAGTCGTTATTGCGCGGTTGCGCGAGCGGGCCGAAACAGCAAGGTCAGCGCACCAGCAGCGCCGCGAAATTGCGCTCAAGCTGGCCGAGGCGACGGATTTTCTAGCCGAGGCCGCCGCCGATCTTGCAAGCGCTCGGACGGCATTAGAAGAAGGCTGCGCCAGTCTGCCCGCCGGAACCGATCTGCCGCAGGTCATCACGCGCCTGCAAGACCGCGCCACCATTGTCGAGCGTTTGTCCGCCAGTCATCAACGCTTCGCAGCGTTCGCCGAAGGCCATGACAGCAGCGAAATCGACGCCGAACTTGCCAATTTTGAACGAGTCCAAGCCTCGATCGACATCGACTTGCTGGAACAGCAGGATCTTGCCCTGATCGAGGACTTGAACGCCCTTTCAGCGCTGCAAAGCGACCACCGGAGGCGGCGGGAGGCGCTGGAGCACCGCCTTGGCGCAGAACTGGCGGCGTTTCAGAAACACGCTGCCGAAACCGAGATCGTCGCAGTGTCGCGCCAATGGGTGGTGCTGACGCTCGCCTCGACACTGTTGGCAGCCGCTATGGATCGCCAACGCGCCACCCATGCTGACCCCCTGATGGCCGCGGCCGGCACCATCTTTGCGAGCCTGACTCACAACGCCTTCACCGGACTGGCACAGGATTTCGACGAAACGGACCAACCCCGGCTCAGGGCAATACGCGCCAGTGGTGAGCGTCTGGCCCTGGAGGCGCTGAGCGAAGGCACCAGCGACCAGCTCTACCTGGCGCTCCGGCTGGCCTTTCTGGAAGACTATGCCACCCGCAACGAGCCGGCCCCGTTTATCGGCGACGACCTGTTCCAGACCTTCGACGACGATCGCACTGCCTCAGGATTGCGTGCCCTGGCCGCCATCTCGCCCCGTCTGCAGCCCATCATGTTCACCCACCATCAAAGCGTCGTCGACATCGCCAGAAGCGAACTCGGTTCGGACCTCGACCTGATCAGGCTATAGGCTGAAGAGCCCAGTTCAGCCGGTCACAGCGGCTGGCGTGAAGCAGCGTTGGGCGATGTAAGGCAGGGATGGGACATCCAGCCGTTCGGCGATGGTGACCTGGTTGAGCAGCTCCAGGCTCAGGAAGCTGTCGAACTTGGCCATCTCCGGCTTGGCCACGAGTGCTGCCAGCTCCTCGGCAGTATGGAACGGCGCCACGATCAATGCCCGCAACGCGGCGTCGACTGCCTCAGGCGCGCAGTTTTCGATTTCGAGATGGTGGTGACCTGCCGCGACGACGAACTTCTGGGCCAAGAACGCGACGCTTAGGGTGCCCAGACGCTTGCTACCAGCCCAGGGATAGACGTAAACATCCCGCCCGACCTGAATCAGGCCCCGCCGATCGAGGCCAAGTTCGAGAAAGGCCGCGCGGGCGTCCTCAAGCATGAGCCGTGCAGTGCCGTTGAGATAGACGGGGACGTTCGTCCCAGACAGCAGCAGACGCATTTGCTCCACCACAAGGTCATGGATAGCGCCGCCATTGCCGCCAAACGTCGGCAGCAGCGCGGCCTTAGTTGGCTGCACGAGAATGACGCGCGCCTTGTCATCTACCGTCATGACCCGCCAACGCCGCCCGGCAAAAATGATGGTCTGGCCCTCGGCCACCACATGGTCCATCGGCAGAGCCCCCAGATTGTGCGCGCCGTGCAGCACCCGGTAGTCCACCGGGGTCTCGAACACCGCATAGAACTCATGGCCTGCAGAGAGCGCCTCGCCGCCTGCGGCAAGCATCAGATTGCCATCACTCGACATTTCGATGAGCTGATGCTCCGACGACGCCATCGACCGCAGCAGCAGCGCGTACATGTCGCGGCTGACCGTCTGGAACGGGCCAGCCTCGCAGAGCACGCGGTAAGCGACGCCGGGACGCAGCGAGCCCGATTGCAGCAGCAACGCCAGCGTCTGGTGTACCAGCGTCGACAGGTGGAGGCCCGCGCTGTCGGGCGGTTCGCACAGCCCTTTGAGCATGGCCTCGACCATGGCAATGCCCTGAACCAGATCCAGCCGCAACCGCTCGGTTGGATGAACACCGGCGTGAAGGCCTGGCTCGACGACGAACATTCGGAACACGGCGGGCGTGCCGGCCCGACGGCCGGAGCGACCGAGACGCTGGCGCAGCGAGGAGACCGAGAACCCGGGCCCTATCTGGGCGACCGTCTCGACGTCACCGACATCGATGCCGAGCTCAAGGGTCGTCGTGGCAACAGCGGTCGTCGGGCGAGGATCATCCCGCAAGCGCAGTTCGACGTCTTCCCGTTCGCCCTTGGAGAGATTGCCGTGGTGGGCGAAGAACTCATTTGGCAGTCCATTGGCCTCGCATTTCTCGCGAAGCGCGTCGGTATAGGCCTCCACTTTTTGCCGCGAGCCGGCAAACATCAGGTTGGTATGGCCGCGCAGGTAGGCGAACAGGTCATCCGCAATGGCGTCATGCACGATTGATGGCCTGGCCGACGGTGCTGCCTCCCCGTCCTCAGGGGGTGGCGCCAGTTGTTTCGCATAACCGCGGACCTGGAGTTTGAGGCCATTGCCAGCGTCTGAGCCCTCGACGAGCGAAACATTCTGACCTCGCCCCGGCCTTAGGAAATCGGCGGCCATGCCCATATCGCCGAGCGTAGCCGACAGCCCGATCCGGTCGATCCGGTCGCGACGGCAGGCGATCTCAATGCGGGTCAAAATCGATTGCAACTGCATGCCACGCTCACGTCCGACAAAAGCGTGGAGCTCATCGATGACGACCGCGGACAGATTTGAGAACAGGCCTTCGACCTCCCGCCCGCGCCTGACCAAAGTGGCCTCAAGGGATTCCGGAGTGATTAGAATAACCCCGGACGGCCGGGTTCTGGCCCTTTGCTTAGCGTCCGAAGAGACGTCGCCATGCCATTTGTGCAGCGGAAGGCCACACTCCTCTAGCAGGCCTTCCAGCCTTCGGTGCTGATCGTTGATCAGTGCCTTGAGCGGCGCCACATAGAGAATATCAAAGCCGGTTGGCCGATCGTCTCCCCTCGCGAGGACGCGCGTTATCAGGGGCAGAAACGCCGCCTCGGTCTTCCCTGCGGCGGTGCGAGCGGAGACGATGACATCGCCGCCTTCGAGGATTTTCGGGATGGCCTGCGTCTGGACATCGCGGAGTTGAGCCCATTTCTGGGTCCATATCCATTTGCGAACCGGCTCTGCCAGGCTGTCGAATGCGGTTGTCGAGGGGTTAGAAGCGAAGGGTTGCGAGGTCATCGTCCGACCGGTCATCCTCGGGCAGCGCGCGATCGTCCTCGCCGCCCGTGTCGAGCTTGAGATCGAGCAGGCCAAGACGCTCCTGCCAGCTCAGGCCAGGGTTTTGTTCGAGGATCGACAGCAGATCGACAAACGCCTTCACTGTGTTGCGTGGCGTCTGGAAATAGGCCTCGCCGATCTTTGTGTGACAGTAGTCGAGGAAGGCATGCAGCGCCTCGTCGGGAACCAGATAGGCAGAACTATCACCGGCGGCGAAAACGTCGCGCAATCTCTCAAGCAGATGCAGCAGCTCTTCCACCGACAGGCTCTGAAGCCGAATGACCGGCCCGGTGAGATCGATCAACTCGCCCGTGGCGAAACTGTTTGAGGCGAGGCGCGTCTGCAGCGCCTCGTAGGAATAGATACCGCGCCGCGTATCGAGCAGGAAATCCGGCGTGCCGCCAAACAGGATGCCGAGACCCTCGGTGGTGCCCTGCAGGGCGTCATTGAAAATACGCAGGATTTGTTCGTAGTTCTGCTTGCGCGCCTGGGCATTCTGCAGCTTGTAGAGGTTGACCATCTCGTCGAGGCTGACCAGCAATCCGGAAAAGCCTGCGATCCGTACGAACTTGGCCATCAGGCGCAATGCGTCGTAAAACGAGGCGTCATCGATGATAGTCCGCACCCCAAGATCGACACGAGCCTCTGTTTTGGTTGTGTATTCTGCCCGCAACCAGCGCAACGCAGCATCCTGCAACGCCTCGTTGCTCTCTTCGTAGCCCCTAGCATAGGCCGCCACCACGGCGGCAAAGTCATATCCCGCGACCATTTCCCGCAATCCGGCAAGGCGTGCAGATATTGCTGTCTCAATGGGCTTTCCAGGGAATAATTCGGTGGTCTGGGCGATGAACGTCTCAAGAATAGCGCGCAGGGCACCGCCATCGGGAGAGGAGCGCGTCGAAAGGCTTCGGGCAAGCTCGGCATAGAGCGTTCTAGCCTGCCCGCCGGTGGCGTGGATGCGCCTGTCGGGACCCAGGTCGGCCTGCATCACCACAAACTTTCGCTGCAGAGCAATCTGGCGTACCAAAAACAAGAAGAAGGTCTTGCCCGCGCCATAAGACCCGATGATGAACCGGACAGACGCACCGCCGTTCGCCACGCGATCAATGTCGCGAACGATGGCCTCGATCTCGCCCTGACGACCGACCTGGATATGCTGCAATCCCAGCCGTGGCACCACCCCTGCCCGAAGCGCTTGGATGATGGTATCGCGATCGCGGGGTCTGATGGTTGGTTTGGACGTCATAACATTCATGCGCTTTCAAGAACTACGGTACTATTGACCATGACAGGATCATTGCCTTCAAGCACCAATTCTTCATAGTTTTCGAGCGACCATTCATTCAGTTTCGTCTGAACGCTGCCGGGCAACAAGCCTGCCTGGCGTGTTAGTTGCTCGAAATCGGATTTGGTCCACTGCGGTCTCGACAGCAAAGTCTCCAGCAGGCTGCGGTGACGAACATCGAGGGCACCATCCGAAGCCGATATCTCAGCCGCCACCAGTTCAGCCGGCCCGGCATCGTCCATAAAAATGTCGTTGAGGATCCGCGATGTTCCGAGTGTTTCGGCGCGAATAGCCGCAAGCCGCGCGACATCGATACCTGATGTGGCGCCGGGGCTCCGCGGGATCGCGGTTCCCTGTTCGACCCCGGCCGCAACCACAAGCACAGGGTCGTCGTCGCTGCGCCGTGTTGAATCATGCAGGCCGTCATAGATGGTCTGCTTGTCTAGGCCGAGCAACTTGGAAACCGCCTCAAGTGCTGCGACCTCCTCGCCGGCCAACCGTCCGTCGGCATTTGCGACCGGAAACAGGTTGGCCATGATGGCCTGCCGGAAAGTGGGCGATGCATCGCGAAGCCATTGCCTCATATCGACCAGCGCCGGAGTATTGGCCTCCAGCCAACGTGCATTGCCGACAAGTCGCCGCCGCTCGTTGCCATTGAGCCCAGGGCTTTCCAAGATGACCTTGGCCAGCAGTTTACGTTCTGCCTCGCTGACCTCGCCATCGGCCTTGGCGACGACGACGCCGAGCGCCAGGGAAATATAGGCCAACTGGTACTGCACGCTTGCGGTATTTGGCATGGGCTCCTCGTCGGACCAGCGAAACACGCCGACATTTTCCCAGTTCGAAATGATCTTCGGCGTAAAAGCTGGGTCAGGAACTATGCCGAAATTCCAGGTCCGGACGCATTGCGCGATTTCCTTGAGCTTTGTTTTGGCACTGCCGTCCACGTCGTGGCCCGTCAACCCAGCCAGATCGGTCCACTTGACCATTTGATGACTGCTTGCAAGAGCGGAAAGTCGCTCCAACGGATCGCCTGGCAATGTGATGGCCTCTTCCAGCGCTAAAGCAGGAGGCAGTTTGGCGAGGCTCGCTAGCGTTTTGGCGCTCTCCCCGGTCCGCCCGATCTGACGGGAATAGCCATCAAGTTCGTCGCTGATTTCATCGATCAGTCGCCGCGCGATGACCAGCGGCGCAGGCAGGGCAGCCAGGTCTGGCAGGGCGTGGCTGCCAGTGATCAACGGAACATCGAATGTGTTGCTGGCACTGCGATAGCGCAGGTCCAGAACTGGCGTGCGTTTAGGCAAAGTCACCCGGAGACCCTCGGGAAATTCAGCCGCCATACGTTCCGCGAAACGCTTGCGGACCATGTGGAAAAGCCGCCGCGTCGGCGTCCTGAGGCGTGTTTCAGGATGGTTTACCACCAGCGAGAGCAGCAGATCGGCGTTGATCGGCTGACCACCAGACGCGCGTCGTCCGAGCTCGATCAGGACGGCAGGCGGAACTCCACCATCGACAATCTCTACGTCGCGCAAACTTTGGTTGTCGCTGCCGCTCAGCATCCCAGAGGCCGCCAGCAGGTTGGCCGCGTAACGATGGAACGAGTGGTTCGCCCCGTAGATTGCGAGCAGCCGTTCGACTTCTGCAATGATTGCGTCACGCTCGTCGGTCGCCCCTTCGAGCATCAGCCGCCGTTCGAGGCCATAGAAATAGAGAAACACATATCCGATCTGTGTCGCTGGATCGGCCCGATCAGACGCCAGCCAATCAAGATAGGCCTTGCGCGAGGATGGCGCCAAAGTCTCATAGGACGGCCAGTAATCCAGATATTGCCCGGCAGTGTCAGCCCGTAGCGCAACTTGCAGCGACGGGACAATGAGGCAATTGTCCCGGTGCGGCCAGCCCCGCTGGGTCGGCAGCTTTTCGCCAACATAGACCAGACCTCGCGTCAGGTGATGTTTGCCAATCGCGACGGCGTCCTGTGCCCGGACCCAAGTCGATTGCTCTCGTTTAGGCGAAGGGTCGGTCAGCGGCGGACGGAAGCGAGCGCCAGTATAAGGCGGTTCGACGCTGACTTCCACTTCCCTTGTAACAGCGGCAATTTGCATGATCCTTTGCGGCAAATTGAGCACTGCTGCGGCGCTGCCCTGCCGCCGGGCATCTTCTGCTCGCTGGCGAATGACCTCATGCACCGCATCATTATGCGCATCGGCGCGAGCCCGTCCCGTCGCGACCGACGGGGTCGGAGCTTGCGGATGGTCCGCGCTCGGATTGTCCTGGATTGCCGGGACTGCACCGCCCTCAAGACCCCTTTGAACGGCGCGCTGCAGAATGGACATTCCGTCGTCTGCGGCGAGTTGAGCGTTCTGTGATTTCTCGACCGCAAGCTCTCCCCGCGGGGTATGGGCAACAAGCGGGACCGCCCTCGCTGTCGAGTGCGTTGTTTCGGCACGAACCGAGTTTGCGAAGTTCCTTCGCTCCTTCCGCCTCAGATAGCCATACAGACAGAGTGCCGGCAGAGCGATGCAGCCAATCAACGTCAAAAGCCCTGGCGCAGCAGGTGGCTCTTTGACCGGTGTTGATGAACTGGCCACTTGCGCCAAGGGCTTGATCAAGTCATCGGCAGATTGCGTAGGCTGCGTCGCGGTGACGACAGGCTGGAGATCGACCGCGACCGGCGGCCGCTTTTCGGTATTAGGTTCGACCGGAGCCTGGGTTGGTCGCCTCGAAACGACAGGTTTGTCCGGGATATCAAATTCCGGAACACCTGCTGGTGTCAGCTCTGAAATTACCGGCTGCGCAAAATGTGCAAGCGTCTCGGCGTCGGGCAGGCCGGTCTTAGGCAGATCACCTTTAGTTTGATAATCCAGCATAGCGGCTGTGGACCGCGGTCCCCACAGCCCATCGACGGTGCCAATGTTGTAGCCAAGTCGCACGAGTTCCTGCTGTGCGATGGTGGCTGGCGTCGACTGAGCATAAGAGGGATTCGCCCAAAGCAGCGCCAAAAGAAGAAAGGCGATCCATGTTAGTCTCACGGTGAACCGGCCCCCGCTTTGCTCCCTGTCGTACATTGTTATCATGTCTTTAAGAAAAACAACTTCGGAGAAAGTGACTGCGCAGCTAGACAATGTCTACTGGGAGTTTGGATAGCCAGCTCGAGGCGCACGACGAGGTTCAGGTCAGCGCCGACCAAGTCGAACACGAAGAAGGCGAGGCCCGATGTAAAACGGGACATGCTGACGGGCTGCCAGCCGAAATGCCTCCGGACGATGGTCGCAGCAAGGTGCTCATCTGGCTGCAAGGTCGCCACCGATCAGTGATAGTTCCGCGATTCCTCCACAAGATGATCATAGGTCGGACGGGCCGTAGGCAAATGTTGGACCGGCATGTCGAGGCCAACACAATGCGAGACGCGGAGTAGCTGTTCGAGGGTGATGGGCGTCGGGATACCGGCTTCGAGTCTAGCGATGTGGCTCAACGGTGTCTCTGCGAAGACAGCGAGTTGCCTTTGCGACATGTATAGCTCCTCACGCGCGGTAAAGATCATTGGGCCGAGATCGTCGTACTGGAACATGATGACACCTCCTATGGCAGAAGATCGTATCAGCCCAACCCACCGACAGGAACATGCTCGCGGGTTGACCCTGACAAACTGGCCAAAAACTCACCCCAGCCAGCAGCCATGGCTGCGGGGGTGAGGCCGAAGGCCATGGTCATTTTGTCGGGGTCAAGCTGAGCTCAAGGTTCCAAGAGATCGCTTGCGATCTTTTGGAAGCTCAGCGAGCCCGAGCTTGTTCGGACGGATAGTCGCAGAAGGATGGTGACAACGATATCGCATCTGGTCCACCGCCCGCGGTGGACATCCGATACGAGCCGCAGGCTTTACCGCCCTGCCCGTTTGCGCGAGGGGCGGTCGTATCATCCCGCTTTTTGGGAGACGAGCGAAGCGAGTTTAGCGCCCTGCTGAAGGCGAGGGGCGCTCTCCCAAATCAGCGGTTCGAATGGTGAGGTCCAGGATAGGCGGAGCCTGCCGGTGGGGTTTCGAAAGGGGTGAAGCCCCTTCGCCGTATAGCCCCAAACGTAGTTGGGGCTAGTAGGTTATGCCGTGCCGGCAGCTGTTTCGCATTTTCATCCACCTGTCGGATGATCAATTATGAAAACCACACCGAAAAAACGCGAAGTCGCTCCCGATAATTCTGAGGCTAACAAGAAGGCGATCCTGGGCCGTCTTAAGCACTGCAACCACGTACAAGCAAACGGGCAAAATCGACACGATGTTCGTGCCGGCCGCCAACCCAAGTATGTCGATCCGAAGCGGAAGGAGCTCAATGACGTATTGATCGAGCCACTCAGCGGCGCGACACTAAAGGAGATATGCAACTCACGCCGCGCTCAACGCGACCTTCAGAAGCGTGCGAAAAAGGACGGCAAAGTCGCCACAACCGGCTTAATAGCCTTTGGAACTGAGGCGCAGGTCTGGTTCGAAGCGCTCGACAGAAACACCCAAAATCGTGCTTTCAGGGCAATCGCCGAAGCCATCTGCAGCCGGTGCAACACGACTTTGACGGGCCTCATAGTTCACCGGGATGAGAGTGCCATCCACGCACATTTTCAGATGCCATCCTATGACATTGACGGCCATCCGCTGACGAAAACCATGACTTGGAGGGATTACGGTCGACTGCAGGATCTGGTCGCCGAAATCATCTTTGAATTCGAACCCCGGATCGAACGCGGCAATCGCAAATTCGATCGTATCGCCGCCGGCGCACTCCCCTCCGACACGATTAATCTTTCGGTGAAAAGGCTTCACGGAAGCCTGCTGACCGAGCTTGATGAAGGCGAATTGGAGCTTGAGGGATTGCATGCTGACCGTGATGAGGCACAGGCGGAACTCGACACTTTGCGGGCGTCTGTTGCGGCACTTTTTGCCCAACACGAAAAGGTCAAGGAGCGTATCCTCAAGCTTAAGGAGCAGGAAACACTAACCGAACAGAAGGCAAAAAACCTTCGACTTTACGAAGGACGTTTGGCTAAGCACGCTGCGGAACACGAGGAAGCTACGGCGAAGCTTCGTCTGGCCGAAGCTTCAATCGAAGCACAGATGGCTGCGGTAGATCGCATTCGCGAGGATGCGGAGAATCAGGCATCGGAGACGATCGCCGATGCGATAAGGCAGCAGGAGACACTCCTTGAGGGGGTGCAGATGATCGCGGATGGCGAGTTATCGATCGACAAAGGTCGCTGGTCAGCGCCAGGGATCCCGGCCGAGTTTGGTGCTCGTCTAAAACCACTGCTCAGATATCTTCGGCCAATCTACGACAAATTAGCTGAGCTGGTCGCGAAGCTGACGCGTGAACGAGAGGCGTTGGCTAAAGAGCGAGTCGTTGTCGCGTCCGAACGCGCGCGCGCAGGTGAAATGCTCATCCAGCTTGAGACCATTAGGGAGCAGCTCAATGCCGCACAAGCGGCGAAGGTGGAACAGGTGCGCGAGGACCTAGATCTCTCGCCCTAACTGGCCACTCCAACGCTTAAGCGCCTTACGTCGACGTCATGATTAAATTTCGGGTTTAGTTAAACCGGGGTTTTTCAGCGTCGATGATGCCTTGCAATACACAGAGTGTATCGAGCGGTCGCTTTTTGGCTGATCGGCTAGCGAGCTGGGCGAGCAGGTCCATGTCATTCTCCTGGTGCAGGCGTGAAGGCCGCGCAGATTGGGCCGGTTGACCAGCGAAGCCGGCGCAGGGCAAAGACGACATTGTCGCTTCGCCGGTGATTGAACGGGAAAATGCCTTGATGTGCCTTGCTGGCGACGAGGTGGCAGCCTTCCTCGGTAAACTCCACCCTGCCCCATATCCCTACGCTGCGCGGCGCCAGTTCGACGATCCAGCCACGCGCCGGCGCCGGCATTCTATTGAGCCCGGCACGGTCCGTGGCATGGTTCTCTTCGATCGACAGCCGATCGCCGGATGTCATGGGATTAAGGATCAGCTTGGCGGCGGGCTTGACTTTGAAGGGCCCGCGATTGTCATGAGTGCGCAGCTCGCCCGCAGGAATGAGATGCACGCATGCGGGCGCCTCGTCATCCGGCAGCGCCTGGGCCTGCAGGCAAAATTGTCATCATCTGCAGCCTGCCGGCTGAGGTAGCTGGGGGAATGGTTGACGCAGGTTTCCATGCCCGGCACGTTGGCAGCAGTGGGACAGCGCTAACATTGAAGCAGGCTACGCAGTGCTATCGTCTGTGTGATGAAGTCAAATCTGACCGTCGCTACGCTGCATCCGACAATTGGCGCACCATTTCCAACTGTCCTCTGGCGTATCGTTCGACGACTGCGATTGCCTCCGTGCACGCCTCTTTCAACTCATCCGGGCTCGGAGTTTCATCATAGTAGGTGCCGTGCGACAGGTTATTGATGAGCACGCTTTTCATCTCAAACCCGCCTTCGCCAGCAAGATAGGTGATGAAATCTGACAAGGACGACTTGTCCGGATGGCAGAACCGGCCAATCGCCTCGAGAATGCACCGTACTGCATTACCGGTGGTATGATCGGGATCACGGCCATTGTGAACATCCACCACCTCCTTGAGATGCTGTTCAAACGGCGCCGCATATTGCGCTCGCTTCGACAGCTTGTGCTGTTTCCCTGCGACATGCAGAAAAAAGGCTGATCCGTCCTTCACTACCCGGTTCGTGACGCAGATATTGTAGAAGTAACTGCTGTGCGTGAAAACCAGAAGGTCAGGGCGTTTACTCTTCGCAATATCCGCGGGGTTGATGGAGATTTCGCCTGTTGCGGAGATACTGATGTTTTTGAGCGTTTGCGCGATCGAAAACACAAAGTCGTACGACATTGACGTGATGGGATCATCGAACACGAAAAACAGCTTGGAATAATCCGAAGTGGTTCTAACTTTCTTGTGTGCGCACGCTATGAAATAGCAGAATGCAATAGCCGTCTTTTCACCCTCGCTCAGGGTACGGCTGGCGCCGCGCGCCATTTTTTTGTTGTCCCGTTTGAGCACGAAGTCCGTATGGTCAAAACTGTACTTTTGACCAAAAAATGTACCTATCAATACCTCGAAGGTTTTGGCAACACGCTCCTTAGCATTTGCAGATAGCTGGGATTTTTTTAGCGCATCCAGATCGGTTTGTGCTGCAGCGGCTTCTTGATAGTGCTTGTAGATCGCATCAATCTCTGCCCAGTGCGAATGCACGAACTCGATCTCGAATGCCGCGCAAGCTTCTCGTTGCAGCCGTTTCCTCTCATTGTCGGAAGTCTTGATCGCGGTGGTCAATTCCACGAATTTTTCGTTGAGCTGATCAATGCACTGATTGAGTTCTGACAGCAGTGGATCGAAGCTTGAGTCGGGTATGTCAACAATGCTGCTTGGCGTTTCACCCTTGATACGGATGGCCTCCAGATAGGCTTGAAAAGCAGCATCAATTTCGTCTGCAGCTCTTGAAAAATCTGGCAGCACCGCGTGTCTCAGCGAGGGCACGAGTTTGCGCAAAGCCTCATATTTGAGCGCCTCGCGAGCTATCGCTGTAACGCGCTCAGCTGCCTCGCCGCGATAGTTCTTGATGTCCGACCATGCGCCACGCAGCTCCTTTTTATGTTTGCCTTCTGCATCAGCGAAATAGGCCAGATAAAGCTCAATCCGGTCTCTGGCAGGAGGATGTGCGACCGACTGATTGCAAAACGGGCAACTTTGGTCGCCACCTTCCCCCAGCATATGCAGACCATCTTCAAAGAAACCTGGGTTTGTATTCATCAGCTGTTTGATGTCGGCGGACACGCTCGAGGGAGAAGTAATATTGCCTAGAGTCCTGTCGATCTGATGTAGGCGTTCTTTTGACAGCTCCAAGGATCTGACCGGCGCGGGATAGTCGGGATCGGCCGGTACCGACTTCAGCGCGTCCAAATCGCTCACGACGACCTTGAAGGTTCGCTCCGGGAGCTCCGGCTGTTGGCTTGCGGAAAGGACGCTATCGATTTTTAGCGCCCCGAATTCCGCCAATTGCCGTCTTACCGACGCCTTCCCCACCAATTCGTCCGTTTTTCCAGACTCAAGCCGGACTGCCAAGTTTGCGCGTTTTTTGTGTGCCTCTCCTGCGGCGTCTGCCAGACGTTTTTCCGCATCCGTCGTGTCGATGTTGATTTGATCAAGCTGGATTTCGCCGTCGAAATTTCCGTCCATGTCGAAGTTGCGCTGGCGCAGGTCGGTTTGGACAAAATCATCGGAAAAGACATGAAACACGCGGTCGTGCGAGTTTGCAGATACGGTATTGCCGGTAAAATGCAGGTCCAGGGACCCCAATGGTGTGCTGCCTTGGGCGAGCGCGAAGCTGCCGCGACTGTCGGCCGACTCTTCAGACACCAGGCTGAATGCAGCGTCAGAAACATCTTGGCCTTGAGCCTGCAAATCCAGGTAACGAAGGGCACGTGTCAAGAATGACTTGCCCGTCCCGTTTCGGGCATAAATCAAGTTCTGAGCATTTTTGCTGAGCGTAGCGTCAAGACTGGCAACCGGACCGAGGTTGGCTGCAGTAAGTCTCAAAGAATCAGTAACTTGCTTGTTCATCTGACGCCCCCTGTTCTTTGGTAGCATCGGGCAGGCAAAATTTCTATTGTTGGACAGATACTAATGTAAACATCGAGGCGGGCATGCCTTTGCGCATGCGTGCCGCGTATGAGCGGCCGCGAATACGCTTCGGCCGGCTAGCGCGAAGGGATGGGCGAGATTTGCGTTAAGTCCTGTTATCGCAGGTTTTGCGTTATCGGCTCAGTTTGGT
Organism: Devosia sp. WQ 349K1; assembly: GCF_016595685.1. Lineage (NCBI taxonomy): Bacteria > Pseudomonadati > Pseudomonadota > Alphaproteobacteria > Hyphomicrobiales > Devosiaceae > Devosia > Devosia sp. WQ 349K1. Next base: position 82,994 of record NZ_JAENGO010000001.1, on the reverse strand, counting down.
CCGACAATGCAGTTCTGCACGCGGCGGCCAGACTGCCGACTCTCCGCAGGCACCTCAGAACAATCGGCAGGTTGCAACCTCCGTAAAGTTCGTCCCACAAGCAGCTCAAGCGAGCCTTGGTCGACCCGGTTCACTTGCACGATCTGACTTATCTTTAACACTTCGTCAAAAAGCAGATGGTCGCCGGCTTCGAGTTGAACAAACGTGTCCACTCCGCGACGCTGAAAGACCGTGAGGCGAGCCCCACGCTCGAGGCCAGCTCTAGCGGTTGCATCGTAGTCCATCGCTTCTCGACCTCTCACTTTGTCTAATGCGCTCCGGACCGCTGAGGCGGTGTCGACCAGCAGGCTAAAGGCCCATCATCTTCTTCGCAGCGTCCGTGGCGATTGATACGACGATGTCGCGGATGCCGCCACCGATCACCGGACCGGCCTTCTGCAGCAGCTTGGTAACGCGAGCGGCGGCGACGGGCGTCTGTGGGGTATCGGACACGAGGACGATGAAGCTGTCCTTGGCCTTTGAGAGTTCGGCGCCGTCCAGGCCTTCGACTTCGTCGGCAAGGTCTTTAGCAGCCTGTATCTGGCGCAATGTCCATTCGTACGGCTTACCGCATTGGTAACAGAAGGCAGCAAGCGTCCCCATCGAGATGAAATGTCCCGAATAGGTTGAGTTGCCCCTTATCGGCGAGTTGCAGGTGTCACATCGCGTGACCGTAGCCTCGCCGCACTGTTCGCAATATAGCGCGGCCTTTCCGTTGGTTTCATTGCCTGACACCACGTGTCCATTCTTGCACACCACAGCAGTGTCATACTGGTAGCTCATGCTCGTCCTCTCAAACCAACGTCATGAAGCATCACGCTATGCAGTCATCCGGGTCTGCACCCGCTGTCGCATCACACTCGGGACCGACGCCAGCCGGCAGCGCGGGCTTATTCCTCTGAGCAAAACCATCGCTCACCATGCGATGCACTGATGTGGGTCTCGTTGTATTACCTCTGCCCCGGCACATGATAAATGCGCTCGCCCTGAGTGCTGACATTGCCCTTGATGTTGCACTCGCCCTGTTGAGCTGAGGCGGACGAAACTGACATAGTCCGCATTACCGCGACGGCAAAAAGACTGCTGCCCTTCATATTCCCCTCCCATGTTGCATTCCATGTCGCACGGATTCGCCGAGGGTGTCGAGAATAGCCCGGAAATGCTGGGACTTGTGCGCAACATGAACGCGACACAGAAGAACAGCTTGGAGCGCCATGCCCCAAGTTAAAGATCTGATATCTTTAAGTAGTTTGCTGAATGCCTCGTCCGGAATTGAACCGGAGTACGCGGATTTACAATCCGTTAATGGGGATACGACCGGTTTCATCGTTGTCGAACGTCCAGTGTCCGCGTCCTGATGCCGAAAGCAACCAGATGGTTACCATCCCCCTACCGGCCTTTTTTAATCAGAGACAACCTACCAGGTCCGCAGACTATATGGGGTTATCGGACAGGTTTTGTCTCAGATCATTGAGGGTCGCCTGCTCGGCTTGGTCGGCTGCCCAGCGTGCGAACCTTACGAGTGTACCGCGATGCAGATTGTATCGAACGTGCCTTCCGTCCTTGATGGACTCAAGCAGGCTCGCCTCAACCAAAAGCTTGATATGGTGAGAAGTCGTGGACGCAGAACTGCCAAAATTCAAGTCTGATGAGGACAACCCCGGCGCCTCGCCGACCTTTCGAAAAATGTCGAATCGTTTGGAATCTCCAAGCGCCACAAGGATTCTCAGCGCTTCCTCATCACTCAATTCGAAATCCTTCGAAGTTTTTTTGACGCCCGACCCACCCGTCGTTAACCATTCTTAACAAACGGTAATGACGAGCACCGTAGACTTGTGCATCCTGAAATGAGGATTCTACCCGGATTCCCGGTTGTCCAAAAAAGCGGCCGTCAGCGTTGCTAGTAACAACTCTGACGACCTGACCAGGCAGCCTCATCCTGCATGAACAGGAGCAGCCGCGATGGCTAATCACTTCTATTGCCGCGAATGGATTCGTCGCAACAATTTCCTCCACATTTCTGCGCCCTTTGGGAGCATCGGATGGTTCTGCGTCGCCGCGTTGCGCGACGCCTGCCTGGTAACGCACGCCGTTTAGGCCCCTGCCCTCATCCTGATTGCCAGTTTGTCTCTGACCTCGCGCTGACTGCGCGAGACTGAGCCCCTGCGCTGTCGGATCCGATCCATCGCGCTGATCTGCACACCTGCTTGTGCCACGGATCTGCGCGTCCGCAGAAATATCGATAATCATGAAAAACTGGAAAATGACGTCCGGGCCCGGCCCGGAAATTGGCGATGATGACGACGAAGCACTGCTCAAGCTTTTGCGGAGCGACTTCGCTTTTGAAGCCGAGGACCGCGCGATCGTGGGGAAGCCGCGCTTGCTCTCGCTTAAGGACCACGACCGGCCCTTCGTTCGCATTGCCTCACAGGTCTCATCTGATGACCTCAATTTGCGCCGCGGCGCTGACGATCGCCGCGATCGCTTTGCCGTGCGGCAGTTGGTTCAGGGACTAGGCGAGGTCAAGGACCTGACTGGTCCCAGGACGTCAGACGAGGTGGACGAGTTTGCAGCCAAGGTGTTCGACCAAGCGCCCAATTTTGCTTTGGCGATCGAAGCCATTCGGCAGTCGGCGCAGGTGCACATTACGCGCGGAGCACGGTGGTTTCAGATCCGGCCTCTAGTAATTGAAAGCAGCCCAGGCGCCGGCAAGACGCGGCTCGTGCACCTTCTGGCGAAGGCCAGCGGCCTGACGATGGTCTACCTGGACTGCGCGGCGATGACCAATCTGAGCCCGATCATCTCGCAGGACGGCACGTGGAGCAACTCGCGGCACAGCGAGATCATGCACGCCTTGGCAAATTCTGCCTCAGCCAATGTCATCGTGGTGCTCGACGAACTCGACAAGCTTCGCGATATGAGCCGCCACAGCTCACCCCAGCCGTCCGAGTCGCTGGTGGGCCTGCTCGAGAAGCGCAGCGCAGCTGCGCATATGGACAACTATCTGCAGCTGACCGTGGACCTCAGTTTCACCAACTGGATCATCCTGGTCAACGATGCGACGCGGTTGTCACGAGCCTTGCTCGACCGGTGCCAGGTGATCCGCATGGCGCCGCCGACGCCCGCGGAAATCGCCGATATCGCTACGCGCGAAATCGAGCGGCGCGGGCTCGCGCCCGAACTGGTCGCCCCCATTATCAAAGCCGTCCGCTTGGGCAAAATCACCAGCCTGCGCACCCTCCACAAACTGCTCGACGCAGCCTCTGCTGCTGCGTCGCGCCCCCTTTTGAACTGACCATTTTTCTCAAAAACGCAAAAAAGGACCGAAGTTATGAATAAGACTCTGAAAAGCCGCGCCTTCGAAGCCGTCATCGACACCACCATGCCTCAGGGCCAGCAGGTCCGTCTGGCCCGAAACATCCTTCACCCTCTGACTGAGGTTGGTCTGAGCGACCTGCGTGCCGATGTGCGCACAGCTTATGTGGCCGGTCATCCGCGCTTTCGGTGCCCGGGCTGCAACGAGCCCCTCTTCGTGGCCCAGAATCCGGCATCTCCCGATACTCCGCGTGATGGCCGCGGCGCACACTTCAAGCATTATTCCAACGCGGACGCTCCTCCCTGCCCTCAGCGCACCGCCGCAAATCTGCGCGACATCGGTGCGGTGAAGTTCGCGGGGCTAGGCGAAGGGGCTGACCATTTCAACCTCAAGCACATGCTGGCTTTCTGCTTGTCGCAGGATCCCAACGTCACGGATATCCAGATCGAGCGCCAGATCCGGGCGCTGGATGGCTCCTGGCGCCAGCCCGATGTGAGCTTCGTGCTCCACGGCCAAGCAGTGGCAGTCGACGTGCAGCTGGCAGCCGCGTCCCTCTCCACCATTCTGGAGCGGGGCGCCTTTTACGCGGCCAACAAAATCCGTCACATCTGGATTACGGATACTGACAATCTCGACCGCCTGAGCCAGTTGGCCTTCCGCGACATTTATCTCGGCATGGGCGGCCGCATCTTTGCCCTCGACGCCGACGTCGCCGCCGCCTGCGTTGAGCAGAGCAGGATTCAGCTGTGGGAACTGAGCATCATGCCCAGGCTCGCCCCGCCCCTTCCGCTGCACAACGTCTGGGAACGCGACGTGGTCGACCAGGAGACCATCCTCATGGATCCGGCAGCGCGCAAGGCGAACGGCCAAAAGCGTTATCGCCAAGCTTTGGCCAGCCAGGTGGGCCAGCACTTTGGCGCCCAGCGGGCGTCCATGCGCTCGGCTCTTGCGGAGGGCAAGGAGCTCGAATGGATGCGGCCCGAATGGACGACGATCGCGCGTCAGATCAAGGGTCGCGATATCGACACCGCGATCACTCAGGGCGTGGGCGCGGTTCTCGCTTGGTTGTTTGCGGCGGAAGCTTATGCGTCCTGCACCGAACCAACGGCACGCCCTTTCGCCCTCGAGGCCATGCTTCAGGCAACCGCAACAGTGCTGACCGTGCGCAACGCAAAGGATTGGGCACCGCTGATAGAGACCGTTTGTAAGATGTCGCCTCAGGTTCGTGCCGCGCTTACCGCTGGTCACCGCGACCAGCTCAATGCGTTGCTCGCGACTACGGAGGGGGTTACGCCCACCATCCGCAATCACGCCCAAATGTTGTCGGTGCTGTTCCACTGGATCGGCTTCCAGCTGCTGGTCAAGGCGCCAAGGTTTGCTCCCCACATCCAACGCCGCAGCTCTCACTAAAAGAGAAGAAAAGCAGCCCGGGACATTCCGATGTCGCGGGCTGCTGGCGCCAGGTTACTCCACTCCCTCTGGTCGGGGTAACCAGACGCCAAAGAGGCCGCCAAGAGCGGCCTTCTCCGGGACAATAAGAAAGAAAAGAGAAGAAAGAGAAAGGGGGCGCCCGCGCGCGTCCGTGAGAAAAAGGCATTCCAGCACAGAGGTTGACGCCAGATCAGGCCGCCTACCCTTCCCCCAACCAGCTCCATCGGAGCTGGTCTACGCCGAAGGCGATGAGCGGCCTGATCTGGGGTCAAGGCCAGTTCATGGCTCCAGTTTCCAATGCATGCTCAGCATAGCGATCGCAGCCCCCTATCCCGTCCAAGCACTAGCTGGACGGGTCCATCCATGCGGGCATTTGAAACTGGAAGAGCTGGCCGCACTTCTGAGCGACAGACGGTAAGGAAATACTTTTCCCAATCCAACGAGCAGAAAAAGACCATGTTATAACAAAGACTTGTCTTCAATTTGTGAAAAATCCACAAGGGCAAGAATCGCAAGTCTAAAATTGTGTCAGGAAGCCAATTTCCCGATGTTTCTACAGCCTTTCCTGCAGGAGGGTCCTTGCCACCCAAACAAGAGCAAGTCCCCAAATGCATACCAGCCTGCACTTTCGCGACGTCGAGAAGGCGATTTCTTTAACTACCGTCCCCAAGGCGACTTGAAGCCATGGGCATCCGATTTCACGTCCAGCCCAGATGCGTGCCGCCGGCAAAGGCCGCGTACCGGATCGGCGTGACCGAGATGCACTTTAAAGAGATTTATGCAGACCTACTCAAAAACGGCTTCCCGCTGCCCGACCCTGTTACAGGCAACTTCGATTTGGATGCCATCGATCGCTACATCGCGAAGCGAAACCCGAAGCTGATGGGGGAACAAGACGACGGCGAAGCGATCACGGACGAGGCTGAAATGCTTCGACGAATCATGGAGATGGGATGAAGCATGGGACGCGGCACGCCACGGCACTACAAGCTAAAGCGGAATAATCGCGCGTTTTGGGAACCGACCGCGACTATGAAGGCGCATGGCTTTGTGTCGGTTCCTCTCGGCGCGCACGGCCCGGAGGCATTTAAAACGGCTGAGGAGTGGAACCAGCGCTGGGATGATACCCGGACCGGCAAGCACCCATCGCCAGCTGCCAGTCGCGAACAGAACCTCTCGCCGGAGCGGGCAGAAGAACTAACGGTGTATCCGTCCGGGAGCCTGGGCGAGGCATTCAAGGGTTTCCGCGGAACCGATGAATGGGCCAAAAAGGCTCCAAGAACACGCGAGGACTGGTGGCGTGCATGGAAGCAAATCAAGCCTGCCTTCGGCGATGTACGCCCCAGCCGAGTGACGCTTGTGACTATCAGCGCCTTTCGGTCCATGGTCGAGCGCAAAGTAAGCCTTCGAGAGGCTCATCGCGTCATCAAGATATGGCGTGCGCTATGGAAGGTTGCGGCGGCTATGGGCTACTGCGTCCGTGACGCTGATCCATCCATGGGCGTGCGCAACGACGCTGCAAAAGGCCGAGAGGAGACCTGGCAGGAGGGTGAGGCTGTTCGGCTGGCGAAGAGGGCATGGCGGATGGGGTACTTTGGGCTCTCAGCAGTCATCGCTGCCGCATGGGATACACAACTTAACCCCGGCGACATTCGTGTGCTGACAGCCTCTCAGCTCGCTACGGCCGGTCATGGAGAACTATTCTTTACCGAGCGTGGCAAGACCGGCAAGCCAGTGGGAGGAGCCCTGAGCAGGCGGTCAGCGTTCGTGCTTCAGGCTTACTTGGCCCACCTCGACGTAGAGATCCACGGTGATGCACCGATTTTTCGGAACCGTTCGGGCCAGCCATATAGCAAAGACACGTTAGGTGACGATTTCCGAGATGTTCGCGCCGCTGAATTTGGAACAGCAGAAAGGCGAACTCTTGGCCACGACTTCCGGCGCTCGGGAGCAGTTGAGTCGATTGTCGGTGGCGGAACAGCCGAGGCTCTTTCCCACGCTATGGGAAACACCCTAAGCGCATCCAACACGCTGTTTGCAACATACGTTCCCGTCAATGCGGGGACAATTCGTTCCGTTACAGAGGCCCGCAGGCGCGGCAGGACCAAACTGCGGTAATGGAACGGACCGCGATCAAAAGTGGGAACGCGTCAGCAATGAAAGTGGGAACAGGCTATCGAGCCGTGCGCTACCATTCCAAATTTTTCAGCAATGTGAAGGGGAAAGGTGGCGCGAGAGACGGGGCTCGAACCCGCGACCTCCGGCGTGACAGGCCGGCGCTCTAACCAACTGAGCTACTCCCGCAGCGCTTGCGAACTCTCGTTCGGCGCAACGTGGGCTCTGTATAGGGGCGTGATTTGCCCCTGTAAAGCGGCCTCTAGAAAATTCTCAAAGCTTTTCAACATCTGTGGCGCCGATGGGCATATCATTGGCACTTCGCTGGCACTTTTGGGCGCCACGCGTGGCGCGGCAAAGGCATGTCCCGCCCAAAAGGCGCAACAATAGGCTTGATATATATTAGATATTGCGTATATACGAATGAAAATGATGCGCGAGAGAGCCGGAAAACCGGGCCACACGCTCTGTCACCAGACGTCGGCTTCCATTCGGCCCGCCAGCGCGCGAAAATTTCTGCGGCCTCTGGGCCAGATTGAACAGCCAGGAGCCCAGCGTGCGCCTCCAATCCTACCTCCCCATTCTTGACTGGGGTAGAAAATATAATCGCCAGACCCTGACCAGCGATGTGCTCGCGGCGGTGATCGTCACGATCATGCTCATTCCGCAGTCGCTGGCCTATGCGCTGCTGGCGGGGCTCCCGCCGGAGGTTGGTCTTTATGCCTCGATCCTGCCACTGATCGCCTATGCGATTTTCGGCACCTCCTCGGCGCTGGCGGTTGGGCCTGTCGCGGTGATCTCGCTAATGACGGCAACCGCCGTTGGCCGCGTCGCGGCGGAAGGCACGGCTGATTATGCGAGCGCCGCCATCATGCTAGCGCTGATGTCTGGCGCGATGCTGACGCTCATGGGGCTATTGCGCCTTGGCTTTCTGGCGAACTTTTTGTCCCATCCGGTGATTTCGGGCTTCATCACCGCCTCGGGCCTGATTATCGCGACCAGTCAGCTTGGCGGCCTTCTGGGCATTTCGACCAGTGGACACGCCCTGCCCGGCTTGTTCAGCTCCATTGCGAACCGCATTGGCGCGATCAATCTCTATACCCTTGGCATCGGCGCGCTTTCGCTCGGGCTCTTGCTCTGGATCCGCTTCGATCTCAAAAAATGGTTGAAGCGGCTCCATGTGCCGAAGGGAGTGGCAAACGTCATCGTCCGCGCCGGTCCGGTGTTTGTCGTCTTTCTGACTATGGCGCTATCGGTGATTTTCGATCTCGGCGCTAAGGGCGTCGCCCTAGTCGGCGATGTGCCGCAAGGCCTACCCATGCTGTCGCTACCGAGCGTCTCGCTCGACACAGTGCAACAGCTGCTGGTTCCAGCGCTGATCATTTCCATTGTTGGGTTTGTCGAAACCATCTCCGTCGCCCAAACGCTGGCCGCTAAGCGCCGCGAGCGCATCTCGCCCAATCAAGAATTGATTGGCCTCGGCATGGCCAATGTGGCGGCAGGCATTGGTGGCGGCTATCCGGTGACCGGCGGCTTTGCGCGATCCGTTGTCAATTTTGATGCGGGCGCGGCCACCCCCGCTGCGGGTGCATTCACGGCCATCGGCATTGCTCTCGCAACGCTCATGCTGACGCCCTTCCTGGCCCTACTGCCCAAGGCAACACTGGCGGCGACCATTGTCATTGCCGTCCTGACCTTGGTCGATTTCTCAGTATTCAAACGCGCCTGGGCCTATTCCAAGGCCGATTTTGCGGCTGTCGCCATTACGCTGATCGGAACGCTTCTGCTCGGCGTTGAAACCGGCATCGCTCTGGGCATCGGCACTTCAATCCTGATCTTTCTCTACCGTTCGTCAAAGCCCCACGCCGCTGTGGTCGGCCAAGTGCCCGGCACCGAGCATTTCCGCAATATCAAGCGTCACACGGTGGAAACGCATCCAGAAATCCTCTCCATCCGCGTCGACGAAAGCCTCTATTTCGCCAATGCGCGCTTCTTGGAGGATTTGATCACCGATCAGGTCGCGGGCAATGAGCGGGTAAAACATGTGGTGCTGATGTGTTCGGCGGTGAATTTCATCGACCTATCGGCCCTCGAAAGCCTCGAAGCGATCCAACATCGCCTCGACACTCAGGGTGTTCACTTGCACCTCTCTGAGGTGAAAGGTCCGGTTATGGACAAGCTCAAATCCACCGATTTTCTGCGTGATCTTTCGGGCAAGGTTTTTCTCAGTCAGCACCAGGCAGTGTCTGCGCTGCGGAGGTAGACGAGCCATTGCGCGGCCGCGAATTTGGTGACTATCCTCCTTGTAGGGCCGGAAAGTCCGGCCCGGAGGGAACGCAAATGGCATCACGCATTGCACTCGGCTTTGGCCTAGCCCTGCTGCTCACCAGCACCGCTTTCGCCGCGCCGGAAACTAAAATTGTTTCATATGAGGTCGACGGCATGAAAGTCGTCGGCACACTCGTCACCCCCGAGGGCGACCCTGCCCCTGTGGTTCTGCTGTTCCACGGCTTTGGCGGCTCCCGCGATGAGCTGGAAATCCCATCCGTGGGCAAGGGCATTTTCACCTATACCGCCGACAAGCTCGCCGCCGAGGGGATCGCGAGCCTGCGCATCGACTTCCGGAATTCGGGCGAAAGCGATGGCGAATTCCCTGACACCACCTATTCCGGCCAGATCGCCGATGGCCTCGCCGCTCTGGATTTCGTCAAGACGCTCGACACCGTAGACGCCGACAACATCGGCATCATCGGTTGGAGCCAAGGCGGCCTCGTCGCCTCTGCCGTTGCGGGCCGCAGCAATGTCCCAAAAGTCACAGCGCTCTGGGCCGCCGTTGCGGACCCGAAACAGACTTTTGACACGCTCCTCACCCCTGAAAAGGTGCAAGCGGGCCTGACGACCGGCGACACGCCGCTCGAACTCCCCATGCCATGGGGTTTCTCGCTGTTTTTGAAACAGGGCTATTTTGAAGAGATCGCCACCACCAAGCCGACCGAAGAAATCGCAGCTTATAAGGGCGCGCTCTTCGTGGCCGAGGGCACCAAAGACGAAGCGGTCGCCTATGGTGGCGGTCAGCTGTTCATCGACGCGCACGAGGGCGACGAAGAACACTTCGTCCGCGACATGGACCACAGTTTTAATGTATTCACCGACACCACGACGCTGCATGAAATGCTGGAAAGCACACTGGCGTTCATGAAGCCGTATTTGGGGAAGTAGGAAACACTGGCGGCGGTGTCGGGGAGTGGCGCCGCCCCGACTACTTAAAAGAGATAGCATTCAATAGCTTGCTAAAACCACACACATGGAACATGGAGGAAGATCCTCTAAACGCAAACCATTCAAATCGTTCCGACTATTTTTGATCAAACAGCAAATTTTTGAAGCACATTCTACAAGTCAAACATTTGATCTGACTTCAAATAGCTCCGTATCTCTAACCGCAATTCGACGATTTTTTCATAAAAGTCATACTTCGCTTCGGCAGGATGCTGATTAGGGAGCCAACTCCACGAAGCCAACTTCACATCATCTGTCTCAAGATAATGCTTTGCCATTAGCGCTGCACAACTTTTCATAGTGGGTCCGAATGCCACCATTGCAGAATGGAGATCGCTCTCGATCTGCTCCAACGCATTCGCAACAAACGTCGGAATTACTGGATCGGCTCTAAACCTTCTAATCTGTTCAAATGTTGCATGCAAAGTAGGCCCCATATGCAGCGCCCATGGTGTGTAGTCGCTCCAATCGATCGCCTTTGGCGTACCAGCTAATCTGCTAAATTCGCGCTCACCCGGTTCGATCAGAGCAAAGTTATCGTCTAGTGACCCAACGCTCACCAAACTTGAGTGGGGCTTTATGCGTGGAGTGCCTCCCTCTCTCTTTAGCCCCTTGCTGTCTGCATAACGATCGATCAAATCGTGGGCGTTTATTGCAAAGCTCTCTTCAAGCCCAGACTTCTCCCAAGCCTCAACTTGTCCATTCCAACTTAGGAAATCTAAAAGATGCTGCAACTTCTGAACCTGTAACTTGAACACCTCTGTTTTCGCCGGTTGAAGTAGAGTTTTTCGGGCGCGCCTATAGGTCAATATCGCCAGAACACTGCCCGTACCCCAGAATATTACTTGCACAATCGCAGGGACTTGCTCCAAACCGATAATGACATACGTCAGCAACCATTCAAGCATCGCCCCCTCCTTTTGAACATAGTTAAGAATATTGAATTCGGTACATATCCGCACCTTATCAAGAACACCAACGGAAACCGGAAAATCTTAACAGTAAACAACTAAGCACAAACCAGACAAGCAACTACCCCATAAGTACAACCCCTTAAAACACAAATTTCACATCAAATGCCAAATCAATTATCAACAAGATTTCAAGTTATTACAAAATCCAAAACCTTTCAGCACGCCCTCTAAACCCCTCCGCCTGAACTCGACTCTTTAATTCCGATGCTGGGAGAAAATTTCTGCCCCATGTCGCCACAATAGTGACGAGCAGCTAAGGGCGAGGGGCAGGCTCTTTAAAGAACAACCCCCACCCAACCTCCCCCTGGAAAGGGGGAGGAGTGAGAGCTGCCATTGCCTAGCAATCTAGTTCCATCGCCACCCACTGAGCGTCACCCTCGGCCCTGAGCCGAGGGCGTTGCACTTGGTGATATCTGGGCGGGCTGGAGTTCGCGTGGCGAGCGCAATGTTTCCATAACAGCTTAGTCAAGTGGAGGCCCCTCGGCTCAAGGCCTAGGGTGACGGCTGGTGGGAGTGGGAGAGATGGGGCGGAGGTTTCGGTGGAGGTGTTTCTGAGCGGGAGATGATTTCCTGCGTCACGCCCTCCGGCTTTCCCGTCATTGCCGGACTTGATCGGGCAATCCAGTGCGATGCCGGAACGGTCTGGATCACCCGGTCAAGCCGGGTGATGACGGTGGAGAGAATGCCAACTCACGCTTGCTGGGACAATTCGGCGGGGCTCTGCACTACACTAGTCCCACAAAGGCCCCCTCACCCGGCTTTTGGCCGACCAAGCCATTCGGGCATAGCTCTCATGGCCTTCACACCTAAAATCATCCCACAGGGATGATTTTACCTCCGGCCAGCTCGAAGCCCCCAGAGGGAGAGGTGAAGAGGCGCACGCTCGGGCTGGAAGAGCGGGAGTGAAGTTACCCCCACCCAACTTCTCCCTGAAAAGCGGGAGGAGAAGGAAGTGTGTGGGATGAAAGTACGCGCCTCATCAGCAGTGCGCTCTAAGGAGCGGGCGCAGTGAGAGCTGTGTGCGCTAGGCGAACCGGACCCGTGCTTTCCGCGCTTACGAATGCGATTAGGTCGGTGCCGACGGCTCAAGGCCTAGAGTGGCCGGCGGTCGAAGAGGGCACAACTGAGACGTTCAGGTAGCTTCTGCGGGGACGGTTGAGGCTGGCAGCGCATGCTTGGATCGCTGGTTCAGCAGACAAGGCGGGGTCGGAGTGGCGCGCACTTTTATGGAGACGTTAATAAGCGCAGGGAAATGGGCACTTTGTTTTATGTCCATTTCCAACAGTTCGCGGTCGAGCGTGACTAATCGTCAGAACTTGTAAGAAAGTCCAAGCTGCACCGAGTTGGATTTCAACGATACGCGATTTTCGGAGTCGGTGTTGAGCACGTTGCCATAATCCGAATGCCTGTACTCGAGACGGCCAACGAGGTTCTCGGTGAAGGAGTAGTCGACCCCAACACCAGCAGTCCAACCTTTGTAGATTGCCTCGAAGTTTTCCACGACCCCTCCGCGGAAGGTATAAGTATAATTGGCTGACGCTATCGATGGGCCTGCTGCAACATATGATAAGAACTGCCCCATTGCGTAACCGACACGAGCACGGACCGCACCGGTCCACTTCACCGACAAGTTTGAATTAAATTCATCGGTGTAGGGCGTGCCATCGGAGAAGTAGAACAGCGAATTTCCTTCAGCGCCCGTCCAACTGATGTCAGCGTCCAAACCCAAAACGAGCGAATTATCGAGCTGATAGTCGTATCCCAAATAAAGGCCGCCCATTAGGCCCTTCGGATTAGGATCAGAATAGTCGCGCTTATTCGGTTCATACTGCTGGTGCGAAATCCCCCAAGAGTGACCGACTTGTGCGCCAAGATATGCGCCAGACCAGTCAATTACCGAATGAGATTGTGGATCAGATGGGACCGCATCGAAAGCTTGTGCGGAGCCTGAGGCAACACCGAGAAATGCGAATGCGCAAAGGTACTTATTCATAAAAAAACCAAACGATAGAATTCGTTCAAATCTAACGAAGTGACAAAAGAATTAGAACCTAGAACGCCGGAATTTCTCCCTGCACGCGCGACGAGTGGAATATTATCCACAAAAATCGCGGAAAATTCAGATTGTAAAAAAACATTATATTTGTCAGAAAAGTAACATCCAACCTCGGCCACACATAGGCAAATAGGCGACAGAACTCGCGCACTACCGAAGCTAACCAGGCACACTCATATATTAGTGACCAATGCCTAATCTAGCTGGACGCGCCCTGTTGTTTTCGTTCCTCGGTCGGAGCCAGTTTGCACAACTTGCGACCTCCACCCTGTCCAAAACAAGAAAGGCCCGGGTTGCCCCGGGCCTTCTGTTTGTTCGATCAGCTAAGATCCAGCGGATATTAGCTGTCCTTGCTCGCCGTTGCCTTTGGCTTCTTTGGCTTGGGCAGGGCTTTGGGCTTGGCGGGGCGTGGGGGCACAGCCACCAGCTCTAGCTTTGCTTCGCGGCCTTCACCCACCACAGCCACGGTGACAGAACCACCGTTCACCAGCTCGCTGACAGGCAGTTATTTGCTCAGCGTCACGCCCCCCCCCTGCTTTACGTCATTGCCGGACTTGATCGGGCAATCCAGTGCGATGCCGGACCGGTCTGGATCACCCGGTCAAGCCGGGTGATGACGGTGGGAGAGAATGCCAACTCACGTTTGCTGAGACAATTCGGCGGGGCTCTCTACTACACTAGTCCCACAAAGGCCCCCTCACCCGGCCTTTGGCCGACCAAGCCATTCGAGCATAGCTCTCATGGCCTTCTCACCTAAAATCATCCTACGGGGATGATTTTACCTCCGGCCAGCTCGAAGCCCCCAGAGGGAAAGGTGAAGAGGCGCACGCTCGGGGTGGAAGAGCGGGAGTGAAATTACCCCCACCCAACCTCCCCCTTAAAAGGGGGAGGAGTTAGAAAGTGTAGGCCGAGAGAACACGCTACGTCAGCCGACTGAACTCTAATGCATGGACCGGTGAGAACTGTGCACGCCCAGCGCACTCGATACGTCCCTCCCTCGCTTGCGGGGGAGGTTAGTGGGGGCTTTGTACTTGGCTGACCCTAGGCGGGCCCCCTCACCCGGCCTTTGGCCGACCAAGCCATTCGCGCATAGCTCTCATGGCCTTCTCACCTAAAATCATCCCGCAGGGATGACTTTACCTCCGGCCGGCTCGAAGCCCCCAGAGGGAGAGGTAAAGAAGCGTGCGGTGGGGCTGGAAGAGCGGGAGTGAATCTACCCCCACCCAACCGAACGCGGTCTGTTCCTCCCCCGCTTGCGGGGAGGTTACGTGGGGGGAATGAGTGGGGCCATCTACTGAGATCACATAATAACCAAGCCTTGTCGTCTCCGCGGGCTTCTGCGTCTAGAGACGAGCCGCCAAATGGCCAAACTTGTTGCGATACTGGGCCTTCCTATCCGCAAGGAGACCATCATGCCCGTTTCGATCGAGGACATTGCCAATTACGTCGCCGCCCTGCCCGATGTTCGGGTTGATGACACAACCGCAGACGTGTTCTTTTTTAAGGGCACGGAGCAAAACTTTCCCTTTGCCACGGTGGTCACTCACGACCAGCCCTATGACGATCAATCCAATCTCGATCGCCAAGGCCTATTCCGCCTCAACATCCAAACCGATAGAGACACCTTTGAGCGCCTCTTCCCCGGCTTCGACAAATCAACATCTCCTGCGGAGAGCTTCGACCTCACCGCAATCGACACGCTCTTCCCCCACCCCGTCTACGCGAAAATGCGCTGGGTGAGTGTGATCACACCCGACCATTCGTGGCCCCGCTGCCAAGAGTTGCTCCGCACGGCCCACGGGCAAGCCAAATAGCCCATGCGCTATTGACCGCCCCCACCTGAGGTAGATGAACAGTGCGTTGGTGACATGCAAAAAGGCCCGGGTTGCCCCGGGCCTTCTGTTTGTTCAACCAACTAAAATCCAGCGGAAATTAGCTGTCCTTGCTCGCGGTTGCCTTTGGCTTCTTTGGCTTGGGTAGGGCTTTGGGCTTGGCGGGGCGTGGTGGCACGGCCACCAGCTCTAGCTTTGCTTCGCGGCCTTCACCGACCACAGCCACGGTGACAGAACCGCCGTTCACCAGCTCGCCGAACAGCAGTTGATCAGCCAGAGGCTTCTTCACATGCTCCTGAATGACGCGACCGAGTGGGCGCGCGCCCATGCGTTCGTCATAGCCGTGTTCCGCCAGCCAATCGGCGGCTTCTGGGGTCAAATCGATGGTCACGCCGCGTTCGGCCAGCTGGCCTTCGAGCTGCAGCACGAACTTTTCGACCACACGACGCACGGTTTCGCGCGGTAGTGGCGCGAACGAGATGATCGCGTCCAAGCGGTTGCGGAATTCTGGCGAGAACTGGCGGTTGACCGCTTCCTCGTCGTCACCCACTTCGCGCTTGCGGCCAAAGCCGATCGGCGCACGAGCGAGTTCTGCCGCACCAACGTTGGAGGTCATGATCAGGATCACATTGCGGAAGTCGACCGACTTGCCGTTGTGGTCCGTGAGCTTGCCGTGGTCCATCACCTGCAACAGAATGTTGTAGAGGTCCTGATGGGCCTTTTCGATTTCGTCGAGCAGCACAACGCAATGCGGATGCTGATCCACGCCGTCTGTGAGCAAGCCGCCCTGATCAAAGCCGACATAGCCCGGAGGGGCACCAATCAGGCGCGAGACCGTGTGGCGCTCCATATATTCCGACATGTCGAAACGCAGGAGTTCGACGCCAAGCGTATCGGCCAGCTGTTTGGCGACCTCGGTCTTACCCACGCCGGTCGGGCCGGTGAAGAGATAAGAGCCGATTGGCTTTTCAGGCTCACGCAGGCCCGCACGCGCCAGCTTAATGGCGGACGAGAGCGCGGTGATGGCATTGTCCTGACCGAAGACCACGGTCTTGAGGCTCTTTTCGAGACCAGAGAGCAGTTCCGCGTCAGACTTGGAAACGGTCTTAGGCGGAATGCGGGCGATGGTCGCGATGGTTGCTTCGATGTCTTCGACGTCGATGATTTCCTTGCGCTCGCCTTCGGGCAGCAGCTTTTGGCTGGCGCCGGTTTCGTCGATCACGTCGATGGCCTTATCGGGCAGTTTGCGATCATTGATATAGCGTGCGCTCAGCTCCACGGCAGCCTTGAGGGCATCGTCGGTGTACTTGAGCTTGTGGAACTCTTCAAAGTAAGGGCGCAGGCCCTTCACGATTTCAATCGCATCAGGAACGGTTGGCTCGTTGACGTCGATCTTTTGGAAGCGACGGACAAGCGCGCGGTCCTTTTCGAAGAACTGGCGATATTCCTTATAGGTGGTCGAGCCAATGCAGCGGATCGCCCCGGAAGCCAGAGCTGGCTTGAGGAGGTTCGACGCATCGAGCGCGCCGCCCGAAGTGGCGCCAGCGCCGATCATGGTGTGGATTTCGTCGATAAACAACACGGCTTCCGGCTGCTTTTCGAGCTCCTTCATCACCTGCTTGAGGCGTTCTTCAAAGTCACCGCGATAGCGCGTGCCAGCGAGCAGCGCGCCCATGTCGAGCGAATAGACGATGGCGTCCTTGAGAACGTCAGGCACATCGCCTTCGACGATTTTGCGCGCGAGACCTTCGGCGATGGCGGTTTTACCCACGCCAGCGTCGCCCACATAAAGCGGGTTGTTCTTGGAGCGGCGGCAGAGAACCTGAATGGTGCGGCGCAGCTCAGCGTCACGGCCGATCAAGGGGTCAATCTTGCCCTTCTTGGCCTTGTCATTGAGGTTGACGCAGAACTCGACGAGCGCCGAAGTCTTCTTGCCTTCCTGCGCGTTGTTGATGCCACCTTCCCCATCTTCGGCGCCGTTGACGCGACGATCTTCATTGGGGCCGGATTTGGTGATGCCGTGCGAGATGAAATTGACGGCGTCGAGGCGGCTCATGTCCTGCTGCTCAAGGAAATAGGCAGCATGGCTTTCGCGCTCGGCGAAGATCGCCACGAGCACGTTGGCACCGGTCACCTCTTCGCGGCCGGAGGATTGAACATGGATCACCGCGCGCTGAATAACGCGCTGAAAAGCAGCGGTCGGGCGCGCTTCCTGGCCGTTATGGACGACAAGGCTATCGAGTTCTTCGTTGATAAAATCTTCGAGGTCGCTTTTAAGCGCATCAATATCGACGTCGCAGCCGGTTAAAACGGCGATGGTTTCCCGATCGTCGGTCAACGCCAGCAGCAGATGCTCAAGCGTTGCGAACTCATGGTTGCGCTCACGGGCAAGGTTCATCGCCTGGTGCAGGGCCTTTTCGAGTCCGCGCGAAAATGAGGGCATATGATGTTCCTACTGTTTTTCCATCACGCATTGCAGCGGATGCTGGTTTTTGCGTGCCGTATCCATGACGCGAGTGACCTTGGTTTCAGCCACTTCGTATGGATATACGCCGCACTCACCGACCCCCTTTTGGTGAACATGCAGCATGATGGTCATGGCGTCTTCTCGTGACTTGTTGAAGACGTCCTGAAGCACCGAAACGACGAATTCCATCGGCGTGTAGTCGTCGTTGAGAAGCAGCACCCGATAGAGGTTCGGACGCTTGGTTTTGGGACGCGTTTTGGTCACCGTCCCGGTTTCGAAATCTGCGTCGTTTCCGCCCGATCGGTCATCCCCATCATCCTTCGGCCCGAGCCAAGGCCCATCGGGCCCAGCAGAGCGTTGGGAATAAAAGGAAACAGGGATCTGCGTAGAGAGTGTTTTCATAAAGTAGACTGTCGCCAGACAAAACGAAGCAGCGGGTTGGACCCATTATGTAGGTAAGAATGGACCCATGTTAAGGGCTCGGCCACCCCGAACTGGCGAGAGTGCAGAACCCAGCTCAAACTTGCCCATAGAATAGCTCAATTCGCCGCACATTGAAGCGACAAAACAGCAAAGCGGCACGTCACCCATCACATTGCCGAAAAACTCTCGTGACATTGATTCAACAGTGCCGGTGAAAAAGCTTTGCATTTTACGAAATCGTAACCGCCCCACCGTAGCTTACAAAAGGCTGCTCAGTCAGGTTTGGGGGACAAACCCCGATTGGACGGCCGCGTTAGTTGTGTTGCGTACGGGCATTTTTCGCCCGAGTGAGTAAACGGAGTACCGGGTGGCTTCCCTGGCAAAATCCCCTTGGCGCGGCATTATTGCTCGCGCAGCCGCTGCCTTTGTCGTTGCGCTAACTGTCAGCATCTCTGCTGCAGCGCCGACCTATGCAATTGAAAACCTACGCAAATATGCCGGTATCGTGGTCGACGCGAAATCGGGCAAAATCCTATATGAAGATCAGGCTGACTCTCGTCGCTATCCGGCATCTGTCGCGAAGGTGATGACGCTTTACGTCCTGTTCCAAGAATTGCAGGCGGGCAATCTCTCGCTCAATTCCAAGATGACCGTGTCCCGTCACGCTGCTGCGGCCGTTCCGACTAAGCTCGGCCTGCGCGCTGGCGCCACTATTTCGGTGGAAGACGCCATCAAGTCTCTCGTCACCCTGTCGGCCAATGACATGTCGCGCGTTATTGCGGAACATATCTCGGGAACTGAAGCCAAGTTCGCTGAGCGTATGACCGCCACCGCGCGTGCTCTGGGCATGGGCAGCACCACCTATCGCAACGCTTCGGGCCTTCCCGATGGCGGTCAGGTCACCACTGTGCGCGATCAGGCTATTCTGGCGATTGCTGTCTACCAGCACTTCCCGAACTATTACGAATTCTTCCAGACCCGCTCGTTCTCCTATGGCAAGCGCACCTACGGCAACCACAACCGCGTTCTCGGTTACATGGGCGCTGTGGACGGCATCAAGACCGGCTTCATCAATGCGGCTGGCTCGAACCTGATGACCGCAGCCCGCAAGGATGATCGCCACGTTGTCGTTATCGCTTTCGGCTTCAACTCTGCCGCATCGCGCGACGAGAAGGTCCGCCAGCTGGTCAACACCTATTTCAACAAGGGCCGTTCCGGCGGCTACTTGCAGACCGCTATGGTTCCAGTGCCTGGCCGCCAGGGCAGCACCCAGTTCGCACTGGCGCAGCCTAATCAGCAGCGCAAGGCAACTTTCGCCATGCCAACGCCAATGCCTGAGTTCCGCCTCGCTGCACTTGTTGCCGCCAATGGAGCACAGCCACAGGCAGCCGTTGCGGTCGCATCGGCACCAGCTCCCGCGGTCGCAGTTGCGATGCCAGCGCCTGCCCCTGCAGACCTCGGCCTCGTGCCAGCCGCACAGGCAGCCAATGCTTTGGCAGCGCCAAGCGTGCCGGACTACAATTCGGACGTGATCGGCGCTTGGCTGAGCGACACCTATAAGCTGGGTGCGCCGCCATCGGCCCTTGGCCAGACTGCGCCATCGGCACCGCTCGGCATCGGCCCAACCAGCTCGAACACCCAGACGCCAAACGTCGACCCAATCAACACAGCTTCGGCACAGACGGGTTCTGCCCAAGTCGCTGGCTGGATCGTGCAGATCGGCGCAGGTCCATCGGAAGACGGTGCACGCACCATGCTTTCTGATGCCGCCCGCAAGGTTGGCTCTCTGGGCGACTTCCGCTCCTTCGTCGAACCGTTTGATCGGAACGGCAAGACCTTCTACCGCGCCCGCTTCGTCGGCTTTGGTGACCGCAGTGCCGCCAACGCTATGTGCGAGCGCCTAAAGGGCCAGGATATGCAGTGCCTGGCCATGCAAGGCTAATGAACGAACGACGTGGCGGCTTCCCGCCAAACCATACCACCGGGATGATCAGCTCATTTGAGCCCCATCCTATAGGAAACAAAATTGGTGCTTGTGTACGGAGTAGCCCAATGAGTGACCGTAAAGCTCTCGTCGAACTGGCCAGTTTCATTGGTCGCTCGCCGCTCGCCTCCCCTGATATGAAAGTGCGCAATAAGGCACTTTCGGGCATGACGGAACGCATGCTGCCCAAGAAGCGCTCTGTGAGCGACCTGCTCGGTGTGGTGATGACGCTCTCGGCTCGAACCCGCCGCATGGCGCAGGCGCCGGCCTTCGTCGAACTCGACGTGTTTGCCCCAGGCGGGAAGCGGGCCATCCGCCTCACGCTGGGCAACAAATCCTAAGCAGAAGTTTTGATGTGGCGCTCTAAACGAGCGCCACAATCTTTTTGCGCTTCCAGACGAACTGATACCAGGCCGCCTGCAAGATCAGCATGGCCGTAAAGCTCGCAGCGTAAGCAATCCAAATCCCACGCAGACCCAGTTCGGTGCCGCTGAGCCAGATCGCTCCGGGGATCTCGATCCCAATGATACAGAACAGCGAAATCACCATAGGCATATAGACCGTGCCGCTGGCGCGCATGACGCCCGAGAACACAACGCTGCCACCAAAGCAGATAATGCTCCACAGGACGACCCGGAGTAGGTCTTCCGTCAGCTGAACGACTTCTGGATCGGTCAGGAACAGCGCCACAACAGCTTCACTGAAGAGATAGGCCAGCACAACCAGCGTACCGGTAACGATCAGATTCATGATCAGCGCAGTACGGGTGATAGGGCCAAGCTGATCTTGTTTGCGCGCACCAATAGCCTGTGCGGCAAAGATCGAGGCCGCAATACCAATTGACATGGCCGGGAACTGCACATAGCTCATCACCTGCCCCAGCGCGCCATAGGCGGCGGTTGCATCTGAGCCGAAACGGTTGACCAGGCCCACGACGACAATCCCGGCAATGGACGAGATGATCATCTGCAGACCTGCCGGAATGCCCAGCTTCAAGGTCAGGCGCAAGAGCTTCCAATCAGGACGCAGGATGGCGGCCAGCAAGTCACGGTCTGGCGCGAGCGGCATGTTGCGCGCACGCATATAGACGAAGAGGAAAATCAGGACGGTCACAAAGCCCGCAATGGTTGCCCACGCTGCAGCGGTGACACCCAATTGGGGTAAACCACCCCAACCAAGGATCAGCGCTGGCGTCACAAGCAAGCTCACCACCATTGACATGATCAGCGAGAGCAGCGGCGTAATGGTGTCACCCACACCCCGCAGGATCGAGGTTGCCACAAGAAAGAGGAAGAATGCCGGCATACCAAACAGCGAAATGCGCGCGTAGCTAATCGCCATATCCCGGATATTCTCGGGCGCACCCAAAGCCATCATGATCTGCTCAGCGAAGGTTCCGCCCAACACACCAACAATAAGGCCGAAGACAATCGTCGCCGCAAAGGCAGAGCCAGCGATCACCTTGACCTTGGCAATATCCCTCGCGCCCCAAGCCTGACCGATAAGCGTGGTCGCGCCAGCGGAGAGACCGATCATGAAGCTCATCAGCAAAAAGATCAGCGGGAAGTAGGTCGCAATAGCGGCCAGCGCCTCCACCCCAATCATCTGCCCTACGTAGATTGAGTTCACGGTTCCTGACAGCGCCTGCAGGATATTCGACGCCATAAGCGGGACGAGAAAAATGGCGAACCTCTGCCAGAGAGGGCGCGCAGAAAAGGGATTCATGAAACGCTCCGAAGGGCCAAAGTGCGACTGGCCCGGCTCAGCAAACCGTAGAAACAGTCATTGAGTCGAAACAATCGCGCCCAATGACTACGTCGCGTCTCTACGCCCGGATTAACAAAGCGTCAATTCAGCCAAGACCATCCACACCTAAGGCGTGCATCACTTTGCGAGCGGGGCATCTTTCCGTTCTCAACTACCATGCTAGACACATGAACGATGTCACACCTTGCCCAAGCCCCCGATTCCCTCAGCAATCAGTTCCTAGCCGGCGCCCGCGCCTGCGTGCCCGTCGCCATTTCTGTTGCGGCCTATGGCCTGGTGTGGGGCGTGCTCGCCCGCTCAACCGGTCTCAGCGCCCTCGAAGTGGTTTTGATGAGCACCATGGTCTTTGCCGGTGCCTCACAGTTTGTCGCTTTGGAATTGTGGAGCACACCGGCCTCAACCCTGCCCATAGGGGCAATGGTGTTGGCAGCGCTGATCGTCAACCTGCGCTATCTGCTGCTCACTGCCACCCTGCGCCCGCTCTACCCGCCCGGCCCTCTCGGCTTTAAAGCCCTGCAGATGTATCTCGTCACCGACGAGAACTGGGCGATGACAGTATCGGCCATGGCCCATGGCAAGGGCTCGGTTGCCTTCCTTTTGGGCGGCGGCACTTTGGCTTGGCTCTCGTGGATGCTGACCAATCTCATTGGCTATGGCCTCGGCTCAGCCATTGATGACCCAGCGCAATGGGGCCTCGACTTCGCCTTCACAGCGACCTTCCTCGCCCTGCTCCTTGGCATGTGGAAGGGCAAGGCCGACCTCATTCCATGGATCGTCGGGGCACTCGTCGCCATCATCGCGTCAAAACTGATCGATGGCAGCTGGCACATTCTCATTGGCGGCATCGCCGGTTCGCTCGCGGGCGCATTTTTTGAGGTGCGCAAGCATGCACATCTCCCCTGAAGCTTTCCTCGCCATCCTCGGCATGGCCTTTGTCACCATCGCGGTGAAAGTCTCAGGCCTGCTCCTAGCGGACCGGCTCCCCCGCGACGGTTTTGCCGCCGCCTGGCTGAAACATATTCCCGGTGCCGTTCTCGCCGCGCTGGTCGCGCCTGCCCTCGTCACCGGCAGCCCAGCGGAACTGGTGGCAGCTGTTGCAACAGCGCTGGTTTTCGTCGGCACAAAAAACCTGTTTGCGGCCATGGTTGCAGGGGTGGGCACGGTGTATCTGGTTAGGATGTGGATTGGGGCTTAGGGGGCGAGGCACCGAACTATCAAAGCACTCGGTGCATTCCCCCCATTCCCAACGGAACTATTTCCGCGCCATCAAACGACACCCCATCCGTTGCGCCTGCCAACGTACGGCGAACGTGTCCGTTACCTCGAAATAACCATCCCCGTTTCCGCTGCCATGATTTGCCCCCATGCAGCTGCACTGACATTCATGACCTTGTGCATCCCAGCACTGCTTGGCGCAAACCTCTTGTTCTGCATATGGCTGAATTACATAAAGTCGCGAATAGCGATCCAATGCTCGCTTCACAAACGTATTGAAGTGGGTGCTCGGAAGTTCCCATCGACGCTGTGATAGAAGCCACTTCGGCGCACTTTTCATTCCCAGTTGAAGCCAAATGCGATTGTCTTCAGCATACGGGAGCTGCACATGCAACTTGTATCCCGTTCCTCGGCGTATCGCTACAGGCGTAGTTTTCTGCGCCATCACCCGCGACAGCTGGTCCTCTTCAATGACTTGCATCTCTCCCCTCCCGTGAGAACCACGAGGTGAATATGCAGCATTAACGAGGGTTGGTCATCCCGCGGAGAAATTACGATATGTGTCACCAACCTAGTTCTCAAATTCAATTCGACAGAAGGCTCGAAAACAAAGAAGCCGACCCGTTTCCGGATCGGCTTTCTTTTGATTTCAGTTCTAGCGATAACTGAATGGTGCCCCCCGCCGGAGGCTCAGCAGTATATCGAACTGACATTTTGTGATCAAATCCCTAGGATTTCTGGGCACTTCCGACGACACCCGATACCCGATAGAATAGGCCGTGTGTACCACGCGTGTCAAATTTGTGTACCGCCTAAAAGGCTACGGTAAGCACCACAGAGCGCTCGGTCACACCGCACAGCTCTCATATGCCCCCCCAGGAACAGGAAATGGTTCCTCGATGGAAACAGGCAGAAACAACTGAGCTCGCACCGCGAGAGTATCCCATATCAATTAGAGATATCGCTAGATCTCAGTTGCGCCAAACCCGTCACTCGATTGATCAGCCCCCGCCCCCTCAACGTGATGGAGCGGTTAGTGACGCGAACCGATGCATTGAAGCGCCATCACACGCATAAATAAATTCTAAGACGCCTAGCTTTTTACAACAACCATAACAACATAAGTACCCTCGAAAGCGGAGGGGACATTTATGAAGGTAAACATTCGAAAAATTAAAGGACCTTGGAATGACGGCTACGCGCTAGACAAACACATAGTGTCCAGCACGTATCTGTACGACAATGAGTTGGGCCATCCACAGTTTGACACTGTACGTACAGAGGTTGGAGAGGCGGTATACCAACTAAAATATCGCGCTTCTTGGGCCCAAAGCCCGCTACTGGCAACAGCAATCTACGAGCACATTGTACCACTATTACCCAAGATAGGGTTGGTGATCCCAATGCCAGCGTCACAAGTTCGACAGCAGCAGCCCGTTTCGACAGTGGCAAGAGATCTCGCAGGACTGATGAATGTGACTTCATTCGAAAACATCATTCAAAAGGCCCCGTCGACCACCGGTAAGAAACTCAAGGATCTGGGCACAAAGGCAGAAAAGCACGCCGAACTCGCTGGTCGATTAACAATCCAAGATAGCATTGCCGGTACTGGGCAATGGAACGCTTTGCTTGTGGACGACCTATTCGATACAGGAGCTTCAATGGAAGCGGCTTGCGCAGCCCTTCAA
This sequence comes from Devosia sp. WQ 349K1, assembly GCF_016595685.1. Classification (NCBI taxonomy): domain Bacteria; kingdom Pseudomonadati; phylum Pseudomonadota; class Alphaproteobacteria; order Hyphomicrobiales; family Devosiaceae; genus Devosia; species Devosia sp. WQ 349K1. Next base: position 58,408 of record NZ_JAENGO010000001.1, on the reverse strand, counting down.
ACCTACCCAAAGATCAGCGGCGTATATGTAGCCGCCCTTACGTGGAAATAAAAATGCAGTCTGTGTTCATCGCTGGCTCAATAAAGATCAGAAAGATGCCCATTGCGTTTTCGCAACGCCTCGAAACCCTGATTAATTCGGATCTTCACGTCCTTGTTGGTGATGCGAATGGCGCAGACAAGGCGATGCAAGCGTTTCTGTACGAGAAAGGCTGCGAAAATGTGACTGTTTATTGCTCAGGAACAGCCCCCCGAAACAACTTGGGGGGGTGGCAGATTCACAACGTTCACACGTCAGCGTTACCGGGAAGTAGGCAATTTTTCGTGGCAAAAGACTTGGCGATGGCTACGAAGGCAGATTTCGGCCTGATGCTGTGGGACGCTAAAAGCACGGGGACGCTCGGCAACGTCCTAGAACTCGTGAAGCGTGGAAAAAAGTCGGTTGTTTATGTGACAACCGAACGCTCTTTCGCCATCGTGCGAGACGGGGCAAGCTTGCGAACGCTGGTTGGAGTGATGGACAACGATGCTAGATCCCAAGCCGACCTAAAAATACGAATTTCCGACCAAATTGCGGCTCTCAATGGCCAACCTGAATTGCCGTTTTGAGGCATAGCTCCCGGCACAGTATGAGGAATATGGACAAAAAGTTTGGTCCGCCATGAAAATCTGCGTGACGATCACGGCACTTATTTACGCACCGCAGTGTAGCTCGACCTTTCGACGCTATCAAACACGCTCCTGATCATTGCACTACCGCAGCCCGCGGAGCTTATTGGTCGAGCGATCGGGTCCCTGCAAGAAGCGCTAGCGTCCACCCTAAAAATGCCCAAAATTCGCGAGGGGGCAGTCTCTTGAAAGCCGAATGACTTTGCCCCCCTCTCGGCGCAAGTTAGCCGCCCCCTCAACGCAGCTACGGAAAGTGTCCACAGGGTATACCTCTATGAGCACACAGGAACTGCCGTCACGCCGCGCCCACAAGGGTTGACTTTCATTTGTTGGCAGTCACCTATGTGGGCACGAACCTTGTTGGCAGGTAATTCATGTCTCGCACGATCCTCTATGCTCGCGTCTCCACTTCTGACCAAAACAGCGCTCACCAACTTATTCAGGCAGAGGCAGCAGGGTTCAAGATTGACGAAGTCATCACCGATGACGGCGTGTCGGGAGTGAAAGTGCCCTTGCGGGAACGTCCAGAAGGGAAACGTTTGTTCGACAAGCTGCGGCACGGAGACGTGCTCGTGGTGCGGTGGGTGGACCGCCTAGGGCGCAACTATCAGGACGTCACAGACACTATCAGGCACTTCATGCGGCAGGGCGTTGTGGTTCGAACTGTCATCAACAACATGACCTTCGACGGCGCGACTGCGGACCCCATTCAAATGGCGGTACGGGACGCTCTGGTGGGATTTATGGCCGCTACGGCACAAGCTCAAGCCGAGGCAACAAAGAGCGCCCAGAGGGCTGGAATTGCGGATACACGCGACAAGGAACCGGAGAAATACCGAGGGCGTCGACCAAGCTATACACACGCCCAGCTTACGACTCTTCGAGACATGGACGCGCTAGGTGCTGGAGCGTCTGCTATCGCTAAGGCAACCGGTCTTACGCGTCCGACAGTACAGCGCCTCCGGGACAACCCCGACGCAGCCGAACAGGTGCTAGCGAGGTGGCAGAGATGATAGGGAGAGATTTGAGTGCTCCGCCCCCCGTACGTTCTCCGGAATAGCTCCCCCTATTTATCGTACTGCGTCGCCGCGCCACAGCATGTGCGCCTCCGCTACAATTTCACTACGTGGAGCCTCAGAAGTGCCGCCGTTCAGCAGAGCTAAATGTCATCACATAGCGACAATCGACAATCGCGAAACCGGCCTACCAGAAAACCCAAACAACCCCTTGTTGCATCACAACAATTTTTAAAACTAGAAGCCGTTTCCCGATAGCATCTCCGGAGAAATAGCAAAGTGAACCGACCAAAGAAGGAACAAGCACCACCATCAGGACAGGAGATGAGGGACCGTGTCACTCAGCGCTCTATCTCAGTGGGAGATGAATTAAAAAGTTATCTAGGTAGCGCTCGTGTCAAATCAGAAACTTACAACGCGGTTCTGGCACTTAGGGACGCTGCTGACTTCGCCATCAGCACAGCAGTAGAGCTCGCTATCGCAAACGAGGTAATCACGCCTCAATCTCGCGGTGACTACACGTGGACCATCTGGTGCTTGCTGAAATACACGCGGATGCTCCCCCCAACCACTCAGGTCGCGCTACGCGAAACGGTCGGCCCACTCGTAGCCTTACCTCCAAAGGCGAATGTGGCTACCCCAACACTCAACAGCGCAGAAGATCTCGTTCTCGTGACACTACCGCTGACGATCCAGAACGCAACATCGAGTGCACTCGCTCCCCGGTAGCACCTCAATTGCCAGAATAGAGAGGCAGAGGTCACCTAGGGCTTTGGAGGGGGGGCGTACCGGTTCCCCGTGCTGCACACCGTCTGCGCCTCTCCGCTTAGGCTCAAACATGATTTCCGCCACACGCGGAAGTACCCAACTTTTAACGTAGAGAAGAGCCTCAATCCTACCTTCAGATATCTACATTGTCTTCGCAACGCTTACCGCGATTACCGCCCCTAGGCCACTACCCCGTCCCATAGAACCGAAACTTTTCATTCTAACGGACACACTCATGACCGAAGTCCCAAAAGCCAGCCCAATCGCTTGCACTCAACCACCGGCCATTGAAGGGAGAAATGCACCAAAATCTGTCAACGAAGAGTTTTGGAAGCCAACCCGCAACCTCATCCGAATAGACCCATACTTTAGGACACGCCACCAACCGACCGCAGATCAGCACCACGTCAAACAACTTGCGGCAATTTTGAGGAACACGGGGCAACTTGATCCGCTTTTACTCTGGGACAATGGCAAAGCCCTCATCCTCCTCGACGGTGTGCACCGCCTAGCAGCCTACAAAGCAGTCGCATGGCAATCAGGAATTCCATCGAGAATTGTGACCTGCGCTAAGCGAACTGCGTTGCTTCTCGCTGGCGCAGAGAACGCCAAGGCCTCAATCCCACTTTCAGGCCCTGAACGCGCTGATTTCGCGTGGAAGCTCGTCAGGGACCCTAATGGCAACTACTCAAAATCCGAGATCGTGACAGCATCGGGCATCTCTAAGGGCACTGTCGACAACATGCGAGCGAGGTGGGTTGGGATGCAGCACGAAGGTATGGAAGCCACTGGCTTATGGTTCCGTGACCGAAGGCCTAACACAATGGAATCCTACGAGAGCCCAGAAGATGAAGAACGGACAGCAGCCGTTCGAACACTCGCGGGGGCCATCCTCGACGCACTGAACGGGCTTCATCGCAGGGATTCCGAACTGGTGGCCGAGGCACTCCACTACGCCATCGGACACAAGCTGGAAGCCATGATGGACTACCTCTTCAATGAAGAGAAGAAGGAAGACGAGGATAAGGATGAGGATGAGGATGAGGATGAGGATGAGGATGAGGATGAGGATGAGGATGAGGATGAGGATGAGGATTTCTAACCAAATCGCGACCTCAAACGCTACCTAACAACCCAACCATTATATGCCCATTTTGGGCAGGGCTGAGCACCCTGCGAAGGTAAGCACGACCTTCGCCCTTCACTCGCAACGTCACAATCATTTCTATCGAAACAACCAAGGAGGACCGGGATGACCGCGTCGACCAACCAACAAGCATTGCCGAAAGAACATCACAAAATCATCGGCTACACCCTAGCGACCAACGGGAAATGCGTGGAAAATTACGGAACAGGAGCATGGGGCGCCGTCATCATCGCAAATAGCGAACATGGCTCATGGGTTCTGGACGAACTTGCAGGAACACAAGACGAAACCACCTGCAACAGGATCAAGATGGCACCCGTTATCGAAGCTTTGAAAGCGGTACGAAAGCACCCCAACTTCGAACATGACTGCACAATCGAAGTCCAATCTGACAGCAAAAACCTAGTCCAAGGAGCCAGTGATTGGATTCATAATTGGAAACGGAACGGCTGGAGGAACGCCAACAAAAAGCCGGTTAAGAATAGAGAAATGTGGGAGGAGCTCGATAATGCCACAGAGGGTCTGACGATCCGGTACACTTGGATCTCAGCAGCCGAAAGCGAAATGCATCAGCAAACAGCTCTTAGGCTCTCGGAATACGGACTGAAGGCCATCGGACCAGCAAGAGCATTCTGCTCGCAGTTTCAGTCACTCTCCTGATTGGAGAGCTTCAGAATAGGCTGTCAGCCACTCCAGTTCTTATGACCTATCTGCACCTCAAGTTCAGCTAAGTCCTCATGAACGCACTAGGCGACAGTCTTCCTCGAACACGGTGAATTAGCGGGCGGCGGCGGGCGGCGGCGGGCGGCAGGGATACCCCTCGCGTCGCCCCCGTCCAACTGCAACAGCCTCGGTTTGCCTATCTGTTTTAACTAATCGGCCTGACCAAACGCCTTGCGCATCGCACGTGTGGTCTCGAGCAGCTTCGCCTTCTCGCCGCCATATACCCGGTCCCCAACGCTATCGAGCGACCAACCCATAATGAGATTCCGAACGAGCTCAGGCGTTTGAGCAAGTGCGAGACGATCCTTCATGTTATGCCGTAATGAGTGGATCACGTGTTTGGGGTTGGTCGTGACCTTGCGAACGTGCTTCATCAGTGCTTGGGAAGCAGCATCGCCGCCCCTGTGACGCCCATATCGAGGAAAGAGCATCGTACCTTCTGACAGCGATAGCGCCACATTTGCAGCGTCCAACGCATCGCCAACCAACGGCACACACCGAATTGACGACTGGGTCTTTAGGCGACGGTTCTCATGCCAGGCAACTCGAATATGGGGGAGCGGGTCGAGAGCGAGAGTGTCCAGCACCACGTCCTCCCGACGCAATCCTGTAATCTCAGACAGACGACACCCTGTTCCGGCAAGTATCCTCCACAGGCAGTTCATGTCTTGCGCTGCCGCTGTGACAAAGCGCGTTGAAACCGCCGCTAAAACTGGCCCCGGCAGAGGGTCTCGCGCCTCTGCTTCAGTCGAGCCATTTGCGATCGTCGGCATTGGCAACCGCTCAAACACGTTGCGCAGCCCCGCTGGCATCAGGCCTTCGGCAAGTGCGAAGTTGACCACAGCACGGACGATATTCAACTCTCGATCAACCGTCGAGACGCTGACCTTTTGACCGTTGGCCTTGAAGCGATCCAACATAAAGTCGCGCGCTTCTTTCGCGTCCTCGCGGGTCAATTCTGCCAGCACCGGGTCCCGACAGAGTGCGGTAATTACCAGCCGCACCGCTCGTTCAGCACTAGCGATTGCGGTCCTTTCGGAACCTTCGCGGTCGTCGCCATACCGCTCCTTGATGTACTCACGTAGAGCGTCGCCCAAAGTCGCTAGAGGACGAGCTACCTTCCCACTGTTGCGTAGCAAATTGACTAAGTAGGTCTGGTCTTGGGGAATGCCTACGGGCTTCCCGGTATCAGGGTCTTCCGGATAAGAAGCCAAAATATTGTCCGCCAAGACGTCGCGAGGATTCGGCGGCAAGTCACCGTGGTCGTAGTCAATGTCAGGGATATGTTCGACAGCGGCACGAAACTGGCGCAGTGCATCAGCGTATGCGTCGCGAGCGGACCTAGGCACAGCGTTATCCGCCGTTCCCTTGGCCTTACGAGCACGAGCGATCTGTTGCTCAATCTGTGCGTGAAATTTGGGCCAAGCTGACAAAGCTTGAGTGTGGCTATTGCCAAGCGTCCCTTTGAACTCGGCCTTTCCGATGACCTCAACAATGTCACCCGGTACGCGGCGGCGGTACTTCCACACCCCCTGCGCATTGCGATTCACGTGCTTCACGACCAGCCTCACAGCTGAACCCCGTGTACTGCGTGTGTACCACGTTGTGTACCGCTAGGGGCACTCAGGGCCTTGAAACACAGGCTTTCCGGGACTTTTTGGAGATTATTGGTGCCCCCCGCCGGACTCGAACCGGCACACCTCTCGATACTTGATTTTGAGTCAAGCGCGTCTACCATTCCGCCAGAGGGGCACGCTTAGGGTGTTACCGTAAGCCATTTTGCTACGCAACAGATTCTGTGCGTTTTTCCTGCCGTTCAATACCTACGCACAGATTTTGCACCCTCGCCTTACCAGCCGAACAATGTGCGGCGCGGTTGCGGCTCAGGCTCGGGCTGTGGGGGGACGATGCCCCCGTTATATTGCTGCTGCAGCATCTGATCGCGCACCAGCGCGTCGTTAGCGGCGTGTCCAACACCGATCACCGACGTCATCAGGTTCGGGCCCGTCCCGGGCTTAAAGGCTTCGGCAATGCCACTTTCGCCTTCATAGGCTGCCGTCCCTGTATCGGGATTGATGCGCACGCGATCCATGCCCGTCGGCACGTTAAACGGCGTGGCAGGCTTGCCTTCCAAAGCATTGGCCATAAAGCCAGCGAAGACGGGAACGGCCATGCCCGCGCCCGAGCCAGCCGAACCCATGGAGCGTGGCGTGTCATAGCCAATGTAGACGCCCACGGCCAATTCCGGCGTGAAGCCGACGAACCAGGCGTCCTTGTAATCATTGGTGGTACCGGTTTTACCCGCCACTGGACGATTGAGCCGCGCGGCGGCCGTACCAGTGCCGCGCAGGACCACGCCTTCCATCATGGACGTGATCTGATAGGCGGTCATCGGATCAAGCACCTGCTGACGCGTGTCGATGATGCGGGGTTCGCCCTGCCCGTTCCACGCTTCGGCATTGCAGCCTTCGCAAATGCGCTGATCGTGTCGGTAGACGGTTTTGCCGTAGCGATCCTGAATACGGTCGATGAGTGTCGGCTGAATTTTGCGACCGCCATTGGCCATGGTGGCATAGGCCGAAGTCATGCGCATCGCCGTGGTTTCGCCCGCGCCCAAGGCCATGGAGAGCACTGGCTGCATGGTGTCATAAACGCCGAATAGCTTGGCATAATCCGCAACCAGCGGCATGCCGATTTCACGCGCAAGTCGCACTGTCATCACGTTTCGCGAGCGCTCAATGCCGCGACGCAGGGTCTGCGGGCCATAGAACTGCTGGGAGGCGTTTTCGGGCCGCCATACGGACCCGTCTGCCATGCGCATTTCAATCGGCGCATCAAGAACGATCGAGGCTGGCGTATAGCCATTATCGAGCGCCGCTGCATAAACGATTGGCTTAAACGAGGAGCCCGGCTGACGCAGGGCTTGGGTCGCGCGGTTGAACTCGCTTTCGGAGAAGGAGAAGCCACCCACCATGGCCTGAACACGGCCCGTGCGCGGGTCCATTGCCACCAATGCGCCTTCGATTTCAGGCACTTGCTGAAGGGTATAGGAGCCAGACTTACCAGCGACCGGCGATACATAAATCACGTCGCCCACAGCCAAAATGCTGTCGAGACGCTTGGAGACCCAACGCACGTCGCCGCCCGATAGTGTTCCGGTCAAACGGTCAACACCGGGCTTACCGTCCGCATCGCTTTCGGGACGCAGGCCAATTGTCAGCTCATTGCCATTGGCTTCCAGCACAACTGCGAGCTGCCATTCCGGCACGTCACTGAGTGGCTTAATGGCCGAGACCGCCAAGCCCCAGTCCTCGCTGAGATCAACCGAGGCCACAGGCTCGCGGAACCCGCGTTGCTGGTCAAATTGGATGAGGCCATCCATCAATGCGCGACGCGCATATTCTTGCAGACGGGGCTCGAGCGTGGTGCGCACCGAGAGGCCACCACCATAAAGCTGGTCTTCGCCGTAGAGCTTGGCCAGTTCACGGCGCACATCCTCGGTAAAATACTCAGCCGAATAGAGCTGGCTGCCGGAGGCGCGCGGAATAACGTTGAGCGCTTCTTCCTTGGCCTGTGCAGCCTCTGTGGGCGCGACATAGCCGTTTTCGACCATACGATCGATCACCCAATTGCGGCGCTCAATAGCGGCCTGCGGGCGACGGAAGGGGTGGTAATTATTCGGGCCTTTGGGCAGTGCAGCGATGTATGCGGCTTCCGGCAGGGTCAGCTGATAGAGCGCCTTATCGAAATAATTGAGCGCTGCAGCGGCCACGCCATAGGAGTTCAAACCAAGGAAAATCTCGTTCAAGTAAAGCTCGAGGATTTTGTCCTTAGTGAAGGTGCTTTCGATACGAATAGCCAGCAAGGCTTCTTGCAGCTTGCGGTCCCAGGTCTGTTCCGAAGTCAGAAGGAAATTCTTCGCCACCTGTTGGGTGATCGAAGAGCCACCACCCTGAATGGAGCTATTGCCATCCATACGCGCCAGAACGTTGTCACGCAGCGCGCGGATAATGCCGTCGAGCGCGATGCCGTTGTGGCTGTAAAAATCTTTGTCTTCCGCGGAGAGGAAGGCTTCAATCAGCAAAGGCGGAACGGTTTCAATCGGCTGAAACAAGCGGCGCTCGCGCGCATATTCAGCCAAGAGCGTACCGTCGGCGGCATGAACGCGCGTCGTTACCGGCGGCTGATAATCCTTGAGGACAGTGTAATCGGGCAGCTCGGCCGTCACAGTGGACAGATACACGGCCGCTGCGCCCACGCCACCGAGAGCGAGGAACATTCCAAAACCGAACAGCCAGCCGAGTAGACGAAACATCCCGTCAGACACTCCAAACGCGGATTACCCGCAAAACATTATCCCACACGTCCTGAGTCGGAAGACGTCACTGGGCCTCTTCATCCAAACTATCGAAATAGGTCGAAATTCCGCGCGCAATGGCTTCTGCGGTGCGATCGCGCCAGCTCGATTGCGTCAGGTTTGTTACGTCTGCGGGATTGGACATATATCCCAATTCCACCAATACCGAAGGCACATCCGGGGCCTGCAACACAAAGAAGTCCGCCTGTCGCACAGGAAAACGTCGCAGTTGCACGCTTGGCTCCAGCGAATGCACGATGGCCTGTGCCGCCGCAAAGGACTGCGCCCGCATTTCGCGGCGCATCAGGTCGACCAGAATGTCCACCACCTCCGGCGCCATCACCTGCGGCATGACAAAGCCGGCGATCACGTCCGACGTGTTTTCATTGTCGGCGAGAACTTTGTCGAGAATGTCAGTCGCCCGCTCGTCGCGCGTGTAAATGCTCGCGCCGCGAATTTCGGGCTGCTGGAAACTATCGGCGTGGATCGAAACGAAGAGATCAGCCTTGTTGGCGCGCGCCAGGGCAACGCGTTCTTCAAGGCGCAGATAGCTGTCGTCCTGACGCGTAAGCGCCACATCAAAGCGTCCCGATTGTACCAGCAATTCTTGCAGCTTGAGTGAAAACGCCAGCACAATGTCCTTTTCGCGGAAGCCGCCCGGCGCTTCTGCCCCGCTATCAATACCACCATGACCGGGGTCAATGACCACGAGGGGCCGCGTGGCGATGGGCAGCTCGGAGCCGCCTGCTGGGGTCGATTCGCTGGTGGCCGCGGAGATTTGCTTATCGCGCGCAACATTGGCAGCGAACTCTTCGGGTGTCGCAGGAATGATGTCGACGACGAGGCGAGCGGGTTGTCCGTCATAGGGTTCAAGGACATAGGCCTGCTGCACCTGTGCCGGAGCCGAGAGACTCAGCACTGTGCGCACACGGTCGCCTGCCGCCTGTTCAATGGCGAAACGGGTGACAAAACCCTCGCCCGCAGGCTCCCCTTCGGTCTCTTGAACCGTGAAGGTCCCTGCCCGTACGTCGACGGCCAAGCGATTTGGTTCATCGAGCGAAACGAATGCGAATTCGGTCTTTGCAGCCAGATCAATCACAAGGCGCGCCCGTTCCGGCGTGATCGTCACTCGTGCATCTATGACGTTTGGTAAGGCAGCACTTTGCGCCAAAGCAGGCCCGCACAGCCCACCCAAAACGACAATCAAACCTATGACACGCTTAAAAATAGCTCTGGTCAAAACTGGACCTTGCCTCGCACTGATTTGACACCCAAATGCACCGCGCTTGCGGCGATTCTTCGGCATAGAACGAGCCTTATGCGATGATTTGTGCGCTGCGCCAACCGATGCCCATGACAATGACATGACGGAAGGGCGTTTCGACTTTCTTGTTGCTAATCGGGCCCAACTTTCTTACACGCTAAGGATGAAAGCGCGCGTGTTTCGTGACTAGTTCTGAGTGCCCTAGCACTCTCTGTGGTCCGAGACGGACGTTGCGGTTGCGCTTTCAGTTGAAGAATTTCGGCTTGTACCAATAGCCGGACGGCCTGCTGCACTGACGTAGCGGCCTAACAGGAAGAGGTCATATGGCCCTCAGGCGAGAACAGCGCGACGCGATCGAAGAAGTCGATTGCCGTCCCCTTTCGCCCAGTGAGCCAGCCTTTGCCATCAATACAACTGCGCCGAACGTGAGAGGTTCGCGCATTACCAAACTCAACCCATTCGCCCCGCAACGCGCTACATGCAGACAGCCTATCTCACGGCGTGTCTCTGTCGGCGCGCGGGTGCGCGGAGCTTATTATGGCGACCAAGAGAATGCTGGTGGATGCCATCCACCCCGAAGAAACTCGGATTGTAGTCACTGAAGGAAACCGTCTCGAAGAGTTCGATTTCGAATCGGCAACCCGCCGCCAGCTGCGCGGCAATATTTATCTAGCCAAGGTTACTCGGGTTGAACCCAGCCTGCAGGCAGCCTTTGTTGAATATGGTGGCAATCGCCACGGCTTCCTCGCGTTCAGCGAAATCCACCCCGATTACTACCAGATCCCGGTAGCCGATCGCGAAGCCCTGCTGCTCGATGAAGAGACCAGCGAAGACGAACACGTCGAAGAAGCCGCGCCAGCGGCTGAAGCTGTTTCTGAAACAGAAACTTCGGCTGAAGCCGACGCAGACTCCGAAGGCGATGCCAGCCATATTGAGCAGGCACCAGCCAATACTGAGCCAGTCGAGTCCATCGGCGGCGCAGACGCGCTTGAAGAAGTGCCAGAGCGTCGTCGCTCCAGCCATCAGCGCCGTCATCAGTATAAGATTCAAGAAGTTATCAAGCGCCGCCAGGTCATGCTGGTTCAGGTGGTCAAGGAAGAGCGCGGCAATAAGGGCGCTGCTCTCACAACCTACCTCTCGCTTGCTGGCCGTTATTCGGTGCTGATGCCAAACACCGCCCGTGGTGGTGGTATTTCGCGCAAGATTACCAACGCTGCTGACCGCAAGCGCCTCAAGGAGATCACCTCCGATCTTGAGGTACCACAGGGCATGGGCGTTATCCTTCGCACAGCCGGTGCTTCGCGCACCAAGGCTGAAGTGAAGCGCGACTTTGAATATTTGATGCGCCTTTGGGAAAGCGTCCGCACGCTGACCCTGGAGAGCGAAGCGCCATGCCTCGTGTACGAAGAAGGTTCGCTGATCAAGCGCACCATTCGTGACCTCTATAACAAGGAGATCGATGAAGTTCTCGTGGCTGGCGACGCTGCCTTCCGCGAAGCCAAGGACTTCATGGCAATGATCATGCCGAGCCACGCGAAAAACGTGATGCTCTACAAGGATGATCAGCCGCTGTTCTCCAAGTACGGCGTTGAAGCCCAGCTCGACCAGATGTTCTCTCCGGTCGTCACCCTGCCCTCCGGCGGCTACATCGTTATCAACCCAACCGAAGCGCTCGTCTCCATCGACGTGAACTCGGGTCGTTCGACCAAAGAGCACAACATCGAAGACACCGCTCTCCAGACCAATCTGGAGGCCTCCGACGAAGTGGCGCGCCAGCTGCGTCTGCGCGACCTTGCCGGTCTCATCGTTATCGACTTTATCGATATGATGGAAAACCGCTCTAACCGTGCTGTTGAGCGCCGTCTTAAGGACGCCCTCAAGGACGATCGCGCGCGCATTCAGGTTGGCCGCATTTCGCACTTTGGCCTCATGGAAATGAGCCGTCAGCGCATCCGCTTTGGTGTTGTTGAAAGCTCGACCCACAAGTGCCCAATTTGCGATGGCACAGGTCTGGTTCGCTCGACCGAAAGCCTGGCGCTGATGATCATGCGTCACATTGAAGAACACGTCATGCGCAAGCCTGGCCAGTCGATCAATGTCCGCGTTCCGGTCGAAGTCGCTCTCTACATTCTGAACTACAAGCGTGACACCCTCACGCTGCTGGAAGCCCGCAACAATCTCTCCATCACCATTACGGCTGATGGCAAGATGACCGGCCACCAGTTCGCAATCGAAAAGGGCGAAACCCGCGTCGCGTCCTATGTTGATCAGCGCGCAGCAGCACACGTGCGTGTCGACAGCGCCGTCATCGAAGACGCAGCGGAAGAAGACGTCGCCGAAGCTGAAAGCGACGACGAAGAAGAAGAAACCCCGGCCAAGTCTGCCGACGCCGAAGAAGGCGAAGGCAATAATCGCCGCCGTCGTCGTCGCCGCCGTCGCGGTGAACGTGGCGAACGCAATGGCGACAGCAATCCTGCGGCGCAACAGGTTGCGGCCAATGACGATGGTGAAGAAAGCGACGAGGCCAGCGCCTCCGAAGCGACCCCATCTGAAGCGGACGCAGCCGATGACGCGGATAGCGAAACCCGCCGCCGCCGTCGCCGTGGCCGCCGTGGTGGTCGCCGCAACCGTCGTGACGGTGAAGCTGAAGCCGCACAGGCCATCGGCGAAGCTGTTGCTGCAGAAGTGAGCACGGTTGAAGCTGACATCGCACCAGAAGCAGATACCGCTTCTGAACCGACGCCAGTCCTCGAAGTCGCTGCCGCAGCACCAAATGCTGAAACAGCGACACCTGCTGCAAGCGAAGCTCAGGCAAAGCCAAAGCGCACGCGCCGCAAGAAGGTCACGGAAACCGAAGAGTCTGCGCCAGCAGAAACTACTCCGGTCGATGCGACCCCAGCTGAGACAGCCGCTCCGGCCGCTGCCGAAGCAGAACCGGCTGAAAAACCAAAGCGCAAGTCTCGTGCGCGCAAGCCAAAGGCCGAAGCCGCTGATGCTGCGCCAGCAGCCGATGCGAGTGCGGCCGCTCCTGCCGTCGTCGAGTCCTCGCCCGTTGCCGCCGCGCCAGCTGCAGAAGCCCCAGCGGCCTCTGACAAGCCAAAGCGCAAGCCACGTGTGAAGAAGGAACTGCCGCCAGAAGGTCTGGTTGTCACTTCGTCCGCGCCTTCTGAGGCAGCAGCGCCAGAAGTTGAGAACGCCGAAGCACCCGGCGAAAAGAAGAAGGTCGGTTGGTGGCAGCGCCGCCTAGGCCTGAACTAAAAACACCAAGGGCGGTCTTCGGACCGCCCTTTCTTTATGCCCTCTGCCCAATCGGCGCGGCGGATAAAAATACTTCGCGCCGGACAACCGCTATCCCCTCTTTCACAGAGCGATGGATCGTAAGCCGGCTATGGTCGAAATTCCCCTGCCGCCGCCCGGAGTACTGGTGCCCACTGGGCTCCATACGGCGCCGGTCCGGGCCGAGATAATTGGCCGTTTCGATATAGAGCTGATCATTGCCAATCTGCGAGGTTAGACGAGACTGCAGAATGTGCTGATTTTCCGGCAGGCTAATGACATCATCAAAACCCATTTCGATATGGGCGAGGACGTCTTCGCTCGGGCCGTCGGGAAGGAAGGTAATGATAGGGGCAAAGCGGACCTGGTCCAAGCTTGATACCCGCAATTGCGCCAAGAGGCGCTGTTTCGCAGCGACGCTAATGTTGTAGTGAACAAGGAAGAAGACAACCAAGGGCTCATCATCAGAGCCGCCATCGACAGTGTCGTGGGAAACAACTTGGCCGAAGCCCATCTTCCGAGCCAATTGCATAAGCTCAACGCGACCGTGGGCCTCATTGGCCACAATGATCGCCTTACAGTTTCCCAGCATCGTCGGCACCACTTGTAGCACTTTGGCTAGATCCTATGGGCTGTCGCAGATCCGATAGAGAAAGACTGTTGCGCTAAAAAAGTTCCAATCTCGCTAAAGCTACGTGAGGAGGCTCAGCCCGCTGGGATGTCCAAACATTCAGCGAGCTGTTTCACTTTAAGCCGTAAGACCTTGATTATAATGGCGATAAACAACATCCTCAGGATCTTGCCTTACGCAGTTATCGTCACGCACCGCCCCCATGCGCTCGGCAAGCTTAATCGAGCCCGCATTGCGGTCATCGATATAGCTTACGAGGTCCGGCAGCTTGAGGGCATCAAAGGCCCAAGAGCGGAACGCCAGCGCCGCCTCGAAGGCATAGCCTTGCCCCTCATGCCCGTCGTAAAGCATCCAGCCGAGCTCTTTTTCGGGATAAAACGGACCAGCATTGATCCCAAGTTCGCCGATGCATTGGCCGGTGGATTTAAGCTCGATCATCAACGAGCCGTGCCCATACATCTGCCACAGAGCCAGTCCGTGACAGAACATGCCCCAGGCAGCCTTCTTGTCGAATGGGCCGCCCATGAACTCGGCTCGCTCAGACGCCATCAACTCGGCATAGGCCGGAAAATCCTCGACCCGCGGCTCACGCAGGATCAGTCGTTCTGTTTCGATTGTGGGTATAGCCACGCGCCCCTCCTCACTTCAAATAGGTCCGCATCCGCACGAGTGCCTCCTCGACACTGGCGCGGGTGCCAGCAAAGCTGAACCGAACGAACCGATAGCCGTCGACACGGTCAAAATCGATCCCCGGCGTTGCCGCGACACCGATGGCGTCGAGCATTTTCTCGCAGAATTCCAGCGAGTTATTGGAGAATTTCTCAATGCCCGCATAAGCGTAAAACGCGCCGTCGCTGTCATGCGGCAGCGAGAAGCCGATCTCGCGGAGCCCATTGAACAGAACATCGCGCGTTGCCGCGTAGCCCGCCTTCTGCTCTTCGGAATAGTCGACTTCGCCAAGGGCGACGGTTGCCGCAATCTGGCTAAGGGTTGGCGCGGAAATGAAGAGGTTTTGCTGCAAAATTTCGGCGCGACGCACCATGACCTCGGGCATGACCATCCAGCCAATGCGCCAGCCCGTCATGCAATAATATTTCGAGAAGCTATTGATAATAATGGCGTTCTGCGTGAGCTCCAAGGCACTGACGCTTGGCCCGGTGTAGTCGAGCCCGTGGTAGATCTCGTCTGAAATTAGGGTGACACCCAGCTTTTCGCAGGTGGCGATGATTTCGGCCAATTGCTCACGCGACACAGACGCGCCTGTTGGATTGGCCGGGCTGGCAAACAGCAGTCCGTCAAATTTTTCGCGGGCGTAGGCGGCCTCAATATCCGCACCAGTCAACCGCCAGCCGTTCTCGGCTGTGAGCGGGATTTCGGCAATGCCAAAGCCCAAGCCAAACAAGGTATTGATATAGGCCGGATAGCCCGGACGGGTGATCGCAATGCGCGCGCCGGGCTTGAAGGCCGTGTGGAAGGCCAGAATAAAGCCTGCCGAAGACCCCATGGTGGCCAGGATTAGCTCAGGATCAACCGATACGCCGTGATTGCGCTGGTAATAGGCGGCGAGACCTTCGCGCAGCTCAAGCAAGCCCTTGGCATTGGTATAGCCCTGCGGGTTTTCGACGGCCTTGGCCACAGCCGCGCGCACGGCTGGCGCGGGTGCCGATCCCGGCTCGCCAACTTCCAAATGGCAGACTGTGCGTCCCTGCCCTTCAAGCAGCTTGGCCTGCTTGAGAATATCCATGGCGAAGAACGGCATTAGCCCGTCAGCAGCAGTCGAAGTCATGAGGCCTCCAGAAATTACACTGGTGCTAGCCCGCCCCGAACAGCGCTTCAACCGAAATGATCGACTTGACCTTCACTTCGCCATCATGGGTACGCATCACCATACTCCTCTGCTAAAAGCAGTGAACTGAATCAGCGCCCTGAGGAACATCCATGGCTAGGACGACGATTACTCTCACCGCTCTCGCTGGTGTTTTGGCTGGAGCCTTGGGCTGGGCCGTCATTGATCGTCCCTCTGCGGCTCTTCCAGAGGCCGATCTGCGCGCCGTGGTCGAGAGTGTTGTCACCGCAAAGCTGGCCGACGCCCTGCCAGCGCCACAAGTTCTCTCGCCGCCGCCACTCGACGCAGGTTTCCTCAATCCGATGATTGAAGACTATCTGATGCAAAACCCCACGGTTCTGCGCCGCATGGTGGCGAATTTGGAGGCCACAGAGCGCACCGAGGCCATGGCCAAGGCCGAGGAGGGTCTCGCAGCCAATGCGGACCTTATCTACAACGCCCCCAATCAGGTTGTGCTCGGCAATCCCGATGGCGACGTCACGCTGGTCGAGTTCTTCGACTACAATTGCGGCTACTGCCGCAAGGCCATGCCTGACCTCGTGACGCTGATGGCCGAAGACCCCAATTTGCGCGTCATCCTCAAAGAGCTTCCAATCCTTTCGGACGATTCCGTCGATGCCGCCCGTATTGGCGTTCTCGTAGCCGAGTCGGATGCCGACTACTGGACCTTCCACGAGGCGCTCTACACTGCCCGCGGTAAAGTGACCAAAGATACCGCCATTGCCGCAGCCCGTGGCCTTGGCCTGTCGCCTGTCGATCTCGAACTTCGCATGAAGGACGAGAGCGTCGCCACAGTCCTGCAGGATTCCTATAAGGTTGCCCAAGCATTGGGTATTTCGGGAACACCTGCTTATATCATCGGCAATGAGATCATCCCTGGCGCCATAGGCGTCGATGCATTGCGGGAACGAATTGCAAACATGCGCGAATGCGGTAAGGCACAGTGTGTTTAAAACCGGCCAACGCCGTTTTCCTTGGCGTTTTCGGTGCATTTCGTATAACCGCCCTTGCAGCGACTATGAATGGCAATGCACAAGACTAAGATCATGACGAAACGCGTTCTTGTCCTCAATGGCCCGAACCTCAACCTGCTCGGCACGCGCGAGCCGGGGACCTATGGCTCGGAAACTCTCAAAGACATTGAGAACCTTTGTCTCGCGACTGCAAAAGACGCGGGCATAGCTATCGATTTTCGTCAGTCTAACCACGAAGGTGAGCTGGTCACCTGGATTCAAGATGCCCGGAAAACGGCCGACGGCATTTTGATAAACCCAGCCGCTTATTCCCACACCTCAGTCGCCATCCACGATGCCTTACGCGCCGTGGCCCTTCCGGTGGCTGAAGTTCACTTGAGCAATATCCATCAGCGCGAAAGTTTCCGACATCATTCCTATGTGTCGTCGGTGGCTTTCGGCGTTATTTGCGGCTTTGGCGCACTTGGATATAAACTGGCCCTCATGGCCTTGGCCGACAAACTCAAATAACGCTTCAACGCGAGAAGCGGGAGACCGACAAGAATGACCAAGTCATCGTCAGTGGATCAGGATCTGATCCGCGCCATCGCCGAACTCCTCAACAAGGAAAACCTTGCTGAGATCGAAATCGAACAGGACGAAATGCGCATCCGCGTAACCCGTTCCTATCCGAACGAAGCTCCTGTCTATGCTCAGGCGCCGATCCAGTACGCAGCGCCAGCTCCGGCCGCTGCTGCACCAGCCGCGCCTGCTGGCTCCGTCCCAGCCGCTGCACCGAAGGCAGAAGATCTGGCATCGAACCCAGGCACGCTGACCTCGCCAATGGTTGGCACTGCTTACTTGGCTCCAGAGCCAGGCAAACCAGCATTCGCTGCAATCGGCACCAAGGTTTCTGAAGGTCAGACCGTCCTCATCATCGAAGCGATGAAGACCATGAACCAGATCCCAGCACACCGCTCCGGCACCATCACCCGCATTCTGGTCGAGGATGCTCAGCCCGTTGAATATGGCGAGCCGCTCGTCGTCATCGAGTAAGGGGGCGACCATGTTCCAGAAAGTCCTGATCGCCAATCGCGGTGAAATCGCGCTGCGCATACTGCGCGCGTGTAAGGAATTGGGTATTCAGACCGTGGCGGTTCACTCCACGGCTGACGCCAATGCCATGCACGTTCGCCTTGCGGACGAAAGCGTCTGTATCGGCCCAAACGCCGCCAAGGACAGCTATCTCAACATTCCAGCCATCATGGCTGCATGTGAGATCACTGGCGCCGACGCTGTGCACCCGGGCTATGGTTTCCTTTCGGAAAACGCACGCTTCGCCAAGATCCTCTCCGAGCACAACGTCACCTTCATCGGTCCTTCGTCGCACCATATCGAAATCATGGGCGACAAGATCACCGCGAAGAAGACCGCTGTTGAGCTTGGCATTCCCGTTGTTCCGGGTTCTGCCGGTGCCGTGGAAACCGAAGAACAGGCCCTCGAAGATGCACGTCGCATCGGCTATCCGGTCCTGATCAAGGCAACCGCTGGTGGCGGTGGTCGTGGCATGAAGGTGGCGCAGACTGAAGCTGACCTGCTGGTCGCTTGGTCCACTGCGCGCTCGGAAGCCAAGGCCGCGTTCGGCAATGACTCTGTGTACATGGAAAAGTACCTGGGCAAGCCACGCCACATCGAAGTGCAGATCCTGGGCGACGGTCAGGGCAATGCCGTGCACCTCGGCGTGCGCGATTGCTCGCTCCAGCGTCGTCACCAGAAGGTCTGGGAAGAAGCTGGTGGTCCAACCATCAAGCCGGAAGAACGTGACGAGATCGGCGAAATTTGTGCTGCCGCTATGCGCAAGCTCAAGTACTCCGGTGCTGGCACGATCGAGTTCCTCTACGAAAACGGCGAGTTCTATTTCATTGAAATGAACACCCGCCTGCAGGTGGAACATCCGGTCACCGAACGCATCACCGGCATCGACCTCGTGTACGAACAGATCCGCGTTGCTTCGGGCGAAAAGCTTTCGATGACGCAGGATCAGGTCAAGTTCACTGGCCATGCGATCGAAGTGCGTATCAACGCCGAAGATCCGCAGACCTTTGCGCCGTCACCCGGCACGATCACCTTCTACCACCCCGCTGGTGGCGTTGGTGTGCGCGTCGATAGCGCCGTCTACCAGGGCTACAAGATCCCGCCCTATTATGACTCGCTGATCGGCAAGCTGATCGTTTACGGTCGCACCCGCGAAGAATGCCTGCAGCGTCTGCGCCGTGCGGTCGACGAGTTCGTCATCGATGGCGTCAAGACCACGCTCCCGCTCTTCCAGCGCCTGATCAAGGAAGCCGATATTCAAAACGGCAACTACGACATCCATTGGCTGGAAAAGTTCTTGGCTGAGAACAAGGTCTAATCATTTGAGGGGCGCGCAAGCGCCCCTTATCATATTCCCATGACCGACCCTCAAGACCCGTTCGACATCGAACTCACTCCAGAACTGATCATCCGCGCCTATTGCTCGGGCATATTTCCGATGGCGGAAGATGCTACCGATGAGAACGTCTTTTGGGTGTCCCCCGAAGAGCGCGGCATCATTCCGCTCGAGAAGTTCCACGCCTCCAAATCCTTGCGCAAAACCATGCGGAAATCGGGCTGGACCATTCGCGTCGATAGTGATTGGGACGGCATTCTCGATGGCTGTTCCACTGTCGGCAAAGATCGACATTCGACTTGGATCAACTCGACCATTCGCTCCGTCTATGGCGAGCTATTTGAGCGCGGCATTGCCCATACGGTTGAGGTTTGGGACGGCGAGCAATTGGTTGGTGGACTTTATGGTCTCGCCATTGGCGGCGCCTTCTTCGGCGAGAGCATGTTCCATCGTCAAACTGACGCTTCAAAAGCGGCTATGGCCCATCTTGTGGAACGCCTCCGCGCGGGAAATTTCGTTCTCCTCGACACCCAATTCCTCACGCCACATCTAGCCTCGCTAGGCGGAATTGAGATACCACGCGAAGACTATGAGGAACGCTTGGCTAAATCTCTCGAACACATGGGAGATTGGTGGGCATGGGAAGAGATAGATGAGCAAACCGACCGACCTGCCTGAGAGCTTTGCGCCTCTCAAGGACCTCGAGTGGCAGAAGATTACCATCGGCAAGTCTGCCGCTTCGGTCTGGCAAATTGCGCTTCGTGACGGCAATTCTGTTTTCCTGAAATCGGAAGCCAACCACCCTCTCGCCGAACTCCCCGGCGAGATCGAACGGCTGAACTGGCTCACCAAAATGGGCTTCAAATCCCCGCGCGTCATCGACGCCGAACAGAGCGCCGACCGTGTCTGGCTGCTGATGAGTGCCGTGCCCGGTTCAGACCTGACGCACCTGCGCGACAAACCCGAATTGTTCATCCGCGCCTATTCGCAGGGCCTCAAGCGCATGCATGCGCTCGACCCGCGCCAATGCCCCTTCGATCACTCCATCAAGGCTCGCATCGCTCTCGGCACCCAACGCGCTGCGGCAAAGCTCGTTGATGAAAGCGATTTCGATCAGGACTGGATCGGCTCTACGGCGGAGGACGTGATCGCCTGGCTCAACGTCAATAAGCCCACAGAGAGTGAGCTGATCGTCACCCACGGCGATCCTTCAGCTCCCAATATTCTGAGCGACGATGAGCGCTTCTCCGGCATGGTCGATTGCACCCGCCTGGGAACGGCCGATGTGTGGCAAGACCTTTCAATTGCCTGCCGCTCCATCGCCTACAATGTCGGACAGGAGCACGTCCGGCCCTTCCTCGACCTTTACGGGGTCGAGTGGAACGCAGAAAAGTTTCGCTTTTACAACACGCTAGACGCGCTTTACTGACTCAACGCATTAACCGGAAAGCGATCTCGGTGACGGGCATTCCGCTGGGATGCTCGCCGGGGTCGAGGTGATAAATCTCAAGACGTGTGCTATCGCTCCACGAGCCCTGCCCGTCGCGCCGGCCATCAAGCTCCAAGCCTTCCCGTTCAACCCACTCGCTCAAGACCCGATTGGCATCATGCAACTGGTGATAGTCGACATTGGCGTGCAAGGAGGCATAGCGCCCGGCGGGCAAGATTGCCGTGCTCACCTCCCCTGATGGGGTCATGATGGTGGTCGTCGGTACGCCAACGATCACTTCCATGCCGCCATCTGAGTAACAGCGCGGATAATTGAAGAAGGATCGGCCGGCGACGGTCCCACCCATCTCTTCAATCCAAGCAATAAGCTGATCGACAAGCGGCGGCGCGACACGGCCAATCTCAGGCTGAGGTACAACCACGCGCATAAAGGCGAAGGTCTGCGCTTCACGCGCGACAATTTTGGGTTCAGTCAGCATCTCACTCCCCATCAAACGCTGATCGGGTCAGTATGCCTCCAAATGCGCGGGGAAATCCAGACTATCTATTGGCTGGTGGCGGTACGTCGGTCGAGGTTTTGCACTCAATCAGCCAGACGTCATAAACGGCGTGATCGACTGCGTTGAGTGCGGGACTATCGGCAAACATCCAGCCCGTGAAAATCCGCTCTGCAGACCCGTCGAGGCTGCGCTGATCGACTTCCAAAAACGCTGAAGTGCGCTGCACCGTGTCCTTGCTCGACCGATTGTAGCAGGCACGCGGCGTCATCTCGAGGGCGCCGAACAACACCGTCTCATCAATATAGACGTCAAAACGGGTGATGCGCCCCGTAATTTTATCGAGCCCAGCAAAGGTCGCGATGGGGTTGGCAATCGGCTGCGCGAATGCGGGGGCCGAGAAAGCAAAAACGGTCGCTGCCAGCAGCGACCGAGAAATGAGACGACGGAGAAAGGGCAAGCCCAAAATCCTTATTCGGGCGACCACGCTTGGTAGTCGCCGGTAACCTGCGGACGTTCACCGGACTTCAGCAAGCTACCTTCAGGACGGTAGGCTGCGGCAGTGCCAGTGAGATTCTTCTCATGCGGCTTTTCCCAAGCGCGAGGCTGGTAATTTGCTCCACTCGGCACAGTGTCCGTGCGGTGATGCATCCAACCATGCCAACCGGGCGGAATCGCCGAAGCGTCAGCAAAGCCACCCGCATAGGTAACATAGCGACGGTTCGCTTTGCGATCCTGATAATAGCGATTGCCGAACTCATCGGAGCCCACATACTCGCCAAAGCGCTTGATCCAAAGGCGTGTCCCCCAGGTGTTGCCACCCCACCACGCAAAGATTTCACTCAGGAATTGCTTGATACCGGACTTGGCCACTTGTCGATTCCAGAAGAATTGGTCGTCAATACTCTGGGCGGTTTAGCATGGCCTGCCCCCTGATCCAATTCTTTCTTGCGACAATCGGACCCACCAAAGGGCTTTTTCTATCCCCGGCCTATTACCGCAAAGCCATTGACCAAATTCTTGCGCTTGACACTCCCGCGCCTGATTCAAGGCCGAAAGCCCAATCTGAATTCCGCAACTGGCATCGCGCACTATGGGCAAAACCTCAGCCTTTACGGAGCATCCGCGCGCCCTAAATTAAGGAGTGCGAAGGCTTGTGAAGCGCGCTTCCTATATCCATATAAAATACTAGATTTTGACGTTGGATCAAAATTCGCCACTAGGGATGGTATGATCACACTCGCAAAATAGCGTCTCGACTCTCACGCCATTCGGGCTTTTCATACTCTTCAATACTCCTGTGTGAGCCGTCCAACACCAGAGCCCAGAGACCGAAATGCGTATCACCCGCCGTTTTACGACCGCCACCTCTGATCGCTATGCGACCATCGACTTCCGCTCCGCCACTAGCGAAATTCGTAATCCCAATGGCTCGACCGTTTTCAAGCTCGAAGACATCGCCATCCCAGCGAGCTGGTCGCAGGTCGCCACCGACATCATCGCCCAAAAATATTTTCGCAAAGCGGGTGTCCCTGCTGCGCTCAAGCGCGTCGAAGAGAACGCGGTCCCCTCATGGCTCTGGCGTTCGGTTCCGGACGAAGCCACCCTCGCGCTTATGCCCGCCGACCAGCGCTATGGCTCCGAGCGCGACAGCCGTCAGGTCTTTGATCGCCTTGCAGGCACATGGACCTATTGGGGTTTTAAAGGCGGCTATTTCGACACCGAAGACGACGCCCGCGCCTTTTATGACGAGCTGTGCTACATGCTCGCCACTCAGCGCGTCGCACCGAACTCGCCGCAATGGTTCAACACGGGCCTGCACTGGGCCTATGGCATCGACGGCCCCGGTCAGGGCCACTATTACGTCGATCCCTTCACCCACGAACTGACGGCCTCCACCTCGGCCTATGAACATCCGCAGCCACACGCCTGCTTTATCCAGTCGGTCGACGATGATCTCGTCAATGAAAACGGCATTATGGACCTTTGGGTCCGCGAAGCGCGCCTTTTCAAATACGGCTCCGGCACCGGCACCAATTTTTCCGCCCTGCGCGGCTCTGGCGAAAAACTCTCGGGCGGCGGCAAGTCCTCCGGGCTGATGAGCTTTCTCAAAATTGGCGACCGCGCTGCGGGGGCGATCAAATCGGGCGGCACCACACGGCGCGCCGCCAAAATGGTGGTCGTCGATATCGATCATCCCGACATCGAAGAATTCATCAACTGGAAGGTCAAAGAAGAGCAAAAGGTCGCCGCTCTGGTGACCGGTTCGAAAACCGTTTCCAAGCATTTGAAGGCCGTCATGAAGGCCGCTATCAATTGCGAAGGCGGGGTGGGCGATGACTGCTTTGACGTCAGCAAAAACCCCGCCCTCAAGCGTGAGGTCCGCGCCGCCAAAAAGGCGCTGGTGCCGGAAAACTACATTTTCCGCGTCATCCAATTCGCCCGCCAAGGTTTTACCGACATCGACTTCCCGGTCTACGATACCGATTGGGACAGCGAAGCCTATCTGACTGTTTCGGGTCAAAACTCGAACAATTCCGTTCGCGTCACCGACGCGTTTTTGCACGCGGTCGAAGCCGACGCGGATTTTGCTCTCACCGGTCGCCGCGATGGCAGCACCTTCAAGACGCTAAAGGCGCGCGATCTGTGGGATCAGATCGGCCACGCCGCCTGGGCGTCGGCTGATCCAGGGCTGCAATTCCACACGACCATCAATGAGTGGCACACGTCCCCCGCCGCGGGCCCAATCACGGCTTCCAATCCGTGCTCGGAATACATGTTCCTCGACGACACGGCCTGCAATCTCTGCTCGGTCAACCTGCTGCCCTATCGTCAGGCCGACGGGAGTTTCGACACCGAGGCGTTCGAACACACCGTCCGCCTCTGGACCATTGTGCTCGAAATCTCGGTGATGATGGCGCAGTTCCCCTCGCGCGCCATTGCCACCCGCTCTTTCGAATACCGCACGCTCGGCATTGGCTACGCCAATATCGGGGGCTATCTCATGACCTCGGGCATTCCCTATGACAGCGCCAACGGCCGCGCCATCACCGGGGCGATCACCGCCGTCATGACTGGCGTCAGCTACGCCACCTCAGCCGAAATGGCCAAGGAACTCGGCCCCTTCGCCGATTATCCCCGCAATGCCGCGCACATGCTGCGCGTTATCCGCAATCACCGTCGCGCCGCTCACGGTCAAACCTCCGGCTACGAAGGCCTTTCTATCGCGCCAGTCGCCCTCGACCACGCCAACCTCTCTGACGCCACGCTCGCCGCGCGTGCCAAGCAAGCCTGGGACGACGCGCTCGCCTTGGGCAGTGAGCACGGTTTCCGCAATGCGCAGGTCTCCGTGATCGCACCCACGGGCACCATTGGCCTCGTCATGGATTGCGACACCACCGGCATTGAGCCCGATTTTGCGCTGGTAAAATTCAAAAAACTCGCGGGTGGCGGCTATTTTAAAATCATCAACCGCGCCGTGCCCCCGGCCCTGCGCACCCTAGGCTATTCCGAAAGCCAAATCGCCGAGATGGAGGCCTATGCCGTAGGCCATGGCAATCTCAATCAAGCACCAGCCATCAATCCGGCCAGCCTGAAAACTAAGGGATTTACAGAGGACAAGGTTGAAGCCCTCAACGGCGCGCTCAAGTCCGCATTCGACATCAAGTTCGTCTTCAATCAGTGGACGCTTGGGGTCGACTTCCTCAAAGCCCTTGGGGTTACCGGCGCCCAACTCGCCGATCCAAGTTTTGAGCTTCTGTCCTTCCTTGGCTTCTCCAAGGCCGAGATTGAAGCCGCAAACACCCATGTCTGCGGAGCTATGACGCTCGAAGGCGCGCCGCACATCAAGGCCGAACACCTGCCGGTCTTTGATTGCGCCACCCCCTGCGGAAAAATCGGCAAGCGCTACCTCTCGGTGGATAGCCATATTCTGATGATGGCCGCCGCTCAGCCCTTCATTACCGGGGCGATTTCCAAAACCATCAACATGCCCAATGATGCGACGATCGAGGACACGAAAAACGCCTATATGCAGTCCTGGCGCTTGGGTCTCAAAGCCAATGCGCTCTATCGCGACGGCTCCAAGCTGAGCCAGCCGCTCAACGCCTCGCTTCTCGCCAATGATAATGACGACGAAGACGACGTGGTGGAGACCTTGGCCGCCATGCCCGCCGCTGCGCGCACCGAAGTCATTGTCGAGAAAATTGTCGAACGCCTGCGCGACCGCGAGAAAATGCCGGACCGCCGCAAGGGCTACACCCAAAAGGCGGTGGTCGGCGGCCACAAGGTCTATGTCCGCACGGGCGAATATGACGATGGTCGCTTGGGCGAAATTTTTATCGACATGCACAAGGAAGGCGCGGCCTTCCGCGCCATGATGAACAACTTTGCCATCGCCATTTCTCTGGGCCTGCAATATGGCGTGCCGCTCGATGAATATGTGGAGGCCTTCACCTTCACCCGCTTCGAGCCCGCAGGCATGGTCCAGGGCAATGACCGCATCAAGAACGCCACCTCCATTCTCGACTACGTCTTCCGCGAGCTGGCCGTGTCTTACCTCGACCGCGACGACCTCGCCCATGTTAACCCCGACACGCCCACGGCGCTGGGCAAAGGCGTCGCCGAAGACCACGACGCCCGCACGGCCCCAACACCCGTTCCTGCGGCACAATTTGTCTCGCGCGGCATGACCCGCGGCCGCACGGCGAACACGTCACTCATGCTCGTCCCGACAGCCGAACTTTCCCGACTGTCACCCTCGGGCATCAACACCAACACGGTGACAGCCCTGCGTTCTGGCACGGCCCTCAAAATCGAACCGAGCCCAACAGCGCTCAACGCCGCCGAACTCTCCCCCCTCCCAACCCCGCCGCCCTCAAAGGACGCGGGGCTCCTGCGCGCCGAAGCCCAAATGAAAGGCTACACCGGCGACCAATGCTCCGAATGCCACAACTTTACGATGGTGAGGAATGGGACGTGTTTGAAGTGTGACACGTGCGGAACGACGACGGGGTGCAGTTGAGAAGAATAACTTCTAATAAAAGATTGACATCAAACAATATTATTGCATCTCATACACTACCGACACGCCGTCCATTTAAGTGAAGGCCGGAACATTCTGACTAAAGGAATTGGCAACTTTGGCTAAAAAACCAAGCCGCTTCTATAAGTTCCAACCGTTTGGCCCACATACGGGGCTGAATTTGGTCATGTTAGTCGAAAAGGGTAGTTTATATATGCCCATGAAATCGGCGCTGAATGACCCCACCGATTGTGAGCCGAACATCTCCGTAGAAAAGGATGTTCAATCTATCCGATCATCGCTCAAGAGAATTAGCCGCCTTAGCTCTGGCGGTTTCTATGTGACGATGGCAAGCAAATTTCTCGAGAACATAGATGCTGCCGAGAACGAGGGGAAACAACTTTTCTCCGAAGACACCCCTGAACACTATCTGCCGAACATGCCCGCAGGGGACAGGGGCTATGTGCACATAAAGGGTTTCATCCGTTCCAGAATTGGAATGCCCAGAGTTTTCTCGATGTCAGCCGGGTGGGATATACCACAGATGTGGAGTTACTATGCGGACTCACATCGAGGTTTTTGTTTAGAGCTATCCGGCTTCCCGCCAGCTGACCCTGACTTCATTTTTGAACGAGTGAACTATGCAGACAAGAGGCCACAAGTCATTCTCGATGACGTAATTAATCTTGAAGACGGCTCGCCAAAATCCAAAAGAAACTTGTCCATGATATACTGCGAAAAATCAAACGCATGGAGTGAAGAAGACGAGTATCGGATCGTATCCAGAAATACAAAAGGCGCGCGGTCACGCACTGAACTATCTCTACCAAGCGGAGACTTTTACAACTTCACCGACCTGAAGGTCGAGGGGATCTACTTTGGACTGCGCTGTGACGAACAAAACATGAAATTTGTTACAAAAATATTTGAAGAACGGTTCGAGGGCGCTGAAGCTCCAGCGTTCTACAAGGTTAAACAAGAAGTGGATTCTTATGACCTGGAGCGTATAGCGATGACTGACCCGATACCGTTTTGGATACCGACGGTCTCAGCGCCAGTACAGATCAATACCGCTGACGACGACAACGTTCCATTCTGAGGATGACGCTCGGCGGCTGAAGACATCAGGGCTACGGCGGCGGCAGAGCTACTTCACAGGCGGAATTGATGGGACAATGTCTTTCACCCCCCGCCCAACGTCCCTCTACAAAAGCGGGCGCACCACGCAGGACCTAGCGCATGAATGCGCTATTCGGCGGCTCTGACGGTGCTCAGCGGAATGCACAAGGGACGCTGGTGCACAGGATCGGTGATGACACGGGCACGGACGTCAAACACGCGCGCAATAGTGTCTTCGGTCATCAGATCTTCCGGCGATCCGCTGGCCGCAATGGCGCCATCGCGCAAAAACACCAGATGATCGGCATAGCGCGCCGCCAGATTGAGATCATGCAGCACCAGCACAACAGTGCGCCCAAAACCCTCCTTGAGCTCCCGCACGAGATCGAGGCAATCGAGCTGATGGGCCATGTCCAAGTGGTTGACCGGCTCATCGAGACACACCACGTCGGTCTGCTGTGCCAAGACCATCGCAATCCAGACGCGCTGCAACTGACCGCCGGAGAGCGACCCGATGCGACGATCGCGCAAGGCGGTCACCCCCGTCCCTGCCATGGCGCTTTCCAATGCTGACGCATCATCCCGGCTCCACGGTTGCAGCATGGATTGGTGCGGATAGCGGCCCAGCCGAACCAGTTCCTCAACCGTCATGTCTTCCGGCGCGGACGGGCTTTGGGCCAAAAGGCCGATCTGTCGCGCCAGCGCCTTCTCGCCCAGCCGAGAAATGTCGAGCTCTTCGAGGAAAATACCACCAGAGGTGGGCTTATGCAGGCGGCGAATAGCGCGGAGCAGAGTGGACTTGCCACACCCATTTGGCCCGGCCAGAACGGTAATTTTACCGCGCTCAATGGGCAGTGACAAAGACTGCAGCACATTGACCTTGCCATAGGAAAGGCTGAGATCGCGCACATCGATACGGGAGCAGGATTTATCCGTCATTGCGTTGCTTGCCCATCAGCAGGAATAGAAAATAGGGAGCGCCAATAATGGCGGTCACAGTGCCCGCGGGCACCTCAATCGGCGAGAACAGAACCCGCACGATCATGTCGGCACCGACGAGGAAAATAGCGCCGAGCAGGAAGCTGGCGACAATACCGGCATAGACATTGCGCCCAACCAGCAAGCGCGCCAGATGCGGCGCCATAAGGCCGATGAAGCCGACAGCGCCAACAAAGGCGACCGAGAGAGCGGTCAGGCTCGCGGCGAGCGCGAAAATCACGATGCGAAAGACCGGCAGGTTGAGCCCGACGGAGCGCGCCGAAACTTCATCGAGATCAGCAGGTGGCAGACGCCGTGCGGCCAGCAGCACCAAAATCATGATAGGCAGAAGCGCAATCGCGGTGATCTGGATTTCCCCCCAGTTCACCTCGTTGACCGCGCCAGCTAGCCATCGCTGGGCTTGCGTGGCGCGATAGATCGGCCCGATCAGCATGAAAATGACGGTGAGGGCCTTAGCAACCGCCGCAACGGCAATGCCGAACAGCAGAAGTCGGATCGCCGATGAGGCCTGGCGTCCCGATAGGGTGAAGACGAGCGTGATCGCCAAAAACGCGCCGATTGCGGCCGCGACAGGCTGATAGGCAATGGAGGTGACCAGCGCATTGGATTCGTTGGAGAGCAGCGCCAGAAACAGCACTACGCCCAGGGCCGAGCCGTCAATAACACCCAGCACGCCGGGCGAAGCAAGGCTATTGCGCGTGACCTTCTGCAGAAGAAACCCGGCGACCGCCATGCCGCCACCAGCCAAAATGGCCATGACCACGCGCGGGAGGCGCAATTGCAGGACGATGATGTTCTGCGTCTTCTCGCCAACGCCGAGAATAACGCCGATGATCTTATCAAAGGCGATCCAGGTTGAACCAAAGGCAACAGCGCTGAGGGACAGCAGGACGAAGACGGCGATGATGGCCACAAGGCTCATCGCATTTCGATACTGGGTTACAGCCGAAGACGAAGGGGTCATGCGGCTCTCCGCTTCAACAAAACCAGCAGCGCAATTCCGCCGACAACAGCAGTGATCGCCCCGACCGGCGCTTCCGTGGGATAGACGACAAAGCGGGCGACCACATCAGCTGTGGTGGCATAGATGGCGCCAATCAGCGCTGCCGCTGGAATAAGACGACGATGGCTCAAACCGACCAGCCAACGCGCAATGTGCGGAACGACAAGGCCTATAAAGCCCACCGGGCCGGCCATCGATACTGAAGCGCCCGTCAACAGCGACACCGCCAAAAAGCTCAAGCCACGCACGGCAAACAAGGGGACCCCGAGGCCGGTCGCTGTCGAGTCGTCAGCCTGCAAAGCATCGAGCGGGCGCGCCAACACAATGGCAAGCACCGCGCCCAAAGCAATGATGGGAGCCCCCGTCTGCACCAAGGCTATTGGGCGATCAACAAACGCGCCAGAAAGCCAGAACAGAAGTTGGGAGAGCTGCGCTTCATTGGTGCTGAGGACCACTTCGACCAGCGAGTGCCCGAGGCCCGCAAAGGTCACCCCGATCAGCACAATCCGAATGGGCGACAGACCGCCCGCGCTAGAAGCAATTGCAAATACCAGCACGCTTGTTGCCAGTGCACCCATGGCGGCCGCGATTGATAGCCCGGTCAGCGACCCAACACCGAACCAGAAACTCGCAATGACGACGCCCAAGGACGCACCGGCGTTCAACCCGAGGGTGTCGGGCGAGGCAATGCGGTTTCGAGACAGCGTCTGGACGAGGACGCCCGCGATGCCCAGCCCTGCCCCAACCAGTGGCGCGATCAAGGCGCGCGGCAAGCGCAAATTGGCAATGACGACGGCAGTTTCCGAGCCGTCATAGGCGACAATGGCCTGCCAGACTTGGTCAAGGCCATAGACTCGGTAACCGACGCAGATGCTGATGAGCACGGCGGCGACGAGGGTAATGATCAGACCCGCATATATCGAGGGCATTGGTCCGAACTGGCGATGTGCGGATGGCGTACTCAGCTTAGCCCTCAAACTTGAAGTTGACAGTCATGTTAAACTCTGGTGTGAGCTATGCGCATTCATGACTATCAATGTCAAGTTAGGTGCAAAATGCGCAATCTGAAGATTGTTGTAATCGCCGCCTCGGTGGCTTGTGTTGCGGCCTTCGCGTCATCGGCCGGTGCCCGCGAAGTCACCCATTCCATGGGCACGACAGATGTCCCAGACGCGCCGCAGCGCGTGGTGGTGCTGACCAATGAAGGGACGGAGGCACTGCTCGCCGTCGGCATTACGCCAGTCGGCGCGGTCCGCTCCTGGCTTGGCGACCCATGGTATGACCATATCGCCGATCAAATGGCCGATGTGACCGTTCTGGGAGAAGAGTCGGCGATTAACCTCGAGCTTCTGGCTGCCCTTGAGCCAGACCTGATCATCGGCACCAAAATCCGCCATGAGCAGATCTACGAACAGCTGTCGGCAATCGCCCCAACGGTGATTTCCGAGCGCCTGCGCGGCGACTGGAAGATCAACATGGAGCTCTACGCGGAGGCCGTCGGCAAGTCCGCCGAAGCTGAAGCTGCGTTTGCCGCCTATGACGCGCGTATCGCGGCCACGAGCGCTGCGCTTGGCGACGCCAAAGCAGAAGAGATTTCGCTTGTTCGCTTCATGGCTGGACGCACAAGAATCTACCTGAATGACACGTTTGCCGGCAATATTCTGAGCCAGATCGGCTTTGCCCGTCCAGCGAACCAGGACCGAGACGAATTTGCCGACGAGGTGACCAAGGAACGTATCCCTGAGTTCCAAGGCGACCGTCTGTTCTACTTCATCTACGAGACTGGCGATGGCGCGGCAGACACGGCAGCAGCCGAATGGATGGCCGACCCTCTGTGGGCCGCGCTGCCCGTAGTCGCCGCTGGCAAAGCCCAGGGCGTATCGGACGCGACATGGAATACAGCCGGCGGCATCCTCGCAGCCAATGTCATGCTCGACGATATTGAAGCCATTTATGGGCTTCCAGCGACCCGCAAATAAGCCTCAACGCGGGCCCGAGTACGGGCCCGCTCCTTATCCGCAAGAGAAACCACATAACCATGATCAAATCCCTCCTAACAGCCGCTGTGCTGAGCTCGGCGCTCTTTGGCTTCGCCGGATCGAGCGTGGCCCGCGAAGTGACGCACGCCATGGGCGTTACAACAGTTCCAGACGCGCCACAGCGCGTGGTCATGCTGACCAATGAAGGCACTGAGGCGCTGGTCTTTATCGGCGTGATCCCTGTTGGCGCGGTCCAGAGCTGGGACGGCGATCCGTGGTATGCCCATTTGAGCGAAGCGCTCAAGGACACGGTCGCCCTTGGCACTGAAAATGCTGTCAATCTGGAGGTCATCGCCAGCCTTGAGCCAGACTTGATCATTGGCAACAAAGTGCGTCAGGAGAAGATTTACGACCAGTTGTCCGCCATTGCCCCCACAGTTTTCGCCGAGGATCTGAGCGGCAGCTGGAAGGACAATATGACCCTTTATAGCGAAGCCGTCGGCAAGGCAGAGGAAGGCAAGCAGGCGCTGGCCGATTTCGACGCCCGCGCCGCCACGATCGCCAATTCGATTGGTGACGGGCTCGCTGAAGAGATCTCGCTGGTACGCTTCGCTCCCGGTCGTGTCCGCCTTTACTACAAGGACACCTTCGCCGGTGGCATTCTCAGCCAGATGGGCTTCCAACGTCCTGCAGCTCAGAACAAGGATGAGTTTGCAGAAGAAATCCAGAAGGAACGTATCCCGGACATGGCCGGCGACCGTATCTTCTACTTCTCCGATGATGCCGACCCAGAAGACGCCAAGGCGAATTTGTCCGAGTGGACCAATGACCCGTTGTGGCAGAACCTTGAAGCCGTCAAGTCGGGCAAAGCCCAGCGCGTGAGCGAACTGGTGTGGAACACGGGCGGCGGCATTTTCTGCGCCAACATGTTGCTGGACGAAATCGCCGCCATCTACGGCGTAGATCCAGCAAACGCCGACTAAAGCCTGGCTGCAGAACCTCAACCATGGACTTTTGCACTGACTACGCCATTGCCCAGCCGCTCGCTGGCACCGGGGCAATGGCACTGCGCCACATGTTTATCCGCTGGCCGAAAGGGAAATGGCGTCGGCCACGGTACCAGTCGGCTGGTTTGGATGAGGTTCTGCAACGCGCCATCCACGAGTCCTACGGGCCGAACCGCTATGTCGGGCTGCTTGAGAGCGACGGCGGCCCAGACTTGGAACTGGTGTCATTTCCCGACAGCCGCACCGCCCTACCCGCAAATCAGACCGAAGCCGCAGCCCTCATTCGCGCTTGGGCGGACGGCACGCCACTGAGCGGTCCCGTTTTGCCGCGACCGGTCATTCTGTGCTGCACTGATGCCAAGGTGAATGCGTGTTGCGCACGCTATGGCTTCCCCATCTACAAAGCCCTTCGAGAACAAGCCGGAGCGTTCGGCTTTGACGTGATGCAGACCACCCACTTTGGCGGCTGTCACTTTGCCCCTTCGGTCATTGTCATGCCACAGCGCGCCCGCTATGGCCGCCTCACGCCAGATCAAATTCCAAGCTTTTTAGAAACCCTCGCCCAAGGCCGACATTACCTGCCTGCCTTTAAGGGCCGCCCCGAACTCAGCGAAGCTGAACAAGCCGCTGAAATTGCCGCGTGGGAATGGGCCGAAGCGAATGGCTTCACCCAAGACGAGGTGCGGTTGCTGGACCCAATCGAGGGAACTGGCAGCACGGCAAGCGCTCATGCCATGGTCGGCAACGCTGTTCTCGCGATTGGCTTAGAAACCAAGTCGTTCCACATGCACGGCACCTGCCGTTCGCTAGCTAGCGACGAGGGAAAAACCGTTGAGCGCCTCATCGTGACCGCGGTCAATCTCGTCCATCGACCGTAAAACGAGACGATTGCTTTGCTCGGCGTACACTTCGCCCCCGATGAGAGGCCAGACGCCCGGCCTCTCATGATCTGCTTTTAGCAGTAACCGCAGCCTCAAATGTACTTGAGGCCCTTTTCGGCCAAGCGTTCACGCATCTTGTAAATATCGAGGCCCAGTTCGCCAGCTGCGAGACGTTTGCGCTTCGCCTCTTCGGCAGCAACGCGTGCCTCAGCCTGGTCGGCCACTGCAGCTGCCTCTTCCCGACGCACGACACAAACCCCGTCATCATCGGCGATGATCACGTCACCCGCATTGATCGCCGCTCCGGCGCAGACAATCGGGACATTGACCGAGCCAAGCGTTTCTTTGACCGTGCCCTGCCCCGAAACAGCCTTAGACCACACTGGGAAGTTCATCTCGGTGAGGTCGGCGATATCACGCACGCCAGCATCAATGATTAGGCCTTTGCAGCCACGAGATTGCGCTGACGTTGCCAGCAAATCGCCGAAATAACCGTTGTCACACGGGCTCGTTGGCGCCAGCACCAGTATATCCCCAGCGCGGATTTGCTCGATGGCAACGTGCAACATCCAATTATCGCCGGGCGGTGAGGAGATCGTCACCGCACTTGCGGCCAAACGGGCACCTTTGTAGATCGGGCGCATGTAGCTCGCGAGCATTCCCTTGCGGCCCTGAGCTTCATGGACAGTGGCCACGCCACAGGCGGCAAGACGATCAATGACCGATTGGTCTGCCCGTTCGATGTTTTGAACAACGACACCCATTAGAGTTCGTCCACGGTACGTGGATAAATCGACTGGAAGCCTTCGGCATATTTCGCCGGACGACCACCGGACTGACCGCCCGAGTTGCGGGTGAAGTGGTTGGCGCGGTTCTCAGCGACATTGCGGTAGTAGTGCCAAAGGTGTTCCTGACCTTCCATGCACTGGATAGCGGCCCACTTCTTATCCCACACATCGGTGATGTCGAGGAATGTGTCTGGCTTCCAATCCATCTGCTCAGTCTGGTGCGGCTCGAACAAATAGACCTGTGGCGCACCCAAAATCTTCTGGCCTGGATTATGGCCCCAAGCCTGCGCAATGGCGCGGCATTCAAGGGTCCACTGCGACACATACATATGGTCCGTGTTGTACGGATCGTATTTAGAGTGGGTCATGATGAAGCTCGGCTGTACCGCGCGCATCACATCGACCAGACGGTCTTTGGAAGCACGGTCCATTTCGAGCGGGTAATCGCCCAAGTCAAAGAACTGGATGTCGTGAACGTCCAGTGCCTTGGCGGCATTCTCTGCTTCACGACGACGTTCCGTCTTGACCTTCTCCAAGGTCATATCCGCCTGCTTCCAAAGCTTGGCGCTTTCGCCACGTTCCCCATAGGAGAGGCAGACCACCGTCACGTCATAACCTTTTGCTGCGTGGGCAGCGATTGCCCCGCCACAACGCCAGACAAAGTCAGCCGAATGCGCACTCACGATGAGCGCTGTTTTCTTAGCCATCTCATAGATCCTAAAATTACAATTTCAGAGAATTGAGCCTCTCGCCTGCGAGTGGGCGAGAGGCTGCCAGATCATTCGTCCGCAAAAACGGTTTTGCGGGTCTTTCGCAGTTTTGGCAGTGCCGCGAACACGAGCATGGCGATAGCCAGCGTCAGCAGAACCGCAGAAATAGGGCGCGAGATGAAGACCGAGAAGTCGCCCTTCGAGAGCACCAATGCGCGGCGGAAATACTCTTCCACCATCGGCCCAAGCACAAAACCAAGCAGGAGAGGCGCAGGCTCGCAATTAAGTTTGGCGAGGATGTATCCAACAGCCCCAAAGCCCGCGACCATGAACACGTCAAACAGCGAATAGGAGCTGGCATAGACGCCGATGCAGCAGAACATCAGGATCGCCGGGAACAGCATGGTGTAAGGAATACGCAGCAGGCGCACCCACATACCGATCAGAGGCAGGTTCAGGATCACCAAAAACAAATTGCCGATCCACATCGACACAATCAGCCCCCAGAACAGGTCTGGGTTTTTGGTCACAACACTTGGACCAGGCTGGATATTGTGGATGACCATTGCCCCCAGCATAAGCGCCATCGTCGCAGAGCCGGGAATGCCAAGCGTTAGTGTCGGAATGAATGAGGTTTGCGCGGCCGCATTGTTAGCCGATTCAGGGCCGGCGACGCCTTCGATCGCACCGTGGCCAAACTCATGCTTGTACTTCGACGTCTTCTTTTCCAAGCTATAGGCAAAGAAGGAGGCGAGTGACACGCCGGCACCTGGCAGCACGCCGAGCAGAGACCCTAACGCGGAGCCGCGCAGGATCGACGGCGTCATACGCTTGATGTCTTCCTTGGTGGGCATGATCGATTTGATTGGCGCGATCTGAGCATCGCCAGCCTTGTGCCGCTCAAGGGTGCTGACGATCTCGGCAAAGGCGAAAATACCAATCGAGATCACGATAAAGCTGACGCCTTCCCATAGCGCCATATTGCCGAACGCAAACCGGACAACACCGGAGTTTACGTCCATACCAACGAGCCCGACGAGCAGACCGATAACGATCATAGCCAGAGATTTGAGCAAGGGGCCGGATGTCAGCGAAACCGCAGCAATCAAGCCAAGGAACATCAAGGCGAAGTATTCTGCAGGCCCGAAGCTAAATGCGATCTGGGCAATCGGCCCTGAGAAGACCGCCAGAACGAGCACACCAAAGCTACCTGCAACAAAAGACCCGATGGCTGCGGCAGCAAGTGCCGAACCCGCGCGGCCCTGACGCGCCATCTTGTGGCCGTCGATTGTCGTGACCACGGACGAAGCCTCACCCGGCATGTTCACCAGAATAGCCGTCGTGGAACCACCATAAGCGGCGCCGTAGTAAATCCCGGCGAGCATGATCAGTGCACCGATCGGGCTCAGACCAAAGGTAAACGGCAGGAGCATCGAAATAGTGGTGAGAGGGCCAAGACCCGGCAAAACACCAATCAATGTGCCCAGGAAACACCCAACGGCTGCATAGATGAGATTTTCAAATGTAAGGGCCGTCTGCAGCCCCAAAGTCAGATTAGCAACAAAATCCATGGTGCAGCGCCTCTACTGGCCCAGAAATACTGGCAAAAGTGGGATCTGCAGTTTCAGCAGCAGATGGAAAATGCCGAAGCCGATGACGAGCTGAACACCCATGTTGATCAGGATCGTTTTGAGCTTGGTGCCGGGACTGGCAAGACTGGTCAGACCGGCGCAGATCGCCAGTGTGAGTAGCAAACCAAACGACTGGATCAGCAGCGCAAAAGACACCGTGGCCACGACCACAATGGCCAATCCACGCAGGTTAAGCGTCTCAAGCCTGCCGTCTTCTTCAGGCTCACCGCGCAACGATGTGATGACCACACCGATCCCCAAAACAGTCAACAACGCCCCCAGCATGAGTGGGAAGAACCCTGGCCCCATACGGCCCGGTGTACCAAGGCGATACTCAAGTGAGGCTATGGCAAAGAACAAGCCAATGGCGACAAACAGGCCACCTGCGACGAGGTCCTTTTGACTTCTGATGGTCATATGACCTCCAAAATTTTGGCGAAGTTGAGCCGCCACCTCAGGCGGCGGCTCGGTGCCTTAGGCGTTATTCGGGACGGATGCCCTGCTCTTCGGCGACCTTGCGCCAAGTTGCATATTCACCCTGCACCTGTGCTGTGAATTCTGCTGGCGTACCCCAAATCGGGCGACCGCCATCGCGCTGCAAAAACTCCGCCATTTCAGGCGTCTGCAGCACAGTGTTCAGGTCAGCGTTGATCTTTTCAACCAGAGCCGCGTCCATACCAGCTGGGCCAAACAGACCCCACCAGTTTTCGATAATAGCGTCGTTCATACCCAGTTCGCCAACGCTTGGCAGATCTGGCAAGGTTTCAGAGCGTTCTGCACTGGACACCAGAATGCCGGTCATCAGGCCTTCACGAACATGGGGAATAACCTGCGTGATGGAGCCGTAGAACAGGTCGGCATGGCCGCCGATAACGTCGGTCATTGCAGGCGAGCCGCCGCTATAGTGCACTGGCACCATCTGAAGTTCCGCAGCGCTACGCAGAATTTCCGTGGCGAATTGGTTGAGCGAACCAACGCCAACAGTGGCGTAGTTGAGTTCCTGCGACTTCGCTAGGGCAGCGAACTCTTCATAGTTCGAAACGCCGAGCGATGGGCTCACAGCCAGCAACAGCGGGGTCGCTCCAATGCGGCCGATGTGGGTCAGATCTTCAGACGGATTGACCAGTGGAGTTTCTTGAATCGCCGCACTCATGGTCACCGTCGCCGAATTGACCAGCAGGGTGTAACCATCTGGATTGGCATTGGCGACCTGACCGGTCGCCAACAGCGTGCCTGCACCTGGAATGTTTTCGACAACGACGGTCTGCCCCCAAGCAGCACCCAATTTGTCGGCAAGAAAACGGCCAACCAAATCAACCGCGCCACCCGGCGCGAATGGAACAACCAGAGTAACCGGCTTGTCCGGATAGCTCTGCGCCTGTGCACCAGCGCTGGTCGCTGCAACGAGAATAGTGCTCGCCAGTAACGTCTTAATCAAATTCATAGTGTCCCTCCCACGGGTTGGTTGTGGTGGCGCGTTGGCCACCTGTTCGTTAGACAAAAAGGCTATCGAGAGTGATGGATGGCGGCAGAATTTGTTGCTCGATGGAGAAATCGACCAGCATCTGCATTGACTTCCGGTTTTCCTCCAAGCCAGCCTTGTAGAGTTCGAGCCCGGCTGGCAGGCCATGTTTCGAACTATCCAAATCGCCTCTTTCTTGTGCGATTTCCTTAGATTTATCAAATAGTTCGGTCAACTCTTCGAGGATCCAAGGATGTTGATCCAACACTTCCCGACGCACGCAAAGAACATGGTTCACCGGGAAGATACCGGTGCGCGCATGCCACTCGGCACCAGCAAGTTTGGCGTCGGCAATGACCGGGCGCGTACCCTCTGGAACCCCATGTAGGCCGGTGATCGCGTCGACCTTGCCTTGCTTAAGCAAGCTCAGCAGGCTCTCTTCGCTTTCTTCGAGCGTCACGAAGTCCGGATCCTTGAACTGCGGAACGTGCGGACCTTCTTGAATAATCCAGTTCACGTCGCGCAGATGGAGGCCATATTCGTGTGCCAAAATCCCGCGAACCCAGATGCCCGTCGTTTGGGGCCAAGAGCGCGCCAAGACGCGCTTTCCCCTAAGATCGTCTGGCCCGCGAATGTCAGAGTCGACGCTGGTCAGAATGGACGTGTGGTGCATGCGGCACGAGGCCGGTAGCGGCAGACCGACGATCGGCACCCCAGCATGCATCGCCTGCCCCAGCGTCGCGATCGGCATTTCGGAGATGTCAAACTCGAGGTCACGCACCATGCGCCGGAAGGCTACGTGGAACGGCTCGACGGCCACTTGGTCGAGAGCGAACCGGTCAGACTGCGCCAATCTCTCACGAATTGGACGGACTTGAACCATATCGCCAATGGCAGATTTGAACCGCAAAGCTTGCACAGAATACCCCCTACTTGGTCCGGTACGATCCGAACACGTCGCTTTCGGTAACTATCCCGCCTTGCAACCAATTAGGTCAAATGCGATGAATCCATAAAGCTATAACCAAAAGGAATAGAGACATGGCCTGGCGCTTTAAGCTTCGGCATATGGAGGTTTTCCGCGCCCTCATGCTCACAGGCAGCACGATCGAAGCCGGCAAAACGCTCAATGTCAGCCAACCCGCTGTCAGCAAAACGCTTTCGGAGTTGGAAGCTCAGCTCGGAACAACACTCTTTTTGCGCACGGGTGGTCGTCTGGTCCCTACTCCAAAAGCTGAATGGCTGTTCGATGCCTCGCAGGAAACACTGGCCCGCGTCGATCACCTCGATGCCATTCTGCGCGATATTGAAAGCGTGCCACAACGCCCGATCCGGTTGTTCGCCAATTCGGCTATGGCACACTCCATTTTGCCGGAAGCACTTGTTCTCTTTCGGCAATCTCATCCGTCGATCACCGTCTCCACGGACGTTGTTGCCCGCCGCGACAACCGTCGTTGGTTGAACGATCAGGAGTTTGATCTGGCGGTCACCATGCTGCCCGTTGAGTACCCCAATGAGTTAATCACCACTCTGCCGGTGGCCGACGGTGTCTGCATTCTGCCCAAGGGTCACAAGTTGCGAGACCAAGAGTATATCGAGCTATCCATGCTCGAGAATGAACCTCTGGTCGCCCTGCAACGGCACAATTTGACTCGGTATAAGGTCGAGCAAGCATTCAGCAGTGCCGGTCTGCGCTACAATATTGCAGTCGAAACCGCCACTGCGGCTTCCCTTGTCATGTTTGTCACCGCAGGTCTCGGTGTCGGCATCATTGACCCGTTCACTGCCGAGAAGCTTCGTCCTCTTGGCTATGAGATCAAACCGTTACGCCCGGCCATCGAATTTGCCTTCGGCATTCTCGCCCCAATGCGCATTCAATCCCGCCCCGAGATCGCCGACCTCTCCCACTGCATTCAGCAAGCCTATTCATCCGGTTGAACTGTGTGTCCAACGCTCGGGGGGAGCATGTATCGCCCAGACCGACGCCCTGCCCTCTCGCCTCTCCGCTCAAATTGAACCCAGGTCTTTCCCACGGAGGAGCCCCCCAACCAGGCCCATTTCAGCCAACAGATGCCCATCAGCGAATTTCCGAAGGCCGCCATCACACAGGGATGGATGGCACAAATGAGGTGGAGGGTTAGCAGGAACGAAGCCGGTGACTTTACTGCCCACGAGACTTGGGAGACGCAAGCATACAAATGATCTTCTGAATAGGACAATGACCGATAAACAACCGGTGGATTGTACCCTCAGCGTAAAAACTAAGGTCTTTTCCGCTGCGTGCGCAGAAACCGCCGACGACCCGCCGAGAAAGCTTGGTGCTCCCTTGGTACGTGCGTTGCGTCCTCCCAAGCTACGAGCGAAAGCGCTGGGCGAAGCTGAGGTGGAGGCGCGTAGCGCAGCGGCACTGTAATGGACCGGTTAGCAAGACTTAGGGCAAACCTTATCGACTACTCCAAGTTCCCCACCAGCGTGCCGGGTGTGCTCCCGATCTGGCACCTTGGGGCACTTTCGGTTCTGAGAGAGACGGAGCGCTTAGAAGCTTATCTAGCAAGCATGAAGGCTGGCGACGGGGTTGGTTTCGCCCTTATGTAAGCGTCGATATGATTGCTCGGGCGCTGAAGTTGGCTCAAGGCAATAATGCGCGTGGACTGCTGCCGTCAGGTGCGTGGGGCGCGAACGGACATGTTAATGTGACACCATGATTGCAACCGTGAAATCCATCGACCTTATTGAACATGAGACCTATGCATATTGGCCAGATGACGTTGAGGATTTCTGCGTCGCGGCCGAAGCTATGATTGGGCCTGATGGTGAGGATGGAGCCGATATCTTTAGCTTTGAGGTGTGCACCCCAAAGTGGTTCTACAAGAATAGACTGAACTCAGCGGCGTTTGCCAGGCACGTAGTTTTTGTATCTGCGTATGATGAGAAGGCCGTGCAAAACCTCGTGGTCGACACAGTGGCGAATATCACCGGGGGGACTTGGAGCGAAATTGCTGAAAAGTTGTCTAGGTACTTTAGGTGGGAGTATGAGGATTACCGATCCTAACCTAGATCCTTTGTCAGGTTCATGTAGCCCGCCCCAAATTACCTTTACAGGCTGACCTGCTCCCACAAGTGTCCGCGTTTATTGGTTAGCGCTGTTCAGGCTTTGACTTTCTGTTGACCGTTAGTGATACTCCCACGGTGTGAAGCGTCGAGGCTCGTATGGGGGCGGTTGAGTTTGTAATCGTCACGCCAAGCAGCAATCAACTCGCGGGCGTGGCGCAGGTTTGCAAACAGGTGCTCGTTGAGGCACGTGTCGCCTAGCTTGCGGCATAACATCAACCGAACGACGAGTTGCGCTCTCCACCAAGCAACGCGCCAATCTGAGCTAAAACACCTGACGACGGAAAGACTGAGCAGGATCAGACTGGCCAGCACGGCGAGTTCAAAAAATTGGAACTCAACGCTCCGCTGAAAGGCAGTGCGCGATTCACTTCAATGATTTTAATGATAGAAAATGGCGCGAGAGACGGGGCTCGAACCCGCGACCTCCGGCGTGACAGGCCGGAAAGCCTCTGAGTAAATCGACGGCAGTTTCAACATTTTCGCAGTCCTAACGGGACGTAATTTACCGAAAAGTTGAAACCAATTGTACGGAACCGATTAGACATAGAGACAGACACCCCAAGATGGGGACAATACTGTTGGCAACATGAATATAACGCCAAACTAGAGCCCGCTCTACCCGCTAAAACGACCTCGTCGCACCTGCCATTCGTACATTCGATGGGAGGAATCCTTCTGTTTATCGCGTTTTATAGATGTAATGCGTTTTAAGACATCATCAGAACCGAAACGCGAGCCAATAGCCATGTGTATCAACTAGCCAATTCGGCGGGATCGTTGTCGCTCAACATCCGCCACGAAATGACTGCCATGAACGCGCGATACCATTAGGTGCAAAAGTGGGGTGGCAGGGCTACTCCTCAACAGCTAATCATATTGGTCAAACAAATGCATGATAGCTCCCGAAACTTCATCGATAACCTCAATCCCAAAAAGTCCCGTTGCGCGATATTCCTCGCCTACCTAAGGACAATCCAGCACGACGGCAACAACCATGGCGCAGCAGTGCGCAAGGTAGGTCAGTCCGGATAGTCAGTTTTTCGGAATGGTTGATCGATCAAAATTCACCCAACTCCTCCACTATGCCGCGTGAATTGCGCAGATGTCAGCAGTAGCTGCACATCGTAGACGACAGTGTTTCGTCTCAAAAAGTAGAACCGCCCCAATCGACCACGGATTCCGTCACAAAAAGCGCGACGACTTCAGGTAACCCGTCGGTTCTTGGGGCTGCGTGATACAACCGCGAGACGCGACCAATGGCCCCAGTCTTACCAAGACGATCTCTGCCGTCGGAGCAGACTTAAAGAGCGCCCGTCCGACAGCACGAGAGACAAGAAATATTTAACAATCGGTTCGCAGAGCCAAGAACAATAGTCGGTATAGGCCCGATCTGCAGAGTTGATATCATGGCGCTCTAAAGTACGCGTTCTCCGTCGATCCCAAATGCCGGCCTGCTGTTGAGTTTTGGACCCGACCTTTTTCGGCCAAGCACTTGGTCCACTCAAGGCATGAAGCAGCGTGATAGGTAAAACATGACGCCAGGTGAACACAAATCGGCTTTGGCTTTGGCATCTGCAAGCCGTCAGCAGCTAACTCTCGCTACAAATCTGCAATAACCATTTTCACGCAAATTACTGTACATAATAAACAGTTATTTGTAACTTCAGAATAGTCAAGAAATTCTGGTTACGTATATGCCAAACAAAACAATCGCATTTATAGACGACCACCCTATTCTCTTGTCAGGACTAGTAAAATCGTTCCAAGAGACGAATGAATATCAGATTGCAGGGACAGGCAGTGCCACCACTGATTTTGCAGTGTTACTTGACCGTGATCCAGATGTTCTTATCGTCGACCTCAGTATGCCTGGCGACGTTATCGCGCAGATCGCTAGCGTTGCTGGCCCGAACCTTCGAACGAAGATCCTAGTGTTCACCGCCTCTGCCAGTATCGACCTCGCTGTTCGCGCCTTGAACGCGGGTGCAGATGGCTTCGTCCTTAAGGGGAGCACCGAGGCGGAACTGCATCAGGCTATTAATACAGTCCTCGCAGGCGACACTTTCATCACCCCAAGCTTCGCCGGCAGGGTCATAGCCTCCCTCAACAAGCGTGATAGCAAGCCGATCGGCGATAGCACTGTGAAGTTTAGTGTCCGCGAAGACCAGATCGTGCAGCTACTTCTGATCGGTCGAACAAATAGAGAAATTGCCACGCGCCTTTCCATCAGCGAGAAAACCGTCAAGCATTATATGACCTTGCTGATGCAGAAGCTGAACGCGCGCAATCGCGTTGAGGTGGTGATAGCGGCGAAAGAAATCGAGGCAGGCCACCATCGAAGCGCTGCGGCCGAGTAGCTTTCAGGCTAGCCTTCAACGTGAAACGGAATTTAGTGTCTTGCTGATGTCGACCGGTAACCGCGCTTTTAGCGACGTGCCGCGTTCATTTATGGCAACTTCCATTTCCCCACCGAACGTGGCAACGCGATTTCGGATCCCAAATAGCCCAAGCGTGGCTCTATCATTAGCTTGTGCACCATTCATGCCAACTCTCACGCCCTGATCAGAGATTTCTAACTCGATCGATTTTGAGACCCGCTTCACCGCAACCCTCTGCCCAACGCCACCAGCGTGTTTGAAAGCGTTGTTCAAACCTTCTTGGACGATACGATAGACGCATATTTTCAGCGCGTTAGTAACGTCAGGCAAGGCTTGAATGTCGAGCTCGACGCTCGTACCAGTAAGGTTCTCGTGCCGCTCTGCAGCGAGTTTCACAGCACTGGTCAAATCGATTTCTCCAATTTCTGGCAAAACCAGCCCGGTCGAGAGAGAACGCAGCTCTTT
The DNA here is from genome assembly GCF_016595685.1 of Devosia sp. WQ 349K1. Taxonomy (NCBI): domain Bacteria; kingdom Pseudomonadati; phylum Pseudomonadota; class Alphaproteobacteria; order Hyphomicrobiales; family Devosiaceae; genus Devosia; species Devosia sp. WQ 349K1. Next base: position 14,823 of record NZ_JAENGO010000001.1, on the reverse strand, counting down.
GATCACCTCTGTGGTGATGTCCTGAATGGACTGGGCATACTCTATCTCCGAATCAGTTTGAGAACTCCGCAGCAAGCGACCCAGCTTCAGCATGAGCAGGCTCAATATCTGGATTGGACCGTCGTGTAGGTCCTGACCAACGCGGCCGATCAGCTCTTCATTCGCCGCGTTAGCGTTCAACCGAGCCTCGTCCGCATCAATCCGCAATTGTTGGTTCATGCGGGCCATTGCTTCCGCTTCGCCGTATCGAGCTAGCAGCTCGGCACTTTGCCGCAAGATGAGGTTGTTGGCGCGCTGCACTATGAGATAGAGCAAGCAAAGTATGCAAATCGCTGTGACCGCCACTACGCCCCACGTGCGGTGTTGACTATCGCGCAGCTGAGCACGGAGCACGCTGGCGTTCTCATAGATTTCTCCGACGGCAACGATATTGCGGTCGCGGTCATAGAGCGGCGCATAAACTTCAATTAGAGGAATGCCGAGCGTCTGCTCATGTGCACTCTCTTCGCTGCGCATGTCTTCAAACTCGGCCACGACGTCCCCCAACGCGGCCTTTGCAACATTAATAGAGACGAATTTTTGTCCAATAATCGACTTCGGCATATTGGCGTACAGCACCGTGCCATCGCTGCGCCAAAGTTTCAGCGTGACGACACTGCGTAAAATTGGCTGACCGGATTCGAGCACCGCGTCGAGCTGCTCATGAACATGAGGGGGCAAGCTGTCATGCGTATCCAATTCCCGCAGCAAAGGCTCAACGACAGCCTCGAGAAAGGCGACCGTACCAGCGCCTGACGACACCAATACGCCGCGGGTCACCTGCTGGTTGACATAGGTACCGAGCAATAGCATCGAACCGCTCAATATGAGCGCCGCTGCAGCCATGAACTGCATGGGTAGACTAAGCCCAAACAACTGTCCGCGATCAGATGCTGCAGCCGACATATTCACAAGAATCTCTTGGCGTTCACAATGAACTTTAAAATAGAAATTCGCAGATTTAAGTCATCCACACCACATCAATTAGTAGATCACCGCTCCCGGAACACCTTTACTATCTGATCCGTGATCGGCTGCACAAAATATGACAATGCCGTTCGCTCTTCCGTCGTCACATATACCTCAACCGGCATGCCGGGTATGAGCTGACTTGCACCAATCTTGGTGATTTCGCCCTCGTCTAAAATCACGTCTCCTCTGTAGAAGAACTGGCCTGAAACAGGATCCCGCGCTGTCGCTGGCGACATATGCGTCACCTTGCCGGTGAGTTCGGGCGTTGTGCGCTGGTTCAGCGCGGGCAAGCGGAGGCGCGCAGAACTACCGATACTGACCTGATCGATAGAAATTGGCGGCACACCAAATTCCACTTTGAGCTGTGCATTCAACGGCACAATAGTCACGAGAATCTCGGCAGGTGTGATCACGCCGCCGATAGTGTGCATGTTGAGTTCATTCACCACGCCATCAATGGGTGCTCGGATTTCTGTCCGAGCGAGACGGTCAGATATGGCGTTATGGCGATCTTGCAGCTCACTCATCTTGGTGTCGAGCGAGTTTAGTTCCCGTTGTGCCTCGGTACGGGAGGTTTCGTCTATGGACAAGATTTGCAGCTTCAGTTCGTTCATTTTGCTGCGCGCACGCGCGATCGCGGCATCAATTTCGCCGCTCTCCCCCATCAATCGAGCAATGTCACGATCCGCTGCATAGAGCGGAGCCTGCTCCATCAACTGCTTGGACACCAAACTGTCCAAACGTGCCCTATGCTGTTCCACCAGAGCGATTTCCTGGTGCTTGGAGCCACGCTGAGCTTCAAGCCCGGTCACCTCTTCAGCAACTTGTTCAACCACAAGCACCAGCTGCTGCTTACGACTATTCCGATTGGAGAGATTGCCGTGGAATACGCGGCTCTCCCCCGTCACGAGGAAGTCCACCTCAGCGATCGAAGCATCGAGGCTTTCCGGAAACACGATCGTTTCGAGTAAGTCGCGCTCCGCCAAAAGGCGCGCGCGGCGCGCTGTCAGCTCCCAGCGTTGGGCTTCAATAATGGAGAGTTCGGCCTTGGTCTGAGAGTCTTCGAGACGGAGCAAGACCTGACCGGCGGTGACGCTATCTCCCTCGCGGATTGCAATCTGGCCAATGATCCCGCCATCGCGGTGCTGAATGGTCTTAATCTGCTGATCGACGACGATTTGGCCCTGAGCGATAACGGCACCCGAAATCTCGGCGGTAGCAGCCCAGCCCCCTGCTCCACCGACGAGCAGCACAGACAGAGCACTACCAAGAAGAACTCGCGACCCAAGCTTAAAACTGTCCTTGCGGTACTTACGCATTACTCATCCCTCACACGTGCTCAATGATGAAAAGAGCGCGTGTCCCTTCTAAAACGACGGTGGTTTCCCAAACGCCGTCGCGGTTAAAGTCAGCCTCAATGATGGTGTGTGTCAGCTCATCGATACGATCGTGTCGATATCGAATGAGAATATCGTCATCGTCGAAATCATCGCCATAGATCTCTTCGAAGCGGTCTTCTAGCGTGTCTAGAGCCTTTTCAAAGATGTCGAATTTCGACATCCGTATGCGATCACCGACGTTGAAGTCGATGATTGTGTGGTGATTGAGCGGCACGGATGGTGTGGTGATTTCAACGCTTGTGACTGTCGGGCAAAACTCGAACACATCGTCGCCGCCACCACCGGTGAGCTGTGTGTCCGTGTCCCCGGCGATGAAGTGATCGTCGCCCGAGCCACCGACAAAGGCTTCAAAATTCTCGAAACGATCCTCGCCAACCTCGCGGCCAGAGCTTAGACCGTTCTTGACGTCGATAGTCACGCCCTGTGTGCTGGCCGAATAGTCGAGCGTATCGTATCCCGTGCCGCCATCTTGGCGATCATCGGCCAGGTCGAGAGCGGCGATGATAAAATCATCACCCGCACCGCCGCGATTGGTATCGCTGCCCTCGCTGTCGATGACGACATCATTGTCATCTCCCCCGTCGAGAGTGTCGTTGCCGTGCCCGCCGTTGAGCACGTCATCCCCGGCACCGCCCAAGAGCTGGTCGTCCCCAGTGTCGCCAAATAGAATGTCGTCGCCTTCATCGCCGGAAAGATAGTCATCGCCCTCCCCGCCCGAAAGGATATCGTTTCCGGCGCCGCCAAATATGATGTCGTTACCACGCCCTCCATAGACGATATCGTCCCCATCTCCGGCGATGATATGATCGTCGCCATCGTCGCCGTGGATGATGTCGTCACCGCCTCGCCCGACGATATTGTCGTCCCCGCTGCCGCCGATGATGATTTCGGCGCAATCCGTGCCAATCAGATTGTCATGGCCTTCTGTGCCTTCAATAGTTGGGCGCATGACATGCACATAAGCGGTTTGCTGCATGACATAGTGGCCATCGGTAATTTCATAGGTGAGCGTTGCAATGCCCTCGAACTTCGCCTCAGCCTGAAAATACCAACTTCCCGTATCGGCCGTCAGCACACCATTGCTCGCGCGCAAATTCCGGATTGTCAGAACATCGCCGTCCGGGTCGACCGTATGTTGCAACAGATCCGGGAGGCTAATGGCGAATAGCGCGCAACCGCTGAGATCAAACAGCGTCAACGGACCGGTGTTGCGCGGTGCCCGGTTTGTGGAGTGGTCGTCATCATCCTTGTCGGGACGGCCGGGCTTAGGGGGGGGCGTTTTTGTCGATGGGGCATAAGTTATCACTGGTTGCCCGCCACCATCAAAACGGGATGGAGTGATGGAATAATCCGAAGAGAAATTGCGGAAGAAGAGATTGTCATTGGCCGTCAAGGCGGCGACGAGCGGGTCAACATCCACCAAGTTAGGCATGTCGCCCAAGCGAATATCGAGCCTTAACGCCCGCGTCGGCAAGACCACCGGATAGGCGGAGATCGAATTAAAGACTGGCGGATCGCTAGACGGCGCCTGCTCTGGCTCCCCATTATCTGGCATGGGGACGACAGCGACATCCTCCTCGAGCGCGATGTCATTCTCCGCTTCATCTTCTCCATGGCCCGGCACTTTGGCTTCTTCAGCAAAGCCAGCATTTTGCTCTGGTGCCAAAAAGGAACGCAGGTAGAGCACGATTGCCGTTAGAAGCACGGCGAACGCAAAGGGCTTATCGCTTCGCTCGTCCATGCTTTTAAGTATATATTTCTGGGCCGGATCGGCTTGCTTCGGCTCTTGCTTGGTGCCTTTGACGTCGATGATCATGTGGCCACCGACGCTTGCACGGATGGCTGCGGCCGGTTGATTGACTGACCATTGGACGACACGGGCTGCAGCATTGTCCCCAGAACGTCTTCTTTGGCGCCGAAGGCAGTCATACGGCCGTTCTGAATAACCGCGACCTTATCGACGGCCTTCAAGGCACTCGGACGATGGGCGATGATGACAGCTATGCCATTGCGTTTCTTGATGCTTTCAATGGCCGCGGTCAGCGCGGCTTCCCCTTCGCTGTCGAGGTTGGAGTTTGGCTCGTCCAATACCACAAGGAAGGGCCGCCCATACATGGCGCGCGCGAGACCGATCCGTTGGCGTTGCCCAGCGGATAGCACCGTCCCCGACGGGCCGATCTGGGTTTTATAGCCAAATTCGAGGCGGACGATCATTTCGTGCACGCCGGATGATTTGGCTGCAGCAACAATGTCGCGCGGATCAGAATTGTCATCGAGGCGGGCGATATTGTCTTCGATCGTCGCGTCGAGAAGCGATACCTCCTGCGGCAGAAAGCCAATGTAGGAGCCAAGCTTATCGTCGCGATATTGGGTGAGTTCAGCATCATCGAGCCGGACATTGCCCCGCAGACTTGGCCACACACCCGTCAGAGCGCGGGCCAGCGTGGTCTTGCCACCACCGCTAGAGCCGATAATGCCGAGCGCTTCACCAGCCTTCAGCTCAAAGCTGACATCGCTGAGCAGCACACGGCCTGTGCCTGGTGCTGCTATCGTAATGCCTTCGACCTTGAGCGAATTGGCAGGCGGCGGCAACTCTAATGGTTCGTCGGCCGAAGCCAGAGCAATCATGGTTTCCTTGAGACGGCCGTAGGCAGCTCGTGCCGATACCACGTACTTCCAGTTTCCAATGGCAAGGTCTATGGGCGCGAGAGCACGGGCAGAGGCCACAGAAGCCGCGATGATTGCACCCGGAGACAATTGCCCCTGTATGGTGAGATAGGCCCCAAGGCCAAGCACAGCTGATTGCAAGATCATCCGCAAGACGCGCGAGATCGCGCCAAATGTGCCGCTAATATCATTGGCCTTGGTTTGAAGGCTTAAATGGTCTTCGTTGGCCTCATTGAAGCGAGCAACCGCACGCCCGGCGAAACCCATGGCTTTGAGAATTTCTGCATTGCGCGCATTTGAATCGGCGATGGCATTTCGCGTCACCACCGCGCTGTGAGTGGCACTGGTCAGTCGGCGCGTCATCAGCTCGTTGAGAATAGTCAGTAAGGTGAGCACAATTGCGCCGCCGAATGCCAGCGCCCCGAGCATCGGGTGCAGCAGATAGACGAAGGCGAGAAAAAGAGGCATCCAAGGAAGATCGAACAGAGCGATCGGGCCTTGGCTACCTAAGAAGCCACGGACAGTATCAACGTCGCGTCCACGCTCAAGGGATTCGGCAGTGGAGAATCCAAACCGAGGCATGTCGATCGCGACTTGATGGGCCATAGGCGCAATTTTGCGGTCCAGCCGTGCCCCAATGCGGACGAGGATTTGGGAACGCAAAATCTCAAACATGCCTTGGAAGAAATATAAGCCAATAGCGAGCAACGAGATCGCGAGCAGTGTGGGAATGCTGCCGCTGGTCAGCGCCCGATCATAGATCTGCAGCATGTAGAAGGCGCCCGTGAGCGCCAAGATATTGATGATCCCCGACATGATGAAAAGGAACAGACCGACTGACCGGAAGCCACTGGTGAGCTGCTGGGCGTTGCGATTTCGAGCTGCCGAATTGTAATCCTTGGGACGCATTACTTACCCGCCTAAAACTGGTGAAACGCTCAACCGGGGACGCTTATTCGCCCCCGGCCGATGTGGTCAGTTAGAGATCGAAGTCGCTTGCCGTGAAGGTGTGCGAGCCCTTGATGGCAATCTTGAAATCAGCGTCTTGGCCGCCGGAGGCGTTACCGTGGACAATGGTAAAATCAACGCCGTCGCGGTTTTCCTGCGTTACGAGTAGTTCCCCACGAGCCCCGGAGAATGCACCGGAGACGAGAGTGAAGGACTGCTTGCCAGCGCTTAGCCAATCTGCATCCATCGCGCTGAGATCGATCTTATCGCCGGGCTGGAAGCCCATGATGGTATCGCCGTCAGCATCGGCTGCAGACAGGAAGCGGAAGGTGTCGTTGCCCACGCCGCCATCTATGACGTTGATGGCGCTGCTTGCCGTGATCGTGTCATTGCCAGAGCCGGTGGTTATGTTTTCGATACCCCAGAGCGTATCGATACCAGTCTGCGAGCTTTGCGCGCTGCCCCGGCCGAGATGGCCAGTGCCGAGATCCGCGGTGATGCCAGCGCTGATTGTGCCCATGTCGAGCGTATCATTGCCCGCGCCACCGTCGACTTCATCGCCGTAGTAGACATCGTTGCCGTCAGAGTCGTTGGCGAGGAAGATATCGTCACCTGCGCCGCCAACGATCGTGTCATTGCCTTTGCCACCATCGAGGATGTCATTGCCATCTTCGCCGAAGATGCGGTCATCGCCAGCCTGGCCGAAGATCATGTCGGCACCCTTGCCGCCGAGGATGATGTCATCGCCCGCGCCGCCGGTCATGATGTCTCGGCCATTGGTGCCATTCAGCACATCGTCGCCTGAAGTGCCGGTGATGACATTGTTGTTGCCACTGACAGGCGCTTCGGTGCCCGGCTGAGGCGTTACAACGCCATCGTCATCATCTTCGTCGTCGTTGTCGCTGTCGTTGCCCTCATCGTCATCATCACCATTGCCGTTCCCACCGGTGTTCCCACCTGTATCGCCGTCATCGATGATAGGTTCTTCTTCGTCGCCAGGTTCACCAGTTGGTGGCGCGAGGTGACCATCGCTGCCATCGTCAATTTCGAACTGAGGCAGCCCGCCTGGGCTGAAGAAGTTGATGGAATAGTCTTCACCGACCACGGTCGTGGTGCCATCGATATTTTCAACGACGTCGTAATCGTCGACCGTTGTGGTCAGTGGCAGCAGCACAACGTCCTGTGGGCGCAACTTGCCAATAATGGTGTCATTGCCACCACGGGTACGGAACACGATACGGTGGGCGGACGTGAGCTTAGAAATATCGACCGTGTCGTCACCACCACTGCCGTTGATGGTGATGGTGTTGAGACGGAGACTGGTTTCTTCGCCTTGTTCTGCAAAGTCGCCGATGAATTCATAGCGGTCGCCGCCAGCCATACCCTCGCCGCTGGCGCCTGATCCATTGATCGCGATCTCTTCGATCTCGCTCAATTCAGCGATGATTTGCGGCGTACCTTCGATGCCATTGGTAACGACAGTTCGGCTCACAACAATTTCGGTACCGGTGCCGCGGAACGTGGCATTGGGGAACAGCGCCTGCGCATCTTCGAATGGGTAGAACCGGAAGATTTCGTAGACATTATTCTGGCCGGTGATGACTAAGGTGTCACCCTTGATCCCTTCGGACCCACCATCGATCACATCCCAGCCCGCGGAACCATTTGCGGCTTGGGCGTTCCAGTGAACGGTGTCGTCACCCGATCCCCCAAATATGTCGTCGTTGCCAGTGCCGCCATTGATGATGTCATCGCCGGTGCCGCCATTAATCACGTCGTTGCCGGATCCGCCATTGATGGTGTCATTGCCAGCGCCGCCGTTGATGGTGTCGTTCCCATCTCCGCCGTCAAGGCTGTCGTCACCCGCGTGGCCGCTAATGGTGTCGTTTCCACCCCAACCATTGATGACGTCGTTGCCTGCGGTACCGTTGAGAGTATTGCTGCTGTTCGATCCATTTATTGGCGCGACGACACCGAGGAGGAAATCAGCAGCGGTGATTGCATTGCTGTTAGAGGCATTTGTAGAAAGGTCGGTGCCCCGGATGTTTATAGTACCAATTGTGGACCCTGCAGCATCTTTTACCGTGATAGCAACCTGGCTATTCCCGCCATTGGCCGCGGCACTACCCTGCAGTGGCGTGACGGTGCCGATGGTAACGCGAGCGCTGAAATTCTGCGACGTAATACCGAGACCGCGCAGATCTATGAGGTCCTGCCCACCACTATTATTCGTGTCAAAGTTTCGGATTGTATCGGTGCCGAAGCCTGGAGTGTTATAGACTACGGTGTCATTGCCCGAGCCGACATAGATTATGTCATTGCCAGCGCCACCGTGAACAACGTCATCGCCAAGACTACCGTCGAGAGTGTCGTTGCCATCGCCGCCATCAATGTAGTCATTGCCAGCACCACCGTTTAGCGTGTCATCGCCCACCCCACCAAAGAGGCTGTCATTGCCATCGCCGCCGTTGAGCGTGTCGTTGCCCGCTCCGCCGTCCAGATAGTCGTCGCCGGTGCCACCGTTCAGAGTGTCGTTGCCGGCCTCGCCATACAGGCTGTCGTTGCCTGCGCCACCGGTGATGACGTTGTTCAGATTATTGCCAGCGCCGGTGAAATCGCCTGTTCCGGTGTGAGTGAGGTTTTCGACGTTATCGTCGAGGTTGTAGGACGGCAGACTAGTGCGGATAGTGTCATTGCCACCGTTGGCGAGTTCAACAACCGTGTCGCCCAAATCATCGACGATATATGTGTCGTTGCCAGCGCCACCGACCAGCAAGTCGATCCCTGCACCACCGTTGAGCATGTCGTTCCCGGCACCTCCGAACAACATGTCATGGCCCGTATTGCCAGTTAGCGTGCGGTCTGTGGCTGAATTGGAAGTGGCGAGGATAGTGTTAACGTCCGCCGCTGCAGTTAGCGTGCTCCCATTCTGGCGATTCAGAACATATGTGCCACGGAAAACTTCGTCGCCTTCATCGTCTGCGAGGTAGAAGTCATAGCCTTTGTAACTTCCGCCATCGAACGTAACCGTTTCCACCGCATTGGACGAACTTCCGAAATGGTTATTGACCCGGATCTGGTGCCCATTGAGCAAAATAGACAAGGAGTTTGAGGTATTACTGTTAGTGTTATTGGAGCGAACAATATTGAAACTGTCGAGAGCAGCTCCATTCAGCGCCAAGCTAATGCGATCATCGCCGGAGGTTTCGGTGATAACGTCGCTACCGTCCTTAATGCCAAACACATAGATGTCGTCGCCTGAACCACCGTTGAGCGTGTCATCGCCGAGCCCGCCAATCAGCACGTCGTTGCCACTATGACCGTTCAGGACGTCTTTGCCACCAAAGCCCATCAAAACGTCGTGGATGAGACCGGTTCCTGACTGATCGCCATTGAGCGTTTCGACAGCATCCGTCCCGTTGATGACATTCATCGTGAGGTCGGTGAACTCAAGCCGTTCGATATTGCGAACAGTATCGCGACCGTCGAGCACCGGACGTTGAGTCACGCCTTCGATATTGTCAGTGAGCGGATCGGTTTCGTCGGATGCTGGCGGCGCATGGTCCAGATAGAGGCTGTGGTCCTTGTTCACACCGAAGGTGTAGTGCTCGCGAATGCCCGTAAATACTGCCGTATCGATGTCGCCAGTCTGCCTGCCATCAACAATTTCGCGAACGATCGATAGCGCACCAGGATTAAAGACGCCTTCCAGCATCAGTGCATCGAGGCCTTTGCCACCAAATTGTGCGTTCGCATTCGCCTTGAGGACGCCATTGACCATATCGGTTTCAAGGAAGACCTGCTTGCTCATGCCATCGGCGGTGTAATTGGTGCCGTTGTGAACGATCAGGATGCGGACATTGAGCCACTTATCGCCGTCAACGATGTCGTTGCCAGCAAGACCTTTGATCCGATCACTGCCACCACCGCCAAGCAGAATGTCAGATGCATCTGCGGTGTCTAACAGAACCTTTTCCGTGATGCCGTCACGGCCGGTTTCATTATATGCTGTCAGGTGCGCAACGAGGTTATCCAGCCCGTTGATGAGCGCGACGTTGCGTTCCAACAAGGCATTTGAATAGGCGTAGAGCGGCATGCCGGGCGCAGGAATCGCGGCCGTACCCGTCGCTTCAACACGTGTGTTCACCGGCACCACACGGCCAGTCAGATTGTCGTCGTGTTTCCAACCCGAAAGACCTTCGACGAGGTCGAAGCGGTCCCTGAGAATAAATGCTTCTTGATTGGTGAAGAGTGGAATTCCGAGGTCGGAATTAGCCCCATTTGGGTCGTCCTTGTGGATCGCCCAGTCAAAGCCCGCCATACCATTGTTACGCTGGATGCCAGTGCCCTGGAACATGATGTCGTCGCCAGCTTCGGCGTCGTAGTCAGTGTCCCCGCCCTGCCCGTTCAGAACGTCATTGCCCTGAATGCTCGAGTTGAACATCAGCTCAGAGTTTTCGCCCGACAGCGTATCGAAACGCCCACCACCCTCAATCCAGTCGTCCCCGGCTTCACCCATGAGGAAGTCCATGCCGTCGCCACCGAGGATGAAGTCATTGCCCGTGCCGCCCATCACGGTCTTGCCGTCCGGGCCGGCGATCAAGAAGTCATGGCCCGAATTGCCGAAGATCAGTGCCTTGCCGCTACCACCATGGATGACGTCATTGCCGCCTTCGCCGTGCAGGAAGTCGATTTCACCGATATCGGTGCCAGCATTGGTGATGATGTCATCGCCGTCGCCGCCGTGGAGATGGTCGACACCATAGCCGCCTTCGATGCGGTCATTGCCCTTGCCACCCCAAATAGAGTCATCGCCATCTCCAGTGATGATGCGGTCATCTCCGTCCGAACCTTGAACAAGGGCGTGTTCACCGCCACTATAGCGCAGATAGAAACCGGTCCCGTTCACGCCACGCTCAACCAGCTTCGAAATAGCCTGCAAATAGGCATTTTCGTGTACAGGATCTTCCAGACCTGTCATCGCGATCTGTTTAGCAAGATCGGCATAGAGAACGAGATCGGGCCGCGAGAAGATATCGCCCGGGATTGCAGTGCCAGTTTCATCCAAATCGGTGTTGCGCAACATCATCTTGGCGAGCGAATTGCTTTCCAATTCTGAAAGCAGGTTCAGGCCCTGCGTACGCGAGAGGTAGTAGAAGCGGTCGGCGTCCTGCAGATTTTCCATCTGCAGCTCGAAGATGAAGGCAAAGGTGGAGCCGAGCATGCCACCGAAGTCCATCTTCTTTTCAGCGAGTCCACCGACCCAAAGGTCGATCAGGTTTAGACCTGTTTCCTTAGTCGCCCAAGCGCCAGTACCGTTGAGGAAATCGACGCGGTCCGCAACATTGGAAGAGACCAGTCGCGAAAGGGAGACATCATCAACGAGCATTTGGCCAGATGTGCCGCCAGTGTTTTCGATGACAACGGACAGCCCCTGGCCTGCAAGACCAGCAGGAATAGCACCTGTTTCCAACGTCACTGTAGCCCAACCCCCGTCTGCGGGTTGAGTGAGAGCTTTGCTAGCGATCACGGTGCCATTGCTGGTGACCAAACGAACAACTCCGCCCGGCCAATCGGTATCTAGGCGATCACCAACTTTTAACGTCAGGCTAAACTTTTCACCGGCGGCGAGCGTGTGATCCGTCACTTTCGTCAGCGATGCGTTTTGCGCGAGCCACCCCACCTGGTTGGTTGAGGAAGCGGGCTGGTTGATGACGTTGTCAGCTGGGTCAAATACGCCACCTGTGCCTGTGAGACGCCAACCGTTCGGGCTTCCAACGGTATAATTGCCATTCGCATCTACATTGACGCCTGGAGCACCCGAAGCCAAAGACCCAGCCTCGAAGTCGCCGTTCGCTGACGTCAGAGCTTGCTGATCTTCGCCCAAGCCAAGGATGGACATTGCCGCATCGCGCTTTGCCTCAACCGTTTGGGCAGCCAAGATCAGCGGGTGCGTGCCGTAGGCAGCAACGAAGTTAACGATTGACGCAGGGTTTTTCAGATTGAGCGCGAAGTCCACCCAGCTTTCATATGGCTTCAGTTGGGTGTCACCATGGGCCATGGCCTGAAATTGTTCACGCGCTTCATTGAGCGTCGGCATACCGGTGTCACGGCCACGGGCAATGTTGATCGACGCCAAATCGAGCGGAATGCCGAGCAGTTGATTGCGCAGCGTATTGGTGATGAATTCATCGACTTCATTGCCAACCTGGGTGCTCATACCGCGAATAATCGCGCCAGCAGCGGCGTCATGAGTTATCCCGGCGCTCTCGTAAGCGAGCGGGTTCAAGAAGGCGTCGAAGAGAGCCATCTGGGTCGGCTTGCCGTCTGCGTCAATCAAGTCCACCGTTTCGTTCAGCATCGAGTGGCCGAAGCGATAAACGACGTTGGCAAATTCGGCAAAAATGGCTGGGTTGATGTCTGGATCAGGCTCAAACAGGAAGAGGTCAACGTCCGGCTGCATTTTGCGAGCGAACTCTTCGAATACCAGGTGCTGGTATTCCATTTCGGTGACAAAACGCGCCGCTTGGAACAAGCGCGCTCCGTCCCAAACGAGCGTGCTCGGGTCCGCTGGGATTGCCATTACTTTCACGAGCAGCCATTCGTTGAGGAATGCGAGATCCGCACTATCCAGCGCAACCTTCTTAGTCTGCTCGACAATGAGATTATGCTCACCATGGAAAATATGGTGGATCATCGTCAGGCCGATGTTTTCGTTGCCCCTGCCATCGCCTGTTACGAAGTGCGCCTCGAGTAGCTCGTTGTCGTAAGCAGTCTTGTTGCCACGCGTGTCAATGGACAACTGGTTGCCCACATCGGTATCGTTGTCCGCAGTGACAACAACTGCCTGACCATTCGCAAAGTATGTCGTGCCGGGCACGGCGTTGTGCGCAATGTCGTCAATGAATGCATGCGCTGTCCGGGCGACCCCGACCGTTGAAACAGGTGCCTGCGGATTTCCTTGAACCAGCACGTCGTCGGCCGTCCCAAGTATACCGTCGGACCCAACGCCCTTTACGAATTGTGGGTAACCGTCCTTCCCGCGAATGAAGTTGCCGTACTCGTCCGTGGCAATCAGCGGAATGCTCGAGACATCGGCGTCCGAGAGGTCAATGCCCAATATTGTGCGCGCTTGCTGCTTCACGTCAGCCCAAGTGGCCAACCCCCCCGTTTCATGACCCAACAGATAGCCCGTCTCAACAGGATTGCCGTCGACAAGTTTATATTCGCGCAGGAACACTTGCTTGGAGGCATGAGAGCCATAGGTCTGGTTCTGATCGACCCAAGGCGTCGTTGTATTCTTTGCGTCGGCTCCCGTGGAGACACGGGTCAGAACCATAAAGTTGGTGTGTGGAGACCCTGGGTTGTACAGCGGATCGTCTGTCTGCAAAGGGATGTAAACTGTACCGTTGCCACCTTTGGCGACCAGATCAAGCCCATGGTCAAAGAATTGCCCGAACAGCGTAAAGATCGCACTATATGGTGCAGAGTCTCCGATATCAGGCGAAACGTTTGGCAAATGGATGGTGGTGCCATCCATGGTGATCCCGTACCTCTCAACGGCTTCCTTAACCTCGGACCAGAGCGCTTTAAACGCATCAGAGTTCGGGCTCAGGCCTCGTACGGCGCTGAACGCGTTCTGGATATCGATGACAGCGCCAGCTTGGGCTTGCCCAGTGACCCCAGCATGCTCCAGTGCAGCGATAATTGCAGCCGGATTGCCGAGCGTCTGATCAACGATCAAGTTAGAGATAATGCGAGGCTCAATGTCCACAACATTGCCAGGCAATATGTATTGATTGTTTGTTGGATAGCCAGAGCCTGCCGGAAAGCTGCCGCTTCCCACAACCCAGCTCGGATCGGTCAACTGCGGAAAGGGTTGCTCTGCAGCGCCCCACTCCTGCCTGCCAGGCAGCAAGTTGTTGTAGCTTCCGTCTACCGTGCGCAGACCATAGGGCAGCAAATGCACTTGCTCTGATGCAGAGGAGCTGGCGTCAACGCCCCCAGCTTCGGCCACCAGCGTCGTCAGGCTCTCACCGGAAGAATGTCTTTCAGCGATCTTGATCTGCTTTAGGATGAATTCCAGATCGTGCCTAACCAAAGTGACCATGATCATGTCCCCAAATTGGCTTGATTGCCACGCTAGCGGTCGTGCATTCCGTATGCAGACAACCCAGCTCATGAAGGTTAACGTAATCTTAACCCTTACTCACTCGCTATTCCAATTCGTCCAACAACTTGCAGGACTAAAGGGACAATGAATTACACTTAACATCCGCCCTTAAGCACCGGACTAAAGTCCGAAGTTACACTCCACACCCAAGAACTTGGGAGCGCACCGCGTGAACCGAGCCCCCTAACTCTCCTCCAGATTTTGATAGAGTTCGCAACATAATGACGTGCCCCCAAAGCCCCCCCCCGCCGAACGGGCAATTTGTCCGGCATCAGGACCTATGTCTCAGAAATGGGTTTGCGATTTAAGGAGAGTTCTGGTCTCGTCTGAGTGACGAAAGAACCAGAATGGCGACGAAAACAATAAAGACGAAATCATCCGCAGAGCAGATGGTGAAGGACATCCGCCGCGCGACACGACGACACTTTTCGGCCGAGGACAAGATCCGGATCGTGCTCGACGGATTGCGTGGCGAGGACAGCATTGCTGAGCTGTGCCGGCGTGAAGGCATCGCCCAGAGCGTCTATTACTCTTGGTCAAAGGAGTTCATGGAAGCTGGCAAGCGACGTTTGGCTGGTGACACAACTCGTGCCGCCACCAATGATGAGGTTCTGGATTTACGCA
>NZ_JAENGO010000015.1:0-869 GCF_016595685.1 Devosia sp. WQ 349K1 | reverse complement strand
TGGTTCTTGCGAGGAGCCCAAGACCCGATCCCATCCCGAACTCGACCGTCAAATTCCTCCGCGCCAATGGTACTAAGTCTCAAGACTTGGGAGAGTAGGTCACTGCAAGGTCTGCCAAAAACATAAAATCTCTTCACGATCAACAAAACCAAATACAAAAAGCCCCGCACCAGCGGGGCTTTTTGCGTTTGTGACGTCGTCACCCCTACTTGGCTGAGCTCTATCTCTAGAGCGGTGCTTGCAGAAAGCCCCATTTACGTCACGCCCCCACCCGGCCTCCCCCGAGGCGGGGGAGGGGAAGGCGGCTCCGGTGCTGATGGTGTGTGTGTGATGTCCAAAATACCCCCACCCTCAATTCTTCCCCGCAAGGGGAGGGAGGCAAAGCGGTGCCTCTCGATCGGCTATTGCGAACACCAGGCCGTCATCCCCGCGAAGGCGGCGACATCCGTGGCGCAGCAGCGGCAAAATTTTCGGCGCGGAAGAAAGAATCTTTCACGCGTATCCGGGCGCCTGGTGGCGCGCTTTTCACCCGTTTCATCTAAACCATTTCCATACAACGATGATTTTCCGTTCATTGCGCCTTCAGGACCTAAAAAGCGGAAAAAACAGTCCCCATGTTGATAACTCCGGACAGCGCTGGAAACGCTACTGACTCAATCCGCTTCTTCACAAACCGTGGGTGGTCAAAAAAATGAATCACGCCGATTTTGACGACAGGCACTGGACAGCAAACCGAGCCCCGCCTATAACCCGGTCATCGCTGCAGAGCACAGCGCCTACCGGCACTGAGCGACGCGGCAAACGACTGAAATCAAATGTAAATTTGAAATTAGTTTAGTGGATTTCGAAAGATTTCGGAATTCACGAAA
>NZ_JAENGO010000013.1:0-3210 GCF_016595685.1 Devosia sp. WQ 349K1 | reverse complement strand
TTTATGTTTTTGGCAGACCTTGCAGTGACCTACTCTCCCAAGTCTTGAGACTTAGTACCATTGGCGCGGAGGAATTTGACGGTCGAGTTCGGGATGGGATCGGGTCTTGGGCTCCTCGCAAGAACCACAAGGTCAGCGAAAAACATAAAACGTGAATTCTGGTTTTGATGAACTGAGTAAACTGATGTGTTTACGGACATAGATTAATGAGAACGATCAAGCCGATCGAGCTATTAGTAACAGTAAGCTTCAAGCATTGCTGCTCTTCCACACCTGTCCTATCAACGTGGTGGTCTTCCACGGCTCTGATAGGGAATACTTGTTTTGAGGGAGGCTTCCTGCTTAGATGCTTTCAGCAGTTATCCCGTCCGAACTTAGCTACCCTGCAATGCGGCTGGCGCCACAACAGGTCCACCAGAGGTTCGTCCATCCCGGTCCTCTCGTACTAGGGACAGCTCCTCTCAATATTCCAACACCCACGGCAGATAGGGACCGAACTGTCTCACGACGTTCTGAACCCAGCTCACGTACCACTTTAAATGGCGAACAGCCATACCCTTGGGACCTGCTCCAGCCCCAGGATGTGATGAGCCGACATCGAGGTGCCAAACAATGCCGTCGCTATGGACGCTTGGGCATTATCAGCCTGTTATCCCCAGAGTACCTTTTATTCGTTGAGCGATGGCCCTTCCACACGGGACCACCGGATCACTATGACCGACTTTCGTCTCTGCTCGACTTGTCAGTCTCGCAGTCAGGCAGGCTTATGCCATTGCACTCGACGACCGATTTCCGACCGGTCTGAGCCCACCATCGCGCGCCTCCGTTACTCTTTGGGAGGCGACCGCCCCAGTCAAACTACCCACCATGCGCTGTCCCGGACACTGTTATGCCGCGGTTAGACATCTATGACGATAAGGGTGGTATCTCATCTTGTGGCTCCACCAAGGCTGGCGCCCTGGCTTCAAAGCCTACCACCTATCCTGCACATGCCGACACAAATGCCAGCGCAAAGCTATAGTAAAGGTTCATGGGGTCTTTCCGTCTGACCGCAGGAACCCCGCATCTTCACGGGGAATTCAATTTCGCTGAGTCTATACTGGAGACAGTGGGGAAGTCGTTACGCCATTCGTGCAGGTCGGAACTTACCCGACAAGGAATTTCGCTACCTTAGGACCGTTATAGTTACGGCCGCCGTTTACCGGGGCTTCAATTCAAGGCGTTAACCTCTCCTTTTAACCTTCCGGCACCGGGCAGGCGTCAGACCCTATACGTCGTCTTGCGACTTCGCAGAGCCCTGTGTTTTTGATAAACAGTCGCCACCCCCTCTTTTGTGACACCTTGACACTGGTTGCCCAATGCAAGGTCACGCTTATCCCGAAGTTACGCGTGCAATTTGCCGAGTTCCTTCAGTATAGTTCTCTCAAGCGCCTTGGTATACTCTACCAGTCCACCTGTGTCGGTTTAGGGTACGGTCAATATTGGTGGAGCTATTTCCTGGAACCGGCTCACTGCACTCCCAATCCGATAAGGGAATACAGCTCTGCGCGATCCGTCACTACCACCTGGCCCACGAATATTAACGTGGTTCCCATCGTCTACGCATTTCTGCCTCGACTTAGGGGCCGGCTAACCCTGCGCTGATTAGCATTGCGCAGGAACCCTTGGACTTTCGGCGAAAGTGTCTCTCACACTTTTTGTCGCTACTCATGTCATCATTCGCACTTCCGATACCTCCACCACCCCTCACAGGTATGGCTTCACAGGCTTACGGAACGCTCCGCTACCGCTTGCAACAAGTTGCAAACCCTAAGCTTCGGTGCATAGTTTTAGACCCGGTACATCTTCGCCGCAGGATCGCTTGACCAGTGAGCTGTTACGCTATCTTTAAAGGATGGCTGCTTCTAAGCCAACCTCCTGGTTGTCTAAGCAATCCCACATGCTTTCCCACTTAACTATGACTTGGGGACCTTAGCTGTAGGTTAGGGTTGTTTCCCTTTTGACGATGGACGTTAGCACCCACCGTCTGTCTCCCAGATAGTACTCTCAGGTATTCGGAGTTTGGTTAGGTTTGGTAAGTCGGTGAGACCCCCTAGCCCATCCAGTGCTCTACCCCCTGAGGTATTCGTCTGAGGCGATACCTAAATATCTTTCGCGGAGAACCAGCTATTTCCGAGTTTGATTGGCCTTTCACCCCTAGGAACAAGTCATCCCCGTCTTTTTCAACAGACGTGGGTTCGGCCCTCCAGTACGTGTTACCGTACCTTCAGCCTGCTCATACCTAGATCACTCGGTTTCGGGTCTAATCCGTCTAACTTAACGCCCTATTCAGACTCGCTTTCGCTGCGCCTACACCTAACGGCTTAAGCTTGCTAGACAGACTAAGTCGATGACCCATTATACAAGAGGTACGCCGTCACTCTTTCGAGCTCCGACTGTTTGTATGCATCCAGTTTCAGGTACTATTTCACTCCCCTCGTCGGGGTGCTTTTCACCTTTCCCTCACGGTACTGGTTCACTATCGGTCGTGTGCGAGTACTTAGGCTTGGATAGTGGTCTACCCATGTTCAGACAGAATTTCACGTGTTCCGCCTTACTCGAGGACCTCGATGCTTTCTACCGGTACGGGGCTATCACCCACTATGGCCGACTTTTCCAAGTCGTTCCCGTTCTTACACCGAGGCCACTGGCCTGGTCCGCGTTCGCTCGCCACTACTAACGGAGTCTCGTTTGATGTCCTTTCCTCTGGGTACTTAGATGTTTCAGTTCCCCAGGTTAGCTCCCTTTCGGGTGACCTTACGGTCGGGTTTCCCCATTCGGAAATCCTCGGATCAAAGCTTATTCGCAGCTCCCCGAGGCTTATCGCAGCGTATTACGTCCTTCATCGCCTGCACACGCCAAGGCATCCACTGAATGCACTTAAGACGCTTGATCGTTCTCATTATCTATGCCCGCAACGTCAACAACCCAAACCGCTCTTGTACGGTTCAGATCTCAGTCATCGGGCCGATGTTATAACCGAAGCATCACTGCTCCGGGTTTGATCGGTCAGATCAAAAAAACCAGAATTCACGTTGCTAAACTGTGCCTCTCCGAGGGTGTCGGATCAAACGGAACAGCAAGCAATCTCTTTACGATGTCCAAATATCGGGTCGTGGAAACCAAGGTTTCAACACAACCAAACTTTGCTCTTATCTCGCGACGTATTTT
>NZ_JAENGO010000012.1:0-8338 GCF_016595685.1 Devosia sp. WQ 349K1 | reverse complement strand
GATCGCACCCAGAAGGTCGGCCGGAACGTCGTTGCCGTAGTTGACCGTGATCGTGCCGGTGTAGGACGCGTTCTCCGTCGAGTCCACCTCACCGCTGACCAGCGGAGTGCCATCCACATTGGCCCCGGAAAGCCCGTCCTCGTCAACAACCGCAACCGGGTGATTGACCGTGATCTTTGGCGCGGAATCCGCCGCGAGCGTGATCGTCACCGTCGCCGTCGAGCTGTCGCCGTCCTTGTCAGTGATCGTGTAGGTGAAGCTGTCCGTGCCCGTCTTGCCCGCCGTCGGCGTATAGGTGAAGGTGCCGTTGTCATTATAGACGGCGCTGCCCTTCGACGGACCCGTCTCCAGCTCAACGCCGGTCACTAGGTCGACCCCATCAGCGCCCTTGTCGTCATCGTCCAGTACCTTGATGACGATAGGCTGATCCTCGGCCGGAGCCGCACTGTCGTCCTTCGCATCAGGAACGTCGTCGACGATGGTGACGTCGAGCGAGGCATTGGCCTGCGAGCCGTCACCATCCTTGACTATAACCGGGAACGGCAGCGTTAGCGTGTTTTCGCCGTTGCCAGTCGTATGCAGCAACGTGTTGTCCTTGAGCGTGTAGCGGTAGTCGACCGCGCCGACGCCCGTCACGGTATCGAAGCTGAACCCGGTCACCACCAGCGTGCCGGTCGCGTTGTCCACGATCGTCTGCGGCAGCGTTGCACCCAGTCGAACATCAATCCCGCCGATCGACAACGAACCAAACCCGTCCTTCGCCGAGAAGGTGAAGATTCCCGTCTGCGTCAGCGCCAAACCGTTCGGCGAAGTGCCGTCAGGCAGATCGTCCTCATCAACCTTGAGTTCCCCCCCTGTGACATTCAGACCATTGATCGTCACCCCCTCGTCGGCCCTATCAAGCAGCTCGCCAAAAAAGTATTCGCGATCTTCAGGCGAGTTGAACGACAGCGCTGTAGGGGGCAGGAGGTCCCCGATGTCAAATGCGGGACCTATACCGCCGACCGGCTGTTCAAAATTGCCGCCAGAGCTGGAGCGAGAATTGCTGCCGCCCGGTCCAGCAGCAGTAGCAATCCCATTCGCCTCAAACAGCGCTGCCACCGCGAACTCGGGGATTTCGACCTCGCCCAAAACGATGGAGAGCCCAGTTATCGCGCCATTTGGGACAACGATAGTGGTGCCATCTGGCTGGACAAATTCAAGGTCGGCACCGTTCGCACGCGGCTGTTCGAGGCTAACGCCTTCTGGCAGGCGCAACACCGACCCGTCTTCGACCTCAATGACCAGCTGTTGCGCAGCTTGCTGTGCGCTTCCGGTAGAAGAGGCAGTATCTTGCGCTATGGAGGTTGGGCTAGCTGTAACCGCTGTCGACTGAGCTACCCGCATTACTTCAGCCGAGGAGATGATATCCTCCTGCGAACCGAAAATCGGGCTTTTGACGCTCACAACCATAACATCCTCCATGCAAACTGAATTACCTGAAGGTCAAGATACAATCCAGAAATCACCTCAACAACTTCAGCTACATTACGTGTACATAACCTGTTATGCAGTTTAATTGTTTATTTACTTATCGTTAACACCAAAGCATACGCAGTTATAACTAACCTAAATCACTTCAAAAGATACCCAACCAATATACTGACAGGAACTGGCGGAGGCGCAATAATCCTAGCCTCAGCGCGCCACTCATAATTATCGACAACAATAGAAACGCCGCACTCAACAGACGCAACATCTAGCAGCTCACTAAAGATTTTTTCAGCTGGCTGATCCAAGCGCAGCTGCGCCTTTTCTGCTGGGCCACTTTTCGCCATGGCGGTTCGAAGATAGCGGACGAATTCATCGTTGACCCGCACTAGCTGCTTGTTGCGATCGAGCGCAAAAGAAGGTGTTGGGGCCAGTTGCAGGAGTTTGACTATAGCGAGCGGCTCGGCAAGGCTCGCCAAGCGCAGATCCTCGTCCAATAAATTGCGCACCACCGCGCTGCGCAGGCCGCTAGACAAGTTTGTGCCCGATGGCAGAGATATCTGCATCAGCTCTCGCGCATAGTCTGCGGGCTTGACTTTCTTCCGCGCGGCGAGCCTAGCAATCGCATCCCAAAACACTTGTTCAAGACGAACCGCGTGGCGCGCACTGTTGAGCGAGATCGTGCGGAAGATCGGTCGCGCCCAGTCGTTCTCGACAGCGAGAGTATCTAACTGATCAGAGCCTGATCCTTTTTCAGCGCTCAATCAGGGCCTCCTGACGAGCTTTGTTAATCGGCTTGAGTAGATATTGCAAAATGGAGTGCTTGCCGGTGATGATGTCTACGGTTGTCACCATCCCGGGAAGAGTGGCTAGCTGCTGCTCACGATAGTGGAGAACAGTTTCTTCGGCCCTGACGGTAACCAGATAATATGTTTCGCGAGTTTGTTCATCCACGAGACTGTCAGCAGACACATTATCAACGATGCCACTGAGCCCGCCGTAGACAGAAAAATCATAAGCTGTGAATTGAATACGGGCCTGCTGCCCGGGAATGACGAAAGCGACGTCAGATGGCTTGAGCCGAGCTTCGACCAACAGAAAATCTGACTTTGGCACGATGTCCATCAAACGAGTGCCAGCAGTGACAACAGCACCTATGGTGGTGACATCAATGGCATTGACGATTCCATCGACCGGCGAGCGCACCTCGGTGCGATTAACTCTGTCCGCCGCACCACGCAGCTGCTGCTCAGCACTAGCGAGTTCGGCGCGTCGCAACGTGAGCTCGGAGAGAGCTTCTTGTCGAAACTGCTCATCGGCTTGTTTGACTTGCAACTGCGCCTCAAGTAGGGCCGCGGCCAAGCGCGCCTTGCCCTCATCGACAGCAGCGATCTGGCCGGAAAGGTCGCCCACCTCAGATCGCAGAGCGAGCAGATCGGTGCGTGCCGACAAGCCCCGCTCGGCGAGGGGCGCAACCAAGGCGAGGCGCTCTTCGGAAATGGCCAGATTTGCCTCTAGGCGGGTCTTATTGATCGCTATCTCATTAAGCTCGCGCTGACGCTGCTCCACGCGCTGCTGCAACACTTCGGCGGTGCTCAGCTTGCTTTGCAGCCTTGAAGTTAGCAGATCTAGTTCCGCGGCGCATACGCCTGGCGCCTCTAGGGTGACACGATCCGGACAGATAAAGGCTCCAGCAACCAAGCCAAGACTTTCGACACGTAGACGCTCGGCTTGCGCGGACAGAGCCAACACCTTGGCCGCCACTTCACCGGCGCTCGCGGCTGTCGTGGTGTCATCCAACCGCACCAGAAGTTGGCCTGATGAAACCTGCTCGCCCGAGCGAACAAAGATATCAGTTACAACGCCTGGTTCGGCGCTTTGCACTATTTGCGACTTGCCGGAGGGAATGACTTTGCCCTCAGCGCGGCTGATCTGGTCCACTTCGGCCCAATTCGCCCAGAACAGGAAAGCGACAAAGATGCAAGCTATGAGGAAGACGATCTGAGACCAGCCGCGCGGCGGTCTGTCGAATTCAGCCCCCAAATGACGCCTCGGCGCGCGTGAATCCTTCGCTGATTTCATGGTGCGTCTGCCCGCGTACGCAGCTTCTCAAGCACCTGCTCTTTCGAGCCGTCCGCGATCAACTTGCCATTTTCAACAACCATGAGGCGTGAGACCAAAGATAGGAGACTATAGCGATGGGTCGCGATAAGCACTGTCTGATCGGGCATTAGGCTTGCTTCTAGATTTTTGATCAGCTGCTTTTCCGTGGCCAAATCCATCGAGCTCGATGGCTCGTCGAGAAACATGACTTTAGGTTCGACCAACATGGCTCGCGCCAAAGCAATGGCCTGACGCTGACCGCCCGACAACAGAATGCCGCGCTCGCCAACGTCCATCTCATAGCCCTTGGGATGACGGGCTACGAATTCTTCAACCCCGGCGCGACGTGCCGCATTCAGTAGTCGTTCCTCGCTGGCGGTTGGATCACTCATCAGTATGTTTTCGCGGACAGTGCCGTTGAAAATCTCAGGGTCCTGCACAACCAAGCCGACCGCACGGCGCAAGTCCGCCGGGTGGTATTGATCGATGTCGATCCCGTCGATCGAAACCTCGCCTTCACTAGCCCGATGAAAATTGACCAGCAGCCGGCCAATGGTTGTCTTGCCTGAGCCGATCCGGCCGATGATACCGACTTTTTCGCCAGGCTCGATCGAGAACGAAATCCCATCAAGCACGAAGACTTTGGTATTGGGGTAAGAGAAGCGCACCTTGTTGAACGTGAGACGCCCGTGCTGCACCGAACGCTGGGTTTGATTGGCAAGCACAGGCCGCTCATCCGGCAATTTCATAATGCCATCTAAGGTCTGGTACGCCTCAATAGCAGCACGGGCGCGTAGCAAGGTGCCAGCGATCATGCCAATGGGCGCGATCAGCCGGCTGGAGAGCATCATGGCTGCAATAATTGCCCCGGTCGTCACATCGCCCGAGCTGAAGGCGTAAGATCCCCCAACAATGATACCAACCAAGGAAATCTGTGAAAGGGTAGCTGTGACATTGGTGGCAATGGACTGCAATGAGCGCAGCTTATCCTGCGTATGTGACGAGGCCAGCACCGCTGCTTCCCAGCGTTTGAGCAACTGACCTTCGGCGCGAGAAGCTTTGACCGTTTGGGCCCCGGTGAGCGCTTCAACCAGCACGGCATTGCGTGCCGACGATTCTGCCAGAGCGGCCTTAACCGCCCGGCTGGACAAGCCTCCCACAATAAGCGTGACAATGAGTGCAATCAGGCCTGCCAAGAGCGGAAAAACCACCAACCAGCCAATTAGCAGCGCGATAACCCAAGCGAAGACGCCCAGAAACAAGGCGTCAACAAACATCACCAGAGTACTAGCCGCCACGAATTCACGTAATACCTCATATTGGCCGATGCGGCTAATGAAGGCACCCGTTGAATTGGGACGAGCGGCCATGGTCGTATTCAACACCCGATCGAAGAGAGCCGAAGACATCTTCATGTCTATGGAGCGACCCACATATTCAACTACACCAGCGCGGGCGAGCTTGAGCAAAAGGTCAAATACCGCGACGACAGCAATGCCAATGGCCAGGACCCAGAGTGTCGTTTGCGCCGCGTTTGGCAATACGCGGTCATAGACATTCATGGTGAACAGCGGAAACGCCAACGCGAAGACGTTAATGAACGCTGCTGCGACTAGCACATAGGGGCCGCTAACTGCGTGACCGCGCACTGCAGTCCAGAACCAATGGCCGATTTGCGCAGTTCGAATGCCACTGCTTTCGTCTACGGCCTCAAAGTCAGGAGCAGCAAACATTAGAGGAACGGAACGGCGTGCATTTAGTGACCGCGCATCGGCCCTCGCCTCGCCCTGGAGCAATGGGTCGTAGATCCTATAGTTGCGCCGATCTAATCGTCCCAGCACCACCAAAGGGGGACGGTCTGCTGGGAACATCAGTACAGGGAAATCATATGGCTTGAGCCGGTGAAGGGCGCCTTCGCCATGGCGTATGCTGACCCCAATGCGCGAAAAAGTGCGAGCGGCCAAATCGGGTGTCATTAAGCCGTTTTCGAGGGGCAGTCCTGAGGTCAGAGTGGCTACGGAATCGGTCTTATGCCAAGCCCGCGCCAGAAACCGCATACAGTCTAGTAGTGGATCGATCGGCTGCGATAAGTTCTCGTGATCTTCCGCTGCGGATGACATACGCACCATCCCTCCCAACATTCAACGCAGCCGTTCCGCGCGGTGCCCGCAACGGCTCGCTGCAACGCGTGTTAGTTACCCGCGACGGGGAGGAGGAGCGGCGTCAATGTACGTGGTTCGCTAGCCTGCCAGGACTGAACATCGAAGACCGAACGTGTATCCGCCACTGCACTGCCGTGGACGGAAACCTCAAGGAAATCCAGCAATGTGCCGCTCGCAGCGAGGACGCGGTACTCCGCAAACATGACACTGTATCGTGCAGTTTCGCGCAGAATTTGAACATTGTAGCGTGTGTTCTGAGCGTCAAGCACGTCTAACAACGAACGCTCGCCAATGATGAACTGGTCGCGATAGGACGACACGAGACTACCCGATGAACCCAGCTGTTCATCATAAACCCGCGCGAGCTCGCCCTGTGTGTTCATCCGAAGCCAAGATTCACGAACCGCTTGTTCAACTTCACGCACGGTCTGATCGAAAACCAACTTGACTTCGCTCTCACGACGCATCTGTTCCTGAACATTGTGGTGCGTGATGCCGCCATCATAAATATTCCAGCGCAGCGACAGTCGTACGCTTGCATCGTTCTGCCATTCGTCAGTTCCAGAAATATCGTAGCCCGTTGCGACCCGACCTTCCAATTGCAGCTTGGGCTTAAAGCTCGACGATGCCTGATCAACCAATGCGGAGGCAGCATCAATATCGGCACCAACTGTTTTGGTCCGCGGGTTATTCACGATTGCCTTGCCTATCGCCAATTCCAAGGAGGTGGGAATGGCAGCAGATGCTCGCGCCGGCGCACTAACGGTACCTGGCATCATACCCACGAGTGTCTTGAACTCAATCTGGGCCGCAACCAGCTCAGCACCAGCCTCGGTCAGGCGCGCGCGGGCAGCAGCGAGACGTTCTATGGACTGAAAACGGTCTGCTTCAGTGAGCTGCCCGCTTTCGATGGCTGATGACACGTCGCCAACCATTGTCTCATGGAAGCCCACATTTTCACGGGTTAGATTGACAATCTGGAGCTGGAGCAAGACCTGATAATAGACACGCACAATTTGCAGAGCGATGAATTCACTGCGTTCAAGCACGCGATAAGATGCGCCGTCGACGCGCGCAGCCTGACGGGCTACCTCAAAGTCACGGAAGCCGCCATCGTATAGGTCGTAGGTCGCAACTACGCCGATTTGGGATGGATAAAGCGGATCGTTCTGGATGCCTTGAGCCCGACGAGAAGGGTTATTGAGGGCCTGCACACCCGTAGAGGCCTCAAGGTCGATGCGCGGCGCAAACAGACCTTCTGCCTGGCGCAACTCGAAACCAATTGCGTCGTGGTTTTGGATCGCCTGACCAATATCTGGATTGCTATCCATGGCGATCTGAATAGCTTGTGTAAGCCCCATCGCCGTAGAGATGCTAGGCGTCGCTATAGTTACGCTCGAGAGCAGAAGAATTCTAATGAGCTTAATCATTTGATATAGTCTCTGTCCTACGCAACTCAGCGAAATGCCAGGTACTGCTGATGGAAACAGTCGCATTTCTGTACTGTTTCTTCATCCACATGACCGCCGTTCAAATAACCAAGAGCCGCTGAACATGCCCAGCGAGCCTCCATCGCCCAGACAAACGCCGGACGCGAATTGGTTAGCGTACGGGGATCACCCATGCCGACTTTGGCGCTCGACAAGTTTGCCGAAACTGACTGGCGAATATCATCGACCGGCTGTTGATGCAGATAAGACTGACGGTAGTTGCTGCACTGCCCTCCAGCGTAATGACCTAGATCAGCGGCATTCACCCCAAATATGCTTGCAACTGCCAACACCCCCACAAGGCTGCGCATACAAATCTTCTTGCTCACCTTACTGCGCCCCCTCAAGTACAAAGCGTTACACTCAAAAACTAAAATCCAGACCACCCACCCAACACTAGTATGTCAAATAAACAAATCAATCAAGACCATCATTAGACAGACTAAACGACTCATATCGACACCTATACAGATACGCAGAAACCCGTGTAAATAGTTCGTACGCTTTTCGACGTACACCTAAATAATCACAATCCGCGCATAAGTGGCTTAATTGCGCGCCAATGACAATTTATGAGTGTCCGGCATCAGGACCTATGTCTCAGAAATGGGTTTGCGATTTAAGGAGAGTTCTGGTCTCGTCAGAGTGACGAAAGACCCAGAATGACGACAAAAACATCCAAGACGAAATCATCCGCAGAGCAGGTTGTGAAGGACATTCGCCGTGTAACGCGGCGGCACTTTTCCGCCGAAGACAAGATCCGGATCGTGCTCGACCGATTGCGTGGCGAGGACAGCATTGCGGAGCTGTGTCGGCGTGAAGGCATCGCCCAGAGCGTCTATTACTCTTGGTCAAAGGAGTTCATGGAAGCTGGCAAGCGACGTTTGGCTGGTGACACAACTCGTGCCGCCACCAATGATGAGGTTCTGGATTTACGCAGGGAAGCAAGCGCGCTCAAGGAATGCGTTGCGGATCTGACGCTCGAGAACCGCCTGCTTAAAAAAAGCATGATCGGGGATGGGGAGGATATCGAATGAGATATCCCGCATCTGAAAAGCTCGAGATTATCCGGCTGGTTGAGCAATCGCATCTCCCCACCAAACAGACGCTGGA
>NZ_JAENGO010000011.1:0-9088 GCF_016595685.1 Devosia sp. WQ 349K1 | reverse complement strand
TGGTTCTTGCGAGGAGCCCAAGACCCGATCCCATCCCGAACTCGACCGTCAAATTCCTCCGCGCCAATGGTACTAAGTCTCAAGACTTGGGAGAGTAGGTCACTGCAAGGTCTGCCAAAAACATAAAATCTCTCGACGATCATCAAAACCAAATACAAAAAGCCCCGCTCACCAGCGGGGCTTTTTGCGTTTCTGGGCGGTGATTGCCCCACCTAATTCCTCCCACCTAACTCCCCTGCAACCGGGGGAGGGACTGGAACGGTGTGCTGGGTTGGAGCTGCATGCGCGCAACCAGGCCCCCTCACTCGGCCCAAGAGGGCCGACCTCTCCCCGTGGGGGCGAGGTGAGAAGGAAGCCGAGTTTTATCCCTCAGTCTACCCCCACCCTCATTCCCTCCCCGCAAGGGGCAGAGAGGCAGAGCGGTATGTGTTGGGGAGGAGTGCACTTACGCCCGCAGGCGTCAAAGACGCCCTCTCAAACAACGGGAGTTGCCTCTCTCATCGAGGCGTCGATAGAGAGGGAGGGATTGTACGTGACTACGTGGCTCGCTTGCAGATTTGTGCCCGACCTACACTTACTGTTGACGAGGGAGGTGTCGTCAAACCAACACAAGTGACAACGTATTATATCGCTGATGTCGTCGGGGTGGACACTGTTGGGTCCGAGTTCCCACTGCAGTAGGCAGAGGCCGGGCGAATAAAAAAGAGGCCCTTAAGGGCCTCTTTGAAAAACTACTGTAATGTCACTAGTCGCGGACAGTGTAGGGCTTTTGGTCTCGCATAAAACGGGCGAGCGCTTCTAAGTCAGCATCACCACCTGGGGGCAACACGACGCGGATGTTGACGTACAAGTCACCATCGCCATAAAGCCCCTTGCCCTTAAGGCGTAGGGCTTTGGCCGTGTCCACGCCGGGAGGGAGGTTGAGTTCAACCGATCCGGTCAACGTCGGCACCCGAACCTTGGCGCCGAGCACGGCTTCGTAGAGTGTAACGGCCACGTCTGTGCGGATGTCGGTGCCGTCCTTGCGGAAGGTTTTCGATTTGGCGAATTTGACCGTGACGAGCGCGTCACCCGGTTGCCCGTAGACGTCGGTTGTGCCCTGACCCTTAAGTCGGATCTGCTGACCTTCTTCGACCTTTTCCGGAAGCTTTACGTTCAGCACTTTCCCGGAGGGCATACGAACAGGAATGGACGCAGCGTTATGTGCGTCCTCTAGGCTCACTGCGGCCGTGATCACCAGGTCTTCATTCTTGCCGCTGGTGCCGGGACCTGCATTAGCCGCGCCACCGGTGAAGGGGTCCCATTGGGCTCCAGCAGCGCCAGCATTTCGCGTGCCGCCACCTGGATTACCGCCACGCGGTTGTCCCCCAAAGCCGCTCATAAACTCCTTGAGAATGTCTTCGGCTGAAAAACCGCCCCCCGCGTTGCCACGCGAACCAGTGCGTCCCCCTCCAAATCCCCCGCCGCCAAAGCCACCGAATTTTGGATTACCGTCAGCGTCGATTTCACCACGATCGAATTGACCGCGTTTTTCGGGATTGTTCAGTAGATCATAGGCGCCAGTTGCCTCAGCAAACTTTGCATGAGCGGACGGATCATCGGGGTTTTGGTCCGGATGATATTGTTTGGCCAGCTTGCGATAGGCAGACTTAATGTCTTTGTCGCTTGCGGACCGCGACACGCCGAGTACGGTGTATGGATCGCGCATTTAGGTCCAATCTTTAGAGTTCAGGCGTTGCTCCGCCTCTATTTCAAGTCCTATATGGCGACGCCCTACGGCCTTGTCCAGTTGGGCTGCGCGACTGAATGCAGGAAATCTCACTATGGCCCAACCTCTCACAGATCTCCTCTTCGACGACCAGGACCAATCCGAGCTCAATCCGTTCGCCATTTTTGAAGAATGGTTCGCTTTGGCGCAAGTTTCCGAGCCTAATGATCCGCACGCAATGGCGGTCGCCAGTGTTGATGCTGATGGTTTGCCTGACGTACGTATGGTCCTGATGAACCAGAGGGATGCACGAGGATTTTGCTTCTTCACCAATTTTGAAAGTGCCAAGGGCCAACAATTGGTGGCCCAGCCGAGGGCGGCGTTTCTTTTCCATTGGAAGAGCCTGCGCCGCCAAGTGCGGTTGCGGGGTGAGGTCGAGATAGTTTCGGCCGAAGACGCTGACGCTTATTTCGCCTCTCGCGCGAAGGGGAGCCGCATTGCATCCGCGACTTCCAAACAATCCCGACCATTGGGTAGTCGGGCGCAGATGATGGATGAGGTTGAGCAACTGACGGCTATGATTGGGGACGGTGAGATGGCGCGGCCTCCCCACTGGTCGGGTTTCCGTCTTGTGCCGAAACAAATAGAATTTTGGAAAGACGGCGAGTTCCGCTTGCACGATCGCGTCCGGTTCACCCGCAGTACCGCCAACAGCGATTGGTCGCGTACGCGGCTCTATCCTTAAGGTAACGGCCGGAAAGTTGAGTTTCTGACAACCTCTTGCCACTAATTTTGAGGTCTAATCTGGGGATGCCCGTCTCTTGCGCATATTGATCAGAAGCTCGAAGACCGCCATTTGGGCCCGCCGTTTAGGTAGCCTAGCGGTGCCATTGGTGGTGCTGAGTGTTGTATTGCATCGTCTCGGCTTGATCTCCAGCAATGTGTTCCAAATTGCGGCCTTGGTTGCCGGTCTGGTCGCGGCCCTTGCAGTGCTCTTGGCTGGGATTGCGCTGCTACGTCTGTGGTTCACCGGCGACCATGGGTGGCGCAATTGTTTCTGGGCGGTGTTTTGGGGGCTCTTATGTCTGGTGCCATTTGCTTGGCATGCACAATTGGCGTGGCGCTATCCGCATGTGACGGATGTGGCGACGGCTTCGACAAGTTTGCTTCCACTGACATTCGAGCCTGATACGGCAGTGATGCCGAATGCACGCATGTTGTCTCGTGAAGATCATTTGCACAGCTTCCCAAGTGCGCTTACGCGTGCCTATCCGATCGCGCGTGAGGAACTCCACGCCCTTGTGTTGCGCCTCATCGCACAACAAGGTTGGGACGTGCGCTTCGATCAAGTGCCGTCGGAATTTTCGGGCCGGATCAATGCCCGTGTGACAACACTAATCGGTTGGCGCGAGGAAGTTGTTTTTGGAATTTCGGCCACGTCGACGGGTTCGAAAATTGACATGCGGTCAGCTTCGATCGGGGCGGCGCATGATTTCGGTTCAAACGGCAACCGGATCATGAGTTTTCTGAGTTCCCTCGATAACGAGGTCACGGCTTTTATTCGGGATAATCCTAGCCTCAATCAACCTGATGCTGCTGATGAGGCAGAAAGCCCACAGGTGGAAATGGGCGGCGCTTAATAGGTCCGCCCATTTCCCAAATCCTATTGGGTGAGGACGCGGCGTACCGCGTCGTCCCACCCGGCGATTTTGGCTAGGCGCTCCTTAGGGGCCATGTCCGGTTCAAAGCGTTGATCCCGCTCCCAAGCGGCTGCAAACTCTTGCATGCCCGGCCAAACACCAGCCTTCATGCCCGCCAACCATGCCGCGCCGAGCGCAGTGGTTTCGAGAATGGTAGGGCGATCAACGGGCGCGTCAAGCAAATTGGCCAAGCTCTGCATGGTCCAATCTGAGGCGACCATGCCGCCGTCGACGCGCAATACAGTGTCTGTGCCTTGCCCTTTCCAATCTTTCTTCATGGCTTCGATGAGATCGACGGTTTGGTAGCAAACGGCTTCGAGCGCGGCCTTGGCGATTTCGGCTGGGCCGGTATTGCGGGTCAGGCCAAAGATTGCGCCCCGCGCATCGGCATCCCACCACGGCGCGCCGAGGCCGACAAAGGCCGGCACCATATACACATTTTGCGTCGGATCAGCGGTGAGCGCCAGGGGGCCAGTTTCTTTGGCTTCTTTGACGAGTTTTAGACCGTCTCTAATCCATTGTACTGCGGCGCCCGCAATAAAGATCGAACCTTCAAGCGCGTAGGCGGTTTTGCCATTGAGACGATAGGCAATGGTGGTGAGAAGGCGGTTTTCCGAGCGCACTATGTCGGCGCCGGTGTTGAGCACGGCGAAGCAGCCGGTGCCATATGTCGACTTGACCATGCCTGGCTCAAAGCAGGCCTGACCAATGGTGGCGGCATGCTGATCGCCCGCAACGCCCAGAATTGGGATTTCTGCTCCGAACAGACTTTTCTCAGTAACACCGAAATCGTCGGCGCAATCCTTCACCTCAGGGAGAATGGCCATGGGAACGTCGAGGATCTCGCAGAGTTCTTTGTCCCATTCGTTCTTGGCGATGTCGAACAATAAGGTGCGCGAGGCATTGGTGGCATCTGTCGCGTGCATCTTGCCGCCGGTAAGGCGCCAGATGAGGAAGCTGTCAATCGTGCCGAAGGCCAATTCGCCCTTATTGGCACGCTCGCGAGCAGTGCTCACTTTGTCAAGCAGCCATTTCACCTTGGTGCCCGAGAAGTAGGGATCGAGCAAAAGGCCAGTGCGCTTGGTAAAGAGCTCTTCGTGGCCATTGGCCTTAAGCTCGGCGCAAGCACGAGCGGTGCGGCGATCCTGCCAGACGATGGCGTTGTAGATAGGCTCGCCGGTTTCACGGTCCCAAATCACCACTGTTTCGCGCTGATTGGTGATTCCGATGGCGGCGATGTCGCGGGCCTCAAGCTTGGCTTCTTTGAGGGCCTTTTTCACTGTAGACTGAACCGTCGACCAGATCTCTTCCGGATCATGTTCGACCCAGCCATCCTCTGGGAAAATCTGCTTGAACTCACTCTGCCCGACACCGACAATTTTGCGGTTGCCGTCAAAGACAATGGCGCGGCTCGATGTGGTGCCCTGATCGATGGCCAGCACAAACTTTTTCATATTTGTTTCCTCCCCTGCGTGCCCTTGCGGTCCGTGCCTGCCCTATGACGTGCTTGTCGCCAGATACGCCTCGAGCTGCGCCACATCTTCGGCGCTGGTGCGGAGCCCTTGTTTGGTTCGACGCCATAGCACGTCTTGTGCGGTTCGAGCCCATTCTTGTGTAACCAGATAATCGACCTCGCGACTGTATAGGTCGGAGCCGAAGGAGCGACCGAGATCGGCAATAGTTTGGGCCGTGCCCAGAATAACCCGCGCTTTGGTGCCATAAAGGCGCATGAGCCGACGCAGGAGAGATGGGGGCAGGGCAGAATAGTCTTTTGCCAAGCGACGAACTTCAGCGTCAAAACTTTTCACGCCGAAGTCTCCACCGGGCAGAGTGCTAGTCTTTGTCCAGGCCGCGCCCCTCTGTCCTAAGATGGCTTCAATTTTCTCCAGTGCCGCTTCGGCGAGACGGCGCGAGGTCGTCAGTTTGCCACCGAAAATGTTGAGTACGGCACCCGTGCTCGAATCGCCTTCGAGCTTGAGAACGTAATCGCGCGTGGCTTCCTGCGCCGCGGACGCGCCGTCATCATAAAGTGGACGCACGCCGGAATAGGTCCAGACGATGTCGTCACGGGTGATCGTGTCCGCAAAATACTCATTGGCAGCGGCGAGAAGATAGGAGGTCTCTTCCTCGCTGATTTTCACGTTGCGCGGATCATCATGAAAATCGCGATCAGTGGTGCCGATGAGGGTGAAATCGTCCTCGTAGGGAATGGCGAAGAAAATGCGGCCATCGCCGTTTTGGAAGAAATAGCACCGGTCGTGCTCGTAGAGCTTCTTCACCACGATGTGGCTGCCCTGAACGAGACGGACATTGTGTTTGCCGTTCTTGCCCATCACCCCGTTGATGACCTCGTCGACCCATGGGCCAGCGGCATTGATCAGCATCTTAGCGCGAACTCTAGTCTTGCCTGCTTCGCCATCGAGCTCGATGGTCCAAGCTCCCTCTTCGCGACGGGCGGCAGTGACTTTGGTGCGGACATGAATTTCGGCGCCTCTATCGCCAGCGTCCCGGGCATTGAGCACCACAAAGCGCGCGTCATTGACCCAGCAATCTGAATATTCAAAGCCCAGCTTATGGCCGGGCTTGAGGGGCTTTCCGGCTTCATCCTTGGTCAGGTCAAGGGTTTTGGTTGGCGGCAGGAGTTTGCGACCACCCATATAATCATACATGGCCAGACCTGTGCGCAGCACAACCGCCGGGCGCATGCCTTTTTGGTGCGGCAGCACAAAGCGCAGCGGCCAGATGATATGCGGCGCTGTGGCCCAGAGCACTTCGCGCTCGGCCAACGCTTCGTGGACGAGGCGGAACTCGTAGTGCTCGAGATAGCGCAGGCCACCGTGAATGAGCTTGGTCGCCGCCGAGCTGGTTCCAGAGGCCAGGTCATTCATCTCCGCCAAGCCAACGGTAAAACCGCGTCCGACAGCATCACGCGCAATGCTTACGCCATTGATGCCGCCGCCAATCACGAAAATATCCAGCATGATATCCTGCCGTTTCAAGAGGTGTTTCGTTTGTATGTTTTATTGGTTCGTTTGTGAAGGCTTTGTGTTTCGCTTTGGTGGTGCGACAAACATGCATTGACCCCTGCCGTTGGCAGGGTTAGGGCATGGATTAATCCCTTCTCGGGCCCGGACATCTGGCCATGCTCTCGATCCTAGCCGTCAATGTGCCGATCTTCGCGCTTATCGCCTTGGGCTATAGCGCGGTGCGGTATCGATTGTTCCCAGCTGATGGCGTGAAAGCGCTGATTGCTTTCGTGAACAATTTCGCGACGCCGTGTTTGCTGTTCCACTCGATCCTAACCAGCGATTTCAGTTCAGCCTTTAATCTTGGCATTATCGGGCCGTTTTATCTCGGCGCGTGGATCTGCTTCGGTATTGGCATTGTGTTGGGCCGGGGCTGGTTCAAGCTACCGCGTGGCGAAAGCGTCGCCTTTGGCTTTTCGTCCATGTTCACCAATACGGTGCTGGTTGGCCTGCCGATCATGTCGCGCGCTTATGGTGATGCGGCACTGCCGGTGACGCTGTCGATTATCGGCGTGCACGCCGCGATCCTGCTCACCACCGGCATGGTCACTATGGAGATGATGCGCCGGGACGGTAAATCTCTGGCCGCAACGCTGACCGTTGCCATTCGGCGTGTGGCGACCAATCCGCTGATCTGGGGCATTGCCGCGGGCATGATTGCCTCGACGATCAATCTCCAATTGATCGAACCGGCGGAAGCCTTTCTGACCATGATGAGTCAGGCCGTGGTGCCTGTGGCCTTATTCGGCATCGGCGGGGCTCTCAATGAATTTAAACTGTCGGAGAACTGGCGGCCGGCCTTCGTGGCCTCGCTGATGAAACTCATCCTGCACCCGGCCATTGCCTATGTGCTGATGATTTGGGTGCTGCATATTCCGATGGAGATCGCCCGCTATGGAATTTTGCTCGCCGCCATGCCGGCTGGCGTCAACATCTATGTCTTCGCCACCTATTATGATCGAGGCGTGTCGGTTGCAGCGAATACGATACTGATTGCCACCATATTGTCCGCGGTTACCATTTCAGTCTGGCTCTACATATTGGGAATGTAGAGCCAAGTCGCTTATTCCGAGGAGGGAAGAATGACCATAGAAATCCTGCAGACCGGCCCGTTGTTAGCCAGCTGTGAAAAAGCCCTCGCGGAGAAGTATATCGTCCACAAGCTGCATGAGCAGGCCGATAGGAACGCGTGGCTCAAGGTCAATGGCGCGCGCATCCGCGCCCATGCCGGTTCGGGCGTTCAGGCAAAGCTCATGAATGCGCTACCTAATCTCGAAATAATCTCAAGCTTTGGCGTTGGTTACGATAATATCGACACGGCTACCGCTAAGGCGAAGAACATTCGCGTCACCAACACACCCGATGTCCTCAACGACGCCGTGGCCGAGCTGACCGTCGGGCTCATGATCTCGCTGGCGCGCCGAATCCCACAGGGCGACCAGTTCGTGCGCAATGGCCATTGGCTCAACGGGGGCATGGGACTCTTCTCGGAGCTCACTGGCAAAACCGTCGGCATTTTGGGCCTTGGTCGTATCGGCAAGGAAATCGCCTGCCGACTGCAAGCAATGAAGATGCGTGTCGTCTATTACGGACGCTCCAAGCAGGACAATGTCCCATACACGTTTTACGACAAGCTCGAAGACATGGCGCGCGACAGTGATTGGCTCGTGGTGATCGCTCCGGGCGGCAAATCCACAGAAAGCATTGTCTCGCGAGCCGTGCTCGAAGCGCTCGGACCGCAAGGCTATCTCGTTAATGTGGCGCGCGGGACGCTCGTCGATGAACCCGCTCTGGTCGAACTGTTGACGAACAAGAAACTCGGCGGCGCTGCCTTGGACGTCTTTGTTGAAGAGCCAAAGGTTCCCGAAGCGCTCTTTGCCTTGGATAATGTCGTCCTCTCCCCGCATCAGGGCAGTGCGACCCACCAGACCCGCGACGCAATGGGGGCGCTCTTAGTCGCCAATCTCGACCGTCATTTTGCGGGTGAACCCCTGATCAGCCCGGTGGTGTGACAGTTCACGAGGGAAAAGGTGGGCGTTTTCGAGAGGCACTCGACTCGCAAAACGCCTACGATTCCGCTCTAAACCCAAAACGAACTGACATTTCAGTCTCTTGAGCGTGCTGCTGCCAAAAATCTTCCCCCAGGTGGATAACTCGGGACAGCGTTGCAAACGCTACTGACTCAATCCGCTTCTTCACAAAGCGACGTGCGCCAAAAAGCTGAATCACATCGATTTTTGTCGAGGGCTCTGGACAGGAAACAGGGCCGCCCCTATAACCCGGTCATCGCTGCAGAGCACAGCGCCTACCGGCACTGAGCGACGCGGCAAACGACTGAAATCAAATGTAAATTTGAAATTAGTTTAGTGGATTTCGAAAGATTTCGGAATTCACGAAAATGGGTGTTGACGAAGCAAAAGCTTCTGACTAAAACCCACGAACGCTAACGACGCCGAGCACTTGCTGCTCCCACTGTTTAGCAGTTTCTGAAAGGGCAGACGATCTGCCGGGCAACCGGATAGATGGTTTTGTCTCTAAGAACTCCGGAAGCTTTGCTTCCAAAATGACGTGTCCGGTTTGTAGCCGATGGGTCAGCTCTTTGACATTGTGAAGATTGAAGAAAGAGAAACGTGGACGGCGAGGTTCTTGCGAAC